>NZ_AYKS02000001.1 GCF_000496755.2 Serratia sp. DD3
GCTTCCTGCGGGCATCCTGATTGCCGTTACTGGGTTATCCCTATGCTTATTCATACCCCTAGTACAAACAATCGCACTCCTTGCGACAATGTTCTTCATCCTGAAGAAATAACGTCCATGACAAAATCCGTTTACAACCACTCGTCCTAAGTGCGCTTCCTGCGGGCATCCTGAAGAACTAATCATCCATGACGAAATCCGTTTACAACCACTCATCCTGAGTGCGCTTCCTGCGGGCATCCTGAAGAACTAATCATCCATGACGAAATCCGTTTACAACCACTCATCCTGAGTGCGCTTCCTGCGGGCATCCTGAAGAACTAATCATCCATGACGAAATCCGTTTACAACCACTCATCCTGAGTGCGCTTCCTGCGGGCATCCTGATTGCCGTTACTGGGTTATCCCTATGCTTATTCATACCCCTAGTACAAACAATCGCACTCCTTGCGACAATGTTCTTCATCCTGAAGAAATAACGTCCATGACAAAATCCGTTTACAACCACTCATCCTGAGTGCGCTTCCTGCGGGCATCCTGAAGAACTAATCATCCATGACGAAATCCGTTTACAACCACTCATCCTAAGTGTGCTTCCTGCGGGCATCCTGATTGCCGTTACTGAGTCATCCCTATGCTTATTCATACCTCTGGTACAAACAATCTCAACTCCCTGCAACCATGTTCTTCATCCTGAAGAACTAATCATCCATGACAAAATCCGTTTACAACCACTCGTCCTAAGTGCGCTTCCTGCGGGCATCCTGATTGCCGTTACTGGATTATCCCTATCCCCTTAGTACAAAACTCCCTCTAACATCATCCTGTCACTCATTGCACACCTTGTGCACTCCCTGAGATTTATCACCCTTCCTGGATGTTCCTGTTTCCTTCGCGTCCTGCGATGAAAGCTACTTTACGCTTTTATGGATTACGCTCAAGCCACCTACCATTGGCTTACAGTGATATTTTTTCCATAATAAATACAATATATTGTTTTTTAACAAAAAAATAAAAAATCACCATCAGATAAAGCGATATTGCCGCCTCTTCTAATGGCAAATGTCTTACACAACCGATACCGTTTTATACCGAAGTTGATGCAAGCAAATAAAGAGACCTGGCAAGGTTGCTTGAATGATCCCCCCTTTTTATCGCCGATACAGTTATAATCACCCACCAGATAGCCATCTATCCTCACGGAGACGAAAAATTTTGACCAGCAAGAATTACAATTATCATGTGACCCATTTCGTCACCAGTGCACCCGATATTCGCCACCTTCCCGCTGATGAAGGTATTGAAGTTGCATTCGCTGGTCGTTCCAATGCGGGTAAATCCAGCGCACTTAATACCCTGACCAATCAAAAAAGCCTGGCACGTACCAGTAAAACCCCGGGCCGAACCCAACTCATTAATCTGTTCGAGGTTGAAGAAGGTATCCGCTTGGTAGACCTACCAGGCTATGGTTATGCGGAAGTACCGGAAGAGATGAAGCGCAAATGGCAACGCGCACTAGGTGAATACCTGCAGATGCGTAACTGCCTGAAAGGCTTGGTGGTGCTGATGGATATTCGCCATCCACTGAAAGACTTGGATCAACAAATGATTCAATGGGCTATCGATGTTGGCACCCCGGTACTGATATTACTGACCAAAGCGGACAAGCTAGCCTCTGGCGCGCGTAAAGCGCAACTGAATATGGTACGCGAAGCGGTATTACCGTTAATGGGGGATATCCAAGTAGAAGTTTTCTCCTCCCTGAAAAAAATCGGCGTCGACAAACTGAGTCAAAAGTTGAATACCTGGTTTAATACTATCCCCCCTGAAGTGTTACCCGAGGAAGATATTGCTGGGGAATAATCACATAGTAAAAACAATGCATAGACACTAGTTATCAATCTAGGCACACAGATCTACGCACTACGTTATTTGGTTATCCAATTACACTTCCGACAACCACACGTCAAAAAACAATCGAGTAGGAGGCGGGATCGCTCCCGCCGTCCTCTCACACCACCGTACGTACGGTTCCGTATACGGCGGTTCATTGTTAACACGGGAACTGCCGCTGTAAATCCAGTAATGAGAATAATCCCGCATCTGTGAACCACTTCTTCCGGAAGGCTTGGTTCATGTGACTTGCCCCTGCGTTCCACCACGGACCGCGTTGGTTCGTCGCCGATAACCAGGCTCTTTTCTCCAGTAGTCCATTTCTCATCAACATTCTCGCTCGGGCATACGGCCTTTTCTTGTTCCGCCATATCAGGCACCGCAATTTTCTCCGTATCCAGCTATCCAACTCTTCCAGGCAACCTTTAACTTCGGTTAAACGGAAGTAGCTTGTCCAACCTCGTAGCACCGGGTTCAGTTCCCTCAGCACCGTCTTCAGCGATTGCGAGCCATTTCCCGTCGTCAGACTGCGGATTTTGCCCTTAAATCGCCTTACGCTGCTCTCTGCGATCTTCAGCCTTGTCACTTTATGGGCTGTTACACTGTATCCTAGGAATTTGCGTTTCCACGGCCTGTCTACCGCACTTTTGTGGGGGTTAACCTTTAACTGGAGCTTATCTTCCAGATAGGCGCTTATCTCACTCATCGCGTGGTCGCCTGCTTCTCGACTGCCAACATAAATATTACAGTCGTCTGCATAACGGCAGAACCTGTGGCCTCGCCGTTCCAATTCGCGGTCAAGATCCGTCAGTAAGATGTTCGATAACAACGGTGAAAGCGGACTGCCTTGCGGCATACCTTCTCGTCGTTTCGTTGTCTCACCGCCCATGATCATGTCTGCTTCCAGATACCGCCTGATCAGTTTGAGCAACCTGTCGTCTTTGATTTTACGGCTTAACCGCGACATTAAAATGTCGTGGTTCACCCGATCAAAGAACTTTTCCAGGTCCAGATCAACCACCCACCTGCGGCCACTCTGGATGTAGGCTTGTGCCTGTTGCACTGCCTGCCACGCATTGCGGCTCGGGCGAAAACCATAACTGGACTCTGAAAACTCTGGCTCATAATGAGGCGTAAGGTGTTGTTGGATTGCTTGTTGGATCAGTCTGTCTACCACCGTCGGGATGCCGAGTAGTCGTACCCCGCCATCCGGCTTGGGGATCTCCACTTTGCGTATCGCCTGCGGGAGATAGTTCCCTTGCAATAATGCCGTCTTGACGCTTGCCCAATGTTGTTTCAGCCAGTCTTTAAGTTCGCCCACGCTCAGGTTATCTACCCCTGCCGCGCCTTTGTTCTCCAAGACTCGCTGATAGGCCAGCATCACGTTGTTTCGGGTTATCACCGCTTCCATCGTCAGCGGCACTTCCGCTTTCGTTTGCTCACCTTTCGCCGTGCCCGTTTCGGCACCCGTAGCAGACCCCTGCGAGTCCTGCTCGCTTCCTTCTGTTCGGGCTGCGGTTTTCCGCATTTGTGCGTCATTAACGTACATCGAGATAAGGTGTCCTAATCACGGTTATCAATGTTCAGCCCTTCATGACGCCGGGTTTGCATCACTACTACGGCCTCGGCTGACTTCTGTTGCCCCCTCCCAACACCTCACAATGTTGGTAGCTCCATGGCAGAGCAACAGATCTCCCGGGGTAATTAGCGCGACCTTCCTGCTTATACCTGTCGGCTTTACGTAACAGCGTTCCGTACGAGTATCGGGCTTTGACGATATATTGCGTATTCCGCTCTGTTCGATCACGGATTGGCATCGAAGTTCGATCAGTGTTTCGCATCCATTCGATCACCCGGGATGCTTTAACTTTTTCTACTGCTTTTTAACCTCTTTTTTCCTCACTTTCCACTGCCGTTTTGCTTTTCCTCATCGATTCACCCTTCAGGACCAGCCTGTGGGCGTTATGCACCAGTCTGTCCAGGATGGCATCTGCTGTGGTTGGGTTCTCCATCAGCCCGTGCCACTTATCCACCGGGAACTGGCTCACCACCAGGGTGCTGCTTTGCCCGTACCGGTCTTCCACTATTTCCAGCAGATCGTTACATTGCGCGTTGGTCAGTGGCTCCAGACCCAGATCGTCCAGGATAAGCACCTGCGTTTTTTGCAGCTGTTTCAGGTGTTTCAGCCAGCTGCCGTCAACTCGGCCCTGCGCCAGCATTTCCAGTAACCGACCGATACGCCAGTACTGGACGCTGTGTTTCTGCCGGCATGCCTGCTCACCTAGCGCGTTGGCTATCCAGCTTTTTCCGCACCCCGTCGGGCCGGTTATCAGCAGGCTTTTCTTGTGGGTGATGTAATGACCATTCAGCAGTTCCCGCATCTGTTCGCTTCTCAGCCCTCGTGATACCGGGTAATGCAGCCCCTCCGGGGCTGCCTGGTACTTCAGGTTGGCGCTTTTTCTCAGACGCGCGACACGACTATTTTCTCTGTTCAGCAGCTCGTCATCGACCAGCAGGGCCAGTCGCTCCTCGAACGATAGCTCATCGTAAGTTTGTGGGGTTTCACGCTGGCGTATCAGGCTCCCGGCCATTGCCGGCAGCTTCAACTGGGTCAGTTTATTTAGCAGGTTATCGCTCATGACGGTGTTCCTCGGTTCATCAGTTAGTGGTAGTAGCCCGGACCGCGCAGGTTTTCATGTTCCGGCGAGAGTAGTGAGCGCTGTTCATTACGGTCGGAACACGGTATTTCCTGGTTCTCGCGATGGTGGCGCAGCAGGTTGTCGATGAACCGTCTGTCTGGTGCGTTATAATGCCAGGCGATGTAGCAAGCTTTTTCCAGCCTCTCTTTTCCGTATTTTTTCTGCAGCGCGGTCAGACCAAGTACCGCACGGTAGGCCAGCTCCGGGTGAGTTTTCGCTTTCAGCATGGCGTCAACCACCTTGCCGGTGAACGGGCCGATGCGGCTTCCCATCTCGACCAGACTCTCTGGTGTCCAGGTCCCATGTCCCCGGTGCTGAGCCGGCATGTGTAACGGATTGGTGGTGTGTTTATATTCATGCGGGCTACACGGATGCTGTGCCACGCACTGTCCCTTGTGCCAGATCTGAACCACCGACTGACCCGCTTTCAGCGACAGGCGTTCACCAACCAGCTCATGCGGGACCGAGTACCAGTGGCGGGCATACTCAACGTGGTAGTCTGGGCCGACTTTCACCGCTTTGTACTCGGTGTATTCATACAGTGCCAGAGGCAGCGGCGAGAGCGCCGGGGCATCCAGCACGCGGAAGCGCTCTGCGCGGCTCTGGTTGCCGTACCCTTTCATCGGGCGGTTATTCAGGTCCGTCAGCAGCTCACGAAGGCGGGTATTCAGCGCCCTGAGCGTGTGGAAGGTTTCGTTGCGGATCCGGGCAAGCAGCCATCTTTCCACGATAAGGACACCGTTTTCCGCTTTGGATTTATCTTTCGGTTTATAGGGACGAGCCGGGATGATGACGGTGCCGTAGTGCTCCGCCAACGCCTGATAACTGTCATTGATGACCGGTTCATAGCGATCTGCCTTTTTCACCGCACTTTTGAGGTTATCGGGGATCAGCAACTTCGGTACGCCACCCAGGAAGGTCAGGCAGCGGCTGTTGGCGTTCAACCAGGACATCATATCCTGACCTTCACAGGCCTCGACGTAGGTGTAGTTAGAGGCCCCCATCACCGCCACGAAGATGGCCACTCGGCGAACCTCCCCGGTATCCGGGTTGATGATGGGGATCGTCGGACCGCAGAAGTCGATAAAGAGCTTTTCCCCGGCACGGTGCTCCTGGCGCATTGAGAGACGCCGTGTTTTTTTCCACTCACGGTAGCAACGGCAGAAGTGGGAGTATCCCATCGCCAGCTCCCCGGCCTGAGCCTTGTACTCCATCCACAGCAGTTGCCGCGTCACGCCGGGCTTTCTCATCTCAGTGTCGAAGTGAAGCAGATCCGGCGTCACCCGCCCTGACAGCGGCGTGCTTTTTACCGGGAAAAGGCGTTTTTCAAGGACATCATGGGACATCGCTGCGGGGAGAGGCCATGGCAGAGACGTGGCTTTAAAGCGAGCAAGGACCTCAAAAACCGTTGATGAACTGATTTTCATCGTCAGCCCGATGCAACGGTTGGTCAGCTTCTGATCGAACTTGAGCTGAAGGATCTTAAAACAGGTTTCCATAGAACTCCTGGCTTTTCTCTAATGAGATGGTCACCCCCTCCTTGTGTGCGGTACGCTGGCTGGGTGTTTTATTTCAGAGGAAACCAACATGAAAAACGTTACGCTTATTGGTATCGATCTCGGTAAACACTCCTTCCACGTACACTGTCAGGACGAAATGGGTAATGCCCTTCTGCGCAAAAAGTTTACCCGAACCAGACTGATGGAGTTTTTAGCCAGTTGCCAATCAGCGACTGTTGTGATGGAAGCCTGTGCGGGAGCCCATTTTATGGCGCGTCGGATTGCTGATTTAGGTCATGAGGCAAAGCTGATTTCTCCACAGTTCGTCCGCCCTTTCGTTAAGAGCAACAAAAACGATTTTGTCGATGCTGAGGCTATCTGCGAGGCGGCTTCCCGCCCCTCAATGCGCTTTGTTTCACCCAGAACTGAAGACCAGCAGGCAATGTCTGCACTGCATCGGGTCAGAGATTCACTGATACGCCAACGCGTTAAAACCACCAATCAGATGCACGCATTTTTGCTGGAGTTTGGCATCAGCATGCCGCGCGGTATTGCCGTAATTCGGCGTCTGGCCGCCGTGCTGGAAGAAAATGACTTCCCGCCTTACCTGGTAAGGGTTCTGAACAGGCTCCACAGCCAGTATATTTACCTTTGCGGGGAAATTGATGAAATCGATATGGAACTGAAAACCCACCTTGCGGAGGATGAAACCGCACAGCGACTGCTGACCATTCCCGGCGTCGGGCCGGTAACAGCAAGCCTGTTAGCCGCACGACTGGGTGACGGGAAAAACTATGCCAGCAGCCGTGACTTTGCGGCGTCAACCGGGCTGGTTCCCCGCCAGTACAGTACAGGTGGAAAAACGACACTGATGGGCATCAGCAAGCGAGGTGATAAGAATCTGCGACGGCTGCTGGTGCAGTGTGCACGCGTGTTTATGCTGCGGCTGGAGAACAACCCAGGGCGTCTGGCAGAGTGGGTTAAAAAGCAGCTTGCCAGCCATCACTCTAACGTGGTGGCGTGCGCGCTGGCAAACAAACTGGCACGTATAGCCTGGGCGGTTACGGCACATCAGGCGGCGTTCAGCAAATAAAAGAGCCAACGAAAAACTCTTCAGCTCAGTGAGTTAACACGTTACTTTCTGGTTTTGCGAAGACAGATAATTGATGACATGAACGGCATATCGGCCTGCTGATGAACCTGATCTAAAAAGTGGCTCTATGAAGCCGACTCTCTTTTAAGGTTCGGCAGGCGCGAAACTCATCGTGGCGCGAGCATGAATACTCACTAGACGCCGAATAGATTTACGCAAGCCCATCATAAATCAAAATCTGTGTTGCAAAAACGGGGGTGACCATAGATTTTTAGACATCGATGTCTCCATTGGCGTAAAAATCAGCCATGGAGACCGTGTAAGAAAGAGTTAATTCCCGGAGTGATCGGCAGGATGCCAAACCATGATCGGAGATGCGTGCCAAACCGTGATCGATTGTGATGCCAAATCGCGATCGGAGATGCATGCCAAATCATGATCGATTCGAATGCCAAACTGTGATCGATTCAGACGCCATTTTGCA
>NZ_AYKS02000002.1 GCF_000496755.2 Serratia sp. DD3
CCCTGAACACGTCTGGATTGCTCGCCAGCCCGTAGATATGCGGTGTGGGGTGGATAAGTTAACCCAATATGTTGCCGAACATCTCGGTCAGACCTGGCAAAGTGAAGCCGCGTTTATTTTCTGTAATAAAGCACGCACTCGCATCAAGTTGTTGCGCTGGGATAAGCACGGGGTCTGGTTGGCGGTACGTCGATTACATCGCGGTCATTTTGTCTGGCCTCGAGAAGGTGACACCACCTGGACACTGACCACCGAGCAATTTTCGTGGTTGATAAAAGGCATTGACTGGCAACAGATCGAAGGCCAAATTTTGACGAAGTGGCAATAAAAATAACCACATAATCATTTGATTTAAATGATGATATTTAATCAATGTGGTAATATGATTGCCATGATGACATTGCCGTCCGACCTGACTAATGACCAATTACGCACGCTGGTGATAAAACTCCAGCGTGAGAATACTCGTCTGGCTGAGTTGCTGGCTCAGGCACGTCAAGCCCGGTTTGGACGCAAGGCAGAAAACTTCTCACCCGCTCAGCTCAGCCTGTTGGATGAGGACAGTGAAACTGATATTAGTGCGCTGGAAGCTGAACTGGAAAAAACCTTGCCCGCAGCACCACTGGCTACGGTAAATAAACCCAAGCGCCAGGCATTAGCCGCTCACTTGCCACGTGAAGAAATCAGGCTAGAGCCGGAGAGCGCAAACTGCCCACAGTGCGGTGATCCACTGCGTTTTCTCCGTGATGAAATCAACGAGACACTGGATTATATTCCGGCACAATTTATTGTCAGAAAAACGGTGCGTCCACAATACAGTTGCCCGTGCTGCCAGACGGTACACAGTGCCGAGTTACCGGCGCAGGTGATTGATAAAGGTCAGGCTGCCCCCGGTTTATTGGCACATATCACCATCAATAAATGTGTTGACCATCTTCCGCTGTATCGGCAAAGCCAAATCTTCGCTCGCGATGGAATAACACTACCAATCAGTACATTGTCTGACTGGATGGGTAAAGTGGGTGTTGCACTCAAACCCCTTGTCGAACGGTTGCATGCGTTACTCTGTGAGCAGAAGGTATTGCACGCTGATGAAACGCCACTCACCCTGCTGGCAGGTAAAAAAGGCACCACACAGCGTGGTTATCTCTGGGCGTATGCTTCTCCGGCAGCGGCAGAGCAGCGTATGGTGATGTTTGATTGCCAACCTGGACGCAATGGGGGCTATGCACAGACTTTTTTGACCGGTTTTACCGGTACGTTGGTTGTTGATGACTATGCTGGCTATAAATCACTCTTTGCTTCTGGCGCAATAAAAGAAGCCGGGTGCCTTGCCCACGTCAGACGTAAGTTCTTTGAGCAATACAAAGTTAACCATCACCCACTGGCCAAACGCGTACTGGACGGCATCCGCGAGTTGTACAAATTAGAGCGGTTGATAAAAACGCGAACAACCCAAAATCGGCAACGATGGCGAAACCGTTATGCCAAACCGCATCTGGCTACGCTGCATGCCCTGTTATTAGCACAACAACATCAAGTTCCTGGTAACTCGGGGATCCACAAAGCTATCCTGCATGCCTTGAAACGCTGGCCAGCCTTGCTCTGTTATCTGGATGATGGCGCGATCCCCATTGACAACAACCATATTGAAAACTGCATCCGTCCTGTGGCATTGGGTAGAAAAAATTGGCTCTTTGCAGGTTCACTGCTGGCCGGGCAGCGCATGGCCGGTATCATGAGTCTGCTACAAACCGCCAAACTCAATGGTATAGAACCCTTTACCTGGTTGAGCTTCGTTCTTACTCATATACCGACATGGAAAAATAGCCAACTGGACGAGCTGCTACCCTTCGCAAAAAACACCTTCGCTTAATTAGTACGAACAGAATAACCAATAAGGTTATTTACACAAGGTGATACCACCGGATGCTTACGTTTTCAAACCATTTAATGGTGGTAGGGTGCAAAAAATATATTTTTGCCTAACTCCTCAAAACGAGCATGAAGTGAAAGGACTGTTGGCTCAGTACAATACTGTACCTGCTACGCCTTCTGAATAACCTGTTTAGCCACGCCACGCGCCATGATAGATGACAGCACAAACAACTATGGGGATGTTTACCCCAAATCTGATTTATTCAAAAAAGCCTAGTTTTTGTTGACTACTTCACTAAGGCTGCATGAATATAACGGTGGGTTACCCCCCAAACGAATCGGAAAACCGATACTGGGAAAACTCTAAATCAGTGGTCAGTTTTAGTTGACCACTACACTACAAAACACAATAAGGATGTTATATGACAATCTATAAAACACCAATCAGCAAAACAGGCAATGAATATATCGACTTTCTGTTAGCTCACAATCAAAAGTTTCTTCCTTCAGAAGGTGAAAACACCTATACATGGAGCTTTGTACGTCTGGATCGAGCACCAACAGATGAACTTCATGGCGGAATAATTTCAGAAACCTCTCAAGAATATGCCAGATATGCTTTTCAGCAGATGAGCAATATTATTAATGTTAATTTTAGAGAAATTGATGCCTCAATAAATACCCCCGGAGATATCCACGTTTACTCCCCTGCCTATTCGGCTCCTTATGAAGGTGTAGCGGTAAGCAATAATGGTGCTGAATACGCAGAATTGCAGTATAAGGATCGACCATCTCCTAGTCTAGAGGATAATTGGGATGTAGCAGGTCATGAACTCGGTCATATTATGGGGCTTGGCCATACACATTCATTAGTAAATGGAGAGTGGGTTACCGATACCTATCGTTCAGACATGAATAGAATTGATACTCTCATGTCATATAATCACGGTGAAAAAGCTAATGGTACTGGTGAACGGCTGAATATTCTGGATGAAATAGGAAATCGTACCGCTCATGCATTTAACCACACTTATGGTATCTACGATATGCTGGTTCTACAGCATATTTATGGTGCAAATACCAGCTACAACGCTGGAGATACAACCTATACCTATACCCCTGATAGCCTAAGTTTCTTTGAAACCATTTGGGATGGTGGCGGTAACGATACTATTGATATTTCTGCTTTCAATAACGGTGCTGAACTGAATCTCAATGGCGGGACTCGTAGTTCCGTCTATATTTCAACCAACATAATACAAGAAGCTATGAATGCCTATAACGGAAAAAACAGTATTGGTATTGCTTATGGCGCCAATATTGAAAACGCTAAGGGTACTCAAGGTAATGACATTATTTACGGCAATGAACTGAATAACACGATTTACGGTAATGCCGGCAATGACATTATTTACGGCGGTGCCGGTAATGACTGGATTCATGGTGGCGAAGGTAGTAATATTCTCTATGGAGATGATGGCAGCGATACCCTAGTCTCTTACGGTAAGGACACACTATACGGAGGTATGGGTGATGACCGTTATCAGATATACGGCAATGATTATGTTCAGGTTATTGAAAAAGAGAATGGTGGCTATGGCGACTTTATGATGGTTTATACCAAAGGCGTTACCAACTATATTCTTTCGGATAATGTCGAACATCTTGAACTAGATAGTTTTGCAACCTACAACTCTACCCTGACGGGAAACAGCTTAAATAACCATTTGTATGGTAACGATGGTGACAACATCCTTACAGGTCGAAAAGGAAGTGACCGGTCACAGGGTTATAAAGGAAGTGATACCTATATATTCAGTAGTGGCGATGGTAAAGATTATATTGGTGAATACTATAACGACAAGACGGCCTCAACCGATAACGATGTTTTACTGCTGACCGATATTTCAGCTAATCAGTTATGGTTTACCAAGACAGGCACCTCCAGCTATATGGGACTAAGAGTTTCAATATTAGGCACAACCGATGAGATTAATATTGATGGCTGGTACACATATAATGCTAAACTGGAACAGATAAAAACTCAGGATGGCGTGGTGCTGTCCATTGCGCAGATAGAAGCTCTGGTTGGTATTATGGCTAGCCAGACTAAGCCTTCAGGAAATACCTCAACGATTATTCATGACTATCTGGCGCAAACTGGTACCGGATCCCCTTCCGGTGACCAACTTTTCTATGGTAATGAGCAGAATAATTCAATCAGCACCGGAACAGCAAACTCCACACTGTATGGTGGTTCGGGCAATGACACCTTAACCGGTGGAGCAGGTAATGACACACTATATGGTAATGATGGAGATGACACACTATCCGGTGGTGCAGGAACAAATATTCTTATCGGTGGTGCCGGTAATGATACATTAATATCCAACAAAGGTAACGATACCCTGATTGGTGGCGCAGGAAATGATAAATATCAAATATGGGGAAATGAATACCGTATTATAGAAGAGAGTCAGGGAGGAATCGATAGAGTAGAAATATATACAACAAATACCATTCAGTTTATTACACCGGATAATATCGAGAACATCAGTCTAAATTACCCCTATATGAACCACTCAGGAATCACTGGTAATGCGCTAGATAATGCTATTAATGGCAACGTTGGCAATAATCTTTTAATTGGCGGTAAAGGAAAAGACACCTTACAGGGATATCAAGGCAGCGATACCTATGTATTTAATTTAGGCGATGGTCAGGACACCATCTGGGAGTACGATAACAATACGGTACCCATCACCGATATCGATATTTTACGTTTCACTGATATCAATGCCGATAGACTCTGGTTTAGTAAATATTCTTACGGGGGCTATGAATCACTGATGGTACGGGTTCTTGGAACCAGTGACCAGATAGTGGTTAATCGCTGGTATTCCAGTAACGACAAGCTGGAGCAAATTCAAACCGCGGATGGAATTACACTGTCTATTGCTCAGGTTGAAGCGTTAGTGAGCATGATGTCCCAACAAACCATGCCAACAGGCAATAGCTCCACTGTTATTCAGGATTACCTGACACAAACCAACGTAGTCTACGGCACTCACGGTGAAGATTATCTTTCCAATGATGCAGCCAGTAGCACCTTCTACGGTGGCAATGGCAACGATAAAATCATCTCCAAAGGCGATGATATGCTTTATGGTGGTAATGGAAACGATGTTTATGAAATACATGGAACAACGCTTTATGTGTTTGAAGAAAAAAATGCCGGGCTTGATACAATACAGTTATATACAAATAAGGCTATTGACTATTTTATTCCGGATAATGTCGAAAATATGATGATAATGAATCTTACCGAAACATATGCTTTAAAAAATACCGGTAACGATTTAGATAACTTCATACAGGGTAACCATGGAAATAACATTCTTGCCGGAGGAAAAGGTAATGACATTTTACAAGGCTTCTTCGGTGGTGACACTTATGTCTTCAATAAAGGGGATGGTCAGGACATCATTAAAGAAGCCAAAAATAATACTTATGCAGATACCGGAACCGATGTCTTATTGTTCACGGATATTTCATCCAACCAGTTATGGTTTACCAAAGATTTATCCAATGGCGGTGAGTCACTGCTGATTAATGTGCTTGGTACTACCGATGAGATACTTGTTAGCAACTGGTATTCTGGTAATGCCACGCTAGAGCAAATAAAAACCCAAGATGGCGTCACCTTATCCACTGACCAAATTGAATCTATGGTCAACGTAATGAGTTCGTATGCGATGCCAGCAGCTTACAACTCATCAATTATTGATGATTATATGACACAAGCGTCAATAATAATGGGTTAATATCAACTTAACCAGCAGCATATAAACCACATAAGCAACGTTCACTTTAAGTGGGTGTTGCTTATTTCTTATCATTCTTAAGCCACGTCGATGGGCGCGTCAGCTGGCCACGGTGGTCGCTATTGACGGTGGAGCACACACCGATAATGCTAGCTGAGATCAGATTAGTCTGGGGAAATTAGCTTAATCCAATGCGCCGGTTTTGCATCACGCAAAACCGGTCACCCAATGAAGGTGTTTTCAGCGAAAGCACACCGTCAAACAGCCACTTTGGCGCATTCACCAAGGTTGGTCTGCCGCCAGTGGTCAAGCGGCGAAGAAGTCGATATTCTCCCTGACCGCTGGGCAGGAAAACCATCAATGTTTAAAACTATCAATGTTTAAAAGCATCAAAATTTTAAAAGCATCAAAATTTGTCTGCCCGCTCAATCTTCCCCATCAAAAACTTGTGTACAAAGTAAGGCACCACTTCACTGGCCGGGCCATAATGTTTCTCTTCAAACTGGCTTTCCACCTGGCTGGGCTCCAGGTTCAACTCCATCGTATAAGCCCCACCAAGGCGCGCCTCATGTACAAAACCCGCCGCCGGGTAAACATTACCCGAAGTACCAATCGCCACAAAGAAATCAGCTTTGGCTAATGCGGCGTAGATTTCATCCATTTTCAGCGGCATTTCCCCAAACCAGACCACATGTGGCCGTAGCGGTGCCGGGAACTGACAGCAGTGACAGCGTTCATCCACGCTGAGATCTCCTGACCACTCAAACACCTGCCCAGAACTGGTGCAGCGCACCTTCAATAGCTCACCGTGCATATGCACTACCCGCTTGCTGCCAGCCCGCTCATGCAGATTATCGATATTCTGTGTCACCAGTAGAAAGTTATCCCCCAGCCACTCTTCCAGGCTGGCTAATACCCGATGTGCGGCATTAGGGGCGATTTCAGGCAGCTGAAGCTGTTGCCGACGGGCATTATAAAATGCCTGTACCAACGCAGGATCGCGTTTAAAGCCATCCAGCGTCGCCACATCCTCTACTCGGTGCTCTTCCCATAACCCATCAACGGCCCGGAAAGTACGGATACCGGACTCAGCAGAGATACCCGCCCCGGTCAATACCACCACAAATGGCTTTTTCAGCTCAGCTGTCGCCATGGTATCGCGATGAAAAATTCTTGAACGAAAACGTTGATGTAGCAGGTTTTTTCTCTTACGAAACTGAAACAGCTGATGATGAGTACGCATAAGCTCTCCTTAAATTATACCCGGGTCAGCGCTGTTCAAAACGCACTGAGTGTGTCTCTGCAACTTAAATGGGGCTGGCACTATTATCATCGCGCAGATTAAGCAACGCCGCGCCTCTAACGCCACCCGCATCACCATAACGTGCCTGTTCGATGCGCGGCAATTTGGCGACGGATAATAGATAGTTCGGCAAGCGCTGAGGTAATGCCTGATAAATCTCGCTAAAATTCGATAAACCACCACCGAACACCACTAAATGGGGATCAATAAGGGTTAGCAAGTTGCCCAGGCAAATAGCCAACACCTCTAGGTATCGATCAACATGCGCCACCGCTTGCGGCTCACCGGCGTGATAATGTGCAATAATTTGTTGTGCTGACAGTTGCTGCTGATAAAAATGCGCATACATCCATTCAAATCCACGGCCTGACAGATAATTTTCAATGCAACCCGCATGACCACAACCACAGGCAACCCGTGGAATATCACGCCCCAGTACCTCCAGCGCATCCACCGGTAAGCGGAAATGGCCAAATTCACCGGCAATATGGTTACGCCCAGCCAGCACTTTACCATCAACAATCAAACCACCACCGACACCTGTCCCCAGAATGATACCCAGTACCACCGGATAACGGCGAAACTCTGGGTCCCAGGCTTCAGACAAGGCAAAGCAGTTGGCATCGTTATCGACCCTGACCTCACGACCAATCAAGCGGCTCAGATCACCAGGTAATGGCTGCCCCATGGCTGCAGGGACATTAGCGGTAAACAACGTGCCATCTTCATTTGGCAACCCAGGAATACCGATCCCCACCTTACCCGCTGAACCACAAAAATTATCGGCCTCAACGGTCAAATCATGTAACACCGCCAACAGTTCTTGATAGTGTTCACGCGGTGTTGGTACCCGTTTTTGCCAGATGCACTGCAAATCAGTATCGAATACACCCAGTTCAATCTTGGTGCCACCCATATCGAAACCATAGTACATCACACTCTCCAGCTAAAAAAATGGAGCCCTTCATCGAGCCTCAGGTTTTTATTATTGGCCGCTCAAGACGCGGGCAGGATCAATGCGACTGGCTCGTCTGGCAGGATACCAACTGGCCAGCAAGCTAAGGATAATCGCGGTTGCCAACACAATGACCACATCTAACCCATGCAGTTCGGAGGGCAGAAAATCAATAAAGTAGATATCGCCAGATAGGAACGAGTGACCGAGCAACTTCTCTAACCCTTTAATGATAGGTGTCAATTGCAGTGAGGCAATCACCCCAATCACAACGCCACTTAGGCTACCCACTAACCCAGCCAGCAGACCATACCAAATAAAGATGGCACGGATAAAACCGTCTTTGGCTCCCAGGGTACGCAGCACCGCAATATCGCTACTTTTATCTTTTACTGCCATCACCAAGGTGGAAACAATGTTAAAGCAGGCCACACCAATCACCAGTACCATCGCCAGATACATGATGGTACGGACCATTTGAATATCACGGTACATATAGCCATAGGTACCAATCCAGCTTTTAATATAGACGTAACTATTGGTCACGCCACCGGCATCTCGCACCAGCTTATTCGCCGCAAACACATCATTGACCTTGATGGCAATGCCGGTAACGCTGTCACCCATATCGAGATATTGCTGGGCATCCGCCAAAGGAACCATCGCCAAGCTGTGATCAAGTTGACCGCTCAGTTGTAAAATACCGCTAACCTGTAGGCGAATACGCTTAGGCTGCAACAGTTTCATCTGCGGATCACTGTTTGGGATCATCACCGTGACAGAGGAGCCCACCGATACGCCCAAGGCTTCGGCCACCCCTTTACCCAAGATCACCTGCTGCTCCCCACTTTTGAAATTAGCCCAAGCATCACCTTGTACAAAGTTGGGTAGCGCACTGAGTCGGCTTTCATGTGCAGGATCGACCCCTTTGACCTGCACTGCACGCAGTTGTGCACCGTTTTCCATCAACCCAGTGAAATTGATATAGGGCGCGGCGGCTAAAATACCCGGTACTTGTTCTATACGCTGCAACGCCTCGGGCCAATCGGCAAACGGCTGCTCCACCGCTTCGATCTCACCATGGGGGACCACCGCCAGAATACGGTCCTGCAGTTCACGCTCAAAACCGTTCATGGCACTCAGGCCAACGATCAATACCGCCACCCCCAGCGCAATCCCGATAGTGGAAATCACCGAAATCAGCGAAACCATACCGCCACGCCGCCGGCCACCACTAAAGCGCAGTGCCATCAACAATGAAAGTGGCAATGCACGCATTACTTGGCCCCCATCAAGGCAGATTCAGCCTGTAACTGGCCATCCACCATTTCCAACTGACGACTCAAGCGTTTTGCCAATTGCAGGTCATGAGTCACCACCAGAAATGCCGTCCCTTGACGCACATTCAATTCACCCAACAGATCGAAAATACTATCGGCGGTGCGCTTATCCAGGTTACCAGTAGGTTCATCTGCCAGTACCAGTGACGGGCTATTCACCAAAGCACGGGCAATGGCCACGCGCTGGCGCTCACCACCGGAAAGTTCAGAGGGGCGATGTTTACTGCGCTTTTCCAACCCCACCGCTGCCAGCATTGCCAAGGCTTTTTCCTCAGCCAATGCGGGCTTGGTGCCGCCAATCAGCAATGGCATTGCCGCATTTTCCAGTGCGGTGAAATCAGGCAGTAAGTGGTGAAATTGATAAATAAACCCGAGTTGACGATTACGTAGCTCAGCCTTGGCAGCAGAAGAAAGGGTATTCAAGCTCTGCCCTTTATAAATCACCTCGCCAGAAGTGGGCGAATCCAACCCACCCAGCAGGTGTAATAAGGTACTTTTACCTGAGCCGGAACTGCCGACAATCGCCATCATCTCACCGGGTTGCATGGCAAAGCTGACATCGCGCAGTACCGAGGTGTGCAAGTTACCTTCCTGATAGGTTTTACACAGGTTGTCGCACTGCAACAAAAGTTGATTATTCATAACGTAAAGCCTCCGCAGGTTGTACGGCGGCAGCGCGCCATGAAGGGTAAAGCGTAGATAACAGCGAAATCGTCATTGCGACCAGGGCAATCAAGGTCACTTGTAGCGGGTCAACCAGCACTGGCAACGAAGCACCATCGATCAGCGCCCCCAGAATCGGCAGCAGGTTATTCAGGTTGCTGGCCAGTAACACCCCTAATAAGGTACCCAGCAGTGAACCGATAATGCCGGCACTGGCACCTTGTACCATAAACACCGCCATAATCTGGCGTCGCGTCAGGCCTTGGGTTTGTAAAATGGCCACTTCCCCCTGCTTTTCCATCACCAGCAGCCCTAGGGAAGTAATAATATTAAAGGCCGCCACTGCTACTATCAGGCTAAGCAGCAACCCCATCATATTCTTTTCCATCCTGACGGCCTGAAACAACTCACCTTTACGGTCGCGCCAGTCTTTCCATACGCCACCTTCTGGCAACGTCTGTTGGCTCAGGGTATCCACCTTCAGCGGTTGCTCAAGAAACAGCCGCCAACCCGTCACGCTGCCTGCCGGGTAACGCATCAGGCGTGAAGCATCCTGCTGATTGACCAGCAATTGGTAACCATCTACCTCACTATTGGCGTGGAAGGTGCCAATCACCGTAAACAAGCGTTGGCTTGGGATGCGCCCCATCGGGGTGAACTGGCTGGCGCTGGGTACCATCAAGCGCAGTTGATCACCGGGTTTAACCCCCAGTTGTTCTGCAAGCTGCTCACCAAGAATAGTGTTGTATTCACCCGGCTGAAGTTGCTGCTGTTTAGCCGTCACTAGATAAGGGGCCAGTGGATCAGCCTCATCAGGATTAACCCCCAACAGCACCCCCACCGCCACACTGCGCGCGCTTTGCAACACCACATCACCGGTGGTCAACGGAGTGACACGTTTCACCCCTTGCAAGCTTTGTAATGAGGAGGCGGGAAACTGTTCAGGATTAATAAAGCCCTGTTTGCTGGTAACCAGCGCTTGCGGCATCAAGCCTAGAATGTTGTTTTCGAGATCTCTTTCGAAGCCATTCATCACCGAAAGCACAGTAACCAGCGCCATCACCCCCAGGGTAATGCCGATGGTGGATAGCCAGGAGACAAACCGCCCAAAGCGGTCTGAGGCACGCCCTCGCATATAGCGCAGGCCGATAAATAACGCGACAGGTTGATACATGAAATCCGTTTTATTGCGGTAGCTTAAGCAAAGTAATCAAGGATAATAAAGGCTCTACCCGCTTTATGGAACCACCTGCACGGTTTTATTCTCGCAAGCACCCTCGCTTTGAGCCAATTTTTGTGGCTGGCACACCTAGGCTCTCTTTTTCATTCCAGACAATTTCTTTTTCATTCCAGACAAATAGTGGCTGCTACAGGTGCGAGTGATGCAGGTTAGCCGACCGTTGAGCGCATGGACGCGCGATACGAGCCCCCAAGGACGGGTTTACGGCGTGTCGGCGTTCCGCGTCACTCCCACCGACCTGACGCTTAGAGTAAAGTGCTATTACACACAGCGAATTGGATTGGTGAAATAACTACCAGCTAACTTCTTGCGTTTACTTTTAGCGGTGTCAGTTTATAGCGCTCTGGGCTAGTATATATTCAAGTTTATCCACGTTGCCTCAGGTCAAAAGCACTTAATGGGAGAAACGCTTTCCCTCAGCCTGTATGACAACAGGGACATTTCATTGATTAAGTAAAGATAACTGCATGAGTACTTCTGATAATAGTCGCCGTTCTGCTTTATCCTCTGCCCGTTACCCACTCCCTGTTCGTGCGGGTGATTTGCGTCAACTTGGGCAGCTTACCGGCTCAGCCTGTGCCGTTGAATGTGCTGAAATCACTGAGCGCCATTCCGGCCCGGTGCTGCTCATTGCCCCAGATATGCAAAACGCGCTGCGGCTACGTGATGAAATCCAGCAGTTTACCGACCAGATGGTGACCACCCTCTCCGACTGGGAAACCTTGCCCTACGATAGTTTCTCACCTCACCAGGAGATCATCTCTTCCCGTCTTTCCAGGCTATACCATCTGCCTGCTATGGAGAGCGGCATTATTATTCTGCCCGTCAACACCTTGATGCAGCGTGTTTGCCCGCATGAGTTTTTGCGCGGACACGCCCTGGTGATGAAGAAAGGCCAGCGCCTGTCAAGGGACCTGCTGCGTACCCAATTAGAGCAGGCGGGCTATCGTTGTGTCGATCAGGTGATGGAGCATGGTGAATTCGCCACTCGCGGCGCCCTGCTGGACTTGTTCCCCATGGGGAGCGATGCCCCTTTTCGCATCGACTTTTTTGATGATGAAATCGACAGCCTGCGCACCTTTGACGTAGATAGTCAACGGACGCTGAGTGAAGTCGAGTCGATCAATCTGCTGCCCGCACACGAATTCCCGACGGATAAAAATGCCATTGAGCTCTTCCGTAGCCAGTGGCGCGAACAGTTTGAAGTCCGCCGCGATGCCGAACATATTTATCAACAAGTCAGTAAAGGCACTTGGCCGGCGGGCATTGAATATTGGCAACCCCTGTTCTTCAGCCAACCCCTGGTTTCTCTGTTCAGCTACCTGCCAGCCAATACACTGGTGGTGAATACTGGCGATCTGGAAAGTGCCGCAGAGCGCTTCTGGCAAGATGTTAATCAGCGCTATGAAGGCCGGCGAATTGACCCAATGCGCCCCCTGCTCCCCCCAGAAACATTGTGGCTACGGGTTGATGCGCTGTTTGGTGAGCTAAAAGCCTGGCCACGGATTGCTCTGAAACCTGAAGAGTTACCTGACAAAGCCGGGTGCTGTAACTTGGGTTATCAACCCTTACCCGATCTGGCCGTTCAAGCCCAGCATAAATCACCGCTGGATAATCTGCGCCGCTTTATTGAGCATTTTACCGGCAGTACGGTGTTTTCGGTAGAAAGTGAAGGCCGCCGTGAAACCCTGCAAGAATTGCTAGGCCGCATCAAACTCAATCCGCCAGTGATCCAGCGCCTTGATGAGCTCAACGCCACCGGCAGTTACCTGATGGTGGGCGCGGCCGAGCGCGGTTTTATTGATACGTTACGTAACCGAGCCATGATCTGTGAAAGTGACCTGCTTGGTGAACGTGTCAGCAACCGTCGGCGAGATAACCGCCGTACCATCAACACCGATACCCTGATCCGTAACCTGGCGGAACTACACCCGGGGCAGCCGGTAGTCCACCTTGAGCATGGCGTTGGGCGCTATGTGGGGATGACCACACTGGAAGCCGGCGGCATCAAGGCGGAATACCTGATCCTCGCATATTCCGGTGAGGACAAGCTCTATGTCCCGGTCTCTTCCCTGCATCTGATTAACCGCTACGCCGGGGGAGCTGATGATAACGCCCCATTACACAAACTGGGGAGTGATGTCTGGTCCCGTGCGCGGCAAAAAGCGGCGGAGCGGGTGCGCGATGTCGCGGCAGAGCTGCTGGATATTTATTCCCAGCGGGCGGCTAAATCCGGCTTTGCGTTCAAACATGATCGCGAGCAATATCAACTGTTCTGCCAAACCTTCCCGTTTGAGACGACACCCGACCAAGAGCAGGCCATCAACGCCGTGCTGAGCGACATGTGCCAACCACTGGCAATGGACCGTCTAGTCTGCGGTGACGTTGGTTTTGGCAAAACAGAAGTGGCGATGCGTGCCGCTTTTCTGGCGGTAGAAAATGGCAAACAGGTGGCGGTGCTGGTCCCCACCACCTTGTTGGCACAACAGCACTTCGATAACTTCCGTGATCGCTTCGCTAACTGGCCATTCCGTATTGAGATGATGTCACGCTTCCGCAGTGCTAAAGAGCAGCAACATACCCTGCAAGAAGCCGTAGAAGGTAAAGTGGATATCATTATCGGTACCCATAAGCTGTTACAAAGCGATCTGCGCTGGAAAGATCTGGGGCTGCTGGTTGTCGATGAAGAACACCGTTTTGGCGTGCGCCATAAAGAGCGCATCAAAGCCATGCGAGCTGATGTTGATATCCTGACACTCACCGCTACGCCGATTCCACGTACCCTGAATATGGCCATGAGTGGCATGCGTGATCTTTCGATCATCGCCACCCCACCAGCCCGCCGTTTGGCAGTAAAAACCTTTGTTCGTGAATACGACAGTCTGGTGGTCCGTGAAGCAATCCTTCGTGAGGTACTGCGTGGTGGTCAGGTTTATTACCTGCATAACGACGTGGACAGTATCGATAAAGCAGCCCAGCGCTTGGCAGAACTGGTGCCCGAAGCACGTATCGCCATCGGCCACGGCCAGATGCGTGAACGTGATCTGGAACGGGTGATGAACGATTTCCATCACCAACGCTTCAATGTCTTGGTGTGTACCACCATTATTGAAACCGGGATTGATATTCCCAGCGCCAATACCATTGTCATTGAGCGGGCAGATCGCTTCGGCTTAGCGCAACTGCATCAGTTGCGTGGCCGTGTTGGCCGCTCCCACCATCAAGCTTATGCTTACTTGTTAACACCTAATCCGAAAGTGATGAGTACCGACGCACATAAGCGCTTGGAAGCCATTGCCTCGTTAGAGGATTTGGGCGCTGGCTTTGCCCTGGCGACTCACGATCTGGAGATCCGTGGTGCTGGGGAGTTGCTGGGGGAGGAACAAAGCGGCCAGATGACCACTGTCGGTTTCTCACTGTATATGGAACTGTTGGAAAGTGCGGTTGATGCGTTGAAAAATGGCCGTGAACCGTCACTGGAAGATCTCACCAGTCAGCAAAGCGAAGTTGAACTGCGCATGCCAACTCTGCTACCGGATGACTTTATTCCAGACGTCAATACCCGCTTATCCTTTTATAAACGCATCGCCAGCGCTAAAAATGAAGGGGAACTGGAAGAGTTAAAAGTCGAGTTAATTGACCGCTTTGGATTGCTGCCGGATGCGGCTCGTAACCTGCTACAAAGTGCCGCCATGCGGCAACAGGCACTCAAGTTGGGTATCAAGCGCATTGAAGGTAACGAGCGTGGTGGTTTTATTGAATTTGGTGACAAGAATCAGGTTGATCCCGGGTATTTGATTGGCTTGCTGCAAAGCAAACCACCGGTTTACCGCCTGGATGGGCCGACCAAGCTCAAGTTTACACTTGATCTCTCCGACCGGTTGAAACGGCTGACGTTTATCGCCGAGTTGCTGGTGGCCTTCAGGGAACATACCTTGGCGGCTTAAATAGCAATAGCTATCTATCTGCCCCGCTTCAAGCAACAGCGTCTGACAAGCACTGGCGGCATCTGCCGCCAACCTGCTATCACCTCATTATCAAACTGATAATTGCCGTTATTAATATGATAATGATTGACCCCTTTCGTGTACTGACTCAAGCCATCTTATTGAGATTCCGCCAAACCCAATAGGCAACACAGACGATAAATTAACCGTCGATAATATTGTTCAAACTCAATCAACAAAATCCTCTTCCTGCTGGCTAATCGACACTTTTTGGCCTGTTCCTTGCTGTATTCTTTGATCACAACTCATTGCCCTCATCAAGGAGGCTAAGATGTCTTTAGGAACATCGCATAAGCGTGTAGATGCCGAGGCAAAAGTCACTGGTCGAGCTCGCTACACCGATGATTTAACTATGCCTGGTATGCGCTATGCCAAGTATGTCCGTAGCCCCATCGCCCATGGCCTGGTCACCCGCATCGACACCGAAAAAGCCTTGCAACTCCCTGGTGTGGAAGCCATTTTCACTTATCAGGATATCCCGTCCTATCTCTTCCCAACCGCTGGCCATGCCTGGTCGTTGGATGCCAATAAACATGATGTCGCAGATAAACAGCTATTAACTAACCATGTGCGCCACCATGGTGATGGGGTGGCCATCGTTGTGGCCTGTGACCCATTGACGGCTGAAAAGGCCGCTATGCTGGTGGAGGTTGAATATCAGGAACTGCCGGTGATGACCACTGCCGCAGCCGCGTTAGCCGCCGATGCCCCGCTACTGCATGGAGGGGAAAGTAACCTGCTGAAACAACATGCACTGCAAGGGGGGGATCCTGAAGCCGCCTTCGCCGCCGCTGACATTTTGGTCACCGGTAACTACTACACCCATGTCGTGCAGCACTGCCATCTGGAAGGGGTAACTTCATACGCCTATATGGACCAGATGGATCGTATCGTGATCGTCTCCAGTACCCAGATCCCCCATATTGTGCGCCGTGTAGTCGGTCAGGCACTGGGGCTGCCCTGGTCCGCTATCCGGGTGATCAAACCCTATATCGGTGGGGGTTTTGGTAATAAGCAGGATGTCTTGGAAGAACCGATGGCGGCATTTCTCACCTGGAAACTCGGTGGCATCCCCGTTAAAGTGGAGCTGAACCGTGAGGAGTGTTTTCTGGCATCACGTACGCGCCATTCCTTTGATATCAGCGGTAAGATGGCGGTCGATCAGCACGGTGTACTGCAAGCCTATAGCCTGGACGTGCTCTCTAACACCGGTGGCTATGCCTCCCACGGGCACTCCATTGCTTCCGCCGGGGTGAATAAAATTGCCTATCTCTACCCACGTCTTGCCTTGGGCTATAAAGCCACCACCTTCTATTCCAATCTGCCCAACGCTGGTGCCATGCGCGGCTATGGCGCACCGCAAGTCACTTTTGCGCTGGAATGCATGATTGATGAGGCAGCCGCCAAACTGGGCATCGACCCCCTCGAGCTGCGAATCAAAAATGTCGCCCGCCAAGGTGACACCAACCCACTTAATCATAAAGAGATTAAGAGTGCCGGTATTCTTGAGTGCCTGTTACGGGGTAAGGAACTGTTTGAATGGGATGCCCGGCGCAGTGCCTGCCTGAATCAAACTGGCCCGATCCGCCGAGGCGTGGGTGTCGCCTGTTTAAGCTATTCATCAAATACTTATCCGGTAGGGGTAGAGATCGCCAGTGCCCGCCTATTGATGAACCAGGATGGCACCATCATTCTGCACGTTGGTGCCACAGAAATCGGCCAGGGTTCAGATACCGTTTTCGCCCAAATGGCGGCTGAAACCATTGGCGTCCCCTTCTCGACCCTGCATGTTAACTCAACGCAAGATACTGACATCACCGCCTTCGACCCCGGTGCCTTTGCTTCAAGGCAAAGTTATGTCACCGCCCCGGCCGTTCGCCAGGCGGCCACAGAACTGCGTGCCAAGATCCTGAAACAGGCCGCCTATATGAGCAGCCAGCCAGAATGGGCGCTCGATATTATTGACGGCAATGTGGTGTTTAGCGAGATGCCCGAAAAGGTCTTGTTCTCAGTACAAGACGTTTCCATGAGTGCGCATTACGACCAGGAGGTCGGTGGGCAGTTGATCGCTGAGGTCTCCTGCAAGACCCGCAGTAATCCCCCGGCTTTTGGTTGTACCTTTGTCGACCTCACCGTGGATATTCCATTATGCAAAGTCACTATCAACAAGATTATCAACCTGCATGACTCCGGTCAGGTCCTCAACCCGCAGTTAGCGGAAGGCCAAGTGCATGGCGGCATGGGGATGGGGATCGGTTGGACCCTGTTCGAAGAGATGATCGTAGACGAAAAAACCGGCATCGTGCGCAATAACAACCTGCTGGATTACAAGTTCCCGACGATTCTCGACCTGCCGGACCTGGACTGCGAATTTATTGAAACCTATGAACCGCAATCCGCCTATGGGCACAAAGCTCTGGGTGAACCGCCGTTGATCTCCCCGGCGCCGGCCATTCGTAATGCCATCTGGATGGCAACCGGCGTGAAAATTGATGACTTGCCCCTGACACCCAAAGCACTCTATCGGCATTTCGTGCAGGCGGGTCTGCTCGAGCCACAGGAGAACAACAATGTATGACATCGCAGATTATTATCAGGCGACCAGTATCGACGATGCCGTGCGCCACTTGGCTGCCAACCCGCAAGCCCGATTAATTGCTGGCGGTACCGACGTATTGATCCAGCTCCATCATATGAATGGTAAATATCGTCATCTGGTGGATATCCATGATTTGGCTGAGTTAAACGGCATCAGCCTACTGCCAGACGGCACGTTACGCATTGGCAGCGGCACCACCTTCAGCCAGATCATCGACTCGCCGTTGGTTCAGCGCCATGTTCCGGTATTGGCTGAAGCCGCCACGACCATTGCAGGGCCACAAGTGCGCAACCGAGCCACACTGGGGGGGAATATCTGTAATGGTGCCACCAGTGCAGACTCCGCCTCACCTTGCGTGGTGATGGAAGCAGAATTGGAAATCGCCACTGTTAATGGCCTACGCCGTACCCCAATGCTTGGCTTTCACACCGGCCCCGGCAAAGTGGCGCTGGTGCAAGGGGAAGTGGCAGTCGCCTTTCTGTTCAAAGCTCAGCACTATCAGAATATAGGGGCCAGCTATTACAAATACGCCATGCGTGACGCCATGGATATCGCCACCATCGGTTGTGCTGCTGCCTGCAAAATTGAAAATGGCCGTTTCAGTGAGGTCAAACTGGCGTTTGGTGTTGCCGCACCGACGCCTATCCGCGCCCCTCATGCCGAGCGTACCGCCCTGGGCCAACCATTTAACCGGCAAACCCTGGCGGCGGTGGGTGAAGCGGTGATACGTGATGTGCAGCCCCGTTCATCATGGCGTGCTGCCAAAGAATTCCGTATGCAAATTATTCGTACCCTGGCTGAGCGTGTTCTGGCCCAGGCCGCTCAACGGGCGGGAGGAGAACTATTATGATGATCAATTGCACCATTAATGGTCGTGCCTATCAGTTTAATATTGACCCACGCATGTCACTGATGGAGTTACTACGCCAACAGGGGCTCAATAGTGTCAAACAGGGGTGTAGCGTCGGGGAATGCGGTGCCTGTACGGTACTGATCGATGATATAGCCACCGATACCTGCATCTATCTGGCGCTTTGGGCCGATGGCAAGTCCATTCGCACTGCTGAAGGGGAAGTCAAAGGCAGACACCTTTCTGCGGTACAGCAAGCCTATGTGGATACCGGCGCGGTACAATGTGGCTTCTGTACCCCCGGGTTTGTAATGACCAGTACCTCGATGGTGGAACGTTTTCGTGGACAACCGCTCACCGAGCAGGAAATTCGCCGTGGACTGGCGGGTAATTTATGCCGTTGCACTGGCTATACCAGCATCATCAAAGCCGTACAAAAAGCGCAACAGTTGGATGAAGAAACCCCACGCTGATGGGGCAATCCCCCTCACCTGATTGTGAGGGGGATAATACAACACTCGCCAATTAAATCGCCCAGCCCCCCGCATAGAAGGCCACTAACGCTACCGCAATCAGTACCGTACCGATATTCAGTTTGCGCCATTCATTAGCGAAGATGCGGCCAATCACCAGGGTGCTGAAGCCCAGCATGATGCCGGTAACAATATTACAGGTCAGCACAATAAACACCGCACAGACCAGGCCTGACATGGCTCCCACCGAGTCATCAAAGTCTAACCTGGCGACGTTACTTAACATCAACAGCCCGACATACATCAGGGCTGGTGCAGTAGCGTAAACCGGTACCAGATAAGACAGCGGTGACAAGAACAACATCAGCAGGAAAAGCACCCCGACTACTGCGGCCGTCACCCCGGTTTTGCCCCCGGCTGCGGTTCCCGCTGCCGATTCAATATACACTGCCGCCGGAGAAGCCCCCACCAACGCAGAAAACATACTGCTCATGGAGTCGGTGGTTAATGCACGGCCCCCATTGATAATCTGCCCATCTTCATCCAGTAGATTGGCCTGCCCAGCAACTGCCCGGATAGTCCCCGTCGCATCAAATACTGCCGTCATTACCAGTGCCAGTACACTGGGCAACACCAGCGGATTCAGCGCACCTTTAATATCCAGACTGAAAATAAGTGATTTACCATCCGGCCCTGACAGGCTGGGTAGTGCGAACAACCCTTGATATTTTACGTTGGGATCAAAAACCAAACCGACCAGCGAAATACCGATGATCACCAATAAAATCCCACCAGGAACACGCTGCTTTTCCAGTCCAAAAATCAATGCAAGCCCCACCAGTGACATAATGACCGGGAAGGAAACAAAGGAACCTAACGCCACAGGTAACCCTGCCATTGGGTTCTTGACCACCATGCCCACACTATTGGCGGCGATCAGCAGTAAAAACAGCCCGATGCCAATCCCGGTACCGTGGGCGATGCCTATCGGTAAGTTACGCAATATCCATGAGCGGATACCGGTTACCGAAATAGCAGTGAAGAAAAAGCCCATTAAAAAAATAGCCCCTAGCGCCACCGGGATGCTGATCTGCTGATTAAGTACCAGACTGAAGGCAGTAAAAGCCGTTAATGAGATGGCGCAACCAATCGCCATGGGCAGGTTCGCCCACACCCCCATCACCAGCGAACCGACACCCGCAACCAGGCAGGTCGCCACAAACACCGCCGTAGGCGGGAAACCAGCCTGGCCCAACATGCCAGGTACCACAATCACTGAGTACACCATTGCCAGAAAAGTGGTCAACCCGGCTAATACTTCCTGCCGGACCGTACTCCCCCGCTCGGTAATTTTAAAATAGTTATCTATTGAACTGGCGGGTTTCTTGGTTTGCTCTGTCTCTATCTGTGACATATTTATGTCCTCTGAAGGTCCATTGAGGCTTACCCCTGTCAGTGCTCTTTATCGTTCTCTTGCCTTGACCAATAAATGGGGTAAAGCCAATCCGGGTCAATTACAGTCATTTGTTTAAGTGCGCTCGTATACCAGTCGGCCATCAACATAAGTCCGATATATTGAGCGATCATCCCCGAGTGTCATCATGACAAAAAGCTTATCCATCAAGGTTTTCGAATTGTCGTAACGCAATTGTTGCAATGGTGTCGCCGTCGGCTCAAGGACCACAAAATCTGCCTCTTTGCCGACATTGAAATTACCAATAGTGTCTGCCAGCCCCAGGGCATCAGCCCCCCCCAATGTCGCCAGATAGAATGCTTCATAAGCCGACAAACGGTAACTCTGCAGTTGCATGATTTTGTAGGCTTCGTTCAGGGTCTGCAGCATATTGAACGTGGTTCCAGCACCGATGTCGGTCCCCATCCCCACCTTGACCTTTTTCCGCCAGGCTTGAGAGAGTTTGAACAAGCCACTCCCCAGATACAGGTTGGAGGTCGGGCAGAACGCAATAGATGAATGGGTATCATGCAAGCAATCCCACTCCGACTCTTCCAAATGGATACAGTGGGCAAACACGCTTTTTCTGCCGGTCAGACCATAGTGGTGATAGACATCAAGATAATTTTTGCGCTCTGGGAATAACTCTTTTACCCAAGCAATTTCGTCTTTATTTTCCGATAAGTGAGTATGCAGATAGGTGTCTGGGTATTCCTCACGTAACCGTTGCACCATTTCAAGTTGCTGTGGTGACGAGGTGGGGGCAAAACGCGGTGTAATGGCGTACAGCAAACGGTCCTTTTTATGCCAACGCTCAATCAAGGCTTTGGTTTGGCTATAACTGCTCTCTGGGGTATCCAATAGATAATCTGGCGCATTGCGGTCCATCATCACCTTACCGGCAATGATACGCATATTGATGTGATGGGCGGCCTCAAATAGCGCTTCAACGGATTCAGGGTGAACCGTACCAAAAACCAATGCGGTGGTGGTGCCATTGCGCAGCAACTGTTTAATGAAAAACGTCGACATTTCACGCGAGTATTCAATGTCGTTATAACGCTTTTCTGCTGGGAAGGTGTGCTTATTCAGCCAATCCAACAGTTGCTCACCATAAGCGCCGACCATTTCACACTGCGGATAATGAATATGGGTATCGATAAAACCTGGCACGATCATTTTACCGCTATAATCACGCACCCGAACACTGTCTGGAATTTGGTGGTGCCCTTCTTCCCAGGTGCCAAACCATGCCACACGTCCATTTTGGATCAGTAATAAACCATCCTTGATAAACCGCAGATGTCCTTCTATTTCTTCTGGATATTCCACCGTGCGGCTAATATCCAGAAAACTGCCCCGCACCGCTTTGATTGATTGCTCTTTTTCCATTGCCAAATCCCTTATTTTATATAAACCTAATTTTTATTTTCCCCTTCAGGGGCGATTTCTAATGAAGAAGTCACCTCGCTGCGGCTCTTTATTTCATTCAGTGGTATCAGCAGATTGAGAATGATCGCCGTCAACCCACCAGCACAAATCGGGTTTTCCACTAGGACATAAATTGAGGCGGGTAATACGCGGAATACTTCAGGATCGTAAGAAACCCCCAGGCCCAATCCCAACGAGGTGGCGACAATAATGGTTTCCCGGCGGTCTAAGCCGTTAGAAATAATGATGCGAATACCAGCGATGGCAATCATCGAAAACATCAGCGTCATTGCCCCCCCGAGTACCGGGGCAGGAATAGTGGTAAAAAAGCGCCCCACCACTGGGAACAGCCCTAAAATGACCAGAATGACCGCAATAAATTTACCGACATGGCGGGAGGCCACGCCAGTCATCTGAATCACCCCATTATTTTGCGCAAATGTCGTTAGCGGCAATGAACCCAACATAGTCGCAATCACCGAGACCAGGCCATCTGCCAAGACCCCGCCACTCAGGCGCGAAGTATATGCCTCCCCTTTAATCGGCTGATTAGACACCATTGCCGTTGCGGTGATATCCCCCACTGCTTCCAGCACACTTAGCAGATAAATAGTGCCAGCGACCAAAAAGGCGTGAAGATCAAAAGAGAAACCGTATTTAAAGGGCACGGGGGCGGTAATAAGCGGTAGATTCTGCATCACCGAAAAATCCACCAGACCTAAGAACAGCGCCACCACATAACCGACGACAATGCCAATAGCAATACCGCCCATACGCAATAAAGGATGCCGCGAACAGTTAAAACCGATCACCACCACCAGCACCAACAGACCAATACCAATGCTTTCATAGCTACCGAAAGTACCGCTACTTTTAGCCGCGAAACCGCCGCCGAAATCGATGATGCCCACTTTGATCAGGCTAAGTCCGATCATCAGTACCACCACGCCGCTGACGGTGGGGGTAATCACGCGTTTAAGATAAGGCAAAATAAACGAGGAGCCGACCACCAGAAAGGCCCCAACAAACGAGACCCCAAGCAAGGTAGAAATCATCGCTTCTACATGCAGGCCGTCTGCTTTCATGGTGCTGCCCAGAGAGATCATCACCGTTACAAAGGAGAAGTTGACGGATTGAATCGACAGTAAACCCGAGCCGACACGGCCATAGCGGTTTACTTGCAGCCAAGTACCAATCCCCGAGGCAATCATTGCCATGGAAACCAGGTAAGCGGTCACATCCGCAGGTAATGACAGTGCTGTGCCGACAATTAACGCCGGTGTCACCATGGGTACAAAAATAGCCAATAAATGCGTAATAGCACTTACCATCGATTGATTAAATGGAGGTTTATCCTCCAGTGAATAAATCAGATCACTTTTTTCAGTGGTTATATCAGACATCCCTTTACTCCCATACAGTAAATTTGATCATCTGATTCAATAGATATGCGTTATTTATTTCACATTCTGTAATTCGCCATATTCTACCCACGGATTACTGCAAGCACTGATAATTGACTCATAACTCTTTATGGCGACAATAACAGATCAGCGATTATGTTCAGCTAATATATTGAACCCTTTATACCCTTGACCTTTGTAGCCAGGTCATTATTGGGATTTAGCTGCCATCCTCAATAATTCGGATATGTAAGGGAATGACCATTAATCGGCCATTCCCTCATTAAGACAGCGGTATTTAATTACGCTGACAGTTTATTCAGCCCCTGTAGTACTTTTTCTGCGGTAAAATGCCATTCACGTAACCAGACACCACAGGCATCATGAATCGCCATGGCAATCGCCGGTGCAGCACCATTGACACTAATTTCAGAAATCGATTTAGCACCATAAGGCCCGACCTGATCATCACTGGGCACCAGGAAGGCTTGGAAGTCGAGCGGGATATCACCAATTTTCGGTGCACCATAACTCTGTAAATCACGGGTTATCGGTGAACCATGGCGATCATAAACAATCTCTTCCGTCATACTGTGACCAATGGCTCGCATAGAAGCACCATAGATTTGGCCCAAAGCCAGCTCTGGGTTAACCGGGGTACCACAATCCAGCAAGGCATAAAACTTATCCAAGCGGATTTCACCGGTACGCACATTGACGGCCACTTCGACAAAGTTGGCACCATAAGGGAAAGCAAAGTCAGCAGAAATATAACTGGCTGTCGCCACCAGGGTACCAAAACCAGTGCCGGTCTCAGCCTTATGGGCAATCTGTGCAAATGTCACTTCACCGCGTTTGCCGCGCACCACCCCAGGCACCACCAGTTCCACATCGGCTTCTGGTTCGCCCAACATCTGCGCCCCATGGAACAGGATCTTTTTCCTCAGGTTCTCTGCCGCACTTTTCGCCGCATTACCGGAGAAACAGGTGCCGGAAGAGGCATAGGCCCCTTTATCGAACAAGGCATGGTCAGTATCACCGGAGATCACATGCACATCGGCAAACGGACAACGCAGGACTTCAGCCGTCAGTTTCCCCACCACCGTATCCAGGCCGGTACCAATATCCGCACCACCAGAATGGACGATAAACGTACCATCTGATTCCAGTTTGATCATGCAGTTAGCCTGATCAATATCCGGAATACCTGATTTCTGCATCATAATGGCGACACCGCGACCCACTTGCCAATCGCCATTTTTTGCCTTTGGTGAGCTCCAATGGATCAACTCTTTCCCTTTACGCAAAATAGGCTCAAGGGCACAACTGGCAGCGGTGGGTACCGATGTCGGCATTTTGCCTTCACCAATCGCCCCGAGGATCTTCAACTCTTGCCCTTCCACCACGCGGTTAAGCTCAATAATCTCCAGTGGATCACGCCCCAGTTTCTCTGCCAATTCAGCCAGAATCATCGTCAAGGCAAAGGTCCCTTTAGGTGCACCATAGCCTTGATAAGCCCCCGTCGGGCAGATGTTGCTGTAGTAGGTGGTCACCTGGAAATTGACATTCTCACAAGGATAGAGCGGCAATGATAATGCCGGGCCATTACTGGGCACCGTCAAAGCATGGTTGCCATAAGGGCCGGTATTCGCCAGGAAGTTCATGTCGATCGCCGTTAATCGACCCTCTTTGGTGGCACCGACTTTAATCTTGACCTTAGCCACATGGCGCGAGGTATTGCTGATAAATTCTTCTTCACGGGTATATTGGAAATAGACCGCACGCCCGGTGACACAGGTCGCCCAGGCACACACCTCTTCCAACAGGATATCCTGTTTTGAACCGAAACCACCGCCGACTCGCTCCTTGATAACATGCACTTTATGCTGCTTGAGACCAACGATACGCGCGACCTGACGGCGTAAGTGCCATGGCACCTGAGTGGAGGCATGGATAACCAGTCGATCGCCATCCATATAGGTGTAACAGACGTGTTTTTCCGTTGGGCACTGCTGTACCTGCCGGGATTCATAGGTGCGTTCCAGCACCACATCCGCTTGGGCAAACCCTTGCGTCACATTACCAATCTGCCCATGTACTGCTGCCGCGATATTACTATGCGGTTTGGCACCGATGGGGAAGTTGATAATCAGATGTTCATCACCCCGTTGCGCACTATGCTGATTTTGTTCAGCCAAATCAGCGGGAGCACCGTTAACATAAACAATGGGTTCGTCGTGAACCAGCGGCGCACCGGGTGCCATCGCCTCGTCAATGGACATCACTGCAGGCAAGACTTGGTATTCAACCTTGATTAAATCAAGAGCAGCCAAAGCAATCTCTTCACTTTCTGCGACCACGGCAGCAACACGATCACCCACGTGGCGCAGTTTCCTGCCGAACATCCGCCGGTCAAGGGGTGAAGGTTCCGGGGCACTCTGACCGCCTGGGGTGTAATAGATATCTGGGCAGTTAAGATGGGTGATGACATGCACTACCCCAGGTAATGCTTCCGCAGCACTGACATCCAGATGAGTGATCAGTGCATGGGGGTGCGGGCTACGTAATATTTTGATAATACAGGCATCATGGGCAACTCGGTCTTCAACATAACAGGGTTTGGCTTGCACCATTTTTGCCGCATCGACTTTCGGACAAAGTTTGCCAACCACATTCAAATCAGTACGAAACTCTGGCGCTGAAGGGGCCTGAAAATCAGGATCATTACGGCGTGCCACCGCCAGTGCCACCACCTGATAAAATTGTTGATAACCGGCATCGCGGCTGAATAAACCCGATAATGCATCATCAATCTCATCGCGAGTCGGTGTGGTAATACGCGTTAATAGATCAGTGAGGATCAACGCGGCGGCCGGGTCGTTATAGCCAGACTGCACCACGCCGACATCCACCATCGCCTGCTGTACCAGGCTAAGCTGGTTCCAACTGCCCAAGGCTTCCGCCGTGGTGACAACCGCCCCTTCCAGTTGAGCGGCAATCAGCAATGAGGCATTAACCACCACGCCATTAAACACAATGGCATCCGACCCGGCAAAACCGAAACCATCATCACTGTTACGTACTGAATGCATACCCAGTTTAAACAGTAACTGCTGTACATTATCCCCAGGTTGACACGCTATTTCCCGCTGGCGGTCATTAAGCGTAAAACAAATATTCATTATTGTTTCTCCCCTGATGACTGGCACTCAGCAAGCAGATCCGCCACCACCACACCGGCGATATAACGCTTATAGGCAACACTGCCGCAAACATCCGCTTGTGGCGTCACCATATCGGCCACCCGCTTTTCCAGCGCCTGACCTTGTAAACCTGCTTGCTCTGCATCACGTAAGCGAGTCGGTTGCGCCACCACACCACTAAGCGCAATACGCACTTTAGATTGTGTATCGCGAGAAACCGCTGCGGTCACCACCGGCAACCCAGCGGCTGAACGGGCAACTTTGCGGGTTGCACATTGGCGATAAGCGTCAGGTAGCACCACCGCCAACAATAACGCCTGTTTATCACTGGCCAGATACTCTTCCAACGAACAGGTTTTACCGCTACCCAGCTCTACTTTGGCGCTCAACGCCAGCAACACTGGCAGCAGTACAGAATCTTTAGGGGCTGAAGCAATTTCGCCGCCTAGGGTTGCCTGATTACGAATATGGCGGGAATAGACAAAACCCAGCGCCTCGCGTAGGGCCGGTGGCGTCAAGGTATGATCGAATAAACGTTGTAAGGTGGTGGTAGCACCAATATGCAATTCACCCTGTTGCCAATCCACTTGGTCAAGGCCCAGATGTGTTAGTGCAATGGCGATTTTTTGCCGCGCTTTGGTTGGCGTGGCATTAATTTTACTACCCCCGGCAAAGTAAATAGCGTCTTCAAGAAACTGATGCTTCAACGCCTGAGCCTGCTGCACCGATTCTGGACGATAGAATTGTTCAATCATTTTTCACCCTCATTATAGGGTTAGCCGCTCGGCTGTTCACCGAGCGGCAACCGGCTTATTTCAAGGCATCCATACGTTTCCACAACTGTGCCGCCGCCTTGCGTGCCTCAGCATAGATAGGTTCCACATCAAATGGGAACTCGCCGTTTTGGTAAACCATGCGCCCTTCCACCATCACACTGTTAACACTGCTGGCCCCCATACCAAAGGCCAGATGCCCTGGGACGTTCTGTGCCACCAATGGTGTGGGTGATGAGTAATCACAAATCGTCAGGTCCGCTTTATAGCCTGCCGCCAAACGACCGAATTGCGCCCCAAAGTTACGGGCTAACAGTTGGTTACCGTTTGACAGGAAACGTGCAAAGCTGTCTGGCCACAATGACCCACCGGCATCACGATGCTTGAAGAACGCAAACTTGAGCTCCTCAAACATATCCGCCCCGATACCATCGGTACCGAGCACCAGGTTACGGTACTGTGCCAGTTGATGATTATAGCCAACATGGTTGTTCATATTGGAGCGAGCGTTATGCACCAGGAAAGCATCATGCTGGTTGATCAGCTCAATATCAGCAGCAGACAAATAGAGCCCGTGAGCCACTAAGGTTTTCGACCCAATCAGACCGTATTCCGCCAGGCGTACCATCAAATCTTTGCCATACTTATCGTGGCTGTGAGAAACATCGTACCGGTCTTCAGCGGCATGAATATGTAACCCGCGGCCAGTACTTTGTATTGCCCCCTTCAACATCTCCAGACCGGCATCCGAGACCGTGAACGGCGCATGGGCACCGATATGCGCCTCCACCAGATAGGGCTCTTTACCTGCCGCTTTGGCAGCATCGATCAAGTTGGCAAAGGCAACGTTTTCCTCAACCCCGGCCAGCAACTCATGATTACCGCCGTTACGGTCGGTAGTCTCATAGCAAGTCATGCCGCGCAACCCAGCTTTAATAAAGCCACTGCGCAGAGTTTTCAGTGAGCCGGCAATAAAATTAGGCGATGCGTGATGATCGATAACCGCCGTACAACCACTTTTGATCGCTTCCAGTGAGCAGATTAACCCACTGTAATACAACGATTCCTCATCCAGCGCCCGATCAAGGCGCCACCACAGGTTTTTCAAGGTAGAAATAAAATCTGGGCACGGTGCAATGTTGGCCATGATGCCGCGTGATAATCCAGAGTAAAAATGGTTATGAGCACAGACAATCCCCGGCATGACCCATTTACCCTGCATATTGCGCGTTTCAGCCTGCGGATATTTGGCTGCCAAGCCCACGCCCACCTCTTTGATCAGCGCGCCTTCAATGGCGATATCAACACCTTCTTGAACCAGTGGTGGATCAAGTTGCACGGCAGTTGCATTGGTTAAAATCAACATAGTTAGACCTCCACCTCACCAAGCAGATAATGATGGTGATTGTGCACATGGGTGATAATACGGCACATTTCATCCAGCTCTGCGGGTGCTTGTTCAAGCTGACCGTGGCTGTTTATTTTCAGTTGGTAGACATTACCGTCCTGACGCACACTGACCTGCGAGCCCTCCACCAAGAAACCCGGGTTACTGCTGTTGGCAAAGTCCTGTGGCAAATTGAACACGGTAACCTTGTCTTTGTATGGCTTACCCTGCCATGGACAGAACTGGGCACAGTTACCGCATTCGTTACAATAAGAATCCAGATGCAGTGTTTGGAAGCGATCATGGAAACCAGGAATGGCAATCGACACGTTGGCACGGTTAGGGCAAACATCGACACATTTGCTACAAATGTAATTACATTCCAGACAACGTTCTGCTTCCTGGGCCACAAAAGCGTCACGCTCACTCTTATCTACCATCGTGACCGAAATAACCCCTTTACGGCGATACACCTCGGCAGGATCAACATTCGACCAATATTTGTCGGCATGGTGAGATTTAATATTCTCCCGAGCCAGTACCACGTCGGTGGCCTTACGTGCGGTACCTATTGCCGCAACAATGGATGACGGGCCACTCTGAACATCACCAATCAGGAACACATCTGACCGAGTGGTTTCACCCGTGGCGATATTGACCTGTGGGTAGCCCTCGGCATCCAGCGGTATTCCCAGCTTGCGCAGCACTTCGCCATCAGCTTGTTCACCAATGGCGGTGATCAGGGTATCAACATGCAAGGTGACGGTTTTATCGGTGGCCACTGGGCGGCAACGCCCCTTCTCATCGGGCTTGCCGAGGATCATTACTCTGGCCGTCAACTTCCCATCGGCATCAAAACGCTCTGGGTTGGTGAGGAACATAAATTGCACACCATCTTCTACCGCTTCCAGATACTCTTCACGATAGGCTGGCATTTCATTCAGCGTACGACGATAAAGCACCGTGACCTTTTCCACACCCGGTACTTTCAGTGCAGCCCGTGCACAATCCATGGCGGTGTTACCGGCCCCCACTACCGCAACATGCTTGCCGAGGTTGGACAACTGCCCTTGATTGTAACTGCGCAGGAATGGCAATGATTTATGTACATTGCGGTTATCACCCGCCAACTGTACGCCACTGTTTTTATCTGTACCGATACCGACAAAGACATACTCAAAACCTTGCTGTTGCAGCTTGTCTACCGTCAAATCAGGGTCACAGCCATAAACAAACTTCACCCCGTGTGCAGCAACAAAATCGATATCTTGCTCAATCAGCTCAGCCGGAATACGGAACTGTGGAATGATATTTTTCACCACACCACCGGCATTGGCCTCGCGCTCAAACAGGGTCACCTGATAACCGGCACGCGCCAGGAAGTAACCGGCCGACAGACCTGCCGGGCCCGCCCCTAACACCGCGACGGGGCGTTTGCTGCCCACGCCAGCAGGCTTATGCCAACGGCGTTTATACTCATCCCAGCCTTTTTCCAAGGCGACCTTTTTCAGATCACGAATATTTAACGCACTGTCATAGTCAAGGCGGGTACAGTTATATTGGCACTGGTGATCACAAATATGCCCGGTGATAGCAGGTAACGCGTTGCGTTGGTAGATAACCCCCAAGGCATCGGCATAACGCTGTTCACCCATCAAACGAATATATTCTGGAATATCCTGTTTGATCGCACAGGCAGTAATGCAAGGCGCTACATAGCAATCGATCATCGGCAATGGTCCGCCAGCATCAATGCTGTCATTAGACTTCCAGTGTTTTTGCGTGTACTCCATGCTGACCGCTTTGTCTGCCAATGCATTCAGCTTGTTCACATCAATACGCGCCATATTCCAGCATTCGGACTCATCCAGCTCTTTCATGCACTCTACCTGGCGCAAATAACCGCCCGGCTTCAGCAAATCAGTCGCCATGGTGATGGGTCGAATACCGGTTTCAAAAATATCGCGGATATTAAACTTGCTGGCCCCGCCAGAATAGGAGATCGGCAATTCACCGTTAAATTCACGGGATAGTACTGCAGCCACATTGATAGAAAGCGGAAATAGCGCACGACCAGACATATACATCTCTTCGCCAGGTAGTGCCCCTTTATGGTTAATCGTTCCCAAAGTGTTGGTCAATTTGACCCCGAAGCCCAGCTGCTGCTGTTTACCGAGATCCGCCAAGCGGTGCAACATGGCCAGTGCTTGTTCCAGTTTAAGATCGTGCTCGAAAGATTCCTCTTTCAACCCGACATAATCAAAACCACAGGTATCTAAAATGGAGCGGACCCGTGAGTAACCCAGCAGTGTTGGGTTTAATTTTACAAAGGTATTGAGGTGTTTCTCTTCCAGCATATAGCGACAAATGGCTTCAATTTCATTCGGCGGGCAACCATGCATGGTAGACAGTGTGACACCATGGACCATGCGAGCGGGGATATGGCCAGGTAACTGATTTAATGCGCTACGTTGAGAGGTTAAAGCAAAGCGATTAATAAACTCATCATTAGCCACCCATTTGCTGAGGATCTTTTCATACTCGGCAAACTTCGGATGCTGGGCTGAATCCATCATATTATGAATAAAGTCCTGCATCGGAGCTTGTTTAATCCCTTCCAGGTTGTAGCCTACGCTCATATTGAAGATAAAGGATTTGCTTTCACCTGGGGAGCGAGGATCAAACATCTCTTCCAACAAATGCAAGACAAACCAGGCTTTCAAATATTCATCATAGGCTTTAAGCAAGGTAAATTCGGTAGACCACTCGGTATTAAAGCATTCATCTTCTGCATCAATACAAGGCTTTTCAATCTCCAAGCGGTCGAGGATTTGTACCGTTTTTAACTCGATAAACCGCCCACCGGTCAGCCAGGCGACGATGATATTCTGCGCCAATTGCGTATGAGGCCCAGCGGCTGGACCTAAGGGGGTTTCACAACTTTCGCTGAAGACTTTGATCTTTCGATCGTCACGTTTGCGATAGAACTGCTGCTCAGGTATGCCAAAGATAGAACGGTTCTCGTGGTACTCATCAAAAATACGAGTTAACAGCGCCTGGAACGGAACGGGACGCATTATATCTCCCATAACTTAATCTCCTTGTGACGAAATGCCTGAATAATGAGAATCGGTTAAAACCGAATGGCAGTTTTTGACCTTGGTTAGTCATACATGCAGCAACAATCAGGCCAAATTTTCTGATAACTTTTGTGTTGGATTAAATTCGTGAGGCAGTTCTAATTGTTATTTTTATTTGTGAGGAGCCTCACAGATGCAAATAAGAATGAAAATCAGTGATAACAGACCATTAACCTGAAAATGTCACCGGATAACCTCAATTATCAAAAAAAAATTCTCGCCTATCACTTTGATACACCCTTGAAACGCTACCTGGTAATACAGGTTGGCATGATGCTGATTAACTCACTGTTGCGCATCATGCCAAATTGGCTGACGTTTAAAATAGCGCCCTATTCATTGCCCTGTTCAGATAAACTCGATACTATTTTGTGAGCGCAATCGATAAAATATAAATAATTTTCAAAATCTCGACTGCATCAACAAATAATTATTATTAAATCGCCAATTGAAAATAAAACACGGCATATTAGCTTTTATTACTGCGTATTATTTTTTATCGCTGCCAAAAGGAGACTTATGCCACCAGATCTAAAGGCGCTATTTGCCGAGGAGTATCATCGCCTCGATAACGGTGAACCTCTGTTGATAAGCCTGATTGGTGCCGGGGGGAAAACCAGTTCCTTGTATTGGCTGGCGCGCACCTTCTATCAACAAGGCAAACGTGTCCTGTTGACTACCACCACCAAAATGTATCGTCCTGCTGCGGAAAACTATCATCATCTGTTATTAGGCGCGCCCCCCACCATAAGTCGAGAGCCGGCTATCACTGCCTGGTTCTGTCAATATCAGCCGCAAGATAACAAGGTTAGCGGGCCAACTGCCGAATGGCTTGATGAGATCAAACAACGTGACCTGTTTGACGTTATTTTGGTGGAGGCCGATGGCTCGAAAGGTTTACCGCTGAAAGCCCCGGCAAGGCATGAACCTTGCATTCCTGATAGTAGTGATTGTGTGATTGCATTAACCGGAGGGCAAGTGATCGACCAACCCGCTAATCCGCAGCAGATCCAACGTTGGGAGATCTTCTCTGCCCTCACCGGGGTGGGCGCGGGTGAACGGCTGGATCTGCAAGTGTTCGGCAGGCTGATCGCTCATCCAGAAGGCATGTTCAAAGGCACTCCGCCGCAAGCGCGACGCATCTGGCTGATTAATCAGTTTTATCATTATGATAATCAACCCGCTCCCGCTTGGCAGGCGTTATTGCAAAATGCGCCAACCCTCAGTGCCATCTGGTTTGGTGCGGTGCAGGAAACCCCGGCGATCACCCACTATTTACAACGTAATTCTACTTTCTAGGTTATTGATGAGGTCAGCATGAATATCTTCGCCACCGCGGCGCAACTTGAAGAAGAAAACCGACCCTTTGCACTAGCCCAGATTATTGAAAGCCGGGGCTCTACACCGCGCCACTCGGCACAAATGCTGGTGATGGCGGATGGTCGCACGGTAGGTACTATTGGTGGCGGTATGATTGAGCGCTTGGTGATTGAACAAGCGATTGAAGCCATTACAGAACGCAAAGCCAGAGTTTTCCATGGTCGCATGGCGCGTACCGGGCAAGATGCGGTGGGTTCTGATTGTGGGGGGGCGATGTCGGTTTATATTGATGTACATGGTTTGCGTCCACGTCTGGTGTTGATCGGTGCTGGGCACGTTAACCGCGCTATCGCCAACGCCGCCAAGCCGTTAGGATTTGATATTCATGTCGCTGATATCTATCCCGCTAGCCTAGAGCCGGCTCTGTTCCCACCGGGTTCGACATTGGTTCATGGCGAAACATTTCCTGATGCCATCAACAAAATGAATATCACCGCCGATAACTTTGTGATTATCGCCACCAACAATCAGGATTGTGAAGCCTTGAACGTGCTGATCAAGCACCCCGTACGCTATCTGGGGCTATTAGCCAGCCGCCGTAAAGTACAGACCTTCACCCAGTTGCTTAAACAGCAAGGCACCAGTGAAGATGAACTCGCCCGGTTACATGCACCTATCGGTTACAACATCGGTGCGGAAACCCCGGAAGAAATTGCCATCAGTGTTCTAGCCGAACTGCTGCAAGTACGTCATCAGGCTGCGGGCGGGCTGATGAAAGACGACATCAGATTAAGCCGGCAAAAGCTGGTGGTGATCCGTGGTGCCGGAGATATCGCCACCGGCGTCGCCCTGCGGCTTTATCATGCTGGTTTTCAAATCGTGATGTTGGATGTCGCCCAGCCCACAGCTATCCGCCGCAGCGTCGCCTTTGCTCAGGCGATGTTTGATGGTTCAACCTGCGTAGAAGGTGTTACCGCTCGGGTGGCAAAAGATGTCAATGAGGCCTTTGATTTCATCAACCAAGGTGAAATCGCGCTGCTGGTGGATGAAGAGGCCCACAGTCTGAAACAGCTCAACCCACGTTTTCTGGTGGATGCCATTCTGGCCAAGCAGAATCTGGGGACCCAGCGCAACATGGCCCCGATTACCATTGCCCTCGGCCCAGGATTTAATGCTGGTCATGATTGTGATGCAGTCATTGAGACTAACCGCGGACACAACCTCGGCCGGGTGATTTATCAAGGTTATGCTCACCCCAATACCGGTATCCCCGGTGATATTGGTGGTCATACTCTCCGCCGGGTAATCCGCGCCCCCGCTGACGGACTAATGCAGTGCCATGTAGCCTTAGGTGACCTGGTACAAGAGGGAGAGATTATCGCTCACTGTGGCGAAGCACCCGTCATCGCCCCGATTAGCGGTATGGTCAGGGGATTACTGCAGCAAGGCTTAGCAACCCAGGCAGGCAGCAAAATCGGTGATATCGACCCCCGAGGTATCGAAGCGGATTACACCACCGTCTCCGATAAAGCACGCGCCATCGCCGGTGCAGTACTAGAAGCCATGCTAAAACTCAACCGCCAATAACCACCACGGGCCAACACCGTTGGCCCAAGTTCCGTCATCCTTTAAATTGCTGCAGTTGTTCACCTCCTCCCTAAGGCCCACCCGTTAGGCCCACGGCCAGTAGTGTTGATGAACGCCCACAAAATTAACAGACGCCTCCGTGCTGAGGAGTTCACAGTGGTTGACGCCATTGAAGGCGCTGAACGCAGCTACGGCACATAGGCAAACTCGCCAAGGACACCCCTAACCTCACCCGTTAGGCCCACGACCAGTAGTGTTAAATCTGTTCCTGACAGACAAATTCTCACAAAATTAACAAACGCCCCCGTGCTGAAGAGTTCACAGTGGTTGACGCCATTGAAGGCGCTGAACGCAGCTACGGCACATAGGCAAACTCGCCAAGGACACCCCTAACCTCACCCGTTAGGCCCACGACCAGTAGTGTTAAATCTGTTCCTGACAGACAAATTCTCACAAAATTAACAAACGCCCCCGTGCTGAAGAGTTCACAGTGGTTGACGCCATTGAAGGCGCTGAACGCAGCTACGGCACATAGGCAAACTCGCCAAGGA
>NZ_AYKS02000003.1 GCF_000496755.2 Serratia sp. DD3
CCGCCTCTCCCCGCGCGTTGGCCGATTCATTAATGCAGCTGGCACGACAGGTTTCCCGACTGGAAAGCGGGCAGTGAGCGCAACGCAATTAATGTGAGTTAGCTCACTCATTAGGCACCCCAGGCTTTACACTTTATGCTTCCGGCTCGTATGTTGTGTGGAATTGTGAGCGGATAACAATTTCACACAGGAAACAGCTATGACCATGATTACGCCAAGCTCTAATACGACTCACTATAGGGAAAGCTGGTACGCCTGCAGCACCAGAAGCCACGCCCATTAGTGAAACGCTTCATGGTGAGCGTGTTATCCCGGTGCTTTTTGCCATACCACGGGGCCAGCGCCAGCAGCGACGGAATATCACGAATAGTCGGCTCAACGTGGGATTTCATAAAGTTCTCGGCATCACCATCCGTCGGCAACCAGATAAGGGTGTTGCGCTGCTTATGCTCTATAAAGTAGGCATAAACACCCAGCAGCATTTTGGAATAACCGACACGGGCAGACTTCACCACATTCACCTCACGGATGTAGTCGCTGCCCATCGCATTCATGATGGCCCGCTGAAAGGGCAGTGTTTCCCAGCGCCCTTCCTGGTATGCGGATTCTTTCGGGAGATAGTAATTAGCATCCGCCCATTCAACGGCGGTCTGTGGCTCCGGCCTGAACAGTGAGCGAAGCCCGGCGCGGA
>NZ_AYKS02000004.1 GCF_000496755.2 Serratia sp. DD3
CCGCCAATCGCCGGTTTTGCCGGAGGGGTCGGTTCAGGGTTATTATCATCTTTACTACGGTTATGATAGGCAACCGCGGCCCCAGCGCCGATCGCTGTCGCTGCCGCCAGCCAACCCAAAAGACCAAACAGCGCATCATGATTATCATCAGAAGCGACAAAAATGCCTTCACCACTGCCTTGAGATGGACCACCTAATGCTGCAGGCGATGACTCACCATCAGTAAAGAGATAGCCGTGCTCATAGCCTTCCCCGGACAAGGGAACATAGGCATACAGCTGGCCATCTTCAGCCATTCCCAGTAACACCGGGTTGTTGGCTTCACCATTAAAGTAGTCTTCAATAATAATACTGGCTTGTGTGTCCCCTTCCTGGATCACGTGCAACGCCTTGCCGACACGAACTAAAGTCACGTTCTCCGGAGCAAAATCATTGCCTAGATTCTTTAAGACGTATTTATTACCGTGAATTAATTTAACTTTAACTGCATTGTTGGCATTCGCGGTTAATAAACGGGTTTTCCCTTCGCCATTGTTAACAGCCAAAACTATCGTTTTTTCCATTACTTCGTAACTCCACCTGAGACTTAAATGATGTTTTAACCTTTACTCCGTGATGGTTCTCTGACCTCCCTTGGTGGGAACAGATATCGTACGCTACGTGGAGAACTGGTTAAAATGTAGATACAAGACTGATTAAACTTTCACCATTGTTGCTGAAAAAAACACCGTTTTGAATAAGAATATTCCGAATAACTTAGGGGGAGATGATCTTTCGTGGTGGATTATTAGGTGGCATGATGGACAGCTACAATTACTTTCGATAAAAACCAACCAAAACAGCATAATCTGCTAAGAACGATATCAGCAGATGAATACTGGTCAACGCTAATCCACTTGATGCTGAGAACAGGTCGTGTCTATAGCAAGCCAGAACCCAGAAATAGGGTGGAAGGTATTTTGTATCGAATGCAGGTTGGCTGCCCTTGGCGTGATGTCCCAGGCGCTTTTGGACATTGGCGTGCCATCTATCGGCGGTTTAACTTGTGGTCAAAGAAAGGCGTTCTTAATGTAGCTCTTTGTCGAGCTTAGGCAATTGGCTGATATTTATAGACGGTCGCATCGTTAAAGCCCATCAGCATGGCAGGTGATTGCTCTGAGGGGAAAGCGTCTATAGAAAAAGGGCAGGGTGGCAACACGACGAAAATCTATCTGGCTGTTGATGGTTGTGGCTTACCGATAGATTTCATTGTCACGGGTGGTGAGGTTTATGACAGTAAAGCTGCACGAGAATTGCTTTATAGGTGCCAGATGCAGAGCATGTCATTGCAGATAGGGGTTGTGACAGTGAGAAAATCCGTGAGCAGGTTCGGCATAAAAGAGGTATACCGACCCTACCACGGAAACGGAACTCAAAGATTGGGAAGCGTTATTCACTGCTATTTAACAACGCATTGCTATTTAACAATGCACTGCTATTTAACAACAATATCTACCCGACGTCCTTGGGTGTTACAGCTACTATCTTGATGCTTGGCATTGGCTTCACACTGCTCAGCATCTTTGGCGATCCCCATACCACTGGTATGAGTGATCAAATTTTGATTAACGCCAGCACGGATCAGTGTATCGCGAACCGTATTTGCCCTGGCCTGTGACAAGCGTTGGTTTGCTGCCGCATTACCAATAGCATCGGTGTAACCAATTAACTGAATGTCAGAGACGTTATTCCCTTCCTTAAGGAATGTTATGACATGGTCCAATTTAGCTTTTGAGGCCGGTAAGATTGAACCATACTGACTTTTGCCGGTAGGAAAATGGAGACTTTCCTGCAACAACACGGCGGTACCACCCTTAACATATTCGCAGGCTTTCACTTGCTTCGCGCGATTAATAATGCGCGACTGTAGACGCATAGATTGCAAATCCGCCTCAGCCACAGAGCGTTTAGCTAACGCTGTCGTGGTCCCGGTCTCACCTGGATTAACCACCAGGAAATAGGTCGTTGCACCCAGGGTTTTCAGTTGATGTTTGGGGGCCAGTTTACCTTGATACAACGGTTGATCCTGGAAGTAGGACTCAATGGCGTGCCCACCAGGGACAACACAAAAGACCGTATACTCGCCAGGCAATAGTACCGATTGCAGTTGACGATCCACATAAACCGTCGCAGGAAGTTTACCTTCCGGATAGTAGAAGACAATTTGCGCCAACTCCGGCACAACCTCTCCGACAGGACGATAACCGTTTGCAATGGTCCCTGAACCAGCGGTCTGCCCATTGGCATCTAACACCGTAGACACCGTATTGTTATGCCCAGCAGAGAGTCCCTCCTGCGCAGAAGCTGGCAAAGAACACCATCCGCTGGCTAACATTAATGACACGATAGTGGCGTACTTGAATTTATTACCAAAAGCTTTCATTAAAATCTCCATATAGGGCGATATTTCATCCATCAATATCAATAAATTGCTGGCGTTGTCATCACCCTGAATTAAGTCATCCGTAATCTGTCGATCAGCTATGCAAAAGAGCCCACAGTGTTTCCCCTGTGGGCCCCCATCTTATTGGTTAGACAATAATTTGGTTATTTTGCAACAACGTTTCCAGATCAGTCTGGACATTAGTCAACGTAATGACATTGGTATAGGCGTTCGCATTGCCTGAACCATCGCGATCAATACTGATCACCGTGTCATTGCCGACGTTCTCCACCTTCAGGTACTTAAGAATACCTTGGGAAGAGTAGTCCAATTCCATCTTGCCATCATCCTGGAAGAAAGAGATTGAGCCGTTATAGTCCAGCAGATCACTCAGGTCAATCAGGTCCGCATCACTGTCAGTCACCACGTCACCTACATGGAAGCCATGGACGATATCGCTGCCATTACCGCCGGTGCCGTCAGTTTCCATTCCTGACAAGACCTTATACATCAACGTATCGTTACCACCGTTAATCAGGTAGAACGTATCGTTGCCACTACGGCCTTCAAACAGGTTGTTAGCCGAGCTATCAGTAAAGGTGTCCGCTTGGCTAGAGCCAATCAAGCCTTCGATACTGATCAACTTATCAGAGCCTTGGCCTGTGGCCGAGCCATTCTTACCCGTTCCTTCCCAGAGTACAGCGGTGATAGCGCTTGCTGAACGGCTGTAATCAACGATATCCATCCCTGCCGTGGCACTCCAGACCGCCTTACCACTGACAATCTGGTTCCAACCACCACTCCCGTTGTAGGTATCGTCACCCGCTGAAGCAAAGAAGGTATCGTTATAGCCGGTACCGACAATGCCCGTTGCGGTGGTATTGGTGGCAGCAGTGTCACTTTCCGCCGTCAGTACATACGCATCGTGCGATTTACCGGTGGTTAAGCCACCCCAGTTCTCATTCACCGTGGCGTTGGTGTAACCGCCTTGGCTACCTACTGCGCCAACATGGTCGGTCTGGCCATTGGTAATACGCAACAACTGCACCGAGTAAACTTCATTCGGATCCAACCCGAAGAAGCTCACCAGACCCATACTGTTGCTCGAGCCAGAGGACTGCGGGTTAATCAACTGCGTTGCCACCAACTCACCCTTCGAGTTATACAGCTTGACGGTATTGCTGTAGAAGGTATTGATGCCTTGGCCGTCAACAATACGGATCTGCAGGCTGGTACCATCCGGCGCAATGTTGGTGTTTTTCACCAGCAAGGTCGGTGCAGCGTGATCACTCGAGACCACTGTTGCATCAGCGCCTGCACGATACAGCACCAAATCCATTGAACCATCCCAGTCATAATCCAGGGCGACTGCACCCGTCAGATTATTATAGGTTGTTGCGGTCAAATTCACTGGCGTTTTACCCCAGATATTATTCCCTTGGTTCAGATAAAGTACCGGGCTACCAGTAACACCAGAGCGCGGAACTTCAATGATGTCCATCTTACCATCGTGGTTCCAGTCAACTGCTAGTGAGGTCCCACCGTCCAGACTGTCACCAAACCACAGTGCCTTGGCATCGGTGGCATTCAGCTTACCCGTGCCATCGTTCAGATAGATACGGCTTTCATTAGTGTTCGCACTGCCTTTTTGACCACGGCTCAGGAACAGATCCAACCAGCCATCACCGTTGTAATCGGCATAGGTCATAGAAATCGACAAGTTACCATAATCCGTCCCACCATCAGTACGGAACACACTACCGTAATAATCTAGCTTACCAAAGGTGGTTTTGCTGCCGCCTGTAGTCTGGTTGTAGATAATGGCCAGAGAATTGCCGTCATCTCTATCAAAATAATTAGTACCATAGTAGTCGAGGACATCCACGTGAGCAGTAATATCAACAGTACCGTTATTATCGATATCCACAGCACCAATTTCATGCATCAGGCTCAAGTTAGATGGAATTGCACCACCGGGGCGACCATATGTGCCGTCTGGGCTCAGTACACCATTTTCGTTCTTGAGGAACGAAGTAGAATCTGGTGCGGAGTCCGCCAACACAAAGTCAAGATAACCATCACCGTGACGGTCATAGGCTATCACCCCCCCTAAGTGGTTAAGGCTGCCTTGGTTTACCGATTTCGCCGTGTAACTGCCATCGGCATTTTGCATCCAGTAGGCAGTGCGTCCACCGTTATCGTAAGCACTGACCTGTGACATCACATCAGTCAAACCATCGCGGTTGATATCGGCAAAGGTGGCCGAGTTAACAAAGTGACCATAGTTGTCGAACGTCACATCGCTTGGCTGCGCCAAGTACTTGGAGCTGTAATCCTCCAGGTTTTGCATATTGTAGACACGTCCAGAGTTGGCCCGACTTGACCCCGATGTGCCACGCGCACTCTGGAAGAATGACCATAAGCCATTTGTCCCAATAGTCACCGCCGCCGCATTCAGGCCAGAGCCATCTCCATCAGTGGTACCGCCCCACTTCTGTTCAATCAGCGTCTTACCATCACCCTCAGTGACCCCAATACTGGTGGAGGCACTTAACGAAGAACGGTTACCTGCCGCATCCCACACCATAAAGGCAAGATTATGCGCCCCGGCAGGCATGGTGCTGCTGATTGACCAGCTACCGTCGTCATTGGCTTTGGCAAAGCCGATAATCTGATCCAGCCCTTCCTGGTAGGTCCCGTTACCGTTGACATCACTCACCAGTGAAACGATCGATCCTGCTTCAACATTACCGTATTTAGTCTGGTTGAAGGTGTAGGTGGTGGTGCTGTTAACAATTTGCGGCACATCAGGCGCACCAAGGATCGCATTCGGTGCTTCCAGATCAATCACAACCTGATAATTGCTCTTGAAATTAACGTTGGTGCCCAGGTTACCAGCAGCATCAATCACCCGCAGTTGGTAGTTAAACGTGGTGCTCTGAGTGACCTCAGCCAACTTATAATTCCAGTCAGTCCCGGTTTCAGACAACAGCGTGGTCCAGTTACTCCCATTATCAAACGAGATCTGCAGATACTGGTTGCTCTGCAGCGCAGCACTCAACGCCCCCTTGATGGTCACCGTACGGTCACGGGTGATCATATCGGTGTTAATCTCTGTCGCACTGTGGCTGAACAGATCGCCTGTTTTCAAACCGCTAGAAGTATCGGTAGTAATAATTGCGCTGGTGGTCATACCATTCAGGTTCGGTGCCACGGTGCTCACTGTCAGCGCATGTGCGTCGGTGTCACCAATATTACCCGCCTGATCAACCACACGCGCCTGGATGGTATAGTCAGCTGACGTCAACGGCTTGCTTTGCAGATCCACCGTCCAACTGCTGGCGGTCGTGCTGCTCGCTTTAGTCCAGGTTTTGCCGCCATCAACACTCACTTCGACCCACTCGTCTGCCAGCAGGGCCTTGTTCAGTGTACCGTTAATCAACAACGTGGTATCGCTGGTGTTGAAGTCGGTATTACTGATACCCAAGTCATCACTGATTGACGTGATGCTGATAGCCGCATCAGAAATCGTCGCATCAATGGTGATGGTTTCAGTACCACTCGGCGCACTCTCCTGACCTACATTGTTGGTCCCGGTTACTTTGAAGTTGTAAGTACCGTCTACCAATGCTGGGTTTGGTGTAAAGCTCCAACTACCACCTGGGCCCGCAGTAGTGGTACCGACCTTAGCATTACCGTTATAGATGGTAATCGTATCGCCTTCAGCAACAGAAGAGGTCCCGCTCAAGGTTGGCGTATTGTCCTTGGTCAGGCTGTTGTTGGTCAACTCCATACGGGTAGTGCCGGTATCATCAATAATACTGTCGATAACCGGAGCGCCTGGGGTCAATGACATAATAACGTCATAGCTGGTGCTCGGCTTGGCGCTATTACCTACCTTGTCAGTCTCTTCCACGGTCAACGTGTTTTTACCGTCATACAGTGAGCCCGTAGCGGTCAACGTCCACTGGCCATTGCTGCCTACGGTGGTGGTGCCCAGTACTTTGGTATTACCATCGCCATCGGTGGTGTATACCGTGATGGTGTTACCCTTTTCAGCACCGGTACCGTTAACCAACGGATTGCGATCATCCAACACGCTACCCTTACTGACCGGGCCGGTTACCAAACCATACTGATCGACGACCTCAGTGATCGCTACCTTGCTGACATCCGGTGGTGTGAAGTCCAGCGTCAGGGTAAAGGTGCTGGACGGAGCACTGACATTGCCCGCCTTGTCGGTGGACGTGACGTAAAAGTCATGCGGTCCTTCTGACAAGCCGGTGGTTGGCGTGTAGCTCCACTGGCCATTGGCCAGTGCCTGTACTGACCCAATCTCACCACGTTGGTCATAGATCTTCACAATGCTGTTGGCTTCCGCACGGCCGGTCAGGGTTGGTGATGGATCATCCGTCTCGCTGCCGCTGGTCATCGCCGTTGGCTGTTTGCTACCCACATCGTCCGCTGCCGAGTCGATAAACGGTGCTGTCGGAGCCACGGAGTCCACACTAAATACCCAGGTGCCACTGGTACTGACATGACCGGTCAGATCTTCGGCGCTGGCGCTAAAGGTATGTGAACCTTGGCCCAGGTCACTGTTTGGCGTAAAGCTCCACTCACCACCAGCTTCTACCTTGACACTCCCCTGCGGTTTATCGTCAACAAAGATGGTAACGATACTGCCCGCCTTCGCGGTACCGGTCAGTGTTGGACGGGTATCATCCGTCACCCCATTTTGTGATACGGAACTGGTGATACCGCCCACGTCATCGAGCACATCAGTCAGTTGTACCTGGCCCGGATCAATATCCACCTTGAAAATCAGGTGTTGACCTTCATCGCCGGTGTTACCTGCCGGATCCGTCACCCGGGTGGTCAGATCATGTGGGCCATTAACCAGTGGCTTGCTTGGCGTAAAGCTCCAGTTACCCTGGTCAGTCACCAGGGCGGTACCGATTTCCTCACCGTTATCATAGATATGGACCACACTGTTCGGCTCAGCCTTGCCGCTCAGGGTTGGCGTGTTGTCATCGGTGGTATCACCGGCGCTGATTGGCCCGGTTTTGCTGCCCATGTCATCCGTCACCAGCAGATCGGTGGCTGGCTCCGGTGCTTTGGTATCAACCACAATGTCGTAGATACCCGTATGTACGCTGGTGGCACCAATCGCATCGGTCACCGTCGCTGTCAGGTTATGGTTGCCTTCACCCAATGCACTTGGCGTAAAGCTCCACTTGCCATCAGTTCCCACTTTCGTGCTACCAATGACTTTACCATCGTCATACACCTTCACGATGCCACCCGCCTCGGCGGTACCGTTCAACGTCGGGGTATTATCGTCAGTCACCACGCCCTTCTGCAGCGGTTTAGTCACTGGCCCGACATTATCTTCCACCGACGTAATCACCGGGGCTAATGGCACGCCAGTTTTGATGCTAATGCTGTAGTTTGGTGAGGCCACCGTGGTGTTGCCTACCGCATCACTCTCTTTCGCGGTCAACTCAGCCACACCATCCTCCAGCTGCTTTGTCGGAGTCATTGACCAGGAGAGATTTTCCTGCACGATCGCCGTACCAATGATCTCGGTGCCGCGGTACACCGTAATGGTGTTACCCTTTTCCGCACCGGTGCCGCTGATGGTTGGACGGTTATCATCGGTGGTTTGGCCTGGATCGACCTTGCCAGTAATACTACCCACCTGATCGTCCACACCAGTAATGGTTACTTTACTGCCATCCGGCGCGGTGAAGTCCAGCGTCAGGGTAAAGGTGCTGGACGGAGCACTGACATTGCCCGCCTTGTCGGTGGACGTGACGTAAAAGTCATGCGGTCCTTCTGACAAGCCGGTGGTTGGCGTGTAGCTCCACTGGCCATTGGCCAGTGCCTGTACTGACCCAATCTCACCACGTTGGTCATAGATCTTCACAATGCTGTTGGCTTCCGCACGGCCGGTCAGGGTTGGTGATGGATCATCCGTCTCGCTGCCGCTGGTCATCGCCGTTGGCTGTTTGCTACCCACATCGTCCGCTGCCGAGTCGATAAACGGTGCTGTCGGGGCCACGGAGTCCACACTAAATACCCAGGTGCCACTGGTACTGACATGACCGGTCAGATCTTCGGCGCTGGCGCTAAAGGTATGTGAACCTTGGCCCAGGTCACTGTTTGGCGTAAAGCTCCACTCACCACCAGCTTCTACCTTGACACTCCCCTGCGGTTTATCGTCAACAAAGATGGTAACGATACTGCCCGCCTTCGCGGTACCGGTCAGTGTTGGACGGGTATCATCCGTCACCCCATTTTGTGATACGGAACTGGTGATACCGCCCACGTCATCGAGCACATCAGTCAGTTGTACCTGGCCCGGATCAATATCCACCTTGAAAATCAGGTGTTGACCTTCATCGCCGGTGTTACCTGCCGGATCCGTCACCCGGGTGGTCAGATCATGTGGGCCATTAACCAGTGGCTTGCTTGGCGTAAAGCTCCAGTTACCCTGGTCA
>NZ_AYKS02000005.1 GCF_000496755.2 Serratia sp. DD3
CTATGTCGGTATTCCACATATTGCCGAATCGCCGTCAAGATATTCTGGACTGGCCCACTGCCCAAACGGTAGTAGACATTTTTCCCTTCCCGGCGTGATTGTACAATCCCCGCACGTTTGAGATGTTGAAGATGCTGAGAAGCATTGGCTATCGTAAGACCAGCGAGTTCAGCTAGCCTTTCAACCGGTCTTTCTCCCTGTGCGATATGTTCAAGCAGTAGCAGACGATGCGAGTTCCCCAAGGAACGTGTCACTTCTGCAAATTCGTTAAGAACTTGGCGTTGACTATCGCCATCGAGTGTTGACATATTGTTTTCACTACCTCATCATTCAATATAATAATTGAAATATATTATATCAAAGGTTGAAGGAGCCCACCAGTTTACTGCTGCTGGCTTTCAATCGAGATTGTGTTACAGAACATATTACGTTTTCCACTTCCGAGAAGCGTAAAAAAGGATCACTAGATGGATGTGTTATTACGTGCAGTGCTGATTGGTATCGGGGCAACCTTGGTAATGGACCTCTGGGCATTACTGCAAAAACGCTTTTTTAATATCCCTTCGCTCAACTATCAGTTGGTCGGGCGTTGGCTAGGGCACATGCCAAGTGGCAAGTTTTTTCACCATACCATCATGCAAACAACACAAGTAAGCGGAGAAAAGGCTCTGGGGTGGACAGCACACTATGCTATCGGCGTGGTCTTTTCTCTGATATTTATTTATCTCATGGGGCAAGATTGGCTTGAGCACCCCACATTTTTGGCAGCACTCGTAATGGGAATTATCAGCGTAATAGCCCCTTTCTTTATTATGCAACCTGGATTTGGTTTTGGCTTGGCTGCATCGAAGACACCGCAACCTAATATAGCGCGCCAGCGTAGTCTGATAGCACACGGTTCGTATGGTGTTGGGATATATCTGAGTGCTGTTTTGCTACAGTACTGCTGGCCGATAAGCTAAGAAAAGTCACTACGCTTTTTGGTAGAGCTCGTAAAAAAATTCTTGTTGTACTGTTAACTCTCCATTCATCTGGAGCTTAGGCCATAGACAGATAACCACGCAATGTATTGATTTTAATAGAGTATTTTAATTATTCGAAAAAACATCCAATACTGTCTCTGGGTAAATTGGTATTATTTATATCCATGAGTTTCCGTTTTTCCTCAAGAAGGGAAACCATGATCCTGATCAGGCCCCCCACCTTTTCGAGAAGGGCAGAAACCGGAAAAGGCTGCTCCATCGGACGAAACAAGTTCCCAAATCCCTGACTACGCCAGCGGGAATTGAAAATCAAGCAGCCCCGCACATTTGCGCTGACCAACGTTTCTGCCCGAATGAAGTTCTGCTTCACACAGCTCAGGTCGGAGCGGGCCGTTGTAAGAATATAGTGCTTGCTCAGAGGCTCATGGAGGCCTCACCACACTCATAGGCTGATACCCAGCAACTGACAGAGTGCCACTATCGGTCATTTTGTTTTTAGCCGCGTGATTAGTGCGTAGGTTTCCCGGTGATTTCTCTCATCAACATGGCAGCTTACTTTAAGATTTCTTTTTCCATCTCACAAGACGTTTTATCTGGACTTTGAGTTGCTGAGTTTCTCGCTGTTCGGGGGTAATCGCGTTCCCCACCGGCTCAATTCCTCGAAACTCTTGTTGATAAAGTTGTATCCATTAATGAATGCATTGCATATTCCCATGCATGCCGATCACAAAATAACATCCATCCCGACCACCTAATAACATCACAAACCGAGCAGTTTTGCCCCCTCATGGTATTGACTGATCGGCATCCATGTTATTGCGTGACTTTTTTCCTCGCTTCGTTAAACCCGGATTTTCCCACCTTCATTCCAAAGGAAAGTCCATGTCCACAGGGTCTAATACTGTGCGAAAACTGAAAGAAATTCTTCGGCTGAAATACCAGGGAAAGTTAACACACCGTCAGATTGGTCGAAGTCTCAATGTCTCCTCAAGTACCGTCTCATATTATGTCAATCGGGCTTACCAGTTAGATGTTCGCGACTGGCCTTTGAGCGCATTGCGGGATGATGTCACGCTGGAGCACGCCTTCCTCAAGACCCAACCGAACCACAAAACCCAGCCTAAACCTTTGCCCAACTGGGCTTCGCTTCATCAGGATCTCAAGCGTTCAGACCACAAAGGTGTGACGCTCGAACTGCTATGGCAGGAATATGCCGAGCGACAGGGTGAGCCGCATTACAGCTACAACCATAGGCGTTATCTGGCTTTAACAGCAATTACTAAAAACCTATTTGTCCTTCCGTTCATTTCACTTTATTGAATCATCAGGATGCCAATAAATAATAGCAGAGATACCCTACTTTCACTGGTTGCCAGGCGGTTTTGAATTGATTGATCGGCTACTGATATCGACTCGTTCAGCCAGAAAATCCAGAAAAGCGCGCACACGCAACGGCAGATGACCACCCTGCCCGACATACACGGCATGGATTTCTTCGATATAGCCAGGATTGCAATCTTCAAGTACCGGTATCAGCCGACCAGCAGCGATATCCTCACACACCTGAAAGGCGGCAAGACGCGCCAACCCTAACCCAGCCAAAGCAAGACGACGCATCGCCTCACCATCACTGACTTGAGCATTACCACTAATGGGTATCACCGTATCCTTGTCACCCTGACGCAATAACCAACCAGGTTGGGCGCGCACGTAATTCGGCCCGAGACGATTGTGCTGGTATAAATCTTCTGGCGTCACTGGGGTACCATGGCGAGCCAGATAGTCAGGGGACGCAACAATTATCTTGCTTGTCTGCCCCAATTTGCGCGCCATCAGGTTAGAGCTTTTGAGCGGCCCCGCACGCACGGCCACATCGGTACGCTCCTCCAGAAGATCGATGACCTCATCGGTCAGCATAATATCCAGCATAACCTCAGGATAGCGTTCCAGAAATTCAGGTATCAACGGCAGCAGGAAGTGATGCCCGAAGGGCACATTGGCATTGACCCTTAACCGGCCACGTGGCGTGGTGTTTTCACTGGCGCAGCGATCTGCCTCGTCCAAATCAGCCAGGATGCGCACTACGCGTTCGTAGTAGGCACAGCCTTCTGGTGTGAGTTGCAGTTGTCGTGTGGAGCGATTCACTAGCCGCGTACCTAGCCGTTGCTCCAGTCGAGCCACCAGCTTGCTGACTGCTGAGGGGGTTATGCCACAGGCACGGGCGGCGGCAGAAAAACCACCTAGCTCAATCACACGCACAAATACTTCCAATTCGCCGGAACGGTTGACTTCTTGGCGGGCCATGGCTGCCTCCTTGATGAAGTTAATTCACAAATGTTATTCCAATAAGCCGTCTATCGCCATAATGTCTTTTAATTCACAATTAATACACAATTTAATTTTGAGTTCACTAGTATGAAAAACCACTTTAAATCATTTTTTATCACTTTATCCCGGGTAGTTCTCACTTGGGCCCTGGTAATGAATGCTGTCACAGTCACCACTGCGGTAGCGGCCTCGCCTTCTTGGGTGGCAACCTGGGGTGCCAGCCCACAGCCAGTATGGGGGTCAGATTTTCCGCTTCCCACCAATATTCCCACTGAACTGCATGATCAAACAGTGCGCCAGGTAGCGCGCATCAGCCTGGGTGGCGAGCGTTTTCGTCTCGTGCTGTCCAATACCCATGGCAGCCAACCGCTCACCGTCGGCAAAGTCACCTTCGCACAGGCGCATAACAACCATAGCATTGCTGCCGATAGCTTACGCACGGTGACATTTGGTGGCCAAGAAACAGCGACGATCCTCCCCGGTGCTTTGTTGGTCAGCGATCCTGTGGCATCACCCATCCCCGCCCTGAATCAGGTGGCAGTAAGCGTTTATCTACCGAAAGCTACCCCTATGAGTACCTTCCATTGGGATGGCCGCCAGACTAGCTGGATTGTTGCAGGCGATCAAACCTCGGCGCTGGAACTTAAGGTGACAGAGGCTTCCGCCCAGAGCACCACGGCACGCCCGCTGTTGGTGGGGGTTCAGGTCAAAACTGAACAAATGGCGCAGGCCGTTGTGGTGCTCGGCGATTCCATTACTGATGGTAATACTGCCAGTCTCGACAAAGACAGCCGCTGGCCAGACTTCCTGGCTAAGCGCCTTGCCCCGCAGGGTGTCAGTGTTATCAATGCTGGCATCTCCGGTGCTCGTCTTCTGTCTGACGGTATGGGGGTCAATGCATTGGCACGGTTAGAGCGCGATGTGCTGGCGCAACCAGGCGTGCAAAGCGTTATTGTCATGATAGGGATTAACGATATTGCCTGGCCGGGTACCATTTTCGCCCCGCAAAGCCCAAAACCTACATTTGAGGCATTAACAGCGGGTTATCGCCAACTGGCTGAGCAGGTCCATGCTCGAGGCCTGCGGGTGATCGGCGCTACATTGACACCATTCGAAGGGGCATTGCCCGGTACGCCGATGGACAATTACTACCAGCCGGATAAAGAGGCCTTACGCCAACAAGTGAATGCCTGGATACGCCGGAGTGGCAACTTTGATGCCGTTATTGATTTTGATGCGGTGTTACGTGACCCTGTGCATCCTACCCGCCTGCTGCCGCGTTTTGACTCTGGTGATCGGCTCCATCCTGGCGATGAAGGTAACCGAGCGATGGCAGAGGCCGTTGATCTTAAAATGTTATTTCCCGGCAACAAGGTCTTATTAAAGGCAGCCCACTGACAGGAGCACTAAACCAGGCTTTCCCCTTATTGACTGGGCAATCTGGAGCGTTTCGTCAGCCGCCCATAGCCTATACGGATGCCGATAACATCCCTACCGCCTAATGGCCGAGGATTATGCACAACGCACCTCGGCCAGACTTATCATTACCGAAGGGCATAAAGATCAGCCAGTCAGAGCAAGGTCTGGGTACCGAGTATTCACAACTCGGAACAGGTGGCTGGCTGGCGCAAATAATGTTATCAAGCCGCGTTCAATCTAATAATCAAATCTCTGAGCCAGCGATAGCCTATATGTCCGTGACTACGTTCATGCCAGATAAGGCTGACTTCAAAATCTTCCTTGAGCCAGGGGAGTTCCACAACCCTCAGTGGGGTAAAGGATTCCTGAATTAATCGTCGCGGGACTAGCGCAACCAAATCACTCCTTGAAACTATCCCAGGGATGGTCAGGAATGACGCAGCAGACATCACCACCTTGCGCTGGAAACCTGATGCTGCCAGAACAGTATCAACAGGTGTGGTAAATCCCCCACCGGAAGTTGACACGATAATATGCTGTTGTTTAGCAAAATCATTCATTGTCATTGTGTCATTGAGATCAGGATGGCCTAAACGCCCAATCAGGACATAGGTTTCATAAAATAAATGATGAACTCTGAGATTTGTTTGCACCTTGTCAGGCGTGGCAATGACTGCATCGACTGTTCCCTCCATTAATTGTTGTTCTAACTGATTCGGGTCATAGTTTCGAACAGCAATCCGTACCCCTGGTGCCATGTTTTGCAAGGTCAGGACAAGTGGCATCACTACCGCTGCCTGTACGTAATCGGTACAAGCCAGTGTTGCAGTCAGTGAGGCACTCTCAGGATTAAAATCTTCCAGCGATTGCATGGTATAACGTATCTTTTCCAGTGCCTCCCTCAGTGGAGCTATAAGTTCAAGGGCTTTAGCTGTCGGCGTCATTCCCCGTCGTCCTGGAATAAGCAGCGGATCTTTAAAGATTTGCCTGAGTCGATTGAGTTGGGCGCTCACCGCAGGTTGGCTGAGATGGAGCCGCATCGCTGCCTTGGTCACATTCTGTTCAGCCAGTAAAGTCTCCAGAGTCAGCAACAGATTTAAATCCAATTTTCTGGTATCCATGTGATGGATTCCTTGACATAAATAAATCGATTTCACTTATCCCTTATTCGTTCTGATAATGCAATCACGGCATATCTGAGAAATAAGGTGAAATGATGTTATCTGACAATAGACCACGTATAACCGTTTTTGGCGCAATGAGTAAACAAGGGCGCAGTGTTACGCGTACGTTACTGCAAAGTGGGCGCTATCGTGTGCGAGCATTAACCAGAAATAGCGGTTCATCAATAGCTTTGGAACTGGCGCTCCTTGGTGCCGAACTCAAAGAAGTCTCCATTGAGCCCAACATGCAACATAATCTGGTTGAGGCATTTAAGGATTCATTCGGCGTGTTTTTAATGACTCCAGGCTTCATTCCTGAATCCCGCCATACGGATACAAACGAAACAGCGTTGGGGCAACAACTTGCTGATGCTGCTGTTGAGGCCGGGGTGGAACATATTATTTTCAGCAGTCTGGAAAATGTTGAGCAGATATCAGGTGGTACATTATGGGTCCCTCACTTCACTGATAAAGCCAAAATTGAGGATTACATCCGCACCTTGCCTGTGATCTCCTCGTTTATTCAGATGGCTTTTTTCTATACCAACCTGCTCGAATATTATCAACCACGTAAAGAAGGTGATCATCTGGTTTTTCCCATCTATCTTCCAGAGGATTTTCGCGCACCTTTTGTCGACCCACTCACTGCCACCGGGCCGGCAGTACTAGAGATATTTGATCATTCAGAAAAATATTCTGGGTGCACACTCCCGGTTATCGGAGAATTTCTTTCCCCTCGCGAACTGGTTGAAACATTCAGTCGGGTTACGGGAAAGAAAGCCGTTTACAGTTCAGCCTTTAGCCGAGATGAATTGCTGCAGCATTTTCCTGCCTTTGCCGAGAATAATGCGTTGGTTGATGAGATGACCGGGATGGCAGAATATGCGGTCAAATATGGCTACTTTGCTAAAAACCGCGACTTGCAGTGGAGCAGGGAAATCAACCCGGCCACCCTGACGTGGGAAGACTTTCTGATAAATTCAGGTTGGCAAGGAGATGCACTCTCTTTTTCGGCTTAATTAAGCTGAAAAATGAAATCGCACCTACAGATATATTCTGCAGGTAGAGGTTTGCCTTAATAGTTAACCGCTTTGATCATGAAAATGGTTTGCTGCATGGTATTGAACTCTCGGGCTATTGTGCTGCTGATGCTCACAGTGTTTATAAACTGCATCACTGCCAATTTTTGTTCTTCATTCCGTGGTGAAGGATGGCTATACGCATCGTAATAAGGGCCCTAGGAAAAAATGGCCCTTTGCTCTGAAACAAAAGTGGTTCTGAAACAAAATTGGCTCTGAAACAAAAGGCCGCCGCCGTTTGGTCAATTGATGCCAGATCCTAGCCGTGCGGCATCCGCTCGAATGCCTGTAATGAGGGATCGATGGTGTCCCACTCCAGGCCACGGACGTGGTAGGTAAGCGCCTGTGGTGCAAAGCGGCCGGGCTCATCCAGGCTACCGGCCGGGACGGCGATCAACTCTGGCATGGCGGCAAAGCGCAAGTAGACAGGCGTTCCACAGACCGGGCAAAAAGCATGGCTCTTCACGTTGCCGTTATCGCCCGCCACTTCCCAGTGCGTCGCCTCGCCAGTGATCGTCATGTCGCCCTGCGCAGGAAAGGTCAACCAGGAGCCATGCCCGGTGCCACTTCGCCGCTGGCAGTCGCGACACTGGCAATGATTCTGGAAGATGGGTGCTTGCTTGGTGGTGTAGCGAATCGCACCGCACGCGCATCCGCCGGTATAAGGTTGGTTCATGAGTGACTCCCGTTTGAGGTCGCCTTCGGTTTAGCGAAGACGTCAATGCCCTGCCCGGTTTCCAGCAGCGATTTCAAGCTGGAAAGCACGATTGGCCAGCCTTTCTGAATGCCCATAGCCATACCGCTGCCGGCCTCGAGTTCATCGTGGATGACGGTCAAGCGCACCATGTCGTCGTAATCCTCAATGTCGAAACTCACGCGGCTGATGTTGGCCGGATCACTGGCCTGCGAGGGGCTCGCCCAAGTGATAACCAAGCGAGCTGGCGGCACCGACTCGACCACCTTGCCGACAATATTGACCGTGCGCTGCTCGTCAGCGCGCACATGTTCCCAGTCCGACCCGGGCTTCCAATCGGAAAGGTTCTCGTGCCCCCAGTAGCGCTGCGCGACCTCCGGCTTGGTGATGGCCTCAAACACTTTTTCCGGCGTCGAACGGATGTAGGTCACATAAACGAAACTCGTCTGTTCTTTGCTCATCGTTATTCCCCTTCAAGTTCTTTCTTCAGGTCGTACAGCAGGCTGAGCCGCTGACGTTCGAATTTACGCACCCACCGCTCATAGACTTCATGCAGCGGTACCGGATTGATGAAATGCAGCTTCTCCCTGCCCCGCCAAACCGTGTTCACCAGATTGGCCTCCTCCAGAATCCCGATGTGCTGGGTGACCGACTGCCGCCTCATGTCCAACTGCTCGCAGAGCTGGCCCAGCGTCTGCCCATTGTTCTCGCACAACAGGTCGAGCAGTTTTCTACGTGTCGGGTCGCCCAGCGCTTTGAAAACTTTGTCAGTGTCCATGAGTTGTCTATGTGTGAGGTGTGAAACGTGAGAAATTATATGCAGGTAATTACCTGCATGTCAAATTATGCATCAGCTTATATTCGGCAAAATTGCTCACCTAAAGCTATACGGTGCTATCACCATGCGCCACGATAAGATCGTCACGGCCTTCTTAGGCGCTAACTCGTTGGCGGTAGCTTACGTTTGGCTTAATTGAGGACAGGTCCTAGTTAGGGTGGGGGTTTACTTATATCGAAAGAGTGGATTTCTCTTTGAAAATCGCAACAAGTGATGATGCTATTAAAGACGCTGTCAAACTCGCACAGGTAGAAATAGTGCTCACTGCTCTCCCACTCAAAAACTGCAACTCAGTTCAGACGGTTAAATCAAACAGTGCCACCAAATACCCGCTATTACAGTCAATCATTTTCTTCAAGATCTGACTTTAACTCACCCAACATCGCTACGGCATAGGTTGCATACTGACCAATCCATCGATCATGGATGGCTTTGATTGGCAAAGCATTGAGATGGTTCCAACGCTCCCGCCCTTCTCGCCTGGCCACCACCAGATCAGCCTCTTCAAGTACCTTGAGGTGCATCAAAACCGTGCAGCGGTCTATTTCAGGAAAAAGTGCACATAAAGCCCCCGTTGTTAACGGCTTGTCTTTGAGCTGATCCAAGAGGGCACGACGTGTGCGGTTGGAGAGCGCTTTGAATACTCGATCATCTATATTTGACATGTTATAAATATATAACATATAGTCCAATAACTCAAGATAAAAGGAGTCTCCCTATGGCGTTCGATTTTCAGGTGTCAGCTCGGGTAAATAAGCCTGTCACAGATGTGTATCAGGCTGTCGTCAAACCTGCACGACTCAGTGCTTACTTCACCACCCTAGGGGGAGCAAGTGCTCCATTAGTTGCCGGATCGACGGTTATCTGGTGGGGTAACACCCCTGTCGAAGTTATTGAGCTGGTGGAGAATAAACGCATTGTTCTGCGTTGGGATGCGGAAGTACCAACAGGAAACACACCTTACAAGACGTTAATCGAGATGTCTTTTATCCCGCTGGATGATGGCGGCACCCTCGTCAACATTGCTGAAACAGGATGGGAATCGGATCAGGCGTCGCAAAAAGCGTCGTATATCAACTGTGAAGGCTGGACTCAGATGCTGTGTTCCATGAAAGCCTGGCTGGAGTATGGGATCAATCTCAGAGCAGGCTACTATCAGAGTGAGATGCTGGGCGAACCTGCGAGTGTCGCTAATCACCCTAGCCTACTAAATAAGGAGAAATTTTAATGGGCGCAGAAATTAAGGGCGGTCTTAATATTGCTATTAAAGTACCCGCACACCAATACCCGCAGACACTGGATTTTTACCGTAACGTGATAGGGCTTAAAGAGATTACCAACAAATTACCCGCCATCGGGTTTGAGCTGGGCCCAAATCGACTGTGGATCGATGAAGCCCCTAGCCTGAGCCAAGCCGAGGTCTGGCTTGAACGAAACGCCCGCGCAATCCTGCTCCTTTAGGGGTGGGTCAAGCGGGAGGTAAATTGGTTTTGGTCAAGGCCTTAGACCGCTGCACGGCCTGTTCGCTCGGCGGGGCGTTTTGCTCCTCGATATACTGCTTTATCACTTCCAACGTAGCGCCTCCGCACGACACCACGCAATAACTGGGCGACCAAAAATGGTTGCCCCATAGCATCGTCTTGATCCGCTCCCAGAACTCTCGGCGCAGCATGTATGAGGACTTCCCTTTTAGCTTGCCAACCAGATTGGAGACCGAAACCTTCGGGTGGATCGCCACCATCAAATGGATATGGTTATGCTCGCCGCCAAACTCCAATAGCTCACAATCCATCTGTTTACACGTCTCCGCAATGATGTCCCTGGTTCGCTCCAGCATCTCCGCCGTAAACACTTCCCGCCGATACTTGGTGACAAATACTAGATGTGCATGGTTTTTAAAAATACAGCTTCTACCTGTGCGCCAGTCGTACATAATTGACCTAATACTAGATTGACAGTAATGCGTGAATGATACTAGTATTTGCCAAGGGCGACAACATGGCGAGACACAACATGGACAAAGTAACCCTCTCATGCTCCGGCGGATGTGGACGCACAGTGACCTTGCGCAGAAGCAAGGTTCAAAAAGCCGATTATTACCTCTGCCAGTCAAGAGGATCAGGTCATCTATGCGAGCAAAAACTCCCTCCATTGCCGCCGGGGAAAATGCGCCGAGTAGAAATGAATGCTGCTGCCACTTTTTGGGGGTACGCGGAGGCGTTGGCCAGCGTGAAAGATAGGGCATCAATCACCTGTGCGCGTGAAATTCTCGCGGCCGGGGTCGTGCAGCTGGCACTTAATAAAGCGGCCAAATAATGCTGACCGGGATCAAGCTACGCGCCAATCCTAACGCTGCTCAAAAGCAAACGTTGAGCCAGTGGATGGGGTGCGCTCGCGTGATCTGGAATGGCAAGGTAGACGAAGAAAAATACCACCGCACCTATGCCCGTAAATATTGCACCATCGGCACTTACCCTCCGATTGACCAAAAAACAGCCCAATTCAAATCCGAAGAATTAACGCCGTGGCTATCAGACTGTCCCAGTCAAATTCTGCGCAACAGCGCGGTTAACTGGTATCAAACCTATCGGAAGTTCATGAAGGGTCAGTGCGGACGACCCAAGCGCAAAATCAAGAGCGACAAGGGCTCTATTTATCTCACCCGCGAATTATTCAATTTTGAGCTCTGCTCTGACGGGAACGTAAGGCTTTTTATCGGCACCAAGACCAATAATATTGGCTACCTGTCTTTCAAGGCGCACAGTAAGTTCGAGAAACCGAATTCGCTCTACGTCCGCAAAGCGCGGGGCCACTATTATGTGTCTTTCTGCTACGAAAATGGTGTAGATGAGTCGACCCTATCCAGTAACGCCGAGCATCTGGCCTTCCTGCAAGGCGCTTCTCGTGAGTTTCTGGAGCAACACACCATCGGCATTGACCGCGGTGTAGCCATTGCGGCACAGGCAGGGGAAATAAGTTTCGACTTTTCTGCCAGGCAGAAGCGCCACCTGAGCAAGGCCGACCGCTATCTCCATCGGCTGCAGCGCAAGCTGGCAAAGCAGCAGAAAGGCGCTAACCGCCGCACCAAAACCCAGCACCGAATTTCTGTCTATCACGGCCAAAAAAGCAATATCCGTCGTGATTTCAATCATCAAACCAGTAGAGCTCTGGTTAATAGCCCGGCCAGGATTTTTGTATTCGAGGCACTGCGCACGGCGCAAATGACTCGACGGCCAAAGGCCAAACTCGATGGGCAGGGGCGTTTTTTGCCGAATAAAGCCAAGCAGAAGGCAGGTTTAAACAAGGCCATTTTGCATTCTGGCTGGCACATGCTGGAAAGTTTCACCAAGTACAAAGCCTACCAGGCAGGAAAAGCGTTTTTTAAAATACCCGCCACTTATACCAGTCAGGAATGCGCCGTTTGCGGCAACATTCATCCCAATAACCGCAAGTCACAGAGTCTCTTTGTGTGCGGGCAGTGTGGCAATACTGACAATGCAGATCACAACGCATCTCTGGTAATAAAAAAGCGTGCGATTACGTTAATTTTGGACTCTGGAACGGAGTTGTCAGCGGCGGATGTATTAACCGCTTCGGCTGATATTGGGCGTGGAGGGAAAGGTAAGACTGGTGGGGTCAAAAGCTCAACCAGCAGCTCCCAGCGAAGCGTCAAAAGAGAAAAGGTCGCGGTTTCTGGTTGCGCCCTTGGAAGCTCGCTACTTTAGCTGCGAGTAGTTCACTTGTTCACCCCTGATTTTGGACAAGCTGCTCAGCATGTTAAAGAATGCGGAGTTGTGCGTTGTGATACTCTCGAATCTCTTCCCGAAGGGTTCAAAGGCGGGTGGATCATGAGCCCTAGCAATATTGTGCATATGCTACGAGAACCAGAGGCTTGGTGAGTCAATAGAAAGTGCCTTGGTCAACGAAGGAAGCAAGTCTTAACTATTATCTCAACCAAAAAATGATCTCAAATAGAAATTTAACGAGGGGTAAACAGGCACCCCTCACCCTGTTACATTGCCTGAAAGTACCAGTTTCCATGATGCCAATACAGGCGATGGGTTAATTTTAGCGCCTTCAGGAAATCGTCATCGTGCGATACCACCAACATGGCTCCGGGGAAATTCACTAACGCTGCTTCAATCGCCTGGGTTGATACCAAATCCAAGTGGTTGGTTGGCTCATCCAGCAATAACAGTTGGGCTGGCTCACGGCACCACAGCATGCAGGCCAGCGCCGCTTTCAACCTTTCTCCACCACTCAATGACGCTAACGGCAGCATGACTTGTTCTGCATTCAACTGCAATTGGGCCAATTGGCTACGTAACGCCCCTTCTGCCAACGGCGTATTTTGCAAACCAAGGTGATCAATCACCGAGCGCGTCAGATCCAGTTGAGACAAGTCTTGATCGAGATAGGCCACCGTCACCGAACAACGGCAATTGCCACCACTCGGGGAGAGTTGACCCAGAATTACTTTCAGCAGTGTGGACTTACCACAGCCGTTTGGTCCGGTAAGTGCCACGCGCATCGGGCCATCCATTCGCCAATTGAGTGGTGGCATCGTAGTAAAAGGTAATTGCAGTTGTTCAAGTACCAATACCTGCTTGTGCGCAGCCACCGCACTACCTGGCAAGGTCAACATCACCGGAGTATCCTCTTCTACCCTTGCACGGGCGGCTTGTACGGCCTGATCCACGGTATTTTTTTGCCCCTGATGTTGCTTACGCAGTACGCCCATGGCATCGCGGGCGGCTTCTTTACTTGCTGATTTTTCAGAAGAGGACATATTGAGCGTACCCGCCTTTTTCAGTTTATGGGCGGCATGACGTTGGTAATCATCGTGCTTTTTCTGTAACCGTATCTTGGTACGCCGCCTTTCCAACACCGCATGTTCCAACTGAGCTTGTGCCGCTTGCTGTTCCTGTTCACGTTGTCGATAGTAGTCATGGTAATTACCCCCGTAACTGCGCAGTGCATCAGGGGTCAGTTCTACAATCCGCTGCATTCGAGTCAGTAACTGCCTGTCATGGCTGGCGATCAATAAACCCCCTCGCCAGGCTGCAATCTGCTGATACAGCCATTCACGGCCAGCAGCATCAAGATGGTTGGTCGGTTCATCCAGCAATATGAAATCAACTTTGGTCAAAAACGCGCCGCAAAGTACGGCTCGCATACGTTCGCCACCGCTCAAATCACTGGCTGGCCGCTGTGGTTCAAAAGCAGGTAATCCTGCAGCGGTAAACGCCACTTTAAGGCGTTCAGCCAGATCCCACTGCCCGTCAAGATGTTCGAAATCGTCCAATTGCGGGCACCCCTGCTCAAGACGAGCCTGTGCAGCAAAAATCTGTTCATAGCCAAGTAATTGCGCCAGTGAGGTCTGCTCAATGATAGAAGATTGTTGTGCGACATAAGTAAAGGAAGCTTTAGCTTCAATATGCCCATCAGCAGGTAGATCTAACCCAGCAATCATACGTAATAGGCGTGTTTTCCCGACACCATTACGCCCTACCAACCCATAATGCTGTTGTTCAAAAGCAAGATTAAAAGGACCAAACAGCGTTTCACCGTTGGCAAACTGGCAGGTTAACTGGTGTAAAACAAAATAAGTGGATTGCGCAAAATGAGCCATAAGCACTCCTGAGTGAAATCAAAAATATCCCCTACCGCACTGGTGTGCTGGATATGGGGCAAGATATCAACAGGTGTGAATATTCATTTTTCGCTAATGGCTCCAGAAGGTGGTGGTCTTAAATGTATCCAACAAGGTTGCTGAATATAGCTTGCAGATATTAATCTCATATTTACATTTATTGCAAATATTATTAACACCTATGGCTCGCGGATGGCTACTTTTTAGGCACCACCCATCCCTGGGCCAGGCAAATCATCCATAGTTTTGCTATCAGTGAGAGTCTGTTTTAGAAGGTATATTTCACCCCCATCATTACGGTGGTATCCGTCACACTGTGTTGACCGAACAGTTGCGATACACTGCCCCAGGTAGAGAAGTTCTTATTGATATTCCCTTCTGCCCCCAGCTTCAGTTCTACCCCACTACGCCGCCCCCCTTGTTGCTCAAGGGTACTGTCATCCATCCGCACATGCGTCAACTTGTTCTGGTAAGGCAAGTTGATGGCACCATAAAGCGTTAACGGTTGGTCGCTGTCTTTAATGGCGATGTCATACCCAAGTTTGGCACCAATACGCGCCTGTAGCGTGCTTTGGTTGTTCAGGTCCACTTGCGTCCCGTTCTGTTCTTGATGTGAACCGCCGGAGATATCGTTCCAGGTCAGTTGTAGCTGAGGTTCAAGGTAGAGCTTGCCATGAGCGTAGTGGGCCAAAGGCAAACGCCAACCGGTTTCCACCGAGGCAATAACCCCAGACATTCTGTAATCCTCTTTTTGCAGTTGTTGCCCTTGCACTGAGCCCTGTAGCCAGGCGTATTGCAACGAACCGTCAATATAAAGGCCATCTGCGTTACGCCCATTCTGATACCAAGTGCCGTAAACCCCGAGGCTGGTACCATCAATATCCGCATAAGAGGTGTAATCCGTCTGGTTGGAACGGCTGTTTGAATGGGCGGTCCCGTAGGCAAACATCACCCCCGCCACCAGGTGTTCTGTCTCATAGATATCACCACCTATTTGCGTGACAAAGCGGCTGGTACGGTTATCGATTTGCCCAGAAGTATCATCAAAGGTACTGTGCCCACCCACCTGCCGTAGCCACATATTACTGCCCGCCACCCGCTGGCCTCGATCTTCATGACGCATCGCGAACAGGTTTTGTGCCGCCACCTGATTGGCGAGATAACTGCCCGCTTCAGGGCGATAGACTGGGGTATTGTTATCCGGCCCGGTTGAACGCAGATACCAGGAGCCCTCACCCGGATTCGCCGGGGTCCCTTGATACAGGTTATAGTCGAACGCCCCGGCAACCAGCCGATTCTCCAGCGTAAACTGCCCAGCAGATTGGCCGTTCACCTGAATCAGCAGGATACCTTGTTGCGTTTGTTCACCACTGCCTCCCACCTGATTGACGATCACTTTGCTCTGCCCGCTAGTACTACCATTAATGGTCAACCGATCCGTGGCGGCGTTATCCCTCGCCAATGTGGTATTAAACAACAGCGCGCCGTTGTTGCCGGTATAGTTGCCATTGACCGTCAGGTTGGCAAAACTGCCGCCGGTAGCGGCTTGCCCAATCAGTACGCGCCCCTCATTTTCAAGGCTACCATTGATCACGCCCGATGCCCCCAGGCTACCCGCTTGCAGAATTTGTACTGAACTGTTGAGTTGAACAGGTGTTGCTGCGGCGCTGCTTGCCCTACTTTGAATGCTGCTATCCAGCAACAGCAACCCAGCTTCGACGCGGGTCAGGTTGACCTGAACATTGTTCCCGGCAATCTGCAACCTGCCGTTACCTTGTTTGACCAAAGTACCGTTGCCGGTGACCGAGTGGGTGAGTAGCCAATTTTGTGTGACGTCCAGTAGCAGCGTGCCGTTGTTGTCGATACTTGCCGTCCCGAGTTGCCCGGGTTGGCTGGTGCTCAAGCGGGTACCACTTTCAGTGCGGAAAATACCCGTAAAGGCGTTGTTATCAACACTCAACGCCACATTGGCCCCCCCACTAAACAGCATGACACCCGCGCCTTGCAGAACATTACTCAGGATCCCTTGCGCCCCATTAAAATCGAGCGTGCCACGGTTATCGATCCCGCCAGTGCCCAGGGCATCGGTCTGCGCCAATTGTGCGGTGGCGGTGGCGGCAATGGTGGTCATGGCACTCATGCTGCTGTTATGCCCGGTCACCACTAACGTGCCACCGTCCAGTTGCAATGCCCCACTCCCCGTCAGTTCGCCGTCATTCAGGCCACCATTACGGACTATTAAGGTGCCACCCTGCAGATCCAGCTTACTCCCCACCGCTGTATTCAGCTTACCCACGGTTTGCTGATACCCATTAATATCCACCTGGGCATTGGCACTCAATGCCAGATCAGAGGTCTGCCCAAGTACCCCATCCGCCATCAGGCGCAGGGTGCCGGAACGTACCAGCGTGGCTCCGGTGTAGTCATTACTGATGTTGGATAGCGATACCTTGTCACCGGGAACAGCGGCAATCGCCAAATCACCCGAGCCGGTGATATATGAGGTGAGGTCGGCAGCATCGCCAGTGGCACCCGCCCGCGGTGCCAGTACCAGCGCATTGGCCCCAGTCCCCATCAGGTCAAGTTCAAACAGCCCATAATTGATATAAAGCCCAGTGATTTCATGACTTGCCGTCAGCCGGTAGTCATAGTGCCCTTCCGCCACGATGGGCCCGGTATCGGTATTGGTCAGACCGATTATGGTTTCATTGGTAATGACATTGCCATCCTGATCAATCAACGTCATGTTGCCTGCCCTTCCCTTGACCTCACCATTGGCCTGGATCAATTTGACCAGCAGATTTTGATCATCCTGCTCCAGAATGGACAGGCTGGTATCTACCGTAGGGGGTTCCACTGAGAAACTCGGCGGAACCGCTACCTGTGCGGTCCCGGTGCCTGAGACATCCAGCGTGCCCGTAGTTTCAATCACGGTATTGGCTTGGTTAGTCGCCGGGGGCTGGGCATCAAAATCCACCTTGCCACCGGCAAAGGTCAGATTGGCTATGGTCTGATAACCGTCTCCGACCACGATGTCACTGCCAACCCCCGCCACCAGGGTTGCCTGGGTCAACGCGGTGGTATTACTGCCGGAGAGATCAAAGGTACTGCGCACCAGCGCCAAAGTACCGGTAAAGGCCGAACCCGTGGGACTGGCAAAATCGAAGGTATTACTGCCATTTTGCAACGCCACTGAGAGCACGCCTGCACCGGTTAGCGGGTTGGCAAGAACGTAGTCCCCGCCATTGGCGGTAGTTTGGTCAATGGCAAACGTCGCCCCCGCTGCGATAGCCACCGTACCGCTACTGCTGATGGCCCCAGAATCGGTCAACCTCAAGGTACCTTGAGCCACGGTGGTGCCACCGGTATAACTATTGGCACCGGTCAAGGTCAGCGTACCACTACCGTCTTGCACCAGCCTGCCACTCCCCCCGATGATGCCGTCATAACTCAGCGCATCGCTACGATCAAATACCACGGTGCCATCATTAAGGATATCCAGCGCACTACCATTGGCCGGGTTCGCCGCATAGCTACCCGCGGTACCGCCAATACCAATTTGCAAGTAAGCACCGCTGTTAACCTGGGTTTCCCCGATATAGGTGTTGGTCCCGGTGAAAAACAGCGTGCCGTTTGATACCGTCAATAATCCGTCACTACCCGCAACGATCCCGGCAAAGAACCCACCATTGTCGACAGTCAACGCCCCCCCATTGATATTCAGCGTGCCGGTACCAATCAAGCTACCGACCGACTGGGTGAAACCATGAATATCAGTCACGGCCCCGGTATTGATGGCCAATTGGCGAGTGGATCCCAGTGCGTTATCTGACCCCAGTTGCAAAGTCCCGCTGGTCACCGTGGTACTACCGGTGTAGTCGTTGCTACTGTTATTGAGGGTGATCACGCTGGTCGCCGCAATGGCCAGATTGCCGGCCCCAGTAATCAGTGCCGACATATCATCGGCACCTGGAGGCGTGGTGCTATCACCAGAGAACGTCAGTGTCTGACCAGTTTGTAACGCCAGTTGAGTCAAGCCGACATTAACAAACAACCCGGTCGCATTGGCCACCAAGGCATAACCGTAATCCCCAATGGCGACAATATTGCCCCCCTGGAAGATATTGACCGCCGAGGTGGTTAAATTGCCGCCGGTAAGATTCGTCAGCGTCAGGTTGGATGCAGAACCGGTGACACTACTGGCGCTCACCAACCGCTCCAAAACGCCCTCATCCTGTTGCAGCAGATTACCCGCGTTATCCGCCACCACCGTCGGGTCCAACTGCACCGAGCCGGCATCCAATACCAGAGCACCGGTGGTGACTTGCCCACTAGGCAGATTAGCAAAACGTAATGCACCGCCATTCATCGTCAGATTACCAATAGCCTGATTCCCCAACCCTACCGTGGTGGCGTTACCGGTACCTATCTCTAGGGTGGCAAGACTCAATGCTGAGGTGTTACTGCCTGACAAGTTAAAGCTGCTGGAGCCCAGCGCCAATGTACCGCTAAAGGCAGAACCCGCCGAGCCGGTGAAATTGAATGTGTTGCTGCTGTTTTGCAGTGCTACCGACAACAACCCCGCCCCGGTTAACGGGTTGGCAAAAATGGCGTTACCGCCATTACCGGTGGTCTGGTCAATGGCAAAGGTCGCACCAGCGGCAATGTTCACCGCACTGCTGGCATTGATCGCTCCAGCTCCGGTCAGCCGTAGGGTGCCGTCCGCCACCGTGGTACCGCCGGTGTAACTGTTCACCCCGGTCAGGGTCAAGGTACCACTGCCATTCTGAGTCAGGTTGCCGTTACCACTGATAACGCCGGCATAGCTCGCCGCATCAGTTCGGTCGAACACCACTAAACCGGCGTTGCTGATATTACCGACATAACTACCGTCAATACCCCCATTGCCAATTTGCAAGGTCGCGCCACTCCCCACTGTGGTGGTCCCGCTATAGCTGTTTGCCCCGGTTAATATTAGGGTACCACTGGAGGCGGTTAGGGTACCCGTCGTGCCAGCAATCACCCCGCTAAACAACCCACCCTGAGCTACCGTTAGAGCCCCCCCATTAACCGCCAGCAGACCTGACCCGGTCAGGCTGGCTATCGTCTGGGTGAAACCATTGATATTCGTGGCCGCGCCCGTGGCAATATCCAATTGGCTGGTAGCTCCCAGCGCATTGTTCGACCCCAATTGCAACGTGCCACTGTTGACAGTAGTGCTACCACTATAATTATTCAGCGCATTGGCCAAAGTCACTACCTGTCCTACCACTCCGGTTATTGCCAGGCTCCCTGTTCCGGTTATCTGAGCAGATAAATTAAGTGCAGGGCCGGTTGCTGTTGCATCAGGCGTCAGCGTCAGGATTTGCCCAAAAAGCAGATCAACCTGCTTTAAGGCATAAGCAACATAAAGGCCATTATTCAGCACCCCGGTATTCAACCGATAATCGTAAGTGCCTACCGCGACCGTATTGCCCCCTTCGGCAATCGACACGCTCTGACTATTGGAAAGCGCATTGCCACTTTGATCAACCAGGGTCAAAGCCCCCCCCTGACCATTAAGCGTTCCCCTTGCTGTCAGTGCAATCAGTTGGGTATAAGCGCCCCCATCGTCTTGTGAAAGGATATTGGTATTGTCCAAAACCGGTGGGTTAATGACACCGGGGGCGGGGGGAAGATCGATAGCGATACGTCCGATCCCAGTGAGGTTTAGATTGGCGACGGTTACCATGCCATTTGCCTGTTGTTGCGCAGGCACAATGGCATCAAACTTCAATTCACCGCCATTAAATTGCAAACCGCCAATCACCTGTTCGCCTATGCCCACTGTGGTGATGTTGCCAGTACCCAGTTCCAGCGTAGCTTGGCTCAGCGCCGCAGTATTGGTGCCCGACAGATCAAAGTTGCTGGTGCCCAGCGTCAGGGTGCCAGTAAAGTCAGACCCGGCAGTATCGGTAAAATCAAAGCTATTGCTGCCGTTTTGCAACGCCACCGACAGCACCCCTGTCCCGGTTAACGGGTTGGCAAAGCTGTAATTGCCGCCATTGGCGCTGGTCTGGTCAATGGCAAAAGTGGCTCCAGCTGCAATATCAACCGCGCTGCTGGCATTGATCGCGCCAGAACCCGTCAGCCGTAGGGTGCCGTTAGCCACCGTGGTACCGCCGCTATAACTGTTGACCCCGGTCAGGGCCAAGGTGCCGCTGCCGCTTTGGGTCAGGCTGCCGTTACCACTGATAACCCCGGCATAGCTCGCCGCATTAGACCGGTCGAACACCACCAAACCCGCATTGTTGATATCGCCGCTATAACTGCCGGTAAGCCCGCCATTGCCGATTTGCAAGATGGCACCACTCTCAACCGCCGTGACTCCGCTATAGCTGTTGGTTCCGGTCAGCACCAACGAGCCGGTTGCGGCGGTCAAGCTGCCCGTGCTTCCCGATACCACGCCACTAAACAGCCCGCCATCGGTGACCGTCAGGTTACCGCCGCTGATTGCCAGCAGCCCTGCCCCCGCCAAGCTGCCCACGG
>NZ_AYKS02000006.1 GCF_000496755.2 Serratia sp. DD3
CTTGATATTTTTTTGTTGCCGAAGCAACTGGATATCGTCTTTGTGAGTGCCCACACAGATTGTCTGATAAATTGTTAAAGAGCGTGGTTACCAAAACTTCCGGTAACGCGGGAGGCAGATAATACGCTTTCCCGCTGAAGAGTCAACCTTTTTCTCTACAAGAGACAGTGTTTTCACCGGGTTGCTTCTTCCTGCCTGGGCGACTTGTCAGCCGTTGTTCCCGAGCAGTGGAGGCGCATTATAGGGAGTTCTCAGTTCGCTGCAACCCCTAAATTCAAAAAAAGATCCAACCGTTCAAATAACAATCAAAACCGTCATTATTGACTGTTAATTGAGCAATTGATTCGTCATTTGCAGATTATTGCCAATCAAAAGCCCATCTGCCAGTTCAAATAATATAGGGGTGGTCATCCACCCCTATCATTAATCACAATCATTCGTTTATTGTTTAGCGACGATATGATCGTTTTCCACATCCAACGTTACTGGTCTGCCTGGAAGCAATTGCCCAGACAAGATCTGCTGCGCCAACGGGTTTTCTATTTCCTGTTGAATTGCTCGCTTCAATGGCCGAGCACCATAAACTGGGTCGTAGCCTATTTTACCTAACAGCTCCAATGCAGGCTCCGTCATGTTGACTTCATAGCCTCGCTCTTCCAGACGTCTGTACAAGCGAGCCAACTGGATCTTGGCAATCTGTGCGATATGTTTCTGACCCAGCGGATGGAAGACCACAACTTCATCTATACGGTTGATAAATTCCGGACGGAAATGATGAGTGACCATCTCCATGACCGCTTCCTTCATTTGCGTATAATTCATCTCACTAAAGTGCTCCTGGATCAGGTCAGAACCCAGGTTAGAAGTCATGATCACCACCGTATTGCGAAAATCAACCGTGCGGCCCTGACCATCAGTCAGGCGCCCATCATCCAACACCTGCAATAAAATATTGAATACATCGGGATGGGCTTTTTCCACCTCATCCAACAGAATGACTGAGTAAGGACGGCGGCGAACAGCCTCTGTCAAGTATCCGCCCTCTTCATAACCCACATAACCCGGAGGAGCCCCTACCAAGCGCGATACGGAGTGTTTCTCCATAAACTCAGACATATCAATACGTATCATGGCATCGTCACTGTCAAACAGGAACGAAGCCAAGGCTTTACACAGTTCGGTTTTACCGACCCCGGTAGGCCCTAGGAACAGAAATGAACCGATTGGTCGATTAGGATCCGAAAGACCTGCACGACTACGACGAATAGCATTAGCTACCGCGTTCACCGCTTCATCCTGCCCAATCACCCGAGAATGCAGTTCTTGTTCAAGACGCAGCAGTTTGTCGCGTTCTCCCTCCAGCATTTTGGCCACCGGGATCCCCGTTGCTTTTGCCAACACTTCAGCAATTTCCGCATCGGTAACCCGGTTACGCAGCAACTTCATGGTCTTGCCTTCAGCCTGGGTTGCTGCTGCAAGCTGTTTTTCCAAATCTGGGATTTTGCCATACTGCAATTCAGACATCCGAGCCAGGTCACCCATACGACGGGCCTGCTCCAGTGAAATCTTGGCTTGCTCCAATTCGGCCTTAATATTCTGCGTACCAGTAAGGGAAGCTTTCTCTGCTTTCCACTCCTCTTCAAGCTCAGAATATTCCCGCTCTTTCTGTTCCAGTTCGCCACTGAGCATTTCCAGTCGTTTCTTACTGGCATCATCTGACTCTTTATTCAGCGCCTGTTGCTCGAGTTTAAGTTGAATGATACGGCGCTCAAGACGATCAAGTGACTCTGGCTTAGAATCCATCTGCATGCGGATACTGGATGCGGCTTCATCGATCAAGTCGATGGCTTTGTCCGGTAACTGACGATCGGAAACATAACGATGCGACAGAGTCGCCGCCGCAACAATCGCCGGGTCAGTAATCTGAACATGATGATGCAATTCGTAACGTTCTTTCAGACCACGCAATATGGCAATGGTATCCTCAACGCTAGGTTCTGCCACATAGACCTTTTGGAAACGTCGCTCAAGTGCGGCATCTTTCTCTATATACTGACGATATTCATTTAAGGTGGTAGCACCGACGCAATGTAGCTCACCACGGGCAAGTGCGGGTTTAAGCATGTTGCCGGCATCCATCGCCCCATCTGCTTTGCCAGCCCCCACCATGGTGTGTAATTCATCAATAAAGAGAATGACACTACCTTCCTGCTTGGCAAGATCACTCAATACCCCCTTCAGGCGCTCTTCGAACTCACCGCGATATTTAGCCCCGGCAATCAACGCCCCCATATCAAGGGAAAGCACTCGCTTATGTTTCAGCCCTTCCGGTACTTCACCATTGATAATGCGCTGGGCCAAACCTTCAACAATGGCAGTTTTACCGACACCCGGTTCACCAATCAATACCGGATTATTTTTGGTACGACGTTGCAGAACCTGAATAGTTCGGCGGATCTCTTCATCACGACCAATTACCGGATCAAGTTTGCCCTGCTCTGCACGTTCTGTGAGATCAATTGTGTATTTTTTCAATGCTTGACGTTGGTCTTCTGCACCTTGGTCATCCACGCTGTCACCACCCCGCATTTGCTCAATAGACTTGGATATTTTATCCACTGTTGCACCGGACGCTTTCAGTAGGTCGGTCAAAGTACCGCGTTCTTCAAGCACCGCCAGCACAAACAACTCGGAAGAAATAAATTTATCGGCTCGCTTTTGCGCCAACTTGTCACAGAGGTTAAGAACACGTACCAGTTCATTTGAGGGCTGAACATCCCCACCAGTACCTTCTACTTGCGGCAGACGAGCCAAAGCCTGATCGATGCCTGTGCGCAGATGCGCAACATCGACTCCGGCAGCCGTTAATAATGGACGAACCGTGCCCCCCTCTTGACTGAGCAACGCGCTCATAAGATGTAACGGTTCAATAAATTGATTGTCGCGCCCAAGGGCTAGAGATTGAGCGTCGGCGAGGGCAAGCTGGAATTTGTTAGTAAGACGATCCAGACGCATAACACCTCCAATATAGGTTGAAATTGCTACTGGAGATCAAATGAGGTCATTCCTCAAATTTTCAAGGTTATTTCAACACTAATTATGAGTACAACGTTATGCATCTGTGGATCGTCCTAGGGTAGTAGGTTATATCACCCAAACCAAACTTGCCAGACGTCCGGTTAATCCATCGCGCCGATAGGAGAAAAAATGACTCATTTCGCTCATAGTGCAACGGTTTCCACCATAAATGGCTAAAATACCAGCACGCTGTAACCGCTGTTTGGCTAAAAAATAGATATCCGCGAGAAACTTTTCACCATGGGGAATAAATGCTGCAGCCGCAGCACGGTCAACCGCAATGAATGCCTCTCTGACTTCGGGACCGACTTCGAATTGACGTGGGCCTATGGCCGGACCAAGCCACGCGATGATCTGCGCTGGCTCAGCGGCAAAGTGTGCAACGGTATTTTCCAACACGCCATTGCATAAACCTCGCCACCCTGCATGTGCAGCAGCAACCTCATCACCCGCCAGTGATGCAAAGAGAACTGGCAGGCAATCTGCCGTCATCACTGCGCACACCTGGCCAACCTTATTGCTATAAACCGCGTCAGCTTGCTTGTCTTGCGGCATTTGGCCATCCAACATCAGGACTTTTGTGCCATGCACCTGTTCAAGCCACAATGGCATTTGCGGCAAACCAGCCAATGCCACCAGCAATTGGCGGTTATGGGCCACAGCCTGAATATCATCACCAACATGATCCCCCAAGTTCAGGGAATCATAGGGAGGCAAACTGATACCACCGAGTCGAGTCGTACTACAGGCTTTAACCCCAGCAGGCAGAGGCCAATCAGGCACAATAAGTGAATTCATTACCAATCCATCTGATCTCTAAATTCTTTGGTGTCAGCTTTTAATGCCTCAATCAACTCGACCATATCCGGTGGCAATGGCGCATGCCATTCCATCTGAATACCGCTGATCGGGTGGTAGAGACGCAACATAGTGGCATGTAGCGCCTGACGATCGAAACCACGTAGCGTATTGATAAATGCTTCGGAAGCACCTTTAGGTGGACGTGGCCGGCCACCATACAATTGATCACCCACCAGCGGATGACCAATGTACGCCATATGTACTCGGATCTGGTGCGTGCGCCCTGTTTCCAAACGCAAGCGTAGACGGGTATGCGCGCGGAAGTGCTCCATAATACGATAATGGGTTACGGCAGGTTTACCCATCGGGTGTACTGCCATATGAGTACGTTTAGTAGAGTGACGCGCTATCGGCTCCTCCACGGTGCCCCCCGCAGTCATGGTGCCGATTGCCACTGCCTCATACTCACGGGTAATCTCACGTGCCTGCAACGCTTCGACCAAGCGTGTTTGCGCTGGAATCGTTTTTGCCACAACCATCAAACCGGTGGTGTCTTTATCCAAACGATGGACGATCCCGGCACGAGGTACGTCGGCAATTGCGGGGAAATAATGTAACAAGGCATTAAGCACTGTACCATCTGGATTACCCGCACCAGGGTGCACCACCAGGTTACGCGGTTTGTTAATCACTAAAATATCGGCATCTTCATAGACAATATCCAGTGCAATATCCTGTGGCTCCCAACGAACCTCTTCGTCTACTTGTGCATCAATAGCAACAGTTTCCCCTCCCAAAACCCTCTCTTTAGGTTTATTTGCTGTTTTTCCATTGACCTGCACACGATCTTCCAGTATCCAATCTTTTATGCGAGATCGGGAATAATCAGGGAACAATTCTGCCAAAGCCTGATCTAAACGTTGTCCGAGTTGAGTTTCGGCCACCGTTGCGGTGAGTTGTACTTGTTGTACCATATGTCACTTCTTCATTAACGTTGGGTTTTCGCGGCGATGCCGTTTAATATAATGTACTATTGTATACCGATGTTGTTTCAAGATGCAGATAAGTGGCAACGGAGTAAAGCCCGATAAGCATAAAGCAGCTAATCATTCGGGTAAGTACAGGCAGCCAATACCCCTGAAATTTGAAAGGTAATGGGTATAACTGGTCTTTTGCCGGAAACTTAACGGACAGTTTCCGGAATAACACCTTGAGGATAATCAAAACGTCATGACGCGTATGAAATATCTGGTGGCAGCAGCCACATTGAGTCTGATGCTGGCAGGTTGTTCCACATCCAAAGATGTGGTTCCCGACAATCCACCTTCGGAAATCTATGCTACTGCCCAGCAAAAACTACAAGAAGGTAACTTTAAGGCTGCGATTACGCAACTCGAAGCGTTAGATAACCGCTATCCTTTCGGGCAGTACTCCCAGCAGGTTCAGTTGGACTTGATTTATGCCTACTATAAATCTGACGATTTACCGTTGGCACAAGCCTCGATCGACCGTTTTATGCGCCTGAATCCGACGCACCCAAACATCGATTATGTCATGTATATGCGTGGCCTGACCAACATGGCCCAAGATGACAACGCACTACAGGGCTTCTTCGGCGTTGATCGTTCGGACCGTGATCCACAGCATGGGCGCGCCGCGTTTCGCGACTTTAGCCAACTCCTTCAACAGTTTCCTGATAGCCAATATGCAGCAGATGCTTATAAACGGCAGGTGTTCCTGAAAAACCGTCTCGCTAAGCATGAGCTCTCAGTAGCGGAATACTACACTAAACGTGGTGCCTACGTCGCGGTGGTTAATCGTGTTGAGCAAATGATGCACGATTTCCCGGACACTCAAGCAACACGCGATGCATTGCCGTTGATGGAAAATGCTTACCGCCAGTTGCAGTTGAATGCCCAAGCAGACAAGGTGGCGAAAATCATCACCGCTAATCCGGCTTAAATATTTACTGAAAATCGAATAGGAGGCGGGCACACTCCCGCCGTCCTCTCACACCACCGTACATACGGTTTTGTATATAGTGGTTCATTAGTAACGTTGGAACTGATGGGGCTGGTATGTACGATGTTCATCTTGCTGGGCAAGACAGCCACATTGGGGTAGTACCATAGACTCAGGAGTAAGGATGCCGAGTTCGCCATCCTTATCGTACAGTGACTGGATTAGACAAAATCTGCGGCAAAATCTAACCCAACATAGTTTTCAGCAATCGTCGTTTGACCTGCTTGTGACCGCATCAGGTATTCCAACTCAGCCACCTGAATTTTCTGCTCAATCGGGTCATCGGAGAATTTGTGCATCACAGAGGTAAACCACCATGAGAAGCGCACCGCTGCCCAAATACGACGCAGCGCCGTTTCGGAGTAACGATCAAGCAGATCCTGACGCCCCGCCTCATACCAAGCGATCAACGCAGTTGACAGATAGTGCACATCGGAGGCCGCCAAATTCAATCCTTTAGCCCCAGTTGGCGGCACAATGTGCCCAGCATCACCCACCAGGAACAAAGAGCCAAAGCGCAAAGGTTCAACCACAAAGCTACGCAACGGTGCAATACTTTTTTCGAATGACGGCCCAGTGACCAGTGTGCTGGCATAAGGTTCTGGCAGGCGAAGGCGCAACTCATGCCAAAATGCGTCATCTGACCACGCTTCCACCTGATCAGTCAGCGGAACTTGCAGATAATAGCGGCTGCGGGTATGAGAACGCATGGAGCACAATGCAAAGCCACGCGGGTGATTGACATAAATTAACTCTTCATGGACTGGCGGAGTCTCTGCCAGCAGCCCCAGCCAGCCAAAAGGATAAACGCGTTCATACTCCCGCAAACGATCCTTCGGTACCGCGGCACGTGATGCGCCATGGTAGCCATCACAACCGGCGATATAGTCGCAGTGCAATACCTGCGGTTCACCGTTGGCGATGAAACTGATGGTGGGTTTATTGTCAAAAAAGCCTGTCGGCAACACATCCCGCGCTTCAAAAATGACTTGGATGTTATCGTCCTGCAATACCTTATCGTACAAATCTTTAGTCAATTCAGTCTGACCATAGACCATGACCTTTTTTCCACCACTCAAACCCGCGAGATCGATCCGTTTGATCTGATGATCAAACACCAGGCTGAAACCCTCATGGAGCAAGCCTTCCTTGTCCATTCGACCCCCAACTCCTGCATGGCGAATGAGATCTATCATACCTTGCTCAAGTATCCCGGCGCGCACGCGCGCTTCGACATAGTCGCGCGTCTGTCTTTCCAATACCACACTCTTGATACCTTTCTGGCTCAGTAACAGTGCCAGACACAACCCTGAAGGTCCTGCGCCAATAATAGCGATTTGTGTTTTCATCACGTTCTCCTCAAGCCGTTATACAACCCACGGGTATACCTGTGATACTTCAAGGGGCAGTGGTGTTGGCTACGCCTAAATACTCGGCTCTTCCTGAGCCTCCCCCCTAATGGGGCCACAGCAATCAACCCGAATCATTTTGGATATAGACGAGATATTTATCAGAAAATCAACCTGTTACTTACCCTGCAATTGCTGTTCAAGTTCATGTAATACTCGATAGCAATCGAGCACTTGCGCCACACTGCCATTGGGCTCACGCCCTTCTCGGATCGCGGCAAAAAATTCGCGATCCTGCAATTCGATGCCATTCATCGAGACATCAACATCAGAAACGTCGATTTTTTCTTCTTTACCGCTGTACAAATCATCGTAACGGGCAAGGTAAGTGCCACTATCACCGATATAGCGGAAGAAGGTGCCGAGCGGGCCATCATTATTGAATGAGAGAGACAAGGTGCAGATGGCACCATTTTCAGCCTTAAGTTGAATTGACATGTCCATGGCAATCCCTAAAGCAGCCGAGATCGGCCCTTGAATGGCATTGGCTTTGACGATACGTGAGCGGGTCTGGTAGGCAAACAGATCAACGGTATGCGCGGCATGGTGCCAAAGAAGATGGTCTGTCCAACTACGGGGCTGCCCCAACGCGTTCATATTGGTACGTCGGAAAAAATAGGTCTGAACATCCATTTGCTGGAGGTTGAACTCGCCAGCAACGGTTCGGCGATAAATCCACTGATGGCTGGGATTAAAACGCCGAGTGTGCCCCACCATGGCGACTTTGCCGGTCACCTGTTGTGCGGCCAGAACCGCTTGGGCGTCTGCCCAGCAATCCGCTAAAGGAATTTCGGTCTGAACGTGTTTGCCTGCCTGCATACAGGCTATCGCCTGAGAGGCATGCAATTGGGTGGGAGTGGCCAGGATCACCGCATCGACCTCTGGCAGGGCCAGTGTGTCCGCCAACTGGGTAGTGACATGGGGGATACCATATTGTTCGGCCACGGCATTGGCAGCATCAAGACGTGCGCCAATCAGTGACACCACTTCCACATCAGGAATCGCTTTAATCGCCTCCAGGTGTTTAATGCCGAAGGCACCTGGCCCGGCGAGGGCGACCTTAAGTGTGTTGCTCATAAGACATTCTCCAAAATCAAGTGACCCACCGCAGTATTAGATGCCGGAACGTGGTAGAAGCGATGTGCCAGCCGAGGCGTCGCCCCGCCAGCCACATCCGCCATGGCACCACGGGCAATCAACCACATCACCAATTCAATACCTTCCGATCCGGCTTCACGTACATAATCAATGTGCGGCATAGTGGCCAGCGCCGCCGGATCAGCAATCAGTTGGTCAAGAAAGTGGTTATCCCACGGTGAGTTGATGAGCCCAGCACGTGGCCCCTGTATCTGATGGCTCATACCGCCAGTGCCCCAGATTTGCACATTCAGATCCTCATCAAACGACGCCACAGCACGGCTGATCGCCTGCCCCAACTGGAAACAGCGCTGACCGGAAGGAACGGGATACTGCACCACGTTCACCGCCAGCGGGATCACTTTGCAGGGCCAGGCAGATGGCTGGCCAAACATCAGCGACAGTGGCACCGTCAGACCATGGTCAACCGGCATCCGATTGACCAGCGTCAAGTCAAAATCATCACGGATCACACTTTGTGCAATATGAGCGGCCAATTCGGGATGCCCATACACAGTGGGCACCGGGCGTGGCCCCCAGCCTTCATCTGCTATCGGGTACTCTGCCGCAGTACCGAGCGCAAAGGTGGGAATGATATCGAGGTCAAAGGCAGTGGCGTGGTCGTTATACACCAGAAAGATCACATCGGGCGGGTTGTCGCGGATCCATGCCTTGGAAAACGCATAGCCATCGAATACCGAGGCCCAATAGGGTTCATGGGCCTTGCCAAGATCCAGTGCTGCACCAATCGCAGGCACATGGGAGGTATAGACACTCGCAGAAATATGAGCCATTACTTTTTCTCCTCCCACTCATGTTGATAACGGTTGCCTTCGATATCGCGTCCACCGAGGATCATCATGTCACGGTATGCATCTTCATCCATTCCCGTCATGCTGCCCGCCATTTGCTGAAAACTTAATCCATCAGTGGCACCGATGCGGGCGAGAAAATAGATATTGCCTCCCAAGGCAATACAGCGATTCAGGTCACGTGCCAGCACCGCCTGTTTTTGCTCATCACTCATCGCCCACTCATCAAGATAGGCACGTTCATCCGCTTTGAAACGCGCGCGGTTCTCTGCCTTCATCAAAGAAGAGCAGAACTGGTTAAGCCAGTACCCCTTGCGTGACTGGTCTGCGTCAAAAATGGTGGTTCCTGGAACATCTTGGTACGGTTTATCGAGTGCCATGTCAGATTTCCTCCGGCCAGTAAAGCCGCATCGGGTTATCGACCAGCAGCTTGCGCTGCAACAGTGCCGTTTCTGCAATCAGTGGAATAAAATCCACCAGCAGTCCATCATCTGGCATAGCGTTGTTCAGGTTGGGGTGTGGCCAGTCCGTCCCCCACAGCACACGGTCGGGGAACTGTTCGACCAAGTGCCGAGCAAACGGCACTACATCCCGGTAACTCTGCCGTTCACCATTCAGTGCGGCTGGGCCTGTCACCGACAAACGCTCTGGACAGCTCACTTTTGACCAGATATGCGGATGCTGTGTCATCAATTCGACAAACGCGGAGAACGCCGGCCCATCCACCGGTTGGCGAACATCGGGCCGCCCCATATGGTCCACCACCACCACTGTGGGTAACGCAGTAAAAAAGTCGCGTAATTCACCGAGATCCTGCGCTTCGAAATAAACCACGATATGCCAACCCAGTGGGGCAATGCGGGCGGCAATTTCCTGCAATGCCGCCTTTGGGGTGAAATCCACCAACCGTTTAACAAAATTGAAGCGCACCCCACGCACCCCCGCGGCATGTAACGCTTGTAACGTCTCATCTGACACATCGCGCCGTACAGTCGCCACACCACGGGCCTTGCCATTAGCAGCCAGACAAGCGTCCACCATCGCGCGGTTATCCGCGCCATGGCAGGTGGCCTGTACAATCACATTGCGGGAAAAACCCAAGTGATCACGCAACGCAAACAGCTGCTGTTTGCTGGCATCACAGGGCGTGTATTTCCGCTCTTCGGCATATGGAAAGTGCTCGCCTGGGCCAAACACATGACAATGAGCATCCACACTGCCGGGCGGTAGAACAAAATGTGGTTTCGATGGGTTGGCATACCAGTCAAGCCATCCCGGTGTCTTTTCAAACTTCATGCACTCCCCCTGGTGGTTTTTTAGCGATATCATTGAGTAGTCGGTCCGCTTCGGTTCGCCAATCTGTACTGCGCGCAAAAGCGGCATCAGAACGGGCACCAAAAATCCCTTGCTCAGCCTGATCCGCTATCCACGCCTGGCGCACTACCGTGCCTGATGCCATTGCAGGCTCTAGGCCGATCTCGCTTATGGTGGCAGCCACTTCACGCATCTCTTCTGCGCGGCGGCGTCCATGTTCAATCACCCGCTGAAAGAAATAACTGCCTTGCTGCTGCCAATCAATACTGGGAAACGTCTCTGCCAGTGAGGCCAAAACCTGATCTTCCACACCGTAGGCGCGGGCTGCGGTAAAACTCTCAATCACCAGCGCTTCCAGCCCCTTGATCATCACACTGCGGCACATCTTGGTGGCCGAAGCTACCCCCAGTGTTTCGGACGCCACTTTGGCATCAAACCCCAACGCCAGCAGAGTCGGCAGCATGCGGTGCGCCGCCGGCCCTCCCAGCAGCAGTGGCACTCGGATGCGATACGGTGGGACAGAGGTCATCACCGCACCTTCTACATAGAGGCCACCAGCATCCTCTATTGCCTTTGCCGCCTGTTGTTTAGATGTTGGCGACGCTGAATTGAAGTCGAGAAACCCAACACCCTTACCGATACCACCAGCACAAGCCTGTGCTGCGTTGACTGTTTGGTCGGCAGTCACTGCGCAAATAATAAATTGACTGGCAGCGCCCAGTGCAGCGGCACTCTCAACCGCCACCACACCGTGTTGTTGAGCGTGTGCTAATAGTGCCTGCCCTGCTGTTGCTGGCTGGGAAAATTTGCTGTCATAAGTACACAGTTGCTTTATCCCCCTGGCACGCAGATCCTCTGCCAGAATACGCCCCACTTCACCGTACCCAAGCAACCCGATGCACCCGTTTTCAATCAATTCGGGTTCCATAGACTCTTTCCCCTGTCAGTCAGTCGATATAACGCAATCCGGCTTTGGTGAGCGGTTCACGCATGTTGTACATATCCAGTCCTAGCACCCCAGAAGCCAGTAATTGCCGCTTCTCTGCCTCTTTCTCTTCACGCTCGCGGGCTTTCTGTGCCACCAGACCTGCCTTGGCTGAGGGAACCACCACCACACCATCCACATCAGCCACAATGACATCACCTGGCTCCACCAGTGCCCCAGCACACACCACAGGAATATTCACTGAACCCAGCGTGGCCTTAATGGTGCCTTTGGCATGGATGGCACGAGAGAAAACAGGGAAGTTCATCTGTTCAAGATCACGCACATCGCGTACCCCACCATCGATGATCAGCCCCTGAGCACCACGAGCCTGAAAACTGGTGGCCAGCAGATCGCCAAAGAACCCATCCTCACAATCGCTGGTACAGGCAGCGACCAGCACATCACCTTTCTTCAGTTGCTCTGCGGCCACATGCATCATCCAGTTATCACCGGGTTGCAGCAGCACGGTCACTGCGATTCCACACATTCTTGCGCCGGGATAGACGGGGCGCATATAGGGCTTCATTAATCCCACTCGCCCCATTGCCTCATGCAGTGTCGCTACCCCAAAAGCCGATAGCGCCTTAACCGCCTCGGGGTCGGCACGTTCAATACTGCGGTGAACTACCCCCAGTTGATTCAAATTTTTCATCACTTTTCTCCTTCACGAGCACCGTGCACGCCTTCAGATTTAGCGGCCTCTATTTTTCAACGCCTGATCCAAGCGAGGATAAACACGACGAACATTGCCCTCATAAATCAGGCCACGCTGTGCATCCGTCAGCGCAGCTCCTTCTATGTAGCGTCGGGTATCGTCATAGTAGTGACCGGTTTGTGGATCAATACCGCGTACTGCACCGATCATTTCTGATGCAAACAAGACATTCTCCACCGGGATCACGTTGGTCAGCAGGTCTATCCCTGGCTGATGATAGACACAGGTATCAAAGAAAATATTTTTCAGCAGATGTTCACGCAGGTCCGGCTTTTTCAGCTCTTGTGCCAGCCCACGGAAACGCCCCCAGTGATAGGGTACTGCTCCCCCACCATGGGGAATAACAAAACGCAGGGTGGGAAAGTCCTTGAACAGATCAGACGTCAGGCACTGCATAAATGCGGTGGTGTCGGCATTCAGATAGTGCGCGCCCGTGGTGTGGAAATTGCAATTGCAACTGGTGGAAACATGCACCATCGCTGGGATATCGTACTCCACCATCTTTTCATAAATCGGATACCAATGGCGGTCATACAGCGGCGGTGAATTCCAGTACCCACCAGAAGGATCCGGGTTCAGGTTAATGGCGACAAAACCATACTCATTGATACAACGCTCAAGTTCTGGGATACAACTCGCGGGATCGACACCGGGTGACTGTGGCAACATCGCCGCGCCAATAAAGTGATCGGGAAATAACGTCGACACCCTGAAACAGAGCTCATTGCAAATAGCCGACCAGGTGGCGCTGGTGTTGAAATCGCCAATGTGATGAGCCATAAAGCTGGCTCGGGGTGAAAACACCACCATATCCAGGCCACGCTCCTTCAGCAGACGTAGCTGATTCTGTTCAATCGTCTCGCGCAGTTCATCGTCACTGATGCTGAGCGATGACACTTTCGGCCCCAGATGAGGCGTTGCCAGATTTGCAATCTGCTGGTTACGCCATACTTCGAGCGCTTTAGGTGCAGTGGTGTAATGACCGTGACAATCAATAATCATGTGTTCATCCTGTTCAATTCAAAAATCACTCAATTTGTGGTGTTATCCCTATGTCGCACGCGAATAGGCAGTCACTCTCTCACCGTCAACTCAATAGCCCCGTCTGACGCCATCGCCACCTTAGCCTGCTGCTTGTCACGTCGTGCTCTAGCTTGTGCGCTGAACTGTTTGATCAACAACGCAATAGTGGCAACCAATGCAGGGAAGGCGATCACGACAAATATTTCACTGAAATCGAGATGACGGCGCGCTAATTCAGCCACCAGAAATGAACCGGCAATCCCGCCAAAACGCCCGAGACCAAGCATCCAGGCTACCCCAGTGGCACGACCAGCGGTGGGATAAAAAACCGCTGCCAACGCGGGCATGGAAGACTGCGCCGTATTCATTAACGTACCGGCAACAAACACCACCGCCACCAGCAGCCCGACGTTGTGAGCCATCTGACCAATAGCAGCAACGGCCACGGCGGTGAGGGCATAACAGACAGCAATGGTGCGATCAGCGTTAAAGCGATCCATCAGCCAACCGCAGAACACCGCCCCCACGCCACCTAACGGGAATAATGCAGAGATCAGCAATGCGGTTTTCGGCGTCAAACCGGCCTCACGAAACAGGATTGGCATCCAGTTGATCAAGGCGTAGAAGATGACCAACCCCATAAAATAAGTCAGCCATAACATGACAGAGCCAACGAGGTAACGGCGGGAGAGGATCACCTGCACACCGCTCTGGGCTGGCAGCCCCTGCTCTGCGGTTACTTCAGTCAGTACAAACGCTTTGGCAGAATAAACTTGCGGAGAAATACGAGAGAGGATACTGCGCACGCGTTCAACCGGTTTCCCTTTCGCCACCAGATAACGCACCGATTCTGGCAGATAGCGTAGCATCACCAATACCAACACCAGCGGTACGACCCCACCCAACATCAGCACACTGCGCCATCCCCATTGCGGGATCATCAATGACGCCAGGCCCCCTCCCAATGCGGCCCCAAGCGGAAAACCACAGAACATGGCATTGGTGATCATGGCGCGTCGCTGGCTGGGGCTGAACTCGCTCATCAATGTGACGGCATTAGGCATTGCCGCCCCCAACCCTACGCCAGTTAAAAAACGCAGGGCGGTCAGAGAGTGTAGATTTGCGGCATAGGCGGACGCCAGGCTAAACACGCCAAACAACAACACAGAGACCAGTAGCACCAGCTTGCGTCCGAAACGATCTGCCAACGGCCCGGCGAACAGGGCTCCCGCCGCCAAACCAAACAGCGCTGCACTCAATACCGGAGCCAGATCCTTTTTCTCCAGCCCCCACTCTTGTAGCAACGAGGGGGCGATATAACCAATCGCTGCCGTATCAAAGCCATCCAGTAAAACGATCAAAAAGCATAAAATAAAAGTCAGCCACTGAAACGGCGAAAACCGACTTTGGTCAATAACGTGTTGAACATCAATGATATCTTTTTGCATGAGTGATCCTTTAAAAATCTGATGTTACACGGCGTGCCGCCACTGAAGCGGTTGCTAAGCCGGTTGATGGGCGTTTGCAAAGTGCTTCGTGCAGATAGCGAACCGGTTAACCGATTGCCAAATATACGGATCGAACATCGGATACAGGGGCCCCTATATCGCGCTTTTTCGTGTGGTCAGGGGATAGGTACCATCACCTCCCCCCGCATAATCAAGCGTGCAGTACGCAGCAATGCCGCTTTTTCAACCCGTTGTGGATCATCCGCACTGAGCGCCAGATCGACAGAAAACTCCCCCGAGGGATGCTCAACAGACACTCGCTTGAGCGCCCCTTCAGGCAGTTGGGCCACGCCATCCGCTACCGAGCCGGTTAATACACACGCCGTACCAACCGTTACCGCCGCCAGCACACCTATCGCGTCGTGGCAGACATGGGGAATGAAACAACGGGTCGCAATACTCCCCCCATTGACTGGCGGGGCAATCAGACACATTTTGGGATAGGTTTTTTGTGCCACATCGCCCAACCCCATCAGATAGCCACAATGCAGGCGCAGCGCCTCTAGGCGTGTTTTCAGCTCGATATCCGCATTAAGGTCAGCCACCGGCTCGCGGCCCGTGCGGCCAACATCAGCCGCACGCATGATCACCAGCGGCATCCCGTTATCAATACAGGTCACATCAAGCCGCCCCATACCGGGGAGCTCAACCGAATCCATTACATTGCCGGTCGGCAACAACTCGGCACACACCGAACCTGCGGTATCGAGAAAGTTAATGGTGATGGGAGCTGCCGTCCCTGGGACGCCGTCAATACGGACATGACCTTCATACGCCACCTGCCCATTGGGCGTTTGTACGGTAATGTCGCACTGCATGTCGGTGTTCAGTGTCAATACACGGAAAGTGCTGGTCTCCCCCTGAGGGCTGACTATTCCGGTCTCCAATGCAAAAGGCACCACGGCGGCAAGCATATTGCCGCAGTTAGGAGAGGTATCAACAATCGGCTTATCCGGGACGACTTGTGCAAAAAGAAATGTGAGATCAATGCCCGGTGTTGTGCCTTTGCCAACAATGCCGACTTTACTGGTCAGCGGGTTGCCCCCCCCTAAACCGTCGATCTGGCGACGATCCGGTGAGCCCATCACCGCAAGCAGGATACGGTCACGCTGTTTGGGATCGGTGGGCAAATCCGCTTGGTTAAAAAAAGGACCGCGTGATGTTCCGCCACGCATAAAGAGGGTTGAGATAGGCTTTTGCATAACATCTTTTCCCTTGAGTCGATGACTGATAACACAGCGTTTTGAAACTATCGGCTGCGGAATAACGCACTGATACGCAGCAATGAGGTTATGGCCCAGTGGTGCATAGGGTCATTATTCAGTGTGTAAACAACTTGTAAAATAGGCATTTCAAACTATTAGATATGCTATTTTGAGATAGCGTGACCGAGAGCACAGCAAACGACATCGTCATGCAATTGCAGGAAAAGTGCGGCCAGTGCTAGAGTGACAAAAGGAGCATCAGTATGGATCTGAAACAAATCGAGTATTTCGTCCATGTTGCCGAGTTAGGCAGCTTTACCAAAGCCGCCGTCATGCTGGACATTGCCCAGTCCGCCATCAGCCGCCAGATCCGCCAACTCGAAGTTGAACTGCAACAGTCTTTGTTACTGCGCAATGGGCGTGGTGTCACCATGACCGAAGCAGGGAAAGCCTTGCTGGAACATGGGCTAGGGATACTTCACCAGGTCGAACGTACCCGCGAGATCGTTAGCAAAGCTAAAGGAGCGCTATCTGGGCACGTTGTTGTCGGCCTACCGCCAAGCCTGTCACGCCTGCTGACGGTTCCGTTAACACGGGCGTTCCACCAGAAAATGCCACATGCTTCACTGGCTATTTGTGAAGGGTTGTCGATCAATATGCAGGAATCACTGCGTAATGGCCGTATGGATATCGCTCTGTTATACACCCCCACACCGACCACCGAAATCGACATCATTCCGATCAGCAATGAGCCGCTCTATTTGATCGAACGCGCCACGTCTACTCAATCGGATGATGTCGTATCGCTTACGGCACTGGCAGATAAACCGCTGGTGATCCCTTCCAAGCCACATTCCATTCGGATGCTGGTTGAATCGGCACTGGCAGAGCAAGGCTACCACCCGAATATCGCACTGGAAATCGACAGCGTCCCAGCCATTCTGGAACTAGTCTGTGATGGTCTAGGTTGCGCGGTATTATCACAAATGGCATTGGTACGCTTTGAAAAAGCAGAGCTGCTGCATATGCGGCAGATTGGCTCTCCCCCCCTCACAACCCGACTGGCGCTTGCCACCAGTGCCCGCCGAGCCATGACGCTCACTCAACATGCCATGCTTGATCTGATCCAAACACTGATGCAACGTGTGACTTGCCAGCACGACATTGAGGGAAACCCCGCACTAAACGGGGCAATTAGCGTCCGTTAACACCACGAACCGCCGTGATGCGAACCTCGAACGCAACAGTCAGGCAGGATTACTTCACCGAGAGATAGAAAAGATAGAGGTGTGTTTGCAGCTCAGCGGGTGGCGTAACGCGAGGGTCATTGACATATTGCTCAAACATGGAGAAGTCTGCTGGTTCCACCTCACTGTTGGGCAACCAGCCTGAAAACAGCCACGTCAAACATCACAGAGAAATTTTACTCATAAAAACATAACATTAGATAAATTATGCGAGCCCTTAACCTATCGATAATGCGCGATTTTTTGCCGACACTCAAGTATCAGATAGCGATTTTATCTGTTAAATCACAGATTGAGTTAACTTTGCAAAAAGCGACAAAAATATAAGACTTTTCTCACGCATTTCGTTGGAAAGCGCGGTATGCTGAATTTAACCAAGACGGAAAGACAGAGAGGTAAGTTATATGACAGTCAACATTACCAGCAAACAAATGGATATCACTTCCGCAATCCGTAGTCACGTCGAAGACCGTCTCAGAAAACTGGAAAAATGGCAGGCGCAGCTGATTAACCCCCATATTGTTCTCTCTAAAGAACCGCAGGGGTTTGCAGTAGACGCAACAATTACTACACCTAATGGCCCATTGGTTGCCAGTGCCAAACATGAAGATATGTATGCTGCCATTAACGAACTGATTACCAAACTTGAGCGTCAGTTGAACAAAGTACAACACAAAAGCGAAGCTCGCCGAGCCTCTGCCAGTGTAAAAGATCTCGCTCCGGAAGTGATCCCGGAAGAGAAGTAAACCCAATAAGTAGCCGCTTACTATCGAACGCGCCTCCGGGCGCGTTTTTTGTCTCGCAGTTTTTATTGACAGAGAGAAAAGCCAACGGTTACTTTAAACACTCAATCACACACCTTTGGGATAATGATGAGCCATAACCTGTTCCTCTTCGCATTCTTTTTTACCTTCCCATGAATGGGGGGCTTTTCGTCATATGAAAAAAAGTGCGAAGACGAATAACAAAGCCCCCTGATACTGGGGGCTTTTTTTATGGTGCTTTTTTTTATGGTACTTTTTTTTATGGTTACTTGGCAAAAAATTGCAACCCTGCCCTAGTTCACGCCTCTAGGAGTTATGTGGGGTCGTGGGAACATGAACTCAGCGATAGAATACAAGGCAAAACTGACTATGACTGACAACCCGTTACTGGTACTACGTGAGCGAATCAGCGCTCTGGATATGAAATTACTGGCTCTACTGGCAGAACGCCGAGAACTGGCCATTGAAGTGGGTAAAACCAAACTACATTCACACCGCCCGATCCGTGATAAAGAACGGGAGCGCGATCTACTGAACGCGCTGGTAAGCGCGGCAAAACCTTATGATTTAGACGGTTTCTATATTACCCGCCTGTTCCAGCTGATCATCGAAGATTCCGTACTGACTCAACAAGCCTTGCTGCAACATCAACTAAACCAAATTAGCCAAGACTCAGTACGTATTGCCTTTTTAGGACCCAAAGGCTCCTACTCACATTTGGCAGCTCGCCAATATGCAGCCCGCCATTTCGATCAACTAATAGAATGTGGTTGTCAAAAATTTCAGGACATTTTCACTCAGGTAGAAACGGGGCAAGCTGACTACGCTATTGTGCCAATCGAAAATACCAGTTCAGGCTCTATCAATGATGTGTACGACCTATTGCAACATACCAGCCTATCAATTATCGGTGAGCTCACATTGCCTATTGATCACTGCGTATTGGTGTCAGGAACGACGACTTTGCAACAGATAGAGGTTGTCTACAGCCACCCCCAACCTTTCCAGCAATGTAGCCATTTTATTAATCACTACCCTCACTGGAAGATTGAGTATTGTGAAAGCACTGCGGCAGCGATGGAAAAAGTCGCCAAGCTGAACTCGCCAACGATCGCCGCATTGGGTAGCGAAGCCGGTGGGGCATTGTATAACCTGCAAGTCCTTGAGCATAATCTGGCCAACCAAAAACAGAACATTACCCGTTTCATTGTCCTGGCACGTAAAGCGATTGATGTTTCTGAGCAAGTGCCAGCCAAAACTACGCTGATTATGGCCACTGGCCAACAGTCTGGTGCATTGGTTGAAGCCTTATTGGTGTTGCGTGACAACAACATCATCATGACTAAATTGGAGTCTCGCCCAATCAATGGCAATCCGTGGGAAGAGATGTTTTATATTGATGTACAAGCTAACTTGCGTTCTGCAACGATGGAAAAAGCCCTGAAAGACCTGGCACCACTCACCCGCTCGTTGAAAGTATTAGGGTGCTATCCCAGTGAAAATATTGTACCGGTTAATCCTGCTTAACTCATGACACTGGGCTAGGGTTCAGTTTTACCGAACACTAGCCCTTTCATTAATATTCTACTGACGATTATCACTCGCCTGACGCAATAGTGAACGGCTCTCAACCAGGAAACGCTGAGCATAATCACCAAACCATTGCTCTACTTTGCAAAAGCTTTGGATAAATGCCTGTTTATTCCCTTGCTCCAATAGCTTAATCGCCTCACCAAACCGCTGGTAGTAACGTTTGATCAAGCGGATATTCTCATCCGACGACATAATGATATCGGCATATAACTGTGGATCCTGAGCAAATAATCGCCCTACCATGGCCAGTTCCAAGCGATAGATGGGCGAAGAGAGTGCCAGCAACGACTCCAATTGCACATTTTCTTCAGCCAGATGCAAACCATAAGCAAAAGTAGCAAAGTGACGCAACGCCTGAATAAAAGCCATGTTCTGGTCATGTTCAACCGCACTAATGCGGTGTAACCGAGCGCCCCAGACCTGCAGTTGATCGAGTAACCACTGATAAGCCTCAGGTTGGCGACCATCACAATAGACCACAACCTGCTTCGCCACACTGCCAACATCCGGGCCAAACATCGGGTGTAAACCTACCACCGGGCCAGGGTGCACAGCCAACATCGCCTGCAATGGTCGGTTCTTCACCGAAGCTAAATCCACCAAAATGCAATCTTCCGGCAACGGAGGCAGTTGGTTTATGACCTGTTCTGTAACGTGAATAGGGACACTGACTATCACCATCCCAGCATCCGCCAGCAAGCTCCCTGCCTGCGGCCAATCTTCCCTATCCAGCACTTTGACTTGATAGCCAGACAACGTCAGTAACCGGTTGAACAAACGCCCCATCTGACCGTTGCCGCCAATAATCACGATTGGCCGCAACTGCGGACAGAGGGTTTTAAATCCCTTGTCATTTTCACTGGTATAAGACTCACGCATTACGCGGCGCAAAACATCTTCGATCAAATCGGGTGGAACACCGAGACCTTCCGCCTCTTTACGGCGAGAAGCCAACATTGCGGCTTCTCGTTCAGGAACATAAACCGGTAAGCCATAGCGACTTTTGACCTCACCCACTTCGGCCACCAGCTCTAGTCGTTTTGCTAACAGAGCTAACAACGCTTTATCTACTTCATCAATTTGATCGCGTAATACGGTCAGTTCAGCCACCATAAATCACTACTCTCCAATGCGTGACTTCAGCACAGTTCCCAGCTCGTGATGCATTTTCCGCAACAGAGCTTCGGTACTTTGCCAGTCAATACAGGCATCGGTCACCGAAACACCATAGCGCATATCTACCTTGGGTTGCTCTGAAGACTGGCTACCTTCATGTAAATTACTTTCCAGCATGATACCGGTAATCGAACGGTTACCTGCCTTGATCTGCTCAACAACCGACTCCGCAACCGTCGGCTGACGGCGGTAGTCTTTATTTGAGTTACCATGACTGCAATCTATCATTAAGGAAGGATGGAGTCCCGCATCGCGCATCTGTTTTTCACAAGCGGCAACATGCTCGGCACTGTAGTTAGGGGCTTTGCCGCCACGCAGGATCACATGACCATCCGGATTGCCTTGCGTTTGCAATAAACAAACCTGCCCAGCCTGGTTAATGCCGACAAAACGGTGCGCCATGGATGCAGCACGCATAGCATTGATTGCTGTGCCTAAACTGCCATCGGTTCCATTCTTGAAACCCACCGGCATCGAAAGACCAGAAGCCATTTCCCGGTGTGTCTGTGATTCGGTAGTACGGGCACCAATCGCTGACCAACTAAACAAATCACCCAAATATTGTGGGCTGTTAGGGTCCAACGCTTCAGTTGCCAATGGCAATCCCATACCAACCAGATCCAACAGCAGGCGACGGGCAATATGCAGCCCCTCTTCAACGTCAAAAGAACCATCCATATAGGGATCGTTAATCAGCCCTTTCCAGCCAACCGTGGTTCTTGGTTTTTCAAAATAGACACGCATAACAATATACAGTTGATCGCTCAATTCAGCCGACAGGGATTTTAGCCGACGAGCGTAATCCAGTGCCGCATCGGGATCATGGATCGAACAAGGTCCGCAAACGACGAGCAGGCGGTGGTCCTGCCCTTTAAGAATATTGGCAATAGTGCGACGAGCTGTAGCAATTTCATGCTCATCGCTCACACTGAGTGGAAACTGGTTCTTCAGCTCTTCCGGAGTAATGAGTACCTGTTCTGCCATAATATGTACGTTGTTGAGCGCGTCTTTTTGCATGATGCTATTCCCTATCATTTACCGTATGTTTGAGCGTAGTGAGATCATTAAGGATGATGTGCGACTACATTACCACACGGTGTAAAGATTTCAATCCATTTAGTGTAAATTAAATAATCCAGAATAAAATCTACTGAAGAACATCACCTTTGGTTAAAAATCGGCATTCAATAGGCTATTTTTATTAAAAAATAAACATCTTAAAGTCACCCAACAGCTAAGCGAGTCACTATTATCGTACACTTTAGTTTACATCAATGTGCTTTGTAAAAGTCATAGTATCCACCTAATGACTCCCCTGTTGTCACTAACAGAAACTTGAATAAGATTGGACATAGAGGTGTACAAAAAACAATCTCCCATCTTAATTGCTGATTAAAAAACAATCTGAAGCGAATAAAATTAGCTCGCACGCCAATTAAACATTTGAAATACAATTGCAACACGATTAGCTAGCATTTATTTTTCATTCGTTATTTACCTCTATTTATCACTGAAAACTCCCCCCTCTTAGTGAATAAAAATTGCGGAATCTCACAGTTATCTCACGCCAAATGGATAACTATAACGCTAAAGCGCTCATACCTCTTTCTAGGGGGCACACAGATAGAGTCCGCATAGCCTAGGTTTTTTGGTCAGCGTTAGCAGTTCTTCATTTATTACAAGGGAATCACATGATCACTCTGGAATTTTCAGTCATTATTCTTTGCTTATTAGTCGGTACCCGATTTGGCGGTATGGGGCTAGGCTTAATAAGTGGGATTGGCTTATTCTTGCTTTGCTTTATATTTGGTTTGCAACCAGGTAAGCCTCCTGTTGATGTCATGCTAACCATTTTAGCGGTAATCGGTTGTGCTTCAGTATTGCAAACAGCTGGTGGCTTAAATGTCATGATGCAATACGCCGAACGACTACTCCGCCGCCATCCACAGCACATTACTCTACTCGCTCCCTTTACTACCTGGACACTGACGTTTCTCTGCGGTACCGGTCATGTGGTATACACCATGTTCCCGATCATTGCAGATATTGCCATTAAGAAAGGAATTCGTCCTGAACGCCCAATGGCTGTTGCCTCTGTCGCTTCCCAAATGGCCATCACGGCGTCCCCGGTTTCTGTTGCCGTTGTATCCTTAGTATCAATCATTGCTGCTGGGCATGGTATTGGCAAAGCCTATTCGTTGGTGGAAATACTTGCAATCTCTATCCCGGCATCACTGGTTGGTGTTCTGATGGCGGCATTATGGAGTCTGCGTCGCGGTAAAGATTTAGATAAAGACCCAGAGTTCCAGGAAAAAATCAAAGATCCTGAACAACGTGCCTATATTTATAGTGGTACCGAAACCTTACTTAACCAGACCTTCCCCAAGCAGGCTTACTGGTCAACGGTGATCTTCTTTGCTGCTATCGCTGTGGTTGTTATGCTGGGTGCCTTCACTGACTTACGCCCTTCCTTTGCAGATGCCAAAGGTGCTCTAAAACCGCTGTCAATGAATCTGGTGATCCAGATGATGATGCTGATAGCCGGTGCCATTATCCTGATAGGTTGTAAAGTCAAACCCGCTGAGATCGCTAATGGTGCCGTATTCAAAGCCGGAATGGTCGCCATTTTCTCTGTATTTGGTGTGGCGTGGATGAGTGATACATTCTTCCAGGCTCATATGGGTGATTTGAAGTTGCTGTTGGAAGATGTCGTCAAAAACCAACCGTGGACTTATGCCATCGTTCTATTCCTTGTTTCCAAGTTAGTTAACAGCCAGGCTGCCGCACTGACAGCCATTGCCCCAATGGCCTTACAATTAGGTGTTGACCCTAAAATGTTGTTGGCTTTTTTCCCAGCGGCTTATGGCTACTTCGTCTTACCAACTTACCCCAGCGACTTGGCATGTATCGGCTTTGACCGTTCAGGAACAACCCGCATCGGTAAATTTATCATCAACCACAGCTTTATTATCCCAGGTTTGATCGGTGTATTTTGCTCTTGTATCACCGGTTACCTTCTGGTCACGGCCTTCCTGTAATTGCCTTCTTGACGGCAACGGAATATTTCCCGTTGCCGTTATGAGCAGGCTCTTCCCCGCCGCCCTCAAGCTACTGACCCATCACTGCTTTACTCTGCTAAAATCAAGACGCCATAGTAGAAGAAAAGTGAATAAGTAACGGTATAAAATAAAAAAATTAAGCTAACAGGGGCTGTTTTTGTCCTAGAGGGGAACCGATATAATGTGATCGTTATCACTTAATATCACTCTTAACAACTGGATCCAAAATGCTCTCTTCATGCGCTCGTCGCGCCATTCCATTATATTTTAGTTGCTTGACTGCCTTCACCAGTGTTTCTGTCTTTGCTGACAATACTCTTTTTACTGCGATGGACGACCCAGCCACTGCCAAGACACCCTTTGATGGCAATATTCAGGCTGGTTATAACGCGCAATCGGGCAACTCCCAGAACTCCGCGTTACTGGCCAATACCACGATGACTTGGTTTAACAATAATACCGCCTACAGTTTGTGGGGTTCAGCCAATAACACGACCTCTGCCAATGTACGCTCTTCTGAAAGATATCAAGCCAGTGGGCGTACTCGTTACAATCTAACCGACCGTAATTACATGTTTGGTCAGCTAGGCTGGCTAAATGATCGTTTTGCCGGTTATAACTCGCGCACCACAATCACCGGGGGTTATGGTCGTCAGATCTTTAACGGCCCAATTCATGATTTGCGTCTCGAATTCGGCCCTGGTGTACGCCATGATGAATACCGTGCTGGTGGTCAAACGACTCGTGCATTAGCTTACGGTGCAGCCAACTATTCCTACAAACTGACTGATAATGCTCATCTGTCTGAAGGTATCTCTGCGCTGGCTAACGACCAAACCACGCTGAATTCGGAAACGGCACTCACGGTCGCTATAAACAGCGACTTCTCCTTACGGCTGGCCTATACGGTAAACTACAACAGCAAGCCACCCGCTTCTGCGCCTAAAAACACGGATACCACCACCTCAATCACCTTAATGTACGGGTTATAACTTTCTCTTCTTTTTTGTCGTCAGTATTCGGTGGGAATTAAAAAGAAAAGGGGTTGGTATAAAGCCAACTCCTTTTTCTATAGACAAAAAAGCCCATAGTTTTCATTAGGGTATTGGTGTATGGAAGATAACTGACCAGCGGAGGACTGTATAAAAAAGGGGCTTACCATAACGATAAGCCCCTGATAGCTATTAACTTTTGGATGCAGCGCTAGCTGTATCTTAGTTAAGACGCTCTTTGATACGAGCAGACTTACCAGTACGCTCACGCAGGTAGTACAGTTTGGCTTTACGAACGGCACCACGACGCTTAACAGTAATGCTGTCGATTACTGGGGAGTGAGTCTGGAAAACACGCTCAACACCTTCGCCGTTGGAAATCTTACGAACAGTGAATGCAGAGTGCAGACCGCGGTTACGAATAGCGATAACCACGCCCTCAAATGCCTGCAGACGCTTTTTAGCACCTTCAACGACCCATACCTTGACTTCCACGGAATCACCCGGACGGAATGCAGGTACGTCTTGCTTCATCTGCTCTTGTTCAATTTGCTTAATAATGTTGCTCATAATATGTCTCTTACCCTAGGTAAACTGATATATCGGTCTCGTCGAGACAATACTCAGACGTTCCCTTCATGGTTCTGTTACTCGGCCAGATGTTCCCGTTGGAACTCTGCCAGTAACACCGCTTGCTCGTCAGTCAGAGCTAGGCTTTCTAGAAGTTCAGGTCTTCTAAGCCAGGTTCGGCCCAGCGACTGCTTTAAGCGCCAGCGACGTATCTCGGCATGGTTTCCCGACAGTAAAACTGGTGGAACCTCCATCCCTTCCAACACCTCTGGGCGGGTATAGTGTGGGCAGTCAAGCAACCCATCAGCAAAAGAGTCTTCTTCCGCTGATGCCTGATGGCCCAGAACACCCGGTATAAAACGGGCGACTGAATCAATCAGGATCATTGCTGGCAGTTCACCACCACTGAGAACGTAATCGCCGATTGACCATTCTTCGTCAATTTCGGTTTGGATCACCCGCTCGTCTATCCCTTCATAACGGCCACAAACCAGAATCATCTTCTGATTAGCCGCTAACTCGCACACGCCAGTTTGATCCAGCTTGCGCCCCTGAGGTGAAAGATAAATCACCTTTGCGCCCTCGCCTGCCGCTGCTTTTGCTGCAGTAATGGCTTCCCGTAAAGGTTGCACCATCATCAACATTCCCGGGCCACCGCCATAAGGGCGGTCATCCACGGTACGATGCCGATCGTGGGTGAAGTCTCGTGGACTCCAGCACTGCACACTCAGCAGGCCATTTTTTACTGCTCGGCTAGTGACCCCATAGTCGGTGATTGCACGGAACATCTCAGGAAATAGGCTAACAATACCAATAAACACCAGCCAATCCCCGTGTTGTTATTCCATCTGCTTCGGCCATTAAACCAAAGGTCAAAAACCAGGATCCCATTCAGCCTCGATGACCTTGGCTGCGAGATCGACTTTCTTGATAACCTGCCCATGAAGAAACGGAACTAACCGCTCCTTCATGCCGAATGCATCTTTCAGGTTTGCCTGCACGACCATCACGTCGTTTGAACCGGTTTCCATCATATCAACGACTTTACCCAGTTCGTATCCTGAAGTGGTGACTACCTGGCAGCCCATCAGGTCTTTCCAGTAGTAGTCATCTCCTTCCAGAGAAGGCAATTGCTCAGAATCTACAACGATTTCACAATTCGTCAGTAAATTCGCGGCATCCCGATCATCAACACCGTTGATTTTGATGATCAGATCCTGATTATGGCGCTTCCAGTCTTCCAACTCGACAAGCTGCCACTGACCCGAGCGCTGGATAAACCAAGGCTGATAGTCAAATATGTTTTCGGCATTCTCGGTGGATGAAAACACTCTGAGCCAACCTCGGATGCCGTAAGTAGAACCCATTTTGCCGAGTACAATCGGTTGCTGAGGAACCACCGGTTTGAGTTGCTTGCTCATTGCCACCACCGCAACAGATTACGCTGCTTTCTTAGCGTCTTTGATCAGCGCGCTAACGCGATCAGAAACAGTCGCACCCAGACCAATCCAGTGCTCAATACGATCCAGATCCAGACGCAGTGCTTCGGCCTGACCAGATGCGATTGGGTTGAAGAAACCTACGCGCTCAATGAAACGACCATCACGCGCATTGCGGCTGTCGGTCACGACTACTTGATAGAACGGACGCTTTTTAGCGCCGCCACGTGCCAAACGAATTGTTACCATAACATCCTCTTTAGTTAATAAAACAGCCGGGCCCCATTGAGGGACGGGGCCCGGTTGCAATATAAAAAGCTCGAAAATTTTACTCATTTTGGCGCAAAAAGCAATCTAAAGCGTAGATTACTCGGGATTACATTTTGCACTCTGGTTATTTTCAGACAGTTTTCACCGCTAACCAATAACCCGCAAACCGAGCCACATCACCGATGTGGCTCGGTTTTAACGGCCTGGAAAACCCGGAGGCATCATACCCTTCATGCCACGCATCATTTTCGCCATTCCGCCTTTCTTCATCTTTTTCATCATCCGCTGCATATCATCAAACTGTTTTAACAAGCGGTTCACATCCTGCACTTGCATACCCGACCCCAGTGCAATACGGCGTTTACGTGAACCTTTGATGATTTCAGGCTTGGCCCGCTCTTTCAGCGTCATGGAGTTAATAATCGCCTCCATGCGTACCAATACTTTGTCGTCCATTTGTGATTTTACGTTGTCCGGCAACTGACCCGCACCTGGCAATTTGCTCAGCATGCTGGCCATTCCGCCCATATTACGCATCTGCTTCAACTGATCCAGGAAGTCGGTGAGGTCGAATCCATCACCTTGCTTCAACTTCTTCGCCAGTTTTTCAGCTTGTTCACGGTCAACCTTGCTTTCGATCTCTTCAATCAACGAAAGCACATCACCCATGCCAAGAATGCGCGAAGCCACGCGATCCGGGTGGAAGGGCTCCAACGCATCGGTTTTTTCACCCACACCCAAGAATTTAATCGGCTTACCGGTAATATGGCGAATAGATAATGCCGCACCACCACGAGCATCACCATCAACTTTGGTTAATACCACGCCTGTCAGCGCTAACGCCTCGTTAAACGCTTTGGCGGTATTGGCTGCATCCTGGCCGGTCATAGCATCGACAACAAACAGGGTTTCTACCGGGTTGAGCGCATCATGAACCTGTTTGATCTCGTCCATCATCGCTTCGTCAACGTGCAAACGACCAGCGGTATCGACGATCAAGACATCATAAAACTTCAGTTTAGCCTGTTGCAGCGCACGGTTAACAATATCGAGCGGTTTTTCTTTGACATCAGAAGGGAAAAAATCAATGCCCACACCTTCGGCCAAGGTTTCTAACTGACGGATCGCTGCGGGACGATAGACGTCGGCAGAAACAACCAGCACTTTTTTCTTCTGTTTTTCTTTCAGAAACTTACCAAGTTTGGCTACGCTGGTGGTTTTACCCGCCCCTTGCAACCCCGCCATCAACACCACTGCTGGTGGCTGCGCTGCCAGATTGAGTTCGGTGTTCACCTCCCCCATAGCAGCGATCAGTTCACTTTTGACAATCTTGACGAACTCTTGGCCAGGCGTCAGGCTTTTATTGACTTCATGCCCTACGGCACTCTCTTTTACCCGGTTGATAAAGTCACGCACCACGGGCAATGCAACGTCTGCTTCCAGCAAAGCCATACGCACTTCACGCAGGGTATCTTTGATATTCTCTTCAGTCAGCCGCCCACGGCCACTAATATTGCGCAGAGTGCGCGACAGTCGATCAGTTAAATTTTCAAACATCGTCTCATGCTCAACGTAAAAGTCAGGCCGCAATGGCGAAATAATTGCGGCGATTATAACACGAAGTAGCGGCAATCTCTGCTACCGCATTGGAGATTGGTTGGAGTAGGGACGGCTCAACGCTATACTGGTATATTAAACAACCCGATAACTATGTAGATGCTCAATAACGCTATGCTCGTTTTCTCTATTGTGGCTTTGTTAGCCTACCTGCTCAGCCTTGGATTGATCATTCCCAGCTTGCTGCGGAAGAACAGTGCATACCGTCGGTTGGCCCTTGTTTCGGCCATAGTGGCGTTGGTCAGCCATGCCATTGCACTTCAGCAACATATTTTTGCTGTTAGCGCAGGGCAAAACCTCAGCCTGTTGAATATCAGTTCTATCGTCAGCTTGATCATCTGCTCGGTGATGACCTTGGTCGCCTCACGTGATCGTGGCTGGTTCCTGCTGCCCATTGTTTACAGCTTTGCGATGATTAACCTGGCCTTTGTCTGCTTTCTGCCAGGGGAATATATCACTCATCTGGAAGCCAGCCCGGAACTGATGATCCATATCAGTCTGGCGCTATTCGCCTACGCGACATTGATTATCGCAACGCTTTACGCATTACAGTTGGCTTGGCTGGATTATTTGTTGAAGAACAAAAAACTCGGTTTTACTGCCGACATGCCACCCCTGATGAGCATTGAGCGAAAAATGTTCCACATCACACAAGTCGGTGTGGTACTGCTCACGTTGACGCTCTGTACTGGCTTGCTATATATGGATAATCTGTTTGACAAAGAAAACATCCATAAAACCGTACTATCAACCTTGGCCTGGTTAGTTTATATCGTCCTACTATGGGGGCATTATCATAAGGGCTGGCGTGGTCGCCCTGTTGTCTGGTTCAGTATTGCTGGTTCTTTTCTGCTGACTTTAGCCTACTTCGGTAGCCGCTTAATCCAGTAATAGATGGTACACTAAGATCAATCCTCCCCAGTTATCTGGGGCTCTCTTTTCCGCTATAGCTATATAAGGAATACTGCGTTGGAGCATGTTTCGACAGGTACTCTCATCTTCATTCTAGTGATTATGATTGTGATTTCCGCTTATTTTTCAGCCTCCGAAACCGGCATGATGACGCTAAATCGCTATCGCCTACGCCATCAGTCCAAACAGGGTAACCATAGCGCACGCCGCGTAGAGAGACTGCTACAAAAACCGGACCGTTTGATCGGTTTGGTGTTGATTGGCAATAACTTGGTGAACATTCTCGCCTCCGCATTAGCCACTATTGTTGGCATGCGTTTGTACGGCGACATGGGGGTAGCAATTGCTACCGGTATCCTGACCTTTGCCGTATTACTGTTTGCCGAAGTACTACCAAAAACATTTGCCGCACTCTATCCCGAGCGAATCGCCTTCCCTAGCAGTTTTCTGCTGGAACCGATGCAAAAAGTCATGTTCCCCCTCGTGTGGTTACTCAATGGTATTACTACGCTGGTGCTGCGTCTTTTCGGCATCCATACCAATGTGCGAGCCAGTGGTGCCGTCAGTAAAGATGAATTACGCACCATTGTGAACGAATCACATTCACAGATTTCACGCCGTAATCAAGACATGCTTATTTCGGTACTGGACCTGGAAAAGGTCACCGTTGACGATATCATGGTGCCACGCAATGAGATTGTCGGCATTGATGTCAACGATGAGTGGAAGTCAATCATGCGCCAACTGACGCATTCACCGCATGGTCGCATTGTGCTGTACCGTGATTCGCTGGATGACTCCATTGGCATGTTGCGGGTACGTGAAGCCTACCGGCTGATGACCGAGAAAAAAGAGTTCAATAAAGAGAACCTGCTGCGCGCCGCTGATGAAATTTACTATGTACCAGAAGGTACCCCACTGAGTGTGCAGTTGGTAAAATTCCAGCGCAATAAAGAGAAGGTCGGTATCGTCGTTGATGAATATGGTGATATTCAGGGACTGGTGACGGTGGAAGATATTCTTGAAGAAATTGTTGGTGATTTCACCACTTCCATGTCACCCACCTTGGCAGAAGAAGTAAATCCACAAAGTGATGGCTCGGTACTGATCGATGGCACGGCCAACGTGCGAGAATTGAATAAAGCCTTCAATTGGACTCTGCCCGCCACGGAAGCCCGAACCATCAACGGTATGATCCTGGAAGAACTGGAAGATATCCCAAAGGTCGGCACGCGGGTACGCATCCACCACTATGATATCGATATTCTCGATGTACAGGATAATATGATTAAACAGGTGCGTGTTATCCCCATCAAGTCACTGCAATCCAGCGTACAAAAACAGTAAATCCCAAAGACATGGAAAGCGTGTCTCTGGGATAACTGTTTGAAATGAGTTAGTTTGCCACCAAGCTGCTTTTAACTGTGGTTAGTCACTTGAACATTGCCTGATTAGATATGGAGTGTTTGCAACTTCTCTGGTGATAACGCCAACACTTCATTGTGGTTGACCACCACACCACTGTCGAGGATATGCTTGGCGATTTCCTGTGCTTCTTCCAACGAATGCATATGATAAGTACCGCACTGGAACTCATTCAACTCAGGAATTTTACGTTGGTCCGTCACCTTCAGCACATCGCTCATTGCTGCGGCCCAGGCTGCAGCTACACGCTGCTCTGGGGGGGTACCAATCAAACTCATATAGAAACCGGTACGGCACCCCATTGGCGAAATATCAATAATTTCGACACCATTACCGTTGAGATGATCACGCATAAAGCCGGCAAACAGGTGCTCCAGCGTATGAATTCCACGCTCCGGCATCACTTCCTGATTCGGGCGACAAAACCGCAGATCGAATACGGTGATCGTATCGCCATGTGGGGTCTGCATGGTTTTAGCGATACGGACAGCCGGAGCTGCCATGCGGGTATGGTCTACAGTAAAGCTATCCAATAGTGGCATGTCATCACCTCTTGATAAAAAAACTATTTATTTTGAATTTTTTTTACTACCGATGAAACCTTTTGCAAATTGCCCTGTCTTAATTAACAGAAAGACGCGCATTTGTTATCATCATCCCTTATTACCAGAGATGTATATTTGGCCACATTGATGTGGCCTTTTCTTTTTTAACCCCCACCGTTTGCCTTCAGAAACTCGTCAAAGGTCAATGTATCACCGGCTTCGATTTCATACTGACGTTGCCAGGAAGACTTCTGCTCCTGTTCCAGTTGTGCTTCAGTCAGGATTTCCAATGGCTCAGACACCAATATCTGGCGATATTGCTCCGCAAGATCTAAACCCACACGACCAATCCCTTCCGCTTTCATCATCTTCAGGATACGCGCAGAAAAGGTCAGTTCTGGATCATCAAAGGTAGCAACCAACTGCTCACACACCTGCTGATACTGTTGATTACCAGCTTCATTATCCAGCACTTCGGCAACGCGTTTCAGATCATAAAACAACGCTTTACCCACTTTATCCAAGGGTTGGCGACTATCATTACAACCGATACCAATAGTTTGCCCCGGTTTACGCCCTTCCAGAATCACCCGATTCCAGTTCTTGCGGGTACATTGCAACTCATCACTGCTCATTTCGGGGGCGTCAGCTAAGGTGCACCATATCAAGAACAGATCGAGAAAACGCGCCTGTACCGCATCAACACCGATTGGTGAGAAGGGGTTAATATCCAATGAACGCACTTCAATATATTCAACACCACCACGCAACAACGCATCTGATGGTGTTTCACTACCCTGGGTTACACGTTTTGGCCTGATCGGAGCATAAAACTCATTTTCAATCTGCAAGACGTTACTATTGAGTTGTAAATAGCGATCACCCTCTTTTACCCCTAACTCGGCGTACTCAGCCGAAGGGGTAGCAATAGCGCGCTTTAAACCTTGCACATAGCTTTGCAGGTCGTTAAAAGTAATGCCTAAATTGCTTTGCGACTTATTGGTATAACCCAGGTCACTCAAACGCAACGACGTGGCATACGGCAGATAACACATCCCGCGCCCATTACTCTCAAATGGCAAAGTGGTTTCCCGCCCCTGCAAAAATGAAGAACAGATTGCCGGTGAAGCACCAAACAGATAGGGGATCACCCAACCAAAACGATAGTAATTGCGGATCAGCCGAAAATAACCAGACGATATTTGTTCTTTACCACTTTCAGCATCTTTAACGCCAGCCCATGCCTGCCAAAACTCCAGTGGCAAAGAGAAATTGTAATGGACACCGGAAATCGTCTGCATCAACGCCCCATAGCGTGTCTTCAGCCCTTCACGGTACAGCGTTTTCATCCGACCAATATTAGAGGTACCAAACTGAGCCAGCTCAATATCGTGCTCTGCATTGATAAAGCATGGCATACTCAGCGGCCACATACGTTCATCACCCAGTTTACGAGCGACATGACGATGAATATCACGCAAGAACATCAGTAAATGATCGAGATTGTCATCCACTGGAGTAATGAACTCTAGTAGCGCCTCAGCAAAATCCGTCGTAATCCAATGGTGCGTGAGCGCCGCTCCCAGTTTTTCCGGATGAGGTGTCGTGGCAAGTTTACCCTCTGCAGTAACCCGCAATGTTTCACGCTCAATACCGCGCAGGATCCCTTTTAATGCATGGGGATGCGCTTCCAACCAGGTAAGCGCTTGTGATACGTCTGGGATCAAATTGACCTCTCGTTTCTAAACTCGACAACTTGTCGGCATTCTGAACCTGCGTTTGAGGCAATCCCCTTCGCTATGCAAGCTATGGAGGCCACTTACGCATCCTTGTTATCTGGTTTACTAAGCCTTCTGGGCCCGCTTTCAGTTCTGTTTACGGCACCTTGAGTAAACCTGACTATATATCCACTTGGCTATTGCCACCAGGCAATTCCCTGCAGCGTAATTATGGTAAGTATGATGTAACGCAATGCCTTTCCAACACACAGAAATAACGTAACAAGACCCCATGGCATACGCAACCAACCGGCTAACAAACACAACAAATCGCCCACCACGGGTAACCAACTGAGTAAAAGCGCCGCCGGACCAAACCGTTTCAACCAACCGAGTGACATTTCCGTCCCCCTTTGTGGTTTCAATACCGGCAATAGGCGCCCGATGATGACATTGGTCAACCCACCTAGGGTATTTCCTAGCGTTGCAGCCAGCACCAACAGCGTGGGAGAAATCGTGCTGCTGGTCAATAGTGCGACCAATACGATCTCTGAATTACCTGGCAACAGCGTCGCACTGAGGAAACTACTGCCAAACAAAGATAGCGCTGCCAGCGTACTACTCACAACGTACGCACGTCCACTACCGCCATATTAGCGCTTCTTGCTGCCTGAATACCAAAATCGGCGTCTTCAAACACCACACAATGCTGTGGTAGCACCCCAATCAACTGAGCACAACGCAGGAAGGTATCAGGTTCTGGCTTATGGCGTTGGACATCATCAGCACCAACGATAGCATCAAAATAGTGGAGTAACCCTAAATGGCTCAGCAACATCGTTGCCATCCGGTGTTCACTGCCAGTACCTACCGCCATAGGACGGCGACCATGATAAGATTTCACCACCTCAATCAACGGCAAGGGCCGCACGGTATCCAACAACATTCCCTCTGCTACACGATTTTTTTCCGCAGCAAGAGAGTGAGGATCGAGATCCCCCTGATGCGCTGTAATAATCGCCTGAGCGATACACCAAGTGGGTGAACCGTTCAATTTTACGATAGCCATTTCGTCATAGGTCATCCCATAGCGTGCTACTACTTGGTGCCAGGCTTGACGGTGCGTTGATTCTGTATCCAAGATGGTGCCATCCATATCGAAGATCAACCCTTGATAGCCGTCGTACATTGGGACTCCATAAACATAAGTGGAAAGGAGACTACTTTAGCGTAAAGCATGATGAGTGTCGCTGCCAGAGTGTAAGGGATGTCACTGTACAAAATGAGTTGTCACACAGGAGAGAGATAAATTGATGTCACGATGAACAGACTAAGAATGGAGGTAAAACAAGGTTATCCTGCTTTGTGGGAGCTTTTAGTTCATTTTTATCTGAAGGCGAACACGTACACAGAGGAATATTGATAAGATGGTGCATCCAGGAGGATTACTCAGCGCAAGCGCTTCGCCCTTCGGGCCGTTGCTGAAGCAACGTTATCCTCCTTTGTGCAACCTTTCAGATAGTATTTATCTTAAGGAGAACACTCTTAGAGAGATGTTTATAAGATGGTGCATCCAGGAGGATTCGAACCTCCGACCGCTCGGTTCGTAGCCGAGTACTCTATCCAGCTGAGCTATGGATGCATAGAACTATTACTGATACTGCTGATACCCCAGGGTCAACCTTGATAACACGACCATGTGGCTAAAATGGTGCATCCAGGAGGATTCGAACCTCCGACCGCTCGGTTCGTAGCCGAGTACTCTATCCAGCTGAGCTATGGATGCATAGAAACTATTTTTGATACCCCAAGGCCAATCTCAACAACTCGACCAGGCGGCTAAAATGGTGCATCGAGGAGTTGCCCTTCGGGCCGTTGCTTAAGCAACGTTATCCTCTTTTGCGCGACCTTTCAGATAGTATTTATCTGAAGGCGAACACTCTTAGAGATGTTTATAAAATGGTGCATCCAGGAGGATTCGAACCTCCGACCGCTCGGTTCGTAGCCGAGTACTCTATCCAGCTGAGCTATGGATGCA
>NZ_AYKS02000007.1 GCF_000496755.2 Serratia sp. DD3
ACCATCTGGCGGATTTCGGTGTCACGCCCAAATACCGGGTCAATCTGACCTGCTTTGGCTTTGGCGGTGACATCCAGGGTAAATTTGTCCAGCGCGTTCTGCAGGGCGGCGGACAGTTCGCCAGGGTTGAGCTCTGTTTCAGGGGTGGCGTCGGTGTGCAGTTCCGGTGAGTGGCCGCTTTGTGCCAGCTCGGCTTCCTGCTGTACTTCCGGGCGTTCCTCCGACTGCATATCCAGCAGTGGGCGCAGGCGCTCCAGTTGGCTCTGCCCCAGGGTCAGCAATGGCCACAGCGCATCGCAGGCTATCAGTTTGGGTTTATCGACGAGGGCCATCAGCAGATGAACACTGCGGATAGACTCTTCCCCCGCCAGCGAGGCACGCAACCAGGCTTCCTGCAGCAGGGTCTGGGTGGTTTGCGCCAACTGCGGGCGGCTACGCACCGAGCGCGGGCGATTATCCAGCCAGGCCAGCAGCTCTTGCCACAGGGTGTCCAGCTCCCACTCGTAACGGCGGGCCAGTACCGTGATATCCCCTTCCCCCTGTTCCAGGAGTTTCAGCAACCAGTGCTCCGGCAGGATTTCCGCATGGGCGCGGGTCTGGCACAGTGAGGCGGCCCCTTCCATGGCACGGGCACAGTAAGGGTTAAGACGACGTAACAGGATGGCTGGATTTTCCATTATTCTCTCTCTTTGAGGCTGTTCTTTTGACACGCTACCGCCCTTCGCTATCAACCAAAGCGCACTAGGTAAAATTCTCTCAATGTTTCCCTCATCGCCTTTCAGTTGCCAAGGTGTGAACCGCAACTCGAAAGGCAAGTGAGATAACCACTTTGCTCAGTACCCGTCGACAGGTACTCAGAAAAGTAAGCGCGGACAGGCGAACCTGTCCGCTGGGGTATTACGCGGTAGTACGTTCGTTCCAGGAATCGGAATGAATGATGTTGCCGTCTTTGTAAGTCCAGGTGATTTTTTCGTAGCGCAGCTCTAACTGCTCCAGGTGGTTGTGTTTCTCATACGCCGGGTCTTTGATGTCGTGCATCACCGGGTTGACTTTCACCACCTTGACGTTTTCCAGTTTGGTGTTGAAGTACTCCACTTCCTGGCCCGCGTCATTGATTTTGTACCACTTGAACTCGGCTGATTTCAGGGTCTGACCGGTGGTCACCGCCTTGTACAGGTACGGGCTGGAGGCATCGATTTCCTTGGTAAACAGGAACGGGGTGTGAATACGGGTCCCCGTCAGTTTGCCGGTGTTGTTGTCAGTCGGGATGTACAGGTTATGCTGCTGAGCAACGATTTCGATGCTGCCTTCACGGTCTTTGACATCAACAGAACCCTTGATGTCGGCACCGCCGTCATCCTTCAGCCACAAATAAACAGGTATTGCCATGGGATTGTCTCCATTTAGTGTTGTGTACCGTCACCATCCAGTGATGACGGCGGGTGGTTGCCGGGTACCTGGCAGGCGTCTGCCTGCGGTACCAGACTGATTTCGACACGCCGGTTTTGTGCCCGTCCGGCGTCCGTGTCATTCGGTGCCAAAGGTCGGCTGTCGCCATACCCCTGCACCGCAAAACAGCTTTCCGGCACATCACCTGTATCGCGCATCCAGTTACGCACCGCTTCGGCCCGTTGCAGCGACAGTAATTGGTTCTGTTTGGCATTGCCGGTGTTGTCGGTGTGCCCGCTGACCACTATCAGCCAGCCGGGTCTGGCTTTGATGCCCACCAGGGAATTCACCAGCATTTTGGTGGAATCGGGCTTCAGTACCGCCTTGCCGGAATCAAACAGCGACAGGCTGTCGAGGCGAACGATTTTCGGCTCGGCTTCCGTTTGCGGGGTCGACGGCGGTACATAGGTATCAATCGCTTGTTGCAACGCCAGCCACAAACGCTGACCAGGGTAGTATCCCAGACTGAAACGCATCGGTTCCCCCTGCCGCTGCCAACGCTCCAGTAACAGGACGTCCTGCTTCAAGGCATCAAGCGATTGCGCCTTGGGCTCATAATGGGTCATGGGGATGGCATACCAACGCTGTAAATCCGTACTGACCTGGGTGATCAGCCCACGGTTGTTGTTGGCAGAAAATCCCAAGGCGGCCAGCGCACATAACCCGATAAGCAACACCAGACGACGCGTGCGCTGCCCACCTTGCAAAGAGACCGCAAAGGGGGCCAACAGCGGTAATACCGCATCAGGGAAACGACGGCTTGGCATCGCAGGCTGCGCGCCAGCCGGTAACCTTAGACACGTCCGCCGCCAGAGCCAATGTGACCATAACGTTTGTGTCGTTACCGGCATCGCGCGCGTGCGGAAAGCGACAGCGAAAGGCTGAATGGCCGGGCTGAGTCGGTCAGTTTTCACCAACTCATCAGTCAAGGTGGCCTGAATAAAGGCAAACGCCTGACCGAGTATCGACAACTTGCCCAGGTTATCCCCCGCCTGCTGCCAGTCATCGAGCGCCAGAGGGGTCTGATCCTCGGGGTAGATAACCGGCTTGTCGCCACGCACCACCACCCAGGGGGTTTCTGGCCCGGAAAATTCACAACTTAATACCACCGGCAAATCAAACCCGGCGAGTTTACCGGCCTGGAAAACCTGGTGGCGTAACGCTTTCACCGCCCCACGCAACACCGCCTCATCCTGATGCTGATCAGGCTGGCACGCATACATCACCGAAAGCTGGCCCGCCTGGCGGGGCTGCTGCTCCAGCAAGGTGCGCATCCATTCCCCCAGGGCATCGGTATTGTCCACCCTGATCCACCACCCCTGAGCGGTTTTGCGCAAGGATTGCTGCTGGAACAGTTCATCGAGGCCATCACCACAAACGAGTACCACCGGCCCCTGCGTCTCCAGCAAGGGAAGGTCAATGTCCGCCACCTCACCGTTGGCCTGAACCGGGTGCCGACCGGTATTCTTCCAGACAATCCAGCCAGCCCACCCCAGCACGAGCAGGGTTATGCCGACTTTGAGCAGGTTACCCATCGGGATGAAATACCAGAGTAGCCACAGCAACGCCGCGACGGCCAGCAAGGTATGTAAAACCACAGAGACAAGGGCTGATTTACGCATTAATGAGGCAGCTCCGGTACTTGCGCCGATAACAGCGCCTGAAGCCAAAGGTGGCCCCCCCACCAAACCGCACCCGTGAGTACCACCGTCAGGGCAACCCAGAACCAGACCGAACGCAGCAGGCTGTAACGGTGTTTACCCGTGCGCTGAACCACCATGGACAGACCCGCATCCAGTGGGGCCACACGTTCGGAAAGCACCCGGATAACCTCATCACGCTGTGACTGGCTGACCGACTTCATGCTGAATACCCCCTGGAACCCCAGAGAGATAACCCGGTGATAGCAGGTCAACACGGCACGGTTCGGCGCAGGCTGGCGCAGCACTTCAGCAATACGATCCCACAAGGCTTCTCCGGCATACAAAGAACCAAAGAACCGGGCCTGAAGCGGCGCTTTGCGCCAGGCCAACTGCCCCGCATCCGCACCGCTCTCTTCACCATTGCCGATATCTTCCGGTTTCCGGCTCATGACCGCTTCATCCAGCAGCGCACACTGGGCATAAGAGATATGCGCAATACTGGCCTCGTCAACCCCGGCACGCCCCAGCGCCTCACGCACGCTTTCCACCTGCTGGCAGCTGTTGTTATACAGCTCGGTGCCATCCGGGGAGCTTGCCCCATGCTTGAGCAGAGTGACCGTCAGCCAGGTTTCCGCCATCAATTGGTCGATATCGATTTCTTTTCTCATGATCGCAACACCGCAAACAGTTCAAGCTCCAGTTCACCGAGCAAGGACGGCACATAGAACATACAGACCCCCTGTTCCAGCATCTCTTTCGCCGCCTTGCTTTCCATATCCAGCGCGAAATACTGGTTTTCCAGCCGCACCGGCAAGGCCGCCGGCACCCGGGTGACCGCAATCAGCGGGATGCCGCTCAAGGCAACCATGGAGAAGGCATTGACGTCATCCGGTGACCCGGCCTTGCAAAGCTCCGGGAACCGGTCAGCAATCTGCCAGGCCGGAATATCAGAGCGGACAGACAGGTACAGGTCGGCCTCTTCACGCAGGCGGATATCATGCAGCGACGCTTTCCAGGTCTGCTCATCCGGTCGTGACATCGGCAGCGCGATCACCCGTGAAGGCAGGCTGGCCTCCAGTAAACCGGTGATCAACTCAAATAGCGGCGGAAAGGTATTGGCCGGTTCGTTATGGTCATAACCGGGGATGGCATCCAGGTCACTGTCCAATGAAAAGGTCAACATACTGCCTGCCAGACGAGCCAACTCTGCCCACACCTGCTCCGGATGGCGTGCCGGAAAACGTTCAAACTCCGACAATACCCGGGCATGTGAATTCAGGGCGTTGAGCAACCAGAACAGGGAAACATCCGCCACCGCAAAGTCAGCCAGGCGTTCGTTACTTTCACGGCGCATGGACATCAAGCGTTGACGACGGGAGCGCAGTTGACGGTTCAGCAAGACCAAGCGCTCACGCAACGCCGGGCTGGCAGAAAACAGCACCACCGGCGGGATAAACGCCGGATCCTGACGCCAGCCGCCCTGCCCGTTACGGATAAGACGGGCAACCGGGCAGGTTGTCCACGACTCGTTGCTTTCATGAGCGAAACGGACCGTAAAATTGAAGCGGGCAACCGCCATGGATTCCTCTTCGGAACCAAACGTATCCTGCACGGTCACCCACTCTTCGCGATAACGCAGTGGCCGGTCTGCCATCACCCCGTCCTGCTGCACATTAACAAAGCCAGGTTGTATCAATGGCAAGGCGATCACCACCGTCACCGCATCAAGGCCATTAAGCTCAGCCGGATCCAGCTCACGCGGGGCTGGGGATAACTCACTGACCTGACTGTCAAGCAGGGTGCCATCCTCAAGCCAAAGCCGCAGATGTGAAACCTGTATCAACCCCGAAGCCAGCAGATTGTCATCCAGCTCAACCCGCTCAACTCCCCAGGGAAACGCCGAAGCCAGGGCAGACACCCCCGCCGTGTGAAAAGCGTCCCACGACGATTGTTGCTGGAATTGCTGAGGGGACAGCAACGCCCCCTCATTCCATAACGGACGATAGATTTTCATTCTGTCTCCGTGTTAAGCCTTCGCTTTTGGCATCTGCGAAACCAGTGACAGGTTGATATCCATCCCTTCCACCTGGAAGTGCGGAATGGCATACAGTCTCACGCGGAAGAAGCCCGGGTTGTCCTCGATGTCTTCCACAATCACCTTCGCATCACGCAGCGGGTGAGAGGCTTGCAGTTCGTCACCCGGGTCGGTCATCTCGGTCACCAGGCTACGTACCCAGGTGTTGAGCTCCAGCTCCAGCAGACGGCGGTCCTTGGTGGTACCGATGTTTTCACGCTGGATCAGCTTCAGGTAATGGGCAATGCGCGACAGCAGGAAGATGTACGGCAAACGCGCGTTGATGCGGCTGTTGGCAGTGGCATCGGCAGTGTCATACAACGCGGGCTTCTGGGTGGAGTTGGCAGAGAAGAAGCAGGCGTAATCGCGGTTTTTGTAGTACGACAACGGGATGAAACCCAGGTTGGCGAAGTCAAATTCACGGGTTTCCGGGATCATCACTTCGGACGGGATCTTCACCTGATTGCCCGTACCCAGGTCATACAGGTGAATCGGCAGGTCTTGCACCGCACCACCGGCCTGCGGGCCACGGATTTGTACACACCAGCCGTTATTAATGAAGCTGCGCACCATGTTGGCGGCAAAGGCAAACGAGGCATTGGTCCACAGGTAACGGTCATGGTCCGGGCCTTTGACCTCTTCCACGTAGTTGAAGCTGCGTACCGGCACGGTATCCGGGCCATACGGCAGGCGACCCAGCACGCGCGGCATCACCAAACCAATGTAGCGGGAGTCATCGGTCTCGCGGAAGGATTTCCACTTGATGTACTCGGCGCGGTCAAAATAGTTGCCAATGTCTTTGATGGCGGCAACATCGGCCATATTGTCTTTCAAGAAAAATTTGGGCCCGGCTGAACCGATAAATGGCATATGGGCAGCGGCAGAGACTTTTGATATATTACGCAGCAGCGCCACATCTTGTGCCGAGGCATCGAATTCATAAGAAGAAATCAGTGCAGCAATCGGCTCGCCACCAGGCGTATCGTATTCATCAATATACGTGTGTTTGTACAGCCCGGTCTGGATAATCTCCGGCGCATCTTCAAAATCCTGACGCAAATCTTCTTTCGACAAGTCCAGCAGTTCAATGCGCACGTTCTGGCGGAAATCGGTCTTGTCCACCAGGGATTTGACGCCACGCCACAAAGATTCTACCGCCTGAAACTCTTCATGATGCAGCACCGCATCCAGTTGGCGGCTGATCTGAAAGTCCAGTTCGGCGATATGGTGGTCAATCAGGGTTTTATCCAGTTTTTCCACTTTGGTGCCGGCCAGGCGCAGACGCTCGAGGAACACCTGTACCCCGGCGGTCAAACGTTCATCGGCAGTGGCATCAGACATCGCCTGTGCATCCTGCCAGCTGTCCAGCGCACTGAGGTGGGAAACCGGGCTCAGGTTGATTTTTTCAAACAGGGAGGCATAAACACCACCTGCCGTTGGGCGCTCTAATACCACGCTTTCACCCGTGGTCGCATTTTCATGTTTTACAGTCATTAGCATTATCTCGTGTTAATCCATTAAAAACCGGTCGCCGGTTAAGCCTGTTGAGGCGCCAGGGCAGACAGTTCAGAACGCAGTTCATTGCTCAGGGCAGGGTCACGCAGGATTTTTTCCAGCTCTTTACGGAAGGCCTGGTTATCCAGCAGGTTGGATTTGAGGTCACGCAGCAGACTGCGCATCGCCAGCATGGCTTTGAGTTGCGGGATTTGACGGGCGACCTGTTCGGGGGTAAAGTCTTTCATGTTCTGGAAGGTCAGGCAGATATTCTCTTCACTGCCATCCCCCGCCAAGGTATTTTCCACCGCAATATTGACAGAGGGTGAAAAATCCTGTAATACCGAATTGAAGTTATTTTTATTTATGTTTACCTTCTCACGCTCAGACAACGAGGCCGTCTCTTGACCATGACTAAAGTCACCCGCCACCAACAATTTTAACGGTATTTCGGTTTTCTTTTGTGCGCCACCCGTATGCAGTGCTAGTTTCAGATTAATCCTAGCTTTAGGAATTTCACTTTGGAATGAATTTGACATTGCTAACCCTATTCAATGAAGATAATGAATAGCGGTCTGCCTCGGGAAATAAACCGGTATGGCCCCTTGCCAAACAACCACTTCCTTTTGCATCACCGGATGCAGACAACAGGGTCACCAACCAACATATTCATATTACAGGATAAGGGCAGAGCGCTGTGTATCATAAGTTTTTCTGAGACTGGAAGAATGGTCAGATAAAAACCTATGGCGACCACCATAGAAGCATTAAGGAAATTAATAAACAGGATAAGTGTAAGTAAATGTTTCAAACCCCACCAAGGCGCATTATCCCTCACTTCAATGATTTATAAGATTTTTCTTAATATCACTTCCAAGGGACTTCCAGCGTATGCTTCCGGTTAACTGCTTGGTTACGGTGCACCCAATAGCAAACTGGCTGCCTAAAAAGGCAGCCAGTAGATTCAACCACACATCACCATCAGAACGAGTATTTCACCCCAAGCATCGCTGCTTTTTCATCATAACCATTCTGACCAATCTGCTGAGACAAACTCCCCCAAGCACTGAGATTCTCAGTCACCTTGCCATCAATGCCGACTTTCACCTCAACCACATTACGACTACCAGTCTGCTCAATACCGAATCCATCAGACATAACAGCAGGTTGGCTGCCATTATGGATCCAGTTAACATTCAGATAAGTCGTCAGGATGCGTGACTTGTCTTTGCCGATAAAGGTATCGTTAGACAGTTTCAATCCCACACGCGTTTGCAGATTGTTATTACCGTCCTGCTCTACCTTCACTCCGCCATTGTTCACATCATCCATCGAGGTCGAATTGAGCGTCACCTGTGCTTGTGGTGTCAGATAAGTGTGATTCCGCTCACCTTGATAAATTGCAATTGGATAACCGCCTTCTAACGAAGTACTTACCCCATTCAAATTGTAGGTGCCGCTGTCATAAGAGTTGCTACTGACCGAGGCATTAAACCATTCGTACTGCAACCAGCCGTGGACATAAGGGCTATGACGGTCAGTTGCCCGTGCATACCAGGTACCGTAGACCCCAACAGTATAACCGGTCAAACTGTTATCAGACTGGTAGCTGGTTTCCCGCGAATCGGTGGTACCCGTAGAGCGACCATAACCCGCCATGACACCCAGCGCGAAGCGATCCTGATCGGTAAACTGCGTCTCCCAGACTTCGCCACCCAATTGCACCACATAGCGATCACTTGAGTTGGAAAGCTGTCCAGAGGAGTCCTCAAACTCATTACGCGAACCCACCTGACGTAACCACAAGCTAGAGCGGGTACCCTCTCCATTCAGCTCGTTTGCATCCCGTGCATCAGATGAATGCAGGTCTTCCAACCGAGTATTGAACAGCGTATTGGCAGCAGCGAGGTTAGCAATAAAACCACCCGCCTCAGGGTTATAAGTGATCTCTTTGTCCTGGTAATTGGAGCGCAGATACCAACTACCGTCTGCAGGATTACCCGGCGTCCCTTGATACAAGAAGTATTCCAACAGGCCAGCCTGAGCACGACCATTTAAGGTAAAGTTGCCGTTGGACGCACCGCCAACGTTAATGATCTGAATACCATTGATATTCTTCTCACCATTACCGCCAATATTGGTCACCGATACCGTACTGGCGCCCGAGGTATTACCGGTAATCACCAATCTATCGGTTGCCGCATTGTCGCCTGCCAGAACCGTATTGAAAGCAATGTTACCGCCATTACCCACATAATCGCCGTTGATAATAAAGTCACTGAAGTTGCCGCCCGTCGCTGCACGGCCAATCACCATATTCCCAGCGTTGCTAACATTACCGATGACCTGCCCATCGCCACCGAAGGTGCCGTTAGCCTGTACCGTCACATCACTGGTCAAGGTTGCTGCTTGAGCTGAAGCGGTAGCGACTGGCGAAGCAAAGGTGGTTGGTGACACCACGTTAACCGGTGCAGAACCCACCAATAGCGTACCGGATTGTACCGTGGTCATACCGGCACTGACTAGGCTATTGCCAATCAGTACCATACCGCTACCCTGTTTGATCAGGCTGCCAGTACCACTGATTGGCGTGGTGAGATCCCAGTAACTCGCGGTATTAAGTACCACACTCCCTGAGTTGAGAACCGATGCGCTACCAAAGTTTTCACCCCCCATCGCTGTCAGGGTAGTGCCAGCCTGGGTGGTAAGGGTCCCCGAATAATCAAGGTTGTTACCACTCAGTATGACATTGGCACCATCACTTAACAGCGTACTACCACTGCCTTGTAGCACGTTGACCAGTGTCGCGCTTTGCAACCCGCCAGCACTACCATCAAGGTGCAGTGTTCCATCGACCACAATAGCACCGGTTCCGAGTCCTTTCGCCTGAGTCAGAGCAGCGGTTGCTGCACTGCTGATGGTGGTGATGCCACTAAAGCTGGTATTGTTGCTATTCACTGCCAACGTACTGTCGGTTAAGACCAGATTACCAGCCCCCGTCAGGGCCCCATCTACCGTACCACCGCGACTGACGGTTAAATTACCACCATTCAGGTTCAAGGTACTGGCGGTATCACTGTTTAAAGCCCCGACAGTCTGAGTATGTCCATTGATATCGACGACAGCTCCGCTGCTAATCACCAGATCCGAGGTTCTCCCTAACGCGGTATCTGCATCCAACTGCAAGGTTCCGGAACGCACCAACGTTTTACCAGTGTAAGTGTTAGTGGTGCCTGAGATGGTAATGATTGCTCCAGCATCAGCTTCACTAATCGCCAAGTCCCCTGCGCCAGTCACCTGTGCAAAGAGATCGTTGGCGAGCGTTCCATTATCTGTGGCACTGGCTATAAGCTCCAACGCATCGCTGCCAGTCAACAGAAGCTCCATGCTCTTCAGGCTATAGTTGACGTAAAGCCCATCCAATTGGCCTCCCGTCGTCAGGCCAAAGTCGAAGGTGCCCATCGCCGCGATGAGGTCACTGTTCGGATTGGTTAGCGGTTCAAGGTATTGTTGCGTGATCGGCACATTATTCTCATCGGTCAGCGTCAGTTCACGACCACTGCCAGTGGCTGCGCCTTTCACCAAATCAACCACAATGTAACCGGTATCCAGCTCCAGAATACTCAGCCCATCCAGGCTTGGGGAAACATCAGGCGGCAGATTAACACTCACCGTACCACCACCCGTCGTATTGATACTGTTGGCCTCAATTGTCCCGGCAGATGAGAGTATCCCATCGTTATCAATGATATTATTGAAGATCAACGTACCGCCATTCATGGTCAGCGCACCGATCCGCTGCACCCCATCACCCACAGAAGTACGGCTGTTGGTTTCCAGGTTCAGAGTGGTATTGGTATTACTATCGGTATTATCACCGGACAAATTGAACTGGGTATTTTGCAGATTGACCTGTCCGGTAAATCCGTTACCCACATTACTACCAAAGCTGAACACATTATTATTGGTACTGATGTTGAGTACACCGGCACCCAATAACTGGTTATTAAAGCTGAAGTCACCATCGTTATTGATATTCAGCGTATCAACAGCAGCAACAACATCCACGGTGGCTAATGGATTGAACCAATCGGCAGTGGTCAGATTCAGCACTGAGCCGCCGTTGATACTCACCGTTCCGACAAATGTCGAGGCATTATTGCCATCCAACGTAACATTACTGGCGTTTGACAGCGCCCAGATCCCAGCCCCGCTAATCACATTACTTAGCGTCCCGGTCAGTTGTGAGAACTGCAGTTGGCTACCGCCATCAATGTTGACTGAGCCCGCTCCCAGATTCTGGTTTTGGCTAACGCTTAAGATACTATTGCCGGCAATGCCAAACTGACCACTAAATCCACTGTTGTTAGCAGACAGTGACATGTTGGCTTGGTTATTCACGGTAATTGTAGAATCAGGTGCGCCAGTCAAGGTATTGGCCACATCGCCACTCAAGCCATTGAATATCAGTTGCGAGGTCGCATCGTTCAGATTGACAGTGGCAGCGGAAGTCCCCAGGTTATTGGCGGCACTGACGGTTAACGCTCCCCCGGTATTGATATCATGGGTACCACTAAAGCTATTGCTACCACTCAGTGTCACTGCCGCATCAGTATTGATGATACCGTTACCACTGAGCACGTTAGACAGCGTATCGGCGGCATCCAGGTTCAAGGTGCCCAACACATTCACCGCACTGCTACCCAAAGCATTGGCCGCGGTCAACGTGACGATTGCCGGCGCCGCTATCAGGGTATTGGTCACGGTTGTCAGGCCACTGTTGGCGGCACTGAGGATCAAGGTACCGCCGTTGACGTTCAACGCCCCCGCACCGGTCAGGCCGCCCACTACCGTGGAGGTGCCTCCTCCGTTCAGGTTCAGCGTACCGCCGGTGATATCAATCACCCCAGTGTTAGTCAACAACCCGCTATTGGTCAGGACCCCCGTACCGACGTTAATTGTACCCTGGTTATCCAGCGCTTTTACCGTTTGGTTGAACGAGTTGCCATTAAACGTACCGGTACTTGCAACCGTCAGCAACAAGGTTTCACCGAATCCATTGTTGCTCCCCAGTTGTACGGTACCACCCTGTACTGTGGTACTGCCCTGGTAGAGGTTGTTACTATTGGTTACCGTCAATCCACCATTGGTGGCATCAAATACGATGCCCCCACCCCCGGTCAACAGGGCCGTCAAGACTCTGTTGGAGCCAGCGCCAGCATCAGTGGCAATAATCAGCGCACCGCCGTTGCTAGTATCTGTCAGTAGGTTAATGGCACTCAGACCATAGTTCAGGTACAGGCCATTAGCATTGCTGCTGTTGAGGTTAGAAAGTTGGTAATTGTAGGTTGCATCTGCAACATGGTTACCGCTCTGGTTAATCTGTGAAACAATGCCTGCTGGTGTCACCGCCTGGCCGTCAATATTCAGTGTCAGTTGATCAGCCCCACTGGCATTGGTGGCAGTGATGAGCGTCATCGCCGTGGTACCCCGATTCTGATCGAGGATCGACAGATTTGGATCTACCACTGGCAGGTCATTGCTCCAGCTACCTCCCGTTATGACATCGATGATGCCGCCGTTAGCGGTGGTAGTCAGATTATTGGTGTCGATAGTACTCTGCGCAATTGACAACGGGGCTCCACCGGTAAATTTCAGCGTACCGCCGTCCATCACCAGATCCCGCACCGTTTCAGTACTTGCCGTTCCGGTACCCACCGTCGTGACACTGCCAGTGGCTAACGTCAGGCCGGCATTCTCCAGCGTTGCGGTATTGGTCCCCGCCAGTGAGAAGGTAGTGTCATTCAGCGTCACATTGCCGGCAAAGGCATTGCCTACCCCGATGTCGAAGTTGAAGGCATTCCCCCCGGTAGAGACATTAACCTGCCCAGCCCCGGTCAGGGTGTTGTTTAAGGTAAAGTCACCCACATTGGTGATATTCAAGGTGCTGGTGGCACCATTAACATTCAGCACCGTATCCGCATTCAACCCGGTAGCGCTGTTGATGGTCAATGCTGAGTTGGTATTGATATTCAGCAAGCCACTAAAGCCAGAGGCATTGCTATTATCCCTCAGGTCGATATTGCTGTTGTTCAGCACCCAGCTCCCTGCGCCATCGATAACATTACCCAGCGAGGTCAAGGTACCGCCTTCAAAGGCGTTAAAGTTAAGGGTACTGCCATCAGCGATACTGACGCGACCATCACCCAAGTTGGCATTCTGCGACACACTCAGCGTGCTGTTGCCCACCAAATCAAACAGGCCATCAAAACCGGTGTTGCTACCGGTCAGCGTGGTGTTTGCAGTATTGGTCAGTTGTACCGTTGAGGCCGCATCACCGCTCAAGGTGTTAGCCAGCGTACCGCTGACCCCATCGAGTATCAGTTCAGCACCCGCGGCTGTCAGGTCAACACTGGCATCCGAGGTGCCCAGGTTATTGACATCGGTAATGGTTAATACACCACCGGCATTGATATTGTGCTGACCGGTGAAATTATTGGTCCCCTCCAAGGTCACTGCCGCATTGGTATTGATGGTGCCGTCACCACTGAGAATGTTGGCCAACGTATCAGCGGCATTCAGATTCAGGGAGCCCAACACATTCACCGCACTACTACCCAAAGCATTGGCAGCGGTCAAATTGACCGTTGCCAGCGCGGCTATCAGGGTATCGGTCGCGGTTGTCAAGCCACTGTTGGCCGCGCTCAGGGTCAAGGTACCGCCGTTGACGTTCAACGCCCCCGCACCGGTCAGGCCACCCACCGCCGTGGAGGTGCCTCCCCCGTTCAGGTTCAGCGTACCGCCGGTGATATCAATCACCCCAGTGTTAGTCAACAACCCGCTATTGGTCAAGATACCGGTACCGACGTTGACCGTACCCTGGTTATCCAGCGCTTTTACCGTTTGGTTAAACGAGTTGCCATTAAACGTGCCGGTACTTGCAACCCTCAGCAACAAGGTTTCACCGAAACCATTGTTGCTCCCCAGTTGTACGGTACCACCCTGTACTGTGGTACTGCCCTGGTAGAGGTTGTTGCTATTGGTTACCGTCAACGCACCCGAACCCAAGGTAGCATCAAAAACGATGCCACCATTCCCGGTCAACAGGGCTGTCAACTCTCTGCTGGAGCCTGGGTTGGCACCAGTGGCAATAATCAACGCATCAGCATCGTCCAACAGCAGGTTAATGGCACTCAGACCATAGTTGAGATACAGGCCATTGGCACTACCGCTAGTGTTGGACAAGGAGTAATTGTAGGTCGCATCAGCCACATGGACACTGTTCTGATTAATCTCGGAAACAATACCCGCTGGCGTCACCGCCTGGCCGTCAATATTCAGTGTCAGTTGAGCAGCCCCACTGGCATTGCTGGCAGTGATGAGCGTCATTGCCGTGGTACCCAGGTTCTGATCGAGGATCGACAGATTTGGATCTACCACTGGCAGGTCATTGCTCCAGCTACCTCCGGTGATTACGTCGATAATGCCGCCGTTAGCGCCGGTAGTCAGATTATTGGTGTCGATAGTACTCTGCGCAATTGACAACGGGGCTCCACCGGTAAATGTCAGCGTACCGCCGTCCATCACCAGATCCCGCACCGTTTCAGTACTTGCCGTTCCGGTACCAACCGTCGTGACACTGCCAGTGGCTAACGTCAGGCCGGCATTCTCCAGCGTTGCGGTATTGGTCCCCGCCAGTGAGAAGGTAGTGTCATTCAGCGTCACATTGCCGGCAAAGGCATTGCCTACCCCG
>NZ_AYKS02000008.1 GCF_000496755.2 Serratia sp. DD3
CAATGGGATAGTCCCTTGTTGTCATTAGATAAATGAAAGGATCAGAAAATAAACAGGTTTTCTTCAATATTAACGATTGCAACTCCTCGCAGAGTAATCTGGCTGTCAAAATAAGACACTATCGTGTCGTTATTCACCGCCTTGAAGTGCAGATCGTCAAAGCTCAAAGCTGAGTTGCTGAACAATATCTTGTCATCTTTAACATTGAAGTCCGCAATAATGTCCTTACCCGCACTGTCGCTGAAAATAAACAGATCGTTGCCCGTGTAGCCGTATAAGGTATCATCACCATACCCACCGATAATGGTATCTTCACCCTGTGTGCCATGGACCGTATCGTTACCTGCTCCAGCGTCAATATAATTCTCTTTATCTTTGTCATTATTACGGTCGAGATCAAAGGCAAAAATCATGTCATTGCCACCACCAGACTCAATGATGTTATTCCCACCGTAAGCATGAATAATGTCATTCCCGTTCCCGGTCACGATATAGTCATCTGTTCTACTGGTGTGGATCACATTATTGCCATCACCCGTCTGGATCGTGGTTTCGTTGCCACTACCGGCGAGGCGACTTACAGCAGTATCAATGTAATTATTACCGTTACCCGTGGTAATGCTGTCATTACCGCCGTAGGTGAAGACCGTTTTCTGGCCATCGCCCAGAATCACTGTATCATTACTATAGGAAGTATGAATTACGTCGCGGCCACCATCGCTGATCACGGTTTTACTGTGACCGATGTCGTCATTGCGGTTACTGGCATTGGCATGGATATTATCGTTCCCGCTGCCTGTCTTGATATAATCATCACCGCCGTAACTGAAAATGGTGTTGCTACCATCACCGGAATCAATCAGATCATTGCTGGCCCCAGTGTGGATCACATCGTTACCACTGCCAGTGATAACCTTAACGGTATTGCCGCTGCCTTCATTGCGGTTTCTGGCCGTATCAATATAGTTATTACCATTACCCGTAGTAATGGTGTCATTACCGCCGTAGGTACGGATAATTTTATTACCGTTGCCTACCATGATTTTGTCATTGCCGTAGGATGTATCAATTATATCTCTGCCATTACCGCTGATGATGGTCTTAGTGACATTGATATCATCATTGCGGTCTGTGGCGTAAGCCCTAATCGTATTATCGCCGTTACCAACCTTGATACTGTCTGTTCCGCCATAGGTGTAAATACGTTTATTGCCATCACCACCTACGATGGTATCGTCGCTGTCCGAGGTTTCGATATAGTCATTGCCTGCACCGCTGTTGATCTGCTTGGTGAAGCCTTTGTCCAGTTGAAGGTTATTGGAAGCAGCAAAGATATTGTCATTGCCATCCCCAGCAATGATTTCATCATTACCACCGTAACTGCGTACGGTATTATTGCCTTCACCCAGGTCGATAAAGTCGTCCCCTTTGGCGCCATAGACCGTATCAGAGCCCTCGCCAGCATAGATAATATGACGCGCCTCAGCATCCTCCGTATTGCCGTTTTTGGCCGCATAGATAATGTCATGGCCTGCACCGGCAAATATAATTTCGCTACCGTTATTGCCATAAATAACGTCATTACCTTCATAACCGTAGATAATGTCATTCTGGTCACTGCCAGTCAGGACGTTATTGTTTTGATTACCATAAATAGTGGTATGTTGATCGGCAGGGCCTTGGCCGTAAATCACCAGCTGCAGTTGGGCATGATTGGTCAACGCAGCTTCATCGCTGATCTGATAGTCGATGGCAATCCGCACTGATTCACCAAAGGCCAGATCGGCATAGGCACCTTGATGCTCAAAGATGTATTTCCCATTGGCGGAAATCTGGATGCGCCCCCCTTGTTCCAGGTTAATCCATTCGCCAACGGCGTCCATGCGGTTGCCAACGGCTGAAACATGAATAGCCTGCGGGTTATAGTCACTATCATTGAGCAGAACATTACCGGTGTCATCCGTGAGGCCTGCGATCACGGTGACACGATCGTCATTGGCCTCAGGGGCTACAGGCCGCAGCCACATAGGGATATAGCCGGTAATATCCTCCTGTGATACGGGACTACCCATTAGATCTTTCAATAAGTTGACGGCAAACTGATACCCCATGTAGGAATATCCTTCCGCATCAAAGTGTACCAGTCCGTTAGACGACTTCTGGAAGTGTTGCATGCTGAAAAACTCAATACGATCAGATGCATTAGCAGCCTGTTGCAACTCGGCTTCTATTTGTGGTCCTCCTAGGTAAGGAGAAGTTCCACTTGCTATCAATTTGAGGTCTTCCATGGCAAATTCGGTTTGCATACGGGCAAGCAAGGTGAGCAGCTTCTGGTCATAGTCACTGTGTCGGCCGTAATCATGTTCCCCCTGAGTCCAACCAACGCCACCGATAAATGGCGCATATCCCTGATCGGCAATCGCCTGTGATGACTTGAGTGTGTTGGTAAAAATGTGGGTGAGCATATCGCCGTTCAGCCAACGAACGATAGAAGTACCGCCGGATGTGACCTTGGTGAGATAGACCTCTGAGCCTAATGCCTGTGTCAGGTTAACACCAAGAGACAACTCAGAACCCGCCCAACTCTTGGCTGGGGCGGCGCCAAATTCCAGTGGATTAGTATTTTTATTCGGCGTCAAGCTTTCAAACTGTTTACCCGTCCAGATTTTAACCTGCTCCTGTACGCTACGGAGTTCAGGATCAAAATCAGCCACATTTTCCCAACCCGCCATGTTCGACTGGCCAGACAACACAAAGTTATAGCGTGTTTCTGCAATAATCCCCGCATTATTTACCCCACCGCTGGCCGTTACGCCTACCACGGCAGGACCTTCGGTATGCATATTGGTGCCAACGACGGCGTTATATTTTGATATGCCGTTTAACAGGGCGCCACCTGATCCAGGGGCGGTATAATTCTCAGTGGTGACACCATCGGCGTGATACACCACTGCGCTGGCTCCTTCACCTAGAATATACTGGTTTTTAAACAGCGCCACGCCAGATGTTTGAATTGCCCCAGCGGAATTCAATAGGACAATAATGCTATTTTCGCCCCCAGCATAAACAGCAGTAGCCAAATCCATGGGGCTATTCTCGGTTCCCAGCGCATTTTTAGTGCCATTGGCACTTACATAGATAACATTTAACGACATAATTCCCTCTACGTTACAACCAACACCATCATGGTGCCGACCTTATTAATCAGTTTGAAACAGCGATAATAAAAACAGGCCAAAAAGTATACGGAGAGGTGAGCGTTTTTTCAACGTTTTTTCAAAGAAAATTCTTAGTCAGGGCGTAATTAACGATAGCCCGTCTGCGCAGATGCCTCAGACGGGTTCCGAACGTGCCTGTTGATAAACCCTCGGCTTACCAGCGCAGAGCGTAAGTCACGGTTACACATTAGCATTGCTGGAAAGCAGCATTTTTACGCCGAACATGCAAGGTAGAAGCAGGGTGTGTTAGTCGCGGGAGGCCGATCACTGCCTTCCTACCGCGATCCAATAATCCGCCTGCAGACGGGCGGAAGTGTGCTATTTAATTTCCAATACGTTCAGGCGTTCAAGGGTTGGCGAGTCCTCATCTTCAGGCTGCCAGCCCATCGGTTGCAGGGGCAACTCTTCACGATCAAAAGCCAGATCCCCTCCATTGATAACTTCACTGCCGTGGTGAATATTTTTAAAATCGAACAGTTCGGTATCACAAAGATGGGAAGGCACCACATTTCGCATGGCACTGAACATGGTTTCGATGCGGCCAGGATAGCGTTTATCCCAGTCACGCAGCATATCGCCAACCACCTGACGCTGCAGGTTGGGTTGTGAACCACACAAGTTGCACGGAATAATGGGGAATTGTCTTGCCTGGGCAAAACGCTCAATGTCTTTTTCGCGACAGTAGGCTAAAGGGCGGATCACAATATGTTTACCATCATCACTCATCAACTTTGGAGGCATACCTTTCAGTTTGCCGCCGTAAAACATATTCAAGAACAGCGTCTGTAAAATGTCGTCACGGTGATGGCCGAGAGCAATTTTGGTGGCACCAAGCTCAGTGGCGGTGCGATAAAGAATGCCACGGCGTAAGCGAGAACAGAGAGAACAGGTGGTTTTACCTTCAGGGATTTTCTCTTTAACGATAGCGTAAGTATTCTCTTCAACAATCTGGTATTCAATGCCTAGGCTTGCCAGATATTCTGGCAAAATATGCTCAGGGAAACCGGGTTGTTTTTGGTCAAGGTTTACAGCAATCAGTGAAAAGTTGACCGGTGCACTTTGCTGCAGATTGCGCAGGATCTCCAGCATGGTATAGCTGTCTTTACCACCTGACAGGCAAACCATGATGCGATCACCTTCTTCAATCATATTGAAATCCGCGATCGCTTCCCCGACGTTACGGCGCAGGCGTTTTTGCAATTTGTTCAGGTTGTACTGCTCATTAGGTTTAATTACTTGATTTTCATTCATTTGTTACTTCTCAAATCTCAAAAGGGGCAAAGTTGGGGCAAAACGTATTACTGAGCAAGCTTGGCGTTGAGCATGTTCACCTGTTCATTATTCAGTTCTTCGAACCATGTTCCGTAAATCTCGTACACCATCTGCGCGTTATCATGCCCCATCTGATTAGCGATAAAAGAGGGGTTTGCACCGGCCGACAATAACCAGCATGCGAAAGTATGTCGTGTATGGTACGGATTACGCCGCCGAATACCAGCGTGTTTTACAGCGGCATTCCATCTGGCACCAATCGAGGATAATGAGTAATACGGTTTTTGTTCCCCTTTAGCTTGCCACGGCATAAACACAAAATGGAGTTTCTATTTTTCCGTGTGCCCATACATGGCTTCTGGGATTGTTACGCCATCATCCGCGATTGGTACCAGCTTGAGCGAGACGCAACGTTGCAAAACTTCAGCGGGCAGACGGGTGGTGGAGCCGGGGTGAAAACCTCTACATGCAGCACTATGCCGAAGCCGGTTTTGTACCGACTGCCGATGATCTGCAGATTGGCGATGTAATCATTATGCAGATACGAGCGGATGAGCCGAACCATGCCGGTGTTTACATCGGTGATGGAATGATGATCCACCATATGTACGGCCAGCTTAGCCAGCGCGTGCCGTATGATGGGTATTGGCAATATCGGACAATTATCTAACTTCGATATTATCGGTCCGTATCGGGTGCGGATACCGCTGTTATAGACGTGTTCAGCACCCCATCGAATAGTGTTTCTGTCGTCAAGCGGTGATATCATGTAGCAGATTATGACCAATAGGGATAGGGATGTGAAAAAAATACTTCTGGCTCTGACTGCTCTGACTTTGGCTGGTTGTGCTCGTCCATATGGACCAGCGGAAGAGATTCTAAATAAAGAAATAGTCATACCCAAAAATGGTACGCAACAAACAAAAGTTACCGTGACAAGAAATAAACAATTTATTGGCGCGGGGAGCGGGGGAGTGTGTAAATTCCTTATTGCTATCGATGATGAAAATGTTGCCGTTTTGAAACAAAACCAGTTTGTTACGGCTTATCTTGCTAATGGTCCTCATAAGCTTCGTGTCAGTAATGAATGTAATGTATTAACTATGGGAATGAGAAAAACCCTTGATTTAGTAGCTGACGGAACACCTCAGGAATATATAAGCGAGGTGGGTTTCTGGGGGCAATACAGAATGTGGCGAGTTAAATAATCAACTATAGGTCACTTAGGTGGCCTTTTTTATTGGATAAAATATGAACTCCACCACACATGAATATCGTGGGAAGGCATACAGTGGCACCGTATGCCTATCGGTTATCAGCGCCGACCATCATAGAGTTTGGCGATTTCTGTTGCAGCTTTCTCTATACCAGGATAAACCGTACTTTCGTTGATGCCGAAGCGGCTGAGCTGCTGCATCAGGCATTCCTTGTTTCTAATCACCAGTTTTCTGACGTTCAGCGTACTTAGCCCCGTTTCTGGTAGGTCCACGTTTTCGCCAAATAAGAGGAACGCTCCAGACTGAGACGAAATGCGGGCGTTGCTGAGCCGCCCTTTAACCAAAACGATTTTACTCAGATGTGCCGGATCGATAATGTTTTTGAAATAGGACTTCTCATCACGGATCAGATGAAGCAAATGCTCGCACTCTTCGGTGGCATTAAATGCCTGAGTCGCCAAGCTGGTATTCAGGTTGCTTTTGATACGTGATGGAAGTCGGGAAAGATTGGCTATACAACTTACGGTATCGGAGTCGAAAAACTTAATTTCACTTTTGGGTGCCGTTAATATAATGACGTTGCCATCAATTTCATTTCCATCTTTATCTCGTTTGATTTTTGAACACGCGAAATAGAGTGCGATAAGCGGGTTAGTTGAGACGTCAAGCAGGCGCGTGGGTAAGCCATAATGTTGCATGCGTACAAGCTTATCCAGCATATAGCGGTCATCTCTGAACTCGGCGGGTTGAACCGTCAGCAGCTCGGTAATCATATCCGATTCGTGATGTCGGTAGCGATAGTTACCCTGCTTATCTTTGCGGAACAGCGAAGGTTCTAACTGATAGCTGATGTCGGAGTGACCCCGGTAAAACACCTCTTCATTATTTTCCTGAGGATGATTCAGTATGATTTTTAGATATTGATTGATATCCGAAATTACCTCAAGGTCTTCATTATTGTCAGGTGCTTCGGTTTTAACCGCAGCGGAAGCTTCAGGGGCTAATACACTGAGACCTAATATATCGAAAAACTCTTTAACGTCTATATCCTTGACTGCCCAGAAATTTCTGTTCAGCCCGAAGCTGCCCAGCTCCAGCTTCCTGACGTATTCTTTTTCACTGGTTAATAACTCTTTGCCGATGATACCGGTTAACTCATAGTTAAAAGCCAGAACTTTTTCTCGCTTTATAGTTATTGCTCTGATGTTATTTATTCTTCCAATACTGATATGGCTGTAATAACCGTCTGTATCGCCTTCCTCATCAACTTCAAACTCCGGCTCTGTCATAAAGATGACCGGCAGTTCCTGAAGAAACTGATAGGTTTTGCTGGTCAGGGGGAGCAGTTTATTTCTGAGTGAGTCAGGGGTGGATTCAAAAAGCCGAGAAACCGGAAAAGACGCTTCACCGCGATCGTCAGAGAAAAAACTGTGATAATCGGGATTACCGACCACGATAAGATTCAACATGTATGTCATCCTTGCATGAGTTACATTGTATTTTCATTATGCCAGAAATGGTTAATTTTTAAACATTGCGTAATCTGTGCCTCGCGGATTCACATAGAACGCTGTTAGCAATGTCCGCTTCACGCTCGAAGCAGACCGAGATCAGCAAACATTGTCTTGATCTGTGCCAAAGCGGACCTTGCTAGTATCAAGGTATATTATCAATGGAATAGCTCAGGAGATATGATGGTAACTAAAGAAAGCTTGAAACAATGGATCATTGAGTGTCTTCAAGAGCGGAATGGCAGTGCCAGGCCTCGTGAAGTCTCAAAGTACGTCTGGGATAACTATGAAGCAGACCTCAAAAATTCAGGTGATATGTTGTACACGTGGCAATATGATATTCGTTGGGCTGCTCAACAATTGAGAGACGAGGGCACTCTTAGACCAGTAAATAGGCGTAAAGATTTGCCATGGGAATTAGCTTAATCAAAGTAATCACGTCAGCTCCTCGCTCAAAGCTGGCTGTTAGTTTTGAGCCCGTGCTGCAAGAGATTTGCAAGTAAAAAACTATAGGCTTTAAGAGCAATAAAAAGGGGCAATGCGTATTATACCTAAGTCGCTGTAAGTTGCAGTCTCTGCCCGATGCAGATAGTAGGATGGGCGTTAAAGGGATAGGGTGTGGCTGTTAAGTCCTCTTGTTTTTGATCATTCACAACCCCTATTGCGGATTGATAGCCAAAAAATGGCTTGGCAACACAAAGAGAGAAGAAAAAACAATTGAAAAGCCTAATCATCAGCATTTAAGCGTACACTGGGATCCAACGTCTCTACTGGATAAAAGATATGTCTATCTTTGATAGCTTTAAGATGTTTGGTAGCAAATCAGTAGATGTTAGATGTCCTAAATGTTCGCGCACTGCTCAACAGAGTACGCATAAATCAAGAAAAAATATGACGATGATTTGCCCCCACTGTGGCTATTACTTTCGACGTGGAGACGATAAGCCATAATTTAAGGCTCCGTTTGTTAAACGGAGCCAAGCTAGGTCTCCCCGCGCACTCAATCAGGGCAGGGAGGGAGTCAATTATTTGGCAACGATAAAACGCTGAGCATCATCCATAAACGCTTTGTCTCCTGCAGGCGCTTCGATGGAACCAAAGTTCATTTGTGCGCGCAGTTTCCAGCTTGTAGGTACATTCCAGGTGCTCTGAACATCGCTATCAACCAGCGGATTATAGTGTTGCAGGTTGGCACCAATGCCTTTTTCAGCCAAAGCCAGCCATACGCCATATTGCGCAATCCCAGAACTGTGCTCTGACCAAACAGGGAAGTTATCGGCATAGGCCGGAAACTGCTGTTGAAGACCTTGGATGACATCCTGATCTTCAAAAAACAGCACCGAGCCAGCAGCGTTACGGAAGCCAGCAATTTTATCAGCGGTGGGCTGAAAGTTTGCGGCAGGCACAATTTTGCGCAGTTGTTCCAGGGTAAGATCCCAGAATTTTTCGTGCTTATCACCCAGCAGAATCAATGCGCGGGAGCTTTGTGAGTTAAAAGCTGAAGGTGCCTGACGGATGGCTTCTTGTATGGTATCAATGACGTTTTGCTCGGAAACGGGTAAGTTTTTCCCAAGGGCATAAATAGTTCTGCGTTTTTGTGCAAGAGCAATAAAGTTATCTGACATGAAAGACTCCTGAAGCAATGTGATTTATCTTTGCGCCATGATCACTGGCATTTGCTCAGTGATGTTGTTGGTCATATTGGCGTATCAAGGTGCGATAAATAATGGAACAATCATAAATCAATTGAAATCAAAATAAACTGCAAGAATGGTTCAATAAAATAGAATAAAAATGGACGCGAATAGGTTGCGCTAGAAGAGCTTACGCCGAGGTCTGTTAACCCGCCAGTAGACTAAGAAAAGAGTGCTTTTCTTGCAACTATTGTTCGGCAATCTTGTAAAGTACAGCTGCGACTTGCGGTTGTTGCGTACTCAGGCGGGGAAAATGCGGTTATTAGTTCAAAATATTTGCTAGCTCCTCATTGGGTGGGCGAGAGTCTAGCATTAATGCCGCCATGCCGTCATGGGCACGCGGGGATCGAAGTGGTACAGCGGCCAAAATCCGCTTGCAGTCAACTGCTTCATCTGTTCATGGCTAAATGCCAAGTCGTCACCGTGCACTTCACAAGGGCTATACGCGATATTTAACCTGTTTGTGTGGCGGAGATAACGGGCTCATTCATAAAGTGATGGTGACAATAGGGGCACTGCGATACCCTATTGTCTGGGGTTAATATTAAATTAATCGTTACATATCATCCTGCCTATCTTAACGCCAGAGAGGCGGGAATCTGTGCCAGACGCGACTATTGGCAAGGCGACCAAGACAGAAAGAAGAACAGAATTATGACTGGTTTGATGTATTTAATTATGGCGATTATCGCTGAAGTGATTGCGACGACAATGTTGAAAGCAGCGGACGGGTTTACCCGCTTATGGCCTTCGTTAATTGTTATCGTGGGCTATGTTATCGCATTCTGGGGGCTGTCAATGGTCGTGAAAACCATGCCATTAGGCATTGTTTATGCCATCTGGTCCGGAATGGGGATTGTGCTGGTTTCTATTGCGGCAATATTTATTTACCAGCAAAAATTGGACTTACCCGCAGTCATTGGGATTGGGTTGATTCTTGCCGGGGTATTGGTGATTAATTTATTGTCAAAGGCATCAGCTCATTAATTAGGGGTTATTTATCCCCGTCACCAATCAAATCGTAGGGTTGCTGGCAAGGACAATGCTCCTGTGTTTACTGTTCATCCGCTCCATTCATGCTAACCATCAAGTTATTGCCGGAGACTGATACCCCGAGTCAGAAATGCAGATTGCATGAGCTTAAAAACTGCTCATAAAAAGAGCGGAGGTTCGACCGTCAGGACCAGGGAGTCAGCGACCAGGGGTGTTTGGGGTTATCCAGCCAGGTTTTAACCTCGGTCTCTGGCAGCGCCATGCCGATGGAGTCACTGCGCCCACCTGCCACCCACTGGGTTCGCCCACGCAGTAGTGCGGTGCCGTACTCTTCCCAATTGTTGAAACAGTCCCTGGCGCGGATGCCATTATACATCAAGATGTCCTTGCGGCAGGTCTCATCAATCCAGCCCAGCAGAAAACACAATTGTACGCAGAATGAGACACGAGCACAGGAAAAGGCCAGGGCTGCCCGCATGTCATCATTAGGATGCAGGGGTTCCAACCCTAGGCGGTACCACCGCTGGTAGAGCTGTTGAGTAACCGCAGCGGTGACGTTTTCCTGATTGCCAGATGGGCGCATGTCCAGATAGGTATAAAGTATATTTTGCCACCGTTTTCTTAGGAGTTCGTCTGCCACGCCCGGGGTTTGTGACTGGTAATAAATACCTTCCATACGTTCTTTGGCATAAGGGTGAGCCAGTAACAGAGCATGTGCCCAAGCAGGCTCCAGTTTGTCGTCAAAAAAATCAATATGGTTTGGTTCTTCATACCAGCGCTTTTTGGCAGCACGAAAAAATACAAAAAAGAAATAGATTAGAACCCATAGAATAAAATACTTCAGCATGGGGGTATTCCCAGAATTTTGGCGATATAAGGGGAAAGAGGCAGATTAGGCAATTGCGCTGGAGATTTAGCAGCTAGCAGCCATTGCGCTGCCGGGGTCAGGTTGCGGAGTTTTTCCGCAAGTTTGGGAGCATGGTTGATGACCTGGAGCTGGTCATCCTCATCTTGCACCTGTTCAATCGCCAGCCAGCCCTGGCGGCTGTACGCTAGCCCGATAGCTGTCAGGTCAGGGGGAAAGCAGGGGACGCAGGGCAGGGTGTTGAGAAAGGCGCGTACTTCTTCTTGATAGCGAGCAATCGGAGGACAGTTCTGTTTGCCCTTCACTTGGTCGATACGTAACCTGCCATCGGCTTCTACATACGCACTGATGGTGATGTGGGGCAGTTGTTCGCTGGAACGGAAACTGAAAAGGCGCAGCTTTCCTTCTTCACAACTCTTGGCGTAGTGTTCGCCATAGCCGCCTTCCAGAGCCTGACGGTTGTCAAACTGCCCGAGGCAATGGCGCATCATCTGGCTTTCATAAGCCATTTCGTCCCTTAGTTTTGGGGAGTCAGGTAACAACTCAACAAATTGCCCCAAAGGACTGGTCTGAATTACGTTGATGGCCTCTGGTGAATGTTGGCGCCAGCCCTGCAGTGCTCTGGCCTCAAAGACCCTGTGTTCCGCTTCATATAACGTGAGTGCCTGAGGGCAGGTGATGCGCATCAATTTGCCTTCAAGAGAAGTCCCAGTGCGGCTCACCAGAAACTCCAGGACTCGGCTTTCAAGAACAAGTAGCGCTTCGCTTTCTGGGGCAATCCAATACAGAGGAATATTGGCGGCAAAGCGCTTGCTGATCCATTCTGGCACCCCTCCTTTGAAGCCGGATAAATCTGCCGCTGCCCCCAAGGAAGTAATGAGGCAGAGGTCGGGGGAAGTGGTTTGAAAATTGCCAATCACATGGCGGTAAAAATGGTTTACCAGCCAAGCGGCAACCTCTGGGGTATCTTCCCGCTTTTTGCTGCGAGCCCGAATGCTCTTTTTGATCTCAGGTGCGTTGATGACATTGCGTGGGGCATAAGCCCCGTGAAAGCGTTGTTGCATCTATCACCCCCAGATTTTCCACCAAGGCTTATTTTCTTTGATTTGATGCTTTTTCAGCGAGGCAATATTACGCCGAGCAAGATCGGCTAATTCTTGCTCTCCTAGTTTAAGGCTGTATTTCAGGGCTAATTGCTGGTGGCGCAGTGCGTCGTCGAAACGGCTACATCCTGTGTAGGCAAGCCCAAGGTATATGGCAATTCCCGGTTCTTGGGCGATAAATTTCTCCAGATTAGTGCAATCACTGGCTAGGCGAATGGCGACATCATCGGGTTGTTCCCAAGACATTTGGGCAAGGATCCAAGCCTGGCAGAGGCGATAGTCTTTCTCGCTTTCCTCCCTATCTTGATTGGCAAACCACTGGTCCAGCCGTTCAAGCCAAATACCGATTTCCAAGTCACGATCAATTTTTGACAGGCTGCCGGTAACCTGTTGAAAATAATCCGGCGGAGAATGGCGACCATAGCCATATTGATTTGAATAATGCCAGAGATCTTCCCCTGCTTCGATGATCCGTTCATGATCTTCAAGTTTCACCAGGCACTGGAGTATAGAGTCGTAATGTTCGGCAAACGGGCTGGTTGTGAGTCCTTTACGGTGAAGCTCAATAGCTGTTCGGCAATCTCCCGCATGGTCTGGACTATTGGCGTCATTGCGATAGTAAATACCGAGATTATTGCAGAGCATCGAGTAGACATGGATGTCTGCATCGCGGAAATGGCCTTTGCCGCTGGCAAAAAAAGCCTCAAAGCGTTTCAGGCCTTCTTGGTAGTAACGGCCTTGTAGGGAGTAAATTTTATCACGTAGCTCTTGGGGGATTTTTTTATTCAAGGTGTCGGCAAAGATATCCTCGATGATGCACCCCATGTTGTACTCCCATCCTGCTGCTCCTGTCGGGACAAAAGGCATGGACAGCATTTTGTCGATACCGTGGATTTGCATGCGGGCTTTTAATAGTGCGCTTACTAGGTTGTAAAAAAGAGGAAAGTCCGGTAGGGCGGTAAGTTGTTCCAGCAGAGGCAACGCCGACTCAGGCGGTTTTTTTTCCACTTCCAGCATGCGCTCAATTTCATGGCTGAGTAAGCTGGGGTGGGCGGGGTCGAGTATTCTGGCCTGTGCCAGATGGTGCTGGTAAAACTGCTGGCTATCTTCATTACCACAAACCCATTGCTGACCTTCACGCAGGGCTGCACCGGCAAGAGTCAGGTGCCAGTAAATATTCGGGGTAGTGTTAACCTTATCCAGGGCAAGCTGCAAAGCTTCTTCCTGCGAGCCAGGGCGCTCTCCATTAGCAGACTCAAATGCCAGCTCCGCTGCTTCATCTTCTCGGCCCGCCTCCAGGATCCAGCGCAGCAAGAGTGCACTAAAATTATCGTTTGAATCACTTGTCAAACCATAACGCCCATCACGAGCCCGGGCGATCGCTTTATCCAGGTCGCCTGCATAGTAATGCATTTTGGCTTCTAGCCGGGCGATCTGTATTTCTGCATCACGTAGCTTTCCCGGCGCGATATCTTTAGGCAGCAAGAGACGTGCATAGGCGATGGTTTGAGGAATAAGAGCCGGAGAGATGAAAACAATGGATTCCCCCAATGTTATCCAGTCAGAAAACCCCACTTGTTCTTCATTTCCCGCTTCGGAGAGGGCGTTGATAGCGGTTTGCGCTGCTTCGTTAGCTTCGGCTGCTCGGCCTTCAAAATGGAAACTGCGGCACAGGGCCAAATGCATCTTTGACGAATCGAAGGCACGCCACTGGCTTCGCTGTTCCAACGCATGTTCCGCAGCCAGTCGGTTTGTGGCAAATTGGCGCATCAGCGCCCACAGTTTATGGTTTTCTGCGACATTGATCAGCCTGTGCCAGGCGCTTATCCCGTTTCCCTGCTTCGTTTGGGACAGCAATGCCGTTGCTACATCTGTTAAGCTGGCGCTGATTTTTTCCACATCGTCAGTAAAGCACCAAGCGTCAAGACGCCAGAAAGCAATATTGAATTCGTAATCAGCCCGCTCTTCTTGTTCCTCGATAACCAAGATCAAGGGAGCGTATTGATCAATCAGGGCGAGCGCTTTCTCAACCTCTCCGGCGATACACCATAAGCGTTGCAGCCGATACAGTGCCCCCGGTTCATCCGGTGCACACTCCTGAGCAGTGAGCATATCCCGCAGCATATTGGTTTTTAGATCAGGGGTAAGATCCGCAGTATTATTTTGTTCGACAGCCTCGTAGACCTGGTCAAGCCAAGCATCAAGCTGGCTACCGCGCAGAAGAGTGGGCATGATTTCATTCTCAGCAAAAGTAAGAAATAGTGAAAGGAGAGATCCCTTCCTGTCGTTCACCTAAAATCAAGTTGCAGTTTCACAGAAGATAGAACGAATATCAAACAGTGCGTTGCGTCATGTCAGCCAAGACAATTTGTCGCTAACTGCATGAAGAACATGCGGGTTGATGAGTAGCGTTGCTGGCAAGGTGTTCGGCTAGCAGAATAGAGAATCATGTGAAATGTGACTATTGGCCACCTCGGGAAGAATGTCGAATTATTTCGAGCATATTCTATAAGCCAGATTCATATTAAAAAATACGCATTAAGCAGAATGCTGAGTATAATAAAGGTGCTACCAGCGGCGCAGCAAAATAGCCTTCGCCAAATTATCAATATCAGTTATCAGTATCGTTACAGTCTTATGGGGAGATATCATGTTTAAAGCAAAATGGTGGCTTGTCGGTGCCGTACTCTCTTTGGCTGCTTGCAGTAGCAACCACGAAGAACCCGCACAGCTTGCCACAAGCGCCAATATTGGCGTGATTCCGACCAGCACGAATTGTGCCAATGTTGGCGGGGTGACCACCATGACCCACACACTTAATGGTGACGCGATCAGGATGTGCCAATTGCCAAATGGTAAACAGTGTGAAGACTCAGCGCTCAGCATGACTGCTTGTGCCAAATAATCTCACTTAGCTGACTACCGGAGTTGGATTGGTGAGATAAATTGGCCAGAATAATCGCCCTGGCTCCGGTCATCTTTAAGTATAAGCCGCCAAGAGAGAACCACGGTATCACCGCCAATGGCTTGGGGCTAGTGTTACAAGGGTTAAGTGCGGTTATTGAGTTGATTGAGTTGCCTGACGATAAAGTTGGCGTATATAAGCGCCCACAATTGCCCCAGTCAATGCCCCTAAAATCACTCCGAAAAAGGCAAATTGCATACCCCCCACTAGCCCGCCGAAAAGAACACTGGCTGCTATGGCTAACAGATGATTTTTAATATAAGGATTGATGATAAATTCTAATATCACAGAGTAAACAATGGATTGAAGCCCAACCGCATAATAAGCAAACAATGGGAACATCAGCATCCCTTTGGCAAAGATTGCCAGTTCACCAGTGACGAACACCCCCAAGATGGACATCAACATGCTGCCTACCAAGGCAGGTAACAAAGCGGCAAGCACCACGCGTTTAACCTGTGCTTTGATGCGTTCGTTCTTATTAACCATGTGAGTGTTCCTTACTTCGGTCATCTCTTTCATCCGTGTACACCGCGTTAGCCATTTCTTCACCTGGCAGGGGATTCATGCCATCATTAGCGCCATGTAGATGTAGATGATGTTTATCAAGGTTAAAGTCAGTATTTGATGACAAAAAAATTTAAAATAGCCATCGGGATATTAGCAGGAATCGTGCTACTGGTGGTGACATTATGGCAAACCTTACCGAGCTGGTTGCCCCGAGTGGTAGCGCCTTGGTTGCCCCAAGGTAGCCAACTGGTGTTACAAGGGCCTTTACGTTGGCAGCATGGGGCGTTGCATCTTGCTAATGTCCGTTTTAATGCCCAGGATTGTAGCCTGGTCACTGTCAACGCGCTCAGTTTGTCTTATCAACGCGGCAAGTGGCAATTGAGCAGTGACCAACTCAATGTGGATACAGCCTGTTTGTCGAAACTCCCCGTAGAGACAGACAGCCCTCCGCTGGCGCTAGATCGCCTACAAAACCAATTGCCAGCATTTAATCTCAGCATCAATCTATTGACACTCACACCCTGGCAAACCTATGCCGGTAAAGTACAACTCGCTTCATCGGCCAAACGCTTCTCCCTGGATTATCAGGGGGATAATCTTACTGTTAAAGCGGAACTGGATGAACATCAGCAGTTAACGCTCAACCAATTCATTATCCAGCCATTCGCTGGGGGGGAGCCGTTACAACTGACTGGGGAAATGACTCTGCCCATCGCGCTGGATAGTTTGCCGCCGCAGGGCTCTCTGCAAGGCGAAATACAGACCACCTACTTTGAAAAACCGTTGTTGTTGGATTTACACTGGCAACAGCAGCAGGGCCTGTTGACGTTAACCGAACAGGGGAGTCCACGCCCCTTGGCAAGCCTGCCCTGGCAAGTAACCCCTCAGCAGATTCGCATTGAGCAAGGTGAATGGCATTGGCATTATATTGATCAACCCCTTAGTGGTGGCCTGAGTGTGGCATTAGATGATTGGCGCAAAGGGCTGGCTGACACTCAAATTACTGCTCGCCTCAATGTCATCACTACTGGCCATAATGGTAAAGGTAATGCGGTACTCACCTTAGGCCCAGGTAAGGTAGATTTAATCAACAGCAATCTCAATTTCCAGCTTACAGGTCAGGCTAATCTGGCTGATTTTTCTGCTAGTGCTTCCATTCCGGGCATGATTAATGGTTCGATCCTTAACCCCACGTTGACTTTACTCCCTGGCTCGCTGTTACGTGCGTGGGGGGAGCCGGCGGATGGCATCCGGTTGGAAGAGGCTCGTCTGCCACTTGCTGGGGTAACGGTGACGGCAGCGGGAATTACTGGCCGTTTACAGGCGATTATTGCTGTCAGCGATAATTACTGGGGGCAATCCAATGTGCATCTGGATGGTCAGGCAAAAGATTTCTGGCCCGATAAGGGCAACTGGCAATGGCGCTACTGGGGGAATGGCAAACTGCCACCGTTGCAGGCCACCTGGGATATCGCAGGCAGTGGGCGCTGGCAGGATACACGCATTACCTTAGAGAGTTTGTCTACCGGGTTTAATCAGCTTAAATATGGCGAGATGACTATAGCCGCACCACGTTTGACGCTTGAGCAACCGATCATCTGGCAGCGTACGGCCGTTGCGCCACAATTTGCCGGCAGCCTTAAACTGGTTACCGATAAAGTGAGCTTCAGTAAGGGTAGCTATCTGCCACCTACGGTGCTGGACCTGCAACTGAATGGCAAGGAGCCTGATAATTTCCAATGGCAGGGGCGTTTGTTGGCGGAGCAGATTGGTCCGATAAGCCTGCGAGGCCGCTGGGATGGTGAGCGCCTGAGGGGTGAGGGTTGGTGGCCGAAACAATCGTTAACGGTATTTCAGCCGTTATTGCCAGCGGATTTGAATATCAAACTGCGGCAAGGGGAGTTTTATGCCCAGTCAGCGTTTTCCGCAGCGCGCGGACAAGGTTTTACGGCTGGCGGCCATTGGGTGGTCCGTAATGGCGGCATGTGGCTGAGTGATGGGGAAATGAGTGGTTTGGACTTTGTGTTACCTTACCGGCTAAAAAACCATTTATGGCAATTAGGCGGCAAACGGCCAGTGATGCTGCGCATCAAGTCACTCAATAACCTGTTTGCCATACAGAATATTACCGCTGACTTACAAGGGAATTACCCTTATAGCGAGGCCAATCCCCTGACATTAAGTAACGTCAGCCTGGAAATGCTTAATGGGCATATCAGCCTCTCAGCCTTGCGTATGCCGCAGCATGAAGCGGCGGTACTCAAACTCGATAAAATCGACCTCAGCGAGCTGTTTACGGTGCTTAATCCGAAACAGTTTGCCATGTCAGGTCGCATTGACGGTGAATTACCCCTTTTCCTCAACCATCCTCAATGGTTGGTAAAGCAGGGTTGGATAGCCAATGCGGGGGTGCTGACGCTACGGTTGGATAAGGAGATGGCGGATGCTATCGGCGGTAATAATCTGGCGACAGGTGCCGCTATTGACTGGTTACGTTATGTCGAAATCAACCACTTAAAGGCTAAGGTTGACCTCGATAATCTGGGAGAACTGACGCTGAAAACGCGTATTGATGGGGTAAACACGCAAAAAAATGCCAAGCGTGCCATCATCTTAAACTATAGCCATCAGGAAAATGTGTTTCAGTTATGGCGTAGTCTGCGCTTTGGTGACAATTTACAAGAGTGGCTGGAACAGGCCCTCTCTAAACCTGGGGTAACACAATGAATATCATGGCCAGGCCATCGCTGGTAGTTGTACTGTGCGCCACTTTACTGAGTGCTTGCGTACCGCGTATTGAGGTAGCAACACCCAAAGATCCGATTACCATCAATATGAATGTCAAAATTGAGCATGAAATCCGTATCAAAGTGGATAGCGATGTGGAAAATCTGCTGAAAACCCATAGCGGTCTCTTTTAGGAGTCAGGATGAAACGCCGATATTTATGGTGGCTAGTTGCCAGTTGGTCATTCAGCACGATGGTGCAGGCTTTGACTTTGGATGAAGCCAAGCAACAAGGACGCGTAGGAGAAACACTGAGTGGCTACATTGCGCCATTGAAGCAGGATGCTGAAACGTTGGATTTGGTGAAAAGAATTAACCAGGGGCGTTCGCAAAAATATCAGGAAGTGGCAGAAAACAATAATATCGCCCCCGATAGTGTCGCCCGCCTGGCTGGGCAGAAATTGGTGACACGCGCGCCGGCGGGTGAATATGTACGCGGCATTAATGGCCAGTGGTTGAAGAAGTAAAAAGCGTTCTGCTACGTGTGCCAAGTAGTAAGCAGTAAGTAGTAACACATTGATATAGCAATGAGTTCTGCCAGTACGGTTTTTAATCTGTTTAAACGGTATGCGGGCAGCTCAAGCAAAGAATGAATAATAAGGAATACCCAACGTGAAATCTCCGCTCGCGGGATTGTCATCTAGACTGGATGACTTAATGCTCCGTGATCATGTGCGTCTGCAACGTCGGTTGCAAGGTGCCAAAAGAGTCAAAAATTTAGAGGCTCAGCAGGCCATTGCCGCTGAGATAGACAGTGATATCACCCGAGCGTTGCAAAAAGTGCAGTCGCGGGGCGCATCATGCCCGAAAATTACCTATCCAGAAAATCTGCCGGTCAGTCAGAAAAAACAAGAGATCCTCAATGCTATCCGTGATCACCAAGTGGTGATTGTGGCGGGTGAAACCGGGTCGGGCAAAACGACGCAGTTACCTAAAATCTGTCTTGAGCTGGGGCGGGGAATTAAAGGCTTAATCGGCCATACTCAGCCACGTCGTTTGGCTGCACGCACCGTTGCCAACCGCATTGCTGATGAGTTGGCAACCCCACTTGGCGGGAGCGTGGGCTACAAGGTACGCTTCAATGATCAGGTGGGGGAAAATACCTTGGTCAAGCTGATGACTGACGGTATTTTGCTGGCTGAGATCCAGCAAGACCGACAGTTGTTGCAGTATGACACCCTGATTATCGATGAAGCGCACGAACGCAGTCTCAACATTGATTTTATCTTGGGCTATCTGCGGGAGTTACTGCCTAAACGCCCCGACCTGAAAGTGATCATTACCTCGGCGACCATTGATCCTCAGCGGTTTTCTCGTCATTTTAATCATGCACCGATTATTGAGGTTTCTGGGCGTACTTATCCGGTTGATGTTCGTTATCGTCCAGTGGTCGATGATGCGGATGACAATGAGCGCGATCAGCTACAGGCAATTTTTGATGCGGTCGACGAGCTAGGGCGAGAAGGGCCTGGCGATGTTCTGATCTTTATGAGCGGTGAACGTGAAATTCGTGATACTGCCGATGCGCTGAATAAACTGAATTTACCGCATACGGAAGTGTTGCCACTCTATGCCCGCTTGTCCAACAGTGAGCAGAACCGGGTTTTTCAAAGTCACTCAGGCCGCCGTATTGTGTTAGCGACCAACGTAGCCGAAACCTCACTCACCGTACCGGGCATTAAATACGTTATTGACCCCGGAACAGCGCGTATCAGCCGTTATAGTTTCCGCACCAAGGTACAACGCCTGCCCATCGAGCCTATCTCGCAGGCTTCCGCCAACCAGCGTAAAGGCCGTTGCGGCCGTGTGTCGCAAGGTATTTGCATCCGCTTGTATTCGGAACAGGATTTCTTGTCGCGCCCTGAATTCACCGATCCGGAAATTTTACGTACCAACCTGGCTTCAGTTATTTTGCAGATGACCTCGTTGGGGCTGGGGGATATTGCCGCCTTCCCGTTTGTTGAGGCACCCGATAAGCGTAATATTCAGGACGGTGTGCGGCTTTTGGAAGAGTTGGGGGCGATTAAAACCGCTGATAATGGCCACTACCAATTGACTCCTCAAGGCCGTCAATTAGCTCAGTTACCCATTGACCCGCGATTGGCACGGATGGTATTGGAAGCGCAGAAAAGTGGCAGTGTGCGTGAGATGATGATCATCACCTCGGCGCTATCGATTCAGGATCCGCGAGAGCGGCCTCTGGAGAAACAGCAGGCAGCGGATGAGAAACACCGCCGTTTTGCTGATAAAGACTCTGATTTTATGGCGTTTGTCTCCCTGTGGGATTACCTGCAACAGCAGCAGAAGGAGAACTCGTCCAGCCAGTTCCGTCGTTTATGCCGTAGCGATTTCCTCAACTATTTGCGTGTGCGTGAATGGCAGGATATCTACACCCAATTGCGTCAGGTAGTGAAAGAACTAGGCCTGCCAGTGAACAGTGTGCCTTCTGACTATCGCAGTATTCATACCTCGCTACTGAGTGGTTTACTTTCGCATATAGGGCAGAAAGATAACGATAAACAAGAGTATAGCGGTGCACGCAATGCGCGTTTCTCTATTTATCCGGGCTCAGGCTTGTTCAAGAAACCGCCAAAGTGGGGGATGGTTGCCGAATTGGTGGAAACCAGTCGCTTGTGGGGGCGAATTGCCGCGCGTATCGAGCCTGAATGGATAGAACCGCTGGCTCAACACCTGGTTAAGCACCATTACAGTGAACCTCACTGGTCTAAATCCCAGGGTGCGGTAATGGCCAGTGAAAAGGTGACCTTGTTTGGCTTGGCGATTGTTGCCGCTCGCCAGGTCAATTACAGCACTATTGACCCATTACTGTGCCGTGAGTTGTTTATCCGCCATGCCTTAGTCGAAGGGGATTGGCAGACCAGACATACGTTTTTTGCTGCTAACTTAAAGTTACGTGCAGAAGTAGAAGAGTTGGAGCATAAATCGCGCCGCCGCGATATTTTGGTGGATGATGAAGCCTTGTTCAGCTTCTACGATCAGCGTATTCCGAATGAAATTGTCTCTGGCCGCCATTTTGACCGTTGGTGGAAAACAACCGTTAAGCAACAACCTGATCTGCTCAATTTTGAAAAAGAGATGTTGATTAAAGAGGGGGCCAACCGGGTTAGCGCGTTGGATTATCCTAATTATTGGCATCAAGGTAACCTGAAATTGCGGCTGACCTATCAGTTTGAGCCAGGGACTGATGCGGATGGTGTCACGGTTCATATTCCCTTACCGATTCTTAACCAAGTGGCAGAAGAGGGCTTTGATTGGCAGATCCCCGGTATACGCCGTGAGTTGGTGATTGCGCTGATCAAATCACTGCCCAAGCCAATACGCCGCAATTTTGTGCCTGCGCCAAACTATGCCGAAGCCTTTATTGGCCGCGTAACATCACAAGAACTACCGTTATTGGACTCATTGGAGCGAGAGTTACGGCGCATGACCGGCGTGACGGTGTCACGAGAGGCGTGGCAATGGGATTCGGTTCCCGATCATCTAAAAATGACCTTCCGCGTGGTGGGTGAAAAGCAGAAAACCCTACGTGAAGGTAGAGACCTGGCGCTCTTAAAGCAGCAGTTGAAAGCTAACGTGCAGCAAACATTATCATCGGTGGCGGACGATGGCTTGGAGCAAAGCAACCTGCATATCTGGAGCTTTGGTAAACTGCCGGAATTTTACGAGCAGAAACGCGGAGGCTATTCCGTTAAAGCCTATCCGGCGTTGGTAGATGAAAAAGAGAGTGTCGCTATCCGCTTGTTTGAGAGTGAGCAGGAACAGCAGCAAGCGATGTGGCAAGGAACGCGCCGTCTACTATTGCTGAATATCCCATCGCCAATCAAGTATTTACATGAAAAACTGCCGAATAAAGCCAAACTGGGGCTCTATTTTAATCCTTATGGCAAGGTGCTGGAATTAATTGATGACTGTATTGCCTGTGGTATCGATAAACTGATGGCCGAGCATGGTGGGTTGGTTTGGCAAGAGCAGAGCTTTGCCCGGTTACAAGAATCAGTGCGTGCCGAGCTAAATGAAACGGTGGTAGATATTGCCAAGCAGGTTGAACAGATTTTAACGACGGTATTCAACATCAATAAACGTCTGAAAGGGCGTGTTGATATCGCGTTGGCACTGGCGTTATCAGACATCAAAGCTCAACTTTCAGGCCTGGTTTACCGTGGCTTTGTCACCAATAACGGTTGGAGCCGACTGCCGGATACCTTGCGTTATCTGCAGGGGATTGAACGCCGCTTAGATAAGCTGTCGATCGACCCACACCGTGATCGGGCACAAATGCTGCGGGTAGAGCGGGTACAGCTTGCTTGGCAACAGTGGTTGAATAAATTGCCAGCCAAACGTCAACAGGATGAAGAGATGAAAGCGGTGCGCTGGATGATCGAGGAGTTACGCGTCAGCCTGTTTGCCCAACAGTTGGGGACGCCTTATCCGATTTCTGATAAACGCATCATGCAGGCTATCGATCAACTTTCACTATAAAATATCGACCTGCGCAGGGGATCCCGCTGTTATTCAAGCGACTGTGGTTGAATAACAGCGGAGCTGTAATTTGTGGTCAAGGGGGAGTTCACTGACCCATTGACAGCTTGGTCAACGCATCTCGAATACCAGTAACAGCCAATGCCCGGTTATCCGCACGGTAGCGATCCTCTGCTGCTGGCGCGGAGCTTTGAATCGCGATTAATCGCCAGCCTTCGGCACTTTTTAACAACAGCGGTGAGCCACTGTCTCCCGGTAAAGTATCGCATTGGTGTGATAGCACCCCCTGCTGAGCCCACCCAGTCACTTTACACCCCAGATGGGCATACAGAGAGTCAAGATGGTCTTCAGGGTAGCCCGCCTGAGTAACCAGCCGTCTTGCCTGTTTTAGCACTTGCATTAATCCCTTGCTGTTTCCTTGCCACAATGGCAAAGGCTTAATGGCGAGTGGTTGCTGATCTTTCAAACGAATCAACGCAAAATCATAAGCGGCGGCAGCCTTGGGAACAATCCACCCATCGCCGTCAGCTTTAAGCTTTTTCCCTAATTTTTCATCCACCAAGGTTTCAATATTTTCAATCTGATAGGTCCAACTGTTACTGCCAGCGATAAACCGTAATGCGACCGCCTTATCCAAATGCCCTGGTGGTATAAGAACACAGTGACCAGCGGTGAGGGCCAAGCGGGGGGAGATCAAGGTCGCCGTACATAAGTTGCCACTGGCGGTCTCTACCTGGCCGATAGCTTGCCACGGCCAATCATTGGTTTCATTGATTTTTACTCTGTCATCTTTACCAAAAAACAGGCGTTTCTGCTCTGCTTTTGAGGTATCAGAAGGCGTGGCTGCGTGAGCCAAATGAAGGGCAACAGCGAATAAAGATGAGCACAATAAAACCGGTATGCGCATAGGTTTTTACCTAACAAATAAGGAACGACCAAACATTGCATGAGAGTACTATCCAGCAGCAGACAATGTTAAATATAACGACTATAAACTGACTTATCGATGATACCAATGACATCCGATTGACTTTTTTACATGACTTTCTGAAAGGAAGGTGGAAATTAAAAATAAAAGAAAATGGCAACTCTGCACGCAGCCAACCATATGTTTGTCACCAGCCTGCATGACTGTGTGGGCGTGACGCAATATATTGACGCACTGACAGGGGAGCGAAAAGTGATCAGTATGTTGATGCGTAACGAAGGGGGTCATAATCGTTTCCGTGATGATCATGACCAGCTAAAGATGCAAGCCAACCGTTATGTCTTGCAATTAGGTAGCGATATTACCCAGTAGCCCCATAAAGGTCAGGACCATTTTCACCTAGGGTGATGATTGGCGACGCTTTTATAATAAAAACGGCGCCCAGCATATCGTGCCCCATCCTATTACGCTATGCCCTTATCAGCATAACGGTCGGCCACCATCAACACTGTGAGTACGACCGGTGACATAACGGCTATTCATCAAGTAGTCCACCAGATTCACCACCTCGTTTTCCCCGGGGGCTATTTTCATCAATGACTTTGCCAATGCTTGTTGCCGGTACTGTTCATCGTCATCGCTATTAAACATGATCAGTGCAGGGGCAATGGCATTCACTTTGACTTCTGGGGCAAACTTGCGGGCAAAAGAGCGAGTCATATTGTCCAGAGCTGCTTTACTGGCCGCATAAGCGATATGTTTATCACTGCCTTTTTCTACCACATAATCAGTTAGATGAATAATATCAGCACCAGCCGGGCCCTGGTCACGCAGGCAAGGTTCGAGTAATTGATTTAACAGATAGGGTGTATAAACATGAATTTGCAACATGGACGCCATCACTTGTTCTGGCGCGATCTGGTCAGACTCAGCCAACCAGGCACTGGCATTGTGGATCACTGCGCGCAATTTGGGGGCAACCTGCTTTACTTGTTCGGCAAAACCGTAGATCCCTTCATGGGTAGAGAAGTCACCTTGCAGGCACACTGCCCCAAGGCTTTTCAACTCAGACAAAGTGGGGTAAGTACTGCGGTAGGCAATAATCACCGGCACATTGCGTTGTAAGAACGACTTGGCAAGTGCCAGTCCAATCCGGCGCGCACCGCCAGTAATCAGTACTGGGGCTGAGTGGTGAGATCCCATGGGTTTAAACTCCAAGTCAAATTGACAGACATGAAAAGAATTATGCCATGATATGTCAAAAAGTCGTTAACAGCTCTCAGCAATCAGTGCGATGCCGTGAAGCCCATCCTTCTCTAACCATCCCGCTCTATTCGCACCATGAGAAAAGGGCAGCTAACGCTGCCCTATAACTCAATGCTTAACTTAAATATAAACCTGAAGTATAAATCTGAAGTGCTGGGGATTATTTAAACAGATCAGCGCTTACCGTCAGGTTACCGCCACTTTGGTTCTGCCATTCACGGGTGATGTGATAGTACTTGGCACCTTTAGCTGCGGCGCGTTTTGCTACTTCATTGGAAACGTCAGTCATGCTGCCGAAATGACCGGTAAATGTGACGGAATCGAAGGGGACCATTTGTGCAGCAGTCACCTTGTTCACTTCCTGAATTTTGGTTCCATCCGGCAAAGTGACAGTGTAGCGTTGGCCAGAAGAAGATTGCGTTTCAAAGAAACGACCCACATTTTGACTTGGTGAGGCCGAAGAGGCGACCCCAGGGATCTCAACCTTGGCAGCTTCAGCACCGCCTGCAGCCAACAGGGCTTTACCGGCGTCAGAATCAGCAGGAACAGCATCTGGGTTTTGCACCACACGTTTAGGGGCATCAGCTTTATAGATATAGGCAGTAACGAGTTGGTTACCCCCCTCGTTGGCATCAATCTGACGAACGATAAAGAAAGAGGCTGCACCTTTCTTTTTTGCCTCTTTGCTAATGGCATCGCTGATGTCTGGCTGGCTACGATAAAAACCGGTGACAGTCACGGTATCGTAGGGTTCATACAGTAACGCTTCGGTTTTAGGAAGTTCTTTAACACCATTAAAGAGGCGGTACGTTGTCTCTTTGCTCGCCTCTGGGGCATCTTTATGATAGAGGTCAGCAGTAACGCGCGAGTTGCCGCTGTTGTTACCGTCATTGATACTCTGAATATAGAAAGCGTCCGCACCCAGTTTATCTGCACGGCGTGATACCGCATCAACTGCTTCGTTGATAGCATTAAAACGACCAGTAATGGTGATGCGATCAAATGGTTTGATAGCCGCGGCTCTTTCAGGTGTTAACTCTTGTGCGGCATGTGCAGACAGCGCAGTGAGTGATAACAAGGCTGATGCAATGATGGTGGTCTTCAGCTTCATAAAAAATCCTTTCGCCTAGCGCATTAATGTATATAGCGTACTGAACGGTTTAAGTGTATTCAGCCGATGATTATTACATGTAATCTCGCTATGTGTCTCAGCATTTTATGCGCTGCAACCAGGAATATATTGGTTTAGCAGGTCATCATGCAGACATTGCTCTAAACATCTTTTCGATGCAAACTTGCGATTTGTCATATCCTTATGTGAGTTTTTATGTAAAAACTGTCAGTTAATCGTAAGCAATCATGGATTATCGATCACATTTTCAGTAGCTTATAAAAGGCATTCTGCTTTGCTTACTGGCGAGGTGGGGGAATCTTGTCGGCTGGTGCTATCGCTAGAGAAGATAACAGACGTCATTAAAGACAGGTAAGAAGGGAATAATTATGCGTATTGGTGTACCAAGAGAACGGTTGGCCAATGAAGCCCGTGTTGCAGCAACGCCGAAAACGGTAGAACAGTTGCTAAAATTGGGCTTTACCGTCGCTATTGAAAGTTCGGCGGGTAAATTGGCAAGTTTTGAGGATGCTGCGTATCAAGCCGCAGGGGCAACGATTACTGATACTGCCGATGTATGGCAATCAGATCTGATTTTAAAAGTTAACGCGCCACTAGAGGACGAAATCGCGTTAATGCGTGAAGGCAGTACGCTCGTCAGTTTTATCTGGCCAGCACAAAACCCAGATTTAATTGAGAAGCTGGCTGCCCGCAATGTTACCGCCATGGCGATGGATTCAGTGCCGCGCATTTCCCGCGCACAATCGATGGATGCCCTGAGCTCCATGGCTAACATCGCCGGTTATCGTGCCATCGTTGAAGCTGCCCATGAGTTTGGTCGTTTCTTCACTGGTCAAATCACCGCTGCCGGTAAAGTGCCGCCAGCAAAAGTGATGATTATCGGTGCGGGTGTGGCAGGGTTGGCGGCCATCGGTGCGGCAGGCAGCTTGGGTGCCATTGTGCGTGCCTTTGATACCCGCCCGGAAGTGAAAGAACAAGTCCAGAGTATGGGGGCTGAGTTCCTTGAGCTGGATTTTGAAGAAGAAGCTGGCAGCGGTGATGGCTACGCCAAGGTGATGTCAGAAGCCTTTATCAAAGCTGAAATGGCTCTGTTTGCCGCGCAAGCAGAAGAAGTGGACATTATTGTCACCACGGCACTGATCCCAGGTAAACCGGCACCAAAATTGATCACCAAAGAGATGGTCGCCGCCATGAAGCCGGGGAGTGTGATTGTTGACTTGGCCGCTCAAACCGGTGGTAACTGCGAACTGACTGTGGCTGACCAGATTACCGTGACCGAAAACGGCGTGAAGATCATCGGCTATACCGATTTGCCAAGCCGTTTGCCAACACAGTCTTCGCAACTTTATGGGACTAACCTGGTTAACCTGCTCAAGTTGCTGACAAAAGAGAAAAACGGTGAAATTGATATCGATTTCGACGATACCGTTATTCGCGGTGTTACCGTGGTGCGTGCAGGGGAAGTGACCTGGCCAGCGCCACCGATTCAGGTTTCAGCACAACCTAAGCAGGCAACAGTGGCACCCGCCGCACTGGTGGAGAAAAAGCCCGCATCCCCTTGGCTCAAGTATGCCTTGATGGCGCTGGCTATCATCCTGTTTGGCTGGTTCGCTGATTCAGCACCGAAAGAGTTCCTGTCTCACTTTACTGTGTTTGCGTTGGCTTGCGTGGTGGGATACTACGTGGTGTGGAATGTCAGCCATGCGCTGCATACCCCGTTGATGTCGGTCACTAACGCGATATCAGGGATTATCGTGGTAGGTGCGTTGTTGCAGATTGGTCATGGTGGCTGGGTGAGTTTCCTCTCCTTTATCGCCGTGCTGATTGCCAGCATCAATATTTTTGGTGGATTCACCGTCACTCAGCGCATGCTGAAGATGTTCCGCAAAAACTAAGGGGTAGCAAAAATGTCTGGTGGATTAGTTACAGCTGCATACATTGTTGCCGCTATTCTGTTTATCTTCAGCCTGGCGGGTCTTTCACGCCATGAAACGTCCAAGCAGGGTAACCTGTTTGGGGTCGCCGGGATGGCGATTGCCTTGATAGCGACCATCTTAGGGCCAAATGCCGGCAATGTGAGTTGGATCATCATTGCCATGGCCATCGGTGGTGCTATCGGGATCTATCTGGCGAAGAAAGTCGAAATGACAGAAATGCCGGAACTGGTGGCGATGCTGCACAGTTTTGTCGGTTTGGCTGCGGTGCTGGTGGGTTTCAACAGCTATCTGGATCATGGTAAGGCCATGGATCCGGTCATGGAGAATATCCATCTTACCGAAGTGTTCCTGGGTATCTTCATTGGTGCAGTGACCTTTACCGGCTCTATTGTGGCCTTCGGCAAATTACGCGGCCTTATCTCCTCTACGCCGCTGGCGCTGCCTCATCGCCATAAAATGAATCTGGCTGCCATAGTGGTTTCCTTCCTGTTGATGGTGCTGTTTGTCCGTACCAACAGTGTCGGTTGGGAAGTGTTCGCGCTGTTGATCATGACGGCAATTGCCCTGGCGTTTGGTTGGCATCTGGTGGCGTCTATTGGTGGCGCAGATATGCCAGTCGTGGTCTCGATGCTGAACTCCTACTCGGGTTGGGCAGCGGCAGCGGCAGGCTTTATGCTGGACAACGACCTGTTGATCGTGACCGGTGCGTTGGTGGGTTCTTCTGGTGCGATCCTCTCTTACATTATGTGTAAGGCGATGAACCGCTCCTTTATCAGCGTTATTGCCGGTGGTTTTGGTACCGATGGTACCTCAACCGGTGATGCCGAAGATATGGGTGAGCACCGCGAAACCACAGCAGAGGAAGTGGCAGAACTGCTGAAGAACTCAAGCTCGGTGATTATCACCCCAGGCTATGGAATGGCTGTTGCACAGGCACAGTATCCGGTGGCAGAAATCACTGAGAAATTGCGCAAACGCGGTGTCAAGGTGCGTTTTGGTATTCACCCGGTTGCCGGGCGTTTGCCAGGGCATATGAACGTGTTATTGGCTGAAGCCAAGGTACCTTACGATGTGGTATTGGAAATGGATGAAATCAATGACGATTTCCCAAATACTGATACTGTGCTGGTTATTGGTGCCAACGATACGGTTAACCCTGCAGCGCAAGAAGATCCACGCAGCCCAATTGCGGGTATGCCAGTGTTGGAAGTGTGGAAAGCGCAAAATGTTATCGTATTCAAGCGTTCAATGAATACCGGTTATGCCGGGGTACAGAACCCGCTGTTCTTTAAAGAAAATACTCAAATGCTGTTTGGTGATGCCAAGAGCAGTGTAGAAGCGATTTTGCGCGCACTGTAATCAGCCATGTCAGTAAGTAAAAATGTCAGTCACCCAAGGTGGCTGGCATTTTTTTTCAGGCGATTGTGTTATAGATCGTGTTATAGATCGTTTTATAGATCGATCATGTTATAGATCGAACGTGTTATACCCGTGGCATAAAGTCTGCTGATAAGCCTTATTCCCGAGGTTCCTTTCTGCCAACCTGCAGGTAACTCGTCTTATTTAAAGCAGATGTGCTTTACTTAAAACAGCTCAATAAAAGCATCCATTTCTGTTTGTTAGCCAAGTAGGCGAAATAATATTCATGAGGAAGATTGCATCATGACTCAAATTTTCACGTTAACGTTATCTCCATCGCTAGATAGTGCAACGACGACGGCAAAAATGTATGCAGAAGGGAAGCTGCGCTGTACCACACCCTTATTTGAACCCGGAGGTGGGGGAATCAATGTTGCCCGTGCCATTACTTATCTCGGGGGCCGTGCTCATGCCATTTTCCCTATTGGTGGCCCGACTGGGGATCATTTAAAAGCGTTACTGGATCAGGAAGGCGTCGAAACAGAAACATTGAAAACTCAGGACTGGACCCGGCAGAATCTGCATGTTCATGTAGACAGCAGCGGTGAACAATTTCGGTTTGTTATGCCAGGTGCCCATCTCAATGAGACTGAGTTTGATCAACTGGTAGAGCGAGTGAAAAAAATCCCTGCTGGTTCCATTCTGGTGATTAGTGGCAGTTTGCCCCCGGGAACGGCGATTGAAAAATTAACGTATCTGGTCAAGCAGGCGCAATCGATAGGTTTGCAATGTATCGTCGATAGTTCTGGTGATGCCCTGAAAGCTTGCTTGGATTTAGGGGGGTTAGCACTGGTAAAACCCAATCAGAATGAGTTATCCGACTTGATTGGTCACCCCTTGGAGCACCCGGATGACGTGCGCAATGCGGCTCAAGAACTGGTGCAGAGGGGAGCCGCAGAACGCGTGGTGGTTTCACTCGGGCCGCAAGGGGCGCTGGCGGTTGATGGTGACCATTGTGTACATGTCGTCCCCCCACCGGTGAAAAAAAGAAGTACGGTGGGTGCGGGGGACAGTATGGTTGGCGCGATGACACTGAAATTGGCCAACGGTGCTGATCTACTCGATACTGTGCGCTTTGGTGTGGCCGCAGGCAGTGCCGCGACGCTAAATCTGGGAACGAAACTTTGCTCTTTGGCAGATACCGAGCGGTTATATCACTATATTTGTCAGCGCTAAATTAACGGCATACTAAGCAAAATGAGATACAAGGCAGACACTGTATATGCCAAAACTACAGCCAAGTTGGCAGCCGAAGTATCTCATTTAGCAAAATTTGTATAAAATACAATCAATCTAACAAGTCAGATCACAAAAAAGGCACATAATGAGTTATCTTATGTGCCGATTTCATCTCTTTAACGGATCCTAGACCCATATGATTATTAAACCTAAGGTTCGCGGCTTTATCTGCACCACCACTCATCCGGTAGGTTGTGAAGCGAATGTTCGTCGTCAAATTACCTATACCAAAGCGCAGGGTAAGATTGCTAATGGCCCTAAACGTGTTTTGGTGATCGGTGCCTCTACTGGTTATGGTCTGGCTTCCCGTATTGCCGCGGCCTTTGGCAGTGACGCTGCCACCATTGGGGTGTTTTTTGAAAAAGCCGGAACGGAAAGCAAACCGGCTACGGCGGGTTGGTATAACTCGGCAGCTTTTGATAAAGCCGCTAAAGAAGCTGGTCTGTATGCCAAAAGCGTTAATGGTGATGCTTTCTCTAACGAATGCCGCGCCAAGGTGATTGAGCTGATTAAAGCCGATCTGGGCCAGGTGGATCTGGTGGTTTATTCACTGGCTTCACCGGTGCGTAAAATGCCAGAAACTGGTGAAGTCGTGCGTTCTGCCTTGAAGCCGATCGGTGAGGTTTACACCACCACCGCTATCGACACCAATAAAGACCAGATTATTACTGCAACCGTTGAACCCGCCAATGAAGAAGAGATCCAGAACACCATTACCGTGATGGGTGGTCAGGATTGGGAATTGTGGATGTCAGCGCTGGAACAGGCTGGTGTGCTGGCTGAAGGTGCTAAATCTGTCGCTTATTCCTATATTGGTACCGACTTGACCTGGCCCATTTACTGGCATGGGACGTTGGGCCGTGCCAAAGAAGATTTGGACCGTGCAGCTAGCGCTATTCGTGGCAATCTGGCTGCCAAAAAGGGGACTGCCCATGTGGCGGTATTGAAATCTGTGGTCACTCAGGCCTCTTCCGCCATTCCCGTGATGCCGCTGTATATCTCCATGGCTTTCAAAATAATGAAAGAGAAGGGGATCCATGAAGGTTGTATGGAGCAGGTTGACCGCATGATGCGTACCCGTCTGTACAGTGACGATATGGCGCTTGACGACCAAGCTCGTATTCGTATGGATGACTGGGAGCTGCGTGACGATGTGCAAAAAACCTGTCGTGACCTTTGGCCCTCAATCACCAGTGAAAACTTGAGTGAATTGACGGATTACACGGGTTACAAGCAGGAGTTCTTGCGTCTGTTCGGTTTTGGGCTGGAAGAAGTCGACTACGATGCCGATGTTAACCCTGATGTTCGTTTTGATGTGGTTGAACTGTAATAAAATAAACAAAGATACTTAGTCTTGATATGACTTGACTAAGTGTTCACATGACTATTAAAGCCGGGGCTAACAAGGTTCCGGTTTTTTTGTCTCGATTTTTTATCGGGGATAACTTTGTTTCTCTAGCCGTTTGTGGAAGCCTTATTTCCCCCTGCCGGTGTTAACGGGCAGGGGGCTGAGGTCTACTGGTTATTTAAAGCTCACGAAAACTTCCCTCAAATAGGGCAGTGATTAATCCTCATCATCGTGTTCGTCATCTTCATCGACTACAGGCTTACCAAAATCATCAGACTTTAACACCAATAGGTCACATTTAAGATGATCGATCACATGTTCGGCGGTATTACCGATAAAGGCTGCTGAAAGCCCAGTGCGACCGAGAGTCCCTAACACCACAACACCAGCCTTGAGTTCTTCGGCTAAATGAGGGATCACCTCTTCGGGTAGCCCTTTTTCCACATGGGTAAACTCTTCGCTGATATGGAATTTCTGCCTTAATGCTTTCATGGCAATCAGATGTTGACCACGAATTGCATCGTTATAAACACTAGGATCAAAATCAGGCAATTCAATTGCGATATTGAATGGTGTAACCGGGTAGGCTCCTACCAAATGAACTTCGGTTTGGTCAGCATTTTGTGCCAGTTCCAGCGTTTCTTTGACCAGCCGCATATTCAAAGGATCGTGATAAGGTTCCTCGCTGGAAAGGTTAACTGCAACCAGCGCTTTACCCCCTTCGGGCCAAGGTTGATCTTTCACCATCCAGACTGGGCAAGGGCACTTGCGCAGTAGGTGCCAATCGGTAGGGGTGAAGATCACAGACTCGAGCCGATCATGTTGATGGGTCATTTTCACCAGCAGATCATGATTGCTACTTGTCACTTCCTGAATAATTGCTTCATAGGGGCGACGGTGCCATACCACTTTGATTTCAATCGGAACGCCATCTGCCAGATAAAAATGACACTGTTGCTTAATCCAAGCTTCACGTTGCTTGATGACACCTTCCCTCATGGCAGTTCTTTCGTCAGGGGAAAGTAGCGTTGTTAATTCATAAGAAAAGTCATAGATAGGAAGAAAAGCTTTAATGCACCCACCGTTCCTTTTCACCAGATAAACCGCCCGCCGTAGTGCCGGTTGGTCGTCTTGGTTTGGGTCAATAACCACCAGAATATTCTGATACTTTGCCATAGGACCTCCTCCAAACAGCTATAGATCAATGCTCAATTCAATAACAGAGTAACTCAACATTGAAAAACAGAATAGTAGCAGCAGAGTCGTTAGGCCAATAATTTCAGGGAATTATTGGCCTAATTGTGGGTTAAATGTTAACCGCGGTGAGATGTGTTTTTATTTTTGGCGATCCAGCCAGTTGTGATAAGACGTCCATATTCTCTATGGTGATATATTTGCCTTTTACGCTAAGAATTTGACCTTTTTGGAAACGACCCAGCAAGCGGCTGATGGTTTCAACGGTCAAGCCCAGATAGTTACCGATATCACCTCGGGTCATGGTCAAGCGAAACTCACGTGCTGAAAAGCCACGCTCAGCAAAACGATGCGAAAGGTTATGAATAAAGGCAGCCAGGCGTTCTTCGGCATTTTTCTTGGAGAGCAGCAGAATCATCTCTTGATCCCCTTTGATTTCACCACTCATCAGCCGCATGATCTGCTGACGCAGGTTTGGCATTTTGCCTGAAAGGTCATCTAATGTTTCAAATGGGATCTCGCAGACCATGGAGGTTTCTAACGCCTGAGCAAAGCTTGGATGCATTTGCCCACCAATAGCATCAAAACCGACCAAATCGCCCGCTAAGTGGAAGCCCGTGATCTGCTCATCACCTTGTTCAGTGATGGTGTAACTTTTAATGGTTCCGGAACGGATTGCGTATATCGACTTCAGCTCATCGCCAGCCTTAAACAACGTCTGACCCTTTTGGATTGGCTTCTTCCGTTCGATAATATTGTCGAGTTGGTCAAGCTCATGGGAATTCAGCGTAAAAGGGATGCATAACTGGCTGATACTACAGTCTTGGCAATGGATTGCACAACCGCCAGACTGAATACGACGAATCACGCGTTTTTCCGGGATCATAAATTAAGCTCATGCAATAATTGATATGTGTCAATTTTAACATCATTTTTGGCAGATGATAAGTACAGCAATCAATAAGCTTAGCGACATTTCTTTCAATTTGACTTTCTTCAGTTAACGAGAGAAATCAAGTATTGAGATAAATCTCTTTTGTGGTTGTTAAGTCTAAATTTATTAAAAAAACAACATTTAATCATAACAATGATTTATAAATCAGTATGTTATCATCATTTAAGCTTGAGGTATGAATGCAATTAGCACGAGTAATAAATGTAGCCAAAGATAGGCACTTCACCATGTTTGCCTTGCAAGCCATTAAGGCAAAAAACCTTCGTGTTTAAGCAACCATTGTTTACGTTGTAACCCCCCCGCGTATCCGGTAAGCGTTCCTTGTGCGCCAATAACACGGTGGCAAGGCACCACGATACTGATGGGGTTGGCACCATTAGCCATGCCCACTGCACGAGAAGCAGTAGGGCGACCTATTCGTTTCGCCAACTCCCCATAAGTGATGGTTTCTCCACCGGGGATTTTGCGCAACTGTTCCCAGACGGTACGCTGGAATTCACTACCGAGCGTCTTGACTGGCATACTGTCGATCACGGTTAACTCCCCGGCAAAATAACGTTGCATCAGATCCGTAAGCCCTCCTGGATTGGTTTTTATCTGTAGTGCGAATTCACCGCGATAGTGGATATTTAACAGTTTCATCAGACGAGCCTCATGGTCTGTCCAATCCACTGCTCGCATCTGACCCTGTACATCGCTGACCAACACCAGTTCACCAATCGGTGTTAGCATCCGGTCAAGAAAAAAAATCTGCATGTAAATTCACTCCTTGCATTTCATAGGCCGATTATGACATGAAAATTAATGCGACAATGGCGAATTACGGACATTAAAATGGCGATGTGATTCTAGGTTATTGAAATAAGTTGTAACGTGGTATTCCGTTAGCAGTCATATAGCAGCGGACAGTAAAAGAGTGCCTGGCTTGAATTTTTTGCTATAACTGCGCAGTATGGGGATGGAGCTTCATTTTTTTGTCATAAAATGGATATATTAAGGTCATGATGCTCGCTTAAGTTAGCCATGACTAGGGTAGGAGAATCACGATGTTTAGTTTGGATACCTTGCTACAAGAATCATTCCCACATCGCAAAACTCCCGTCTGGCAGCGCAAACTGCTGTCGACCCTGCTTTGCGAGAAAGAGTTCAATCAATTTGCGGCTGATTATCCCTACCTGAGAGGGTTGGATTTTATCGAGCAAGTGTTGGATTATTTTAATATTAATTGCGAGATGGTGGATGGTGATCTGGAGAATATCCCCAGTCAGGGCCCGGTGGTTCTGGTAGCCAATCATCCTATCGGGTCACTGGACGGGTTGGCATTAATACGGGCAGTAGCGGCAGTCAGGTCGGACATTAAAATAGTTGCCAGCCAATTCTTATCCTATATTGAACCGTTGCGTAGCCTGTTTGTCCCGGTGGATAATTTCAACTACCGTACCAACCGCAAGCAGATAGAGGCCATGCAAGCACAACTGGATAACCAGGGCGTGCTGATTCTATTCCCAGCAGGGGAAGTATCGCGCATGAGCGCCAAGGGGATTCGTGATGGTCATTGGCACACCGGTTTTCTGCGTATGGCCGCCAAAGCCCGCGCGCCGATCGTGCCAGTGCATATTACTGCACGTAACAGCAATCTGTTCTATTTCACCTCTCTGATTTACAACCCATTATCAACCTTATTATTAGTGCGAGAGATGTTCAAACAGAACGGGGGACGGATTAAAATCCGCATCGGGGGCCGCATCCCATTCAGTCAATGGCATGATGGGCATACCCATGCGCGTGATCTTGCAGAGCGGTTCCGCCGCCATGTTTACCGTCTGGGGCAGGGTAAACCGGGGTTATTTACCAGTGAAGCGGCCATTGCCTTGCCGGAAGATCGTTTAGAGTTGAAAAAAGCCTTGGCTGCTTGTGAACAGTTGGGTACCACTCCCGATGGCAAGACTATTTTCCTCTATCGTCGGCAGGGGGAAGCAAGAACCCCTATCCTGCGTGAGTTGGGGCGGTTGCGTGAGATTGCTTTCCGCGCAGTCGGTGAGGGCTCAGGCAGACGTCGTGATCTGGACAGCTACGATGACGACTATTATCACCTGGTATTATGGGACGATGACGAGCTCGAAATTGTTGGTGCCTATCGCTTTATCCCCACCGGTCCTCAGTTAGCCGATAAAGGCCTGGAAAGCATCTACAGTAACAGTCTATTCCATTACGATCAGGATATGATGCCGATCCTGGAACAAGGGATTGAACTCGGCCGCAGCTTCATTCAGCCGGTCTATTGGGGCAAGCGGGGATTGGATTATCTGTGGTTGGGCATTGGTGCTTATGTGGCAAAATATCCGCAGTATCGTTACCTGTTTGGCCCAGTGTCTATTTCCGGCGCTATGCCGGTGACCGCTCGCGACCTGTTGATTGCTTTCTATCGGCTCTATTTTTCGCCTGAACAGGTGATGGCCCAATCACGTCGCCCTTATCCGGCTTCGTTACCGCAGGTATTGGCGCAATTTGCAGGCGATAACTATCAGGAGGATTTAGCGCGGTTAAAAAGTTTATTGAGCAATATTGGTTGCTCCATTCCCACTTTGTATAAGCAATACAGTGAATTGTGTGAGCCTGGCGGGGTACAGTTTATCGACTTCGGTACTGACCCGGCGTTTAACAATTGTATTGATGGTTTGGTGTTAGTGGATTTAACTCGCGTCAAGCCAGCGCGCTACCAGCGCTATATCGCGGTTCACCTAGAGCCAGAAACGGTTTAACGCTACGACGGTTCACGCCTGTCAACGAACAGGGTGAACCGCTAGCCTTATCTAAAAACGTAGCTAACTGTCAGGAACCTTGGGGCCAGAACGTTACCCGCCTACTTAGCCCAGAGGGGTTGTTGGTCGGGGTAACGTTAACCCCTTGGTTGCGAGACCGATAAGCTACGCTCAACCCGTGTAACTCGGTGTTGTACCAGGATAAAATTAATCAATACCAAAATTGCGGTGACAATAAATACCCAGCGGAATCCCATCATGGCGGAAACAGAAGAGCCGATCAGCGGGCCAACCACATTACCCAAATACATAAATGACTGGTTATAGCCAAAAATACGCCCTGTAGCCTGAGAAGGAGAGTAGCGTAACAGCAGTACTTGAATGGCAGGCATCAATGCACCATCGGCAAAGCCAAGCAAAAACCGCAAAATACCAAGCTGTATCGGGGTTTGTACCCAAGTCATGATGGCAAACAGCAGGGCAGTGAAAGCCAATGCCATGGCCAGGATCCGTGCAGTGCCGATACGGTCACCCAATCTCCCCAGGCGCGGGGCGGAAATCAAGGCGGCAACCCCCGGAATTGCGGCGATCATCCCACTGACAAAGGCAATGTTGTCTTTATAATCAGTCAGAGTCAGATCACGGATAAAGAGCGTTAAAATTGGGCTGATGGATGAGTTAGCCAATTGGACCATCATGGTACTGACAAACAGCGTGATAATAACCCCAGGATAAGGCAATGAGCGAAACAGGGCGGCACCACTTGGTTGGTCGGCCTTTTTTATCACTGTATGATTTTCTTTGATTAGAAACAGCGTCACCAAAAAACTGACAAACATCATGACGGCAGTGACAAAAAATACCACCCGCAACCCCAGGTGATCAGCCATTAAACCACCGAGCAATGGGCCAACGATCACCCCTGAAATAGGCCCGGTAGATAAGGTTCCCAATGCCCAGCCACTCTTATTGCGTGGTATTTGTGAAGCGATCAAGGCCATGGCATTAGGGATATAACCGGAAGTCAGCCCCATTAAGGCACGCAGAGCAAATAACTGGTAGACATTGCTGACCAGCCCTTGCAAGGCAATAAGTGTCGCCATACCCAGGGAGGCTCGCAGCAGCATTAGCTTACGTCCTCGGCGATCAGCCAGGCTCCCCCACCAAGGTGAAACGATGGCAGAAACTAGAAACGTGCCGCTAAACACCAACCCCGACCAAATACTCAGCGATTCATGACCATCAACACCGAGTTGCTCAACATACAGCGGTAGAAAAGGCAGAATCTGGCTCATCGCCATGCCAGTAAAGAAACAGCCGAACCATACCGAGATTAAATTAAGTTTCCATGCTTCCATTTGAGAACAACTACCGGGATTAATTATTTAGCTTGATAATGATACCACCAGAAACCGCCTGCAGTGGGCGGAAATGAGTGAGTAAACGTAAATAGATGAAGCGATCCAGCCTTAAACCAGCCAAGCTAGCTGCTATCCCTTGAGGAAACTGCAACGGGGTATTTCATCGCTACAAATTGATTTGCCGCTGCAAACTGCGCGACAATGCACTTATGCCATCCAATAACAGAAGCGGAACAGGTTTAACCCCATGCAACAGCATCATTTAGTACTAACAAGGATAGGGTATCTTTTATTGATACTGTTGATTGCCCCGATCAAGGGATGGACTAAGGAGCAGCAACCCTGTGATCCTCAACTGATCAGTTCATTAGCCAAACAGCTAAAGCAAGAACATTGGGTCGTTCCCACTGGTGAGCAAAACAATCCGCTGATAGCCGCAGCCTGTAAAGTGTGGGTGGAGGATGATAGCCAATCCGTGGTGGCATTAGCCTATCTTGAACCAGGCAATAAAGCCCCGGTTGGTGAGCGTGAATTCCACTTATTAGTAGGTAAGGTCAATAATCAAGATGGCCTGTTGCTGGAGTCTTACCAGGAATTGATGGCAGAAGATGCCATGCTTGAAATTGGAGGGAGTAGCTTATGGCTAGATACTGCTCGCTATCACTTGGCACCCGGTATACGGGCATTTGGCCTGGTATTAACCAGCGTTGGTAGAGGGGCCAGTAGCCCGACTGCTTGGGCTGATGGCCTATTAACGCTCTATGTACCTGATAACGGCAAATTGCGTTCGGTGTTTAGCACTTATCTTGACCTGTCGGTGTACTGTTCCTCCGACAATGGCGTACCTCCTAATGCCGACTGTGACACTGGTTTCGCTGACGTCACCCTCGGTATCGGCCCTAAACAATCCCATGGCTTTGCTGATCTTATCGTCACGGTTAATTGGCGGACGGATGGTAACACCAAGGTAAAACAGACAGTACATTATGATGGGCAACGTTATCCGTTCCCGAATTGGATCGATCTAATGAGTAAACCTTGGGATCCAACCCAGAGTGGGGAAGCAATAAGTAAAAGCAAATAAATTAAAGGCCACCTCAAAAGGTGGCCATATTTATGGGTTAAGAATCAACTTTGCTTAGTAATCAATAGCATCACGGATAATTGGGCAGGTCATACAGTGACCGCCACCACGCCCACGACCCAACTCACTGCCGACAATCTCAATAACCTCAATACCTTCTTTACGAAGTTGGGTATTGGTTTTGGTATTGCGATCATAAGCCATAACCACCCCAGGAGAGAGCGCAACCATGTTGTTACCACTGTCCCACTGTTGGCGTTCGGTGTCGTAATCATTACCTTCAGTTTCCACCACGCGCAGTTTCTTCAGGTTTAATGCCCCAGCCACGGCTTCAACAAAGGTGCCTTTATCGCGGCTCAGTTTCATACCGGTTGGGCCACTATCTGGCCGCAGTGAAAACGTTTTGATCTGATTAACGATAGCAGGGTAAAGAGTGACAACGTCACGGTCACAGAAAGTGAATACCGTATCCAAGTGCATCGCAGCACGCAGTTTCGGCATTGCCGCGATCATCACTCGTTCAACACCGGAATGCTTGTTGGAGAACAACGAAGCTGCCAATTGGGTAATCGCCTGATGAGAGGTCCGCTCACTCATACCAATCAACACGGTTTTATTACCGATAGGCATCACATCACCCCCCTCGAGTGTTGCTGAGCCATGGTGCACGGTTGGATCCCCCCACCAGACATTGACATTGGCTTCACCAAAGTCAGGGTGGAATTTATAGATGGCTGTGGTCAGAATGGTTTCTTCATGGCGTGCTGGCCAATAGAGTGGGTTTAAAGTCACTCCACCATAAATCCAGCACGTGGTATCACGGGTGTAAAGTGTGTTAGGCAACGGTGGCAGCAGATATTCGGTAATGCCTACCGCTTCGCGGATCAGTTTAAGTTCTTCGTGATCGGCATAGCCTTCTTTAGCCAGATCAGTAGTGGAAAGACCCCCGATCAGAACTTCAGCCAATACCCGTGGAGCCAACCCATCTAAATAGCTGCGTGTTTCCTTAAGAATACCTACCGACACCTCATTCGGCACAATCTGCTGGTCGAGGATCCACTTTCTGGCTTCTGGTAATGCCAAGGTTTCAGCCAGCAGATTATGCATTTCAACCACATCAACACCGTGCTCACGCATCTTGGTCATAAAGTCAAAATGGTCACGTTTGGCGCGTTCAACCCATAACACATCATCAAACAACAGTTCATCACAGTTACTTGGTGTTAAACGGTTATGTGCTTTACCTGGCGCACACACCATTACTTTATGCAGTTTCCCTACTTCTGAATGAACACCAAACTTAGTGTGCGTCTTTTTTTTAGTCGACATATGACTTGCCTCTATCAGATAGTAATAACGCCTGTCGCAATGCTATAAATTGCAACAATTGCGGCGACCATGATGATAACAAAGAGCCCCATTTCAGCCGGCGTGAAAGCTTTTGCATGTTGTTCACGCTTAGCGATAATGTACAACAACGTGCCCGGGCCATAGATAACGGCAGAGAGCAGAATATATTTCATTCCACCGGCATACAGCATCAGCAATGCATAGAACGTGGCTACCGCTGCGATGATCAGATCTTTCTTGAGATTAGCCTTATCCTTTTCATAGGTTTCACCGGTCCAGGCCAGCTTCAACCCATAGGCCCCAACCAGCAGGTAAGGGATCAGAGTTAGTGAACTGGTGAGCTCAAGTGCCAGTTGGAATGCATATTGGCTAAAGAGCGTCAGAATCAAGAAAACTTGAATGGTGATATTGGTTAACCAGACTGCCGCTGAAGGGACTGCGCTACTGTTTTCCGTACCAAATACTTTGGGCATACTTTCGCTTTTCGCTGCGGAAAACAGCACTTCTGCTGCCAGCAACGACCAAGAGAGATAGGCCCCCAGTACAGAAACAATCAAACCCACGCTGATAAAAATCGCACCCCAGCGGCCAACAATGGCCTCTAGCACACCAGCCATAGAAGGTTGACGCAGTGCCGCCAAATCAGGGCGCAGCATGACGCCATAAGAGAGCATGGTGATCAGCACTAACAAACACAGCACACCAATAAAGCCCAGCACTGTAGCAATACCTACATGGCTACGCTCTTTCGCATAACGGGAATAAACACTGGCACCTTCAATCCCCAGGAATACGAACACCGTGACTAACATGGTACTGCGCACCTGGCTGAACAATGACTCAGGTTCTGCAGTGGCGGTGATAGCCGCTGCCGCATGGCCCACATAGCCATAGTCGTTAAGGTGAGATAAATCACCGGTACCTGCCAACGACGTGGCGACCTCTGGCGTCCCCCAGAAGTTGAGCATGAACATGTCACCTTTAAAGGCGAAGAACAGCACAATGATAAAAATAAAGATTGGCAGAATTTTAGCGAAGGTCGCGATAGTATTAATGGTGGCAGCATTTTTCACGCCACGTAGTATCAGAATATGAAACCCCCACAAAATAGCGGTGGCCACCAATACTGCCGGGATGGTATTGCCATCACCAAACACCGGGAAAAAGCCACCCAGTGTGGATTTGATCAATACAAAGTAGGAGACATTACCAATACAGGAGCCGGCCCAGAACCCCAGAGCAGAGATAAAACCGAGATAATTACCGAACCCGGCTTTAGCATAGATAAAAACACCAGAATCGAGATCGGGCTTGCGCTGAGCCAATGTCTGGAAAACAAACGCCAGCATTAACATACCACCACCGGCAATACACCAAGCGATAATGGCACCAAACCCTCCGGTTGCACGCCCAAAGGTTGCCGGTAAAGAAAATATCCCAGCACCAACCATAGAACCCACCACCAACGCGGTGAGAGACCATAGGGACAATTTATTCGTTGATGAGCTCATTGTCGTTTTCCTTCCTGACACCTGTCATAAGTTATTTGTTATTAAAGGATAATCGTAACCATACACTGACGATTAAATCATAGCTGTAATCATGGATTTTTCCTGTTGATAGACATTTTTCACCCTCCTTATCTCAAACCAATTGGTGTAATATGTCGAGATAAACAAAAAAGCAGTATAAAAGACTAATAAATTGACAATCATCAACCGACAATGCGACAAAAGGGCAAAATAAAAATTATGTCTGATTGTTGTACAGAGATAGTCTATTTGACGAGCGTTACAGTGAAATGAAAATTTTTACCTTCAAATAACGAAATGGGGTGAAGATCGTGTTGGCAACGTGCTGTAGCAGAATCAGACTAATCTCAGGTGAAATAGAAATAGCTGAATAGCACTACACAAAGACAGGTTTTGAGTTAAGCGGGCAACAGTAGAAAATATGATAGGCATCCTATTCACAATAATTTTACATTGTATGCCTCCACTAGTTATACTAAGATTATTTTCATAAAAAACAGCACGGTGAGCTATACTAAAAACCATTCGAGTTACTTATAGGTGAGGGATGTAGCCAAGACTCAAGTGACTTGATGAAAAGTATATACAGGCTCAGCCATAGGC
>NZ_AYKS02000009.1 GCF_000496755.2 Serratia sp. DD3
GGCACGCTGCAACTGGATATTGCCGACAGTATCAAGGCCAGCAGCGAGGTGATTGTTAACGGCGGTATCGTCAACCTCAATGGCAACGACCAGCAGTTTAACCGTTTGAGCGGCAAGGGCAGCGAGGTTCAGTTGAATGGCGCTACCCTGACGGCGGTCAATGCCGATACCACGGTCAACAGCGACTATGCCGGGGCGATTACCGGCAACGGCTCCTTTATCAAAGACGGCAGCGGCAGCCTGACCCTGAGCGGCAATACCGCCTGGGTGGGGGACACTGAACTGCAAGGCGGCAGTCTGATTCTGGATGGCACCAGTGGCGGAGCGCAACTGACCAGCAATGTGATTGGTCAAAGTGGCACGCAACTGAGCCTGATTAACGGTGCCAGCCTGACCGGTTGGATTGACCCGACGGATGTCAGCATTGACAGCAGCAGCCAGTGGACCATGACCGCAGATTCTTTGGTTAATGACCTCACTCATGGCGGCACGGTGACCTTTGTCGCCCCAACGGCCAATAACTTCAAAACCCTGACGGTGGACGGTAACTACGTGGGCAACAATGGCCTGCTGGTGATGAACACCCAACTGGGGGATGACAGCTCACTGACCGATAAACTGGTGGTGGCGGGCAATACCTCGGGCAGCACCCGGGTGCAAATCAACAATGCTGGTGGGATCGGAGCCCAGACGCTGGAAGGGATTGAAGTAGTGCGCGTCGGTGGTGAGTCCAACGGCGAGTTTGTACAAAACGGGCGTATTGTTGCCGGGGCGTATGACTATACCCTGGGCCGTGGCAGTCAAGCGGGCACCGCAGGTAACTGGTACCTGACCAGCAAGTCGGGGGAGGATAATCACTCGGATATCCGCCCGGAAGCGGGGGCTTACAATGCCAACCTGGCGGCAGCCAACAACATGTTCGTTACCCGTCTGCATGACCGTTTGGGGGAGACGCAGTACATTGACGCCCTGACCGGTGAGCACAAGGTCACCAGCCTGTGGCTGCGTAATGAAGGGGGGCACAATCGCGTTCGAGACGAAAGTGGCCAGTTGCGTACCCAGTCCAACCGTTATGTGCTGCAACTGGGTGGCGATATCGCCCAGTGGAGCCACAATGGTGCAGACCGCTTCCACCTCGGGTTAATGGCCGGTTATGGCGACACCAAGAGCAACACTGTATCGCGCCTGGGCTATGATGCCAAAGGGGCGGTAGACGGTTACAGCGTGGGGGCCTATGGCACCTGGTATGCCAATGCGGCGGACAAGTCGGGTTGGTATGTGGACAGCTGGTTGCAGTACAGCTGGTTCGACAACACGGTGACCGGTCAGGAGCAGGCTAGCGAAACCTACAAGTCGAAAGGGGTCAGCGCCTCGGTAGAGAGTGGTTATACCTTCAAGCTGGGAGAAAGTGTCGCCAACAACCTGAGCTACTTTATCCAACCGAAAGCCCAGTTGACCTGGATGGGCGTCAAAGCCGATGACCACCGTGAAGCGGGCGGCACCTGGGTGAAAGGTGAAGGGGATGGCAACCTGCAGAGCCGGTTGGGGGTGAAAGCCTTTATCAACGGTTACAGCGACCAGGACAAGGGCAACCACCGGGTATTCCAGCCATTTGTCGAAGCCAACTGGGTGCATAACAGTAAGGACTTTGGCAGCAATCTGGATGGTTTGAGCATCAAGCAGGATGGTGCTGCCAATATTGCCGAGCTGAAACTGGGTGTAGAAGGGCAACTCAACAAGCAGGTGAATCTGTGGGGTAATGTGGCCCAGCAAATGGGTAACAACGGTTACAGTGACACTGGCGTGATGTTGGGGGCTAAGTACAACTTCTAACACTCCCTTAGCCCGACCCTAAACTCCTCTACCACGATCCGCTGGTAGGGGAGTTTTTTTGCAATATTTCCCTAATAACTGACTTGGTCAAGCATCTTCAAGTTAATTGAGTATTAGGTGGTATTCATTCAACTATTAAATCTCATCAATTTCCCCCATCCTCAAGCATGAGGATTACAGGTGCAATGGTGAATCTACTGCCTGCTCCGCTGCGTTACTCTAAGGGTCATCTATACGTCATAAAAGGTTAACCCAAACTAGCTAGGTTGTACTGATAACTAACTGCAGAGATGTACGTGGGCATGAGTTACTTATCATTGCATAACATCAGGAAAACCTGGGGCCATCAAATCGCACTTAATAACATCAGTTTTGATGTGCAAGAAGGGGATTTCATCGCGCTGTTGGGGCCTTCTGGTTGTGGCAAATCGACAATGCTGCGTATCATTGCTGGCCTGGAGCAGGCCGATAGTGGCGCCATCTATTTCCAGCAAGCTGATGTTACAGGATTGACACCTTCTCAGCGAAAACTGTCGATGGTGTTTCAATCCTATGCCTTATTTCCTCATCTCAATGTGCGTGAAAATTTGCTGTTTGGCCTGCGCGCTCGTGGTGAAGATAAGCGTCACTTTGCCACACGGTTGGACAGTGTCAGCCAACTGATGGAACTTGACAGTTTATTAGAACGACTTCCGGCTCAACTTTCGGGGGGCCAGCAACAGCGTGTGGCACTGGGCCGCGCGGTGATTGCCAACAATAAGCTGTGCTTGATGGATGAACCGTTGTCAAATCTTGACGCCAAATTGCGTCAGAGCATGCGTCGTGAAATACGCAACCTTCAGAAAAAACTGGGTTTGACCATGGTGTATGTGACCCACGATCAGACCGAAGCCATGAGTATGGCGGACAGCATTATTCTGCTCAACAATGGAAACATTGAACAGCATGATACCCCTGACAATGTGTACAACAACCCAGCAACGATATTTGTCGCACAGTTCATTGGGGCGCCGCCGATGAATCTGCTGCCATTATTGCGCCAGAGTGAACACCATTATCTGGGCGATATGCAGGTGCCTGTGGTGGAGAACAGTCAGGAAGCCGAGCTGAGTCTTGGGTTACGGGCTGAAGATATCCAACTGACAGCAGAGGGGGACGGCAAGGTTAGCGGGCAAGTGGTCAGCTACGAATACATGGGGGCCGACACGCTTGTTGTATGCCAACTCGTCGATTCTCAAGAAACGATAACCGTTAAAATTCCGGGCATGAAACATTTTGCTGAAAACGATACGGTTGGACTTCGTTGGGCAACGCATTCTCAATATTTCTTTTCCACGATAACTGGAAAACGTTGCTATGACGTTGAGCAAAAAATTTTACCTTTAGAAAAACGTTATGCCATGTAGTTATTTTTTATTCATGCTGATTTTAGAAAGGGGAAAATATGTCTTTAATTCTGCGCTTATCACGTTTAGCTACGACGCTACTCATCGTTACTGGAACTTCTGCTTTTGCTGCTGATGCAGTTAAATTGCAAATGTATTATCCGATCGCTGTAGGGGGAAAAGTCAGCCAGACTGTCGATACATTGGTTGCTGATTTTGAAAAAACACACCCTGATATTAAAATTCAACCCGTCTATACTGGCGATTACGCCACCACTGTAACCAAAGCATTAACCGCTTTTCGTGGTGGTAACGCGCCGCAATTAGCTGTTATTGGTGATATTGAAGTTTATTCCCTGATGGATGCTGGCGCTATTCTGCCTGTCAGTGACTTAGCTAACGAACCGTCAGATAAAGCGTGGATTGATGGTTTTTATCCTGCCTTCCTGCGCCATATTGATGGGAAGGTCTGGAGTATCCCTTTCCAACGTTCTACCGTGGTACTGTATTGGAACAAGCAAGCGTTTGAAAAGGCCGGTCTGGACGGAGAAACACCGCCTGCCAATTGGCAGCAGGTGGTTGATTTTGGCAAGAAATTGGTGATCCGTGATGGCGATAATGTCGAGCAATGGGGCATTGAAATTCCATCAACACCCAACGGTTATTGGAATTTCCAAGGTATCGCAGCCACTAATGGTAGCCATCTGGATAATGGCAAGGGTACCGCAGTGACCTTTAATACTCCATCTACCATTGAAGCATTGCAATGGCTGACCGATTTGGGCCAGAAAGAAGGAGTATCACCAAAAGGGACCATCACATGGGGGACGACACCGCAAGATTTTATTGATGGCAAAACAGCGATGATGGTCACCACCACCGGTAACCTGACCACTGTGCGCGAAAACGTCAAATTTCCATTTGGCGTGGCAATGTTGCCAGAGAAAACCCAGCGTGGCAGCCCTACTGGCGGCGGCAACCTTTATATCTTCAAAAATACCACGCCGGAACAACAAAAAGCGGCGATGGAGTTCATTCGCTGGGTATCAGCTCCAGAGCAAGCTGCTCGCTGGAGTATTGCTACAGGTTATGTCGCCACATCCCCTGCAGCCTGGGAGACATCAGCCATGAAAGACTATGTCAAGCAGGTACCTCAGGCGTTAGTGGCTCGCGAGCAGCTAAAATATTCGCAACCTGAGCTGGCTACCTATCGAAGTGTACAGATTCAAGAGTTACTTAACCGCGCTATAGAAGCGGCAGTCACTCAGAGCAAGGCACCGGAACAGGCCCTTGAAGCTGCACAGAAACAGGCTGATCGTCTGCTGAAACCCTACCAGTAATGGGTAACACATGAACACTCTTTATCAGGTTAGCCATGTGACGTATCGCCGGGGTATATCAATACAGATTTATGGTTACCTATTGCTACTCCCTGCCTTGGCTTTCCTGTTTATGTTTACTCATTATCCCGCCTTGGCAACTGTGTGGGAAAGTTTATTCAGCTCAGCTCAGGGTACCACACCAGCACGTTTTGTTGGGCTGGATAATTACCATGCATTACTGGATGATGAAGTTTTTCTGATCTCGCTGCGCAATAACTTGCTGTATGCGATTATTACTATTCCACTGGCAGTGGTATTGGCTTTAATGATGGCTTTAGCGGTTAATCGGCATTTGCGTGGTAATGCTATCATCCGTTCAGCATTTTTTATTCCCTCGTTGCTGCCCATGGTTGCCATTGCAAATTTATGGCTATTTTTTTACACGCCACAGTTGGGGTTGCTCAATAAGTTATTGGCGCTGTTTTCCCTACCTGCCATCAATTGGTTAGGTGACCCGGATACAGCATTATATTGCCTGATGGTGGTCTCAATTTGGCGTGAAGCCGGCTTTTTCATGATTTTTTATCTAGCCGCTTTGCAGCAAATTGACCCTAAGTTAGCCGAAGCCGCCGAGATAGAAGGGGCCTCGCGACGCTATTTCTTCAGGCGTGTACAGTGGCCTTTATTGATGCCTACTACGCTGTTTATTTTGATTAATGCTGCAATGAATGCTTTTCGTATTGTCGATCAAGTGATTGCCATGACCAATGGTGGACCCAACAACAGTACCAGTTTATTACTGTTTTACATCTATCAGACTGCTTTTAGCTTTTGGGATTTGCCCTATGCTTCCGCCATGACGGTGGTATTGTTAGTGATACTGGCAGGGATTGCACTGATTAAATTTAATCTGCTGGATAAGAGAGCGCATTACCAATGAGCCTGATAATAACCCTAACTCACTCACGAAGCTTTTCGATCAAAAAAATCTGCTTAAACTTTGTGATCTGGGTAGCCGCATTGTTGTGGTTTTTGCCAATTTTGGTTGCTATATGGGTAGCAATTCATCCAGCATCTGAACAAGGGAATATCTCACTCTTTACCGCACTGACTTTACAGAATTTTGTCAATGCCTGGCAGGCTGCACCATTTGAACGTTATTTTCTGAATACTATTATGTTGGTATTGATGATTATCATCTGCCAGTTAGTACTAGCGACGATGGCTGCCTATGCATTGGTACGTTTCCGCCTCAAATGGTCCGGCATATTATTCTCATTAATATTATTGCAGCTAATGATTAGCCCGGATGTGTTAATTCTTAATAATTATAAAACTATCAGTGCATTCGGCTTAAGAGATTCCCTATTGGGAATTGCACTGCCTTATTTTGCTTCGGCTTTCGCTATTTTTTTGTTGCGTCAGACGTTTAAAAGTATTCCAGTGGTGCTGGAAGAAGCGGCTATTGTTGAAGGTGCCAGCCGTTTTTATATTTTACGCAGGATTTATATTCCGTTAGCCAAACCGATCTATGTTGCATTTGCATTAGTATCAATAAGTTTTCACTGGAACGATTTCCTTTGGCCACTGGTGATCACTGATTCCGTTAAGGTACGCCCATTAACAGTCGGGTTACAATTATTTTCAGCACCGGAGCAAGGTGTACAGTGGGCTTTGATAGGTGCTGCGACCCTTATTACATCATTACCATTATTGATACTTTTTTTGATTTTTCAGCGTCAGTTTGTTCAATCTTTTATGCGTGCCGGCATTCGCTAGCATCAATAACGTTGAGGTTTGCCCATTTGAATGGACAGGATAATAACCTGTTTTACCAGTGGGATATTTGTAAAAATTTCAGACTAATATCCGCAATATCCTCACCTGACAAGGAACGACATTTACTGTCATATAATGATCACGGTTGCGTAATCATTCTGATTTTATAGGTATGCAATGCTCCTTGCTGTTTTATGACAGTAGCTATTCACCAGGAGAATTGTATGAATTATATAAATAGAATCACTCTACTACTTGTAATGGTAGCCACATGCGTTATGGGTTCGGCAGTTCAAGCTCAGGCGCGTTCGCTTATCGTTGCAGTACCGAGTTTACCGCCAACATTGGAGCCAATGGGCGAAAATGCTAATCGTCTTGCCCGGATTACATATAGCATTTTTGAAACCCTGATCCGTCTGGATCAATTTACTGGGGAAATGAAACCAGGCCTTGCTGAATCGTGGAAGCGTATTGATGCACGGACTGTGGAGTTCAAGCTTCGCAAAGGAGTCAAATTTCATGATGGCAATGAGATGACTGCTGAAGATGTGGTTTTTTCCTTTGGACCTGAACGGTTCCTTGCTGAACAAGCCCCCGGTCGTATTTTGGCAGCACCCTTTCTTGGTGTAGTGGAAAAAGTTGAAGCTATCGATCCTTATACAGTCAGAGTTACGGCTAATGTTGCAGACCCACTGCTGGAAAAGCGCTTTTCTACGCGCATGTCGGAAATCATTTCCCAAAAGGCCTATTTAGCCGCCGGCGGATGGGATAAATGGAGTCAAAAACCCGTAGGTACTGGCCCTTATAAAATAGCGACCTTTGCATTGAGTAACCGTTTGGAGTTGGAGCGGTTTGATGGTTATTGGGATACCCCTGCGCCGGCTGATAAATTATCTTTTATTGAAGTCTCTGAACTGTCAGCAAGAATGGCAGGTTTGCGCTCCGGTGAGTTTGATATCATCACCGAGTTGGCACCCGATCAAATGGCAACCCTAAGCAATGTCAAGAACATTGAAGTGGTTGGTGGGCCGGTAGAGAATATCTATGGCTTAGTGTTTGATACCAAAAGCAGTCCTACTTTGCGCGACCCCCGCATCCGCCAAGCCATTTCACATGCTATCGATCGCAAGGCTATTGTCGATGCTTTGTTTATGGGGCGCACAACAGTGGCGAATTCATGGCAGATGAAAACCTTTGGCAATATGTACATTCCTGAAATGGATAAGGAGATGTATGACCCTGAACTGGCTAAAAAGCTGGTGAAGGAATCAGGTTATAAAGGCGAGCCAATTGTATGGCGCTTATTACCCGGTTACTACACGCTGGAAGTGTCGGTCACTCAAGCTATTGAGCAAATGCTGCACAATGTCGGTTTGAATATCAAATTAGAGATCAAAGAAAACTGGGAGCAAGTTGAAGCCCAAAGTCCAACACGAATGATCAACAACGCTTCAGTCACTGGTTATTACCAGGATCCTGTAGGGCAGTTGTGGCGTCGCTTCAAGCCAGTAGCACCTTGGCGCAAAAAAGAGTTTTTCACCATGCCTGAGCGCTTTGATCAGCTCGGCACCATTTTGGAAAGCTCTGTGGACCTGAAGGAGCGTCAGGAAGCCTTTAAGGGGATGCTGAAGGAAATGGCAGCAAACCCGACAGCCACTCCGCTGTATATGTTGCCGATGTTCTATGCCAAAAAGGCAGACTTTCAATGGAAGGCCGGTGTCATGGAGTTTATGGATTTTTCAGCTCGAAATTTACACTTTTAACATAATGACAACGTAACACTGTTCTGACAAAGCAAAGGGCAATGTTCACGATTGGAATCACGATGCAGTGATGCGTTACTGCATCGTGTAAACAGGATTTTTGAGCTATGGAACAACCGTTACTGCAAATACACTCTTTTTCTGTCTCTTTTGGTGCCTTTCGCGTACTGAACAACATCAATCTCAACTTGGCTCCAGGTGAAATATTAGCCCTGGTGGGCGAATCCGGATCGGGTAAAAGTGTTTTGGCCCGGAGCATCATCGGTTGCGCTGGCTCGGGAGCACAGCTTGAGGGGAAGGTTTTATTTCAGGATACAAACCTTACAGCCACCTCAGAGAAGGAACTAACTGCTTTGCGTGGAGGTAAAATCAGTCTCATGCTGCAGGATGCGCTGAGTGCCCTGAATCCAGTGTATACCATTGGGCGGCAAATGATGGAAACCATATCGCTCAAGCACCCTTGGTTTGTTCAGACCCCAGGAGCACAAGGAGGCCGCCCTAATAAAGTAGCGCTAAGAAAATTGGCGATTAATCTATTGCGTGAAGCGGGTCTTGACCGCGCTGAAGAGTATTTCAGTGCCTATCCGCATCAACTTTCCGGTGGCATGTGCCAACGAGTGATGCTCGCCTTGGCGCTGGTAGGTGAGCCTCGGCTACTGATTGCGGACGAACCGACTACCGCTTTGGATGTGGTGGTACAGAAACAAATCTTACACCGGCTGGTACAAAATGTTCGTGCTCGAGGGGCGGCATTATTGCTGATTAGTCATGATCTGCATTTGGTGAGTGAGTTTACTGATCGCATTGTGGTGTTGTATGCAGGGCAGATTATGGAAAGTGGCCCCACTCGCAAGCTGCTGGCAAACCCGCGACACCCCTATACCCGTGGATTGCTGGAGGCGATGCCTCAAGCCCATACACCCAAAGGTGCACTGCGTCCTATTCCTGGCGAAGTGCCAGCCCCATGGCAGCGAGATCAGGGCTGTCTTTTCCAAGGACGTTGTCCCAACGCTCAACCTGGGTGTTCGTTTCCTCAGCAGCAACATGTGGTGGAAAACGGTTGGGTCAGCTTTTGCGGCCAATTACCTAATGATGTCACCTGTTATTCCCCAGATCCTGAGGTGCCTGCATATGCATTGTGCAGTTGATAATATTGCAGAACCCAACTGCCTTCCCTTTATCGAGGGCAAGGGGATTTACCACGCTTATGGGCGCGCAGGTCTATTTTCCTCAAAACAGCGGAATTTTGTGCTGGAGAATATCGATATTACCGTGCCGAAAGGAAAAACACTCGGCATTGTTGGTGAGTCGGGGAGCGGCAAGTCGACCTTATCAAGATTATTGTTAGGTCTTGAAGTGCCAACGGTTGGGCAAGTTGAATATGCTGGAAAACCAATGCCAATGCCGGGTTCACGAGACTGGAAAATGATGCGGCAAAAAATGCAGATGGTTTTCCAAAACCCTTATGCATCACTGGACCGGCGCATGAATGTACTGGACCAGGTGGCTGAGCCTTTGCATATACATCATCTTGCTACAACGAAAGATGCACGAGAGCGTGCTCGCGAATATTTGAGGCGCGTGGCATTTCCTGCTCATCTGCTGGATTATCGCCCAGACAAACTTTCTGGTGGGCAATTACAACGAGTGGGTATTGCCAGGGCGATGGTGACACAACCCGAATTTCTAGTGTGTGATGAACCTGTCGCTTCATTGGATGTATCCGTTCAGGCACAGGTATTGGAACTGCTAGGCAACCTTAAAGAAGAGTTGGGCTTAACGCTGGTATTTGTTAGCCATGATCTGAATGTGGTGAGTTATATCAGTGATTATATTGCCGTGATGCATCGAGGTCGTATTGTGGAATATGGCCCTGCGAGGGAAGTATTTACCACGCCTCTACATCCTTATACCCAACTCTTGCTTGAAAGTGTGCCGGGTAGTGGTGTGCCTGTGGTGGAAAACGCGGAAGAGATCCTATTCCAAAAGGAGGCAGGATGTCGTTTTCAGTCACGTTGTCGTTATAAACAGTTCGCCTGTGCAGATAATACCCCGCCATTTATACGTTCCGCACAAAAAGAGAGGGCAACAGCCTGCTTTAGACCCTTAGGTGATTTATGATTTTACTTTTTTCAAGAGCCTGCGGCAGAGCGGCTGTTACTCTGCTTTTGTTGGTTACCTGCGTATTTTTGGGGTTACGCCTCACTGGTGACCCCGCCGTACTTATTTTAGGAATGGAGGCCACACCGGATGACGTGTTGGCTTATAAAATCGCCCACGGCCTTAACTCGCCACTCTATACACAATATTGGCGTTATCTTGGCGAGCTGTGTCATCTGGATTTTGGTCTTTCCTATGTAACGGGTTTGCCAGCGATTCAACTGTTTACCAATGCCATGGGGCCAACACTACGACTGATGTTACCCACTGCCTTGCTGACATTGCTGGTGGGGATCCCATTAGGGATAGTGGCCGCGCTACACAGTGGTACAAAGTTGGATAGAGGTCTGTTGTTTATTTCGGTACTTGGATTTGCGGTTCCCAACTTTTTTTTCGGGCTGTTGCTCATTCTGTTCTTTTCTGTCTGGTTGGGTTGGTTGCCTACCTATGGTGACGCCTCATTATTGCACTACATTATGCCGGTTCTAACCATAGCCACGTCAGAGGCGGCGATTTTCAGCCGTATGGCGAGGAGTGCAATGTTGGATGGATTAAGCCTGCCGTGTGTGCAAGCCGCACATATGCGTGGATTTTCACGACAACGCATTATTTGGTTGCATGCATTGCCCAATGCATTAATCAGTTTGCTGACAGTAGCCGGTTTTTTTCTGGGTACGCTCACCGCTGGAGCCGTGATTACTGAAAATATCTTTTCCTGGCCAGGGATTGGACGCTTGCTGGTGCTCTCCGTTGCCAATCGAGATATTCCGGTGGTGCAGCTTATTGTACTGGGTGTGGGGTGCTCGCTGATTATCGCCAACCTCCTGGTGGACCTGCTATCCCTCGTCGTTAACCCAAAACTGCGCGGAACTACCCGGTAAGGTATCTTTATGAAGTCATTTTTTTCTACTTTTTTGTTTCCGAAATGGCGACGCATGCCTGTCTCTGTTCGTTGTGCTGTAGGCGTATTGTGTTTATTGCTTGCTGCAGCACTGTTGGCCGATCTGCTTACACAGCATACGCCTGAAGGCACCAATTTAATGGCTCGCCTGAAACCGCCATTCCCTCTGCCAGGTTCCAGTTTCAGTCACCTGCTTGGTACTGATGAGTTGGGTCGCGATCTATTGAGCCGCGTGCTTCACGGAATGCGTATTAGCTTTCTCATTGCTTGTGCGGGGACTATAGCAGGGATGGTATTGGGGGTTTTTCTTGGTTTTCTGGCTGCCCAGCGGCGGGGGTGGGTGGATGATGTGGTACTGATGTTGATCGATTTTAATGCCTCCTTGCCGTTTATCATTATCGCCTTGGCGATTCTGGCTTTCTTCGGTTCGGGCATGACTATTATCATTAGTATCATGGCGATATATGGTTGGGATCGCTATGCCCGTCTTTCGCGCAACCTAGCCAGGGCTGCACTTACCGAAGGTTATGCCAGTGCATTACAAGCTCTGGGGGCTGGCGCCCCACGCATTTATCTGCGCCACATTTTGCCTAATATCGCCGGGGTGCTGATTGTAAATATGACCCTGAACTTTCCTGGCACTATCCTACTTGAAACCTCTCTCAGTTTTTTAGGGGTGGGAGTTCAACCCCCCATGACCAGCCTGGGTATGTTGCTTGGCTTCGGCAGAGATTACCTGACTACCGCCTGGTGGATAGCTGTCATCCCTGGAACCATTATTGTTGTGGCAACACTTTCTATTTCTGTGCTGGGTGATTTTGTGCAAAACCAGCTTGATGGTGTAATTCAAAGGAGTTGAAAATGAAATCTTCTGTGCTGATTATTGGCTTTGATGGACTACGTCCTGATGCCGTTACGCCAGAGCGCATGCCGAACCTTTATCGTTTGATGCAAGAGTGGACGGTCTGTCGAGGGCATCGTGCGGTATTCCCGACTGAAACTTATGTTAATCATCCCAGCATTTATACCGGTGCTAATCCTAGCCGTCACGGTATTATCGCTAATATGTATTATAATCAACCAGGTACATCGGTAGCTCCATTTTTTGATGGCAGTAGTGTGTCCTCAATTGAACAGAATGATACCCAATATCCGCTATTTCAGGCGCGAGCTATGGGGCAAATACTGGGTGAGGCGAACATGACGATGCGCGTCATCGGCTCTAACAGCGCGGGTAGTACCCGATTAAAACATCACACTGCTGAACATTATCCTGGTCATTTGAATTTACCCGTACACGATACTGCGTCTGCTCTTCCTCAGGAGGAAAAAGCGTTTTGGCAACAACGCATGGGTAATGGCCCCGCGCTGACCAAGCCTGATTACGCGGGTAGTCAAGCCGTGGTGGATGCCTTTTTTCAGGTGGAAGTGCCACGTGGCCTGGCGGATGTCACCGTGCTGTGGATAGGTGAACCGGATCATACTTGCCATGGGGATGGGGTAGATGGCAATTCTACCCTTGCTGCACTGGCACAGGCAGACAGGCTATTCGGTACACTCATCGAGTGGTGGCAACAGCAGGGGCAACAAATCCAACTTGCGGTTATATCTGACCATGGGCATGTGACAATAGCGAGACACAGTAACCTGCGTGGTGCTTTAACGGATGCGGGTTTACGGATAATCACCCCTTACGATATGGTTGCGGGTGCCTCGCCATCTGATGCGGATTTCATGATGGTAGGCGCCTATTGTGGTGGACTTTGGGCGATGCAACAAAATCCTGCCGCGATAAATTTGGCACTGGAAGCGCTTCAAGGCTATGAAGAGACCGGCATGTTGTTTTGCCGGGAAACGCTAGGTACTTCGTTGCCTGACGGGATATTTTCAGAAAATCTGGTGTTAAGTCATCATCCTCGTTCGCCTGATATCCGGTTTATCACCAAAGGTGATCCGGAGCGCGGAACGATAGCCATGGAACCCTGTTTACCGATTGGCGGTGGCGCTCATGGTGGTTTGCTGCCGCAAGAATTACAATCACTTTGTTTGTTTGCCGGCAGTCGCTTCAAATCTTGTTGGGAAAATACACTGCCTAGTGGGCCCGCCGATATTGCCGCTACAGTGCTATCTATACTTGGGTTTGGCCAAGAAATCCTTGATGGATTAGATGGACGAGTATTGAGCGAATGTTTCAATAATGAGAGCCAAAACCCGGGATTACAGGTGGTTAAGGAAACGCTGTTTGCCCAAAAAGGGCGTTACCAGCAAGTACTCGAGCGGACACGTTATAACGGTAAAATCTATTTGGATAAAGGGTTTAGAGAATAATATCTGGGGGGATTATTCCCCCTGGTTACTAAAGGGCGGCATTTACCCGTTATCACGCAATATGGCGGTAGGGGGGCTTGATGCGCGGTGCTCACCCTTCGGGTGGCCGGCGGCCACTGTGATGATCAACAGTTGTTTGGTGCAAACGCAAAGCCTGAGCAATCATCACAGAGCTCCAGCTTTCGGAAGCGAGAAGAACGGCCTTGATGCGATTACAAACGTGCTTATCCCTGCTGGAATCATGTAGGTGTTCGAGTCCGACATTTTGTTCGTTGGTAATAAATATCTTCATGGCGAAAAGCATTATCCTCGCAGTGGACAAAATCAAGCATTTTCAATGATCACCGGTATATTCTTATTTTGTAAGTGATCTAGGTCTAATTTATCAACTATTAAATATAATAAATTGAACTTTAATTATCATGAGGGACTTAAGTCTAAATTAAAGTTTGATTCAGATCACTGTTATTTATTGATGCAGATCATTATTAAGTTTTTTCTAATAGTATTTTAGATTAACTCATGCGTCGATTGAATCTGTATTGCTGTGAGTTTAATATACACCATATGGTTAATTTTAATCTGCAGTGCTGTAACAGTATATAACCATCAGTTAATTGGTGAGTTAAACTTATTTTTTAAACTAAAACCATTAAATGGTCTTAGGTATAACCATGCTATTTTAATTGCTAACTTATGATAATAGGCGCATTGAGTAATAAGCAAGCCTTGATTGGCATGTGTTTAATTATTTATTGATGCAGGTTGCGGTAATTTATAAATAACTTATCGGAAATATTATCAACGAATTACGATTTGAGTGTTCATTAGGAGAAATTAAGTTGAAGATATTCTGTTTAATAAAAAAGAACACCTATTTTGACTCTGTCACCCTGATGGGAATAACTAAGCGTCTGACCAGCCTGGACGGTGTGCTGAATCTTTCTGTCAGTATGGGGAGTGATCTCAACAAAGCGCTACTACGGGACAGCGGAATGAGCACGCCAGAGGCTGAGGCAGCAACGCCAAATGATCTTATCATTTCATTTAGCCTGGAAAATGAAGATAACGCCGCCCAGGCATTTGAATCTATTGAAAAAGGGTTGGTGAAGCGCAGCAACGGTGTTGCAAGTAAGAGTAAACCCGTTGGTATCAAATCTGCCCTAAATGCATCCCCAGACGCAAACATGGTGGTCATCTCCCTGCCAGGTGAGTATGCGGTGCTGGAAGCGAAGAAGGCGCTGCAACACCATCTACACGTGATGATGTTCAGTGATAACGTCAGCATTGAAGACGAATTGATGCTGAAGTCCCTGGCCCATGAAAAGGGTCTGCTGATGATGGGCCCCGACTGTGGCACCGCCATCATCAACCAGAAGGCACTCTGCTTTGCTAATGTGGTCAATCAGGGGCGTGTTGGGGTGATTGGCGCATCCGGTACCGGTACACAGGAAATCACCGTGTTGCTGGACCAGTATGGCTATGGCATTAGTCAGGTTATCGGCACTGGCGGGCGTGATCTCTCCAAGAGCATCAATGCCATCATGATGTGCGATGCACTGCAAGCCTTAGCGCAAGATCCAGAGACTGACCTCATCGTGCTGGTCTCCAAGCCACCTGAAGTTTCTGTGGCCGAGAAGGTGAGTAATCTAGCCAAACAGGTCGGTAAACCGGTCGTGGTCTGCTTCCTGAACGAAGGTGTAAGCCGTGCCGCTGATGCCAACCTGCATTTTGCTAATACGTTGGAAGAGGGCGCACAGAAGGCAGTTGCTTTGTTGAATGCTAGCGGCAGGGTTGAACCGGTAGCAGTGGATACAGCGCTGGCTGCAGAACTGAGCAAACGGTTAGATGCCAACCAGAAATATCTGCGTGGAGTCTTCTGTGGCGGCACACTCACCGATGAAGCTCGTATCATCTTCAAGAATCAGTGCCCTGGCTTACCTTGCTACAGTAACGTTGCCAAGAAACAGCAAGAGAAGCTGGCCAATCCGAATGAGAGCGTGAAAAACAGCTTTGTGGATATGGGGGATGATGCCTTCACGGTTGGTAAGCCTCATCCGATGATCGATCCTACCCTGCGTAATCTGCGGCTTGTCCAGGAAGCTGCTGACCCGCAAACCGCAGTCATACTGTTCGATGTAGTGCTGGGCTTTGGTTCAAACGAAGATCCGGCTGGCGTCACGCTGGAAGGCATCGAGGCGGCCAAGAAGGTGGCTCAGCAGCAGGGACGAGAAGTGATTTTCGTCGGCTATGTGCTGGGAACAGACAAGGATCCGCAAATCATGAAACTGCAAATGCAAAAGCTTGAGTCCGCTGGGGTGATTCTAGGTAAGAACAACGCTCATGCCGCACGTATCGCCGCCGAAATCATCAGAGGAATTCAGTAATGAGTAAAATTAATTCCCTTTTCAATAGCGAGTTAAAAACTATCAATTTCGGTGCCGAGAATTTCAACAATGAGCTGCTCTCCCAGAGCGTCGACAGTGTTCAGGTTGAGTGGCGGCCGCCAGCGGGGGGGAACAAGGTATTGTTGGCTGCCTTGACCAAGCTCGATAGTGAAGAGATCACCCAAGCAAACCAGAAGGCCATTGACCTCTTTATGGAAGCAGCTCCATTCCTGGTGGATTATCAGCAAGCTAAGGATGTCATCCCCGGTATGACGCCTTACACCATACTGCACGCAGGGCCACCTATTACTTGGCAACGCATGTGCGGCCCGATGCAGGGTGCAGTGATTGGTGCGCTGATCCTCGAAGGTCTGGCGGCTGATCAACAGCAAGCTGAAGCGCTTGCCGCTTCCGGCAAAATCAAGTTTGCACCTTGCCATGAGCATAACGCCGTTGGCGCGATGGCCGGGGTCATTTCCTACTCCATGGTGGTGCAAGTCTTCAAGAACAAGACCCACGGCAACTACGCTTATTGCCCAGTACCAGAAGGCATGGGCGGCAAGGTGATGCGCTATGGTGCCTTCGGCCCTGAGGTGATCGAGCGCTTGAAGTGGATGCGTTCTGAATTCCGTGAAGTCATGCACCTGGCGCTCTCCCAGAGCGAAGGCATCGACACTAAATCACTGCAATTCCAGGCACTGCACATGGGGGATGAAGGGCATAACCGTAACAAGGCCGGTACCAGTCTGTTTTTACGGGCACTGTTTCCCTTGCTGTTGAAAACGGGGCTGCCTCACGAGCGTTTGCAACCGGTGGTCGATTTTATTAACGGCAATGATGGCTACTTCCTGAGTATCAGTATGCCTTCCTCCAAGGTGTGTCTGGATGTCGCTCACGGCGTCGAGAAAAGTACCATGGTGACCGCCCTGGCCCGAAACGGCGTGGATTTCGGTATCCGTGTTTCCGGCCTTAAGGATGAGTGGTTCACGGGGCCGGCTCAGATGGTCAAGGCGCTCTACTTCCCCGGGTATGGCGACGATGATGCCAACCCAGATATGGGGGATTCTGCGATCACTGAGACCGCTGGCATTGGGGGGTTTGCCTTAAGCGGCGCCCCCGCTATTGTCCAACTGGTGGGGGGATCTGCTGCTGATGGCATCGAAATCTCTAAGAAAATGTACGAAATTACGCTGTTCGAGAATATGAACTTCTCTCAACCCGTGCTCGATTTTCGTGGTTCGCCCACCGGTATCGACATTCGCAAGGTCGTAGAGACAGGCATTCTGCCGATCATCACCACCGGTAGCGTGCACAAGAAGGCTGGAGAGGGGCAGATCGGGGCGGGGATCACTAATCCACCTATCGATTGCTTCGAGAAGGCGCTGCTGCGTTGTGCAGAAGTGTTCTGATTTCAACTTATTCCATTTTGTCTGCGGCCCGCATAACGGTCCGCGACAAAATGGTCAGTTATAAGGAAGTGTCAAATGAATGAAATCATTAACAGCCCGCTGCTATGGCTGCTCTGTAGTATCACTATTATGGTCGTTGTAGGACAGGGCTATGCCTACTACAAGCTGGCGCGCAAGAATGCCAAGCTGCTCGGAATGTCAGATGAAATTTGTGCCAAGTCCTTCAAGGTAGGGATGGTCACTGCCGTTGGCCCGGCACTGGGTATCCTGATCGTACTGGTGGGCATGATGGCGGTACTGGGGGGGCCGATAACCTGGATGCGTCTATCCATTATCGTTTCGGCCACCAACGAGATGGCAGCCGCCAAGTTTGGTGCAGACGCCGCAGGTGTCACCTTCGGAGGGGTTGATTTCACTGTCGTGGTGCTGTTTGTCGCCTGGTTTGGTATGGCTCTGAACGGTATGGGTTCGATGTTATCCGCCGTTTTCTTCGCCGGTCATCTGGAGAAGATTCGCACCAAGGTGGTCAACAAAAACCCCAAGATCCTGGCGTTGGTCAGCGGTGCCGCAATGTGTGCCATCTACGGTAACTTGAGCTCTGGCACTATTATTCATGGCGGTGGCAACGTCGGTGCCTGGTTGGTTGCGGGTATTGCCACCTATGTGCTCTATGTGATCTCCCAACGGGTGGAGAAGTTGAAGGAATATAGCCTGGGGATAGCCATGCTAGTCGGTACCATTGCTGGGGCTATTGTCCAATCCATTGTCGGATAACCTGGCTACCAGAAAGATTTAATCGTATTGGAGCCAATAGAATCGATGATTTATGGCTCGACATAACATATCAACCCTCGATGATCGGCATGAGTTCACCGATTAGCGAATAGATTGATCAGGATGCAAAATTATGGACAACACAAATTACGTTCAACAGTGGGTCAATCCGGTCCACAAAATTGGCCGGGTTACTCTGCTAACGGCCTGTGTGACGACCACTTTTCCGATACTTTATCTCTACCTGGTTCACGGCATTTTCCCACCCGTGGACTGGTTGTGGAATGATGTGTTGCTGATTGTGGCGTCCTTCGGCTTTATCTGGCTGATCGAACCCATCAGTTTTTACCCCGCACTGGGTCTGTCGGGCACATATCTCGCCTTTTTGACCGGCAATATAGGCACAACCAAGTTACCCGCTGCCGCCATTGCCCAGGATTTGGCCAAGGTTGAGCCAGGTTCACGCGAGGCAGAAGTGGTGTCGACACTTGCGATTATCGGCGCGACAACCACGACGACGGCATTTATCTGTGTCGGCGTAATATGCGGCTCTTTCCTGTTGTCTGTATTGCCTGGCCCGGCGGTAGATGCGCTCAAGTCTTACACGGTTCCGGCGGTTTTCGGTGCCTTGATGGTCACTTTCGCTATTAAGTATCCGAAAGTGATCCCGGTTGCCATCGGTGTGCCTTTGCTGCTTAAATTATTTGCTGCAAATGTGATCCCGGGCTACTGGCATATTATTTTTGCGATAGTGGCAACGGTAGCAGCAGCTTTTGTTCTCTATCGTAGCGATATAAAGCAACCAACCTGATAGCGATTATTTTTTGATGAGATACGCTCCGATTTAAATCTGGGTGTTCTCATTAAAATCATTAACCAAAACGGTTAAAACTGGAGATCGGTTAAATATCTTGGCGATAAATACTCATATTTAAAACCCGGTTAAATAAATTGAGATGACAATAAAGCGGTACAGTAGTGAGTAATTGTATAATTTGGCTTAACGATGCGCTGTGAGAATTTTATAAAAAATTAAACATTACTCATGAGTGACATTTATTTCACATGAAAGGATAGTGAGATGGCAGAGGCTAAAAATAGCGGTGAGTCTAAAAAGCAATCTTCACTTCTGCGGGTGACTTTGGCGAGCCTTGCTGGAACGACACTCGAATTTTATGACCATTTCATTTATGGCACGGCCGCCGCCTTGGTTTTTCCAGCGGTCTTTTTTTCCCAGGTATCGACAGAACTCGCGCTGCTGATGTCACTGGTAACTTATGGCATCGCCTTTGTGACCAGACCTTTAGGCGCGGTTATCTTTGGTCATTTTGGCGATCGTTTTAGCCGAAAGAACATGCTGGTGTTGGCGCTGTTGCTGATGGGAGGGGCAACCTTTCTGATCGGCTGCCTTCCTGCCTATGGAACGGCAGGGATATGGGGGGCTGTCGGCCTTTGCCTGTTACGCTTGTTACAGGGTTTGGCTCTTGGCGGCGAGTGGGGGGGCGCGGCGCTGATGGTGAATGAGTTTGCAGCAGGGAGTAAGGTGCGCGCCTTTTTAGGTAGCATGGTACAACTTGCTTCGCCCATTGGTTTTTTGATTGCCAGCGGTGTATTCGCCGTTATCAATGCAGTTTTACCGCCCGAGGATTTTATCGCTTGGGGCTGGCGCATTCCTTTTCTTGCTAGCGGCCTTCTGGTGGCTATCGGCTTTTATGTTCGCCGATCCATCGATGAATCACCTGAATTTGTGGCGAACAAGCAAGTTCTGCAACAGCGCAAGAGCATTCCCATTATTGATATCTGCAGGAATCATTGGCGAACATTATTACTGGCAATCGGCTCACGTATCGGCAGTGACATTGCTTTTTATGTGTTTGCGCTCTTCTTGCTGGTTTATCTGCCATTTATCGGCTTGGATAAGCAGATTGCTCTCAATGCCAGTATCGCAGCCTCTATCGGCCAGGCCATTGGTATCCCAGTATTCGGTTATCTGGCGGATAAATTCACTACCCGCGCTGTTATCTCTTGTGGAGCCTTAGCCAATATTGCTTGGGGATTTATCTTTTTCATGCTGGTTGATATGCGTGATCCGACTATCATCGTGCTTACCGCCTTTGTCGCCCTCTTTTTACTGGCTGCAATGTGGGCACCACTTGCGGCACATATGCCTGCTATGTTCCCGGTCCACGTGCGTTTCACCGGGGCAGGTCTCGGGTTTCAGACTGCGGGTATTTTTGGCGGCGCACTGGCCCCTTCAATCTGCCTCTATCTCATCCATCAATACCACAGCAGTTTGCCCGTTTCTATTTACCTCGGCGCTGCACTGGCATTAGCGTTTGTGTGTGTGGTGATGACAAAACCAGCAATGGCTGACGTAACCGAATCAAAAAGGTAAGGAATCATAATTAAATTATTCAGTTACTTAATATGACCTGATTAATCGGGGGTGAATAAGCAAGTTGCAGAGAAAGATAAGTATTTAACACCTGGGGGCATACGTAGCACCATTGCATCATCGTGCTAAGATCTGCCTATAAAGATTAAACTAATGCATTGATAATCATGCTAGAATTTCCTTTGTGTCGGGCCGTCCTGGATCGGTGGACTTAACCATGTTCGATCTCAAACAGAAATCTAATATTGACCTCGAAGAGCTACGTACCTTTGTGACGGTAGCTCAGCTAAAAAGTTTTTCGGCGGCCGCTGAGGTTCTGCATCGATCGACTGCCGCTATCAGTTACCGAATCAAGACGATAGAAGCCAATATGGACACGGTGCTTATAGAACGCACCACGCGTAAATTAAAGCTCACGCCCTCAGGTGAGATGCTGTTTGAGAAAGCCACCCAGATACTGGAATGGTTACAGACCATGCCGGACTCCCTTAAACAGGTTAATGACGGTATTGAACCGAACTTCAAGTTGGTCTTCAACAACCTTATTTATGATTCCAACGCCGCCAGCTACCTACTGGCGCATTTAAACCAACGTTTTCCCTTTACTGTCTTCAAGTTGGAGATGGCCGTTTTTATGGGGGTATGGGATCAGATGCAGTACAACGATGGCCAGTTGGCGATAGGGGCACCAGGTTTTCATGCGATGAGTGATGATTTTCAGAGTAGGGCGATGGGCGTTATCAATTGGCTCTGCGTAGCCGCGCCGGATCACCGGCTGCTTGCAGCTGCGGAACCCATTACCCAACAAGAATTGCGGCACTATCCGGTGGTAAACATAGAAGACAGTTCCAATCGGTTACAGAAACGAGCCCCTTGGCGACTGGCCGGCCAGCAGGAACTTTTGGTGCCAGACATGGCAACCAAGATCACCTGCCATGAGATCGGGCTCGGTATCGGTTTTCTGCCTGCGGTTATTGCGCATGAAGAGATTGCCAAAGGGCGGCTGGCAGAGCTTAATCTGGCGAGGGTAGGCCGTAAACCTTCCCCTCTCTCATTGGTGTGGCGCACCAGTAGTGCAGGGAAAATCACCGAATATCTGTTGCAACTTTTTGACGCAAAGGATCCCTTGGTCACCCCTTTCATGCGTTTGCTTGATAATTCAGACCCCTTAGGTGATTGAGGATATGGATATTTCAGCAAATCGGCTGTTGTTACACTGCAGATAACACTGCTCGGACAACGTTAATTCGGGGATCGGCTCAGGGGCCCCTCCGTGGTGGTGGTTGTGCGGATAATCAGTTGGCCCTGTTCCGCAATAATGCTCACAGGTTGGCCCTTGTTAAACCCCAGCGCTTCCAGCCATCGGCCCTTGATGGTCAGTTGCGGTAACGGGGTCGGCCTGCCACCGTTGGGGCGGTAGCCCACAATACTCTTACGGGCTTGGGATCTGTGGGATTTTGATTTATTATGTCAATATATCGGATTACCATTCGGTAAGATATACATATGCAGCATTGTCATGATCACCTATATCGATAAGTAGTGAGTTAGTTAAACATTTATCTCAACTTATAGATGAACGTCTTTTTCAAGGAAAATGGAGTGTGTTGTGAGTAAGAATTTGGAGATTTCTATTTCAACGGGTCGATTCAGAAAATTAAGGGAGTGGAATAGGAAAAAGAATTATTATCTGAAAGAGGTAAGGCTTAATATTAAGATATATTTTGCTAAGATTCTCTGGGATAAGCGTAGAAAAGAGGTGTTTGATATCAAGTCTGTCAAAACGATACTACTCCTGCGCAATGAAGGAACAATTGGTGATGTGGTGATTTCTACTCCACTTGTAAAGGGTCTTTATGAGGCTGGTTATACGGTTGATTTATTACTTACCAAATCAAGTAGTGTAGCGATAAAACATAACCCCTATGTTAGAGATGTCTACGAGGCAGATGATTGTAATAATGCGGTTTTTCTAAAAAGCTTTAAGCATGCCGTTGCTGATGCGACAATTAATAAATTGAATAAAAATAATTATGATCTTATTATTGATCTGTGTTTATTCGATACACCAGTACATCGGATGATGCTTTTTCGGGATATAAATGCAAAGTTTGTCCTTGGGTTTAACAAATGGAGTTGTATTAATCACTACAGTTA
>NZ_AYKS02000010.1 GCF_000496755.2 Serratia sp. DD3
CGCTGACCGGTAATTATGCGGGTAACTATCTGGACGGTGGCGCAGGTGACGATAAGCTGTATGGCCGTGGCATCTTCAATGGCGGCAGCGGGGACGACTATCTTGCGGCTCAAACCTCCAGTGCTTCAGATACTTTCCTGTTCAATCTGGGGGACGGTGCGGATGTGATTGACAGCTATGATAACAATGGGGGTGGTATTTATGCCGGTAAAGACAAGATCGTCTTTGGCAAGGAGGTGACTGCCGAGATGGTGGGCTATCGCCGGGAAAGCAACCATTTGATCATCACGGTCGGCAAACAGGGGGCTCAGGTCACCATCAACAACTACTTTGCCGGTGCAGCTTACCGCACCATCAACCGCTTTGAATTTGCCGACGGTACGGTGTGGCAGGATATCCGTAAAACCGATCGGTTTGTCAGTGATACCACAGCAACTACCAAGATTACCGCTCGTCAACTCACGACTGAACAAAATCTGGTTAGTGCTGACCAGTCAGCAGCAATCGCCAGTCAGGTGAATAGTTTAATTTCGGCGATGGCGACGTTTGCACCGCAGGGATCCAGTACATCGATAATACCGGATGATTTTAGTAACCCGGCTAATATGATGTTAACTTCCAGTGTGGCTTAATCACTAAACTCACTGTAAAACAGCGCACAACATATTGTGCGCTGTTTTGTGATATCGACAGATATATTTTTATTTTATGGATGAATCCCCAAAATTATGGATCGCTCCGCTGAAATTTCTCAACAACCTAAATTAGTTCAACAGCCGATAGTTGATACCGGGTTGCTGGGCCTGGTATTATTAGCTCAGTTTCATGGTGTTGCGGCAGATATGGCCCAATTAAGACACCGGTTTGGTAAGGGAACCGAACACTTTGATGAAACTGCCCTATTGCTATCAGCTAAACAACTGGATTTAAAAGCCAGGATCATTAAACAACCTATCGAACGTATTATGCTAGCGGCTTTGCCTGCCCTAGTTTTGTGCGATTCTGGTAAGCATTTCGTTTTGGCTAAAATTCAAAATGATAAGGTACTAATTCAGGATTTAACACAGAGTCGGCCCATTACCATCAGTATGGATAATTTTGCTGAACGTTATGAGGGACGTTTATTGGCTGTCTCTTCCCGAGTTTCAGCGGCACAAGGGTTAAATAAATTTGATTTTACCTGGTTTATTCCAGCAGTAATCAAATACCGCAAACTGCTGCTTGAAGTGCTGGCAGTTTCATTTGTTTTACAAATTTTCGCTTTGATTACCCCGCTATTTTTTCAGGTAGTGATGGATAAGGTTTTAGTACACCGCAGCTTCACTACTCTGAATGTGATTGCCGTGGGTTTATTGGTGGTGTCGATTTTTGACGTGGTACTATCGGCATTGCGTAACTATGTATTTTCTCATACGACCAGCCGCATTGATGTGGAGCTTGGAGCGAAACTATTTCGCCATATGTTAAGCCTACCCATCGCTTATTTTGAGTCTCGCCGGGTAGGAGAAACTGTCGCTAGGATCCGTGAATTAGAGAATATCCGCAATTTCTTAACCGGTCAGACGCTTACATCGGTATTGGATCTATTTTTTTCCTTTATTTTTATCGTAGTGATGCTGTTTTATAGCGGTTGGTTAACACTGATTGTGGTGCTATCTCTGCCTTGTTACGCTATTTGGTCTGCTTGCATTACCCCGGTATTGCGTAAGCGGCTCAATGATAAATTCGTTCGTGGTGCAGATAATCAGTCATTTCTGGTCGAATCAGTCGGTGGTATGGGGACCATTAAAGCAATGGCAGTAGAACCGCATATGACTCGCAAATGGGATAATCAACTGGCAGCTTATGTTACCGCCAGTTTTAAAGTTACCCGGCTGGCGAACATTGGTCAGCATGGGGTACAGCTCATTCAAAAAATCGTAACGGTTTCTACACTGTGGGTTGGTGCGCATTTAGTGATTGGTGGGCAACTGTCGGTAGGCCAGCTTATCGCCTTTAATATGCTGGCTGGGCAAGTCGCCGCGCCAGTCATTCGTTTGGCTCAACTGTGGCAGGATTTCCAGCAGGTTGGGATCTCGGTAGAAAGACTGGGAGATGTGTTGAATAGTAAAACAGAGAACCCGGCCAGCCGGGCAGCCCTGCCAGCCATTCAAGGCAAGATTACTTTTGATGATATTGTTTTTCGCTACCGTCCGGATGGGCCCGAGATATTAAAACACCTCAGCTTAGAGATCCAGGCCGGTGAGATTATTGGCCTTGTAGGTCGCTCTGGCTCGGGTAAAAGCACCTTAACCAAACTGGTTCAGCGAATGTATGTACCAGAAAGCGGTCGGGTGTTAGTGGACGGTAATGATTTAGCACTGGCGGATCCGGCCTGGTTACGCCGCCAAATTGGTGTGGTGTTACAGGAAAATCTCTTATTTAATGCCTCAATTCGCGACAACATAGCCTTAACCGATCCAGGCATGAGTCTGGACCGAGTGATTCAGGCCGCTAAATTGGCTGGTGCCCATGATTTCATTATGGAGTTGGCGGAAGGTTACGATAATTTCGTCGGTGAGCAGGGGGCTAATCTGTCTGGTGGCCAGCGCCAGCGCATTGCTATTGCCAGAGCATTGGTGACTAACCCACGGATTTTGATCTTTGATGAAGCAACCAGTGCGCTGGATTATGAGTCAGAACAGGCAATCATGAAAAATATGCACACCATTTGCCAAGGGCGAACGGTGTTGATTATCGCCCATCGCTTGTCAACCGTTCGTAGTGCTAACCGCATCATTGCCTTGGATAAAGGCCATCTTGTTGAAAGCGGGAGCCATGAAGAACTGTTGTCGAAGCAGGGGGGTTACTATGCACATTTACACAGTTTGCAGCAGGGATAAAACCGATGAATCATGGACGTGAAGCCTTTAGCAATTTCTGGCTGCGCTATAAACAGGCTTTTAAGCAAATCTGGCAGATCCGCGATCAACTGGATCCGCCGGATCGTACAGCAGATGAACGCGACTTTTTACCGGCTCACTTAGAGTTGGTAGAAACCCCGGTTTCGCCGACCCCGCGTTGGAGTATGCGGCTTATCATTTCCTTTGCCGGTATTGCCTTACTGTGGGCTATTCTCGGCCAGATGGATATTGTTGCCGTGGCCACTGGCAAAACGATCACTAACGGTAGAACTAAAGTGATCCAACCGCTAGTACCTGGGGTCGTTGAGTCGATCCATGTTAGCGATGGGCAATACGTTACAGCGGGTCAGCTATTGATAAAACTGGATGCAGTTGCCGCCAATGCTGATTACCAGCAGGCGAAGGAATTGTTAGAAATAGCAACCTTGATGAAGACGCGTTATAGCGCATTCCTGGCTGCAATAGAGAGCGGGGAGCGCCCAAAAATCCTACCCCTTGCCGGGTTAACCGAAGCACAACGCTACAATGAAGAAAATTTACTGCTCGGCATGTATAAAGCCTATCTGGCTAAGATAGAGACACAGAAGATGTTGATCATGCAAAAAAGAGTGGAGATAAATACGGTTCGCCAGCAAGTCAATAAGCTGGTTAATACCTCGAAAATTGCTGACTCCAGAGCGACTGATTATCAGAGCCTGTATGATGAAAAATTTATCTCTAAGCATGACTGGCTGCAGAAAGAGCAAGAGCGTATTGAGCAAAAGAGTGATCTAAGCATCCAGCACAGCCGAATTACAGAGCTTGAGGCTGCTCTGAATTCACAAACTCAGGAATTGGTCAGTATTATTGCCCAGTACCGTAATGATGCGCTTGAAAAGCAAAAGCAGGCACAGGACAACATTATCCAATATCAGCAGGAAGTCAGAAAAAGCCAGCAACGGCAGGAGATTCTCACTCTGGTGGCACCAGTCAGCGGCACAGTGCAGCAGTTAGCGATCCATACCGTCGGCGGCGTAGTGACAGAAGCTCAGGCTCTAATGGCTATCGTGCCAGAAAATGAAACGGTTGAAGTTGAAGCAATGGTTGAAAATAAAGATATCGGTTTTGTCAAAGTGGGCCAGGAAGCGGCGGTTAAAATCGAATCGTTCCCCTATACCCGACACGGCTATATTGAGGGGATTGTTGCAAGCATTTCACATGACGCGGTTCAGGATGAAAAACGCGGCTTAATTTTTCCGGCCAGAGTGCGTTTAAAACAAACTTATTTGATGGTAGAGGGAGAACAGATCAATTTAACCTCAGGGATGTCAGTCTTCGCCGAGATTAAAACCGGTAAACGGCGGGTGATTGACTATTTTCTCAGCCCGCTACGTGAATATTCCAGCGAAGGGTTACGGGAAAGATAGCAGGGCGGGAGCACACTTTGCTTTTTATTTAACCAAAGAATAACTGGGCCCGATAATTGTCATCCCAACTTGCCTTTTTTAGCTTGTTTCTCTGACTCGGCGCACCACAATTACTCTGCTTTATGATGTTTAGAACAAAGCGCCGGAATAGTGCCATATTCTCGACCGCATCCTCCATCGCTATTCTGGAGGCATCTTCATTGAACACCACATCAAGAATGTAATGCTGGCTGTTCTCAATCCGCCAGTGTTGACGAATATAGTGCCCGAGCAGCTTGTGTTTGGGAGATAACGAGCTGACATAGTAGGCGGTCTCTACCGTTCCTTTTCCGTTGGCGCT
>NZ_AYKS02000011.1 GCF_000496755.2 Serratia sp. DD3
CAGCGCGGCCCCACCACTGACCCCAATAATGCCCGGATCCGCTAACGGATTACGAAACAAGCCTTGCAGAACGGCACCACAGAGTGCCAGTAATGCCCCGACGCTGATGGCTAAGAGTGCCCGCGGCAGGCGGATGTTTTGTACGATCAGCGTTGCCATCTCATTTTCAGTACCGGAGGGCAGTAACGCCTGTAGGGCATCTTTCAGAGGGAGCACCACCGGGCCATACAATAACGTGACAAACAGTATCACCACGAGCAGCGCCAATCCTGCCAGTAACAACAGTGGAGTAGAGGCGCGACGCATTATTGTGCCCCGACCACTTGCAGTAATTGCTCTTGCAGACGCTGGGCTTCATCAATGGTACTCAGCCCCGCGCCACCCAATAAGGCTTTACCATTGACGAGCATGACATTTTTATTTTTTCCGGCAGGAGTCGCTTCCAGCAGCGGATAGTGTTTGAACACCTCCGTGGCACCGTGGTTGCCATGGCGCGCACTGATTAAAATCACATCCGGCTGCATCTGCAGTAAGTTTTCAGCGGAAATGGTCTGGTAATTGCGCAGGTGATGAGCCGGATTCACCCCGCCTGCCAGCGTGATTAACGTATTAGCAGTACTGCCCTGACCGGCGATCATTGCCGGGCGCCCTTCATGAATCAGCAGGAAAATAACCCGTGGCTGCTTTTTATCGGCCAGTTGTTGGGCCCTTGCTTTCAGGGTGTTGAGTTGTTGTTGGGTCTGTTGGTGCAGGCGTTCACCCGCTGCGGGCTGATTGATCTGCAGGGCAATCAGATCAATGTTAGACAGAACACCATCAATGTTGTCACTGTCTGGTAACACCGTGACGGTCACGCCCGCCTGGCGGACGCTGTCCAGCGTGGAAGTCGGGGCCATTTCGCTACTGCCAATCAATAGGTCAGGGCGTAGTGCCAGAATACCTTCTGCCGGCAACTGGCGGATATAACCGAGTTTAGCGGCGGAGACTTCTTTGGGTAACACGCTGCTGTTATCGGTGCCGACAATTTCTTGTTGTGCCCCTAGCGCCACCACAATTTCAGTGATCGCCGGTCCGGCGGTGATCAAGCGCTGGGCATAAAGTGAACTGCTGAAAACGAAGGTTATGATTAAAATCAGTGAATGTCTCATGGTGTGCCTTTGGTTAAGATATGGGCGGCTGGAATTTGTTGCTGCTGTAATAGATTGAGCAGATTTAATAAATTTTCATTACGTGCATTACGGTCGGTGATAATCACGATTTCAGGCCGTGCCGTTGACGAGGCGGCGAGAGTGGTAATTTGTGAGCGAAACTGATCCCAGTCGCTGTAACGCTGTTCATCAATACCCCAGTAAGGTGGGTCAGCAAACAGATTTAAGGTCATGGTGTGACTGGCGGGTGCCGTGGCAGGTTGGGCATTATCCACCTGGGGCAGATCGATATTCATCTGGCGTAATGGCATATTGGCCGTCAGCAACAGAAACACCAGAACGATAAAAATGATGTCCAACAAGGCGGTCAGATCAATGGCGATGGGGTTTTGTTGCTGGGGGGTATGAGAGCGAATCATGCCATTGACTCCCCGTGCAGGGTAATCCCGTTCAGCCACAAATTATAGTGATTCATTTCCAGCTCGGTGGTGTGCATGATGCGGTCCACCCAGGCCGTGAGCAGATGCGCGCCAATCAGTGCAGGCAACGCAATAAACAAACCCGCCGCAGTGGTATACATGGCGATACCGAGCCCATTGGCAAGTAATGCCGGTGTAACAGGCTGGATGCTGGTACTGAGATCCTGGAACATCTGAATCAGACCTAAAATGGTCCCCAGCAAACCTAATAATGGGCTGACTGCCCCCATTAACGACAAAATTTTAATGCCATGGGTTAATTGCTTACGTTGCTGCTGTAACCACAACCCGGCAATCTCCTCCCGTAATGCTTTTCCGGTACGACGGTGATTAATCAACAGGTAAATACCTTGCCACAGCAGCGAACGCCGGTAATTGCCGGATAAGGCTTGCAGCGTGCTTTCTTCCACCGGGCGGTTAAGTGCCAGTTGCTGATGCAATGCATGACGTTGCAAACGGCTGATCAGCAATAAGCGCCAAACCCGGTCAAGCAGGATCACACTGGTGACAAAAGAGCAGATGAGCAAAGGCCATGTCATCGCCCCTAGCTGTTGCTCAAGCTGAGAAAAGATCATATTGATTATCCTGCTACATCAGTTGGTTAAGTTAATTGGAAACGCACTGGAATGCGCACTTGGTGTGCCATACCAACGCCGTCGATTTGTTTGGGTAAAAATTGCCAGCGTTTAACCGCCTGGAGTGCGGCACGGTCCAATAAAGGAAAGCCACTGCTGCGTACCAGCGAAATACGTTCTGCGTTACCAGAGGCACTGAGTTCGACTTCAATAATGGCCGTTCCCTCCTGCTTCCGCTGACGTGCGGCGGCGGGATAAATCGGGGGCTCAGGGGGGTGCCGAAAGCGTGGTGCTGCATCATGGCTGTTTGTGGCTTGGCTGAGTATTGGCTGGGATGAACCACTTGGCTTGGTCGCAGTTGGCGGTGTGTTTATTGCGGGTTCGGTAGAGGCTGGTTTGGCAGATGCTGTTTTGGCCGCAATTGAGGGACTTGCAGAGTCGCTGGAAGGTGCGGCAGGTCTTGCTCTGTTTTTTGTGATTACGCCCTCATTGACGGTGATGTCAGCCTTTTCTTTTGCCGTATTTTTCTGCTTGGCTATTGAGCGAACCGGTTCTGCAACCGATTTGCCCTGCTCGGTTTTCTTTGCCAGCGGTGGGGCACTTTCTGTCACAGATTCATTCACCGGTGGCACCTGCGCGGTGGTGTCTAACGGTGTGCTGGCGGGCAAGTTCGTCAGCTTGACTCTTAAGCTGTAAGCCGGTGCGGGGGTTAATGTCAGCGCCTCCGCATGGCTATGCGCAACGGGGGAGGCCGACAGTAACAGCGCCAGATGAGCACTGAAACAGACAGTGCTGATAACTAGCAAGCGCTTTTGCTCGGCGTTAAGAGTAACAAGCAACATGATGATGTCTCTGCATTTCATCTGACCAACAATTAGCACGGACTATATCTTATCTCTCTTAATAAGATCAAATGAAAATCATTTGCATTCGCATTATCATTTAAAGTAGGATTTCGGCCCAAGGTTGAGTGATTAACTCACTCATTTACTCCGTTGGTATTTTGATTCCGACGTTTTTTATAAGGACATCATCATGGCGCAATATTGGCCCAAGTCCCGTTCTGCTGGTGCCTATAAGCAGAAACGTTCAACTAGACACCATGCCGTGCGGTGGTGTTTGCTGTCATCGCTGGCTTTTCCTGCGTTGACATCAGCTGAGAATCTACTGCCGTCGGAATCAGCCAGTGACCTGGATGAAGTGGTGGTGACAGCAACCCGTGAACGTAAAGCGTTATCACAGGAAACACGCTCGGTGGCGGTGGTTGATCGTGCGCAGATCACCCGCCAGCAAGCCAGTAGTGTGGCTGAAGTCTTGCAACATATCCCGAATGTCGATGTCACCGGCGGGCCGCGTGCCAATGCCCAGTCCCCGGTGATCCGCGGGTTGGATGGCAATCGTATTTTGCAGGTCATTGATGGTGTACGCCAAAATACCCAGTCGGGTCATCGCAACAGTTATCTGATGGACCCTGAACTGCTGGCTAGCATTGAAGTGATTAAAGGGCCTGGCGGATCGTTATGGGGGAGTGGGGCGCTTGGCGGTGTGGTGGCACAACGCACATTATCAGCGGCTGATTTACTCACTGACAATCCCTTTGGTGGTTACCTGAAGCAGGGTTATGCCGGGGCAAATAATGAAACTAAAACCAGTGCAGGTGTGTATGGTTTGCTGGGGGATTCCGTTGATTTCTTGCTGAATGGTTATTATGCCGATGCCGCTAATTTAAGGCTGGGCAACGGCCAGCATCTGAGTGATTCTGCCTACCGCAATCAAGGGGGCATGGTGAAAGTCGGCTGGCAGTTTGATGAGGCGCAACGGATTGAGTTGATCGCCCGTCAGGCAGAAAATAATCAGACGGCACCCAGCAATCCGGCAGAAAATGTCAGTTCCTCAGTCCCTTTGATCAATCAGCACAGCCGTGATCGCAATGTTACGCTGGATTATCACCTTAACCCGCAGAGCAATGACTGGCTGGATGCCCGCCTTACCGCCTATATCAACCAGACCCGTTTCGATGAGTGGCGTATCCGTCAGCAACAGCATGATGCGGTAGATTATCAGACGGTGGGGTTTAATCTCAGCAATCATAGCCATATTGAGCGTGCTGCTTTTACTTATGGTGTCGATTTTTACCAAGATCGCTCCACAGGGGAACGTGAAGGGAAAAACCGCCCATTACCGCCAGATGGCCGTAGCCAAGTAACCGGTGCTTATTGGCAGGCCGATTTGCCATTGGCGCAACACTGGAACTTGTTACCGGGTGTTCGTTACGATCATTATACCACCCGTGATAACAGCATTGCCGACAGCCAACGAACCGAACAACGGTTATCTCCCTCAGTGGGATTACGCTGGCAGGCCAGTGACTGGTTGGTGCTGAGCTCCCGTTACGATGAAGCATTTCGTGCGCCATCAATGGAAGAAATGTATACCCGAGGCACGCATTTCTGCATGGGGCCGATGGGGTGTAACAGTTTCCTGCCTAATCCTGATTTACGCCCAGAAACCGCTAAAAACAGCAGCGTAACGGCCCAGATGACCTTCGATGATTTGCTCGGTCATGACACGCTGACCTTTGATGCCACCTATTTCCATAATCGGGTCAGTAACTATATCGATCAGCAGGTTAATCGCACTACCACCCAATACGTCAATGTGAGCAATGCCCGCTTGCAAGGGGTTGAACTTGCAGCACGTTATCGTTGGCAAGCACTGGAAACCGCCTTGAGCTACGCGCAAACCGAGGGTAAAGACCGGCAGAGTGGTCAGGCCCTGCAAAATATTCCCGCTCGTAAATGGGTCGCAGATGTGGGCTATCACTGGTTCAACGACAGCCTGAAAACCGGTGCCACGCTACGCCACTATCAAACTCAAGATGATCTACCTGCCAACGTCACGGAACAGTATCCCGGTTATACCCTGGTTGACCTCTATACGACTTGGCATCCACAGCAAGCGGCATTGAAAGATGTTCAACTTGATTTTGCCGTCGATAACCTGACTGACCGCTATTATCGCCCCGCTTTTAGTCAGCTTTATGCCGCAGGGCGCAATGTCAAAGTGAGCCTGAAATACTCATTCTGATGGTAAGTATTTCAAGCAGGATGTCCCGATGCGCGGGTATTAGGCCGCGCAGAATAAGTGTTTTATGCCTTGCTATGGAGAATGGCGATGACTGTTATATCAACTGAATCGATATCTAACCCTGAGTTAACTGTTCAGTTAGCCAATCTAAGTGCTGATGAGTTGGGAAAAACCACCCAAGAGTTGGCACAGCGCTTTGCCGTGACGGAATATCAGTTAGTGGCGGCCTTACCGGCAACGCTCGTCACTTTCCTGGCGGGCTCGCAGGCCCAGCCATTGCTAGAGCAGCTTGCTGAATGGGGCCCATTGACGACGATTGTGATGGCGGGTGACAGCATTTTTGAATTTAAAGGAGCCTTTCCCCCAGGGAAAATGGGCTATGGCTATTACAACCTCGCTAGCCCTGAACCGGAAGGATTACATGGGCATTTACGGTTATCGTCTATCACGCATATCGCGTTGCTGGATAAACCATTCCGTGGGCAGGCCAGTTACAGCATGTTGTTCTTTGCTGCTGATGGCCGTTGCCAATTTAAGATTTACTTGGGGCGTGATGCGCAACGTCGCCTGTTCCCGGCACAGATAGACCGCTTTAATACCTTACGTCAGCAATGGGCGATGGCTTGATCACTCATTGTTTTGTTCTTATTTCACTGCTTATTTAGTAGCCAATTAATACTGAAGGATATCCACCATGACTACCCCTCGTCAGGAACGCTTGCAAACCCGTTTAGCGCCAGAAATTCAGCAATTTCGTCAAGACTGCCAATGTGTACTGTTGGCAACGGTGGACACCGCAGGTAGGCCGAATGTCAGTTATGCGCCTTTTGTGCTGGTGGATGGCCATTATTATGTGCTTATTTCAGAAATTGCCCGTCATGCGCGTAATTTGCAGCAAGTGCCACGGGCATCAATGATGATGATCGCTGATGAAGCTGAAAGTCGTGAAATTTTTGCCCGTCAGCGTTTAACGTTTGATGTCACGGCTGACATAGTGGCGCGGGATGGTGCCCAGTGGCCGATCGTGGTCAGCGCCCTCAAGCAGCGTCATGGGGAACGGATTGTGGACTTAGCCCAAATGACCGACTTTATTTTATTCCGCTTGCACCCGGAACAAGGGTTATATGTCAAAGGATTTGGTCAGGCATTTCAGGTGAGCGGTGATGACCACATCGATATGGTGCATTTGCAGGATGGCCATAAAATGACCTCTGAGCCAGCATAAAGGTCATGTCTGCCAGTAGTCGCCGTGTTTAATGTAAGTGTGTCCCCAGACAGGGTTGAGCGACTGACTCTGGGGCTGCACTTTGCCAGAATTCACCCACAATTTAGCCAGAGCAAAACCAGCAACGCGCCACCAATAACCCTGAAACTCACGGGACACCGCCAGAAGCGTTATTTTTGATAGCCGAAGTTTAGGCGGAATACTGGAAAGAAACTGAAAAATAGCGCACCCAAATATAAAGAAAGTATAAAAATGGTTTAAATATGCAGTTAAAAATTAACTTAAGCCGTATTAAATTAACCGTTCTGTAACAACGTGATTTAGTAATGCCTGTCGATGCGATTATTTGATCATTAAGTGGTCTGATGAGTGGAAAGATTATACATATTGCGGTATTATTTTGCTCAGTTTTTAACTCATCTGGTTTGAATTTTCCCCCCACGCTCGGCTCTGACAGCGTAGGGTGCTGTTTTAAAGGAGTTTGTATGTCTTACTATCACGCATATCCGTTACATCGTATCTTCCTGCGCCGTAGTGCAGTGATTCTGGTGGGTGTTCTTGCCTTTCCGGTGATGTTGTTCCGTAATGATCGCGCCCGCTTTTACAGCTATTTACATCGCGTATGGTCAAAGACCAGTAATAAACCCGTCTGGTTGCAACAGGCTGAAAGCGCCCCGGTTGATTTTTACTAACACTTTTCAGTGTCGGCGATTATTTTCAACCTTGGCAAAATGCTGTTTATTATCCAGTGTGCCGTTAGTTGTCATTTCTGTGGTGGCTTTAGTGCAGGTAGACTCCGGTTCATTTAAGTTGCAGCCAACGCGCCAACAGCTTGAATGGTCACGGTTATATACTAGCACTGCGTTATAAAATTTAATTTACCAATACCAACCAAGATATTCCCATGGGTAAGCAAATGGCCCATACTGGGTAGCATTGAAACGTGATGCGGCGGCAGCCAGCCTGACCAAGCCCAGTAAGAACGGAATATAAACAACAGAATATGAATTGGATAACCCCACCCCTGATAGTGGCACCTGTGGCGCATGCGACACAGCGGCTACGCCTGTTGCTGAACGTCATGATGTTCAGCGTCTTACTTTTTGGCAGCGTCACTGCCTTGGCGAATACCGCTTTGCCACTGAACTTCCACCAGGTTTCACCTGAAATCTACCGTTCAGCGCAGCCTGACGTAGCTCAGATGAAGGCCGTTGAGCAGCAGGGGATCAAAACCGTACTCAACCTGCGCCAGTGGAATGATGATGACAGTGAAGCCAAAGGTACCCATCTGGTGTTGCGCCGCGTGCCGATCAATGCGGCAGTGATCAATGACGACAAAGTGGTGAGCGCCTTGCGGGAAGTCCGTTTTGCTCAAAAACCGCTACTGGTGCATTGCTGGCATGGGAGTGACCGCACCGGCTTGGTGGTTGCCATGTATCGCCTGGTGTTTGAACAGGCCAGCAAAGCTGAGGTATTAGCCGAGTTGCGCCAGCCACAATTCGGTTACCACGAAAGTTATTATCCAAATATTGCTCGTTATATCAGTAGCGTTAATGTTGACCAGATCCGGCAACGGGTTCTGGCCGATAATCCTCGGCAGTCTTAATTCTCTAGCAGTGGGAGGGGCATTCCCCCTAACCCCAGAAAAGGGGAGATGGTCCTTCTTCCCCAGCTATTTTTGCCTTTCAGCACATAACAATATCACCATCAGCGCGATTGCTATTTCGTATTCTTGCCCGAACTCTTCTACACTTCTCTATCCACACTCATTCAAATCGCTGTTTTAAATGGCGATGGGTATTAACATTTTTTGGCTAGGGAGAGAGATAACATGAGCGACAAGATCCTTATCGGTATCAGTGCTTGCCTGCTGGGTAATCCGGTACGGTTTGACGGTGGTCATAAGCGCTGTGAGTTTGCAATTGATCAACTGTCACCCTATGTGCAGTTTGAGCCTATTTGCCCGGAAATGGCCATTGGTATGCCTACTCCCCGCCCGGCATTGCGTTTGGTTAAAAAACAGCAACAAACTCTGTTGTGTCATAGCAGTGATCATCAGGTGGATGTCACGGACAAAATGCAGCAATTTTCACAGCAGCGTGTCGCTAACTTAACCCATCTGTGTGGTTATATTGTCTGTGCAAAATCCCCCAGTTGTGGGATGGAGCGAGTCAAGGTTTATGATGAAAATGGCGCAGGGGCGCGTAAAAGTGGCGTGGGGCTGTTTACCGCTGAGTTATTGCGCCAGATGCCTTGGTTACCGATAGAGGAAGATGGCCGTTTGAATGACGCCGAGTTACGGGAAAACTTTGCCGAACGGGTGTTTGCGCTACATGAGTTGAATCTATTATGGCGGCAGGGATTGACCCGTGGGGGCCTGATTGCCTATCACAGCCGTTATAAACTGATATTACTGGCACATTCACAGCCCGGTTCCCGAGAGTTAGGGCGTTTTGTGGCAGAGATTGAACGCTGGGATAAACTGGAGGAGTTTGCTGTGGAGTACCGCCAACGCCTGATGGCGATACTGCAACACAAGGCAACCCGGCGTAATCACACCAATGTGCTGATGCATGTGCAAGGCTATTTCCGTCCGCACCTTAATACCGCGCAACGCCAGGAATTGGCTCAGTTGATTGAGCGCTATCGCCAGGGGGTACAGCCGTTGCTGGCACCAATAACGCTGTTGAAACACTATATGGCTGAATTTCCTGATAGCTATCTGGCACAGCAGCGCTATTTTGATCCTTACCCAGAAGCACTGCGCCTGCGTTATGGCCACTAATAAGCAAGGAGTGTGATGACCACGCATCTGGTTTGGTTGCGCAATGATCTGCGCATTACCGACAATAAAGCTCTGTATGCCGCCTGCGCTGATCCACAAGCGCGGGTGATGGCGCTGTATATCGCGACACCGCAACAGTGGCGGCAACACAATATGTCCCCGCGTCAGGCGGCTTTTATTCACGCCCATCTACGGCAACTGCAGCAGGTGCTGGGGGCTCGGGGGATAGAACTGGTTTGCCACCAATGCGGTAATTTTGCTGAGTCGGCACAGTGGCTGGTGGAGTTTTGCCAGCAGCAACAAGTTTCAGCCCTGTTTTATAACCGCCAATATGAGTTCAATGAACGCCAGCGCGATAGCGGGGTTGAACAAGCATTGCAAGGGCAGGTGAGTTGTCATGGTTTTGATGACAGCCTGTTACTGCCGCCCGGTAGTGTGCAAACCGCTAAGGGCGAGATGTATCAGGTTTTCACCCCATTTCGTCATACCTTTATTCAGCGGCTGCTGGCGTCGGAAACCACGGTATTACCAGCCCCCTCCTCACGGGGGCCTGCATGCCAGTTTACGCTGCCTGACAAGTTTGATTATCCCTTTGAGGAGGTGAGTGACGGCTATCCGGTGGGTGAACAGGCAGCACTACAAAGGTTACGTGCATTTTGCCGTGAGCAAGTGTCTGACTATGCTAAACAGCGCGACTTGCCCGCCATTAATGGCACCAGCAATTTGTCGCCTTATCTGGTGATCGGTGTGCTCTCTCCGCGTCAGTGTCTTAACCGCTTGCGGGTGGAGTGCCCGGATGTGTTGGAAAACCCGCAAAGTGGCGCTTTTTGTTGGTTAAATGAATTGATCTGGCGGGAGTTTTATCGCCATTTGATCGTTGCCTATCCCGCGTTATGTCAACATCGTCCTTTTATCCCGTGGACCGATAACCTGAGCTGGAGCGATAACCCATCCGCGTTACAGGCTTGGCAGCAAGGCCTGACCGGTTATCCGATTGTGGATGCCGCTATGCGTCAGCTTAATCAAACGGGGTGGATGCATAACCGGTTACGGATGGTCAGCGCCAGTTTTCTGGTTAAAGATCTGTTGATCGACTGGCGTGCTGGTGAACGTTATTTTATGTCGCAATTGTTGGATGGTGACCTGGCGGCCAATAATGGTGGTTGGCAGTGGGCGGCATCAACAGGAACCGATGCTGCACCCTATTTCCGCATCTTTAACCCGACCACGCAGGGGAAACGTTTTGATCCCCAAGGTGTTTTTATCCGTAAATGGCTCCCAGAGCTGGCACAGGTACCCGACAGTGAGATCCACCACCCCCATCGTTGGGCACAAAAGCAACGGGTGGTGTTGGACTACCCGCAACCGATAGTCGATCATCAGCAGGCCAGATTGAATACCTTGGCCCGCTTTGAGGCAGCGAAAAGCCAAGGGACGCAGGTGTTAAGGCCAGAGTGTTAAGGCCAGAAATGAAGGATTAAAACATAGGACAACACGCCAAGCGTGATACTCAGCAGCACATTACGTAGCATCAGGTGTACTGCGGTGATAAGCAACGCCGGGATAATAAAATGTATGCTTTGCTGGATCTGGTGCATTTTAATCATGCCGGATGAGTAAATCACCAGAATAAACATCATCACCAGTGGGAAGCGCTGTCGAATATAAATGGCAAAGCCATTCATGGTTAATTTTTTTTCAAACGCGAAAGGCAGCGCGCGCAGCAAGAAGGTCACTATCCCCATCACCAGGATCACTGACAAAATATAATAATTACTCACTGAGTATCACTCCGTTTCTTTCGGTAATTTTGTACTGCAGATAGAACATCACCAAGGCGCACAAACTGGCGCAAATCAGGAAAGTATCGGGGAAAAATAGCCAGGCAAACAAGCAACTGCCACCGGCGATAACTAACGCACTGAACGAGAAATTGTTTTTTAGTTGCTCAATAAAAAGCACGATAAACAGCGCAGTTAAAGAAAAATCCAGACCAGCGATCGGCGGGATCTGATCCGCCAGCATGATTCCCAACACTGTACCCAGCACCCAGTAACCATGATTCAGCATGACGATAATCAAGGCTTCTCGCTTGTTAAGCGTCTTATAACTGGTGAGCAGGGAGTAACTTTCGTCAGTAATGCAGAAGATGAAATAGAGTTTTTTTAACCAGGTGTCAGGCATCAGGTTGATCAGGGACATGCCATAAAACAGGTGGCGGAAGTTGACCAATAACGTCGCGATAGCGATATCGAGTAACGAGTTGGCCGCCAGTACCATGGGAATAGCCAGAAACTGAATGGCACCAGCAAACACCAACAGGCTGAATAGCGGTGCAAAGTACCATGGTATCCCCTCAGTGGACATCAGGAAGCCAAAAACCATCCCTAAAGGGATATAGCCCAACATCACCGGTAGCGTTAGTTTGAAATAGTAACTTGCTGTATTCATTTGAATAAACACCGACAGTGATTGACGACAGGTTGCGAGTTATTGGTGGGTTTATAGCGTGGTACAGCGATCGTTTTCCGTGTTTGTTGCATGATGGCGTCCAAATGCTCCCTGACTGAATTCACCAGTATACGGATCAATTAATTGGTGAGGATATTTTTCTTTAACCCAACCAATATGCTCTAATCTTGGGTAATTTGGCTATAACCAAAAGTGAGAATGATATGCATAACCTGGATCTGGAAAATCTGCTCAACACTGAGCTCAATTGTGCGGCGTTTCAAGATTATGCGCCGAATGGCCTGCAGGTAGAAGGGCGTTCACAAGTGCAGCGCATTGTCACCGGGGTCACCGCTTGCCAGGCGTTGCTGGATGCAGCAGTGGAACAGCAAGCTGATGCGGTTATTGTGCATCATGGCTATTTCTGGAAAAACGAAGCGCCAGCGGTGCGTGGCATGAAACGCAACCGGCTGAAAACCTTACTGAGCCATGACATCAATCTGTATGGTTATCACTTGCCGTTGGATGCCCATCCTACATTGGGCAATAACGCCCAGTTGGCTCAATTGTTAGGTATTCGGGAACGGGGTCAAATAGAGCCGTTAGTGCCATACGGTGAATTTGAACCGCCGTTAAGCGCAAGTGAGCTGCAACAGCGGCTGGAAACTCGCCTTGGCCGGGCAATATTGCACTGTGGTGATCATGCACCACAACTTATCCGTAGTGTGGCCTGGTGTACTGGTGGTGGCCAAGGGTTTATCGACAGCGCTGCACAGTTTGGTGCTGATGCCTTTATCAGTGGTGAAGTGTCTGAACAAACCATTCATACCGCCCGGGAGATGGGTATCCACTTTTTTGCTGCGGGTCATCATGCCACTGAACGGGTGGGCATCAAGGCGCTGGGTGAGTGGTTGGCACAACAGCACGGTTTTGATGTTCGCTTTATTGATATCCCCAATCCTGCCTGACAACCGGTTAGGGGCAATATGCCCCTGTTCAATATGCTGTGCGTTGATATCCCCATTCACTCAAAGTGCCAATACCCCGCAGCTTGAGTGACCACTGGCATATTGACAGCCAGCCTCTGCTCGCGCATAACTGTCAAGTTTTGTAAGTCATTAACTCCCTAAGCATTGTAAGTGATAGGCGGGCGGTTTTATGCTGGAAAAATGCTGGGGATAAGGAGATTAAGGTGCAACGAGCACGATATTACCTGCTAGGGGAACGCGCTGTAGTGCTTGAATTGGCACCCCCGGTGACGCTGCAGAGCCAGCAGCGTATTTGGGCGTTGGCAGAAAAACTGAACCACCATCAGGATGTGCGGGAAGTGGTCCCGGGGATGAATAACCTGATGTTGTTACTGTATACGCCACAGGCCGATGCCGAAGCAATGCTGGCGTTATTACGTCAGGGGTGGGAAGAGAAGGAGTGTCTGGTGCCGGAGTCCCGTGAGGTGGATATTCCGGTGGTTTATGGTGGTGAGTATGGTCCGGATCTGGCGGAGGTGGCACAGCACACTGGCCTGACTATGCGCCAGGTGGTGGAATGCCACTCCTCAGTGACTTATGTGGTCTATTTTCTCGGGTTCCAACCCGGTTTTACTTATCTGGGGGGGATGCCAGAACGGTTGGCAACACCGCGCCGGGCGGTTCCTCGCTTGTCGGTGGCTGCTGGGTCAGTGGGTATTGGTGGCGGGCAAACCGGCATCTATCCCCTTGTGACCCCTGGGGGATGGCAATTGATTGGCCGCACGCCACTGGCGCTGTTTAATCCCCATGAAATGCCACCGACGCTATTGCGCCCTGGTGATAATGTGCGTTTTGTACCACAGAAGGAGGGGGTATGTTGAAGATCTCGCGAGCCGGTATCTACACCACCGTGCAGGATTTAGGGCGTAATGGTTTCCGTCGGTTAGGCATCAGCCAAGGGGGCGCGCTTGATATACCCGCGCTGAAAATTGCCAATCTGTTGGTGGGGAATGCGCCGGAAACCGCTGGGCTGGAAATTACCTTAGGGCAGTTCAGCGCTGAATTGACCCGTGATGGCTGGATAGCGTTGACCGGGGCGGGTTGTGATGCTCACCTGGACGGTAAATCGTTATGGACCGGCTGGTGTTATCCGGTGAAAAAGGGTCAACGGCTGACGTTGAAAACGCCTAAATATGGCATGCGTAGTTATCTGGCTATTTCTGGCGGCATTGATGTCCCTGGTATGTTGGGGTCGCGCAGCACGGATCTCACTGCCGGTTTTGGTGGTTGGCAAGGGCGCCAGTTGAAAGATGGCGATATCTTACCTTTAGGCCAACCTCAAGCGGCCCCCACCCGTAGCGTTGGCGTGAAACAATTACTGTTCAGTAACCGGGTTCGCGCTATACCGGGCCCGGAATATGATGAGTTTAGCCCTGCGGCACAAGAGGATTTTTGGCGTACCCCATGGCAACTCAGCCCGCAAAGTAACCGAATGGGCTATCGCCTGCATGGTGGTAATGCCCTAACGCGGACCACCGAGCGTGAAATGCTGTCCCATGGTTTATTACCGGGGGTGATTCAGGTTCCGCACAGTGGTCAGCCCATCGTGTTGATGGCGGATGCTCAAACCACCGGGGGATACCCGCGTATTGCCTGCGTGATTGAGGCCGATCTCTACCATTTAGCGCAAACCCGTTTGGGGGATGTGATCCACTTTACACCTTGTACGCTGGCCGCAGCACAACACGCCAAAGCCGAGCAAGATCACTATGTTCAACAAATTGCCTGGGGGTTAAATGAACATCGACTTAAATGCTGATTTGGGGGAGGGCGGCGCTCATGATCAGGCATTACTGCAGTTGGTGAGTTCCGCGAATATCGCCTGTGGTTTTCATGCTGGTGATGCGCAAACCATGCGTCAGTCGGTGCGTTGGGCATTGCAGTATGGTGTTGCTATTGGCGCTCATCCCAGTTTTCCTGACCGGGAAAACTTTGGCCGCACGCCGATGCAGTTACCAGCAGAAACCGTTTACGCCCAGGTGGTGTATCAGTTGGGAGCGTTGGCGGCGATTGCTCATACGGAGGGCGGGCGCATGGTTCATGTAAAACCGCATGGCATGTTATATAACCAGGCGGCTATAGAGCCTGCATTGGCTGACGCGATTGCCCGCGCTGTATTAGCGGTGGACCCCAAATTGTGCCTGGTGGGGTTAGCGGGCAGCGAGTTGATCCGGGCGGGTAAAAAACTGGGGTTGGTAACGCGCCAAGAGGTATTTGCTGATCGCGGTTATCAGGCTGATGGCACGCTGGTGCCGCGTGGGCAACCCGGCGCATTGATTACTGATGAGCAACAGGCGTTGGCACAAACGCTGGAGATGGTGCGCCATCAGCGGGTGCGTACCGCGCAAGGCAGTTGGGTTGAGGTTCAGGCGGAAACCGTTTGTCTGCACGGTGATGGTGAACATGCACTGGTTTACGCGCATAAACTGCGTGAGCTTTTTGCTGCGCATCAGATAAGTGTTAGCGCGCAATAAAAATAACCACTATTTAGCTAATCACATATTACCCCGACGCATTTTTGAGCTATCGCTTGGAAGGCTGAAGGGAAAAGGGGGACTTTGCTATGCAACAAGTTGTCAATCTCTGGCCACTGATCGGTATTGCCGTCATTGTGGTAGGATTTTTTTTGCGTTTTAACCCAGTATTGGTGGTGATTGTCGCCGGTATTATCACCGGGCTGGCGGCAATGATGCCGTTGGCAACCATTTTGGAAAAGCTTGGCGAAGGCTTTCTTAATACACGCAATTTACCCCTGATCCTGCTGTTACCGTTGGCGGTCATTGGCTTGCTAGAGCGCCATGGCTTGAAGGAGCATGCTCAGGCGTGGATTGCCAAAATCAAGAGTGCCACCGCCGGGCGTTTGCTGATTGTTTACCTGTTTGCCCGTGAAGTGACGGCAGCAATGGGGTTGACCAGCCTAGGGGGGCACCCCCAGATGGTGCGTCCCTTGTTGGCACCGATGGCTGAAGGGGCGACGGAAAACCGTTACGGCGACCTGCCTGACTCTGTACGCTATCGGTTACGTGCTATGTCTGCCGCAACGGATAACGTGGGGCTATTTTTTGGCGAAGATATTTTTGTCGCTTTCGGTGCAATTATCTTTATGCATAACTTTATGCAGGAATCGGCGGGGATTCAGACCGAACCGTTGCATATTGCGCTGTGGGGGATCCCAACGGCTATTTTTGCTTTCCTGATCCACGCCTTCCGTTTGCACCGCATGGACAAGCAGTTAACCGCTGAACTGAACAAACTTAACCAGGCAGCCATGCAGGCGAAGGGAGGTAAACAATGATTTTCCAGCAACAATATCTTTACTGGCTGGCCGGCGTGGTGTTGTTGGCCGTCGCGGTGATGTCATGGCGTGACAGGGCCAATCCTCGTCGCGTTACTACCGGGTTGTTCTGGGGGTTATACGGGCTGATCTTTCTGGTGGGTGACTGGACCTACGGGCTATTTGGTACTGGTGCTGAAGCCAAACGCCAACTGAATATGGTGGTGGGTGGGCTGGTGGTGCTGATGGCCTTGATCGCCGGTTTTGGTGGCGTGCGCCTCGGCAGTTATCATCAGCGTAGCCAGCAGGAACGTGAAGCCAGTGCCCAGCGCTTGGGGAATCGGCTGTTTATTCCGGCCCTGGTGATCCCTGTGGGCACTGTGATTGGCGTATTGCTGTTTAGCAATATTCCGGCATTGCAAAATGCGTTATTTGGCAGTGGTAATCATTCTACCTTGATTACCTTGTTTTCGATGGCCGTTGGCTGCCTGTTGGGGCTGATTATTGCGGTGAAAATGACCCACGAGAAGGTATTGCAACCGGTGCAGGAAGCGCGTCGTCTGCTGGACTCCATTGGTTGGGCCTTTATTTTACCGCAGATCTTGGCGACGCTTGGTTTGTTATTTACCACCGCCGGGGTCGGCACCGCCATTTCCCATCTGACCCAAGAATATCTGGTGGTGGATAACCGTTTTGTCGCGGTGGCAGTGTACGCCATTGGCATGGCACTGCTGACCATGGTGATGGGTAACGCCTTTGCGGCTTTCCCCATTGTTACCGCAGGGATTGGTATTCCAATTTTGGTACTGCAACATGGCGGGGATCCGGCGGTGATGGCGGCAATTGGGATGTTCTCTGGTTATTGCGGCACCTTGATGACGCCTATGGCAGCCAACTTTAACATTGTTCCCGCCGCGTTACTGGAATTACCGGATAAGAATGCGGTGATCAAGGCGCAGGTCCCCACCGGGCTGGCGTTGCTGCTGGTTAACGTATTCCTGCTCTATTTCCTGATGTTCCTGTAGGAGAATCAAGGTATGCAAAAGGTATTGATTACAGGTTTTGAACCCTTCGGTGGCGAGCAGGTGAATCCGTCCTGGGAAGTGGTCAAGCAGCTTGATGGATTGCAAATAGCCGGGGCACAGATTATTGCACGCCAATTACCTTGTGTATTTGGTGAGGCGTTAACAGTGCTGAATGCGGCCATTGATGAACTGCAGCCTCAACGCGTATTAGCAATTGGTCAGGCCGGAGGGCGCAGCGATATTAGCGTTGAGCGGGTGGCGATCAACGTTGATGACGCGCGCATTGCCGATAATCAGGGTCAGCAGCCGATTGACCAGGCGATTGTTGAACATGGCCCGGCGGCCTATTTCAGTACTTTGCCGATCAAGGCGATAGTCAATGCGTTGCGGCAGGCCGGTATTCCTGCTTCGGTATCACAAACTGCGGGTACTTATGTTTGTAATCATGTGATGTATGGCCTGTTACATCGTTTAAGCAGCCAACCGCAAATCAAGGGCGGGTTTATTCATATCCCTTACCTGCCAGAACAAGCCGCACATCACCCAGGGCAACCGAGTATGGCCGCTGAAACGGTCTTGGCCGCACTGAAATTGGCTATTTCCCTGACGCTGCGCGTGGAGCAGGATTTGAAAGTGGCTGGCGGCACAATACATTGAGGTTATTGATACACTTGTGATGTTGGTTTACCCATAAGCAATAAATAATGAGCCTCATTGCTGAGGCTCATTTTCATGGCTTTTTATTTTACCTGAGGCTTAAACTGCCGTTCGGTATAACCGGTATACAACTGGCGCGGACGGGCGATCTTAATGCCTTCATCGTGCATTTCGTTCCAGTGAGCGATCCAGCCGATGGTCCGGGCAATAGCGAAGATAACGGTAAACATTGAGGAAGGGATCCCCATCGCTTTCAAGATAATCCCTGAGTAGAAATCAACATTCGGGTAGAGTTTCTTCTCAATAAAGTAGGGGTCGTTCAGCGCGATATGTTCCAGCTCCATTGCCACTTCTAGCAGATTGTCATCTTTCCTGTTCAACTCTTTTAACACTTCATGGCAGGTTTCACGCATTACGGTGGCACGCGGATCGTAATTTTTGTACACCCGGTGGCCAAAGCCCATCAGACGGAAAGAGTCGTTTTTATCTTTGGCACGCTTGATAAACTCTGGAATATGCTCAACGGTTTTGATCTCTTCCAGCATTTTCAGTGCCGCTTCGTTAGCACCACCGTGTGCCGGTCCCCATAGGGAAGCAATACCTGCCGCGATACAGGCAAACGGGTTAGCGCCCGAGGAACCTGCCGTACGCACCGTTGAGGTGGAGGCGTTTTGCTCGTGGTCAGCATGCAGGATAAGAATGCGGTCCATGGCACGTTCCAGCACCGGGTTCACCACATAATCCTCACAAGGGGTAGCAAACATCATACGCAGGAAATTGGCGGAATAAGAGAGATCGTTACGTGGGTAAACAAAGGGTTGCCCGATAGAATACTTGTAACACATCGCCGCCACGGTTGGCATTTTTGATAGTAAGCGGAATGCGGTGATTTCACGATGGCGTTCGTTGTTAACATCCAGCGCATCGTGATAGAACGCGGCTAATGCCCCGGTTACCCCACAGAGCACCGCCATTGGGTGTGAGTCACGGCGGAACCCTCTGAACAGATGAGTGATCTGATCGTGGATCATGGTGTGGCGAGTTACCGTGGTGATGAAGGTTTCGAGTTGTTCTGCGGTTGGTGCTTCACCATAAAGCAGGATATAGCACACTTCCAGATAGGTGGACTCTTTTGCCAACTGTTCAATCGGGAAGCCACGGTGCAGCAAAATGCCCTTATCGCCATCGATAAAGGTTATTTTCGATTCACAAGAAGCGGTAGAGGTAAAACCGGGATCAAAGGTGAAATAACCTTTAGAGCCCAGCGTGCGAACGTCAAGAACATCGGGGCCCAGCGTGGGGGTGAGTATACCCAGTTCGATCGGATCTTTGCCATTATTGATGTTAAGCGTCGCTTTCTTATCAGTCATTTACCGTCTCCTTAGCGCTTTAATTTAAAAACCTTTAATTACTGAAATACCTTAAATCTCTGCCAGTAGCTCACAATAAAGTGCTGACAATGCTAACTCTGTGAGCCACTACGCAAATGTGCAGGTAGAGCACCGAGTCGTCGTCCGATGCGCAGCATGATGATTCACTGTTGCATATCTTATGCATCAAGGAAAGCGTCTCTGCAGGTTCTCTCAGTCATCGCAGGTTCGATTTTTACACTATTTGTAATTTAGATGTTGATTCATTGTCAAATCAGATAATTAATTTTGTACAGAATGTGATAATCGTGAGCTGAATCACTGTTCGAGGGAAATGTTACTAAAGCTATTGTATTGGAATTGTAATGGGAATGTGAACCTCCTATACTGCCGCCAGGTCTCCGGGTTACCCTGAAGTAGGAGCACCCAGCGTTATATACCCCGTATTTAAAGTTGCAGCTAGGTATCAATGTGGTGGGTATAAGTACGTATGGTTTGAGCATAAAGGATAGTGATGCTTAACCATTTGACGTATAGGGGCTTGTTACCCTTGATGCTGTCTGAACCTTGTCCAGGCCCGGAGGAAGGAAGATAATGAGAGCTGTGTGGGCCTAAATGTGAAAAAACAAAGACCTGTCAATCTTGATCTGCAAACGATTCAGTTTCCTGTAACTGCGATAGCGTCCATCTTACACCGAGTCTCTGGCGTAATTACTTTCGTTGCCGTAGGTATTCTCCTCTGGCTGCTGGGCATTTCACTCTATTCTCAAGAGGGATTCCTGCAAGCGGCTGCCATTATGAATAGCTTCTTCGTGAAATTCATCTTCTGGGGGATCCTCACTGCATTGGCCTATCACATTTGCGGTGGCATTCGTCACTTGTTAATGGATTTTGGCTGTATCGAAGAGAATTTAGCCACCGGTATACGTTCAGCCCAAGTGGCGTTCGTGTTGACGGTTGTGCTGTCAATTCTGGCTGGAGTCCTCCTATGGTAAACAATGTTTCTGCATTAGGGCGTAACGGCGTACACGACTGGTTATTACTGCGTGCTTCTGCCATTGTCATTACCCTGTATGTTCTCTATATCCTGGGCTTTTTTATCACCGCCCCAGCGATAACCTATGAAGTCTGGCGCGGTTTCTTTGCCAGTTCCATCACCAAGGTGTTCACCGTGCTGACATTATTGTCGGTTCTGGTACATGCCTGGGTGGGAATGTGGCAGGTGCTGACTGATTATATCAAGCCGTTGGCGTTACGCCTGGTACTGCAACTGGCTATTGTTGTGGTTTTGCTGGTTTATTTACTGTACGGAACCATCGTCGTGTGGGGAGCTTAAATGAAACTGCCAGTCAGAGAGTTTGACGCTGTTGTTATTGGTGCCGGTGGTGCAGGTATGCGCGCGGCATTGCAGATTTCCCAAGCAGGCTCAACCTGTGCTCTGCTTTCAAAGGTCTTTCCGACCCGTTCCCACACGGTATCGGCTCAAGGTGGTATTACCGTAGCCTTGGGTAACAACCATGAAGATAACTGGGAATGGCACATGTACGATACGGTGAAAGGTTCTGATTATATTGGTGATCAGGACGCCATCGAGTATATGTGTAAAACCGGTCCAGAAGCGATTCTGGAGCTGGAACATATGGGGTTGCCATTCTCACGTCTGGATGATGGCCGTATTTATCAGCGCCCATTTGGCGGGCAGTCATTGAATTTTGGCGGTGAGCAGGCTGCTCGTACCGCCGCCGCCGCAGACCGTACCGGTCATGCGTTGCTGCATACGCTGTACCAACAAAATCTGAAAAACCACACCACTATTTTCTCTGAATGGTACGCTCTGGACCTGGTTAAAAATCAGGATGGTGCCGTGGTAGGTACCACCGCTATCTGTATCGAAACCGGTGAAGTAGTGTACTTCAAAGCCAAAGCAACTATCTTGGCGACGGGCGGTGCCGGGCGTATCTATCAATCCACCACCAACGCTCACATTAACACCGGTGATGGTGTTGGTATGGCACTGCGTGCCGGTGTACCGGTGCAGGATATGGAAATGTGGCAGTTCCACCCAACAGGTATTGCCGGGGCGGGTGTGCTGGTTACCGAAGGATGCCGTGGTGAGGGTGGCTACCTGCTGAACAAACACGGTGAGCGTTTTATGGAACGCTATGCGCCCAACGCCAAAGACTTGGCAGGACGCGACGTAGTAGCCCGTTCGATTATGATCGAAATCCGGGAAGGGCGCGGTTGTGATGGTCCGTGGGGGCCACATGCCAAGTTGAAGTTGGACCACCTGGGCAAAGAGGTTCTGGAATCACGTCTGCCGGGCATTTTAGAGCTGTCTCGTACGTTCGCCCATGTCGATCCAGTGAAAGAACCTATCCCAGTGATCCCAACTTGCCACTATATGATGGGTGGCATTCCAACCAAAGTTACTGGCCAAGCGTTAACAGTCAATGAAAAGGGTGAAGATGTCGTGGTGCCTGGTTTGTTCGCTGTGGGTGAAATTGCCTGTGTCTCAGTACACGGTGCCAACCGCCTCGGTGGCAACTCATTACTGGACCTGGTGGTGTTTGGCCGTGCTGCGGGTATGCATCTGCAAGAGTCCTTGGCTGAGCAGGGCGAAAGCCGCGATGCCAGTGAATCCGATGTTGAAGCCTCGCTAGAGCGTTTGAACCGTTGGAACAATACCCAATCTGGTGAAGATCCGGTTGAAATCCGTAAAGCGTTGCAATCCTGTATGCAGAATAATTTCTCGGTGTTCCGTGAAGGTGATGCTATGGCGAAAGGGTTGGCAGAGTTGAATGTGCTACGTGAACGCCTGAAGAATGCCCGGTTGGATGATACATCTAGCGAATTCAATACCCAGCGTATTGAGTGCCTGGAGTTGGATAACCTGATGGAGACGGCTTATTCTACTGCGGTTTCAGCCAATTTCCGTACTGAGAGCCGTGGTGCGCATAGCCGCTTTGACTTCCCGGATCGGGACGATAACAACTGGTTGTGTCATTCGCTCTATCTGCCGCACTCTGAAAGCATGACGCGCCGTGAAGTGAACATGCAGCCGAAACTGCGTGCAGCATTCCCGCCGAAAGTGCGTTCTTACTAATTGCGGAGCCAGACTGATGAAACTCGAGTTCTCTATCTATCGCTATAATCCGGATGTTGATAACGCCCCGCATATGCAGGATTACACCCTCGAAGCGGAAGAGGGGCGCGATATGATGTTGCTGGATGCGTTGATCCAACTGAAAGAAACAGATCCGACCTTGTCGTTTCGCCGCTCTTGCCGTGAAGGGGTTTGTGGCTCAGATGGCGTCAATATGAATGGCAAGAATGGCTTGGCCTGTATCACGCCGATCTCATCGTTGCGTAAAGGCAACAATAAGATAGTGATCCGTCCACTACCTGGGTTACCCGTTGTACGTGACTTGGTGGTTGATATGGGGCAGTTTTATACTCAGTATGAAAAAATTAAGCCGTTTTTACTGAATGATGGTACGAATCCACCCGCTCGCGAGCATTTGCAGTCACCGGAAAATCGGGCAAAATTGGATGGCTTGTACGAGTGTATTCTCTGCGCTTGTTGTTCAACGTCTTGCCCGTCGTTCTGGTGGAATCCGGATAAATTTATCGGCCCTGCAGGTCTGTTAGCAGCCTATCGCTTCCTGATTGACAGCCGCGATACAGAAACGGCAGCAAGATTGGATTCTTTGGATGATGCTTTCAGTGTTTTCCGCTGTCACAGTATTATGAACTGTGTCAGTGTTTGTCCTAAGGGCTTGAATCCGACTCGTGCAATTGGTCATATCAAGTCGATGTTACTGCAGCGTGGGGCATAACAGAGACCTAAGCTGATTCCTGCGGCAGGGGCTTTACCCCCTGCCAGCTTGAATGGCGATGGAACTAGATGTAACGCCGAGCTTATTTCCGGTTTACATTCCAAGGAAGGGGATCTCTAAAAGCTGACTTAGGGGCTGGCGATCGGTAACCGACGTTTTCCGCCAGTTTTTAGAGGTTCCTTGCTGGGCCGTAAGGTCCAAAACAGAACGTGCAGTGAGTGTTTATACGTTTTTACCCGATGAATTTCCGGTCGTAGCCAGTTGCTCCACAAGGGGTGGTGTTTCAGGGTTGTGAGTAAGAAAATCCAGGGTACAAGCACGTCGAGTGAACCGTTTTTATGACGAACCGTATTAGTACGGTAATTATGTTAACCACGGCGAAAACTGAAGCTTTAAAAGCTTAAGGGATCATAATGCAGAACGGCGCAATGAAGGCCTGGCTGGATTCCTCCTATCTAGCGGGCGCGAACCAGTCGTACATAGAACAGCTCTATGAAGACTTTTTGACCGATCCGAGTTCCGTTGAAGATAGCTGGCGGTCCATTTTTCAACAGCTACCCACCGCGGGTGTCAAACCCGACCAGCTCCACTCCCAAACGCGAGATTATTTCCGCCGCCTGGCGAAAGAACCCGCACGTTATAACTCATCAATCAATGACCCGGAAACAGATGCTAAACAAGTTAAGGTTTTGCAACTGATTAACGCCTTCCGTTTCCGTGGGCATCAGCACGCAAACCTTGATCCACTTGACTTGTGGAAACAGGAGCGGGTGCCGGATCTCGAGCCAGCGTATCACAATTTGACCGAGGCCGATTTTCAGGAAACGTTCAATGTGGGTTCTTTTGCTATTGGCAAAGAAACCATGAAATTAAGTGATTTGTATGCAGCACTGAAACAGACCTATTGTGGTTCCATCGGTGCTGAATATATGCATATCACCAATACCGAAGAGAAACGCTGGATTCAGCAGCGCATTGAATCTGTGGCAGGGCTGGCGAGCTTTACCGCAGATGAAAAGCGCCGTTTCCTGAGTGAACTCACTGCCGCTGAAGGGATGGAGCGTTACCTGGGGGCGAAATTCCCAGGGGCCAAACGTTTTTCGCTGGAAGGGGGTGATGCGCTGGTACCGATGTTGAAAGAAATGATACGTCATGCCGGCAAAAATGGTACCCGAGAAGTGGTACTGGGGATGGCACACCGCGGCCGTTTGAACGTGCTGATTAACGTGTTGGGCAAAAAACCAGCGGACCTGTTCGATGAGTTTGCTGGTAAGCATAATGAACACTTAGGCACCGGTGATGTTAAATATCACCAAGGCTTCTCCTCTGATGTCGAAACCGAGGGGGGGATGGTTCACCTGGCACTGGCGTTTAACCCATCGCATCTGGAAATTGTCAGCCCGGTGATTATGGGCTCGGTACGTGCGCGTCGTGATCGTTTAGATGAGGCACGCAGCAATATGGTGTTGCCAATCTCCATCCATGGTGACGCGGCTATCATCGGCCAAGGGGTAGTGCAGGAAACCCTGAATATGTCGCAGGCTCGTGGCTATGAAGTCGGCGGCACTGTGCGTATCGTGATCAACAATCAGATTGGTTTTACTACCTCGAACCCGCTAGATGCCCGTTCGACACAATACTGTACCGATATCGCCAAAATGGTGCAGGCACCGATATTCCATGTGAATGCTGATGATCCAGAGGCAGTCGCCTTTGTGACCCGTTTGGCGTTGGATTTCCGTAATACCTTCAAGCGTGACGTTATGATCGATCTGGTCTGTTATCGCCGTCATGGGCATAACGAAGCGGATGAGCCAAGTGCTACCCAGCCAGTGATGTATCAGAAGATCAAGAAACACCCAACACCACGTAAAATCTACGCCGATGTTCTGGCGGAAGAGAACATTGCCACCCTGGAAGATGCCACGGAAATGGTCAACCTATACCGTGATGCACTTGATCGTGGTGACTGTGTGGTTGAAGAGTGGCGTCCGATGAATCTGCACTCTTTCACCTGGTCGCCCTACCTGAACCATGAATGGGATGCTGATTATCCTAGCAAGGTCGAGATGAAACGTCTGCAGGAACTGGCACAGCGTATCAGCACAGTACCTGAAGCGATCGAAATGCAGTCACGGGTGGCAAAAATCTACGGTGATCGTGCCGAGATGGCTGCGGGCAATAAACCATTTGACTGGGGAGCGGCAGAAACCCTGGCTTATGCAACGCTGCTGGATGAGGGTACTCCGATCCGTATTTCCGGTGAGGATGCCGGTCGTGGAACTTTCTTCCACCGTCATGCTGTGGTCCATAACCAGAAAAATGGCTCTGTTTATATACCGTTGGACAATATTCACAGCGGACAGGGGGTGTTCAATGTCTGGGACTCCGTTCTGTCTGAAGAGGCTGTTTTAGCATTTGAATATGGTTATGCCACCGCTGAGCCCCGTACGCTGGCTATCTGGGAGGCGCAATTTGGTGACTTTGCCAATGGTGCTCAGGTAGTGATCGACCAGTTCATTAGTTCGGGTGAGCAGAAGTGGGGCCGTATGTGTGGTCTGGTGATGTTGTTGCCTCATGGGTATGAGGGGCAGGGGCCGGAACACTCGTCAGCTCGTCTGGAACGTTACCTGCAACTCTGTGCAGAACAGAATATGCAGGTCTGCATTCCGTCTACGCCAGCACAGGTTTACCATATGTTACGCCGTCAGGCGCTGCGCAGTATGCGCCGCCCATTGGTGGTCATGTCACCGAAGTCTCTATTGCGCCATCCATTAGCCATTTCCTCTCTGGATGAACTGGCAAATGGGTCTTTCCAGTTGGCGATTGGCGAAGTCGACGAACTGGCACCGAAAGCCGTTAAACGTGTGGTGCTCTGTTCGGGTAAGGTTTATTACGACCTACTGGAACAACGCCGCAAGAATGACCAGAAAGATGTTGCGATTGTGCGTATTGAGCAGTTGTACCCGTTCCCGCACCAAGCGGTGCAAGCGGTGTTGAAGCAATATGCTCATGTGCATGATTTTGTCTGGTGCCAAGAGGAGCCATTGAATCAAGGGGCATGGTATTGCAGCCAGCATAACTTCCGTGACGTGATTCCGTCCGGGGCTTCGTTACGTTATGCCGGACGCCCAGCCTCTGCTTCTCCGGCCGTAGGTTACTTGTCCGTACACCAGCAGCAGCAACAGGCGCTGGTGAATGACGCGCTGAATATTGATTAAAAAATTAAAGGAAAGCTAATGAGTAGCGTAGATATTCTGGTTCCTGACCTGCCTGAATCGGTTGCCGATGCCACGGTGGCCACTTGGCATAAAAAACCAGGTGATAAAGTCAACCGTGATGATGTGTTGGTTGAAATCGAAACAGACAAAGTGGTGTTGGAAGTTCCTGCCAGTGAAGCGGGCATCCTTGATGTATTACTGGAGGATGAAGGGGCGACAGTGACCTCACGCCAGATTCTTGGCCGTATCCGTTTGGGTGATAGTTCCGGTATGCCGACTGAAGAGAAGAGTCAGAGCGTGCAACCTACCCCGGCACAACGCGCCACTGCCAGCCTGAATGACGAGAGCAATGAGGCACTGAGCCCGGCGATTCGCCGCCTGATTGCGGCCAATGACCTTGACGCAGCCGCGATTAAAGGCAGTGGGGTTGGGGGGCGAATCACCCGTGAAGATGTGGAAGCTCACCTGGCAACTCAGCAAAAAAGTGCGGCAGAGCCTGTTGCTCCAGTGGTAGCCCCGCAACCTGTGCTGACTGGGCGCAGTGAAAAGCGTGTACCAATGACTCGTCTGCGTAAACGTGTAGCAGAACGTTTGCTGGAGGCGAAGAACAGCACCGCAATGCTGACTACCTTTAACGAAATCAACATGCAGCCGATTATGGATCTGCGTACCCAGTACGGTGAAGCCTTTGAAAAACGTCATGGGGTTCGTCTGGGTTTCATGTCCTTCTACATTAAAGCGGTGGTTGAAGCGTTGAAACGCTTCCCGGAAGTCAACGCTTCAATTGATGGTAGTGATGTGATTTATCACAACTACTTTGATGTCAGTATCGCGGTATCGACACCTCGTGGTTTGGTTACCCCTGTGCTGCGTGATGTCGATACGCTGAGCATGGCGGACATCGAGAAGAAAATTAAAGAACTGGCGATTAAAGGCCGTGATGGCAAGTTGACAGTGGAAGAGCTCACCGGAGGTAATTTCACTATTACCAATGGCGGGGTATTCGGTTCATTGATGTCCACTCCGATCATCAACCCACCACAAAGTGCCATTCTTGGAATGCATGCCATCAAAGATCGTCCAATGGCGGTTAATGGTCAGGTCGTGATCCTACCGATGATGTATCTGGCGCTTTCCTATGACCATCGCCTGATTGATGGAAGAGAGTCTGTGGGCTTCCTGGTGGCGGTAAAAGAGATGTTGGAAGATCCGGCCCGTCTGTTGCTGGACGTTTAATCCCTCGACGTAAACGGATTTACATTGCCGCAGAAGGTGATGTAGCAAGGCTCAAGGATGAGCTGTCGTGGAGAAATTAATGTCTCAGCAGTTCAAATGGCGACGGGTATCTATGGGAGAAGGAGACTGATCCCAAACTCTGTGCTACGTGGCCGATAGATCATGCGGGCTTCCGCGAAAGTGACTCGGCTGAAATTTTCAGATCTGAATGGATAGAACATCATGAATTTACACGAATATCAGGCAAAACAGCTATTTGCTCGGTATGGCATGTCAGTACCAACCGGTTATGCCTGTAATACACCGCGTGAAGCAGAAGAAGCCGCCTCTAAAATTGGCTCCGGTCCGTGGGTTGTGAAATGTCAGGTTCATGCTGGTGGCCGTGGTAAAGCAGGTGGCGTTAAACTGGTTAGCAAAAAGGAAGAGATCCGCGCGTTTGCTGAAGCTTGGTTAGGCAAACGTTTGGTGACTTATCAGACAGATGCGCTGGGGCAACCGGTGCACCAGATCCTGGTAGAAACCGCCACTGATATTGATAAAGAACTCTATTTAGGTGCGGTCATTGATCGTGCAAGTCGCCGTATCGTGTTTATGGCTTCCACCGAAGGTGGTGTTGAGATCGAGAAAGTGGCGGAAGAAACGCCAGAACTGATCCACAAAACCATCATTGACCCACTGGCTGGCCCGCAGCCATATCAAGGCCGTGAGCTGGCATTCAAACTGGGTTTGAGTGGCAAGCAGGTCGGTCAATTCAGCAAGATCTTTATGGGATTGGCGACGTTGTTCCTGGAGCGTGACCTGGCGATGGTGGAGATTAACCCGCTGGTGATCACCAAACAGGGTGACCTGGTGTGCCTGGATGGCAAACTGGGGGCGGATGGCAATGCGTTGTTCCGCCAACCTGAGCTACGTGAAATGCGTGATCTTTCCCAAGAAGATGAGCGTGAATCCCGCGCTGCCCAATGGGAGCTGAATTATGTTGCTCTTGATGGCAACATCGGTTGCATGGTGAATGGTGCCGGTCTGGCGATGGGGACCATGGACATTGTGAAGTTACACGGTGGCGAACCCGCTAACTTCCTTGATGTGGGTGGTGGAGCAACCAAAGAGCGTGTGACTGAAGCGTTTAAAATCATCCTCTCTGATGAGAAGGTGAAAGCGGTTTTCGTGAACATTTTCGGCGGTATCGTGCGTTGTGATCTGATTGCTGAAGGCATCATTGGTGCGGTAGCGGAAGTGGGTGTTAATGTCCCGGTGGTGGTCCGTCTGGAAGGGAACAACGCAGAGCTCGGTGCCAAGAAATTGGCAGACAGTGGGCTGAATATCATTGCTGCAACTAGCCTGAGTGATGCGGCTTCGCAAGTTGTTGCTGCCGTGGAGGGGAAATAATAATGTCCATTTTGATCGATAAAAACACCAAAGTCATTTGCCAGGGTTTCACGGGTAGCCAAGGGACCTTCCATTCAGAGCAAGCTATTGCTTATGGCACCAAAATGGTCGGTGGGGTGACACCGGGTAAAGGGGGAACTCAGCACCTTGGTTTGCCCGTATTCAACACCGTACGTGAAGCTGTGGCAGCCACTGGCGCGACGGCATCGGTAATTTATGTTCCTGCACCATTTTGTAAAGACTCGATTCTTGAAGCGATTGATGCTGGCATCAAATTGATTATCACTATCACAGAAGGTATCCCAACCCTGGATATGTTGACGGTGAAAGTGAAGCTTGATGAAGCGGGTGTCAGGATGATCGGCCCTAACTGTCCTGGGGTGATCACACCAGGGGAGTGCAAGATTGGTATTATGCCTGGCCATATACACCTACCTGGCAAAGTGGGGATTGTTTCCCGTTCCGGTACGCTGACTTATGAGGCGGTAAAACAGACCACTGATGCAGGCCTCGGTCAGTCTACTTGTGTCGGCATCGGTGGTGATCCGATTCCGGGATCTAATTTCATCGATATCCTGAAAATGTTTGAGCAAGATCCGCAAACAGAAGCGATAGTGATGATCGGTGAGATTGGTGGTAGTGCGGAAGAAGATGCTGCAGCTTATATCAAAGCGCATGTAACCAAGCCGGTTGTTGGTTACATTGCTGGTGTTACTGCGCCTAAAGGTAAGCGTATGGGCCATGCGGGTGCAATTATTGCCGGTGGCAAAGGGACTGCTGATGAGAAATTCGCTGCTCTAGAGGCCGCAGGGGTGAAAACAGTACGCAGCCTGGCTGATATTGGTGATGCAGTGAAAGCGGTGCTAATGCGTTGATCGGATGACAATATTCCGTTTGATTTATGTGACAGCGCAAGCATTAGCCACTCACCTTGGCTGCTTCAATCATGACGGATAAATTTTCTGACTGGCCACCCATTGAGGTGGCCTTTTTTAACGATGCATGTATCTTAATAGGAATTATTATTACTGACAGTTTGGATATGGGCCGTATGCAGAAACTGTGAAGTATAAGCAGACGTGAATAATGACGTGTATTACTTAATTGAAAGTACAATAAAATGTATTTTCATTCACATCAAATTAACAATGATATATCAATAAAGAACAATTAACGCATTGATTTACTGTCTGTAGTGCGGGTTCTATTAATTAGGTAATTAATCTGGTAATCATATTCAGAATGGCTTAAATTGTTTTAGATCAAAATAAACCCAGCGCTCGCTTTGGACTGGTTTTTGACCTGTCACCAAAACTCTAACACAGGTCACGTAAAAACCTATTTATTGTGTGTGCTTTGACGAGTATCATGCCATTGTGTAATTAGGAATGGTTGATCTTGTTGCATTTGTTACCTACTGTTGGTTTTCATTGCTGTGTTTTTGCTCGCCTTTATGGGGGTAACAATCCAGGAGTGAAAACGGCAAGGTTGAATAAAACTTGTTGTGTTTAAAGGCATTCACTGCGAAGTATTATCGGCTATTCTTGATTAAGTCATACCGATAACCGCAAATTGTAGTCTTCCTGCGAGGAGCAAGGAGTCAAGATGTTTGATATTGTCGAACTGTCGCGCTTACAGTTTGCTTTAACGGCGATGTACCACTTCCTATTTGTCCCATTAACGCTGGGGATGGCGTTTTTGCTGGCAATTATGGAAACGGTATATGTGCTGTCAGGCAAACAAATCTATAAAGATATGACCAAATTCTGGGGCAAGTTGTTCGCAATCAACTTTGCTCTGGGTGTGGCCACCGGTTTGACTATGGAGTTCCAGTTCGGGACTAACTGGTCATACTTTTCACACTACGTCGGTGATATCTTCGGAGCCCCACTTGCTATTGAGGGGCTGATGGCGTTCTTCCTGGAGTCAACGCTGGTTGGGCTCTTCTTCTTTGGTTGGGATCGTCTCAGCAAGATACAGCACATGACGGTAACCTGGTTGGTAGCCCTAGGCTCTAACCTGTCTGCGTTGTGGATCCTGGTGGCTAACGGTTGGATGCAGAACCCGATTGCTTCTGAATTCAACTTTGAAACCATGCGAATGGAGATGCTGAGCTTCTCCGAACTGGTGCTTAACCCGGTTGCACAGGTAAAATTTGTCCATACTGTCGCGGCAGGTTATACCACCGGTGCGATGTTTATCCTGGGTGTCAGCTCTTACTATCTGCTGAAAGGGCGTGATATTGCTTTTGCCAAGCGTTCTTTTGCTATTGCTGCCAGCTTCGGTATGGCCGCGATCCTGTCTGTTATCGTACTGGGTGACGAATCTGGTTACGAAATGGGGGATGTGCAAAGAACCAAACTGGCTGCTATTGAAGCTGAATGGGAAACGCAACCCGCACCTGCGGCATTTACTCTGTTCGGTATTCCGAATCAAGAGAAGATGGAGAACTCGTTCACTGTTCAGATTCCATGGATGCTTGGCCTGATTGCTACCCGCTCTATTGATACCCCGGTTATCGGCCTGAAGGATTTGATGGTTGAACATCAGGTACGTATCCGCAACGGTATGAAGGCTTATCAGTTGTTGGAAGAGCTGCGTGGTGGCAATACCGACCCTGCTGTTCGTGACGCTTTCAATGAGAAGAAACAGGATCTGGGCTACGGTATGCTGCTTAAGCGTTATACCGATAATGTGGCTGACGCCACGGAAGCACAGATTCAGAAAGCGACTCAAGACTCTATTCCACGTGTAGCCCCATTATACTTCTCCTTCCGTATCATGGTGGCCTGTGGCGTAATCATGCTGTTTATCATTGGTATGTCTTTCTTGAGCGTGTTGCGTAACCGTATTGGCGAGAAGAAATGGCTACTTCGTGCGGCGCTGTTCGGGATTCCATTACCTTGGATCGCCTCAGAAGCCGGTTGGTTTGTGGCAGAGTATGGTCGCCAACCATGGGCAATAGGTGAAGTGCTGCCTACTGCACTGGCTACTTCTTCCTTGAGTACGGGTGACGTCCTGTTCTCGATGGTGCTGATTTGTGGCTTGTATACCCTGTTCCTGGTGGCTGAAATGTACCTGATGTTCAAATATTCGCGTCTGGGTCCAAGCAGCTTGAAAACTGGCCGCTATCACTTTGAACAACCGACTGCTGCCATGCAGGAAGCGCACTAAACAGGAGTCCAAGATATGTTTGACTATGAAGTATTGCGATTTATCTGGTGGATCCTGGTTGGCGTATTGCTGATCGGTTTTGCCGTCACCGATGGTTTCGATATGGGTGTCGGCATACTGGTGCGCATTATCGGTAAAACGGATAATGAGCGTCGGATAATGATCAACGCCATTGCCCCACACTGGGATGGTAACCAGGTATGGTTGATTACCGCCGGTGGTGCATTATTTGCTGCCTGGCCAATGGTATACGCTGCTGCGTTCTCTGGTTTCTATATTGCGATGATTCTGGTGTTGGCTGCGTTGTTTTTCCGCCCTATTGGTTTTGATTACCGTTCTAAGTTGGAAAACAACAGCTGGCGTAATATGTGGGACTGGGGCATCTTTGCGGGTAGTTTTGTGCCTGCAGTGGTATTTGGTGTGGCATTTGGCAACCTGTTGCAAGGGGTGCCGTTCCATATCGACACGACTGCGCGCCTGTTCTATACCGGCAGCTTCTTCGGATTATTGAATCCGTTTGCTCTATTGGCCGGTATTGTCAGCCTGACCATGCTGGTCACTCAGGGGGCAACTTACCTGCAAATGCGTACTACGGCGGAAGTTTACCTGCGTTCACGCGCAGCAGCGCAGATTTCTGCGTTGGTGATGGGGGTATGTTTCCTGCTGGCCGGTGTTTGGTTGGTGTACGGTATTGATGGTTTTGTAGTGACTTCAGCACTGGATACGGCAGCGCAGTCCAACCCATTGCGCAAAGAGGTTGCTCATCAAGCGGGTGCCTGGTTGATTAACTACAACAAGTATCCGATCCTGTGGGCTCTGCCAGCACTCGGGGTGATTTTGCCACTGTTGACTATCCTGTTCTCTCGCTTCGGGAAAGGTGCAATGGCATTTGTGACCTCGTCATTGACCTGTGCTTGTGTGATCCTGACGGCGGGTGTCACCATGTTCCCGTTTGTTATGCCATCAAGCACTGTGCCTAATGTCAGTCTGACGATGTGGGATGCCACCTCCAGCCTGTTCACGCTGCAAGTGATGACTGTTGTGGCGATTATCTTCGTGCCTATCGTTCTGGCGTACACCATCTGGTCGTACTACAAAATGTTTGGTCGCTTGGATAAGAATTTTATTGAAAACAACAAGCATTCACTGTACTAAGCAAAAGGAGCTAAACCATGTGGTATTTTGCCTGGATCCTCGGAACGCTTCTTGCTTGTTCCTTCGGTATTATTACAGCTCTGGCGCTTGAGCACATTGAAGATTCAAAAGCACAGCAAGACAATAAGTGATGAGTTCAGCATTGATAGATAAGCTGTATGCTATCGCAGACAAGGGCCCGTTAAGGGCCCTTTCACTGGTGTTGGCGTTGATTTTGGCTGGGTGTATTTTTTGGGATCCCACACTTTTTGCCGCACGCACCAGTTCATTGGCGATTTGGCAAGGTCTGTTGCTGATGTGGGCTGTGTGTGCCGGTCTGGTTCACGGTGTTGGGTTCCGCCCCCATACGCTGTTTTGGCGTGCCTTTTTTGCGCCATTACCAGCAATAATCATCCTAGTGGCAGCATTACTTTACGTTTCTTTATAAATAGCTGGCCCAAGCATGGTGTAAGCCCCTTTGACGGGCTAAGTCTCTATGCCATGGGCCGTATTTACCCATAATTATTTCCATTCTCCCCGAGTAACCCATTCCAAACCCGATCTCTCTTGCGTATAGTAATATCGTTAAATCGCATTGGTTTGGAAGTCTTGTGAGTAATACGTTATTTCGATGGCCAATTCGGGTCTACTATGAAGATACCGATGCTGGTGGGGTGGTTTACCATGCTCGCTATGTCGCCTTTTATGAACGAGCACGCACTGAGATGTTGCGCCAGCGTAACTTTCATCAACAGCAGTTGCTCAGTGAACATATCGCTTTTGCTGTCCGGCGTATAACGGTGGATTATCTACACCCCGCTCGTCTTGATGACATGCTGGAAGTGAAAAGTAAAATCACCTCAATACGCGGGGCTTCTCTTACGTTTGCTCAATGCATTATAAATTCTGATGGTACTCTTTTGAGTAAGGCCGATGTATTGATTGCATGTATTGATCAACACCAAATGAAGCCGATAGCGCTTCCTAAGTCTATTGTCGCGGAGTTTAAGCAGTGACTGACATGAACATCCTGGATTTATTCTTGAAGGCGAGCCTGCTGGTTAAGCTTATCATGTTGATTTTGATATGTTTTTCAGTGGCATCTTGGGCGATTATTATCCAGCGGACACGCATTTTGAATGCGGCAACGCGTGACGCCGAAGCGTTTGAAGACAAGTTTTGGTCGGGCATCGAGCTTTCGCGTTTGTATCAAGAAAGTCAGTCGCGCCGTGATAGCCTGACTGGCTCAGAGCAAATTTTCTATTCGGGCTTCAAGGAGTTTGCGCGTTTACATCGTGCCAATAATCATGCGCCAGAAGCGGTGATTGAAGGGGCCACGCGAGCGATGCGTATTTCCATGAATCGTGAACTGGAAATGTTGGAAACGCATATTCCATTCCTCGGTACCGTGGGTTCCATCAGTCCCTATATTGGGTTGTTTGGTACGGTGTGGGGGATCATGCATGCTTTTATTGCCTTGGGGGCGGTTAAGCAAGCAACCTTACAAATGGTGGCACCCGGTATCGCGGAAGCATTGATTGCTACCGCGATAGGTCTATTCGCCGCGATCCCTGCCGTCATGGCTTACAATCGTCTTAACCAGCGGGTTAACAAGCTTGACCAGAATTACGACAACTTTATGGAAGAGTTTACCGCTATTCTGCATCGCCAGGCCTTCTCCAGCGACAGCAAATAAGTAGGGGGTAGCATGGCGAAAGTTCGTGGTCGTAACCGGCGGGAGCTCAAGTCGGAAATCAACATAGTTCCGTTGCTGGATGTATTGCTGGTGTTGCTGTTGATATTTATGGCAACTGCGCCAATCATAACCCAAAGTGTTGAGGTGGATTTACCGGATGCAACTGATTCCAAGACAGTGTCCAGTGATGATAATCCACCGGTGATCCTCGAAGTTTCTGGCGTAGGGCAATACACTCTGGTGGCTGATCATAACCGCATGGAACTGTTGCCACCAGAGCAGGTGGCGGCAGAAGCCAAATCACGTTTGGCGGCTAACCCGAAGACGGTTTTTTTGATCGGTGGGGCCAAGGAAGTACCCTATGATGAGATTATCAAGGCGTTAAATATTCTTCATCAAGCGGGGGTAACTTCTGTAGGGCTGATGACTCAGCCAATTTGACCCTGAGGTCAGAGGTAACCCAGTTCCTGCTTTTATTTGGCGGGAACACGTTTAAGCACCAGTTTTTGGGAATCTATTTTGGTAAAGGCAACTGAGCAAAACGATAAGCTGAATCGCGCCGTTATTGTATCGGTGGTTCTGCACATCCTATTGATTGCCCTGTTGATTTGGGGATCACTGCAAGAAAACGCCGAAATGAGTGCTGGCGGTGGCGGTGATGGTTCTGTAGTAGGGGCAGTGATGGTCGACCCGGGTGCTGTCGTCGAGCAGTATAATCGCCAGCAGCAGCAGAGTAGCGATGCCCAGCGTGCAGAAAAACAGCGCCAGAAGAAAGCGGAACAGCAGGCGGAAGAGTTACAGCAGAAGCAGGCAGTAGAACAACAACGCCTGAAGAAACTGGAGCAGGAGCGTTTGGCGGCACAGGAAAAAGCGGCGCAGGACGCTAAGGTACAAGCTGAACAGCAAAAAGCGGCCGAGGTTGCGGCTGCTAAGGCTAAAGAACAACAGAAAACAGCCGAGGAGGCTGCAGCGAAAGCCAAAGCTGAGGCAGATAAAATAGTCAAAGCACAGGCAGAGGCTCAGAAGAAAGCGGAAGCGGAAGCCAAAAAAGAAGCGGCTGTTGCTGCAGCAGCTAAAAAGCAGGCGGAAGAGGCGAAGGCAGCGGGGG
>NZ_AYKS02000012.1 GCF_000496755.2 Serratia sp. DD3
CAATATCACTGCTGATGGTGCCGGTGGTACCGCCATTGCCGATACTCAGGGTACCGGCATCAATGGTGGTCAAGCCACTGTGGCTGGCATCCCCCGTCAGGGTCAACATGCCGTCACCCACTTTAAGCAGGCTGCCGCTGTCGGTTATCGAACCGGCATAGGTAGTATCAGTCGTCGTATTGTCGAGTTGCAGCTCGGCCCCATTGGTCAGGCGCACTTCACCGCTGGTACCGGACAGGTTATGGGCGGTCTGGTTGTTGCCATTCAGGTCCAGTAACCCGCCATTGACGGTCACCGCCTCGCTCGAGGCAAAGGCGTTCAACACATCGGTACGCAGCGTACCGGCATTCAGCATGGTACTACCGGTGTATTGCTGAGCAACCGTCGACAATACCAACAAACCTTCGCCCGCTTTGGTCAGGCTCTTGCCATCCCAGCCACTGGTGAAGGGCCCGGTCTGGTCAGTCAGCGCCTGGTCAATATCAAACGCCGTGCCGGCCGCCAAGGTAAAGTTGCCGGTACCCTGAGCCTCCCCGCCTTGAGTCCAGGCCATTTGGAAACCCAGATTGTAATCGTTGCCATCTGCCGAGATATGCCCCTCACGCAGCAGATAATCCAGCGCTATCGGATCCAGCGGGTTGTTGGTGAAATCCCCGGTGATCCCATTAGTCGTCTGGATCAGGGTATAGTTACTGGTGATGACTTCGCTGGCTTTCACCGGTGGCTGAGCATCATCAAAGCCACTGACCACCAGCGTGCCATCCAGCACCGCAGTATTTGCAACAATATCCGGCGTGGCTCCAATGGTGACGTTCAGCGCTGAGCCGCTCTGCTGGGTAAACTCACCGCCCACATTCAGGGTTGAGCTCTGTAAACCAATTACCGTGGTTGCCCCGTTATAGGTGGTGTAGTCCCCGGTGGTGGTCAGGCTGCCCCCATTTTGTTTGAGGGTCAACGTGCCCGCTTGTACTTCCACACTGCCCTGATGAGACGTCCCGCCGCTCAAGGTCAATTCGCCAGCAGCCTGTTTGAACAGGTCGCCTTCGCCACTCAGCACGCCGGTATAGTCGTTGGCATCACTGCGGTTGAATATCAGCGTGGCGTTATTGGCAATATCACTGCTGATGGTGCCGGTGGTACCGCCATTGCCGATACTCAGGGTACCGGCATCAATGGTGGTCAAGCCACTGTGGCTGGCATCCCCCGTCAGGGTCAACATGCCGTCACCCACTTTAAGCAGGCTGCCGCTGTCGGTTATCGAACCGGCATAGGTAGTATCAGTCGTCGTATTGTCGAGTTGCAGCTCGGCCCCATTGGTCAGGCGCACTTCACCGCTGGTACCGGACAGGTTATGGGCGGTCTGGTTGTTACCATTCAGGTCCAGTAACCCGCCATTGACGGTCACCGCCTCGCTCGAGGCAAAGGCGTTCAACACATCGGTACGCAGCGTGCCGGCATTCAGCAAGGTACTACCGGTGTATTGCTGAGCAACCGTCGACAATACCAACAGCCCGTCACCATTTTTGGTCAGGCTCTTGCCATCCCAGCCACTGGTGAAGGGCCCAGTCTGGTCAGTCAGCGCCTGGTCAATATCAAACGCCGTGCCGGCCGCCAAGGTAAAGTTGCCGGTACCTTGAGCCTGCCCACCTTGAGTCCAGGCCAGTTGGAAACCCAGATTGTAATCCAGACCATCTGCCGAGATATGCCCCTGATGCAGCAGATAATCCAGCACTACCGGATCCAGCGGGTTGTTGGTGAAATTCCCGGTGATCCCGTTAGTCGTATGGATCAGGGTATAGTTACTGGTGATGACTTCGCTGGCTTTCACCGGTGGCTGACCCTCAACAAAGCCACTGATCACCAGCGTGCCATCCAGCACCGCAGTATTCGCAACAATATCCGGCGTGGCTCCAATGGTGACGCTCAGCGTTGAGCCGCTCTGCTGCGTAAACTCACCGCCGATATTCAGTTGTGATGTATCCCGGCCGATATCGGTGATACCGCCATTGGCCATTGGCGGTGGTGTAATTACCGCTGGTATTAAATGCTCCAGCTTGCTGGAAGCTTAACGTACCACCGTTTACCAGCACCGACGCCACGGTGTTGTTCAGGCCGGAAAGAATTTGTGTGGTGTTCCCGGTTTTAAGCAGTGACCCGGTAGCCGCATTGGCAAAGCTGCCGGCAAAAGTGGCCTCGTTAAGCAAGCTGCCGTTATTGCCGCTATTATTGGCACCAATACTCAAGGTATGACCATAAAGATTGACGGTGTTACCCGCCAAGCCTTCAAGTGAGCCAATAGAGACCGTTGTGGTGCCCGTCGATTCAAGATTGAGCGTTGCACCGCTCTCCAACAACACCCGCGAACCCGCCGCATCCGCATTGCCCCACAGGTCGAGCGTGCCATTACGGGCCCATAGCCCGGTCCCGCCGGTACTGCTGTTCCCCTGAAAACGGACCCGACCCGCTGTTTCCGCCTTGGCACCCCAGGTACCCGCATCTGGCGTCATGCTCATATTCAGTGCGGCATTGTTGGTCAGAGTAAACAGACTACCGCCACCGTTGGCAGCCAGCACTGCGGAATTGAGGCCGTGGATCACAAAGGTCGGCATCTGGTGATTGGCGGCACCGTCAAAGGTGTAGGTTGAGCCTGAAATCAGATAAAAACCATGGGAAGTGGGGCCAAAGGTCTCAATGTTCACCGCACCGTTAATGTTAACATTGGCGCCACTAGTCGATTGTAGTTGAATACCGTGGGCATTGGTCCCATGGGTCTCGATGGTAGTATTTGCGCTATTAATATTCAGTTGAGCCGCACCTGTCACCAGAAAACCAGAAGTGATGGAGTTGCTCAGGGAGCTGACATTAATGGTGTTTTGTGCTCCAGCCAACGTCACTATCGTTCCGGCATCCGCTGATTGCACCCCGGTCCCTTGGGCAGTCGTAATATTGAGATTGCCGTTGGAAAGAAACCTGCCCCCCAAATCCCCGCGCACACCAAAACCGTTGAAGCCGGTGGTAGTGATATTGGTCGTGCCATTTAGGGTAATAGAAGCACCTGCTCCGGTGGCATGGGCGCCATAGGCTCTATTAACTCCACTGGCATTGCCACTTAGAGTAATATCCAATACGCCGCCAAGAGCGGTCGTGATACTCCCTCCTATGCCTGCCAACAATCCATTGATGCCAGTGACATTTATCGGATCTCCGCTGACATTTATGGTGGTTGTCCCGGTACCGTTAAGATTCACCGAACCATTTGTAGCATAAACCCCATGGCTACCCCCACCACTGGTGGTGATATTGGCATCGGCAAGGGTGATTGATGCCCCCCCCCGGTAGCATAGGCACCGTAGGCGTTATTTTCAGTGGTTGATACGGTGGTCAAGCCGGAAATCGTCGCATGCCCGCCACTTGCTGCGGTAATGGCATGACTTCTCACCGCTGCTGTTAAACCGCCATGTAGCAAGGCTTGCCCGCCTGCTCCATTGGCCGTCAGTCCTCGGGTACTCGCTGCCGTAGTACCTATAACGGAGACCAGATTGGTTACATCCAAGGTCGAATTTGAACCCAGCAGCATGCCGGTGCTACCACTGCCAGTCAGCGTGATGTTATTAGTTGCCGCACCAGAACCGTGCAAATTAAACGTGGCATTACTGCCTACGCTAATACCCTGGCTATTGGTTGCCGCATTCCTCAACAGTAGAGAACCATTGACCGTCAGCACATTACTGGCATTGGTAGAGGTGATCAAACCCGCACCACCGTTACCCCCGGTGATGTTAATATCGACATTATTCAGCGTTATGGTTCCAGCGGTACCCAGGTTGCCTGCTGCCGCCCCCCAAACTGTTCCAGAACCTACAAATGTATACAGACCAGAAATGGCAATGTTTCCACCGGTGCCTGTGCCTCCCGTATGGAGGCCATAAGAGCCAGCGCCAGAACTGGCGAAAGGCGAAATGGTCAGGTTATTGAGTAAAACCTGTGCGCCCGTGTTAAATGCCCGCACAAATTCGGCAGTATTATTGGCTGATGATAACAGCGTGATATCACCACTGTTCTCTATGGTGCCTGCCGTTGTCTCAAAGACATAAGTAGAGCCTGTATAACTACCATCAGGAACAGTACATGTACCACCGGGAACATCCATGGTCACCGAACCACCCGGCGTGATAGAACAGGCAGCATAACTTGCGGTAGACACGCCCACCAAGGTCAGGGAAAAACAGCCCAACAAGGCTTGACTTAAACGCGATAGCCGACAAATAGGCGTTGAACTGTCGGTTACTGAAGGCGTAGGCGTTTTAATGGAAACTGACTGACCAGCAGCGCGGTTTTTGGCGTATTCAGCCACAGCGACATAATTCCCCAAAGAAGCATTCCATACTGACTTGAAAAATTTACTATTCATTTATTGTTGATCCTGAATGTAATAAAAATGATAGTGACTTGTCCGTTTATAACCAATAAAAAAGAAATGCTGCAAATAGTATTGAATTGTTATGATTTATTTTTGCGCCTCGATATTATATATTACACGGGTAAATTTCGAGCTTTTTTATCGTAAATATATTTTTCAAAGCGCTTGCATCATAATCCATTATCAAGCTGTTATCGCTAAATTGATTCAAGTTGCAGCCAACAACTCTGCAACTTGAATGACCACAGATATCAATGACCTCAATGTGTTACGCCGCCTACCACATTCAAATCTGGCTCCCGGCACAGAGTCTGGGATAATTAACTTCAGCGCTGATAAGACTGTCTCAGCGGCCATTCTCGCTTGCCCTGGGTAACAGACGGCCTGCTCTGCAGGTTACCATCCCCTTGCCTTTAACCTGGTGCCACCCACTTCACGGTGGTCATCGTTTTCCCCTCTGTCCTGATCAACTACGCTTTCGATTGGATAACGTAAGCCATATTGTTAACCTCACTTCCCCTATTTGAAGGTGTAACTTTGCCTGACTTTGCAGCAAAGCGACCACAGCTTAGCCATCTGAGCTAAAACTATAAAAATATTCTTGACCCCTTAGCCGAGTCTCCCTATAGTACCGCCCCGTTGCACACTGTGTTGTGCAACAAAAACGGTGAGGTGTCTGAGTGGCTGAAGGAGCACGCCTGGAAAGTGTGTATACGCGAAAGTGTATCGAGGGTTCGAACCCCTCTCTCACCGCCAAATTAAGAGAGAAAGCCTGAATTCGCGTTCAGGCTTTTTTGCTTTTATATTCCCCCACACTGAGAGGCTTTTGCCTTCAGTAACTTTTCCTTGTCCCATGTTGGACTCGTGCCTAATAAACACACCTGCTGATACTGCCAACGAATCCCCTACAGTGCTGGTTCTTCAACCTGCCTTGGTGCTAGCTAGTTGTCGGCAGCGGCGTGACCCAAGAGCGGTAAAAAAAGAAGCTGCAACGTTATCCGCTGCAGCTTCTTCAAAAGCTTAACTGACAAGGATTAAGCTTGATGCTGGTGCTTTTTCAACTGCTGACTTATCTATTTCAGGTCAAAGCGATCATTGTTCATCACTTTGTTCCAAGCTTTAACGAAGTCACGGATAAATTTCTCTTTGCCATCTTGTTGAGCATAGACCTCGGCGTAAGCGCGCAACACCGAGTTTGAACCAAACACCAGATCGACACGGGTTGCAGTCCACTTTATAGCTCCACTCTGACGATCCACGATCTGGTAAGCATTGCGACCGATCGGTTTCCAGCTGTAATTCATATCGGTCAGGTTGATAAAGAAGTCGTTACTCAGAACCCCGACCTTGTCGGTGAAGACACCATGTGACGAGCCCCCATGGTTGGCGCCAAGTACCCGTATGCCGCCGACGAGGACGGTCATTTCACGTGCTGTGAGTCCTAACAACTGGGCACGATCGAGCAGCATTTCTTCCGGTTGTACTTTGTAGTGATCTTTCTGCCAATTGCGAAAACCATCGTGCAATGGTTCAAGGAAGGCAATCGACTCGGAGTCTGTCTGCTCGGCGCTTGCATCGCCTCGCCCTGGTGAAAAGGGAACGACGATCTCGACACCAGCTAGCCGAGCGGCCTGTTCCACTGCTGCACTACCACCAAGGACTATCAGGTCAGCCAAGCTGATAGGCTTGGCCAGTGTGGACTGCAAAGCGTTCAACGCATTGAGCACTTTTTCAAGACGGGCCGGTTCGTTCCCTTCCCAATTCTTCATCGGTGCGAGACGAATACGCGCACCATTGGCCCCACCGCGGAAATCGGAGGCTCGGAAGGTACGGGCGCTGTCCCATGCTGTTGCGATCAGATCAGCAGGAGCGATACCGCAAGCCAGCAGCTTACCTTTGAGCTCCTCGATCTCCTCGGAGGAGAGTTGATAATTTACAGTTGGCACCGGATCTTGCCATACCAGTACTTCACTCGGCACTTCTGGGCCGAGATAGCGGCTGCCTGGCCCCATGTCCCTGTGAGTCAGTTTGAACCAGGCGCGGGCAAAAGCATCAGAAAAGAGCGCCTGATCGGCGGCGAAACGCTCTGAGATTTCCCGGTATATGGGGTCAAAGCGTAAGGCCATGTCTGCGTCGGTCATGATCGGGTTGCAGCGGATGGATGGGTCCTCCACATCCACCGGGCGATCTTCTTCTTTGATCGTAACCGGCTCCCATTGCCAGGCACCGGCCGGACTCTTCTTGAGCCACCAATCATGGCCAAGTAACATCTTGAAGTAACCATTATCCCAACGGGTTGGGTGGCTGGTCCACGCTCCCTCGATACCACTGGTCACCGTATCGCGACCGATACCGCGGGTTTCATTGTTTATCCAGCCAAGCCCTTGCTCGTGTACATCGGCCCCCTCGGGGGCTGGTCCCAGACGAGCGGCACTGCCGTTACCATGGGCTTTACCGACAGTATGACCACCGGCGGTCAGGGCGACGGTCTCTTCATCGTTCATACCCATACGGGCAAAAGTGACACGCATGTCGTGCGCAGTTTTGATAGGGTCTGGGGTGCCATCGACGCCTTCAGGGTTCACATAGATGAGACCCATCATCACCGCCGCCAGCGGATTCTCAAGGTCTCTTTCACCGCTATAACGGCTACCTTCGCTACCGCTCGGTGCTAACCACTCTTTTTCTGCTCCCCAGTAAATATCCTTCTCAGGATGCCAGATATCCTCACGGCCACCGGCAAAACCAAAGGTTTTAAGCCCCATAGACTCGTAGGCTACGTTACCTGCCAGAATCATCAGGTCAGCCCAGGAGATCTTGTTGCCGTATTTCTGTTTGATGGGCCACAGTAAGCGGCGAGCCTTGTCCAGGTTAACGTTATCAGGCCAACTATTGAGGGGAGCGAAACGCTGGTTGCCAGTGTTAGCTCCACCGCGGCCGTCAGTAGCACGGTATGTGCCCGCGGAGTGCCATGCCATGCGGATCATCAGACCACCATAGTGACCCCAGTCTGCTGGCCACCAAGGTTGGCTGTCGGTCATCAGAGCATGGAGGTCGGCTTTGAGTGCACTGTAGTCAAGACTGTTGAAGGCTTCAGCATAATCGAAAGACTCATCCATGGGATTGGTCTTGCTGTCATGTTGGTGAAGGATGTCAAGATTGAGGGCGTTGGGCCACCAGACTTGATGCTCTTGGCTGGCGGAAGTATTGGCGCCAGTTGTAAAGGGACATTGACCGACCCCGCTAGATATTTTTTCCATTTGTGATCCTTTTCATTTATATAACAGCATTGAGATGTTTTGCTGCGATAGTATTTTCAGTGAGCTAACAGGCATTATTTATTGCAAACAGCGATGAAAAAGCAAAATAAGCAAAATAAGCAAACTATCCGTCGAGATTTCGGCTCTTACATCCCACAAGTTTAGTTCTTCTTTTCGTGATGCGCCGCCCTTGGTTTATCACATTGTGCAGTAGCATCAATGTGGCGTGCTTACTGAGATGCTGCTGCATTAAAAACAATACATACGTACAATGTTTATGGCACGGGTGGCTTGATGCTAGGTCCCTGTATGCGGGGTTGAACTTTTTGACAAGGTAAATAGCGTTTTGATTTTTAGTTGCACAAATTGCTGCCCCCAGCACTCTGCTCTATCCCCTGACATGTTTATAAAAGTCTTTGTTTCGAGTCATGTCGCTTTGCCTATGTCCGCAGTGTCGTGTGCGTCAGCAACCTATTTGTATGTTGTGAAAAAGTAACAGAAAACGACTATTGGCCCTTAATTGCTCAGAAACGTGCTCAGAAACGGACACCATTCGCTTAAAAGCTAAAAAGCCGCTATCGGGTTGGGTGATATAGGCTATTTGTCTGAAACAAGAACATTCTACGTGGCATTACACTTATTTGTAATTTAACAATTACTATCGAATTAATAGACAAAACAGATTACTCGGTGAGCAATAGTCGGTTTGGTATCCGCCACACCACAGGGCAGTTTTAGATAAAGTCACAACTGCTACGACCTAACTAGCCTGCCATTTAAACGGTGACAGCCGCCCGCAGGGTAAGCGCAGAGAATGAAGCCCTCTCTCACCGCCAAATTAAACCAAAAAGCCTGAATGCAAATTCAGGCTTTTTGGTTATCTTTAAAACCCTATTCATATTCTTGCTGCAAATACTCCACACTCTCTTGATGCAAGACATACACTTTTTTACATAAAGGTGTATGGTAGCTGGCAACAATTCGAGACGGGATACACTATGCCCAGCCATATGCCCCGCCATTTGTTCTCTTTTCGAGATTTGGTTTACTAGCCCGATGAAAACCCAAAGAATTAACCAAATACGCCCCTTCAGTGCATTAATCGACGCCTGTTGGCGAGAACCTTATTCCCTGCAACGTTTATTAAAAGACGCCATCGCCGGCGTGACAGTTGGAATTATTGCCATCCCGTTGGCAATGGCGCTGGCCATTGCCAGTGGTGTCCCCCCACAATATGGGCTCTATACTGCCGCCATTGCCGGTATAGTTATCGCGGTCAGCGGCGGTTCACGCTACAGCGTTTCTGGCCCGACAGCGGCATTTGTGGTGATCCTGTTCCCAGTTTCACAGCAATTTGGGCTTTCTGGCTTATTGATTGCCACCCTGCTTTCCGGCATATTCCTGCTGATTATGGGGCTGGCTCGCTTCGGGCGTTTAATTGAATACATCCCGCTCTCTGTGACCCTCGGTTTTACCTCTGGCATCGCCATTACCATCGCCACTATGCAGGTGAAAGATTTTTTTGGTCTGCAGTTAAGCGAAATGCCAGAAAACTATATCGGCAAGGTCTATGCCCTGCTGCACGCGCTACCTACCCTGAATTTTGCTGATACCTTGATAGGCGTAGTCACTTTACTGGTATTGCTGATATGGCCAAAACTTGGCTGGCGTATTCCTGGCCACTTGCCCGCTTTACTGGCTGGAACAATGGTAATGGCCATTCTGGCGTATTTTGACTTCCAGGTCGCCACCATCGGCTCCCGTTTCAGTTTCCAACTTGCCGATGGCAGCCAAGGCCAGGGGATACCCCCTATCCTGCCACAATGGGTATTACCGTGGGAATTACCCGCTGCCAATGGCAAAACCACCGCGTTAAGTTGGCATCTGTTTTCAGCTTTGCTGCCTGCTGCATTTTCCATGGCGATGCTCGGTGCTATTGAATCGCTGTTATGCGCTGTGGTACTCGATGGAATGACCGGCAAAAAACACCATTCCAATGGTGAATTGATCGGTCAGGGCATGGGTAATATTATCGCCCCATTCTTTGGTGGGATCACCGCCACCGCTGCCATTGCGCGGTCTGCAGCCAATGTGCGTGCCGGGGCAACATCACCGATATCCGCAATTATTCACTCACTGATGGTGCTGCTGGCGTTACTGCTACTGGCTCCCTGGCTCTCCTATTTGCCGCTGGCGGCGATGGCATCCCTGTTGTTATTGGTGGCCTGGAATATGAGTGAAGCGCATAAAGTGGTTTATTTACTGCGGCGCGCCCCTAAGGATGACATTCTCGTCATGCTACTCTGCCTGTCGCTCACGGTGTTATTTGATATGGTGATCGCCATTACCGTGGGTATTGTACTGGCGTCACTGCTCTTTATGCGGCGTATCGCCCGGATGACCAAGTTAAGTGAGCTGAGTGCGGCAGATGACCGCCTGATAATGCGCGTTAATGGCCCACTGTTTTTCGCCGCTGCTGAACGTATTTTCAACGAACTGACGTTACGTGGTGAAGGCTATCGCACCATTATCTTGCAATGGGATGCCGTGCCGGTGCTGGACGCCGGGGGGTTAAATGCACTGCAGCGCTATATTGATGCCTTACCGCCTGGTAAAGAGTTGGTGATCACCGATATGCCTTTCCAACCGTTGAAAACCCTGGCCCGAGCCCGAATGCAACCCATCGACGGGAAATTATATTTCTACCCTACGTTGCCTGATGCTCTAAAGGCGCTGGACGCTCAATAACTACACTGTCTCAATAACTACACTGTCTCAATAACTACACTGGCCCGGCTACTTACGCCAGGCCAGTTGCTTACCGCCAACAGCTTAATTGCTGGTATCCAGCTCCGGGAAGCTTTTCACCAAATCATCAATCGCTTTCATCTGCTGCAAGAAAGGCTCCAGCTTATCTAACGGCAATGCTGATGGGCCATCACACTGGGCATTCTTCGGATCGGGATGCGCTTCAATAAACAAGCCAGCCAGCCCCACCGCCATGCCGGCCCGGGCCAGTTCGCTGACCTGTGCACGGCGGCCACCAGATGCGCTGCCAAAAGGATCGCGGGTTTGCAGGGCGTGGGTGACATCAAAAATCACCGGATGACCACCAGTGACATTTTTCATCACGTTAATGCCCAACATATCTACCACCAGATTGTCATAGCCAAAGTTGCTGCCACGATCACACAAGATAACCTGATCGTTGCCACCTTCTTTAAACTTCTCGACAATATTGCCCATCTGCCCGGGGCTAACAAACTGTGGCTTCTTAACGTTGATCACCGCACCCGTTTTAGCCATAGCTTCAACCAGATCGGTCTGGCGCGCCAAAAAGGCGGGTAACTGAATCACATCCACCACTTCGGCCACCGGTTGTGCCTGAGCAACCTCATGCACATCGGTGATCACCTTAACGCCAAAGGTATTTTTCAGTTCCTGAAAAATCTTCATCCCTTCTTCCAGGCCCGGCCCACGGTAAGAGTGGATAGAAGAACGGTTGGCTTTATCAAAAGAGGCTTTGAAAACATAGGGAATACCCAACTTTTGGGTTACGTTCACATAGTGTTCGCAAATACGCATGGCTAAATCACGCGATTCCAGCACATTCATACCGCCAAACAGCACAAACGGAAGATCGTTCGCTACCTTGATATCACCAATGCTAACCACTTTTTGTTTCATGTTTGCGCCTTTTTTAATGATCAATTGAAATAACTTAATGCAGCGTAACCTGTTTTAAATCAATGGAATGGATTTGAATTTTAATCACTTCACTCACCGGATCTTCCGGGCACTGCTCGATAAAATAGTTAAGATCAGTAACCGCCACATGGTTGCATTCCAAGTGCGCATAAATCAACCCACGATCACGGATTTCATAAGGGTCCTCCGGGTCGAAGCTCAACACCGTTTCACTGGCACGCAAGGCCATTTCCATCTGTTTCTCTTCCATTAACGCGACTTTCAGCGTATCGAGCATTTTACGCACCACATTAACATTTTCTGCTTCATCCAGGTCGTCATCTTCCAATTCCGCCCCCAGCCCCAGGTTGCCTTTAATCCACACCTCTAACTGATGCTCATTGAGCGTTTCGCCATTGAGTGGGTTGATTAGCCACATCTCTTCATCTAACCAGTCAGCACGCAGGATTAATTGGGTTGGAAAAATCACTGGCATCAACGGCAAATCCAGTTGATGGGCAATATGCAGAAAAATGGTGCCTAGCGACACCGATGCCCCTTGACGAGCGTCGAGCACTTTATCTAACCAGATGGCATCAGAAAGACGGTAGACGCCACTGGAACCCCCGAACCCCCAGGTTTTGAAAAATAAGGCGATCAGCGCATCCAGTTGTTCTTCTTGAGTCAGATCTGCCGAGATGCTTGCCCGGGCTTCGGTGACCAACTGTTGCAACTTGCGTTTAACCTGATTGACTGGGAAATCACCTCTTATGGCCTGTGATACCAAGATCACTCCCTCACTGAGGAGTGAAGTATTAAATTCAAAATCGGTAATGCTACTCATAGGTATCCCATCAAAAACGGTATTTTCGTTGTGGCAAGTTTAATGATCAGGTACAGGCACCCCAGTGCCAGCACAAACGCCAAATGCGCAAACGCCTGCTTAGTGTTCTGTTACCCAAGGCAACATGACCCAGCAGGATATAAATAATAACGCCAAATAACTTTTCGGTCAGCCATGTGTCGCCACCCAGGAGCGGATAAGTTCCACCAAGTACCAATAACGTCACATGTTTAAAAACAGCAGCGTATCATTGATATAGGGCACTATTTCCACCCAACGCCGCTGTATTATTGACCACCCTGCCACGGCCAAAAAACCACAACACAAATAGGCTAATACTGATCGCTAACGCTAATATGTGCGGCTGCTTCAGCCCTTGATGGCCATCATCACATCCCTGATTGCTGAGGAGGTTTCTGGCCCAGCGTCACCCGCTCATTGCCGCCATAATCACGGTAAGTATCAACCGCAATAAACCCAGCATGCTGCAATAAAGCGCGTACTGCCTCCCCTTGCTGCCAACCATGTTCTAGCAATAACCACCCTTCTGGCTGTAAAAAGCCGGGAGCTTGCTGTACGATAGCCGCCAAGTCCGCCAAACCACTCTCTGCCGCCACTAACGCACTATCAGGCTCAAAACGCACATCACCTTGCAGCAGATGAGGATCATTTTTATCAATATAAGGTGGGTTACTGACAATCAGAGAAAATTGCTGGCCAATAACCGGCGTAAACCAGCTGCCTTGCAAGAAATGCGCATTGCTGATGGCCAATTTTCGTGCATTATGTTGTGACAGTGTCACGGCCTCCGGCTGCAGATCAACACCGGTTACCTGGCAATCGGGCCGTTCACTGGCGAGAGCCAACGCAATGGCCCCGCTGCCGGCGCCTAGATCCAAAATGCGACAGGGCGCGGTGGGTAAGCGCGCCAATGCCTGTTCAACCAAACATTCGGTATCTGGACGCGGGATCAGGGTCGCCGGGGATACCGACAATGGCAACGACCAGAATTCGCGTTCACCAATTAGATAGGCCACCGGTTCACCACGCTCGCGGCGAAGCAGTAAACCCTCTAATTGCGCTATTTGCGGCTCAGTCAGCAGCGTCTCACCAAAGGCCAACAGGAACGTTCTGGCATGGCCGGTAACGAACCCCAATAGGATCTCGGCATCCCGCTTGGCGCTGTTATTGTGTGTCAAGCGGGTATCGTGTGACAAGCGGGTATCGTGTTTCAAACGGGATACCGCGGTTTTCAGCCAGGATTGATAATCCATTAGTCTGACTCAGCAGAGAGCGCCGCCAGTTGGTCAGCCTGATATTCCTGCACAATCGGCTGGATCAGCATATCCAATTTGCCTTCCATCACTTCATCCAGGCGATAAAGTGTCAAGTTAATGCGGTGATCAGTCACGCGCCCCTGCGGGAAGTTATAAGTCCGGTTGCGGTCTGAACGATCACCGCTGCCCAGCAGGTTGCGGCGGGTAGACGCTTCAGCTTGTTGACGTTTGGCCATCTCTGCTGCACGAATACGCGCCCCCAGTACCGACATCGCCTTGGCTTTGTTTTTGTGCTGTGAACGTTCATCCTGGCACTCCACCACGATGCCGGTTGGCAAGTGGGTAATGCGGATAGCCGAATCGGTGGTGTTTACGTGTTGCCCACCGGCACCGGAGGAGCGAAAGGTATCAATCTTCAAATCAGCCGGGTTAATATCCGGCAATTCCGCCTCAGGAACTTCCGGCATCACCGCCACCGTACAAGCCGAGGTGTGAATGCGCCCCTGGGACTCGGTTTCCGGCACCCGCTGTACACGATGCCCACCCGACTCAAACTTTAATTGACCGTATACACCCTCACCAGAGACTTTGGCGATCACCTCTTTGTAACCACCGTGCTCCCCATCGTTGGCGCTCATCACTTCAACACGCCAACGGCGCGCTTCAGCATAACGGCTATACATGCGGAACAAATCACCGGCAAAAATAGCCGCTTCATCCCCACCGGTACCGGCGCGAACTTCCAGGAAGCAACTGCGCTCATCATCAGGATCTTTGGGCAACAACAAGACCTGTAACTGCTGCTCCAGCTCTTCTGACGCGGCCTTCGCCTGTTTCAACTCATCCTGCGCCATTTCACGCATTTCCGGATCATCCAGCATCATTTCTGCCGTCGCCAAATCTTCCTGCACCTGGCGCCATTGCAAAAAGCAGCTGCTGACATCCGTCAACTGTGCATATTCACGCGATAACCCGCGAAACCGATCCTGATCGGCAATAACCCCGGCATCGCCGAGTAACGCCTGAACTTCTTCATGGCGCTCTTGTAACGCTTCCAGTTTGGCAACAATAGAAGGTTTCATGCGTGATTTTAAACCCTGTTATATAGAAGATAACTCATGCTAATCCAGCCCGAGGCTGTCGCGTAAAAGTTGTAACCGCTCCATATCGCCATCACCGGCGGCCTGCTGGAGGGATTTTGTCGGCGCATGAATAAGGCGATTAGTCAATTTATAGGCCAACTCTTGAATGACTTGCTGCACATCAGCGCCCTGAGCAATCGCAGCCAGGGCTTTGGATTCCATTTCCGCCCGGACCTGATCAGCCTGCGAACGGTAATCTCTGATGGTTTCTATTGCCCCTTGTGCCCGTAGCCAGGTCATAAAGTGACTACTTTCCTGCAGCACAATGGATTCCGCCTGCACCGCTGCCTCTTGGCGTTGCGCCAGGTTACTTTGGATAATCGCCTGTAAATCATCCACACTGTAAAGATAGGCGTTCGCCAGTTTACCCACTTCCGGCTCGATATCACGGGGAACCGCAATATCTACCAGCAACATCGGCTGGTTACGGCGTGCTTTTAATGCGCGTTCTACCATGCCTTTACCGATAATCGGCAACGGGCTAGCGGTAGAAGTGATAATAATGTCAGCCTCCGCCAAACGCGCGTCAATATCGGCGAGGGAAATAACGGTCGCCCCCACTTCATCGGCCAGTAGCTGAGCACGTTCACGGGTTCGGTTAGCAATAAACATCTGCTGTACTTTATGTTCACGCAAGTGGCGAGCCACCAGTTCTATGGTTTCACCCGCCCCCACCAACAGCACATTTAACTGCTCCAGCGATTCGAAGATCTGGCGCGCTAACGAACAGGCAGCAAAAGCAATGGAAACCGCACTGGCACCGATTTCCGTTTCGGTACGCACGCGTTTGGCAACCGCGAAAGATTTCTGGAATAGGCGTTCCAATTCGCTGGAAAGCGATTGACCACGCTGTGATTCGGCAAAAGCTTTTTTAACTTGCCCCAGGATCTGTGGCTCACCCAGCACCTGAGAATCCAGCCCACTGGCTACGCGCATCAAATGACTAACCGCATCATTGCCATAGTGCCAATAGAGGTTTTTGCTGATTTCTTCCGGACGCAGATGGTGATAATCACATAACCAGTCAATCAACTGTTCACGTAGATGATCTTGCTGTTCTACACTGAGGTAGAGTTCTGTGCGGTTACAGGTGGACAAGACCACGCCGCCCTGCACCATGGGTTGCTGGAGCAAGCTATTGAGCGCTGCATCGATCGACTCTGGGGAGAAGGTCAGCCGTTCTCGTAGAGAAACTGGAGCAGTTTTGTGATTAATACCTAAAGCAAGCAGGGTCATTGCGTCGAGTCATCGGTCTCTAGTGCAGACTTTCGTTGGTTGGCATTCTACTTGATGCACCGCATCAATAAAAGTAACAAGCGCATGTTCAGGCCAATCGTTGCTAGTGGTATTACCTCGCTATCACCATGTTCAATCGTGCAGCGAGCACATAGGTGGTAAATAGGTGGTAATTGGGTATATTCCACGGTAGCCAAAAGACGCATTGTATTTAGCCCTGCAACTTGAATAAACTGGGTAGAGATATTTCCCCATCCATGCCCGCTAAGGCCGAAGGACACCCAAAGTGATGTTTACCCGTAAAGTTAATCTGCTTCGCCTGCTACCGTTAGCCAGCCTGCTTTTGACGGCCTGTACCCTCCCCGGTGGTGGCCCATCAACCAGTGCAAACTCCCCCCAGTGGCGTGCTCATGAGCAAGCCGTACAGCAACTCAATCAGTACCAGACTCGCGGCGCTTTCGCTTTTCTTTCTGAACAGAAAAAAGTGTATGCCCGGTTCTTCTGGCAACAATACTCGCCGGAGCGTTACCGCCTGTTGCTCACCAACCCGCTTGGCAGCACCGAGCTGGAGTTAAATGTACAAAGCGGCATGGTACAAGTGATGGATAATCAGGGCCGACGCTATGTCAGTGATAACCCGCAAGAGATGATCCGCAAACTGAGCGGGATGGAGATCCCTCTGGATAATCTGCGCCAATGGATGCTCGGTTTACCCGGTGAAGCCACCGATTTCCAACTCGACTCACAATATCGCCTGAAAAAATTGACCTATCAGCAAGGTGAACTGACCTGGACCGTGACCTATCAAGAGTACAACACTGATTTGAAAATCCCGTTGCCTAGCCGTCTTGAGTTACAACAGGGTGATCAGCGCATTAAATTGAAAATGGATAACTGGACACTTAAATGATCCACCAGTGGCCCTCACCGGCAAAACTTAACCTGTTTCTTTATATCACTGGCCGCCGTGCGGATGGTTACCACCTATTACAGACCCTGTTTCAGTTTCTGGATTATGGCGATACGCTAACCATCACCCCACGCCAGGATGATCGCATTCAATTGTTGACCCCTATCGCCGGGGTGCCTGATGATCAGAATCTGATTATCCGTGCCGCCAGTTTGTTACAGCAATATTGTGTTAACCACGCTATTGCCAATACCCCCCTGGGGGCAGATATCAGCATTGAGAAACGTTTACCGATGGGGGGCGGCCTGGGGGGCGGCTCGTCCAATGCAGCCACAGTACTGGTGGCACTTAACCAACTTTGGCAATGTGACCTGAGCGATGAGCAACTGGCCACCCTTGGGTTGACACTGGGTGCTGATGTCCCGGTTTTCGTCCATGGTCATGCGGCTTTTGCTGAAGGCATTGGCGAACAGTTACAACCGGCAAGTCCGGCAGAAAAATGGTATTTAGTGGCTCATCCGGGCATTCATATTCCTACGCCAGTGATTTTTGCCGATGCAGAACTAAAAAGAGACACCCCGGTTCGGCCGTTAAGTGCCCTATTGCAGGCACCTTACAGCAATGACTGCGAATTAATCGCAAGAAAACGTTTTCGCGAGGTTGAACAGCTTCTTTCATGGCTGTTACAATACGCGCCGTCACGCCTGACTGGCACAGGTGCTTGTGTGTTTGCTGAATTCGACACAGAAACCGCCGCTCTTCAGGTGTTAAATCAAGCCCCATCTTGGTTGCGTGGGTTTGTAGCGCGAGGCGTTAACGTCTCGCCACTCCATCGCATCCGTGCTGGGCAGTAGTTTGCGCCGTAGCTCAACGTTTCGTTGTACAGAGACAGATATTACTGTTACTGCCAGTGGTCACTGTGCCGAAAGACTTACTCAGGTAAGTTACTCGCTCAGTCTCTGCCGCCACGGTAACTGGGAAAGTAACCCGTGCTATCTGTTGCTGTCATCCCTGCGCTACCTGCGGTTTTATTGGGTTTTAGACTCTAAATAATTCGGATTGCTTGCAGCGGGCAAGTCAGAGAGTCGCCAGGAGCATAGCTCACTATGTGACTGGTGCGAACAGACGCAGCCAACACCCAAGCAGTTTGAAGTATGACGAATCTATGCCCGTATATATATTGTTGTGATGCCACCTGCCCCTGGGTGAAATCTGATAACAATATCTTCTTCTGGACGCAAGCCTGAGGTTCTTCTCGTGCCTGATATGAAGCTTTTTGCTGGTAACGCCACACCGGAACTAGCACAACGTATTGCCAACCGTTTGTACACCAGCCTTGGTGACGCCGCTGTAGGTCGTTTTAGCGACGGCGAAGTGAGCGTGCAAATCAATGAAAACGTACGCGGCGGTGATATTTTCATCATCCAGTCCACCTGTGCACCTACCAATGACAACCTGATGGAGCTGGTTGTGATGGTGGATGCCCTGCGTCGCGCCTCCGCAGGCCGCATTACTGCCGTTATCCCTTACTTCGGTTATGCCCGTCAGGACCGCCGTGTGCGTTCCGCCCGTGTGCCCATCACTGCCAAAGTTGTTGCCGACTTCCTCTCTAGCGTTGGGGTTGATCGGGTATTGACAGTTGATCTGCATGCTGAACAGATCCAAGGCTTTTTCGATGTACCGGTAGATAACGTGTTTGGTAGCCCGATCCTACTGGAAGACATGTTGCAACAGAATCTGGTCAACCCGATTGTGGTTTCCCCAGATATTGGTGGTGTAGTACGTGCCCGTGCCATTGCCAAGCTGCTCAACGACACCGACATGGCTATCATTGACAAACGTCGTCCTCGCGCCAACGTTTCTCAGGTGATGCATATTATCGGTGATGTCGCAGGCCGTGACTGTGTGCTGGTTGATGACATGATCGATACCGGCGGTACTTTGTGTAAAGCGGCAGAAGCGTTGAAAGAGCGCGGTGCCAAGCGGGTATTTGCCTATGCCACGCACCCTATCTTCTCCGGTAATGCCGTGCATAACATCAAGAACTCGGTGATTGATGAAGTGATTATCTGTGACACCATTCCGTTGTCACCAGAAATCAAGGCACTGAAAAACGTGCGTACTCTGACACTGTCTGGCATGTTGGCTGAAGCTATCCGCCGTATCAGCAATGAAGAGTCAATCTCTGCCATGTTTGAGCATTAATAGTCAATACCCGTGGTCATTCAAGTGCACCACGGGTTTTAGGCTAAGTCACTCAGCGTGTATGAGTGAAAACAGAAAACCCGTTGTTGCGAATGCGCCAACGGGTTTTTTTATGTAACTGAACGGCGAACTCGCGTTGCGTGTCCCTTCGCCGCCACTGAAAGTAAAGTCATAACCACTACTTTAAATGGCTCAAACTTTCAGGCTTAAGGAAGGTTCGATTTAATCGGTGGAGTTCAGCGGCATCCTGAGTTGAGCTATTAGTAAAAAGATTTCCAATCTTCAAACTGCCCCCTGATAGGCGCCGTAACCGCAAAAAGGCGTTATTAGGTTTTATTGGCCGCCAGCACGTGCTGGCGGCTTCACCAGCTTAAGCTTCAGCGTGATTTATACGCCGTGCCTGATCATACTTTGTCTTCCAGTATTGATTGTTCAGTTCTGAAACCGTGATCCCCACTTTGCTAGAGGCATGGACAAACTTGCCATTTCCAATGTAAACGCCAACGTGGTGTTTCTGCGACGAAATTTTGAAAAATACCAGATCGCCAGTGTTAAGCTCGTTCTTGGCGATGCGCGAACCCAATTTGATCTGCTCGTGGGCGGTTCTTGGCAAACTATAGGAAAATTCGTCTTCAAAAATGCGCTGCATATAAGCAGAGCAATCAATCCCTTTGCGCGAGTTGCCGCCAAGTTTATAACGAACACCTTCCCATTCATCATAATGGTTCAGGATTTTTTTAAGTCTTTGCATGTCGTCGCGGTGCTCTGATTTACCAGGAGCATTTTCGCCGAGAAGCGGTAAATTAAAAAAATCCTGCTTAGTGCTGGTACTTGCAGTGACAGAAGTTGCAGACAACGAGGTTAAAACAAAAATTAATGGAGTGAAAATTTTTAGCATGATGAAATCGATAATGAAAATTGAATAACCATACTCGTCATACTTCAAGTTACATGCATATTGGCTTTGTTACTCGGCCCATCCGGGGCCTCGGCCCTTAGGGGCACCAGCATCAATGCTGTTCAAAAACGCGTAGCGTTTTTGTCCTCAAACTAAAGTTATTAAGAGTACATCCTTGTTTAAAACACCTTCCAGAGCTTTGAAAGAGGCGGCACTATACACGGTTTCTGCTCAGAAACACACCTAGGATTGATTCTTTATTGACCTATTATGGCGTCTAGGTACCCACAATTTTATTAGTGTATTGATTTGTATTTATTTTTTATGTTTATACACTCAATAATTCGAGTAATAGTATGGATTGGCTGGTTATAACCGCGTAAACCTTCCTTATCTCAGTGAGACGGACCGTGATGATTAGGGTTATTACGGCAACGTTTATCGAAGTGTTTAACCCACCAATAGCGGTCAGCAACCTTTTCACGACCACCAATACGCGCACCAGCAAGCCACAACACCGCGCCAATAAAAATACTGGCAAGGGCCCCATGCGTTAAAAATTGTGGCAGACCGAATTGTGATACTTCAGCTAAAATGGAGTATCCGACCCCACCTATCATCACCACCATACCCAATCCCATTAAAACGTTGCCGATAATCTCTGCGCTTTTACGTTTCATTCGTCACCTCTACATTGCCTTGTGCCAACTGGGGATATCACTCACTCTGCTAATAACATTAAGTTTAGCCATTAACCTACAAAAAGTGTGCCTTAACGGTCACAAATAGAGACAATAGTTGACCATGATTTACACCACCATAAAAAATGCTAATCAATTGAGTTGTTTTACTTACACGTTCGCCTAACCAACACCTTTGCGCCAGAGTTTTGTCATTCCACGCGCCGGAGGGTAAACTAGTGCCCTTCCAATTATTTTTAGCATGGCGAATTTCCCTGTGAGCAGTATCAAATTGATTGTTGGCTTGGCAAACCCGGGCGCAGAGTATGCCCAGACAAGGCATAACGCCGGTGCCTGGTATGTTGACTTACTGGCTGATCGCCATAACCAACCACTCAAGGAAGAGAGTAAATTCTTCGGTTACACCGCACGCCTGAACCTGGCAGGTAACGACGTGCGTTTACTGGTTCCCACCACCTTTATGAACCTCAGTGGTAAATCTGTGGCGGCGATTGCCAGTTTTTACCGTATTCTGCCGGAAGAAATTCTAGTGGCTCACGATGAACTTGACTTACCGCCGGGTGTCGCCAAACTTAAGTTGGGTGGTAGCCACGGTGGTCACAATGGCCTAAAAGATATTCAAAGCAAACTCGGCAATAGCGCCAACTTTTACCGTTTACGCATTGGTATCGGTCATCCGGGTGATAAAAATAAAGTCGTGGGTTTTGTGCTAGGTAAACCCCCAGCAACCGAACAAACATTAATTAATGACGCGATTGATGAGTCATTACGCTGTACCGATATCCTGCTGACGGATGGCATCACCAAAGCCATGAACCGCTTACACGCCTTTAAGGCAGGTAGTTAGCGAAACGCTCACCATAGGTAGATCGAGATAGCCCGGTATTCAGTGTATAATGGCGCGATAATTTTGCCTTCATCAGGCAGGCTTACATTAACCTATTGATAGTAATAATATTTAAGGTGATATAAACATGGGATTTAAATGCGGTATCGTCGGTCTGCCTAATGTTGGCAAATCCACCCTGTTCAATGCGTTGACCAAAGCGGGAATTGAAGCAGCCAACTTCCCGTTCTGCACCATTGAACCTAATACCGGCGTAGTCCCGATGCCTGATGCACGCCTGGACCAGTTGGCTGAAATCGTCAAGCCTCAGCGCATTCTCCCCACCACCATGGAGTTTGTTGATATTGCTGGGCTGGTAAAAGGTGCTTCTAAAGGTGAAGGCCTGGGTAACCAGTTCCTGACCAACATCCGTGAAACCGAAGCCATTGGCCATGTGGTGCGCTGCTTTGAGAACGACAATATTATTCATGTTAATAATAAAGTCGATCCAGCCAACGATATTGACGTGATCAATACCGAATTGGCACTGTCTGACCTGGATACCTGTGAGCGCGCCATGCATCGCGTGCAGAAGAAAGCCAAAGGGGGCGACAAAGACGCCAAAGCGGAACTGGCGGCCTTAGAAAAATGCCTGCCGCAGTTGGAAAATGCCGGTATGTTGCGCGCGCTGGATCTGACAGAGGAAGATAAAGCAGCCATCCGCTATTTAAGTTTCCTGACGCTGAAACCGACCATGTATATCGCCAACGTTAACGAAGACGGTTTCGAGAATAACCCCTATCTAGACCAAGTACGTGAGATTGCTGCTGCGGAAGGTTCAGTGGTGGTTGCAGTTTGTGCCGCTGTCGAGTCAGATATTGCCGAACTGGAAGATGACGAACGTGCAGAGTTTATGGCAGAACTGGGGCTGGAAGAGCCTGGTTTAAACCGTGTGATCCGCGCTGGTTATGAACTGCTCAACCTGCAGACCTATTTCACTGCCGGTGTTAAAGAAGTCCGCGCCTGGACCATCCCTGTTGGAGCCACCGCGCCACAAGCCGCCGGTAAAATCCACACCGACTTCGAAAAAGGCTTTATCCGCGCACAAACCATCTCTTTTGAGGACTTTATTACCTACAAAGGTGAACAAGGTGCCAAAGAAGCCGGCAAAATGCGTTCAGAAGGGAAAGACTATATCGTTAAAGATGGCGATGTGATGAATTTCCTGTTTAACGTCTAGCCTCAAGTTAGATCACGGTAGATTGATATGCATCAACCAGACCCATATTCAACTTGGTAGAGTGTGGTCGTTATTAACATCATTTCTATTCTCAACGGAGGTGTCACATGGAGTTCAAGAAAGTCGCTCGCTGGTCAATTATCGCCATGGCTATGTTCCCGACCCTGTGGGGGCTGCTCGCACTACTGAACAACACTTCCGGCTTTTCCGGCACGGTGCAGTACGCCGTCGCTCCGATGCTCGCCATGACCGATACCTACGGTAACCCGGCACAAACTTGGCGCGCGATCGACTCGCTTTTGGCAGCGCAGATTGGTCTGGTGCTGATTACCGCGACGGAAGCTTTGGCCGGCATCCTTGGCCTGCTGGCGATGGTGAAGATGGTAAGCGCGATCAACGCGCCGTATAGCGCGTTCGAGCGGGGCAAGGCGTACCTGCTCGCGTCCTGCGTGCTGGCCGTGCTGGTGTGGGGGGTGGGGTTTGCGGTGATCGCCGGCGACTACTTCCTCGCCTGGCAGTCCAAGACCACGCTGGCGACCCAAGTTGGCGGTCTTATCTACGCGATTCCGTGCTTTTTGACGCTCATCCTGGCGCTGGTGCACAAAGAGTAATGGGTAAGAACACGGTGATGCCCTAGCCGAAGCCGCGCTGCTTTAGCGCGAGGTAGAGCATCGCCGCAGTGATCACGTCGCCTGCCGTGTCGCGGCAAAGTCAGATTCCGGTGATGGTGGTACGCGACCGTGATGGTCATGTTGCGGACTTCAAGCTCGACAAACTAGACGTCGTGCATGTGTCAGCCGCCTTGGAGCCATTGGTCGATAAAGAGGATTTTATTATTTTCCTGTTTAACGTCTAATTGATATTACCGATCTTAAAGCATCTTACGGTGTCTGGCGGATAAGGTAACAGACTTAAAATCCACGCGATTGCGTGGATTTTTTATTTCACTATGCTTTATTTTAGCTTATTAGCAACGCAACCCGAATTATATCACTAGCCCCTCTTCACCCTTCTCCCCCAAAAAACTCAACCATCATCACGATCCAGTAGATAATATATTCCAGGGTTCTGCAGAGTTGTTTTTTATGGCTTCAGCATAATTAAAAACCAATTCTTTTGCTTCCGCGCTAAAGTCATAGAAATCGGCCAGCGGGCATATTATATTTTCTGCAAGGTTAAGTGATTCCAAGAAGCGTTCTGGGATCATAAATACAACACGGCCAGACAATGTGCGAATGAAGAATTTTTCATTTATCTCCATTTTCGCATCAAACAATTTAACACCTATCTCGAACATATTGTTTTCAGGTGAATAAGCAATAAACCAGCAGTTATCAAGCCAGGATTTTTTGGCTTTCTTCAGGAATTTTTCATCCATATAGGCAAATCCACTACTGCGTACACCTTTTATCATCCGGCTTAAATTTATTCTTATGCACCAATCTTTTACGACACAATAGATAACAAAAACCACTAAACGGATAAGATATGAACCAACCAACAATGATATTATCCAGAACCCCGATAGTGGTTCAAAATAAAAGGTTGATGCAAGTATAGCGATGATAAATGATATTACCTTTAGAGCATCCAGCCATTTATTATTACTGCGGCGAAACTGGAAAACACAATATATTAGCATCAAGCTGGCAAATGTGTAGAAAAAAATTACCGAACCGTTAATCATAAATATTCCATAGTGATAAAAGTACCACCCGCAACCATCTCAACGCCCAAGATATTATAAATTTTCGCGTTGTATAACAAGCCGAGTACGTTTTGCACACAATGTAGATAGCCTGCGAAGTATGTCTCAGATCAACGTCTCCATCACCCTCGTTAAAAAAACCACTTTTTTTAACCATGCAAGCACTATCCCCCCTATCTTCGCAGCAAAACCAGCATAACCAAATTCAGGTCATAAACCTGCTTAATCTGTACCGATTACCGAGTTTTAGGGAAATTCCTATTTATTGGCGACTCACTGGTAACAGCTACCAACTACCAGTAAGATGCCATTTTATGCTGATGAAAAATTTCACTCGACATAGGGAAACCGTCAAGATGAACAAATCGCAATCTGGCTTAGATAAAAAATATATAATATCAAAAGGCTATATCGTTTTTTTCTCGCCGCATCAATGTGCCTACCCTTGATGACTCACTCGGCACTGGCTGCAAGCCCCAGAGAAATAAAACAGCTATTCATCAGTTATCTACTCAAATGATTTGCCTAGAGAGTAACTAAATGTTGCATAAAATTAAAATCTATAGCAGCTTACTTATCACTGCATTTTGCCTACCGCTGATACTTCACTCGGCGCAGGCTGCAACGCCTGATGAAATAGCAACGTTTTATGTATCTAGCCCCATTGGCGCACGTACAATTTGCAGTTACTCCTACTCTCATACATTACCTAAGGGCCATTCGACTAAAGCAAATGTCGTTATCAATAGCATCGCTCTGAGCAATGACGGTCGTAAGGTTCGCTATCAAACTGAAGAAGTTCATACTGGTATTGCTGGAAAAGTATTTATGAACGTTAAATATACTTCAAACAGCCAAAATGAGGCGGAAAATAGGCGTATTAAAGCTAACATTGAAAGTGATTCGGTACAAATAGACAAGCCCGATTCACCCTCCGCTGTAGCAGATATACTGGCTTATTATAAATCCCTTCCGGCGTATTATTATGACTATAAAGATATCAAATTTACCGCCTCTGGGAGCTATATCATCACGTCAAAATATGCAACTATGAGTGATATCACTTGTAGGCATGCGGCCTCAGAGGTAGCGCAACGGCGGAGGATAGGAAATCTACCGACTTTTTGGCTTGAACTCTCCACTAAACTGCAGTTAGCTCGTTGGCTGGTATTATAACGGCTATGACTCAAGCGACGTCACGCCATCACAACAGCACCATTCACAACGGCATTAGTACATTTGCGATACTCACTTGGGCTAACGCCGACGCGTTTTTTTAATACCTAAGAGAATGACAGCGCTTCATATACACGCTGTGATGATAGGGCCCAGCAACCTCTCGGTATCGGCAAAATAGGGCTGTCGAAACCTGGTGACGATTGATACTGGGCACTCTTGTCACTGTCTACTTTTGTTCCTGACTACTCTTGTTACTGATCATTCTTGTTACTGACTACTCTTGTTACTGACCATTTTTATTACTGACTACTATGAATAAAGGAAAGAGGCACCCTGATCTGCCGAAGAGACATTTTCCCGGCATATCTTGAACAATCCCCGTCCCCAACTCTGCTGCAGGCGCTCAGTATCACATTGTGCCCCTGTTCGCCCAGTGGTAGCCGTTAGATTCTCCAACTGTCCGGTATTCGCATCAACGCGGATCAGATCCCCCTCTTCAATCAAACCAATCGCGCCCCCGCGCAAGGCTTCAGGTGAGACATGGATCGCCGCCGGGATTTTGCCCGATGCGCCAGACAGGCGGCCATCCGTCACTAACGCAACATGGTATCCCGCTTTCTGGATATTGCCCAAAATAGGCATCAGCTTATGCAACTCAGGCATACCATTTGCCGCTGGGCCGTTAAAACGGACAACAACTACACAATCCTGATTCAATTCACCGCGCTGGTAAGCGGCTTCCACCTCATGCTGACAATGGAAAACTTTTGCCGGTGCCTCAACCTCACGGTGTGCTACAGCAACCGCAGACACTTTCATCACCGCTTGCCCTAAATTGCCGGTTAACACCTTAATACCGCCAGAAGGTTGAAACACGCTATCGGGTAATGAAATAACCGTGGGATCTTTGCTTTCATCACAGGCCTGCCACACCAACTGATTGTCCACCCATTGTGGTGACTTCAGTTGGTCAATAAACTCGCCAAACACCGGCTTAACGTCACTGTGTAGCAACTGGGCTTGATGCAATCGGGTCATCAGCATTGGCACTCCACCAGCTTGCTCAAAAGCATTGATATCTGCAGAGCCATTCGGATAGACATTCACCAACAAAGGCACCACATCGGAAAGATCACTAAGATCCTGCCAAGTGAGTAAAATCCCAGCGGCACGGGCCACCGCAAGCATATGAATAGTGTGGTTAGAACTGCCCCCAGATGCCAAAAGGGCAATCAAACCATTGACCAGGCTCTTTTCTGTTACCACCTCATACAGCGGGCGATAATGTCGTGAACCTATCGTCATGGAGGCCAGCCGTACTGCAGCATATTCCGTCAAGGCATGGCGCAACGCGGATGTGGGTGGCACAAATGCCGAACCCGGTAGCATCAATCCCATCGCCTCAAACACCAACTGATTAGTGTTTGCCGTGCCGTAGAAGGTACATGTTCCAGGGGAGTGATAGGAGGCACACTCCATTTGCAATAATGCCGTCTCATCAACGACACCCGCTGCATATTTTTGGCGCACATCCACTTTTTGGTCATTAGTAATCCCGGACCCCATTGGGCCAGCAGGAATAAAGGCGGTTGGCAGGTGCGCGAATTCTAGCGCCCCCATCAATTGGCCCGGCGCAATTTTGTCACAAATACCCAACAGAAGTGTGCCATCAAACATATTATGGCTGAGTGAAAATGCCGTAGACTGGGCAATAAGATCACGTGAAAACAGAGACATATCCATTCCCGGCTGCCCTTGTGTCACCCCATCACACATTGCAGGAACGCCCCCCGCTATTTGTGCGGTATGACCGAGTGGCGCCAGCGCTTGCTTAATTTGGTCTGGATACTCTTTATAGACCTGATGTGCACTCAGCATATCATTGTAGGCACTGACAATGGCTAAGTTCGCCCGGGTCAAATCGAGAATATTGGCCTTGTCCTGCGAACAGGATGCCGCTACCGCATGGGCCAAATTGCCACAAGATAGCGATGCTTTCCCCTTGCCCTTCGACTGCTGCTGCTTTGCCACTGCCAAAAATTGCTGGCGCAAGGCACGACTACGCTCCACAATCCTTTCAGTCACGGCACTTACCATAGGATTGAGCTGTTTGTTCATCGCTTTTTTCCTACCTATTTGCGGTGTCGAGCTGATTCAATGCAATTAATGCACGCTCAACCACGTTATCAATATCAGTGTCGATATCGACCACTGCGACTTGCAGCTCATTATCAGGTCGCTCTAAGGTATTGAATTGGCTTTCTACCATATTCTGTTTCATAAAGTGCCCTTTACGCGCCATCATACGAGCCATGATCAAATCAAAACTACCATCAAGAAAGACAAAACTGACATTTTGGTTACCGTTGCGGATCTGGTCACGGTAACTCTTTTTCAGTGCCGAGCAGACAATAACACCTTGTTCATTTTTACTTTCTAAACTGAAAGCGGCATCACGAATGCGCTCTAGCCAAGGTTTGCGATCTTCATCATTCAAAGGCTGTCCACTGGCCATTTTTATAATGTTCGCTTTAGGATGAAGGTCATCCCCATCAATAAACTTTGCCCCTAACCGTTGTGCAAGCATGGCTCCAACCGTGCTTTTTCCGCTGGCGCAAACGCCCATCACAATAATACTACTACCGGCCATATGAACTCCTCGCATTGTATTCTGGGTATCTCCCTCATCCTTCAAGTTGCCTGGCTATCGGTGGCCGTGACTTACGGCATCAACACTTAAGGATCATCCTGATGTGCTTGGATCATCCTTAACTACGACAGTGCAGTTAGCTCACTAGGCTGTTCGGCACATGCGTTCAGCTCGTTTTCAGGAACTGGAGTCGCTGCCTAGCGGTATCCCGACCTGCATCTTGATAGAAATTTGGTATAGATCTCATTTTTGAATAACAGTTGAAAATATGACTTTATATTACTCACTTTACCAGTAACATGTTACCCGTAACTTTTAGATTTGTGAACTGAAACACGAAGCAAGCTAACCATAAAATAATGAGGTACAGCCATGGAGCAAATAACCAACCCCACGCACTTGCTGATCATTGCAGGTTGCGCTATCGCTGCTCTACTTTTTTTAATAATGAAACTGAAAGTTCATGCTTTCGTCTCTCTTACTTTGGTCAGTTTAGGTACCGCGCTGGCAACAGGCGTTAGCCCTGACAAAGTCGTTCCAACCATGATGACTGGCTTTGGTGGCACCCTGGCTTCTGTGGCTTTGTTGGTCGGCTTAGGTGCCATGATCGGCAAAATCTTGGAAATAACCGGAGGGGCAAAAGTCCTGGCAGACACCCTGATTGGTCGTTTCGGTGAAAAGAAAGCCCCTTTCGCACTGGGGGTGGCCTCCTTACTGTTCGGCTTCCCGATCTTCTTTGATGCGGGTCTGATCGTCATGATCCCGATTATTTTCAGCGTGGCTAATCGTTTTGGTGGCTCATTGCTGAAATATGCCCTACCTGCTGCCGGTGCATTTGCTGTTATGCACGCCTTCGTTCCACCACATCCTGGTCCTGTCGCCGCTGCCGATCTGTTAGGTGCCGACATGGGCTTACTGCTGGTTATTGGTCTGTTGGTTGCTATCCCAACCTGGTATCTAGGCGGGTATTTATTCGGTCTGTATGCGGGCAAAAAATTCAATATTCCGTTATCAAAACTGCTGTTTAATGATGAACAAATCATTGATAACGACAAGCTGCCCGCTTTCGGCACTGTCTTGTTTATTCTGTTGTTACCTGTTTTATTGATCTTTTTGGATACTGGCCTGAATACGTTGAGTGTCACTGGCGTCATTGATGGCAAAAGTACCGTTGTTCAATTCCTCCGTATGTTCGGTAAAACCCCTGTAGCACTGTTAATCACGCTGCTGGTTTGCTTGGTGGTCTTTGCCAAAGATTTTGGTATGAGCAAACTGGAAAAACTGTGCGGTGACTCATTAGCGCCAATCTGTGCTGTGATTCTGGTTACCGGTGCAGGCGGGATGTTCGGCGGTGTGTTGCGTTCGAGTGGTATCGGTGATGCATTAGCCGGTGTGCTGCAAGACACCGGTATGCCGCTGATTGTCGCTGCATTTGTCATCTCTACCTGTTTGCGCGTTGCACAAGGGTCGGCGACGGTAGCATTGACGACTACCGCTGGGCTTATCTCACCTATCGTGGCGCAGACTACCGGTTTATCCAGCCTGGATTTATGCTTTATCGTTATCTCTATCGCAGGGGGCGCAACCGTACTTTCTCACTTCAACGATTCTGGTTTCTGGCTGGTTTCTCGTCTTATGGGTATTGACGAAAAAACCACTTTAAAAACCTGGACGGTGATGGAAACGCTGTTGGGCAGCATTGCATTTATTATTGTTGCCACGCTCAGTATCTTTTTGTAAGACAGTAAATGAAAACACGGGGCAGAGAATTGTTATCTGTCCCCGTCAATCCCCACCTTGCTCCTCATACCTCATACCATCACAGCGGCGTAGCACATTTGCGATATTCACTTGGGCTCACGCCGACGCGTTTTTTAAATACCCGCGAGAAGTAGAGTTGGTCGTCATAACCAACTTGTTGCCCAATGGCCGCGACGGACATCGGGGTGGTTTGCAACAAGAGTTTAGCCCGGATAATCCGCTGATCTTCACGCCAACGTACAATACCCACCCCGACCTGCTCACGGAACAGGTGGGCCAGCCGTGAGGGCGAGAGAAATACCTGCTGCGCCAGTACCTCTACCGATATCTCGGCAGCAAGGGATTCACTCAGGATCTGGCAAGCCTGAAGGACCCGGTGGTCAATCGTCGGATACTCCGCCAGAGAGGAAGCTTCATAACAGCGGATCAATAGCCGCTCCAGCAGGTTCATCGCTAATTGTTCTGACATTGGCCGTAGTTGCTGGTTAGTCTCTTCAATAGCACGGAACAGGCCATCAAACTCATCAAACAACTGGCTATCCGCTAAGTTTAACCGCCCAACGTTATCCACTACCCGTGGCCATTTAAGCCAATCCGCCCAATACGCTCTTGGCCGGAAGTAGACCCAGCGGTGAAACCAGACAGGGGCATCCGCTGCCCGGCCATAATGGTGTACCGCCGCCGGGGGAAACAGCAGCAAATCACCTGGCTCCACGGTAAAGGCCTTATCCCCCTGAAAAACCTGCCCTTTACCCTTGATGGTTAAATTGACAATAAACCCCTTCATACCGCGGGGCCGGTCAATAATAAAATCAAGAGTACTGTCTTGTGCAATGGGCGTCATACCGGAAACCAGGAACACGTCAAACGCATATCCTGGCAATAGGGGGTTAAGCTGTTTTGGCTTCTCTTTTTGCATTGATGACATGGCAGTAAAAAGCGTTTCGGTAAAACAATCACTATGGCCCATTATAGAGACTCATTTTGGGAAATACGCGGTCAGGCAAACCGCATAATGTAAAAGTACTCCACTGGCCCACAATGGAAGTATCAGGCCAGCCACACACTGGCCTGATAGACCCAGCATCAATAAATCTGCAGGCGTATTCTACCTGGCTGTTGATTGAACTGGGGCATATAGGGTGCAAACACAGCGCATTACACCCGTGCTTTACGCAACTGCTTGTAACGATCGAACAGTACTGCGGCCAGCAGGATCAAGCCTCGCACCACATATTGAGCGAACGGGGAAATATTGAGCAAGTTCATCGCATTTTCCATCAGCCCCAGAATCAGCACCCCGGCGATGATGTACGAAATCTTGCCTATCCCCCCTTTCATTGAGACGCCCCCCAACACACAGGCGGAAATCACCACCAGCTCGAAACCAATAGAGGTCATCGGCTGCCCAGAAGTCATACGAGAGGCGAGTATAATACCAGCAATTGAGGCGATCAGCCCGGTCATGGCGAAGATGATAATCTTGGTACGCACCACGTTAACCCCGGCCAGGCGCGCGGCTTCTTCATTCCCCCCCATCGCCAGCGTATTGCGACCAAAGGTGGTTTTGTTCAGCAGCAAACCAAACAGCACAAAGCAGATAATAGTCAGCCAGACCGGTGTCGGGACGCCAAATAACGCGGAATTACCCAACTGGAAGAAATCCTCTTCCACAATGCCGACCGCTTTACCATCCGAGATAATATAGCCCACACCCCGTGCCATCTGCATGGTCGCCAGCGTGGTGATCAAGGCATTGATCTTGAATTTAGCCACCACAATGCCGTTAATCAGGCCAAAAAACAGCCCAACCGACATGCCAGCCAGAATACCGAAGGTAATACTCTCGGTGGCATTAATGGCTACTGCACAGGCAACCCCAGAGCAGGCAACCACCGACCCCACCGACATATCGAACTCACCGGAGGCCAGGCAAAACAGCATCCCGCAGGCCACCATACCCGACATGGACACCGCCAAGCCCAACCCGCGCATATTGATCAGGCTAGCAAAATTGGGCACCAGTATGCATGCCAGTAGAAACAGGATGGCAAAAATCACCAGCATCCCATATTGATCCCAGATGCGAGCCAGTTGTAGTCTGGAACCAGTAGCGACTGAATCCATCGCGCTCTGGCCAGTAGAGGACGTTGTTGTCATGATATTTCTCCTAGTTGTTCTGAGCTTGGTCACAGCGAATTAACGGGCTGGCATCGCCAGGTTCAACACTTTGACTTCATTGGCATCGCTGTGGGAAAGCTCACCCGCAATTTCCCCCTCGCGCATAATCATGACTCGATCAGCAATCCCCAACACTTCCGGCAACTCGCTGGATACCACCACGACGGCAATGCCCACCTTAGCCAGATCGTAAATCACGTTATAGATTTCGTTTTTTGCGCCCACATCAATGCCCCGGGTCGGCTCATCAAGCAAAATGACTTTCATATCTTCAGAGAGCCAACGCCCCAGAATCGCTTTCTGCTGGTTACCGCCAGAGAGGTTCATAATGGCTTGCTGAGGGGACGGGGTTTTAACCCGCATATCGCGGATGCGCAATTGGGCGTTGCTATCTTCCCACTGTTGGTTGATCCAAAAGCCCCCCCAGGCTTTGTGGCGGCGGGCACTGATATTGATATTTTCCTGCACTGAATGGATGGGGATAATCCCCAAGGCCTTACGGTCCTCGGTACACAGCATGATCCCACTGCGGATAGCATCTATGGGGCTGCGAATCGACACTGGTTGGCCAAATACCGCAATCTCACCCGACACCATCGGGTCAGCACCAAAAATCAGCTTCATCAGCTCACTACGCCCTGCCCCCACCAGGCCAAAAATACCGAGGATCTCCCCACGCTTCACCTCAAACGATACCGGCTGTTGCAAGCCGGGCCCCATCAGGTTGCGTACCTGCAGCCCCACCTCCCCATGGGGGCGCGGCAGGTAGCCGTAGATATCGGTCAGCTCACGCCCGACCATGGTTTTCACCAACAGGTCACGGCTAACGTCCGCTATGGCGTCAAAGGTGCGCACAAACTGACCATCTTTAAATACCGTAATGGCGTCGCAGAGCTCAAAAATCTCATCCATACGGTGGGAGACATACAGAATCACCTTACCCTCATCACGCAACTGGCGAATAACGCGAAACAGTTGCTCAATTTCCCGTGATGACAGGCTGCTGGTGGGTTCATCAAAGGCGATAATTTGCGCATCCCGCGTTAACGCCTTGGCAATCTCTACCATTTGCCACTGGCCGAGGGAGAGATATTTAAGCGGTGTTTCCGGCGCAATATCCATCCCCAGGCGCGCCAATTGTTTGGCGGCATTCTGGTACAGCTCATCTCGCGCAATCATGCCATGGCGGGTGGGCAGTTGGCCCAGGTAGATGTTCTCGGCAATACTCATTTCGGGTACCAGGTGTAACTCCTGGTAGATGATGGCAATGCCACTCTCCAGCGCCTCCACGGTATTGCGGAACACCCTCTCCTCCCCAGCTAGCTTGACAACCCCCTTGGTGGGAGCCTGAAATCCACTGAGGATTTTGAGCAGGGTTGACTTACCGGCACCATTTTCCCCCATCAACGCATGTATCGTCCCCTGTTGGCAGGAAAACGAGACATTCTGCAGCGCTTTAACACCGGGGAACTCTTTGCTGATACCGCAAAACTCCAGATAAGGAACTGACTGATTCATGTGCTCACTCCAGATTGCCGGCATAACATGGCCTGTTATGCCGGTATATATCCGTGGTCATCTATACTCTTCATACTTCAAGCCGCTTGGGTGTTAGCTGCACTTTGTCACCCCAGTCACATAGTCAGCTATGCTCCTGGGGTGTCCATCGCTGGCCGCCTACAAGCAACTCGAATTATTTTGGGTATAAGTTGCCGTACCCGATTGCAAGCGGGTATCGTAACCCGGTCTATCACAACCCTTTCTTCTTCAGTTCCTCCTTAAAGTTATCCCGAGTGATCAGCACCACATCGGTCACTTCGGTGAATTTGGTGGGTTCTTCCCCCTTGCTGACCCAGTCATGCAACATCTGGATGCTCTTATAACCATGTACATCCGGGCTCGGCAACAGCGACCCGAGGAAGCCAGTCTGGGTGGATTTGGATAGTTCATTCACCGCATCAACGCCATTGATACCAATGCCGATCACGTTCTCCGCTTTGAAGCTCTGTCCTTCGGTAGCGCGAACCCCACCCAGCACGGTGTTGTCGTTCATGCCGACAATCAGCCAATTCTTCACTTCTGGGTGCTGCACCAGCATCGAGTTGGCGGCATCCAGCGCGCCGGGGATATCATTTGTTTTGGTAGGAACGCGATAAATCTGGGCAGCAGGGAAACCGGCAGTCTCCAGTGCGCTTACGGAACCTGCCACGCGACGGCGAGCGGTATCTAACTCATCAGCAGTGATGGCTAACACCCCGGTGGTTTTCACATCCCATTTGCGTTTGAGCATCTCCTTATACAGCTCTTGCCCCTGGCGCTCGCCGATCTTGGTAGCTGCCATCATCACCAGCGGCACCTGTTCCATGGGCTTGCCTTTGGCATTGACAAACTGGTCATCCACCGCGATCACTTTCAAATCCAGGCTTTTGGCTTTCGCCATAATGGCTGAGCCTAATTTCGGGTCTGGGGTACAGATTACAAAGCCTTTGGCGCCACTGGCGGCCAAGCTATCAATGGCGTTAAGCGTCTTTTCACCATCGGGTACCGCAATCTTAATCACCTCGAAACCGAGGTCTTTACCGGCTTTATCGGCAAAGTTCCATTCCGTCTGGAACCAAGGCTCCTCTGGCTGTTTAACCAGATAACCCAGTTTCAACGTCTCTGCTGAAAAAGCAGAATTTACCATACCGAGAACAAACCCTACCGCAATCATGCTCTTAACTATTTTATTCATGCCAGCGTCTCCAATTGTTCTATTAATTCCTATGTCAACCAAGCACTTCCCACTCTCTTATTCAACCAATGACTAGAAAATGCCATTTTTAAACATGACGTTACTGTTATCACCAGATGGAGGATAAAGTTGTAGCTGTTTTAAATATAAAAAATGGAGAGCATGATCACGCCATGAAATTGTAGCTATTTCGTCTATATTTTTAGCAAAAAAGTGATGTTTAAAAATTTTAGAACTTCATCACTCTCCATAATCAATAGCGTTTAAATCCATATTTTTAGCAAGCCATTGCTAACCGATAATTGGCCTCATCTCCTATGGTTCCTTCCTAGTAATCCTTTCATTGATGGTCAGGAGCCTTTATGTCTGAACACAGCAGACCGGACAATATTGTCATCGGACTCGACTTCGGTAGCGATTCGGTCAGAGCACTTGCCGTGCGTTGCCACGATGGTGCCGAACTGGAAACCCAGGTTGTCTATTACCCACGCTGGCAAGCGGGAAAGTATTGCCAGCCGCAGCACAACCAATTCCGTCATCACCCACTCGATTATCTGGAATCGATGGAGCAGGCAGTGGTGCAGGTGGTGAATAAGCTCACCCCAGCACAACGGGCGGCAATCTGCGGTATCGGCGTGGACAGCACGGGCTCAACGCCAGCGCCGATTGATAAACAAGGGCGTGTCTTGGCCCTGCGCCCGGAATTTGCCGACAACCCCAATGCTATGTTTGTGTTGTGGAAAGACCACACTGCCATTGAAGAAGCCGAAGCGTTCACCGCACTTTGCCATAACGGCCGCTTTACCGATTACAGCCGCTACATTGGGGGAATTTATTCCTCGGAGTGGTTTTGGGCCAAGATCCTGCATGTTTCCCGTGTGGATGCCGCCGTGCGGGCTGCGGCCTGCAACTGGATTGAGTTATGCGACTGGGTGCCCGCCATTTTGAGCGGCACCCAGGCCCCGGCAGATATCAAGCGCGGGCGCTGTGCTGCCGGTCATAAGTCTTTGTGGAACCCCGACTGGGGTGGTTTACCCGCCGCCGACTTCCTTAATGCGCTGGATCCGCTACTCACCGAGCAACTGGATAGCCCGCTATTTACCGACAGTTGGACGGCGGATATTCCTGTTGGCACCCTGACAGCGGAGTGGGCGGAACGCTTACAGCTGAGTGATAAAGTGGTGGTGGCGGGTGGTGCCTTTGACTGCCATATGGGGGCCGTTGGGGCAGGTGCCGGCAAACATGCGCTGGTGAAAGTGATAGGGACTTCTACCTGCGACATCCTGATGGCCGACCACGCCACCATTGGCGAACGCGCTATCGCTGGCATCTGCGGCCAAGTAGATGGCAGTGCTGTGCCAGGGATGGTGGGGCTGGAAGCAGGCCAATCAGCCTTTGGTGATATCTACGCCTGGTATCAACGCCAGTTGGGCTGGCCGTTAGACCAACTCGCCGAGCAATATCCCGAATTGCGCAGTGCCATAGAAGCGCACAAGCAGCAAATCTTGCCCGACCTTGCCGCCGCCTGGGAGCAACAATTGTCGCTGCCCCATTTGCCGGTGGTGCTTGACTGGTTTAATGGTCGCCGAACCCCTTATGCCAACCAACGTCTGCAAGGCACCATTACCGGGCTCAACCTCAGTACCGATGCCCCCACGCTGTTTGGTGCGCTGGTCGCCTCCACCGCATTTGGCGCACGTAGCATTATGGAGTGCATGACCAGCCAGCAAGTCGCGGTAGAACAGGTGATCGCGCTGGGGGGGATCGCGCGTAAATCCCCCACCATCATGCAAACCTGTGCTGATGTGATGAACCGCCCGATTCAGGTTGTGGCCTCAGACCAATGTTGTGCGCTGGGTGCCGCCATCTTCGCCGCCGTTGCCGCAGGGGTTTATGCCGATGTGGCTAGCGCCCAGCAGCATATGGCCAGTGCTGTGGAACGCATTCACCAGCCGCAACCACAACGCGTCGCTGACTATGAGCGACTCTATCAACGTTACCTTGCCTGGGGTGCGGCGGCAGAACCGCTCTACAACCAAGGAGTGGCACGATGAACCTTCGCACACTTAAAGAGCAGGTACTCACCGCCAATCTGGATCTGCCCCGCCATCATCTAGTGACTTTTACCTGGGGCAATGTGAGCGGGATTGATCGTGAGCGCAATCTGGTGGTGATCAAACCCAGTGGTGTCAGTTACGACAAAATGCAACTGAATGACCTGGTGGTGCTTGATCTGGCCGGTCAGCAAATCGAAGGGGAATTACGCCCCTCTTCCGACACCGCGACTCATCTGGTGCTTTATCGGCACTATCCTGATCTCGGGGGGGTGGTACATACCCACTCCACACACGCCACCGCCTGGGCCCAAGCAGGCTGCGCCATCCCGATTTTTGGTACCACTCAGGCTGACTATTTCAACGGTGAAATCCCCTGCTCACGTCTACTGACCCCCGGCGAGGTGGATGAAGATTACGAAGGGTTGACCGGTCATCTTATTGTCGAAACCCTGCAACAAACGCCAGTTCTCACCATGCCGGGCGTGCTGGTGGCCAACCACGGCCCGTTCAGTTGGGGTAAAGACGCCGATGATGCCGTACACAACGCGGTGGTACTGGAAGAAATCGCACGCATGGCCTGGCTCACCCGCCAGATCAATCCGCAAGCGACCCCATTGCCCAACTATCTGCTGCACAAGCACTACCAACGCAAACATGGCAAACACGCCTACTACGGCCAGACAAAAGCTTAACCCAAGGAGATAACGATGGAATTGATGAAACAGCTCGAAGTATGGCTGCTGGTGGGTAGCCAGCATCTTTATGGTGCCACCACGCTGAAACAGGTTGCCGACCATGCTCACACCATCACCAACCTGCTGAATGAACGCGCGGGGCTACCCATTAAAATCGTGCTCAAACCCACCGGCACCACACTTGATGAAATCAGCCGCGTCGCCCGTGATGCCAACCACGGCGAACAGTGCGTGGGGCTGATGGTATGGATGCACACCTTCTCACCGGCCAAGATGTGGATCCCGGCGCTCAGCCAGTTGCAGAAACCCTTGCTACAGTTTCACACCCAGTTCAACCGCGATCTGCCCTGGAGCGAGATCGACATGGACTTTATGAACCTCAACCAGACTGCCCACGGTGGCCGCGAGTTTGGCTTTATGGGGGCTCGCTTGCGGTTGCCACGCACCATTGTTGTGGGTTACTGGCAAGATGAAGAGGTGCATCGCAAAATTGCTAACTGGATGCGCATCGCCGCCGCCATTTATGATAGCCGCCAGATGAAGATCGCCCGTTTTGGTGACAATATGCGTAACGTCGCCGTCACCGAGGGCGATAAAATTGAAGCGCAGATCAAGTTTGGCTATCAAGTAAACTACCACCCAGTGGGTGACTTGGTCAGTGTGATCAACGCGGTGCCCGAAGCCGATATCGAGGCGCTGCTGGCAGAATATGAGCAGAGTTATACCCTGACCCAAGCGGTACAGCCAGGGGCCGCGCTGCGTAGTCATTTATATCAAGCAGCACGGCAAGAACTGGGAATAAAACAGTTCCTCACTGCGGGTGGCTTCTCGGCTTTTACCACCACCTTTGAAGACCTCTATGGCATGCACCAACTGCCGGGCCTTGCTTGCCAACGCCTGATGCAACAAGGCTTCGGTTTTGCCGCAGAGGGCGATTGGAAAACCGCAGCGCTGCTGCGCACCATCAAGGTAATGGGTCATGGCCTGCCGGGTGGCAGCTCATTTATGGAGGATTACACCTACCATCTTGAAGCTGGTAATAAGCTGGTGCTGGGCTCGCACATGCTGGAAGTGTGCCCTTCCATTGCTGCCGCCAAACCGGTGCTCGACGCTCAGCATCTGGGGATTGGCAACAAAGCCGCACCAGCACGTCTGCTGTTTGCCGCCCCGGCGGGCAAAGCGGTCAATGCCAGCCTGATTGATATGGGTAATCGCTTCCGTCTGGTGGTGAATCAGTTAGAGGTGGTGGATTTGCCTGAAGCAATGCCAAAACTCCCGGTGGCCAGTGCCTTGTGGCGTGCCATGCCGGATCTGGAAACCAGTGCTGAAGCCTGGATCCTGGCGGGTGCCGCCCACCATTCAGTATTTACCCAGTCGGTGGATATCGCCCAATTGCGCAACTTTGCCGAGATAATGGGCATTGAATGTGTGGTCATTGATGAAGAAACCCGCATTCCTGACTTCAAACAAGCGCTACAGTGGAATGAGGTTTATTACAAGATTTGTCATTAGTCGCTATTGGATTCCCGCCCTATTCAAGTTGCAGTTCTCGCAGTAGCTTGAATAGGGCGAGGTAGATCGCCACCGACTGCTCACAATCTGAATCCCCAGCGTAAAGGAAATCCCTTCTGAACCTGCTCCCTGTGAAACTTTGTCAATCAAAAGCGCTAAATTTCCCAAGCCGCCGGGAAGCCGATTAAGCCACACTCTATCTCACGCCTTGCGGTTATCCATCCAAATCATGATAGCGGCGGTTGAAGTATATCAGCCCACATGTGGATTCACTGATACGTACCGCCTGTACCTGACAGTAAAATACCGTGTGACTACCGACTTCGTGGAATTCATGAATAGTACAATCAAAATTGGCTATGGCCGAATTCAATACCGGTGCGCCGCTGGCTAATACTTGCCAACTATCATGAATAAAACGCTGCTCTGAGCGCAACGTGGCACTGGCAAATATCCCCGATAGATCGCGATGGTTGCCGGACAACACGTTGACACACAGCGTACCGTTTAGCTTGAAATGGGGGTTGGCAAAAGAGTTACGGTTCATGCACACCAGCAGCGTGGGGGGTTGATCGGTCACACTGCAAACCGCCGAGGCGGTAAAACCATATTTTCCTGCTGGGCCATCGGTGGTAATCACCGAGACTGCACTACCCATTTTTGCCATCGCATTACGAAATTCAGTTTGAAGTCTCATCATTTCTTCCTTATAGGTCGAGCACTAACTGCGCGCTTTTCGCGCGTGAGCAACACAATAAAATCAAATTGTTAGCCGCTTTTTCCTCATCGGTGAGATAACTATCCCGATGATCCGGTTCTCCTGCCAGCACGTCGGTCAAGCAACTGCCGCAGATCCCCTGTTTACAGGAAACACATACTTTCAGCCCCGCTTGCGCCAAGGCTTCGACAATGCTCTGATTCTCTGCAACGTGTACCTGGGTGCCGCTGCGGGCCAGGGTGACGTCAAAGGCCATCCCCCGCATTTCCACCTCAGCCGAAAAACACTCTTGGTGAATACGCTCGTGGCAATAGCCCAAGACGATCGCCTGCTCAGTAACCGCCGTCATCAAGCGTTGCGGGCCGCAGACATAGACATGGGTATTTTCTGGCACATCCGTCAGGGTTGGGGTTAGTGCCAGACGTTGCTCGTCGCTGAAATACAGCCGGACTTGGCTGGCATAAGGGGCATGCTCCAACATATCCACAAAGGCGGCCTGTCGTCGGCTGCGGGCGCAGTAATGAAGGGTAAAGGATCGACCAGCGGAATAGAGCGTTGCCGCCATCGCCAGCATGGGCGTAATACCAATACCCCCGCCAATCAATAGACTGTGAGCCGCATTGGGCTCCAGCTCAAACAGATTGCGCGGTGGGCTCACGCGCACTTCATCCCCTGGCTGCAAAGCATGCGCCGCCAGAGAACCGCCCTGTGATTGAGTGGCTTTCAGTATGCCCAGTTGGTAGTGATAGCGATCGGCTGGATCGCTACACAGTGAATAAGGGCGAACCAGATCGTTCCCCAGATGGAGATCAAGATGTGCTCCGGCGGCAAAACCGGGCAACTCTCTGCCTGCTGGATCACCCAAGGTGAGCAGGACAACATCACCCTGCAATTTTCGGGCAATAATATTTAATATCAACATATTGACTCCTTTATGCCTTAGCGCATAAACAACCCGCCGTTGATATCCCAGGTGGCACCCGTGACAAAGGCCGCCTGTGGTGAGGCTAATAACGCCACCACCTGCGCCACAAACTCGGCATCCCCCAACTTGCCTACCGGGATCATCTGCAATAACCCCGCCAGCTTTTCTGGTGGTACTAACGCATGAACCGACGGTAAATCCATTGGGCCCGGTGCAATCGCATTTACGGTGACGCCGGACTGACTCAATTCACGGGCGAAGACCTTAGTCAGCGTCAGAATGCCGCCCTTAGAAGCCGCATAGTGTGCCCCAGAGGCGGTTCCCCCATTTTGCCCCGCCAACGAGGCCAGATTGATAATTCGACCATAGCCCCGTTCGGCGAAATAACGCCCCATGATCTGGCAACTGACAAAAGTGCCGCGCAGGTTGGTGCTGAGTACCTGGTCAAACTCATCGGGTTTGATGTCCATCACCGGGGTTGCCAAGGTCAGCGCAGCGTTGTTAACCAACACCTCCAGGCTACCGAAGCGCTCTAACGTGGCTGCCAGTGCCTGTTCAACGTCTTGCACCTGGCGGATATCCAACCCCAGTGCTAATACGCGATCCCCATGACTATCCAGCAGGTGAGCGGCTTGCTGTACCCGTTGAAGGTTCACATCGGTTAACACCAGCTGAAAACCCTGCTGTAACAGATGGGTCGCGATAATATTACCCAAGCCTGAAGCAGCACCGGTGACTAATGCGGTTTGTATCATGACTTGCTCCTTAGAGGATGTAACCGATGCTGTGCAACACATCATCGCTATTAATCAGGCGGATGGTTTTTTGCTGAATTAACCACTGATTACCCTGTGGCAATAGGTGGTAAGTGACGTTGGCTGCATAGTGTCGGCTGTTGCCCTTACGGTGTTCCCACAAAGATTGAGCACAGCGCACCACCACCAGATGCTCGTCTGCTTCCAGTAGGCGGAAGCGCGATAGTGTGCGCAGCGTGCGGGCGCGTGGCGTGGTGGAAATAGATTCGCCGCTGTCGAGCCGGTGTATCCGTTTCATCCGCATCTGGTGATCGTCATAGGCATAGTTAAGGCTATTTTTAAAATCGGTTTCCTGCGGATCAATGGGGATCACATACAACCCTTCAGGTTGCCAGAGCGCCAACCAAGCATTGAAGTCGCCTTGGTCGAGCAAATCACCCTCCAGATTAATCAGCCTGATGGCACTGAACAGCAACGCGTTAGAGGTTTCCATCATGAGTTCTCCGTCATCAGTTTTTTCCACATCTGGTAGGCAGCCCTCATCCCGGTTTCCGCGCTGACATCGCTGCGCAGGCCGTCGGCGGTAGGCTGTTCATCAGCGAGCCCACGGTTTAGCATGATCCACAAACTGTCCCCGGCGGTAGCGCCATGTTGCACCCGCTCCCAGGCTTCGGAGTCATCTGGCGTGCCAAACCCCATCGGCCCCTGAAAGTGTTCATGCATCCGTAGGCGTGCCTGATTGGCAATGTCCGGCCCGCCGTCCATGGTGATAACCGCATGATGAATTTCAGTTTCATTCACCGAGAGCGGTTGCAGCACCCGGAAAAACGCCATCGAACAGGCGATATTGGGGAAGATATTCAGGTTGAACCCGGAACCACCGACAGCACGCACAATGCGGCGTACCTGCTGTTCGTCATGATCCTGGCGCAGTGCCTCAGCCAGTTCAAGAAAGCGCTCAGGGATGGGCGCATCCAGGTTAGCATCCAGATCGACCAACTCAGGGATCATCACCATCACGCTGTGGCCGTTGCCCAGATCTTCGACATAACCACTGCCGCCGACAAAGTTGAGCATCTCTTCGGTTTGTTTATTGACAGAGCTTAAAAAGGAACGATGTACCACGGGGAAGTGATAACCATCAGTGGTGTTCTCCAACTGGATTTTCCAATTGCCAGGAAAGCGGAAACGATGAGCCGGCCCAGTTTTAACCGGATAACCCGCTCCCTGTTTCATAAACAGATCGATCCACTTTTTGGCCGCTCCCAGGTAATCGTCAAGCGGTTCGATATTTGCATTGAAGGTGGCAAAGATCATTCCGGCGTATTGCTCGGTACGCAACTGCACCAGCCCCAGTTCGGCTTTGTCCAGTTGGTCAGCATAACTTTCAGGATGCGGTACGCCACGCAGGCTACCATCCAGCGCATAGCCCCAACCGTGGTACGGGCAAACAAAGCTGTTGGTTTTACCCGTGCGCTGTTCACATACCGTTGCCGCCCGGTGACGGCAGCGGTTGAGCAGAGTGCGGATTTCTCCTTTGCGGTCACGCACCACAATCACCGGCTGCGTGGCAATTTCAGTGGTCTTAAAGCTGCCGCTTTCCGGTAGTTCGCTGATATGAGCCACCCATACCCAGGTTCTGCGGAAGATCCGCTCCAACTCAAGCTCAAACAGTTCTGCGGAGGTATACAGCGAGGTATGTACCCGGTCTGCTTTAACCAACGCGGCAATCTCAGCGTTGCTGGGCGCTGTCGCTTCGAGGTTTTTTACTGCAATAGCGTGCTGACAAGACATGGTTATTCCCTTGTACTTATTCAATTAGCGGTTTTTCATCAGGTACCGGTAATTCATCGGCACTGTTCCAGTGGTTCACCGGGCGGCTAAACAGATTTCGGGTAGTAAAATGAGCTATCTGCATACCGTCTTCAGCGTGCACAAACCAGGCAATAATTTCAGCCGCATTCAAGTGCGCGCTCCCCGTACTGAATGCAGAGGTTTGCAGCATCAGCCAACGGCCACGCAATCGCCTTGGTTGCTCACAGTTGATCATTTCCGAGCAAAGAAAATGAGCATTCATGGCAAAGTGGGCAGGTTGGCGAACATAGCGCAGCAGCATTGCCACAATGGCTTCACGTCCTTGATGCACACCAAGGCGGGTAGCATAAGGCTCACCAACTCCCTCCCAGCGGGCATCTGGGGTAAACAACTGCCCGGCAGCATGGACATTGTCTAGGTTGTTGAGATCGTCACACAGACGCATGTAGTCACTGATACACAACCGTACCGCCTGCTGATCTTCTAATTGCTGTAAACGCTGAGCATCCGGTAAGTTCATGGTGGCTCCGTTAGTGCTGTATGATCAGTTCACGGCCGATGCGGGCTTCGATCTTGCAGTATTTCCATAACTTGTAAGTACCATCGCCGACGGGGGTAGTACGGAATAAGTTGCATACCGCGTTGACGTGTTCCAGCGCATCGGCATCGGCCAGTACGTATGTCGTCCACGGCCAGCCTGACGATGGCCCGACCATAATTTGATCGTCGTCCATATTGCCAATCACCCGAATGCCTTGCATTTCCTCCATCCCTGTCATCATTGAGCCAAAGGCAGCCCATACCTGCTTGGCTTCAGGCGCAGTAGCATCAAAAAAATTCTGGTTTACGCCGATGCAAAACAGCACCCGTAGTTTGTTTGATTGGTTCATCTGTTGTTCCTTCTGAGTAAAAATCACAAATAACCCGGCAGCGGCTTACCGCCGAAAAACACCGTACCGGCATTGATATAAGAAAGGTCACCCATAAAAGCGTGTTGAGTAATTACCAGGGTGTCGCGCACATAGCGCTGTAGTGGGCTTGTCAGTGCTATCCCACCCATACCATTGAGTGCCAAAGCTTGACGCGCAACCTCTGCGGCCACCCGTGTGGCATGAGTAGAAGACAGGCGTAGCGCATTAATCTGTTGACAGGATGCGTCGTTACCTACCAATAGCGCTTGCCAGACATCATCAATCGCCTGATAGAACCAAGAGCGAGCAGAGCACAGCTCAGCCTCGCAGTGGGCAATCTGGATCTGAGCCTGTGGCCGTTCGGCTAACTGCGGCGCACCGGTGACCGACTGTGAGCGATGAGCAATGGAATAGATTTCATTCAGCGCTGCGCGCGCCACACCTAGCGCCACCACCGACAGCACCTGTGTCGCCAGGGAGAGCACCGGATAGCGGTACAACGGCCCATCCAGATTGAGTGCTGCGCCGCGAGTAAAGGTCCACTCGTGCGGGACAAACACATCATTCACCACCAGATCGTGGCTACCGGTGCCCGCCAGCCCCACGGTGTGCCAGGTCGGATCTATCTGCACGCTGCGTTTCGGTAACACCGCCATACGTGGTAGCGATTGTCCGCCTTCCGGCATGATGCCTACACCAAAGATGGAAGCCCCCATGCAGCCACTGGCAAAGCTCCAGCGCCCGCTTACCCGGTAGCCACCATCTATCTGCGGTACTCGCTGAGGGGGAAATATGCCCCCGGCAAAGATGACGTCCGGCCCGTCACGATACAGAACCTGCAACGTATCGGTGGGCAACGCGCCAAGGTAAAACGGGCTCATACCAAAGCTCGCGACCCACCCAGCCGAACCATCGGCGGTAGCAATCTGTTCAACCAATTCACAAAATTGTGCCGGAGAACATTCATCACCGCCGTAAACCTTAGGCACTAGCGCACGGTAAACCCCGATCTGTTTAAAACGAGCAATAATATCGGCGGAAATATGACGTTGATGCTCAAAATCCACGCTGTGAGCTGCAATATCATTCAGTAATGGAGCGATATCTTCACAAATATGTAGAGCTGACATGGCTTCCTCCTGGGTGATTTTGTGGTTAGCGAGCAGCCGAGTGCTGCCGCAGTAAACCGTACTTACTGAGTTGATTAATCTAATAATAAAGAGCAGTGCGGTCAGTGGAGTCTGGCGAGAAGGTACTCCGCAGCCTCAACGAGCAGAGGGTCTAATCCTTTACTGGCGACTAGTTGGAGCGCTACTGGGCGCCCATCAATCTCGCCGATTGGGATCGAAATTGCCGGGTGCCCACTGAGATTGAAAGGTCGAACCAGCCGTGTCAGGCTGACCATGCTGAGCGGGTCGCGGGCTTCGGACAGCGTCGGTGGCAGTTCTGGCAGAGTGGCCAAGGCCATCAGCGGAGTGCGGGCAAGCAGCGTATCGAGCCGATCGCTGAAACTCTGCCGCACGCGTTCAGCTTCGGCCAGTTCGGCGACCTTCACCGTTTCTCCGGAGCGCAGGCGGGTGGCAACATCATCGGAGATGCCATCCAACTCCAGTAGTGGGTGAAACGCTTGCCAATTTTCATGACTAATGATCGTCATTCCCGCCAGGTGAGCTTCGTCAAGCTCTGGTAGCAAGATGGGAGACAGCCTGGCTCCAGCTTGCTCTAACCGTTGGAGAATTAACGCGTCGATAGACGGAGCGGCGGCACTAATCACCCCTATTGGTGGCAGTGTTGACAGCCTGTTGCTCGGCTGAATGGCCAAGCGGCTCAACACCTGGCGCAACACGTCAGCCCGACGAGCGAAAAAACCTACACAGTCTAACGAACTCTGTGCTGGCGTAACCCCCTGGCGGCTGAGCAGGCCATAGGTTGGTTTTAGCCCCAGGACTCCACAACAGGCCGCAGGCAGACGAACCGAACCACCAGTATCGGTGCCTATGGCAAAATCCACATCGCCAGCGGCCACTACCGCTGCCGAACCGCTGGAAGAACCACCGGGGATTAACTCTGGATATTGAGGATTCAGCGGGGTTCCGCTCCATGGATTAATCCCGGTAACGCCAAATGCCAACTCATGCAGCGTGGTTTTTCCCTTCAGAATACAGTGCTGATTGAGTAGGGAGCCAACCACTTGCGCATGATGCTGCGCCGGAGGTGCAGATGCGAGAGCTCGGCACCCTGCCTGCGTGGCATATCCTGTGACATCAAGGGTATCTTTCACCGCAAAGAGCAGGTCGCCTTGCCCTAGGGTGAATCTTTCAATGTAGGCATTGCTGTTACTAAAATGGTTCATCATTGCCATTGCCACCTTGGATTTAAAAAACGTATCTGTCCTGGAAATAACTGTTGGTACGTTTCTTATGCAGATTGCCGATAAATCAATCATGGAGGATTTAGATGAAAATTCAAGTAATACTTCACGTAAATATTACATTTAAGCAACAATTAATAAACATTAGAATTACATACTTAATAAGCTATCATCATGAATAAAATGGAAAATAAGATGATTCTCCAACAAAAAAACCGTCGGGGAGAAAATCCCAGACGGCAGTTTTAAAGTCTTTTTTTACAGTATGTTAGATTGTATTTTGTTCGCTTGATCACAGTTTTGCGATCAAGGTACTATGGGGAGAATATCAAAGCTCGTTGAGATTGCCCAAGACTCGCCCAAGAGACTGGTTCATTTTCTCTTTCTGTGCAGCTGTCATACCCTTGAATGCCTTTTCAAATACTTTCTGCGTCAGGCGGTGTGCCTCTTCCACTTTGGCCCTGCCGGCAGCGGTGAGTGTCACCTCAGTAACGCGGCCGTCCCGTTCGCTGCTGACGGTCGTCACTAATCCATCGTCACGCAGCCGTCCAACAATTTTGGTGACTGTCGGCATTTTAGCCATCGCATACTCGGAAATCTGCGAGATGCTGGCACTGCCATACAGCCGGGTAATAACCAGCACCCGAAAACGTGACACATCCAGTTGAACCTTCTTGAGCGTGACCTCCATGATTTGGGTATAACGCGCATAGACATTGACGATCCAGTAAAACGGGAATTCCTCACGGTGAAAAACCGAATCTTCCTGAGACGGACTATCGGGTATTTGGCTCATGATTTTCCTTACTGAGGGAGTATTTTCACGCTGATTATAGCTGCTAATGCTAAGTGGCTATAGCATTACAGCCCTTCCCTACCGATCGCCATCGTGTTTTGGCCGAATATCGCACATAAATGATACAAAAATGCAACACAGTTAACATTTTTGTATCATTCACTAAGAAACCAGTTGCTATCTGAATATATTCCTTCCTATAAGTGAGCCCATGTTTTGGTGTCGAATTAAGCAATAAGGAAAAATAAATGGCCCATGGATATCTCTGGGGATGGCCATTTTAATAGGAATATCAAAATATTATATATTCCCTGCAAGCTGATAACGCTGTGGAGCGTCTGTCTGAGTGCCTGCACCGGATTTTCAACACCCATAACCCTTATTGCGGAGATATCATGAATGGTAGCCCCTCTTCTGAGCAGATACAATGTGACCCGCCGATGCTTCCTGAAGCCAATGATGCACGGCTGAATGCCCGCCAACAGGCCGTTATTAATAAGCTTTTTCGTCGTCTGCTAGTATTTCTATTCATCCTGTTTGTTTTCTCCTATCTGGACCGCATAAACATTGGTTTTGCCGGTCTGACCATGGGGAAAGATATTGGCCTGACGAGCACCATGTTTGGCCTAGCGACTACCCTGTTTTATGTGATGTATGTGGTGTTCGGCATTCCCAGCAACATCATGCTAGGGATCGTCGGTGCGCGGCGCTGGATTGCGATCATCATGGTAATCTGGGGCGTGGCATCTACCGCAACGATGTTCGCCACTGGCCCTAACAGCTTGTATGTATTGAGAATGCTGGTTGGTATTGCCGAGGCTGGTTTTTTACCCGGTTTATTGCTGTATCTCACCTACTGGTTCCCTGCCTACTATCGCGCGCGGGCCAACGCCCTGTTCATGATCGCGATGCCGGTCACTATGGCGCTAGGTTCGCTGGCATCGGGCTACATATTGAGCATGGATGGCCTGCTAGCTCTCCGTGGCTGGCAATGGTTGTTCCTATTGGAGGGTTTTCCTTCGGTACTACTGGGGGTGGTAGTCTGGTTTTATCTTGATGATAGCCCCACTAAGGCGAAATGGTTAACCGAGGACGACAAAGCCTGTTTGCATGAAATGATGGAGGCAGACAAGTTGAGTCTGGTACAACCTCAAGGGAGAACCAGCTATACCGCGTTGCAAAGCGGAAGCATGTGGCGTGAGCTGTTTACCCCGGCGATTATGCTATACACTTTGGCTTACTTCTGCCTGACCAACACGCTAAGTGCCTTAAGCGTTTGGACCCCACTGATTTTGCAGAGTTTTAATCAGAACAGCAGCAACATCACAATTGGTTTTCTCAGTGCAATTCCACAGGTTTGTACCATTATAGGGATGATTTGGTGGAGTAAACGCTCAGACCGTTTGCAGGAACGCAAAATGCATACGCTGCTACCCTATCTTTTTGCTGCGGCAGGCTGGATGTTTACCGCATTCGGCGCGACCAGTCTGTTGCAGTTACTGGGGATTATTATGGCCTCCACCGGGGCGTTTTCCGCGATGGTGATCTTTTGGACCACGCCCGATCAATCCATTAGCCTGCGGGCACGTGCTATCGGTATAGCGGTTATCAATGCCACGGGGATGACTGGTGCTGCGCTAGGCCCACTTTTAATGGGTTGGTTGAAGGATGTTACCGGTAGCTTCAATGCGGGAATTTATCTGGTAGCCAGTTTTCTGGTGTTGGGTGCGGTGGTGGTCTCGCTGATCCCCATGAAGAGCAGCCGACCTAGAGCAGCCCCATAATCAGGTCGAGTGTGTTGAGAATGGAAAGTTGTATCTTGTTTCTTATTGTTGGAAATGAAATTCAGTGGTGTCAGTTACGACAAAATGCAACCTCCGAACTTCTCGACCATAATAAATCACTATTGGTGATTTCAGGGCAGATAGGTATGCGCCAGGATGGTTTTGTCCCTAAAGAACAATCTCAGCAATTTAGCCTAGCGCTCGACAACATCCGTAAAAATGTCGAAGCACAGGGCTTAAGCGTCAGTGATATCATCAAAATGACCTTTTACTGGGGAGGCGAAACACTGCCCGCAGAGGAGCGTAACCTTATTTTGACCCCTTGGTTGCAAGGGCATCAGCCCTGTATGACGATGGTCACCGTTAAAGGACTGGCCAGGCCCGACTTGTTAATTGAAATTGAAGCCTTTGCCGAGGGGAAGATCGCGAATTCTGATAATAAGTACAGCGCTCGATCATGATGATAAGATGTGGGTTAGCTGCTGATAAGCTCACCTTTTGTTCTCTGGCTAGCTGGAGGTGCAGCAGGTATGGGCTTGTGTAGTGTTATTTTAGGAGCAGCAACTATGGCAGCAGGAGGTACAGGCGCTTTGATTTGTGGCGTAGCGCTTGGGGCTACAGGCGGCTATTTAGGGAGGGGAATAATATCATCTGGAGGTGAGTCTGCTGGTGAATTAATTTATCAAACCATTGGGAAATAGAATGAACATTCTATCCGCAGTACTAACTATATCATTCATAATTAGTGGGGTAATTGCTTTCGGTTACTCCTCAATAAATAACAAAAATCATAAGCTATTGTGTAATGCATTTCATGAAAAATTTGGGTTCTTACCAGGAGGGATAACATTATCTCAATCTGGTGGTGTTTTCTTAACATTCCAAAAGGACTTTTATTTTTTGTTTCCCCTGATTGTTAGTAAGAATAACTTCATTGTTAGAGATATGGATTCAGAACACTACGATTTCATTAGGTCACCACCTAGAAAAATGACTTATTGGATAAAGGTGAAGTTTTTTTTATTATTAATAAGTATAATATTACTTTTAGCTGAAGCCATTGTTTACTACTCTTTTATAAAAGTATAGCTCATCAATAAATAGCATGATAATAGATAAGTAATCTCTGCATCCCCTACCGTTGTAGATGCTAAGTAGAAGTGTCCGCCAAAACAATACCGCCTTCTAGGAAGGCGGATTTTTACTTTGCGCAACTGAGGTAATTTTTACTGGAATCAGTAAGTCAAGCCATGCCCGAAGGGGTAGATGACTTCACCTTCAGGAGATTTGATATCAACCGGCAATTTACCGCTAGGAACATTAAAGATGAGGGTGTCAGTCTCATTTTTAAATAATGTTCTGATGCCTGCCCGAATATTGGCTTCAAGAGAGTTACGATTGTTGTTGGTAACATCAAACCCGGTGATACCATAAATAGCCAGGTTGGCGGTCACATTATCCAGATAAGCAATGTCATAGGGATTGCGTGATGAGATAACAACCAGGGGTATCCCCAATTCTCTCGCTTTATCAATGGTCTGCTGTGCAGCACGCCCTTTGTTTTTTAGATTGTAAGTGACCAGAATAACCAGATCGTTGGCTTCAATACTCGCTTCCAGATTGGCTGGCACGGTTTGCTGATCCAGCTTATATGCCAGGCTGGAAACTGTGATTTCCTGGTTTTCAAGCTTGCTTGCAATGTTTTGCAATTCACTGCGGATAATATCATTGCGCGTATTTTCATCAGAAATGATCAGCACATTATTCTGTCCATTAAGGGAATAGGGCAACAGATTGTCATTCTTGATAAGCGTAACAGAGTGCTCTGCCACTTTCTGTTCATCGCTTTTATGCGCAGGTGAAGCAACGACAGATTGAGCGTACTCTAAAGTACGTGAATTGCTTGTGGCACCGATCTTTTTTGCCAACTTAGTTTGCACAACCCGGGTCGCGGCTTCTTGTAGGCGCGACGCAAACTCTGGATTTTTAGCGTATTGAGTTTCCAGGTATTGGTAAAGATCTTCCAGTTGATCAATCCCTTCTTGATCCCAGATATGGACTGGCATCACCATGACATCACTGCCTGCCATCAGCGCCATTTCCACGGCTTCATTAGCACCAAAGTTCTCGGTGATAGCGCCCATATCCATTGCGTCAGTAAATACCAGGCCTTTGAATTTGAGCTCATCACGAAGAATACCGGTGATGATTTTTTTGGACAATGTGGCTGGTAAACCGATTTCAGTACCATCTTTTTTAGAAACTACTTTGGTATCGTCAAGGGCAGGAACGATGATATGTGCCGTTAGTACGGCATCAATGCCCTGTTCGATAACATTTTTGAATGGCAACAAATCGCTTTGCCGCCATTCACTTTCAGTATAAGGAACCATCGGTAGCCCAAAATGCGAGTCGGTTTCCACGTTACCGTGACCAGGGAAGTGCTTTGCAGTGGACATAACAGAATTCTGCTGCAATCCCTTGATATAGGCACTCGACATCTCATTAACCAGCGCAATATCGCTGCTGAACGAACGCACACCGATAACCGGGTTATTCTGGTTGGTATTGACATCCACAACTGGTGCAAAGTTGATGTTCACGCCCAGTGCGTTGAGTTCCGAGCCGTGAACTTCACCCACAAGTTGTGCCATATTGGCATCGCGTGTTGCGGCCAGTGCCATATTACCCGGCATTTCAGTGCCTTCACGCAGACGAGTAACATATCCGCCTTCTTGATCGGTACTGATCAGTAGAGGCAACTGATAACTGGCCTTCTGTAAATCCTGAATCAGCTGATAACTTTGTGGTGTATTAATAAAGTTTTCCCGAAACAGGATCACAGAACCCAGCCGGTAGTCATTGATGACTTTAGCCAGCTCCGTAGGGAGCACGGTGACGCCTTCAGGTTCGCCGGCAGCATTTTTTCCCCAGTTACGCACATCCAGCATGAGCACCTGGCCGATCTTTTCTCGTGGGCTCATCTGAGTGACTATCTGTTCGGCACTAGTTTGCGATTCTTGCTGGCTGGTGGAAAAATGATCGTCATCGCACCCCATCAGTGTCAGGCTGGACATAAGTACAGCAACCTTTGTTACTCCTAGTATTTTCATTGCATTCCCTCATAATGAATAAAAGTCATTAATGAGAATAATAAATTCTTGGGATAATAGTAGAGTGGAATTTAATATTCTTGGGTTGCATCACACTTATCACCGAGGAAATGAGGGTGTACGGCATTCCCAGCAACATCATGCTGGGGATCGTCGGTGCACGGCGCTGGATTGCGATTATCATGGTGATCTGTGGCGTGGCATCTACCGCCACGATATTCGCTACTGGCCTAACAGCCTGTATGTATTGAGAATGCTGGTGGGTATTGCAGAGGCTGGTTTTTTGCCCGGTTTAAGGCTGTCTGTTCAATATTAGCGGGTCAATAACGGAGATCATACCTCAGAAACCGCGCTATGCCTCGCTCATATGAGGGATGGCTAAGGGCCCTTAGCCATTTTACGATGCCGATGGGCCAAGTGACTGTTCTATTCGTGCGTGCGGCATTGCTGCCGCTCGAATTAACTTTGGCATTCAATATTAGCCTTTCAATATAATTATAAGCAGTTTCTTGTTTATTTAGTCACTGCGTTCATTTGCTTATTTTTTAAATTCATTAAAATGAAATGCCGATGTAATAGATAATTTTTATTATTATCTTTTGATATTTAATCATGGAATGATGTTTATAAGGCATCAGTCAATGTGCAAATCACGCCTTCCCTTGGAGAGATTATGTTATTGAATTTTAAGAAAAATATTATTTCCCTATCCCTACTATCTGTCTCAGTATTAGCTTTAAATGCCTGTGATTCAAGCGACAATCACGAAGATACCGCCGCTGCTCCAGCAATCGGTAGCGGTGAGCTGACACTGGCTGCAACAACCGATCTACATGCAAATATTCTGAGCTATGACTATTTTAAGCTCAGTGAGGACAAGAGTTTCGGATTTGAGCGAACGGCAACGCTCTTGCGTGAAATTAAAAGTAAATATAGCAATGTTGTGCTATTGGATAACGGCGATACCATTCAGGGCACTGCGCTGGCTGACTATCAGGCGCAGGTTAATCCAATCAGCTGTAATGAAAAGCTGGCTATTTACCAAGCGATGGATGAGATAGGTTACGATGCGGCTACTCTTGGTAATCATGAATTCAATTACGGTCTACCTTACCTGGCCCAGGTTACCGGTACAACCTTCAATATCGCTGCGCTGCCCGCAGTGAGTGAGCAAAAAAAATGTGTTGGCCCCAACTTTCCGCTAGTCTCATCCAATGTCTGGAGTCAGAAGGACGGTAAGCCACTGTATAAGCCCTATATCATCCTGAATAAAAGCGTGAAAATCTATGACGAGCAGGGTCAGGAAAGTCAGTTACCTATCAAAATAGCCGTGATTGGTTTTACCCCTCCGCCAATAATGAACTGGGACAAGCGCTGGTTGGATGGGCAGATAGGCGTTAGCGGCGTTGTTGAAGCTGCCGAAAAATATGTGCCAATGGCCAAAGCGGAAGGTGCCGATCTGGTTATCGCACTCTCCCACGGTGGATATAGTACCGGTGCTTACTCAGCAGAGATGGAAAACGCCAACTATTATCTGGCGAAAGTCCCTGGGATAGACGCGATCATTATGGGGCATAGCCACAATGAATTCCCGCTGGCATCCTGTAGTAGCAGAGACTGTACTGCTCCAGGCGTCGACAGTCAAAATGGTTTTCTCAATGGTGTCCCGGCAGTGATGGCCAGCTATTGGGGCAAGGCGGTAGGTTTGATTCATTTAACCTTACAGCACGATCAATCCGGCTGGAAGGTCGTCAAAGAAAACACCCGCGTTGAATTGGATAAAACGCTATTAGATGCCGCTACAAAAACCTATGTGGATAGCGACCCGTCAATTTCACAAGCGATTCAGATCGTTAATGAAGAGGTAATTGATTACGTCAAAACACCGATTGGACGAAGTGATTTTGATATGACAACCTATTTTGCAGATGTTGGTGAGGTCTCTGCCATTCAGATTGTCAATGCTGCCCAAGCTGATTATGTTAAGGCTTATGTCGATCTTAACCTACCTGAATATAGCGATATTCCTGTCCTTTCCGTCAGTGCACCATTTAAGGGGGGCTTTTCAGGTGTGGGCGATTTTACGGTAGTTAAAGCGGGGGAGCTGTCTATCTATAACGCCGCCGATCTCTATCTTTATCCGAATACGGTCTATGCGGTGCTGGTCACGGGTGATATTGTCAAAGGTTGGTTGGAAAAATCGGCAGAGCGCTTTAACCAGATTGATCCTGCTGTTGAAGTGGCACAAAACCTGACCGCATCATTTCCCAGTTTTAATTTTGATATGTTTACGTCCGATGATTTGAAATATCAAATTGATATCACACAACCGGTCGGCAAGCGGATTGTTGAGCTCACCTATAAAGGGAAAACTATAGATGCCAGCCAGCAATTTATTATTGCCACCAACAATTATCGAGCTACCGGTGGCGGCGGTTTCCCAGGGCTGACGGCGGATCGGATTATTTATGCATCACCGGATAACAACCGCGATGTGCTGATAAATTACATCAAGAACCGGGCCATCTTGGCACGGGTGCAAGATGGTAATGCGCGTAGCTGGCGTTTTGTCCCTGTATCCACTGCTGGCCCCGTTATTTTCCGTTCTGCTGCAGATAAGCTGGCCTATGCGCAGAGCATTGGTTTGATAAATATCAGTATATACAAAGCGGATGACGGCAACGGCATGAGCCTTTATCAGATTGATTTATCTAATTAATCACTTAGCGTTACCTGTTACTGTCGCTTATTAGCACAAACTTTCCCCGCTACAGCTGGATTTATCCCAGGCTGTAGCGGCGGGATAACTCGAGCAACAGATACTCGGATTGCATCAGTATCCCTGCCAGCCAAGCGTCGCTTCCTAACAGTATCCTTCGCCCACGCTGATGAATACGCAAAGCCCTGCCCCCTTCTGTTGGAACACCTCTGCTAGTTGCCTTTAACGTTCCGTAAGTCATCACTGCCTTTCCCAACAACTCAGACAGAATCGAACCGATCGTAAAGTGTTCGTGATCTTGCCTTGCAATCTGCCTTTCGGAAACGCCATTAACAATTTAACACTGCAAGTTTATATAATTGAATTAAACAACCATTAAAATGCTGATTTTCAAATTAAACATCCGGTCAACTCACCTTACTGCAGCTAATAACCCCTTTCATTATTCTCGACATTGGATAACAAGCCTGATTGGATAACAAGCCTGAGAGTAGACCATGCTATACAGTAAAGCGGAGAAACAGTGGCCTCTCCCTAATCTGCTTACTAGCGGGAAAATAGCTTGAAAGGTGAGTTGCCAGGATGTTTACCGTTTACTGTTTTTTTCATCATGAAAATCAGCAGTAAGGCAACGGCAGGTGTGTAGCAACACTGCCTGCTGGCCAGCTTATTGACGCTTCCACTGTCTAAGGAAACAAACAATGAAAATAGATAAGATATTTCGCTTGTTAGATAAGCCCATCAGAATGGTAGCGTTAATACCAACGCCCCCGAAGAGGCGTTGGTATTATGGCGTGTTGATTAAACCATGCCAAGGTCAATCCAGCAGGTCGGAATAATCCCCGCGTTGATAATCCGTCAGTTTTTGCCAAGGCAATATCTGCGGGTCATTAAACGGGGTGGCCGTCATCCGTTGGATTGATGTGCCATGGCTATCACGTTGCTCAATGCTCCGGGCATACTGCCCCGCGACATCCCAAGCAACCTGGATAGTACGTTCCCCTTTTTGCAGCAAGTAGTGCTGCACCCCATCCTTCACCCCACCTTGTTTTTCCATGCGGCTTAACGCATTGGGGTCGATCAGCCAATAGGCCGCAGACCAGGAACCGCCGTATCCCACATTGCCATAATGGGCCAATTCCACATCAATCACCCGGTGCAGCTCATCTAATATCACCTGTACGCTGACCTTTCCGGTTGCTGCATCGCGCTTTATCAACAAGGGTGCACCTTGCGCTTCACTGTGCGCATGACCCGCATGGGGGGACGCATGATCATCATGCCCATGTGCTTGGCTGGCACGCAGGTTTTCAGGCAGTTCACGTTCGATCCAAACCTGGTCAGTACGGCGATACATTAAGTCGCGATAATCAACCAATTGCCAAAAACTCAAATCGCCCTCACTTCACCGTCTGCACACATAAGCCATCTAATATGCTTGGCAAGTGAATTTTGTGGAGATAAATGATGTTTTTGAACAAAAGGCTGGCGGTATTCTTTTATTGTCTATTATGCCTGATGGCCGGCGTGGTCAGCCAAGCCAAGGGACTGCCTAAACTACAAGAAGGGGATATCATTTTCCAGCAATCTCGTTCATCACAAAGTCTGGCCATTCAGCAAGCCACAGGCTCGCCCTATAGCCATATGGGGATCATTTTACTGCGTAATGGCAAACCCTATGTTTTCGAGGCTGCGGGTCAGGTTAAATATACCCCGCTAAATGCCTGGATAGCGCGCGGCGAGGGCAAACACTTTGTTATCAAACGGCTGAAAAATGGTGGGCAACCGCTTAGTGAACTACAGCAACTGCGCATCCGCCAACAGGCACAGCAATTTGTTAATCTGCCTTACGATATGCAATTCACTTGGTCAGATAATAAAATGTATTGCTCAGAACTGGTTTGGAAAATTTATGATCGCGCTTTGGGCGTCCCCATCGGCAAGTTGCAAAAAATCAGTGAGTTTCATTTCACGCCTATCGTGCTATTCAAATTATATGACCGCTATGGCAAGCAGGTTCCCTGGAACCAACAAGTCATTTCACCACAAGCGATGTTTGAATCCCCCTTATTAGTCACAGTGATAGATCAATAGTCACGGTCATAGAGCATTAATCACCGTGATGGCAAACCGCCCCCATCACGAGGGCGGTAAGACGAATACAAATAACGCGGGATCACAAACGTTAATTGTGACGAAACTCACTTTATCAAGGTATCAATCGCGGTGACCGTTTCTTTCCAAAATGGTAGCGCAGGGTCCAGCAAGGTAAAGTGATCAGCTAATGGCACAATGACCATGCTTACATCATCCCCTGCTGCGATAGCCTTATCTTGATACAGTGAACTGACGCCGATCGGTACATTGATATCCATATCTCCGTGCACCAAAATCTGTTTTATACCTAAAGGCAGTAACTCAATCGGGGACACTTTCTTAAGGATGTCAGAAGACACTGCGGGGTCGGCACCAATGAATTGAGTAATTGGCGTCTCCCTGTGTGCGCTGCGGTGGCCTTTATCCAACAACAGCAAGTCACTCACTCCGGCTAAACTGACAACACCAGCAATTTTAGGTTTTAACATACCAAAAGTATTTGATGGCTGCGTAGCTCGAGAAGCCGCCCACAGAGCAAATTGCCCACCGACAGAGTGCCCAACCAGAACAATATTTTTCGGTAAATCATATTGTGCAGAAAGGGTATCAAGGTGATTAATCGCCGCTAAAATATCTTGTGAGGTGGTTTGCCATCCCCCACCTTGCGTCATGCGGCGATATTCAATCGACCATACGGCGTAACCACGGGCAACCAAATCCTGGCTGGCTGGGTCTAAATAGCTCAGCGTAAATTGTGGCTGATAGTATCCGCCGTGGATCATTACCACCAAGCCTTTGGCCTTGTCTTTCGGTAAATACAGCTCACCATATTGATTAGGGTCTTCACCATAGGCGATTTTGGTTTTATCAGCCGCAGTGACATAACCGACTACCATCATTATCAGAATAAAAAATATACCCAGTTTCTTTTTCATCATATTCCCTATGTTTATTGATATAGACAATAATTCAACGAGTTGTTACTCATTTCCGTCTACCTGCTACAGCAGGTACTTAAGTATATCCGAGCAAACACCTTTTCTCATGCCACTTAAAAAGTAAAATGCGGGTCGGTCAAGGTAAGTAACGGCCCACAGTAAAATAAGGGAGGGTCTGATAAATCATTAATCACCGTGATGGCAATCCGCCCCCGTCACAGCGGCATTGCCATAGGGCATCAACACGCTCGTTGAGCACACTGATCAGGCCTTTTGCACCCGCCACTCCACTTCGTGCGCTTCATCCAGTTGTGGGACCTCCAGTTTACTCAACATATGTTCCATCGCCTTAATCGGTACGCTGTATTGTCTCCCGGCATTTTGTTGTAACCACTGCGCATAGGGCACCTCCAGGTAAACAATTTTTACCCTTGCCCGGTAAGCCGCAAACAGTTCAACCAGTTGACTACGCAATTGGCGGGTAATATTGGTGGCATTCCAAATAAACGGCTCACCACGGCGTAGCAGCGTTTTTGCATGCCCCTTGGCTTGCTGAACCACCCAACCGGTGGCTTGTTTATCGCAAGGTGATAGCCGGTGCTGGCGGCGAATATCATCCAGGCTGACGGTAGCAAGCCCCGCCCCATGTTGCGCAATATAACGATCCTTGCCCATCCCCGGTAACGCACATAGCAGCGTCACCTGATTGTCAAATTGCTCATAAGGCACAAAATCAGCACTGGCCTGGGGATGTGTCAGATAATGGTAGCGCTGATAATCACTGGTAAAAGTGCGCGCGGTTCCCCAACACTGCTGCTCTTGGCAAAACAACTCAAACAGTTCGATATTGCTCAATAAAGTGGCTTGGTCCACACAAACACGCCCCAGCACATCTGCCCGCGCCAACAGTGCCAATAAACGGGTATCCACGCGTAATGCCGCAGCAAGTAACGCACGTTCGGATGATGGACGCTCCATTATCCATAACGGCAGGCCATGAAACCGCACCAGCGCGGCAATCTGCTCCCGCAACTCAAATGGCGTGACAACGTCACGATAAAGAATTGATCGGGTGGTCAATTCCCCCCGCTTGGCATGATTAGGTGATATCACTGAACCATCCGCCTCAATACGGGTAGTACTGCGCTTTTCCACATCATGGAGCAGTGCCGCCGCCCACAGCAGTTCTTGTTGCTGTGGTGGCAAAGCATTAAACACCACAGATTCACTCAGCGCCCCCAGGACCTGCCGGGTATGGATCGCCACATCCCCTTCACTATGATGGTGTGGGTCCTGTGGCACCTGGTGCATATCAGCTACCCAACGGAACCTTGTCGTTAAGCGGTCCCACTGTTTATCATTAGTCAGGCTCCACATGGTGATCCTCCTGTTGATATTCATACGCCATGCGGGCTCGTTGCCAGTTAACCCGCCAGTGGCGATCGGTTTTCACATGGTTTTTCCGCACATATTTAAAAACGTGCTGAGAAAATGCCTCAACGGGAAATTCAGCCGCGTTGCGGGTGACAATCCCTTCCATCGAGCACGGTAACCCCGTATGGACATCGTGAGGTGCAAAACAGCCCGGCCCCATCGCCTGTTCCATTACTGCGAGCCGATATTCAGGCTCCGTTTGCCATGGCTTCGCCAAGGTGATCTCGGGCACACAGGGAAAATCAAACAGTGCTGCGTAGAATTTCACTTCCTCCCAACTCAGCCAGCGATCCTGGCAACGCGCAGCAAAGAGGTAAAAACTTTGTTCCAGCCCATGATATTCAATGGAGTGCGTGGCATACAGGTTTTCACCAAATAGTTCGATATCACCCAGATCATGTTTAATCTGCTGCCAACGCTGACGGATGTGCTTAGTCCAGGCAGACACCGTCGGCGTTGCATGCGAGCGAGCAAAAACTCCGTATTGATTCAGGCAGTTGTTTTCGCCATCCAGCTTTTCAGTATGTATTAACGAATCAATTAGCTGTAAGTCTTGCCAGTACGCTTTATTAATCCGATCGTCACTGGTAGTCCCCGGTGAGAACGGATAATGATACGTCCGGCCATATTTTCTTTGTATTTCCATCATGTTTCTTCTTATTACTGCTCGCCAACCCGTCACTTAGCGGGTTGGCGTAAAATCACGTCCCACGAACACACGAACCGGCGCACCACGGACAATGTGATGATGAACCATCCGCCGTTGAGCCCGTTGTTGCGCCCACTGCTGCTGTTCACTCTGCTCCAGCCGCTGAGCAATCAATAAACAGGCCAGTCGTTTATTGGCATGTTGGCTACGTTCCGACTGCACTTTTACCGTGATCCCACTGGCAAGGTGAGTGGCACGAATCGCCGATTCGGTTTTATTCACATGTTGTCCTCCTGGCCCAGAGGACTTCAACGTTTCAAATTTGATCTCACGCTCCGTTGACAGCGTCAGTGGGGAAAATCGCGCCACACCAATAAACCAGTTTTTTCTGGTTCGTCCGCTGCGCCACGGGCTCTCACAAGTCCATTGCAAGGTACCGCACCATTGCCCTGCCAACTGTTCAGCCGCCGAACCATTAAGGGTAAGCAGCACGGAACGTAATGTCCCGGCTTGGCGGCCCCATTCCCGCTCAATTTCATGCAACTCTACCTGCAAAGCCTGCGCTTCATGGCAGAGTTGTCGCAGCGCCAAGCTCACCGCCAAACAACACTCATCAGGCCCGTGAGCCGCAGAAATCTGTAATAAAATCATTCTGCACCCCCACGGGTTTTGTAGGTGAGCACCGGTTTCAACCGTGCCAGTGGTGTCACCAAACCTGCTTGTTGTAATGCCTCAATCACGCTATCAATAGGCTTATAAGCCTCCGGCGCTTCTTGATAGATTAATTGCCGATCGCGGCAAATTACCCGGCTACCGAAACGGGTTCGCGCCAACTGTTCAGTGGTAAAACGCGCCGATAGACGATCTTTGCACTCAGAGCGCATCCATTTACGCCCAGCGCCATGGGCCAGTGAATACAGGCTGCTCGCAGAGGGTAATGGCTTAACCAGATAGCTGTAATCACCACGTGAGCCGGGGATCACCACCAGCCCTTCATCCGCCGGCGTCGCCCCTTTACGGTGCAACCAGCCATCCACCCCTTCAACCGTGGCCGGAGCCAGCAGGTTATGGTGAACATCCAGCAGACAATCACCGGTGGTGCGTAAACGTTGCAGTATTCGTTGGGCGATGATTTGCCGGTTAGTCACCGCGAAATCCAATGCCTGTTGATGCTGCTGCAAATAAAGCCGCGCTTCTTCACTTCCCTCCAGCAGCCCATGGTGGCCATAAGCGGTAATATGTTGTGCCAGTACCGCTTGCCCTAACCCCCGTGAACCACTGTGCACCAGCAGTAATAAGCGCTTTTTATCCACGCCGATAGCGGGTTGATAAATTTCATCAACCTGCAACAGTTCAGCGAAATGATTACCGCCACCAATCGTCCCTAACGCATGGCGATAAGGTGCCAATTCCGGCGCGATATTCTGCGATAACGCCTGTTGCCAAGGGCCATCAATATTCCCCAGTTTTTTTTCCAGTTTATCCGGGGAGTGTTTAATCACCGCTAAATCGGTTTGCCATAACGACATACCGCATCCGATATCATTACCGATTAAAGCCGGATAAAAACGGTGTTGTGAAAAGAAAGCGGCACCTACCGGATAACCGCGCCCAGGGTGAAGATCTGGCATACCGACCACACGTAACATATTCGGAAGTTTAGCGGTGGTTTCAAGTTGTTGGATTGCATTACCTTCAATCCAGGTGTGTGGCGCAGCAATCACTGAAACCTGTGCCACATCAGAGCGTATAATATTGCCCATAACTAATCCTGATGATTAATTTCGTTCTCCCACGCTGATTTTAGTTGCAGGTAATCACTCATGTTATTGAGTGCTGCAACATGCAGAGCATGGGTTAATTAGAATATGGCAGGCCAAGGCCTTGGCAATATCTGAACGACTCTGTTAAAGACGGGAAATTATGCCTGAGGATTGGGCCTGCAAAGGGTAAACAGTTGTTGATGATTCATGCTATACCTCCTTGCGAAATGAGTGAGTGGAAAAAACGTGGCGAGGCTACACCGATTGGAACGGGGTTTCAACTGTTTTTGAGCTATGCTGTTTTTTTTCTTCACAATATTGATACAGGAAAATAAGATGAAGAAACATTTGAAGTTTTGCTTATTCCGCAGTTTGTTACTACTGGGGGTAGTCGTTCTCGTTGGTTGTTCACGTTCTGACGCCCTCTGGACGGTGGTTGACAAGGTCTGTATGTCCAACTATCAACACAAGCGTGGCGCGTTTCCCTGCCAGCAGGTCTATATTCCTAGTGGTAAAAGTCAAGGTTTCAGCATTATCCAAAATCCACGTTTTCCTTATCATTTCATTCTGGTGCCGACCGCGGCAATGTCGGGTATCGAAAGCCCTCAACTTTTAGTGGATAGTCGCATTGATTACTTCGGTTATGCATGGTTGATGCGTTACCGACTGGCAGCTGAACATGGAAAACCGATCCCAGAAACTATGTTAGCAATGGCGCTCAACTCAGCTTATGGTCGCAGCCAGAACCAGTTGCATATTCATCTGACCTGCCTGCGTGAAGATGTTTACCGCCAATTACAGGCTGAACGTCCATATATCGATGACAACTGGCGACCATTGCCAGATACCTTATTGAAGCATACCTATTATGCCCGCCGAGTCCTGCAGCCTACTGCGATGGGCATTGACCCTCAGAGATCCCCTCATTTTTAGAGACTCAAATAATGCCAAGTGTGCGGGTATATAACCGATGCTGCCTCAGGTAATAAGTAAACTTCTCCATCAACAATATCGCGTAGGCTTCTTTCATTTTAGGCAGTAATTGATAGTAGATAACACCTTGTCGGAAAAATGAATATGTTCGGCTTTTGCTGGTATTGACCTTGATCGTTCGCTCCAGACCCGCGCTGTCTCCTGCCTTGCCCAGCAGCGTCAACAGGACTATCGCCAGCGCACTGAACAGAAATAATCGATCGCGTCTTGCCGGATTTTTGATCCGAACCTGACCC
>NZ_AYKS02000013.1 GCF_000496755.2 Serratia sp. DD3
AGTTGTCGGTGATAACCGCCTGGCCCGGCAACCAGCCTGCCGAACGGTTGAGGGCGGTCTGACGAGTCAGCCAGTGGGTCCATAATGACTGCGGCAGCGCGTCCGCCAGGGACGGGCCCATGCCCCAGACCACCGCACAAGGCACAATGGCCGGGATATCCGGGTTAGGGGCACTGAATACGGACTGGACATGTTGCTCAAACCAGGCCATCAGGCTGTTGAACAACACCTGTTGTTCCAGTGCCGAGGTGCCCTCCGCCGTCACCCAGCGGGCCACCGAACAGGGTGCCGCCGACTCACGCCACACATTGACCTCGTCACCCGTCATGGCCGATTGCCACACCCGGTCACCCAGCAGGGCACTCCCCGCCTGACCATTGAGTACCAGCGGCACGCGATGCCCGGTGTCCCGTTGCAATTGGCTGATTTGCCAACGCAACATCAGCAAGTCGCTGGTCAGCGTCTCGCTCTCCGGGTGTTGTTGCGGACACACCGTGACCATCACTGCCAGTTGGCGCCCCCAGTCGGGCCGTAACTGCAGCAACTGACGGGCGACCTGAGCCACATCCTGACCGGCCTCCACCCGCACCCAACAGCCTTGCGACACCACCAGAACCGGCGAGGCGGCAGGCCAGGGCTGAGCCAAATCACCGCATACCAGCACGACCGG
>NZ_AYKS02000014.1 GCF_000496755.2 Serratia sp. DD3
GATGATACCTTATACGGCTACACGGGCAACGATCTGTTTATTTTCAGCGACAGTGCGGGTAAGGACATTATTGCGGACTTCAATGTTAAAGATGACAAGATATTGTTCAGCAACTCAGCTTTGAGCTTTGACGATCTGCACTTCAAGGCGGTGAATAACGACACGATAGTGTCTTATTTTGACAGCCAGATTACTCTGCGAGGAGTTGCAATCGTTAATATTGAAGAAAACCTGTTTATTTTCTGATCCTTTCATTTATCTAATGACAACAAGGGACTATCCCATTGTTGTCATTAGTTTTTCAATCTTTGATTGAAATACTTCTGACGAAGATGCACAGGGCAAGCCCATCGATTTAACGCCTTTACGATTGTCTACCCTATTTTGGTTGTGAACCTGATCACACTTATCGCATTGGCTACCTGACATCATGAACTCCATGTATTACTGTTTTTTTATACAGTAAATAGGAGATAACTGATGGATATTACCCCTTGCGTTTCACATGTCTCGTTAGGAACCAATAAATTTGATCTTGCCGCACAATTTTATGATCAGGTACTCAGTGCGCTAGGTTGCCGGAGAGTGCATGATTTCCCCGGTGCCATTGGCTATGGCCATGAGTACCCAGAGTTCTGGCTGCAAATCCCTATAGATGGTAAACCTGCTGGCACCGCCAATGGCGTTCATGTTGGTTTTTTTGCCACCAGTAAACAACAAGTTGATGCATTTTATCAGCAGGCGTTGGCCGCAGGGGCACAAGATGAAGGCGCACCAGGCCTTCGCCCTGAATATGGTGATGCTTATTATGGCTGTTTTGTTCGTGACTTGGATGGCCACAAAATAGAAGCCAGTTTCTGGAACGAAAGTGTCGCCGGCTGCTGCTAGCGCTTGGCCATTCAGCCACCCTGTCTTGCCACAGTAATACTGATAAAACGTTGGCTAGCTCTGCACCACTCAAAGAAATATCGATAAAAAAATGCCGGTGATTAAACCGGCATTATTGAATCAAATCTGCTATGTGCATAATTCTAAAATAAAACAATTATGGAGCGCAACGCCCATCGCTCAACGTTGCATTCACCTGCGCTTAAAAGCATGCCGCATTTATAATAAAAATATGTTGATGCTGCTCAATTTAAATGACCTTTTCCGTAAGAATTTTGCTTATAACCCGCTCGCCGTACGCTTCAACCACAAGCAACCGCCCATCAGGGCCACATGTGATTGGGCAAACATACCCATACTGTCGTAGTGACTTTGGCTAACCAGAGTAAAACATTCTCTTTGGTTATGGGAAATTTGTTCTTCCTATTGATAACAGATGACCAGTGAACTTATGTTGTTGGCAAAAATCTGGCCTTACAGACTGGGGGGCTTGCCAAGCGACACGCTATTCACATCAATCGCCAAGTCTGATGACCTTTTGGTGTTGCTCATCAAAAGATAAGCTTTTGAATTTAAATAAAACAATAATAAAACAACGTTAAACATTAAATTATTATTGTTTTACGATAATTTTATTGGCATGATCGCACTTCCTGACACACATAAAACAGAGGTTCTTATGTCAACAACACGTATTTCAGTCCTAAGCAAACGGATGGCTACCATCACTCTCGCTTTTCTTATCATGATGATCTTACTGAACGTGGTCGCTTGGTTATTTCCTGGTAATATTGCCGGGCATGGCTTGGGGTTTTCTCTGACGGAGACCTTTATCAGTGACAGCAAAGTTAATGTAGCCTCCCTGCCAGGATGGCAAATTGCCGGCGCTATTATTTTATCCAGCATTCCACTGCTTGCACTGGTGTTTGGGCTCTATCAGTTGCGTCTGCTTTTTCAAACCTATGCACAAAAAGCCTATTTTTCCGTCACTGCCGCACAACATTTGGGACGAGTGGGTAAATCTATTGCCATCTGGACGCTGTTAACTTTTATTTGTGAGCCTTTACTGAGCATTTGGTTGACCATGCAAGCGCCTGAAGGTCAGCAATTCATCTCGTTTAGTTTCACCGTACAAGATGTTGTTGCCTTATTCCTCGCTGTTTGCATCACCATCATTGCTCACATATTGCAACAGGCAAGTATGATATACACAGAAAATCAAGAGTTTATTTAAAGGTATTACTATGACAATCATCGTGAAACTTGATGTGCTGTTAGCCAAGCGAAAAATGAAGTCTAAAGATTTAGCGTCAGTCATTGGTATTACAGAACAAAACGTCTCTCTGCTAAAACAAGGTAAAGTGAAAGGGTTACGTTTTTCTACTCTGGATGCAATTTGTCGCTATTTAGAATGTCAGCCCGGAGATATATTAATTTATTCTGATGAAACAAAGCCAGACAATGAATAGCTGCCGCGAGAGCAGCTAGATCATAAATATGGTTCGTCCGTTTTATCAGCAAGTGAGAACCTCAGGGATGAGGTTTCTTAATCCCCAACAGAATACCAACGAACTGCCATTCCCCCGCTATTCCACTAGATGTCGTCTTGACGTGGGGTTATCGCGGTGAATCTGACGTCACTTGATAACGATAGCCTACCCCATGTACCGTGCGAATCAATAATGGGTTGTTGGGATCCTGTTCAATCACTTTGCGTAGTTTAGAAATATGCTGATCCAGTGTACGGCTGTTGGGTAAATAGTCATAACCCCAGACTGCGTCGAACAACATTTCCCGAGTTACCACTTGATTTTTATGCTGATAAAGACAAACCAGAATTTTTATCTCACGCAGCGATAACTCCAGACGTTCTGTCTGGCGTAGTGCACACAACTCATTGGGATAGACGGTCAAGTCGCCAAAGCAGAAACGGGTATCCGGTTGAGGGTTATTTCTACGCAAACAACGCCGAGCAATGGTTTTAATTCTGGCGCGAATTTCATGAATGCCAAATGGCTTACTGATATAGTCATCGGCACCCAGTTCTAACCCCACCACACGATCAATCTCTTCATCTTTGGCCGATAAAAAAATAATCGGGATATCTTCATCCTGTTTGCGGATTTCACGGCATACCTGATAACCATCCATCTCTGGCATCATGATATCCAGAATCATAAAGTCTGGTTTTTGCTGCTGGTATTTTTCCAGCGCCACTTTGCCGTTTTCCGCAGCAATCAGTGTGTATCCCTCGCGGGAAAGCGCTTCAACCAGTCCTTGGCGAATATTGGTATCATCTTCAACCACCAGTATTTTCATCATTCTCCCTTGGGATTATCGCGATGGAGCGTTATGCCGCCGTAGCGGGCGCTTGGCGCATCAACCGTAGTGTGAAACGCACCCCCGGAGACAGTGCTGTCACCGAGATCTTGCCACCTAAACTGTGTGCCAGTTGCTGAGCGATCGTCAAACCAATACCTGTGCCTGAGACCCCTTCAGTAATGTTTGATTTTACCCGGTAAAAAGGCATGAAAATCATTTCGAACTCTTTATCTGCGATACCTGGCCCATAGTCCCGTACATGAATATCGACATAGTCCGCATGGGCAACCACTTGTAAGTCAACTTGCTTCCCTGTAGCGGCATATTTCTCTGTGTTATTGAGTAAGTTGTTGATAATCTGCGTCAAACGGTCTACATCAGAATTCACCAGCGCATTTTCAGCCACTGTGACAACCAGCGCCATTCCCTTAGCCTGCAGGGAAGGTGTAAAAGTATGAGCAATCTGTGTGACTAATTGGCTGACATCCACTGACTGAAGATACAACTTGGGTTCACGCGTAAACGTGAGAATATTCTGGATCAGACGGGATAAGCGCTGGCTCTCGCCAATAATCACATTCAAATAGCCTAGCTGACCACCATGCTGATCAGTCAATTCCTCTTTCAGTAGCTCAGCATAGAGTGTGATATTGGTCAGTGGGGTTTTCAGCTCATGGGATACCTGGCTAACAAAATTCACCTGTTGACGTGCCAAGCGTGTTTTTTGCGTATATTCACGGTATAGACGGAAGAGAATAAACCCAATACTGGCCAGCATTAGCAGAATAAATATCCCACCCCAGAGGTATACCGCCAATGTGTTGACTGCCTGACCATAATAACTAACCTGCCAGCCCGAAAGTGGATATGGCAGGTTTTGCTGTTCCAGTAGTCGTTTTTCATCTAATAGCCGATAGGGGTTGCTCTGATACAGCACCCGCCCATTCTCTCTGACGACCAACGTATCGTTGCCAAAATCCACTTGGGCAGCATTGATGACATCAGAAAGTAAATTGATATAAGAAACGCGAAATCCTAGCGTGTCGCTACCTTTATTACGCCAATAAATAAGTAGCGCATCCTGAAGCTCTCCGCCGATAAACCAGCCTGATTGTGGCGCCGCATGCTCGTTTTTTAGACTGTGGCTGTAAAGCAAGGAAGGGTCATCCACCAGGGGGGCGATCATCTGCAACCAGGCATGCTCTTGTTGACTCAGTGGCTCATTATCCTTGGGATACAGCAAGTGACCTTTTTGCAATACAAAAACTGCATTAACATCACTGTCTTGCTCAATCAGCTTTTTAAAGGAGTCATCATCGCGCTGGACATAATCCATAATGGCGTCCAGACGTGTCGCTTTCTGCTGGAGAATATCCATGATACTGGTGCTCATCTGCGCGGCGCGCGTCTGTGCCAATATCTTGGATTGGTAGTGACGCTGCAATACCTCGTGCTCGATGGTGCGCACACCCAGATAAGTGATCAAACTGAAAATCACCAGCGTCATCATGACAAAAATGATTAAACTTCTGCGCTTGAACATCTGGCTCCTAGGAGGGTTGGTGACACCGTCACCAATGGAATTCTGCTTTAGACTCTGTTGATGCCGGCTGCAACTGCCTGCAGCCAGCAATCAAAACGATTATTGATTCTTTTGCGTTTTAATATTGAAATTTTGTTCTTTTACCGCCTTACGCGATGAAGCCTTGCTTTCATTATCTAACTCTTCCACCATCTTCTTGTTCATCTGCGCACTGGATTCCGCTTTCTGCCTGGCTTCCGGTGTTTTGAGTTTCAAGCTTTGTAATTCCGCTGCATTGCCGCTAATGACCGCTTTAGCTTCTTCCATTTGCCCTTTATCCATCAACTGTATCGCGCGCTCATTTTCAATGGCTGATTTCTGAATAGCTGAATCAACAATCACATCATCCACTTGGGCTGAATTCACTTCTTGTGAGGACTGGCTGTAACTGACATTCACCTTTTCATCAACCGTATCAACCCGTTTGCTACTGAGGTTGGCATAACTGACACTCACATCAGCCAACAGTTTGGTTTCCGCATGCTGCCCTTTTGCTGGAACCACTTCCAACAAGACATATTTTTCCTGGTTGGCATACAGTTGGTTAAGTTTTACCTTCACCTTGTTATTGCTGATGGTGCCATCGCGGCCAAGCAAACGTACGGGTGTCACCTGCTCCGGGGTGGTAATAACCACCTCGACATCTTGTGCTACCACTGACATCACATCATTAAATTCATGGGCCAATATTCCTTCCAGATTATTGGCATTTTTCACAAACACATGATTTCCGTCGCTATAGCTGGCAATGGTGGTCATCAGATCTTCGTTATAATCTTCACCAATACCAAAGGTGGTAATGGCGATACCTTTTTTGGCAGCGACTCTGGCCAGCTCGGCTAATTCACTATTGGAGGTTGGCCCGACGTTGGCTTGACCATCAGAAAGCAGAATAATACGGTTTATCTGTTCTTTATCCAGATGACGGCTCACCTGCTGGATCCCTTTGCTAACCCCAGCAAACAAGGCGGTACTGCCGCCTGATTCAATGCTACGTCTTATTGCATTAATTATCTGCTGCTTATTCTTTACTTTCGTCGCTGGCAGTATCACTTCAGCTTCAGAGTCATAAGCCACTATCGACAAGGTATCATTACTGTCGAGCATATTAACTGCCGTAATGGCCGCATCTCTGGCATTGATGATCCGCTCACCGTCCATTGATCCCGAACGGTCAATCACCAGCGCCAGATTAATCGGGTGACGCTGTGCAATGGCCTGCGGGTAACCCACCAGCGAAATTTTCAGGTAGTTTTTCTCTTGGCTGTTTTCCAGAACAACGGGAGAAGCCACTTGAGATTTGACGATGACTTTATTTGGGGCCGTACTCTCAGCCTGGGCCCCCCAAGGCAATACCGATAACGCGAATAGCGCAAGAATACATTTTAGATTCATGGTGATACTCCAGTAAAATAATCCAATGCATTCTTGCCTATCTTGAACAACAAGATGTCTTTCTGCTGTATAAAGATGTCAAAAAATCGTAAAAGTTACTCTCCTGCTGAATCATTCGAGTTGCAGAAACAGCAACTCGAATGATTGAGAGTATCAACAGCACAGTAAATCAATGTTTCAAGATATACATCTGCTGGCTATAAGCGACATCTTCCGGGTTAGTGATTGGGTAGCCTTTCACCCACGGTTTAATCAAACGACCATTGGTATATTGATAAATTGGCGCTATTGGTGCTTCTTCCGCAATCATCTGTTCCGCTTTATTGTAATCGGCGGTGAGCAGCGTCGGATTTGTTTCACGGCTGGCCTGCGCCAGTAACTGGTCATATTGCGGATTTTTGAATTTGGCGATATTACCAGTATGGGAAGAGGTGAGTAACGACAGGAAAGTCGAAGCCTCATTGTAATCCCCCACCCAGGAAGCGCGTATCACATCAAAATTACCGGTATTACGGCTATCGATATAGGTCTTCCACTCCTGATTCTGCAATTGGACATCAACACCCAATGTTTTCTTCCACATTGAGGCCACCGCAATCGCTATCTTCTGATGGCTCTCGGACGTGTTATAGAGCAGAGTGAGTTTTAACGGATTATTCGGACCATAACCCGCTGCCTGCATCAATGCCTTGGCTTGAGCGTTCAGCTCTTCCTGGGTCTGTTGTTGCAATAGATTAGCTTGTGGTTTAAAGCCAGCGGTGACATCCGGTGTAAAATGATAGGCAGGTTTTTCACCAGTACCCAGCACTTTTTCGGCAATAATTTGCCGATCAATCGCGTATGACAATGCTTGGCGTACCCGGACATCGTTGGTAGGTGCCCGTTGGGTATTAAATGCGTAGTAATAAGTGCCCAGTTGATCCGGTGTATAGACCTGACCAGGAATATCTTTCAGCAACTTTTGGTACATGGTTTTTGGAAAGGATTCTGTGATGTCGATATCCCCAGCCAAATAGCGTTTGGTGGCATTGGATTCCTGATTAATCGGTACAAAGGTGACTTTAGTCAGTACCGTCTGTGCGTGATCCCAATAATGCTCATTGGGTACCAGAACCAACTTTTCGTTTACCACGCGGTCTTGCAATTTGAACGCCCCATTCCCCACCAAATTACCGACTTTGGTCCAGTCACTGCCATATTTTTCAACGGTGGCCTTGGGCACTGGGAACAGGCTGAAATTCGCCGTCAGGCTAGCAAAATAAGGTACCGGTTTATTTAACTGTACCTTCAGCGTATGGTCATCTAACGCCACTACCCCGAGTTTATCCACTGGCATTTTGCCAGCAATAATTTCTTCGGCATTTTGGATACCTGCCAACTGGGCAAACCAGGCAAATGGCGATGTATTTTTGGGGTCAACCAGCCGTTGCCAGCTATAAACAAAATCTTTTGCCGTGACAACGTCACCATTTGACCAGCGGGCATCTTTACGTAAGGTAAAAATATAGGTTTGGTTATCATTGCTTTGCCAACTCACCGCAACACCAGGGATCACATTGCCCTGTGCATCCTGATTCACCAGACCTTCAAACAGGTCACGCGCCACCTGCGCTTCTGGTAACCCCACGGCTTTAATGGGATCCAGTGATGCCGGTTCATCTTTAATATGACGGACAATTTCTTGTTTTTCCGCCAGCAAAGTACCAGCAGGAACCTGGGCGGCCATTGCATTACCCATCACTGCGCTGATCGCCAGCGCACAAAGTGCCAAACGAAAACTCTGCTGCATTTTTCTTCCCGCCATTATTGATTAACCATGCAAAATTTTTATCATGCATTCCTATCGCCTTTCAAGCCGCAAGACGGCCAGAAGCGCTTTATTCGCCTAACAGACTGTGAAAATTAAGTTAAAGCATAATACACTGAGCATCACCACAGCTTCTTTATTTTGGCATGAAGGAATCACAGCATGATCCAACACCGACCACGGAGTGAACGAGGCCAACTGACCACTGCTGGTGAGCAGTATGGCAAATCAGTGCTAGGTGCACCGTTACTCTACTTCCCCGCGGCCATCCAGGGCCCGAACAGCGGATTGGTGATAGCAGGCACCCATGGTGATGAAACTGCTGCGGTGGTCACCCTATCCTGCGCATTACGTAGTATTGAGCCTAATCAGTTGCGTCATCATGTGATCCTGGCGGTCAACCCCGATGGTTGCCAGCTTGGGCTACGCGCCAATGCCAATGGTGTTGATCTAAACCGCAATTTTCCAGCCGCCAATTGGCGTTCCGGGGAGACGGTTTATCGTTGGAACAGTAGCGCCAAAACACGCGATGTGCGGCTATCTACCGGCGGGAGGCCCGGTTCCGAACCTGAGACCCAGGGATTATGCCATCTCATTTATCGCTTAAAGCCAGTTTGGGTGGTGTCATTCCATGAACCCCTGGCCTGCATGGAAGACCCGCAAAAGTCCAGATTAGGAGAGTGGCTTGCACATAAGTTTGCTCTGCCACTGGTCACCAGCGTCGGTTATGAAACACCCGGTTCTTTTGGCAGTTGGTGTGCGGATTTATCCTTACCCTGTATCACCGCTGAATTGCCACCCATCTCTGCTGATGCCGCCAGTGAAACTTACCTGGATGCCATGGTGGAATTACTGACCTATGGTGATTGATTCAGTACCTACAATTCCATGCCTACAGTGCAATGGCTCCGCACTCAAAGGCCAGACCTGGCTCCACATCTTTTGCCAGCCAGGTTGGGCCATCAAGGTCAACAAAACGTGAGCCTGGTACCAACGGCAATGCCGCAGTGATCGCTCTAGAAGTACACAACATGCAGCCGAGCATGATATCAAACCCCTGCTCTCGCCCCTGTGCAGCCAGTTTCAGTGCTTCGGTCAAGCCCCCCGTCTTATCCAACTTGATATTGATCATTTGGTAACGATTCGCCAAACGCGGCAGGTCAGCCGTGGTATGGCAGCTTTCATCAGCACAAATCGGCAATAGATGGACAAAATTTTGCAGAGCACGGTCATTATTGGCAGGTAACGGTTGCTCTAGCATGGCAACCCCCAACTCTGCCAACAAATGGCAACGAGATTCTAATTGTTGCTCTTGCCAAGATTCATTAGCATCGACGATTAATGTGCTCTGTGGCACAGCGTTACGGATCGCCCGCATCCTTTCATCAACCCAATCATTATCCAGTTTGATTTTCAGTAAGGTGGCGCCCTGCTGCTGCAACGTTTTAGCCGCTAATGCCATGGCTTCAGGTGCTGCGATACTGACTGTTTGCGCCATCACTACACGGGTTGGTGCCACCACACCACTAAGCTGCCAGCGGTCGCGACCAGTAAGATGGCATTCCAAATCCCATAACGCAGAATCAACAGCATTGCGTGCTGCACCCGCAGGCATCAGATGCAGTAAATCTTGCCGCGTTGCCCCTTGTGCTACAGCATCAGCGACCGCAGCAAGCTGTTCCATTACTGAAATTTCGCTCTCACCATAACGGGGATAAGGCGTGCATTCACCGATGCCACAGTGGCCTTGCTGTTCAATCTCTACCACCACCACATTGGCTTGTGTGCGACTACCCCGCGCTATCACAAAAGCGGTATGCAACGGCCAGGATTCAGCATGAAAATGCATGCTTCTCATCGTTACTCCTGAATAACATCCTCACTGTCATCAGTGAGCTTACGGCTACTCAGCCCATATTCACGCAATTTGTTGGCGATGGCGGTGTGTGAAACCCCCAGGCGTTTGGCCAGTTTACGTGTGCTGGGGTAAGTACGATAAAGACGTGTCAGCACCGAGCGTTCAAAACGCTTGCTGATATCATCCAACGACCCATCCAACACTTCATCCGCCAATGACATTTCCACTTCAAATTCCGGCAAGATGATGTCTTGCGGGCGCAGTTGAAAGCCATCCGTCTGTGTCAGAGCACGGTAGATGGCATTCTTCAACTGCCGAACGTTACCCGGCCAACTGTATTTGATGAGGAAACTGTTCAGATCACTCGCCAGCTTCGGTCTGGGTACCCCTTGTTCATCGGCGAAGCGCGCCACAAACAGTTCCGTCAGTGGCAAAATATCCTGTGGGCGTTGATGTAAAGGAGGAATAGATATCGTCAATACGTTAAGGCGGTAATAGAGATCTTCACGGAATTCTCCACGCTGCACCAGCTCAACCAGATTTTTCTGAGTTGCACAGATCACCCGCACATCCACATGCACTTCATGCTCTTCCCCTACACGGCGGAAAGTACCGTCATTCAGGAAACGTAGCAGTTTAGTTTGCATGCGTGGCGACATCTCGCCAATCTCATCCAGCAGCACTGAGCCGCCATTCGCCTGCTCAAAGAAACCCTTTTTCCCCTCCAACGCATTGGGATAAGCCCCAGGAGCATGCCCAAACAGTTCACTCTCAACCACATCGTCGGGTAATGCCGCACAGTTTAATGCCAGGAAAGGTTGCTTTCCGCGCGTGCTACGCAGATGGCAGGCACGTGCCAAGATATCTTTACCCGTTCCGGTGTCGCCGACAATCAGCAACGGCGCATCCAGCATCGCCAATTTACGCGCCTGTTCCAGTACCTGGCGCATTTTCGGGCTGACACCGACAATCTGCTCAAAACCGCTGTCATCATTGACTGCCAGACTCTGTAGCTGGCGCCCCATACGCGCAGCCGATTTTAGCATCACCACGGCACCCACCGGGGCCCCCTGCTGCTGCTCATCTTCCAGATAAATGGGGGTGATATCCATCAGGAAATCCTGACTGTGGACCACCACACGCTCGGAATGGGACGTGATATTCTCGCTCTCCAACCAACGGCCAAAGTTATAGCCACTAATCAGCTGACTGGCGGTCTGATGACGGATTTTATCTTCACTGAAATTAAACAATATCTGTGCAGCCGGATTGGCAAGCTCTACCTTGCCTTTCATATCAATGGAAAATACCGGTTCCGGCATTGATTTTAATAGCGCGCGTAATGCCCGGTGTTCACGTTCTGAAGGCATAAAGTTGACAGTGCGCACATCAGTGACCCCATCGATTCGCCTGATTTCAGCCATCAAGGCACGAAAAACATCAAAATCGAGTTGGGAAAAATTCAGATAAATACGGCCGATGGGGTCAATTTCAATACCACGTAAATCGATGCCGCGGGATACTAAAAGATCGAGTAATTCTCGAGTAAGACCGAGACGGTCTTGGCAAAATACTTCCAAACGCATCAGTATTGACCTTATCTCTGCAGGTGCGGGAATATCTCACCATGATACTCCCTCCCTCCGAACAGAAGAAGTCATCTGTCAGCAGAAGTTGACAGAACTCTGTTTTCTTATTCCAGCGGTGACCAAAAAGCGATTGAACCAGGATTTATTGCGGCCGAGAGCCACTTTTGCTCATCGTCTCTTTTAACTGTGTGACAAGTTGTTTACGGAAATCGCCAAGTTTCGGTTTATCCCCCTCCAGCCAAGGCAAAGGGCGGCAAAGTTCCATCGCTTTAATACCTAAGCGCGCCGTTAACAGTCCGGCACCAATCCCCTGTGCTGCCCGTGCTGAAAGACGAGCCGCAATATCTTGTGACATCCAATCCATCCCCACTTCCCGCACCAATTCAGACGCGCCAGCAAAAGCGATATTCAGTAACACCAGCTTGAATAACCGTATTCGGCTAAAATACCCCAGTTCGATGCCATACAAGGTCGCAATACGATTAATCAGCCGAATATTGCGCCAGGCAATAAATGCCATATCCACCAACGCCAGTGGGCTGACAGCAATCATCAGTGCTGACTCGGCGGCCGAACGGCTAATTTCCCGCCGCGCCTGGCTATCCAGTACCGGTTGTACCAGCTTGGCATACAGTACCACCACCTCTCGATCGTTTTGGGTTTCATGCAGTGAAGCCTGCCAACGTTGTAATGCTGGGTGACCTGCTGCCAACCCCGCCTGCTGCGCCAACTGTTCGCAGAACTGGCGCCCTTTACCCAAGCCATGGCTGTGTAATAATTCGCGGGCCTCATCACGCTCTTGCGCTCGTTGGCGCAAACGATATAACCGCCGCCACTCGCCCACCAACGAACCAATACCAGCAAATACCACTAATCCCCCGGCGACGCCCCCACCGAGGGCAATCCAATCTTGCTGAACCCAAGAGCTATGCAACCACTGCCCACCTTGGGCTATCACACTGATGCCGAACAGCAGCAAGCCCGCATTCACCATTTTGCGCCATAGACTACGCTTGGGTTTCAATGCCGCATTGATGATCCCTTCCGCGCGCCCCTCTTCTTCTTCCTGTTCCAGCTCCGGCGAGGTAGGGTAAAAATTCTCAGCCTGTTGTTGATCAAATGCCATACTGGCGCGCAGCACTGGCTCTTGTGGCGGCTGCAACGGCTGTTCAAAATCAATACGCGGTTTTAGCGGTTCACTCATCGTAATTTGTCTCCCAATAAAAATTCCATCGCGGCATCTAGGCGAATATGCGGCAATGGACTCTCAATGCTCATCACACCAGGGCGAAATTGGTCAAACTGGAAACCTTGTTGCTGCCAGAATGCCGGGCCAGGTAAACGGGCTGGCACCTCACCGGGGAATACCGTCAATGGTTCACCATCACTTAGCCGGTGGCCTTTCAGTGCAGCCATTCGTTGCCCATGGTGTTCAACAGTGCCATTTTCTGTCCCCTGTATCGAAGCCAAGCCGAGGCAATCCATACTGATACCTTCAAATGCGGCGTTCTGCCAAGCCTCTTGCACCAGTTGCTGCAACAATGAAACCAGATTGGAATGCTGATCAGCAGTAATGTGATCCGCTTTGGTGGCAGCAAACATCAGCTTATCAATGGTCGGTGAAAACAGACGATGAAACAGGGTCCGTTTACCATAGTGGAAACTGCGCATCAGTTGGGTGAGTGCCAAGCGCATATCATTAAACGCTTGTGGACCACTGTTGAGAGGTTGCAAACAGTCTACCAAGACAATCTGGCGGTCAAAGCGAACAAAATGCTCTTTATAAAAGGCGTTGACGATCGACTGGCAATAATAATTAAAGCGCGCGCGTAACATCCCTATATTGCTGTTTTTATCCGCTTGCGCTAAGCGAGGGTCCTCCAGCTCGGCAATATTTGGCCAAGGGAAAAACTGCAACGCAGGCGCGCCAGCCAATTCCCCGGGTAATACAAAACGACCCGGCTGGATAAAGTGCAACCCTTGTGCCTTGCACTGTAGCAGGTAATCGGTATAGGCCTGAGCAATCTCTGCCAATTGGTTTTCATCAGCTGGTTGTAATGGATCAAGTGCTTGGCACAAGGTTAACCAAGGTTGCGCCCATTTGGCCCGATCCCCTTGCAGTAACCCCCCCATCTGCCGTGACCACGCCAGATAGTCCTGTTCCAACATCGGTAAATCCAGCAACCACTCACCGGGGTAATCAACAATCTCCAGATACAGCGTCGAGGTTTCCTTAAAATGACGTAACAGAGAGTCACTTGAGCGGTAACGCAACGCCAGACAGATTTCACTGACGCCGCGCGTTGGTGTTGGCCAGCTTGGCGGTGAACCATAGAGCTGTGCCAATCCTTCGTCATAAGTGAAGCGCGGGATCCCGAAGTCTCGTTGAGGAATGCGTTTAACCCCCAGCAGGCGCTCTTCTCGCACTGGCGAAAATAGGGGTAGACGAGCGCCGCTGTGAATATTCAGCAGTTGGTTGACAAACGAGGTGATAAACGCTGTTTTACCGCTGCGGCTCAGCCCGGTTACCGCCAAACGTAAATGGCGGTCCATGCCCCGGTTGAGCAGCGAAGTAAGCTCATGTTGCAATCGTTTCATTGCTCTCCAACGAATATTTACCCGTCATCAATGAAGCTGTAGCAGTATTGGCTATGCTCGTTCACCCGAATCACTGACTTGAGTAAGCTCATCGGGACGTTCTCGTTTGCCGCCTACCTGCAACTCCATTGAACTTGGGTATAAAAGGTTACAGTTTGCGAAAACGGCTCTGTACACCAAAGGTGTCAGAGGTGACGTAGCGCTCAATTTGGCGGAGTTGCTGCTCCCCACTGCCAAGTTGATACGTCAGTTGATCAAGCAACTGGCGTGGTGTAGCGGTTTGTGCCTCCTGATAGCTACTCGCTGGGGCTTCATCCAACGTGAAGGTCAGAACGATATAGGCAACTACGGTAAAAGCAAACAAACCAAAAAACACTGACAGCACAGCAATCACGCGGATCAACAGTACCGGCACCCCTAAATAGTGAGCCAAACCGGCACAAACCCCTTTCACCATCCCTTCTTCAGGAACGCGATATAATTTTTTATTGCCTGTTGCGCCGGTCTGCTGCCAGCGGTTCTCACCAGAGGTTCCGGCTTGGTAGTCACTCCCTTGGTCATAATTCCTTCTTTCTTGATTTTTTCTCATTACGACTCCCTCCAATTGGGATGTTCCGCATCAAGAATATCTTCCAGCGCCTGAATACGTTCACGCATACGCGTAGCATCTTGCGCCAGTTGTGCCAGACGTTGCATTTCATGCTGACTTAATTGGATACCACTCTGTTGCCGATTGCTGTAATGCAGCCACAGCCAAATCGGGGCGACAAACAGCACAAAAATTGTCAATGGAATGGCCAGTAATAGCGCGCTCATTTCAATTCCTTCTTGTTGACCAGTAAGTGCGGCCATACAAAGATAACCGCATTAGCAAATTATTCAGAACGATTCATCTTGGCTTTCAAGGCTGCCAACTGCTCGCTGATGGCATCGTCTGCTTTGAGTTCGGCAAAGGCCTGGTCCAGCGTTTTATTTTTACCCAGGCTCATACTCTCTGCCTCAGCTTCCATATGATCAATACGGCGCTCGAACTGTTCAAAACGCGCCATGGCTTCATCCAACTTACTGCTATCCAGTTGGCGACGCACATCACGAGAAGATGAAGCAGCTTGATGGCGCAAGGTCAATGCCTGCTGACGTGCGCGAGTTTCAGTCAGTTTATTTTCCAACTCACCAATTTCACTCTTCATGCGTGCCAGCGTTTCGTCAATCGTCTCTGCTTCCTGACGTAACTTAGTCATCAATCCCGAAACTTTTTGCTTTTCAATCAGCGCCGAACGCGCCAGATCTTCTTTATCCTTACGCAGTGCCAGCTCAGCTTTTTCTTGCCACTCATTGAGTTGGGCTTCTCCTTGCTCAATCCGACGCAGCAACTGCTTTTTTTCTGCCAAAGCGCGCGCTGAAGTGGAGCGCACTTCAACCAATGTATCTTCCATTTCCTGGATCATCAAACGCACCAACTTTTGTGGATCTTCAGCTTTATCCAGTAACGTATTGATGTTGGCGTTCACGATGTCAGCAAAACGAGAAAAAATACTCATAATTTACGTCCTCTTCGGGTTGTTGGCTTAAATTTGCATCAACTAGGGTCATAACGCGCCGAGTTAAGTCAAATTACTCGCCATAAAACATAATTACCTTGATACGACATGGCTTCCATACTGTATTGATCCAATTCTGTCTTGCACCATTACAGTCTTGCCCCATTACTGTCTTGCCTCATTACTGTCTTACCTCATTGTATTATCAAGATACGTGCCAACTTTTAATTTATTGAAAAGTAATGATTATTTATTTTTGACTCTCTTTGGATTTACTGTAAAGTGAGTATTTTCACTAAATATTGGTCAATTTAATCATGAGTGACGCGTTAGAGAATCTGCTAGGCGAGGCAAACTCCTTTGTTGAGATGCTAGAGCAAGTTTCGCAATTGGCGAAACTCAACAAACCTGTACTGGTGATTGGCGAGCGGGGGACCGGTAAAGAGTTGATTGCACACCGCCTGCACTACCTGTCCAATCGTTGGCAAGGGCCGTTTATTTCGCTCAATTGTGCCGCCCTCAATGAAAATTTGCTGGATTCTGAACTTTTTGGTCATGAGGCTGGTGCCTTTACCGGCGCACAGAAACGCCATCTTGGTCGCTTTGAGCGAGCTGACGGGGGCACCCTATTCCTTGATGAATTGGCGACTGCACCGATGCTGGTACAGGAAAAGCTACTGCGGGTGATCGAATATGGTCATCTGGAACGGGTCGGTAGCAGTCAGTCGCTGCATGTGGATGTGCGTCTGGTCTGCGCCACTAATGATGATCTCCCTGCTCTGGCTGCAGCCGGTAAATTCCGCCCTGACCTCTTGGATCGCCTGGCATTCGACGTAGTGCAATTACCCCCATTACGTCAGCGCCAGCAAGATATCATGTTATTGGCTGAGCATTTCGCTATTCAGATGTGTCGCGAACTGTCGCTACCTCTGTTCCCTGGGTTTAGTGAACATGCGCGTAACGTGCTGCTGGGTTACCCCTGGCCGGGTAACGTGCGTGAATTGAAAAACGTGGTGGAGCGCTCAGTGTATCGGCACAGTTCAAGTGAACATGAGCTCAATGAGATCATTATCAACCCCTTTGCTCAGCGTGCGGAACGGATTAATAACATGACGGCTCAACCAACCGCTGATTTACCCGCCTTACCATTGGACTTGAAGACTTGGCAACATCAGCAAGAAAAAACCATGCTGGAAGTGGCATTGAAACAAGCGCGTTTTAACCAGCGCAAAGCGGCCGACCTGCTCGGGTTAACTTATCACCAACTGCGTGGCCTTTTAAAAAAACATGCATTGTTACAGTGTAACGAAGCTACCTGATAACGATACCAGCCTGAGGACTGGGCGCGTTTCATACTCACGTTTAATGTCGTAGAAATCGCAACCATTTTATTCAAGGGTTTGGGCTGTTCGCCATAGTGCGATACAATAACACTATTGCTTAATAACCCATGAAACGTCTATGCGTGCTTTGCCTCTTTGGATAATGTCGCTGAGTTGCCTGGCAACTTCTGCTTTTGCAACCGCTGCTTTTGCAACAACACCAGCAACAACATCAGCGTTAGCGCCAGCGGATATCCGCCAGAGCGGTTTCGTATATTGTGTCAACGGGGTGTTGAATACCTTTAACCCCCAGATGGCCAGTAGCGGTTTGACCGTTGATACTCTAGCCGCCCAATTATATGACCGGTTATTAGGCGTTGACCCCTATACCTATCGTTTGATCCCGGAGCTGGCACAGAGCTGGGAGATACTGGATGACGGTGCAACCTACCGTTTTCATCTGCGTAGAGACGTGCCTTTCCAGACCACAGCCTGGTTCCAACCGACACGTAAAATGAATGCTGACGATGTGGTGTTCAGCTTTGAGCGGGTGTTTAACCCTGAGCATCCCTTCCACAACGTCAATGGCGGTGAATACCCCTATTTCGACAGTTTGCAGTTTGTGGACTCGGTACAAAGCGTAAAGAAACTGGATGACTATACCGTCGAATTCCGCCTGCGAGCCCCTGATGCCTCTTTCCTCTGGCACCTGGCAACCCATTATGCCCCAGTGCTCTCAGCGGAATATGCCACAAAACTGATGTTGAACAATACACCCGGTATGATTGACCGTGAACCTGTTGGTACAGGCCCTTTTCTGCTGAGTGAGTACCGCTCCGGGCAATACATCCGTCTGGCACGCAATGATCTCTACTGGAAAGGGAAACCTCGGATGTCCCAGGTGGTGATCGATACCGGTGTGGGGGGGACTGGCCGCTTATCCAAGTTACTCACCGGTGAGTGTGATGTACTGGCTTACCCAGCCGCCAGTCAGTTGTCAATTCTGCGTGACGACCCTCGCCTGCGCCTGACCCTGAGACCCGGTATGAACATCGCCTACTTGGCTTTTAATACCCGCAAACCGCCACTCGACAATCTGAAAGTTCGCCAGGCGATTGCCTTGTCCATCAATAATCAGCGTTTGATGCAGTCAATTTACTATGGCACCGCGGAAGCCGCAGCCTCCATCTTGCCGCGAGCCTCCTGGGCATATAATAACGATACCCATATAACCGGATACGACCCAGCCAAGGCGCGTGAAATATTGCGCGAAGCAGGCATTGAGTCGCTGGATCTGACACTGTGGGTCCCCACTGCCTCTCAATCTTACAACCCAAGCCCATTAAAAATGGCAGAACTGTTGCAGGCAGATTTGGCCCAGGTGGGTATTAATCTGGTTATTGTGCCGATAGAAGGTCGTTTTCAGGAAGCTCGTCTGATGGAGATGAATCACGATCTGACGCTGACAGGCTGGTCCACTGACAGTAATGACCCAGACAGCTTCTTCCGCCCATTGCTCAGTTGCGCGGCAATTCGCTCACAGACCAATTACGCTCATTGGTGCGACCCCAGTTTTGATGAATTACTCCAGCAAGCATTGCTATCACAGCAACTGTCGCAACGTATCGACAAGTACCAATTGGCGCAAAAAATTATTGAGCAGCAATTACCGGTGCTGCCATTGGCCTCCTCTTTACGTCTACAAGCCTACCGTTATGACATTAAAGGCCTGGTATTGAGCCCATTTGGTAATGCGTCATTTGCTGGGGTATACCGTGAGTCAACAACGGAAGAGGTGAAAAAGTGATAATCTTTATCTTACGCCGCCTGTTGCTGCTGTTGATCACCTTATTCTTACTGACCTTGGTCAGCTTCAGCCTAAGCTATTTTACCCCGCGAGCGCCACTTAATGGCGCTGCTCTGCTGGATGCCTATCAATTCTATTTATCCAGCTTGCTGCATGGCGACTTCGGTATTTCCAGCATCGATGGTCAGGCCATCAGCGAGCAATTAAGAGAAGTGTTCCCTGCCACCATGGAATTGTGTTTTCTGGCCTTTACCATGGCACTGTTCATCGGGATCCCTTTGGGGCTTATTGCAGGGGTGATGCGTGGCAAATGGCAAGATACCGCCATCAGTACCTTTGCACTACTGGGTTTTTCAATCCCTGTATTTTGGCTGGCCTTGCTGTTAATGCTGTACTTTTCACTACACCTGGGTTGGTTGCCGGTTTCTGGGCGTTTTGACATGCTCTATCAGGTAGATCATGTCACTGGCTTGGCGCTAGTTGATGCCTGGCTCTCCGATTCACCTTATCGCAGCGAGATGATCGCCAGCGCATTGCGCCATATGGTGTTACCGATTACCGCACTGGCGGTTGCGCCGATTACCGAAGTGATCCGTCTGATGCGCATCAGTACCGACAGTGTTTTCGGCCAAAACTATATCAAAGCTGCGGCAACTCGTGGGCTATCGCGGTTTACCATTATTCATCGTCATGTTCTGCATAATGCTTTGCCCCCCATCATTCCACAACTTGGATTGCAGTTTTCTACCATGCTCACACTGGCTATGATCACCGAAGTCGTTTTCAGTTGGCCTGGCTTGGGCCGCTGGTTGATTAGCGCTATCCGCCAACAAGATTTTGCGGCTATCTCTGCTGGAGTGATGGTTATCGGTACACTGGTGATTACCATCAATGTGCTGGCCGATATTCTTGGTGCTGCCACCAACCCGCTAAAACATAAGGAATGGTATGCCCTTCGATAATGTCTATCGCGAAAAGAAAATGCCGAGCCCGGCGCTTTACACTTGGCGGATTTTTTACGCTGATACCTTGGCGATGATTGGTTTGTATGGCGTGATTAGCCTGTTGCTGCTTTCCCTGTTTGGCAGCCTGTTGGCACCTTATGCGCTGGATCAACAGTTTTTAGGTTCTCAATTGTTGCCGCCCTCTTGGTCCCGTTACGGCAATGTGTCGTTCTTTCTGGGTACCGACGATTTGGGGCGCGATATTCTCAGCCGCTTGCTAAATGGTGCCGCTGCCACTTTCGGCTCCGCATTGTTGGTCACGCTCGCCGCCGCTGTGGTTGGCGTTATTCTGGGGGTTTTCGCTGGGGTGACCCGTGGCCTGCTCTCAGCAGTATTGAACCATATCCTTGATACGCTACTGTCTATCCCTTCCTTACTATTGGCAATTATCGTAGTCGCATTTATCGGGCCAAAGCTTGAGCACGCCATGTTGGCGGTTTGGCTGGCGCTGTTACCTCGCATGGTACGTACCATCTACAGCGCCGTGCATGATGAGTTGGAAAAAGAGTATGTGGTGGCTGCACGTTTAGATGGCGCTTCCACATTACAAATCCTGTGGTATGCCGTTATGCCGAATATTGCCGCTGTGCTAACAACTGAATTCACCCGTGCGCTATCGATGGCTATTCTCGATATTGCCGCGCTGGGATTCCTTGATCTCGGTGCGCAACTCCCTTCCCCCGAGTGGGGGGCAATGTTAGGCGATTCCCTGGAGCTCATCTACGTGGCTCCTTGGGCCGTGATGTTACCGGGTGCCGCTATTATGCTCAGTGTGTTGCTGGTCAACCTATTGGGTGACGGTATGCGCCGTGCAATTAATGCGGGGGTGAAATAATGGCGCTGCTTGATATTCGCAATTTAACCATCGAATTTATGACGGCTGAAGGGCCGGTTAAAGCGGTTGATCGCATCAGCATAACACTGGCCGAAGGTGAGATCCGCGGTCTGGTCGGGGAATCCGGTTCAGGAAAAAGTTTGATCGCCAAAGCAATTTGCGGCGTCACCAATGATAACTGGCACGTTACTGCCGACCGCTTTCGCTTTAACGATATCGACTTGTTGAAACTCACTCCGCGGGAAAGACGCAAGCTGGTTGGCCGCGATGTATCGATGATTTTTCAGGAACCCCAATCCTGTCTCGATCCCTCTGAAAGCATTGGTCGCCAGATAGCGCAGGCGATCCCACGCTGGACTTATAAGGGCCGTTGGTGGCAACGGTTTAACTGGCGTAAACGCCGGACGATTGAGTTGCTGCATCGTGTAGGTATTAAGGACCATAAAGATATTATGGGGAGTTTTCCTTATGAGTTAACCGAAGGTGAATGCCAAAAAGTGATGATCGCCATCGCGTTAGCCAATCAACCCAGATTGCTGATTGCCGATGAGCCAACCAACTCCATGGAGCCAACGACCCAGGCACAGATCTTCCGCCTACTGGCTGGATTGAATCAGAACAATAACACCACCATTTTGTTGATCAGTCACGATTTGCAGATGATGAGTAAATGGGCGGATCGGGTCAATGTGCTCTACTGCGGTCAAACCGTTGAGAGCGCGCAATGCGAAGACTTGCTTGCTGCGCCGCATCACCCATATACACAAGCCCTGATCCGTGCCATGCCAGATTTTGGCCGTTCACTGCCTCATAAAAGTCGCCTGAACACCTTGCCAGGGGCTATTCCCTCGCTGGAGCACTTGCCAATAGGTTGCCGACTCGGGCCTCGTTGCCCTTACGCACAAAAAAAATGTATTGAAACCCCCAGCCTGCGCTCAGTAAGAGGTCGTCTCTTTGCTTGCCACTTTCCATTGAACATGGAGGAGCAGTAATATGGAAACACTATTGGAAGTGCGCAATCTGGCAAAAACCTATCGTTACCGCACCGGGTTATTCCGCCGCCAACATGTTGAAGCCGTCAAACCGGTCAGTTTTACGCTGCGTGAAGGCCAGACGCTGGCGATTATTGGAGAGAATGGTTCCGGTAAATCCACTCTGGCAAAAATGCTCTCCGGTATGGTTGAGCCCTCTTCCGGTGAATTGCTGATTGATGACCACCGGCTGGAATTTGGTGATTATCGTTACCGTAGCCAGCGGATCCGCATGATTTTCCAAGATCCCAGTACTTCGCTCAACCCGCGCCAGCGTATCAGCCAAATCCTTGATGCACCATTACGTTTGAATACCGAGTTTGATGCCATCGAACGCGAGGCGCGTATCAATCAAACTTTGCGTCAAGTGGGCATGTTGCCCGATCATGCCTACTATTATCCGCATATGCTCGCCTCGGGGCAGAAACAGCGTGTGGCGCTGGCCCGGGCCCTGATCCTACAACCTAAAGTGATTATTGCCGATGAAGCCTTGGCTTCGCTAGATATGTCGATGCGTTCGCAAATCATTAACCTGATGCTGGAACTGCAAGAAAAACATCGGATTTCATATATCTATGTTACGCAACATCTTGGAATGATGAAGCATGTCAGTGATCAGGTGATGGTGATGCATGAAGGTGAAGTGGTAGAGCGTGGTAGCACCGCCGAAGTCTTGGCTGCACCGTTACACGATCTTACTAAGCGACTGATTGCCGGTCATTTTGGTGAGGCATTAACGGCAGATGCCTGGCGGCGTGATGGCGCCCGGTTTTAAATACGGCATTTCAGGCGTGGTCACCGCACGCCTTTGCCAACACCATTAAATGAACGGTTAAGTCGGTTTTGCCGTCTGTTTATTAACATGAGAAAACCGACAGGTTAAACTTGCCCGCAGCTGATGATTCGCGTAAAAATGTCTGCCGCAAATATTGCCACTTACAACCTATCTACTGGACGATATGTTTCAAGATAATCCGCTGCTGGCGCAGCTTAAACAGCAACTTCACTCTCAAACCCCACGTGTTGAAGGCGTAGTAAAAGGGACTGAGAAAGGTTTTGGCTTTTTAGAAGCTGATGGCCAAAAAAGTTATTTTATTCCGCCACCGCACATGAAAAAAGTGATGCACGGTGATCGTATTGTCGCCACTTTACATACGGAAAAAGAACGTGAAATCGCCGAACCGGAAACACTGGTTGAACCTTTCCTGTCGCGCTTTGTTGGTCGGATACAGAAAAAAGATGATCGCCTCTCTATCATCCCTGACCACCCGTTGTTGAAAGAAGCCATCCAGTGCCGTCCAGTACGTGAATTGACGCATAATTTGCAAACCGGTGACTGGGTAATAGCCGAGATGCGCCGTCACCCGCTAAGAGGTGATCGGGGTTTTTACGCAGATATAACCCAATTTATCACTGACGGTGAAGACCACTTCGCCCCTTGGTGGGTCACGCTGGCGCGTCATAATCTTGAAAAAGAAGCACCAGAAATGGTCGCCATCGGTGATTATGACCGCACACTGCCACGAGAAGATCTGACCGCACTGAACTTTGTTACCATTGACAGCGCCAGTACCGAGGATATGGATGACGCGTTATTGGTACAGGATAACGGTGACGGATCACTGCAATTAACTATCGCCATTGCTGACCCTACCGCTTATGTCGAGCCAGGCAGTCCTCTGGATGATATCGCCCGCAAGCGCGCTTTCACCAATTACCTGCCAGGTTTCAATATTCCCATGTTGCCACGGGATCTGTCAGACAATCTCTGCTCACTGCGCCCTAACCAGCGTCGCCCAGTGCTGGCTTGCCGTGTCACAATAGCCGCAGATGGCGCATTGTGTGATGATATCCGCTTCTTCGCTGCTGAGATCGAATCCAAAGCTAAATTGGTCTATGACGAAGTCTCCGACTGGCTGGATAGTATTGCTGGCTGGCAACCACCTAATGAAGCGATTACCCAGCAGGTCACCTTGCTAAAGCAGGTGTGTGATCGCCGTAATAGCTGGCGCCATCAACACGCCCTGGTGTTCAAAGATCATCCAGATTATCGCTTCGTCTTAGGCGAGAAAGGCGATGTATTGGAGATTGTCAGTGAGCAACGCCGCACCGCCAACCGGATTGTTGAAGAGTGCATGATTGCGGCCAACGTTTGTGCCGCGCGAGTCCTGCGTGATCATCTCGGCTTTGGTATCTATAACGTCCATAACGGCTTTGACCCTGCCCTGGTCGAGCAAGCGGTCACGGTTCTGCAGGCCAATAATATTGCCGCTGAAGGGGAAAAACTGCTTACCCTGACAGGTTTCTGCGAACTGCGTCGCCAACTTGATGCACAACCAACGCAGTTTCTTGATGGCCGTATCCGCCGCTTCCAAACTTTTGCCGAGATATCCACCACACCAGGACCGCACTTCGGTTTAGGTTTGGAGGCCTATGCCACCTGGACCTCTCCAATCCGTAAATATGGCGATATGATCAACCATCGTTTGCTGAAAAGTATTATCACTGAACAAGTGACTGAAAAACCACAAGATGAACTACCCGCCCAGTTGACCGAGCGTCGACGGTTGAACCGCATGGCTGAACGTGATGTGGGTGATTGGTTATATGCACGCTTTTTGAAAGATAAAGCCGGTAGTGACCAGCGTTTCAATGCGGAAATTATCGATGTGACTCGTGGTGGCCTGCGTGTACGTCTGTTGGAAAACGGGGCCGTTGCCTTTATTCCCGCCTCTTTTATTCACGCAGTACGCGATGAAATGGTTTGTAGCCAGGAAGCTGGCACGGTTCAGGTAAAAGGCGAAGTCATTTATCGCCAGAGTGATACCTTACAGGTCAAGATTGCTGAAGTCCGTATGGAAACCCGCAGCGTTGTTGCCAAGCCTGTCAGCTGACAGGCCTGTCGTTTGACAATCAGGGCGCTACACAGCGCCCTGATTGTCAGGTTATTTAACCCAGTTGCATCGAACCAAAAGCCCCTTGCCAATCCTGCTCAAATTTCTCTACTGCCGCTTGCACTGCAGGTGTAGTAATGAATTGTTCCGCCACATCCACCGGTAAAGTGATGGACTGGCAACCAGCCAGCAGACACTCCAGCGCCTGACGGGGAGTTTTAAAGCTCGCAGCCAAGACTTTGGCATGAGGCGCATGCAGTGTCAGTAACTGCTGCAATTCATGTACCATTTCAATACCATCACCCCCTTGAGCATCCAGGCGATTAACGTAAGGCGCGACATACTCAGCCCCAGCCAGCGCGGCTAATAATCCTTGCCCGGCACCATAGACCGCGGTGCCTAGTGTTGGAATCGACATGGATTTCAACTGTTTGATAGCTGCCAACCCTTCCGCGGTGGTCGGTATTTTAACCACCAAACCGCATACACGCTGATTTAACAGCACGGCTTCCGCAACCATTTGCTCTGCATTGTTTGCCATCACTTGAGCAAATAACTTACCGGTGCCACCTAAGGCATCACGTAGTGCCGGAAGAACTTCCCAAATAGGTTTACCCGCTTTGGCAACAATGCTGGGGTTAGTCGTTACACCGTGCAACGGCAACACACGCGCCAAACGCTTAACCGCTGTCACATCAGCGGTATCCAGATAAAGCTCCATATCGTTCTCCTGAGTCTTTTGTGGATGAATTCAAGCTGTGGACATGATAATGGAAATAACCTCTCATTAGTTGATTAAAATCAAACCAACTTTCATTCGAAAGATATTAAATTTACGTAAGAAAATCCCAAGCGACCTACATTCATAAAGGTGTCCCATGCTATTTAATCTACAGCGCTATTCAACCCATGACGGCCCAGGCATCCGTAGTGTGGTATTCCTGAAAGGCTGTTCGCTGGGTTGCCGCTGGTGCCAAAACCCGGAGAGCCGTTCTCGGCAACAGGAATTACTGTTCGATCAGCGTTTGTGCCTTGCGGGATGCACACTCTGTAGTGAGTGCTGTCCCCACGCCATTACCCGCCTTGACGAAACATCGTTAGCGTTACAACGTACACAATTGACTGTGGCTGATTATGAGGCATTAACCGATTGCTGCCCAACCGGTGCGTTAAGCGTCTGTGGTTCGCTCATCGACATTGATGCCGTTATGGCTGAAGTCATGCGAGACAAGCCTTACTATTTACGTACCGGCGGCGGCCTAACGCTGTCAGGCGGTGAACCCTTTATGCAACCCGAGATCGCCGCTGAGTTGCTCAAACGTGGGCGCGAAGCCGGGATCCATACCGCGGTAGAGTCTTGCTTGCACACCCCTTGGGCCTATATTGCGCCCTCTTTACCTTGGCTAGACTTGATGCTGGCAGACCTCAAGCATGTGGACGAAGTGCGTTTCAAGCAATGGACAGATGGCTCAGCCAAGCGCGTAATGGACAATTTCCGCCGTTTGGCGGCGGCAGGTACTCAGATCACCATACGTGTCCCGCTGATCCCTGATTTCAATGCTGACCGCGACTCTATCCGTGCCATTACCGACTTTGCCGCTGACGAGGTGGGTGTCAAAGAAATCCACTTTTTGCCTTATCACACCTTAGGTATCAATAAGTACCATCTGCTCGGCGCACCTTATTACGCTTCCCGTACCCCTCTTGATGATCCTGAACTGCTGGCCTATGCCGAAAATTATGCCAACGACAAAGGTCTGACTGCTATTTTACGAGGATAACACCATGACAACACTCGACCTGACTACCCTGACCGAACGCATTCGGGCACATAAACTCGCGCTGATTCATATCGTTAAACCCCCGGTCTGCACCGAACGTGCGCAACATTACACGGAAGTCTACCAGCAGCAACAAGATAAACCGCTGCCGATCAGACGTGCGCTAGCACTGGCAAATCACCTGGCTAAACGCACCATCTGGATCAAAAACGATGAGTTGATTATCGGTAATCAGGCCAGTCAGTTACGTGCCGCGCCAATTTTCCCGGAATATACCGTCAGTTGGATTGAAAGTGAGATTGACGAACTGGCAGATCGCCCCGGTGCGGGCTTCTCGGTGAGCGAAGAGAACAAACAAGTATTACATGCCTTATGCCCGTGGTGGCGTGGTCAAACCGTTCAGGATCGCTGCTACGGGATGTTCACTGATGAGCAAAAAGCCCTGTTGGCAACCGGGATCATCAAAGCAGAAGGTAATATGACCTCCGGTGATGCTCACTTGGCGGTTAACTTCCCATTGTTACTGGCGAAAGGCTTGGATGGCCTACGTGAGAAGGTATCTGAACGCCGTGAACGCCTTCAGCTTACCGACTGGGATGACCTGCATAAGGAGCAGTTCCTTAAAGCCATTGATATTGCTCTGGCGGCGCTGAGTGACCATATTCTACGCTTTGCCCAATTGGCTCGAGAGATGGCACAGACCGAACAACGGACCTGGCGGCGCGAAGAGTTGCTGACCATGGCAAATAACTGTGAACTGATCGCTCACCAGCCGCCACAAACTTTCTGGCAAGCCTTGCAACTCTGTTACTTCATCCAGCTATTCCTACAGATTGAGTCTAATGGCCATTCCGTCTCCTTTGCTCGTCTCGACCAATATCTCTATCCCTGGTATCGCCGTGATGTTGAACTGGAACAGACTCTCTCCCGTGAAAAAGCCATTGAGATGCTGCACAGTTGCTGGTTAAAGCTGCTGGAAGTCAACAAAATCCGTTCTGGTTCGCACTCTAAGGCCTCTGCGGGTAGCCCGTTGTACCAGAACGTGACCATTGGTGGACAGAAGTTGGTCAATGGTCAACCTTGCGATGCCGTTAACCCGCTCTCCTATACCATTTTGGAGTCCTGTGGCCGCCTGCGTTCAACGCAGCCAAACCTGAGTGTGCGTTATCACGCCGGGATGAGTAATGACTTCCTTGATTCCTGTGTGCAAGTGATCCGTTGCGGTTTCGGTATGCCAGCCTTCAACAATGATGAAATCGTTATCCCTGAGTTTATTAAACTGGGGGTAGAACCACAGGATGCCTACGATTATGCTGCTATCGGCTGTATCGAAACTGCTGTTGGTGGCAAATGGGGTTATCGTTGCACTGGGATGAGCTTTATTAACTTTGCTCGTGTCATGTTGGCCGCCTTAGAGGAAGGCCGTGATGCTACCTCCGGTAAAATTTTCCTGCCACAGGAACTGTCGCTATCCAAAAACAACTTTAGCCATTTCGACCAGGTACTGGCTGCCTGGGATACACAGATCCGCTATTACACCCGTAAATCCATCGAGATTGAGTGTGTGGTCGATACCGTGCTGGAAGAAAATGCTCATGATATCGTCTGCTCCGCATTAGTGGATGACTGTATCGAACGTGGCAAGAGCATCAAGCAAGGTGGCGCCAAGTATGACTGGATTTCTGGCCTGCAAGTGGGGATCGCTAACCTTGGCAACAGCCTGGAGGCGGTGCGTAAACTGGTATTCGATCAGGGGATTATTGGCCAACAGCAATTGGCACAAGCACTGGCGAACGACTTTGCCGGTCTGGATGGCGAGCAACTACGCCAGCGCCTGATCAACGCAGCACCTAAGTACGGCAACGATGTTGATGATGTTGATCAACTGCTGGTACGTGCCTATCAGACCTATATCGATGAACTGAAGCAATACCACAATACCCGCTTTGGTCGTGGCCCGATTGGCGGAACTTACTATGCAGGAACCTCATCTATCTCGGCTAACGTGCCATTTGGTGCCGCAACCATGGCAACCCCGGATGGCCGCAAAGCCCATACCCCATTGGCGGAAGGTGCCAGCCCGGCATCAGGGACCGACCACCTTGGCCCTACCGCTGTCTTTAACTCGCTGGCAAAATTGCCCACCGAGGCGATTCTAGGTGGGGTGTTACTCAACCAGAAGCTGAACCCATCAACACTGGAAAATCCACGTGACCGCGAAAAACTGATGTTGATGCTGCGCACCTTCTTTGAGTCTTACCATGGCTGGCATGTACAGTACAACATTGTCTCTAGGGAAACACTGTTGGCTGCCAAACAGCATCCTGATCAATATCGTGATTTAGTGGTACGTGTAGCTGGATATTCTGCCTTCTTTACCGCATTATCTCCTGATGCGCAGGATGATATTATTGCGCGAACAGAGCATACTCTTTAATCAGTAAATCATTGCGGCCACTGCCAGGTGGCCGCCTATCAGGCTACTATGAACTCAAGACAACAAACCATTCTACATTTGGTGAATGACCGCCGCCGCATTAGCGTCAGCGAACTGGCCCGCGCTGCCGGTGTTTCTGAGGTAACCATTCGCCAGGATCTCAACCTGTTGGAAAAACGTAGCTACCTTAAACGTGTTCATGGCTCTGCCATTGCTTTAGAAAGTGATGATGTCGATGCCCGCATGATGTCTAACTTCGCGCTCAAACAAAAACTGGCGCAATATGCCGCTTCATTGGTTAACGATGGCGAAACCATTTTTATCGAAAGCGGGAGTAGTAATGCGCTACTGGCCCGCTATCTGGCTGAAAACAAGCGTGTCACCCTGATCACCGTCAGTTACTATATTGCTCATTTATTGAAAGAAACTGATTGTGATGTCATCGTGCTCGGTGGGTTATACCAGAAAAAAAGTGAAACCGTTGTCGGCCCGTTAACACGCGCTTGTATACAGCAAGTCCACTTCAGTAAGGCTTTTATTGGGGTGGATGGTTATCATCCAGAAACCGGGTTTACTGGCCGCGATATGATGCGTGCTGACATTGCCAATGCCATCTTGGCCAAAGGTGTAGAAAGTATTGTATTGACCGACTCATCAAAATTCGGTCAAATTCAACCTAACCCATTAACTGCCACGAATAATAATATTGGACGCGTAATTACCGATGCACGTCTATCAGTTGGCTACCAGCAATTGTTAGAACGTCAAGGAATTAAAGTCGATCTGGTCAATGAATGACTTTTATACTCGTCATCCGCCAAGCTGCATGGGTATTAGCTGCGGTTACTCGTCTCATCCATGAGACTCATCCCCTACGGGCCGCCACCACCGGCGTTCATATCGGTTTCTGACCCATTTGTCTCGAACTTGCAGTCTACCTGCAACTCGAATTATTTAGAGTATAAAAACAGCCTAATAACTCACACATTATTCATAATTTATCCATAATTGACCGATAAAGTGATTTTTGATTTTAAAATATTTACACTCCATAAAATTACTCTATATTCGGCGCTATATTATTACTTCACGACAACATCCCCATGAGCTTTCCTGAATTATAAACGTGTATATCGTTGTATCGTTGGTGAGCGATGTTTACAGACAACGCTCCAAATAAAAGGCGAACTTTAGGAAATAGTTATGCGTAAATTGACTGCTTTATTTATCGCTTCTGATTTAGCTTTCAGCGGCACGACGATGGCCTTTGCAGTTGATGAAGCCACTGCCCCTACCCGAATTATTTAGCGCATATACCCATCCCAATGAAGATACAGCGGTGTTGGCTACGCTCGTGCACCCGAATCACTTACCCAAGTGAACTCATCGGGATTCCCTTGCCGCGTTACTCGCCCCATTCGGGTCTCGCTCCTTCGGAGCCAGCGCAAGCGCTGTTCAAAACGCAATGCGTTTTGTCCTGCAACTTCATTGAACTTTGGTATAGTTCTCCCTCGCGATCTTATTCGCCGAGGGAGTATTCAGTTGGTTAGTGTAAAAGGATTACATATGAAAAAACCAATTAGCTTGTTATTGTCATCTGCAACTCTTAGTTTAGTAATGATGAGCAACGTCAATGCTGCTGGAGAATTACAGCCAGGCAGATCAGGGCCGACAAACGGTGAAAATACCCTACTCCTTTGGGATACGCACTATTCAGGCTATATCATCTCAAATTATACGTTAGATAAATTAGAAAAAACTGACAAACTGGCAAAAGAAAGTCAGCAGAAACTCCAAGAAATGACCAGCCAATTCGATAAATTAAAGGAAGATCTCAAAGCAAAAGACCGTGAAATTGGCGAACTTAAGAATAAATTGGGTCAACCAGATAAGAAGCCCGCTGAGTTAAACGAACTAAAGCATAAAGTTGACCAGTTAGACAATAAACTCAGCGAACTTAACGAGCTGAAGCGTAAAGTCAACCAGCCAAACAATCAATCTGCCGAGATAAGCGATCTAAAACGGCAAGTCGAGCAATTAGGCACAAAAGTTAATCAAACCAATGAATTAAAAAGTAAAGCCGACCAGTCAGGCAATCAATCTACTGAGATTAACGAGCTGAAACGGCAAGTCGAACAATTAGGCACAAAAGTTACTCAAATCAATGAATTAAAAAGTAAAGCCGATCAGTCAGGCAATCAATCTGCTGAGATTAACGAGCTGAAACGGCAAGTCGAACAATTAGGCACAAAAGTTAATCAAATCAATGAACTAAAAAGTAAAGCCGACCAGTCAGGCAATCAATCTGGCGAGATTAACGATCTGAAACGGCAAGTCGAACAGTTAGGCACAAAAGTTAGTCAAATCAATGAACTAAAAAGCAAAGCCGACCAGTCAGGCAATCAATCTGGCGAGATTAACGATCTGAAGCGTCGAGTCGATCAGTTTGATAATAAGCTTGGTGAGATCAGTGAGCTGAGACGTAAAGTCGACCAACCAAGCAACCAATCGGGTGAAATAAACGACCTGAAGCGTCAAATCGATCAGTTAGATAACAAGCTTGGTGAGATCAACGATCTGAAACGTCAAATCGATCAGTTGGACAATAAACTCGGTCAGATAGACGAACTGAGGCGTGAGGTGCAGGATCTAGGCAGCAAAATTAAGTAATAATCATTAAACTGGCTATTTCAGTCTATGGCCTATTGAATACCCTCTCTTCGATATTCCCGTTGCAGGCGAACAAACCGCCTGCAACATTTTTCACTTCCCAGCTATACAGAAAAAAGTTAGTGGACAATACTTATTTATAATAGGCCACAGCAATTCATATTCCACTTTAGGTAACTGTCTGGTGTAACCTATCAGGAGAAATATTATGGTGACGAATAAACGTTTAGTGACTGTCGCACTTAGCATCACGCTTGCCCTCTCCTTAAGCGCCTGTGCAGATATGTCAAAACAGCAACGTAATACTGCCATAGGGGCAGGTGCTGGCGCAGTTGGTGGTGCAGTGCTGACCAATGGGAGCACATTAGGAACTCTTGGTGGTGCCGCTGTCGGCGGTATTATTGGCCATCAAGTGAGCAAATAAACCTGAATTTATTCACTGTTAAACTAAGGGGACTTTTTAAGCTCTCTTGATCATGCCGCAGCAAACCACTGCGGCATGGCTGTTTTTCAACCACCCGCCAGTTTAACTTTCATTCCCTTGGCTTCAAGCAACTGTTTAAGTAGTTCGCGCTTATCACCTTGAATCTCAATCACGCCCTCTTTTACCGCGCCGCCACAGCCGCATTTCTTCTTCAACTCAGCAGCCAGTTTATCCAACTCAGTATCATCAAGAGTGATACCAGTAATCAGACAAACCCCTTTGCCCTTACGCCCGCTGGTCTGGCGCTGAATACGAACAATGCCATCGCCAATCGCTCGCTGTTGTTTGATTTCTTCCTGCTTGATGCGCCCGGTGTCGGTGGAATAGACCAAGCGGCTATTACTCTCCTTCATGCGACCCCCCTAACCTCAGTGAGGCTCGGATAGCACTCAGTGTGGCGGCAGGATCAGCTGATTGGGTAATCGGGCGGCCAATTACCAAGTAATCTACGCCAGCTGCAACCGCCTGTACCGGTGTCATTACACGGCGCTGATCACCTGTTGCACTGCCCTCAGGGCGGATACCCGGTGTGACCAATTGAAATTGATGGCCACAGGCGGCTTTCAAACGCGTCGCTTCTTGCGCAGAACACACGACCCCATCCAAGCCACAATCTCGCGTCAAACGCGCCAATCTTTCTGCCTGCTCTGCCGGGGTTAGATCAATACCAATAGCACGCAGATCATCTGCCTCCATGCTGGTCAATACCGTCACCGCAATCAGTAAAGGCGCTTCGGCACCATAAGGTTGCAAGGCCTCTTTTGCTGCGGTCATCATACGAGCACCGCCACTGGCATGAACATTCACCATCCATACCCCCAGTTCTGCTGCTGCCGCTACCGCATGAGCTGTGGTATTAGGAATATCGTGAAATTTCAAATCGAGGAAAACATCAAACCCACGCTGATGAAGGTCGCGCACCATCTCTGGCCCGAACAAGGTAAACATCTCTTTACCCACTTTGAGTCGACAATCTTGTGGATCAATACGATCAACAAAAGCCAAGGCAGCATTTCTATCAGCGTAATCCAAGGCAACAATAATTGGAGAGGATTTTAATTTATTGTTATTCATATTATTTTTAGAGTGCATTGCTTCTGCCTTCTGTAATGTGGATATACTCGTCATACTTCAAGTTGCATGTGTGTTGGCTTTCCTCGCTCACCCCAGTCACTTACCGGTGTAAGCTCCAGGGGATTCTCTGCGTCGCCGCCTTCCTGCAACTCGAATTATTTAGTGGATAGACATAAATGCTCTGCCAGAAAAACTGACCGCCGCATTCTACCTGCCAACCCACACAAATCCCAGTGGCAGGAACAATAGCGGGTTAATCAATCTGCGCCCGACAAGCCAGCAACGATTCCAGCGCCAACTGGATGTCATGCTCTTGTGTCATCCAGTTCACTAATGCCGCACGAATGGCGGGCTGCCCATTATACTGAGTGGGTGTACAGCGGACTATGCCCTGTTGGTCCAAATATGAAAGAAAACGATCACGAGTCATCGCCGCATCACCCGAAATATTTTTAAGGGCAAAACAGACTACGTTCAGGTTCACCGGCGCTAATAGACAAAACCCTTCACTTGCCGCCAATTGATGACCTAACTGCCTCGCTAATGTCACGTTACGCTCGACGATCTCCTGCACACCATGACGACCATAGGCCTTCAGTGCCATCCATAGCGGCAAAGCGCGAAAGCGTCGTGAGTTTTCTGGCGTCAAATGCAAATAGTTATCAGGACGCAATGTCGGCGCTTCTAAATAAGCTGAATGATTTTGAAATACCTGCAGTTGTAATGCCAGGTGACGCGTAAATTGAATGGCGCAATCATAAGGCACATTCAGCCATTTATGAGCATCAACGGTAATTGAATCAGCTTGTTCCCACCCTGCTAATAGATGAGCATGAATAGGGGAACAGGCAGCAACCCCGCCGAAAGCGCCATCGACATGCAACCAGAATGGATAGCGCTCACGTAGCGCCAATAAACGGGGTAAATCATCGAAAACCGCAGTATTGACTGTTCCAGCGCTTGCCAGCACGATTGTCGGTATGCCTTGCGTCACCGCAAGGTGCTGTTCCAACGCGACGGTGTCAATGACCTCTGAATCTTTTTGTCTGGCGATGACTTTTAATGAGTCGCGTCCTAGCCCCAACATGCTGAGCGCTTTTACACTACTGGAATGAGCATTAGCAGACAGCACCTGAATAGGCCCTAAAGCAGTCACCCCCTGCTGCGCGATATCAACCCCTTGTTGTTGCCCTAACCACTGGCGGCCAATCGCAATACCCACAAAATTGGCCATTGTTGCGCCGCTAACAAAACTGCCGCTGAACTGCGCGGGTAAACCCAACAATATTTTTAGTTGTTCAATAGTCGCCAATTCAATAGCTGCCGCGACTGTGTCATGGCTCAATAGGCTATTTTGGTCAACCGTGCTAACCAACCAGTCAGCCGCCAAGGCTGCAGGTGTGACGCCCCCGGTGACAAAGCCAAAATAGCGTGGTCCGGCACTGGCGGATAATCCAGCGGCATAATGGTGCCAAAAGTACTCTAATGCAGCCACAGCCCCCTTTCCTTCTGGTGACAATTGTTGATCATCTGGTTTGATCTGTTGATCCATCAATGGCGGACAGACCGAACGTCGATCCAATCCGGAAAGAAAATTTTGAGCTAACTGAGTTGCACAATTGAGTATTTCGGGATAATTATCAAGATCCTGTTGTAGGCGCCAATGCATAGGTTATTTCCTTTCTATCCGTTAAATGTTACATGGCACTATAATTTATTGATTTCAGTGATACTATCGATAAAAAGTAACCTTATTGGATAGATATTTTAACCAATGATAAATAATCGTATCCCTCTCCATCTTTTACCCACCTTTGTCATCGCTGCTCGGCTAGAGAATCTACGTGCAACCGCTAAACAGGTTAATCTGACTCATGGTGCTATCAGTCAACAAATTAAGCAGCTTGAACAGGCCATCGGTTATCCGCTGTTTGAACGTAATGGCCGCGGAATACAACTCAACGCTGCAGGTCGTGAATTATTAGCCATCACTGAGCCCGCTTTAGTCAGTTTACAACAAGCAATTAGTCAAAGTAGACGTATCGCCACATGTAGAACCCTGCGTATTAGCGTGGTCCCCTCATTTGCCCACTACTGGCTCTTACCCAGATTGGCAGAGTTTCAGCGAACTTATCCAGAAATAGTGTTAGATATTGAGGCTTCGCTCGTGGTGCGTGATTTAGAGCGCGAAGGACTTGATGCGGCTATCCGTATTGGCAATGGGCAATGGCCGGGGGTACAAAAGCAGCTTATTGCCTCTGGAGAGGTCATGCCTGTCGCCTCACCAGAAATAAGCAATAAATGGCAACTCGCCTTTGCGGCTGGAAACGATGCGACGCCACTACTAGAGCACGAGGCCACACCTTGGTCACAATGGTTTCAAGCCCATCACCAAACACGCTACGGTCGTCAATTGGCATTATTTAATGATGCCGGATTGCTAGTGCGAGCTGCAGAACAAGGATTTGGCATTGCGTTAGTTAAATCTGTACTCGCTAGAGATGCTATTTCTGAGGGACGACTGGTCTCTTTAGCGGCAGCAACAAAACTTGATGATAATGATATTTACCTGATATGGCGGAAAATAACAGGATTAACGCCATCGGTTGAAACATTATTGGGCTGGCTTCAACAACAACTGGCTAATTCTGATTAAACCGTGGTTATTGTTTTGATTATTAACCTGATGATATATCCGTCGTCATGCAAGTAGCAGCAATGTTGACTACCACGATCTCTAACTAGCAAGGAGTTTACAGCAGATTTCACGCCTATTTGTCATGCAATGTCAGATTATTTTCGTTCTCTTAGTCCATAATAAGTCAGCTGTAGTAAAGATAGGTAAATTGTTAATCAAATATTTTGACTATCTAGGTCAGGGTTGTCCGGTTTCTAAATAGCCAGAACAAGCTATCATTAAATCAATCGAAAGAAAAAACACTTTCGAATCTAAAATGAAATTGGAGAACATCATGAATAACATCAAATATATTGCTTTATCTGCTGTACTATCAATGGCCACATTCACCAGTTTTGCTGCTGAATCAGTCAACCAACAACAATCAATGAACCTCACCAAAGCCGGCGTGGTTTCTGCTGGTCAGGCTAGCACGCTGGACACTCTAGAACAGCAACTGGCAGCAAAAGCCGCAGCACAAGGTGCCACTAGCTACCGTATTATCGCCGCAGGTGGCAACGATTTATTATACGGCAGTGCCGAGATCTATAAATAAGCATGACACCAAGAGCCCGTGATTTCGGGCTCTTTCGCCTTATCTCTCATTATTATTTCGGACAACACCACACTTTTTATAAATTTTTTATGACACACTGGACACGGTTGCCTGACTGCCTTAATTTAAAAGAAACACTAGCGAAAAAGGCAATGACATGAACGAAATATCAACACTGACAATCAAGATCCCTCTCGACCTGAAAGAAAAAATTAAAGCCATCGCTCTGGAGAACCAACTTTCCCTCAGTGCAGAGGTTTGTCAACGATTGGAAGATAGCCTTACTGTGTCAGTAAAATCACTGCCACAGCATGAGGATATTGATAATCAGGACACAGTAGAAAAAATTGAGCAACCACTCAGTCAAAAAGAACTAAAAAAGTTACGCCAATTACTGAAAATGGGCATCAAAAGCAATAAAAAGAAGTAGAACAGTCCAGATAGAACGGGATAATTCGCTATCCCGTTTTTTATTGTCCATCAAGCCCACGTATCGGTTTAACAGAAGCCCAAGCACGACATGAAGGACAATGCCAGTACAGTGAGTGCGCAGTAAAGCCGCATTTATGGCAACGGTAACGTGGCTTGGTGCGGATCTGCTCCCCTACCATGTCACGCAACAACAGCAGACTTTCCTTGGCACGGCCATCTTCTGCATCCGCCAGGTGATAATCCATCAAGCGATAGAACAGCCGCATTGTCGGGTGGCGCTGTAATTGGCGATTGATATAGGCCTGCACCACATCACGCCCATCACGTTGTTCGATCACCTCAGCCAGCATCAATTCTGCTGTGGCACCGCTATTTTCCTCAACACAACGTTTAAGATAATCCACCCACTCTTGCTGCTGCTGTGGTAAATGCGAGTAGCACTCATGCAGCATAGGCAATGCCTCACTGACTAACTCTTTATCTTGAACCAGAACAGGCGTCAAAGCATCTAGCGCTTGGGCATACTCCTCTTGCGCCATATAGATGCGCCCAAACATGATCGACACACGAGCACATTGTTTATCGGCCGCAGCCGCACGCTTTAACAAAGTCATCGCCTTGTCTAAATCGTCTCCGCCTAACGCTTGCAGTGCCAATTCACAATAAAAGTGAGCAATCTCGATACGCTGCTTATCATTACCAAGTTTTGCCAGTTTTTCCGCCATCTCGATGGCTTTCTGCCACTCACTGGTCGCCTGATAGATCACCAACAATTGTTGCAATGCTGAAACACGGAAGTCTTCCTCATCAATTAACTGACTGAACATATCTTCGGCGCGGTCATACAACCCGGCGACCATATAGTCACGGCCTAGTTGCTGAACAGCCAAAAGACGTTGTTCAAAGGAGAGTGAAGCACTTTCCATCAGTGCCTGATGAATACGGATGGCACGGTCAACTTCACCACGCGAGCGGAACAGATTACCCAGCGTCAGATGGGCTTCAACGGTATTACTATCCTCTTTCAACATATCGAGGAAGAGATCGACCGCTTTATCCTGCTGGTTGGAAAGCAGAAAGTTAACACCCGCCACATATTCTCGTGACAAACGATTAGCTTCCTGCTCTTTATCCTGCTGAGCACTTCTGCGCCCCATGTACCAACCGTAAGCGGCAGCTACAGGTAGCAACAGAAACAGCAGTTCTAACATAAAAGATTATTCCTTGCTGGTAGCAGGTAAAGACACTGGCTCGGCAGGTGTCTCAAGTTGTAATTCCAACCTCTTAATTTTCCTTTCAGCCCGCCCCAGTGCAATACGTATCCGCAGGTAAAATAACCCGCAAATAAGCCATGCCAGCATGAAACCACTGCCAAACAGGATAGCTAGCAACGTGGAGAGGCGATATTCGCCTTGTGCCACTAAATAGTTGAAGTTCACGATTTGATCATTATGCGCCCCCAATGTAATTGAGATTACAAAGATCACCAGAACCAATATAAAAATCAGTAAATATTTCACACTATTCCCCGCTGTGCCGAGTCAATCGGATGAACTTTAACCTCAATATTTGCTGACTATCCCATGCGCAGTCAGCAATATCAGGCATTTCCCTTTATTAGCTTTAAGGTAGCATTTCCCATCATGGCAAGGAAAGCCTGCTACACCATAATACCCGATATCTGTATACGATCTGGCAGAAAAATCACCCTTGATTATCAACTACTGCCATCATCAAGCATGGCTGCACACACAGATGCCGTTTCTTCTCATGTTCGCTGAATGGACCAAACCAGCGTAAGGCCAAAAAGCCGACGATTGCCACAAGTAGCCCGCTGATAACAACCGACATCATCAAATCTTTTGGCCAGTGCATGCCCAGTAACAAACGACTGGCCATCACACCCCCTGCCCAAAGCATCAGTAGCACCACCGTTTTATAACGTCTACGTGGCCAAAGCATCACGACACCCAACAAAGCCCAAGTGGATGCAAATAACGTATGCCCTGAGGGAAAAGCAAAGCCAGTTTCAGATTGCCAATGGTTCATTAACCATACGGGCACATCCTGTTGATCCTGCAACTGCTCTTTTACCAACATACTGCGCGCTTTTCTTGGTAGTGAATAAAAGCTTTTTTCATCAATGTGGTAGTTAGCCTCTAACCACACCACAAATGGCCTGGGCTCCTGTTTCCACTCTTTCATCACTGACTTAATGCCCTGCCCACTGAGCATCGCCATCATCAGCAGCATAAAAATGCCGATTGACGCTTTGGGGGGAAAACGCAAACACCAAAGAAACCAACCGCCAAGAAGCAGGCTGGTCAATATTCCCCAGGGTATCGAGACCGTTTCTGTCACCCAGTACAGCACTTTCAGAACTTTTTCATTACCGCCAGGTTGCCACTGCCAGCCTGAAAACCAAACTGCCAGTGGCAACAACAGCAGTAAAACACCGCCGCCAAGAGTACGTTTAATAATCGCTAACATTTAATTATCCTTCCACTCGCTTTATCCGGCAGTGTAACAATCTTATGAACGCAACAACACCCATTAAATTAAGTAGATAGCACAAGCAATTATCCGGCCATCTTGTTACACCGTCACTTATTATCGTCCTGCATCACGATGCTCTCAAGAAATCTAAAGCAAAAATAGCGAGGTAAATGGCTAGGTGCTGCTTTGCTGAGCATCCCTTGGCTGAAAGTTGTGGCAAAATACTCAACATGAATGAACCACATCTACTCATTGCCATTTTATATCCAGGTCCATTCAAGTTGCCGATCAATATTGAAAGTAAACATATGCGGCCAACGACACGGCAGTTTCCAGTATTATGAGGATAGTTCTGGTCAGTTTCCTGTTCCAGACGTAGGATGCTCGTAGTGATTTTACCGAATAGGTTTTGGAGAGTAATATGCAGCTAAAACGTGTAGCCGAGGCCAAACTGCCAACACCATGGGGGGAGTTTCTGATGGTGGGATTCGAAGAACTGGCAACCGGACACGATCATTTGGCACTCGTATTCGGTGATATTTCCGATGAAACGCCGGTCCTGTCACGAGTCCATTCTGAATGTTTAACCGGTGATGCCCTTTTCAGCCTGCGTTGTGACTGTGGTTTCCAATTGGAAGCAGCAATGGCACAAATTGCTGAGGAAGGTCGAGGTATTTTGCTTTATCACCGACAAGAAGGCCGTAATATCGGTCTACTCAACAAAATCCGCGCTTATGCTTTACAAGATAAAGGGGCGGATACCGTGGAAGCCAATCATCAACTCGGTTTTGCCGCAGATGAACGCGACTTCACCCTGTGTGCGGATATGTTCAAACTATTAGGTGTGAGTGCAGTTCGTTTGCTGACTAATAATCCGGAAAAGGTCAAAATCCTCAGCGAAGCAGGGATTAATATCACTGAGCGTGTCCCGTTGATTGTTGGCCGTAACCCGAAAAACGAACACTATCTCCAAACCAAGGCCAGTAAGATGGGGCACTTGCTTAACCGCCAATAACCGTCAATAACCGCCAATAACATCGCCGGTATGACTTGAGACCAAACAGGAGGGAACACCTCCTGTTGAAATTAACGGGCTGTAATAAGTAAAACTACCTGACCAACAGTTTGATATCTTTAAACATCGCCTCTATCTCATCGTTAGTCCGCAATGCCACCGCACTATCAACCACATCTCGTGTCAGATGGGGTGCAAACCGTTGAATAAAATCGTACATATAACTACGTAGGAAGGTACTGCGACGAAAACCGATCTTGGTTGTACTGTAGGTGAAAATATCCCGCGCATCCACGGTAACCAAGTCAGGGTCCAGCACCGGGTCCACAGCCATGCTGGCGATAACCCCCACGCCAAGCCCCAAACGCACATAGGTTTTGATCACATCCGCATCGGTGGCAGTAAATACGATATGCGGCGTCAACCCCGCATGGTTAAAGGCCACATCCAACTCTGAACGGCCGGTAAAACCGAAGGTATAAGTGACGATGGGGTAAGCAGCCAACTCTTCAATGGTGATATGGTCCTTGCCCGCTAATGGATGATCGGGTTTCACAACCACCGCCCGATTCCAATGGTAACAGGGTAACATCACTAAATCGCTGTACAGATGCAGAGCCTCTGTCGCTATGGCAAAATCAGCGCCCCCTTTGGCAACCGCTTCTGCTATTTGCGTAGGTGAGCCTTGATGCATATGCAGAGATACACGCGGGTAACGCTCAATAAAACCTTTAATCACATTGGGTAACGCATAGCGAGCCTGTGTATGGGTAGTAGCAACATACAATGACCCTTTATCTGGGTAAGTGTGTTCACCAGCCACAGCTTTAATGGCATCAATTTTGGACAAAACTTCGCGGGCAATGCGGATAACTTCCTGGCCTGCAGGTGTTACCTGAGTAAGATGCTTACCACTGCGGGCGAAAATCTGAATGCCCAACTCATCTTCCAGCATTCTGACTTGTTTACTGATACCCGGCTGCGAGGTATAGAGACCTTCTGCTGTAGAAGAGACATTGAGATTATGATTAACCACCTCGACAATGTAACGAAGTTGTTGCAATTTCATATCTTATACCATCCAAGGTTAAACCTGCGGTTTTATCCGCAGCCAGGTATCTCTGCGTCCACCTGATATGCTATAGCCATCGTTATTCAAACGGCAGGGTAATACTGAGTTTGAATAGCGCCAACCTTATCATGGAAAGCTGAAATAATCGCCATCACTAATGAATTTTTGAGATAAAAAAATATTTTATATAACCATTCTATAATGAAGCAGCATTAACTAAAACGTTGCCTCACCGGACAGCTCTTTATTATCAACCACTGTGCTGCAAAACCGGACAACAGGGAAAATATCCTGTTTACACGCCATGGAACCGACAAAAAACCAGCCTGTTGGCTGGTTTTTAGGTATTGATTCAATACATCATGATGAAAAGATCGCCTACATAAGCACAATTTTACTTCTTACTTTCCACCCATTTGCCGTCAACGTAAAAAGCTGACCAACCGGTGGCCTTTCCCTCTTTTTCTGAAGAGATATATTGTTGCTTGGTTTTACGACTAAAGCGGACCAGTGTCTTGTTACCCTCAGGGTCAGCAACTGGTGCCTCAGCTAGATAGCACAGTTTTTCAGGCAAACGATCTTTAAAGCGCACCAATTCTTCCACTAACGGCGCACGAGTTTCACGTGAGCGCGGGAAAGTATTGGCCGCTAAAAATACCCCTGCGGCACCATCACGCAATACGAAGTAAGCATCTGATTTTTCGCATGGCAGTTCAGGTAAGGGTACTGGATCCTCTTTAGGAGGAGCAACATCACCATTGCGTAGAATTTTGCGGGTATTTTTGCAATTTTCGTTGGTACAACCCATATATTTCCCGAAACGCCCCATCTTAAGATGCATTTCAGAGCCGCATTTTTCACACTCAACTATCGGTCCATCATAGCCTTTTATGCGGAACTCACCCTCTTCAATGGTGTAACCGTCACAGGCCGGATTATTACCACAAACATGTAGTTTACGCTGGTTATCAATGAGATAACTATCCATCGCTGTGCCACATTTCTGGCAGCGACAGCGAGCACGTAATGCATTTGCCTCCGCCTCATCACCTTCGAGGATATTGAGAATTTCGGCTTCTGGTACCAGGTTGATCGTCGTTTTACAACGCTCTTTAGGCGGCAATGCATAACCCGAACAGCCCAGAAACACCCCGGTACTGGCGGTGCGAATGCCCATTTTGCGGGCGCAGGTCGGGCAATCGATACTGGTCATTACCATCTGGTTGGGGCGCATACCGCCTTCTTGCGGATCTTTTTCCGCAGTTTCCAGCTGTGCACTAAAATCTACAAAGAATTCGTCCAGCACCGCCTTCCATTCAGCATGGTTATTGGCAACCTGATCCAATTCATCTTCCATGCGTGCAGTAAAGTCGTAATTCATCAGCTCACGGAAGTTTTCTTCCAGACGGTCGGTAACAATTTCCCCCATCTTTTCCGCATAGAAACGGCGGTTCTCAACCCGGACATAACCACGGTCCTGAATCGTTGAGATGATCGAGGCATAGGTTGATGGACGCCCAATACCACGTTTTTCCAGCTCTTTAACCAGCGACGCTTCACTGTAACGTGCTGCTGGCTTGGTAAAATGCTGACTTGGTAGCAACTTCTGCAACGATAAATCAGTACCCACTTCGACAAACGGTAATGTGCGATCCTCATCACCTTTGCGTAATGCAGGCATCACTTTGGTCCAACCATCAAAACGCAATGTGCGACCTTTGGCGCGTAATTGGAAATCACCCGCTTTCACCGTTAGCGTCGTCGAATCGTACTGCGCAGGTGTCATCTGACAAGCAACGAACTGGCGCCAGATAAGTTGATACAGCTTTTGTGCATCCGCTTCCATGTCTTTCAACTGATCTGCCAATACATTGACATCAGAAGGACGAATGGCCTCGTGGGCTTCTTGAGAATTCTCTTTGCTACTATACTGATTAGCTGCTTTCGGCAGATATTTATCGCCAAAATTATCGCCAATATAATCGCGCACCATATTGAGTGCATCTTGACTCAAATTGGTAGAGTCAGTACGCATATAGGTGATGTGACCCGCTTCATACAGACGTTGCGCCATCATCATGGTTTTCTTCACACCAAAACTCAGGCGGGTACTGGCAGCCTGCTGGAGTGTAGACGTTATAAACGGAGCACCTGGCTTGCTGCTGGTGGGTTTGTCTTCCCGATCCTGCACCCGATAACGCGCGTTTTCCAACGCGGTAACCGCCGCGTAGGTCTGCTCACGATTAACCGGTTTGAATGGTTTATCGTGAGCATGGGTGACTTCCATCTGCAGCATCGTATCGTCAGTTGCCTGTAAGTCAGCATGCAGTTGCCAATACTCTTCTGGCACAAAAGCCTTGATATCACGCTCACGTTCTACCACCAGCCGCACGGCAACGGACTGCACTCTACCGGCAGATAAGCCGCGAGCGATCTTTTTCCACAGCAGCGGTGATACCATGTAACCCACAACGCGGTCCATAAAGCGACGTGCCTGTTGTGCATTGACCCGAGCGATATTCAGTTCACCCGGTGCTTGAAACGCCTGTTGAATGGCGTTTTGGGTGATTTCGTTAAACACCACACGACTAAAGCGCTTCTCATCCCCACCAATCACTTCCCGCAGGTGCCACGCAATGGCTTCCCCTTCGCGGTCAAGGTCCGTTGCAAGGTAAATGTGGTCCGCGTTTTGAGCTAAGGATTTTAACTCTGCGACAACCTTTTCTTTACCCGGCAGAATTTCATAATTCGCCTGCCAGCCGTGGTAAGGATCGACCCCCATCCTGTTGACCAAGGCCACTTTTTCATCTTTCTTGACTTTCTTTTTAGCTTTGTCTTCGGCTGCGTCAGCACTTTTCTTGTTGGCTGAACCACTGGTCGGCAAATCACGTATATGGCCGACGCTGGACTTCACCACGTAGCTGCTACCTAAATATTTATTAATCGTTTTGGCTTTTGCCGGGGACTCAACTATTACGAGAGCTTTGCCCATATTTACCTTTACCTAATCTATTTCTTTAAAAAGAAGCCATTCGTCTTGCCGTACCGCGGCAATTCGTCTCTCTTTTTTATATTGCGACACTTTGGCAGGAGATCAACCCGTTTTTTCCCATGACCGACCTGACAGGCCAACCCATACTCTCAATGATGAGAGCCATATCACACCAAAATACTTGGGGTTAGCGCTCTGACAACCAATACATATCTCTACTTACTGGCTTTAAAAAATTTTCAGATCCGTCAAACCAGGCCCCTTTCGCCCCGGTATGATATAAAAATCCCTTTTACTCAGGACCACAAAACGCCACACTCTACCTGATAAAAAACCAATTAGCACGGAAAACACTATGACAACCCCCTGACCAATACCGTTATCACAGCAGGAACAGACGGATTGATAAGCCCGGTACCCCACCCCCTGTTACAGTCTAAAAAACGTCAATCATCCGTTAAAGTGCGATCTAAGTTTTGGCTGGTTTGCAGATAAAAGCGAACCCGCGATAGAATATTGTTAATATTTTTTGTCAGGAGAGAACAGATGCAAACAAATACCCAACCCATCGAACGCCAAACGCTACTTGTTGAAGCCAATAACGTCATCCGCCAACATGAAGACTATTTGCAGGGAATGGTAGCAAACGATGTAGCACAAAAAGGTAATGTGCTGGTTTTCCGCGGTGAGTTTTTTTTAGATCCGGATGGATTACCGACCGCAAAGACCACGGCAGTGTTTAATATGTTTAAGCATTTGGCACATCTGTTTTCTGAAAAATACCACCTGGTCGATTAAATACTGTACTTAGTCTCATTTGGATTGCCACTGACCAATACATGCTCAATAACACGGGGCCAGTGCCCCGTGTCATGATTGATATGATGATTAGATCAACGGTTTCTCACCGCGCTGCCACCAACGTAACAACAGGCGATCAACACTCTCTGCCGCACTACCGGTGATACGGTCGATAAGACGCTTACGACGGGTATAGCACACCCCGACGACTTCATGATTTTCCATCTCGGCAATCAACAGGTCATCACTGGTACCCACGGCATCAATCAAGCCCTTATCCTTTGCCTGAATGCCAAACCAGTGTTCGCCCGTTGCCACACTATCAATATCCAGAGAAGGCCGTTGCTGGTGCACAAATTGTTTGAATAGCTCATGAGTTTCATTCAAATCTTCGCAGAATTTCTCACGGCCCTGCGGCGTATTTTCGCCAAACAGTGTTAATGTGCGCTTGAACTGCCCTGCTGTGTGTAGTTCAACATCAATGTCATTCTTTTTCAGTAAACGATGAAAGTTAGGGATCTGCGCAACCACACCGATAGAACCAATAATGGCGAAGGGAGCCGCCACAATGCGATCAGCGACACAAGCCATCATGTAACCCCCACTGGCTGCCACTTTATCCACCGCCACCGTCAGGCGGATGCCCCCCGTACGCAGCCGTTCCAGTTGTGAAGCCGCCAGACCATAACCATGTACCATCCCACCGGGACTTTCCAGGCGTAGCAAGACTTCATCCTTGGACGTGGCCACCGCAAGAACAGCGGATATCTCTTCACGTAATGAGGTAACTTCATGTGCATCTATACTGCCCTTGAAATCAAGCACATACAGATAAGACTTACTGGCTTCTACCGCCCCCGACTTAGCCCGCTGCTTTTTGAGCTTTTCGTCACTCTTGTTCTGTTTTTTAAACTGTTTACTCCATACTTTTTGCTCCGCAGTTCCCATTCGTGCCAGGCGCATTTCACGCTGTACTTCACGATATTGCTCACCCAGATCGGTAAGCTGTAATTCCCCTTTTTGCTGGCCTTTGCTCTGCCTTAGGGTCACTGCGAGCAGCGCCAGTGCAACAATCGCTATCACTACCGTGGCAACTTTGGCCAGGAACAGGCCATAAACAGATATAAACTCCACAGATCCCGCCTATATTTACAGTTTGTTAATATGATCCTGCCTATTTTAGCCAATCGATACCATCGCTGTCGCGGTCAAATGAACATTCATTGCTTTCTTCGTATAACCACCGAGGTAACGTAAGGTTGATTGCAACTGAAAAGAACTTGGGTATATTCACTGTTCGTCCCAAAACCAAATAACATTGTGTGAGGAACTATAGTGGATTACCAACCTAAACCGGACTTACTGAAGCAACATATTATCCTGGTAACTGGCGCAGGTGACGGCATTGGTCGAGAGGCAGCATTAACTTATGCTCGCTTTGGCGCACAGTTGGTGTTGTTGGGGCGTACTGAGGGTAAATTACAGGCAGTGCGAGCAGACATTATCGCCAACGGCGGTGCCCCCGCACACATTATTACGCTCGACCTGCTGCATACCACCTCACAACAGTGTCAGGAGATGGCTCACGAATTAGCACACAAAGTGCCTCGCCTTGATGGTGTGCTGCACAATGCCGGTTTATTAGGAGACATCGCCCCCATGGCAGAGCAGTCAATAACCCAATGGCAAGAAGTCATGCAGGTTAATGTTAATGCCACCTTTATGCTGACCCAGGTGCTATTGCCGTTGTTGCTGAAATCTCCTGCTGGTTCTTTGGTTTTTACCAGTTCCAGTGTGGGTCGTTTGGGGCGAGCTCTCTGGGGAGCCTATGCCGTATCCAAGTTTGCCACCGAGGGCATGATGCAGGTATTGGCTGACGAGTACAAAGACACGAATTTGCGGGTAAACAGCATTAATCCCGGAGGAACACGCACGAAAATGCGCGCTTCTGCTTTCCCCAATGAAAATAAAGACAAACTAAAGACCCCTGCCGATATCATGCCACTCTATCTGTATCTTATGGGCGAAGATAGCCAAAGTCAGAATGGCATAAGTTTTGATGCCCAACCCAATCGCAAACCCGGTGCTGCCGAATAAGGAACCCACTATCATGGCTGAAGATCGCCACCAACAACGTCAACAACGCCTTAAAGAACAGGTGGATGCCCGTATTGCCGCCGCCCAGGAAGTTCGCGGTTTATTGCTGGTGTTCACCGGTAATGGCAAAGGTAAAACCACCGCTGCTTTCGGCACCCTCACCCGCGCAGTGGGCCACGGTATGAAAGCGGGTGTGATCCAATTTATCAAAGGCCAATGGCCTAATGGCGAAAAAAACCTGTTACAGCAACATGGCGTAGAATTCCAGATTATGTCCACGGGTTTTACTTGGGAAACACAGAATAAAGAGAGTGATACCGCCGCCTGTCTGGCCACTTGGCAACAGGGTAAACGTATGCTGGCAGATAGTCACCTTGATATCGTGCTGCTGGACGAACTGACCTATATGGTCAGCTATGGGTATCTAGCCTTGGAGGAGGTGGTACAGGCTTTACATCAACGTCCTGCCCATCAGACAGTGATCATTACCGGGCGCGGTTGCCATCGAGATTTGCTGGAATTGGCAGATACCGTAACCGAGATGCGTCCTGTGAAACATGCATTTGATGCTGGGATAAAAGCTCAGCAAGGTATTGACTGGTAGAGTGGAAACCGTGACCTGAGATCAGGCCACGGTTACTAACATTAGCTTCGTTTGCTCGGGCGAGCTGATTTGCTGCTGGAACCACCACGCCTGTTACCACTCGCCACTTGGCTATGGCGTTTTACTGCGCGGCGGATCTGGTTAGCTTTTACTCGACGGCGTTCACGCTCTACCGGCAACTTGCTGACGGTTTCTGGTTTCAACTCTACCAGTTCACGCAAATAGTTGATTGCTTTTAAATCCAGTTCGGCCCAACCACCACGAGGTAACCCTTTTGGCAGGTCAATATCACCGTAACGTACACGAATCAAGCGACTAACCTGCACGCCTACCGCTTCCCATAGACGACGGACTTCACGATTCCGCCCTTCAGTCAGCGTGACGTTGTACCATTGATTGAGCCCTTCTCCACCTTGAAAACTGATGGTTCGGAATGCGGCTGGGCCATCTTCCAGTTGCACGCCCCGGCTCAATTGTTTGATTTTATCGTCATCAATCTGGCCAAATACGCGCACAGCGTATTCACGCTCAACTTCACGGCTAGGGTGCATCAAGCGGTTAGCCAGCTCACCGTCTGTAGTAAAGAGTAATAAACCTGACGTATTAACATCCAGTCGCCCTACCGCAACCCAACGTGACCCACGTAACTTTGGTAAACGTTCAAATACCGTCGGGCGCCCTTCTGGATCGCTACGCGTACAGAGTTCACCTTCTGGCTTATAATAAGCCAGCACTCGGCAAACCGCCGCTTCAGATTCCTTGAGCGAGACAAGATGGCCATCAAGGCGAATTTTCAGTGAAGAACTCAATTCAACACGATCACCGAGCTTGGCGATTTTTCCGTCAACACTGACACGCCCAGCCTCAATTATGGTTTCGATTTCACGGCGCGAACCATGTCCGGCCCGCGCTAATACTTTTTGTAGCTTCTCGCTCATTAAACAACCTCTAATGTCGCCTTCACAGGCGTCGGGGGGCTTTGTCACCACATTTATCGGAAAATGGCGACAAAGATTATCTTTTGCTCAAAATAAACTATGCTATTCGGGCCCACAAACTGCGACCAGTATACAGATTTTATTCACCGTTGGTACTGGCTTCATCTGGCTGTTTAGCGAAACGGTGACGCATCTCCGGCACCTTCGCGCAGCACTTGTGGTGAAGATTCGGTCAGGTCAATCACCGTCGTCGGCTGCTGACCAAGAAAACCACCATGGATCACCAGATCTACCTGTTTACCAAGATAGTCGTTGATCTCTTCTGGATCAGATTCAGCAAAATCATTGCCAGGCAACATCAATGTGGTCGACATCATGGGCTCGTTCAGCGTATCCAATAAGGCCAAGGCAATCGGATTAGAGGGCACACGCAACCCAATGGTTTTACGCTTATCACTCATCAAGCGACGCGGCACCTCTTTGGTCGCTTTTAAAATAAAGGTATAACTCCCAGGCGTATTATTTTTGATCAATCGAAATGACGTGTTATCCACATAAGCATAAGTCGACAGCTCAGACAAATCGCGACACATTAAGGTAAAATTATGGTTGCCATCCAATTGCCGAATACGACAGATACGTTCCATTGCTGTCTTTTCTTCCAATTTGCAACCCAATGCATAACCAGAATCGGTTGGATAGACAATCACCCCCCCCTTGCGCAGTACATCCACCGCCTGATTAATCAAACGCGGCTGCGGGTTATCCGGGTGAATATAAAATAACTGGCCCATCTGTTGCTCCTGAAAATAATACTCTCACGCATAACCAGTCCGCATGAAATCAACATACTACTCTGCCCTGTTGAATCTGCCCTGTTGAGGTGGTGACCAGTCACGCCACACCGGCTCTACACCACCGGGTAACCATAGCTTACGCCCAAGTTCAATCCAAGAACAGGGTTGATGAAAGTCAGACCCCTGAGAGGCCAGCAGTTGGTAGTCCTGTGCATATTTTGCCAACAATATACGTTCATTAGGTGCTTGTTGGCACTGAGCTATCTCCATGGCATCACCACCACTCTCAGTAAAATAGGCCAACAAGCGCTTAAGCCATTTAGCACTTAAATCATAACGTCCAGGGTGAGCCAATACCGCTTGCCCCCCTGATTGATGAATAACATTAATCGCCTGTTCTATTGTACACCACTGTGGTGGAACATAACCGGTCTTCCCTTTTGCCAGATACCGCTTGAAGACCTGAGCCAAGTTATCCGCTACGCCAGTTTGCACCAGATAGCGAGCAAAGTGGCCACGAGTAACCGCCCCTGTTCCCGCCAGTTCTTGAGCCCCAGCGTAAGCATCCTTAATATTTGCCTTGGCTAATCGCTGGCCAATTTCATGTGCACGTCGATGACGTCGTGCTGTTTGCTCGGCAAGCAGTTGTACTAGCGCAGCATGTCCAACTTCAACCCCTAACCCAACAATATGGATTTCGTGATTTTCCCATACTGTGGAAATTTCGACCCCAGAGATTAACTGCAACGGCAGCGAGAGTTCGACAATCGCAGCGCTTGCTTCTGCCAATCCATCGGTAGTGTCGTGATCGGTAATCGCCAAGACACTGACGTTCATTTCAACAGCCCGCCGAACCAATTGCGTGGGTGTTAAATAACCATCCGAAGCAGTGGTATGGCTGTGTAGGTCATATAAATGAAAGCCACATGTTGGTGGGTTAATGTCTGTCAAAAGAGATATCCTGTGATTTTGAGCAATATTCAGATTCGCCTGCGCAGCAATAGCGGCATTACTCTTGGCCGGTTATCGCTTCCTGATAATGCTTGCGACAGACCGATAGATAACTTTCATTACTACCAATAACCACTTGTTCCCCTGTATGCACCACTTTGCCATCCGCCCCCAACCGCAAAACCATCGTGGCTTTGCGACCACAGTGACAAATAGTTTTTAATTCAACCAACTTGTCAGCCCAAGCCAACAAGTATTGGCTGCCAATAAATAATTCACCGCGAAAATCGGTACGTAGCCCATAACACAATACCGGAATATCTAACTGGTCAACGACTTTACACAATGCGGCAATCTGCTCTTTGGTCAGAAATTGACTCTCATCAACCAAAACACAGTGCACGGGTTGGTGCAGATGCTCTTGCTTGATCATCGTAAACAACTGAGTGCTCTTATTATACAGTAAGGCAGGTGTCGAGAGCCCAATTCTGGAGCTCACTTTCCCAGCACCAAAACGATGGTCGAACTCGGCGGTAAACACCAGTGTGCGCATACCACGTTCTTGATAATTATATGAAGATTGTAATAGTGCTGTAGACTTTCCTGCATTCATTGCGGAGTAGTAAAAATAAAGTTGAGCCATAAAATCGAAACCCGGCAGTAGAAATATGAGATATTGGTCAAAGATACAGACCGATAGTCTATCATATCTGACTGATATACTCAGCTTATGACCCATTCATTATCTTCACATTAGTCACTCATCAGATTTTCAGAAGAAGCCCTTATCATCCAAGCTCATCCCCCGACTATTTTCAGGATGACCTGGTCCTCATGTCACAACTAATAATTCCTATTGATTAATCAAACTCATTAATAGTTATGCATATTCTAAATAATTCGAGGCACAAGTAGGCAAGAATCTAATGAATGCTCAATCTCATAGACAACAATGTGCTGACTTGAGGACATTGCGTCGATACAGCTACAACTTAGGCATCGTGAGTATATTCTTATCATACCTCAAGTGACTTACCTGTTAACTGCACCCCGCCAGTTCTGCACTCTGTTACCAACCTTCACTAATGGATGACCCGCCAGTGTCCTTCCGGCCACAACCATTATTTGTAAGTATAATAGGAGAGCAACAAATCCCCGGTGACTAACAGGATAGTGATTTCGTTAAATAGTGAGTTAAATCTATAACGATTAATATTAGAACCACATAAAACACCTTCTCTGTACAAAGGAAAGCCCGTAGCCTGTTGTGCAGAGGTCACACCACATATGTTACTTGCGACATGATATGTATATGGAATTGAGATGTACGAACAAAACGACTTTTACCACAACACACCTGCGCTTGAGTGTTGTAAATTTGACTCAACAATATGTCGAGGAATTGTCAGATTCTCAGACTATATTAGGTGTTCAGTTATCATTATTGCTTTTTTAAAGATAAATTTAGTAACTGATGTTCATTTGGCTATTGCAGAAAAGAAAATAGCACTCTATTATTACGTTAATGCCCCCCACTAATATAATTTGAGACTAGGACAATGAGCGAAGCATTAAAGATTTTGAACAACATCCGTACTCTGCGTGCACAAGCAAGAGAGTGCAGCTTGGAAACATTGGAAGAGATGCTCGAAAAACTGGAAGTAGTTGTTAACGAGCGTCGTGAAGAAGATACCCAAGCTCAAGCAGAAATTGAAGAGCGTACGCGCAAACTGCAACAATACCGTGAGATGCTAATTGCTGATGGTATTGATCCGAACGAGTTGCTACAAACTATAGCGGCAACTAAAGTGTCTGGTAAAGCTAAGCGCGCTGCACGCCCTGCAAAATACCAATATAAAGATGAAAACGGTGAAATGAAAACCTGGACTGGCCAGGGCCGTACCCCAGCTGTAATCAAAAAAGCTATCGAAGAGCAAGGCAAATCTCTTGACGATTTCCTGCTGTAATAGCTATTAGGTTACTCAAAAGGCTCCCACCGGAGCCTTTTTTACATCTAGCAAAAGCTCGCCTGACAATGCTCAAATAATCCGACCAGCGGACGGCAACCACAGAAAGGGGGCAACATGCCCCCGATTTAATCGTTTACTTACAGAATATTATAAAATGTCTTATACCATTCAACAAAACGCTTAACACCCTCTTCCACACTCGTTGCCGGCTTAAAGCCGATAGCTTGATAGAGTTCTTCAGTATCTGCATTAGTATCCATTACATCACCAGGTTGCATTGGCAACATATTCTTATGAGCAATGATTCCAAGAGCAGCCTCGAGAGCATGAATATATGACATTAGTTTCACTGGGGTACTATTACCGATATTATAAATACGGTACGGCGCAGAACTTGTCGCTGGAGAACCCTGTTCCACAGTCCAATGAGGATTAGGTTTAGGCACTATCGCTTGTAACAACACCACAGCTTCGGCAATATCATCGATGTAAGTAAAATCACGATACATTTCACCGTAGTTATATACATCTATTTGTTCACCCGCTAACATCGCTTTAGTAAACTTGAATAACGCCATATCAGGACGGCCCCAAGGGCCATATACGGTGAAAAAGCGCAAGCCGGTGGTCGGCAGGCCATATAAGTGTGAATAGCTGTGAGACATCAGTTCATTGGCTTTCTTGGTTGCGGCATACAATGAAATGGGATGATCAACCGAGTCCTCCGTCGAAAATGGCAACTTACGATTAAGACCATATACCGAACTGGAAGAAGCGTATAACAAGTGTCCGACTTTATTCCGCCGACACCCTTCAAGAATGTTCAAATGGCCTATCAGGTTCGAGTCGGCATAAGCTAAAGGATGATCTAATGAGTAACGCACCCCGGCTTGAGCGGCCAGATGAATAACACGCTCAAATTGGTGCTCGACAAAAAGTTGCGCGATGCCATTACTATCCGCTAAATCCAATTTTATAAACTGAAATGCTGGCTTATTGGCCAGCAAATCGAGACGAGCCAGCTTAAGCCTGACATCATAATAATCATTAAGGTTGTCTATACCAACAACTTGATGCCCGGCTGACAACAAACGCTCCGTTACGTGATAACCAATAAATCCTGCAGCGCCTGTAACCAGGAATTTCATGCTCACCTCTAAATAACCGGCTTAATCGATGCACCACGGCCAATACCGTAATAAGTAAAACCACGAGCTTTCAGGCGTTCAGGATCATACAGATTGCGCCCATCAAAAATCACCGGATGTCTTAGTGATTGCTTGATGATATCAAAGTCAGGGGCACGGAAATTTTGCCATTCGGTACAAATCACCAAGGCATCCGCGCCTTGTAATGCGGCTTCCTTGGTACCCATCAATGTTAGATCAGCACGCTGACCATAGATACGTTGTGCTTCCGCCATGGCTTCAGGGTCATAGGCCTGGACACTAGCCCCAAGTTCCCACAGGGTTTCCATCAACACCCGGCTAGAAGCCTCGCGCATATCATCAGTATTAGGCTTAAACGCTAATCCCCACAAGGCAAAGGTTTTACCTTTCACATCATTAGAAAAATGATGTTGGATAAACTGAGTCAGCTTGTATTTCTGTTGCGCATTAACCTGCTCTACCGCCTGCAACAGTTTCGGTTGATAACCGATATGCTCCGCAGTTCGAATCAACGCCTGGACGTCTTTCGGGAAACAGGATCCACCATAACCACAACCAGGATAAATAAAGTGGTAACCAATGCGCGAATCAGAACCTATACCCTTACGAACCTTTTCAATATCTGCCCCCAGCATCTCCGCCAGATTGGCAATTTCGTTCATAAAGCTGATTTTTGTCGCCAACATACAGTTCGCGGCATACTTGGTTAGCTCGGCACTGCGGATATCCATCAGGATCATGCGGTCATGATTGCGGTTAAAGGGTTCGTACAATTCACGCAATGGCTCAATAACATCTTTATTATCGGTACCGATAACAATTCGCTCAGGACGCATGCAATCAGCAACAGCGGCCCCTTCTTTAAGAAATTCAGGGTTTGAAACCACATCAAACGTAATATTACTGCCACGCTTACGCAGTGTTTCACTCATCACTTCACGCACTTTATCCGCTGTACCCACCGGAACAGTGGACTTATCGATGACCACTTTAGGCTCGGTCATATACTCGGCTATGGTTCGCGCCACCGCCGTGACATATTGTAGATCTGCAGAACCATCTTCATCCGGTGGTGTTCCTACAGCAATAAACTGGATAGCGCCATGAGCAACCCCCAGCTTGGCATCGGTGGTAAAACGTAAACGGCCGGCTTCATAGTTTTGCTGGACCAATGGCACCAAACCTGGCTCGAAGATCGGGATATTGCCTTTTTTGAGATTTTCAACCTTATTTTCATCAATATCTATACACATTACATCATGCCCTACTTCCGCCAGAACGGCGGCTTGCACCAGGCCAACATAACCTATACCGAAAACTGTCACTTTCATTAGATAATCCTAGCTCTAAAAATTTAACAAAAGGTTATGCAGTTACTTCTCTTTACGTGCCAATAACTGTTGCAGCCATGCAGAAAAATCTTTACCCAGGGTAGCGTGTCGCATGCCATACTCAACAAAAGCCTGCATATAGCCTAATTTATTCCCGCAATCGTGGCTCTTACCCTTAATATGGTAGGCTTCAACAGGCTTTTTCTGCATCAGCATATCAATAGCGTCAGTCAATTGAATTTCATCGCCTACCCCAGTTGGCGTCTTGGCCAGTAGGGGCCAGATATCGGCAGAAAGCACATAACGACCAACAATGGCTAAATTAGAAGGCGCTCGTTCTGGCGACGGTTTTTCCACCACGCCCACCATAGGTGCACTCTCACCCGGCTGGAGCGCATAACCTTGGCAATCAATGACTCCGTAATTTCCTACATCATGATGCGGCACCGGTTCAACCATAATCTGGCTGATGCCTGACTGTTGGAAGCGCTGCAACATCTCATGCATATTCTCTTTTTCCAGATCCGCACTGTATGCATCAAGGATCACATCAGGTAACACGACAGCAACCGGTTCATCCCCAACCAGCGGATAAGCGCAGAGAATGGCGTGACCAAGCCCTTTAGCCACCCCTTGGCGTACCTGCATCACTGTCACACCTTTCGGGCAAATAGATTGAACCTCATCCAACAACTGACGCTTCACACGTTTTTCCAGGATCGCTTCAAGCTCAAAACTGGTGTCAAAATGGTTCTCAATAGAATTTTTAGAGGAATGGGTGACCAATATAATTTCATTGATCCCTGCAGCGATACACTCATTGACTATATACTGAATCAACGGTTTATCAACCAAAGGTAGCATCTCTTTGGGGATCGCTTTGGTCGCAGGTAACATCCTTGTTCCTAAGCCGGCAACCGGGATAACCGCTTTTCTGACTTTGGTATTTAAAGCAGACATATCTTCCTCTCTCAATACGAGCTCAAATGATGAGCTTATTCTGCAATCAAAAAAAACCTGCGAAGTATATCAGGTTAAATCGATTGAGCATCAGCTTAAGTGCAAATATCCTCCTCTCACAGCAAATTGTTACAGAATTGAATAAGAGGACAACGCGAATTCTAAGGGTATGGATTATTTAAAAACAGTCACACGACCAGAAGGAAAAAACAGTGACGACTATCATTGAGTTCGGTGACCGCCTGAGCGATCACCTTTGATAGGGGGGCAGTGACACTATTAACTTCTCATTCACTGGTCAGCATCAGACGTAACCGCCCGCCACTCCCCCAAACCTGGCATTGCCAAGCCTCACAGTGCTGACTGATCTGATTCATGTAAGTCGACTCCAATGTTCCTAAGGGCACACCGTTAGCTAATTGAATCTGGTTATCACCTGTATTGACATTGGCATGCAAACCCGCAGAAATCAAAACCAGGTTCTTATCTTCTGCATGATAATAACCAACCAATATTGGAAATTGACCTTCTAATTTACTTTGGTGTAATAACTGATTAACCTGCCGCAATAACGCTGACATTTGCGGTAGGCGCTGCTGCTGATTCGCCAGATGGTCGCGCAACAAACCATTAAATAAAGCACGCAATAACAATGCAGCCATGACACCATTTTCACCGGCACGGGTCACATCCAGGCAATAAAAAGCCAGATCTTTCTCCGACAATGCAGCAATATCCAACACTAAACCCGGGTTGTCACCGACGGTCAATTGGCGATAGTTAATACGGCAACCCGCTATGTTCTGCTGTACTGGTGGTTGTAACTGTTTGAGCAATCTCGCCGCTTCAGAAGGATTTTGGCTCAGCACGCCCCAGTCGTGAAATAATTCTGCTTCTTCAATAGCCTGAGAAGTGAACATCTTGGGATAGAGACACACCAGTACCGTTTCCCGCAAACGATTTAGGTCGTTCAAGGGCTTCAACAGGACATCCTGAACGCCCAAGCGTAATACCTTGGCAATATCCGCCATTTTATCGGTCGCGGAGATGACCAGCACCGGTGTCTGTATACCTTGCAAACGTAAATGTTCAACGAACTGAATGCCATCCATTTCGGGCATGGCAAGATCGCAGAGTATCAGCTCTGGCTTTTCCTTTTCGACAGCAGCCAACGCCTGCAAACCATTTTCCGCTTCATAGGTCTGCGCGCCTAAAGACTCAAGATAACCAACCAGCACGGAACGAAACACCTGCTCGTCCTCAACAATCAAGATGCGCTTGTTAATCAGTGGTTGTACCATCGGCCGAGCCTCTTCCTTTTTCATATTGTAATAGTGGCTCATAATAGTCACTTGTGCTTGCAGAAATATCCGAAACAGCACCATTCCACCGCAAGGGCCGGTAATTATTTATTTTTTATTAATGGTGCCAACATCTCTATCTGCTTTTCTACCGCCAGCTTGCCCGCCTCTATCGCCTCACTGGCGCGGTGAAAATCCAACGTTGAGATTTGTGGACAATAAGGTTGGATCAGCACATCAGGGGGATCGTTTGCCATACGGGTTCTCTTCACCCGGTTCTCCAGCATCTGGAGGGACGCGCTCATGATCTCCATGACAGTGGGGGTCACATTGACTTTTTTCTGTGTCACTTTATTGATACGTTCACGCAAACGTTCGCGCCAGTTCCCTGCCTCATCGTTATGAGCCATATTATCAGTTTCTAGGTTATCGCTATGCATTGAAAACAGCTCATTCTTCCTCAAATGTGTATCATGCTGTAAGTCGACAGCAATAACGATATCGGCTCCCATCGCCCGGGTCAGCGAAATGGGAAGCGGGTTCACCAGCGCACCATCAACCAACCAATAGCCATCAAGCCACACCGGTGATAATAACCCGGGCATACTGCAGGACGCGCGAATAGCCTGATGAATATTCCCTTTAGTCATCCACAACTCACGCCCGGTACTGAGGTTGGTTGTCACCGCACCAAATTTGAGTGAACAATCAGCAATATCATCAATCTTCAGCAACTTGCCAACCGTACTAAATACCCGCTCACCACGTAGCAGGCCCCCGCGTTGCCAGGATAAATCCATCAATTTGATAACATCCCAATAACTGAATGAGCGTACCCAGGTCTCCATCGCATCAAGTCGGTGAGTGGCAAATGTCGCCCCAACCAATGCACCAACGGAACAACCAGCAACAATATCTATTTCAATACCTTGTTCTTTAAGCGCATTGATCACGCCAATATGAGCCCAACCTTTTGCAGCCCCAGCCCCTAATGCCAACCCAATTTTTACTTTTCGCATTATTAGCTTATCCTTTGCACAGTAAATTAACCCAGCGCTGACGCCAAGGTAGATTGTCACCCACCAATAATGTTAGGTAACATATGCCTGGTCTCCAAGCTATGCCAACTATTCTGCAGCTTGGAAGGCACTGGGTATGTGTTAATTTTAGCTTGGGCTCTATTTTGCGCGACCCATGCCCAGGTTTTCGAATGAGGTCAATGGCAACAAACCGTGCCAAGCGTGAGATAAACGATAAAACCAAGCTATTGTCGTTTGACGAACCCCAGAACAACCACTTTGAGACATTATTTTGACTGATTTATGCCCTTGTTGCAGTGGGTTACCGTACCACACTTGCTGTCAGCCCTTAATAACCGGTGAACAATTCGCACCATCACCACTCAGATTGATGCGTTCCAGATACTCAGCTTATGTGTTACAAAACGTCGATTATCTCATTGCCACTTGGCACCCAGACTGCCAGGCTGAATCATGGCGTAGCGCTATTATCAGTAGTTTTGCCAACACTGAGTGGTTTGGGTTGACCATCGTGGAGGAAACCATCGGCAACAACGTTGATGAAGGCTTTGTTGAATTCATCGCCCGTTTTACTGAAAGTGGTCACTCGTCCAAGATGATGCATGAGCGTTCTCGCTTTCTTCGTCTTGAACACCGTTGGTACTATATCGACGGAACCAGGCCTCAGCTTGGTAGAAATTCAATTTGCCCCTGCGGTTCAGGCAAAAAGTATAAAAAGTGCTGTGGGCAGTGAGCCCGTAAGTCAAGTAACAGACAGGATCGACAAACCTATGCCACACCAAAACCTACAAAGAAAAATTTTACGTACCCTCTGCCCTGACGCAAAGGGGTTGATCGCCAAGATCACCAATATTTGTTACAAGCATGAACTTAACATCGTGCAAAATAACGAATTCGTTGATCATCTCACCGGTCGCTTCTTTATGCGTACTGAGCTTGAAGGGATCTTCAATAATGCGACCTTACTGGCTGATCTGGACGGTGCTTTGCCCGAAGGGTCTGTCCGTGAACTGCAAAGTGCCAGTCGCCGCCGTATTGTGGTCTTGGTCACCAAAGAGGCTCACTGCCTGGGCGACCTCCTGATGAAAAGCGCCTATGGCGGCTTGGATGTAGAGATTGCCGCCGTCATTGGTAACCATACGACCCTGCAACCCTTGGTTGAACGTTTTGACATCCCGTTTCACTTGGTTAGTCACGAAGGACTGACACGTGAGCAACACGATCAGAAAATGATTGCGCAAATCGACCAATACCAGCCTGATTATGTGGTCTTAGCTAAGTATATGCGTGTGCTTACCCCTGCTTTTGTTCAGCATTACCCTAATCAGGTGATTAACATTCACCATTCATTTCTACCAGCCTTTATCGGTGCCCGACCTTACCATCAGGCTTATGAACGCGGAGTGAAGATCATTGGCGCCACCGCGCATTATGTTAACGATAGCCTGGATGAAGGCCCGATCATTATGCAAGATGTTATCCACGTCGATCACACCTATTCGGCAGAAGATATGATGCGTGCTGGGCGTGATGTTGAGAAGAACGTCCTTAGCCGTGCACTCTATCAGGTATTGGCACAACGGGTGTTTGTCTATGGCAACCGCACCGTGATCCTGTAATAGTTTTTTGACATCAATCACTGAATGAAAAGTAAAACCAGTGGGCACTTTGAGTAAAACAGTGCCTTTTGTTTGCCACATCAACACAAGTTACCACCACCACGGTGTGATTTGAAAAATCTGGTGACCTAAAAGCGCTACCAAGAATAAAAAAACGGCAAACAATTGGTTTTTTGCATTTCAATACTTTACACCGGCGCTTCATTTGATATGATGCGCCCCGCTTAACAGAAGCAAGGCCAGTGGTGGGGTTCCCGAGCGGCCAAAGGGAGCAGACTGTAAATCTGCCGTCACAGACTTCGAAGGTTCGAATCCTTCCCCCACCACCAACTCTGATTTTAAGTCAGGTTTTACCTCAAGCAGTGATTCTATAATGAACACGATTTGGGGAAAGAGGAGAAATTCTCACTTCTTCATAAGCAAAAATTTTCATTTATAGCAATAAATAATACCCTGGTGGGGTTCCCGAGCGGCCAAAGGGAGCAGACTGTAAATCTGCCGTCACAGACTTCGAAGGTTCGAATCCTTCCCCCACCACCAA
>NZ_AYKS02000015.1 GCF_000496755.2 Serratia sp. DD3
GGCCATTGCCAATGGCATGGATGGCCAATGACCCCGACTCAATAACCCCGTGGGTTGCATTGGCGAGCGACAAGACACGCTTGGCATGCATGTCCTGTCCGAATATGTCATCAATGTGGTTAAGAATTATTTCGTGGTTAAGCATGGAGGCTGTCTGCTCGCTATTAGCTGGTCAAGAACGGAGATCATACCTCAGAAGCCTTGCCATGCCTTGCTCATATGAGGGGATGGCTAAGGTTATTGCTAGTTTGTGCTCGCTTTAGAACCCGTCATTTTTTCATCCTGAAAGAATGACAAGCGCTTCTGAATAAGTGGTGCCCGGACTCGGAATCGAAATAAACCAATAAAACCTTTGTTATTTAACGATATTATTGTGTTCGGTAATTCAAGGAGCCACCAATAGGGCCCCCGTGTGGTTTGGCATCAAAAAGGGAATAGGTTCGATACTGTTTTCTCCTGTCGAGGTATTGAATGTGTTTCGGGGTGGTTCCGAAATAAGGACCCATACTGAGGGCTATAACGTAGTAACTGCTTATCTGCTAAGGCGACTCATGACGATACCCGATGAGGTTTAACATTCAATTTTTTCCCGTTTCATGAGTAGACCCCTTAATAAGTAATCTTTGAGCTGGGAAATCGATGAGGACTGCGAATTTCTTGAAGAAGTTATTACCTATTAACCCATCGGTGTCCATCTGTTCGAATGTACCGTCGAGTAGTAGCGCATTTAGCTTGATATTTTCTGTACCAATCTCAGCAAGTTGAAACTCCGATGCCGTGCACCCTTCGTTGTCCATCTCTGCTATCACAGTCTGGCAAGATATGCTAGCAAAAGGGAGTTTTAGACGCGCTTTCCAAAAAACCGATACAGAGGCCCCAGTATCAAGAACCATGTTGTAACTCTGTGAGCCCTGAGAGACGTTGACTACGATCCCTTCCTGTGTGAGTCGCAGCGGTAATGAAATCCAACCATCAGCCATGCTGATGCCGAATGACTGAGCGCGATCTGCAACCGACAGACGTTGGTTTTTGTAATCAATCAGCACGGCCTTCCCCTTGAATAAATCCAGGCCGATCATCATTGAGTTGGGGAGGCTACTATCGCGGGTGAGCGTCATACCCCGTGGAGTAAACGAAACTCCTTTAACGTCCTTAAAAATCATTCCATTGATCGACAACTGCGGAATATGGAACTTGTCATTGAGGAATACCTTACCTGTCAGATCGGTACTGCGCTCTTTTTCAGGAGCTACTGTCAGCCCTGGGAGTTTTGCCATAACGTCTTTAGATAAATGGAGGGCAGTGCGTGAGCCCGTATCGATCATAAATGTTTGACGTTTTCCATTGATATCAACATTGGCCATCGGTAAAGAAGCATCATCTAACGCAAAAGGCATATGCATGATCTCTTCAGAAGCAATTGTCTCTGTTGCAACCAATGATATTGTCGAGGATAAGAGGGCGAGCGTGATCGCTGTAATGTGTTTATTCAGTAAAGATCGCATGCGGATTCTCCACTTCAGAGTTGCTGCTAAGGTCAAATACTCTATCTGCCATCGCGATCATTGTTGGCCGATGAGCGACAAAAATTCGGGTGATCTTCAACGTGCGTATCGAGTCATTGATTCGAGCTTCGTTATCAACATCCAGATCACTGGTGGCTTCATCAAGAAAGAGTATACGTGGACGTTTGTACAACGCTCGTGCCAAGGAAACGCGCTGTCGTTGTCCACCCGACAGAGCACTCCCCATATCACCCACCATCGTTTCATATTTCATTGGCATTTCTTCAATTTCAGTATGAATTGAAGCAAGGTGAGCACACTCAAACACCCATTCATGATCAGGATAAACATCAAAAGAGCTGATGTTATCCAATAGAGACCCTGCAAACAGCCTGTCTTCTTGTAAAACACAAGCGATGTGTTTGCGGTAAGCCCCTAGCCCTAGTCTCCGTATATCTAAGCCATCCAATGAAATGGAGCCGCTTTCTTGTGGTATTAACCCTCCCATCGTCTTAAGGAGTGTCGACTTACCACAACCCGAGGGGCCAATAATAGCGAGGCTTTCACCGGCCTTGATAGACAGAAACACATTCTCGAATACTGCGGGTTCGCCATCACCATAGCGATAACTCAGGCTGTTGACTTCAATACTCCCGGCGATGGTGTTGGAAACCACTAGAGTCTCATCACCCTCATCAGGCTCAGGTGTGGCCAGAGCCACTTCTGAAAGGCGTTCACTGTGCATATCGATCAAACGGAGTTTGATAATAGAGTCAACAACTCGTATGGTTCGGGTGACGTACATATCTGAATATATCAAGAAGGCAAATAGCATACCTGTAGTCAGGGCTCCTCCGTCAATCAACTTTGCTCCCAGCCATAATGTTATTGCGGAAGAAAGTCCGATTAAGAGCAAGCCTGTAGTCTGTGTTGCCAAGTCTATTTTAAAAAGATAGATTTTTGCATTGGCTTCATCAATAACCAGATTGAGCCAATCAGACCGTCGACGTTCTGCCAAATCGAATATTTTAACGCAAGTAATACCTCTTACTGTTTCAAGGAAATGCGATTGTTGTTTAGCTTCGTGAGCAATCGCCTCCATGTTGGCAGACCGGTAGGCGCGAAAGAGAAAGAATTTTATGGCTGCATAAATAAAGGATATTGATACAACCACTGTCGCGAGGTAGCCATTGTAGGTCCACATCAAAAAGAAGAGTCCAATTACTAAAACAATGTCCAAAAGTGATGCGACCATATCCGCTGTAAAAGCATCTTGTACTACCGATAACGAGTTAAAGCGTGACCTTACATCTCCAATATGGCGCTTTTCGAAGTATGAAACAGGTAACCGGATCATGTGACTAAAAAGTCCTGAATTCCACTGAATACCCAGTGTGTACTTCACTGACATGACAGTCCAGGATCGAACAAGACTGAGCAGTCCTCTGAAAATTAATAGGACAATAATTCCAGATACTATCAACGATACCAAATCGATATCGCTAGATCTTAACGCCATGTCTATAGTGAATTGAGCGGCCATTGGAACCGCCATAGCAAGAAGTTCAATGCAAAATGAGAGAGCTAATACCTGAGCTAAAGCCCGTGACAAGCCGGAGACATTCCTGAACAGATCCAGCAGTCGAATGGTTTTTTTTTCGGTACGCCGCTGAAAGCTCTTATTAGGCCATATTTCAAGTGCAACACCGGTAAATTGTTTAGACAACTCAGCAACAGTAATGCGTCTCTCGCCTTTTGCTGGGTCATGGATGACAACACCGTGGCGTGAAAATTTCTTCAATACCACAAAATGATTGAATGACCAGTGTAAAATACAAGGTGTCTTTAGCTGACTTACAGAGTCCAAATCAGCACGAACCGGACGTGAACCTAAGGATAGACGATCAGCCAACGCTATAATATCTCGTATACTCATTCCTTTTAGAGACACCTGATAGTGTTTACGCAGTGATTGGAGATCCATGTTAAGGCCATAGTAACCTGCAATCATCGCCATACACGCCAGCCCGCATTCCGTTGCCTCAGTTTGCATCACCACCGGAAGACGCTGTCTGATGGCTTCAAAGTACCCTTTCATCATTACGATCATATAACGTTTCCTCCCCCGGTCCACCTTGAGTTGCAGTGCGAATATTCTTCAGGGGTAAAAGTATCCATTCGTAGAGGGGACGTTTTCTTATAAAGATGTCTGTTTCAACGCCTATTCCGGGTTTCAGAAGATATGTTTTTCCAGCCATGATGACATGACTACTCTTAGGACTTATACGCACTTGGAAATATCGTAACTGTTGCTGGTTAGTCTGTCCCCCTTTTGTTTCAGGGCCCTTCTCGACTGAGGTAGCGGAGATAGACGTGACAATACCATCATATTGCCCAAACCATTGGTAAGGGTAGGCGTCAAAGCGTAATCTTACCGCTTGGTCTTTACGTAACTCTCCAATGGCTTCGGCTGTGGCAAAAATCTCAACTTCGGCATGTCCCAATGCAGGAACAACACTCGCTAACTCCTGCGCCTCACGAATTTTGTTGCCGACTAATCCCGTAATACCCGTTAAAGTGCCATCAATCGGAGAAGTTATATGAAGCTCACGCCGTTCTTCGGTAGAAACCAAATCTTGATCCAGCCGTGCGGATTGTCGGCGTAGTATCTCAAGCGATACTTTTACTTCGCTATATATTGCAGCTAACCTTGATTTGATATCGATGGATTCTCCTTGTAATTTCACTTTTTCGCGTTTGTAAGCCTCCAGTTGCACTGAAGCGCTATAATATTCAGCGCGGCGTGCCATATATTCCGTTTCAAGAGCTATCCCTTGGCGTACTAATTTCTTGAAATACTCTACTTTTTCTAATAACCATAATGTTTGCTGGGATGATTGAGAAATCAAGTCATTCATTTTTTGAAGCTCAGCTTCTTTATTATCCAGAAGTTGAAGGAGAAAGTTTCGCTCCGTGTCTAATGCCTCAGATTTCAGGATGATCTCTCGTTCAATGGTTGCCTTCTGAGATATTAGCGCTGAAGTAATTTCATGGCTTGTAGCCCCATATTCTGTTTGCGTTTCCATGTTAACGATAAAAATCACATCGCCCGCATGAATAGTTCTGCCTTCCTCAGCAAAGCTACGGACAATGGTTCCATTACCGATGGCGGTGATACGAGCAACCGCTGGTTGGCTAATTACCGAGCCTGTTAGACGAACTCTCTGTGTGTAAGTGCCTATCACCATGAATGCGATGAGGCTGACTATAATAACTAACGCTACCACCGCCCAAATAGAGGCTCCAACAGGCGTAATAACTTGTGGGTTGCCTAGCCAACTATGGGCTCTATGTTCTATGGCCTCTCGCCTGAAAATAGCGTGTTTATCAGTCAATTTTAAGGCGCTCCTCATTATGTGTCGAATGAATAAACAACCCCATCGCAAGCAGCAGGGTGTGACTATGAATTCATCCGCCTTGCATCATTCTACTTAATTTCATGCGTGCAAAGAACCGAGAGCTCAACCCAAATAAATTCAAAGTAGTATATTTACGTATCCATAAAGTTATCGATTAATAGCTTCCATAATGCGCTCCTCCTTGATCCCCATATTGAGTAAATGAGCAGATGCGCGGCTAAGGAAACTTCTCATTGAATAACAATAGACAGATTTTCGCTTGAAGCGTTCTTCGGTCGAAAAACGATTCATTATGCGCCCACCGGCACAGATATTCTCCCAAATACAGCCTTTGCATTCAGTTGGTAGAGATTGTCCAATTGAGGCGTATTCTTGGAACTGCGGACTATCGAATACATCAGACAGGTTGATTTCAGAAAGATGACCAATGGTATTGAACATTCTATCTGATGTTGATCGCAAGGTATCATCCACTCGGACAAAACCGTCTGAACTAACGGTGAGAGCATACACGCTAGTGATGCTGGGTGTGTGGCCCAAGACTCCAACATTCTCCTTACCAAGAAGACTGGCAATGTGCGTTTGAAAAAGACGTACAAATATCTTGGCGTTATCGTCTTTAACCCACTCATCGAGTGCCTCGTTTAGAAAACGACCGAGGCCGACGGGATCAACATGAGTATCCTTGTAGCAGTCGTCAGGTATGAGGAAATCAAAGCTACGAACATTCAAGTCATCAACGAAATGTCGATAGATTTCAGCGCCATTTGCCTGAGCATTTGCGACACACAAGATCCCTGGGTCCGACGGAAGTCGGCCTTGCTGATACGCGTGTTGAAGTTTGCGGAGACCTCGTACAGTGCCTTCGTAAGTACTGCGTCCTTTAGTGTCTAGTCTATGACGATCATTAATATGCTTTGGACCATCAATAGAAATACTGACGTTAACTGAATGTTTTTCAAACAATGCTAGCCATTCATCATCAACAAGCATGCCATTAGTCTGTAGTGCGAGCCTGATATTCGAACCGCAGTAATTGCCTGTAACCAAACGATCACACATTCTGTCGAAGTTCTCTTTTTTCATCAGTAGAGGTTCTCCTCCATGGAAATCAATTTGCAGAGTACCAATCTCATACTCTAGGCAGGCTCGTTGAAAAAAATCGACCAAGTGATTAACATTCTTATCTGAGAGTCTTGCTGGACTATCGTTAGAGGCTGAGTTTCCTTTGTTAAATACGTAACAATAGTCACAATTAATATTACAGCGCTCGCTTATTTTTAATATTATTTCAAGATGTTTAATGTGCTTTTTATTTAATAGATTGACCATAACTCTACACTCCTTCCAGGTGCTGTTTTAAATTTCTGGACTGATAGGGTGAGTTTAAGTAGGGGCCGTTATCAACGGCCCCTAGGGTCATTAAAAACTTCTTGACCAGTTTGCAAAGGCCCTTATCCAACCCGCTCCTCCAGAGATCTGGTCGAGAACATCCTCGGTCAAATGCTGAGGCTGGTTGTTTTTGACCGAATTAACGTCAATCATGGTTTTGGTTTCAATGATTTCTTTCTTTAAACGAGTCATAGCTTATACCTCCGTTGATTGTAAATACCAAGAAATTGCCTCTTGGTGAGTCCACTCAGGAAGATGCTATTAAGTCAATTTTTGGATTGTGTAAGAAAAGGAATAAAAATCCAATTTGTTACTAAACCGTAAACAAATAATGCTATTTATTTACAACACCTTCCTGAGCCAGTACTAGCACTTAACATTTTTAACATCAAACGATAATAATTATTATTGCCGAACTGGTCACAAAATGAGCATTTGGATTTATGGAAATCAACGGTTATCTCTGACTGCTGCGGCCCCAAGAAACACCAGACAGTAGATGTATCTTAAAATAAAAGATAGGTTTAAACATATGTCTAATACTGGTTCTAATTTTGAAATGACTGGAATACTGTTGGGACAGGAATGCCGTAAACGTAAGACTCCGCAGGAAAAGATCGCGATTATTCAACAGGCTATGGAGCCAGGTACGACCCATGTCTCATGTGGTTCGTCTGCATGGTATTCAGCCCAGCCTGTTGTTCAAGTGGAAGAAACAATATCTTGAAGGCAGCCTTACCGCTGTTGCAGCCGGCGAGGAAGTGGTTCCGGCATCTGAGCTGGCTACCACCGAGAGAATACCGACGCAAGCGGGCATCGTTAACTTAAGCTACAAAAGCTGTCTGGAGATGGCGGGTCAAGATCAGAGGTGGATGCTGGTTGACTTCTATGGAGCTAACTATGCGATTAGATCGAGTATTACAAGGATTTTAAAGAAGCTTAGTTGAATTCAGGATACATGGGGAGAAATGAAAGTGGTGCCCGGACTCGGAATCGAACCAAGGACACGGGGATTTTCAATCCCTGTGTTGATAACCCGCGAAGATAGCGATTAATTTTAGACGTTGCTAACCATGACTCGAATTAACTAATTCGGGTGATGTATATGCATGTAATTTCTATCATTTCTACCAAAGGCGGCGAAGGGAAATCGACCCACGCAGCCAATCTCGGCGGTTTCTGTGCCGATGCCGGTCTCAAAACCCTGCTGATCGACGGCGACTACGCCCAGCCAACGGCCTCCAGTTATTATCATCTGCAGTATGAAGCCCCCTTCGGTTTGTATGAGTTGTTAATGCAGACGGCTGATCTCAATCAGCCTCAACAGCTTATCTCTCGCACCAGCATTGCCAACCTCGACCTGATTGTTTCTAACGATCCCCATGAGCAACTCAAAACGGCCATGATGCATGCGCCGGATGGCCGTTTTCGCCTGCGCAATCTACTGCAGCATCCACTGTTCACCGGTTATGACGTGATCATCATTGATTCACAGGGAGCCCGTTCCATCATGCTGGAATTGGTGATGTTGGCAACCAATCACACTGCTCTTGCCATGATCAAGCCGGTCGTTCCCGATGTCCGTGAATTTTTGCGTGGGACTATCCCGCTGATGGAAGGCTTACTGCCCTACAAAAATTTTGGTATTACGCTGCCGCCAGTGAGGATCCTGGTGAACTGCATGGACTACACCAATCTAGCCAGGGAAGCGCTGACGGCGATTACGAAGATCGTTGAAGCGGGGAGCTACAGCTCGGCGGATAAACCGGTCAGTATGCTGACAACGCAGATCTATGATTTGGACGTCTATAAGCTGGGGCATAGCCTGTCTCAGCCTGCGCATCGCTTGGAATACCAAACGGATCGCAAAACCCCACCTGCAGCACAATCTATATGTGGCCTGGCTTGTGAGCTCTTCCCTGAGTGGAAAACCCTGTTTGATGATGTTCTTGCCCGGGGGATCCGCGCATGAATCGCAATCAACTTTGGCGGGCTGTCGCCTGTTCCACAGCGGCCTATAAAGAGCGCGATGAAATCCACGTGTTCGTCGATGCGCCTGATTATGAAACGGCAAAAAGCCGGATTTATGAGCGTCTGGCTGATGAATGGGAAGTGACTAGCGGTTTTATCGAATTTTACAACGTGTGGAGCGAATCGGAACTTCGTGAAATGGCTATTGGCCCGCAAGCGCCGGTTGGGCTTCCGTTGCTGGAGTCTGGCGTGGGTTACGATCGGCAACCCTTGATTCTGGTTGCTTCCTCCCGACTCCGTGCAGTTCTGGAGTGCGCCTTGTTGGAGATTCAGAGTGAGGAGGCCCGCCATGCATAGCGATGAACCACGGCGAGTGATGCCGCATTCCCTGGAAGCAGAGCAGTCAGTCCTGGGCGGATTGATGTTAGAAAACGACCGTTGGGACGAGATCGCACCGATCCTGGTCGCTGACAGCTTTTTCTCTCCCCCTCACCAGAAGATATTTGCGGTTATGCAGGGGTTGCTTGGCCGCAATATGCCTATCGATCTGATCACCGTTTCGGAAGAGCTTGAACGTCTTGGCCAACTTGATATTGCCGGAGGTTTTGCCTATCTGGCGGAGCTGTCGAAGAACACCCCGAGTGCGGCCAATATCGTTGCCTATGCCGAATATGTCTCTACAGCGAAGCAGAAACGTCAGTTATTGGCGCTGGGACATGATCTGGCCAAGCAGGCGGAAGATGCCCGCACTGATGTGCCTTCATTAATGGAGGAGGCGGAACGACGTCTTTTTGACATTGCCGGATTGCAGGCTGCTGGCAAACAGTTCGACCTGGTCTCTTCGCTGGAGATCTACCTTAACCGGCTGGAGCAGCGCTGTGCCAGTGAGGACTTGATCACCGGTACGCCTACCCCGTTTACACAACTCAATGGCATGACCAGCGGATTGCAGGAGAGTGACCTGATCCTGCTGGCAGGCCGTCCTTCCATGGGAAAAACCGCGTTGGCCCTTAGTTTGTGTGAGGGGGCGCTGGATAGCCGAAAAGAACAACCGGTGCAGATCTACAGCCTGGAAATGCCGGTTGACCAGCTTTTATCGCGGTTTGTTTCCATGCTGGGACGGGTGCCTCTACAGAATTTACGCAGCGGCAATATGGATGATGAGGATTGGGCCAGAGTGGCCAGAGCGACCCATATTCTCCTGACAGAATGGAAAGATCGCCTGATCATCGATGACGACAGCTTTATGACCCCGTCAATGCTGCGTTCCCGCGTCCGCAAGAATGTTCGTAAGTTCGGTCATCCCTCGCTGATCCTGCTGGACTATCTGCAACTGATGCGTTGCCCTGGGCAGGAGAACCGCACACAGGAGATAGCCGAGATATCACGTTCGCTGAAGGCGTTGGCGAAGGAGATCGGCTGCCCGGTGGTGGCCCTCTCGCAACTTAACCGCGCCCTCGAAAACCGGGCAGACAAACGGCCCAATAACGGTGATCTGCGAGATTCTGGTGCATTAGAGCAGGATGCCGATGTGATCATGTTTATCTACCGTGATGAAGTTTATGACGAGCACTCACCGGATAAAGGCATTGCTGAACTGATTATTGGCAAGCAGCGTAATGGCCCTATTGGTACAGTGAAAGTGAAGTATCAGGCTGAAATCACCCGATTTGAGGATTTTTCGGGAGGTCGCTATGACTTCTAAAAAGGTGCAGGACTTAGGCGAGCAGTTGTTGCAGAGGGGGCGTTCTCCCGCTTCCAATGTAGTGATGTTGCCAGTCAGTGAAATGCCGATGGTGCTGACGCTGGATCAACTGCGGCCCAACCCGGATAACCCACGTACCACGCCCAACCCGAAGTATGACGAGATCAAAGCTTCCATTATGGCGCGTGGGTTGGACTCGGTACCCAAAGTTGCATGTTTCGGCCCAATCCGACCATCGATTACGGTTTTAACCGATCACCCATTTCGGTCTTAACCGATCACTGATTACGGTCTTATCCGATCAAATTTGGCCTTTCGCCGAAATCGATGATCTTGATCCCGTAATCTATGATCCTGAATCCGAAATCCCGCGTTTTCTGTTGATAAATCAATAGGTCGACTATCCTCACCGTTCCACTTCCCGTGAGGACCGGCCCATGCCGAAGCAGAGAACATCCGTGAGCAAAATTAAAGACATTTTACGCCTCAAGTTTGATTGCCATCTGCCTAATCGCAGCATCGCCGCGTGTCTGAACGTTGGCTGTGGCACTATCTCCGAAATTGTCACCCGGTTTAAAGGCAGCGACCTGGTATGGCCCTTATCCGACGCAGTGACCGACAGCCAGTTGGAAAGCCAGCTGTATGCCGGGCGTCAGCCCGCTGCACTTAAACGGCCCCCTGACTTTGCTAACTGTCATCAGGAACTTAAACGCAAAGGCATGACCCAGCTCCTGCTCTGGCAGGAGTATCAGCAGCAGGAGCCCGGCACCGCCTATGGCTACACGCAGTTCTGCGTGCTTTACCAGGAATGGCTGAAAAAACAAAAGCGCAGCATGCGCCAGTTGCACGTCGCTGGCGAGAAGCTGTTCCTGGACTTCTGCGGCCCGACCGTACCGGTGGTCAATCCAGATACTGGCGTGATACGCCACGCCCAAATCTTCGTCGCCACCCTCGGTGCATCCAGTTATACCTACATCGAAGCCTGCGAAAGCCAGAGCAAGGAAAGCTGGCTGATGGCGCATGTGCGGGCCTTCGAGTTCTTCGGCGGCGTCCCACGCCTGCTGGTACCGGATAACCTGAAAGCCGCCGTAAAACAGGCCGATCGCTATGAGCCGGTGGTCAACGACAGTTACCTGAAGCTGGCCCGGCACTACAACACCGCTGTCATGCCGGCCCGGCCCTGGAAACCGAAGGATAAGGCCAAGGTGGAAAACGCGGTGCAAATCGTTGAACGCTGGGTGTTGATGCGCCTGCGCCGCCAGGTGTTCCACACCTTTACGTCACTCAATCAGGCGCTTGCCGGTCTGCTTAAAGAACTGAACGAGCGGGCGTTCCGGCTTTACCCAGGCAACCGCCGAAGCCGGTTCGAGCAGTTGGACCAACCGGCGCTGATGGCTCTGCCGCGTCAACGCTATGACTACACGGAAACCGGCCGGGCGAAGGTGGGGCCGGATTATCACATCCTCTGGCGGCGACATGCCTACTCTGTTCCCCATGTCCTGGTCGGCGCCCATATCGATCTGGAGGCCGGCGCCAAGGTGATAAGGCTCTATCACCGGGGGCAACTGGTGGCCCAGCATCCCCGCAACTTCACGGAAAGCGGCTTCAGTACCCTGACGGAACATATGCCCGAGTCCCATCAACAGCAACGCTGGAGTCCGGAACGGCTACTGGACTGGGGTGCCAACATCGGCAGCGCCACCCGCGCCGTGGTGGCGTGGCATCTGCAACAGCGAAAACACCCTGAGCAGGCTTACCGCAGTTGCCTGGGCTTGCTGTCACTGGCGAGAAAGTACGGAGATGGACGGCTGGAAAATGCCTGCCGTCAGGCGTTACTGCTCGAAAAACCGCACCGGCAGGTGATCGTGAACCAGTTGGATAACCGGCGTGATGAAATACCGGCCGCGCCAGCCGAGGATGAAACCCCGATCCAGCACGGTAACGTGCGTGGTGCCGGTTATTACCACTAACGAGGAGAATGACGATGCAAAGCGGGTTACTGGAGCAACTCCGCGCCCTGAGGTTAAGCCACCTGAGCCAGGCGCTGGAACAACAATGGTCGCAACCGGGCACGTACCTTGACCTGAGCTTCGATGAACGTCTGGGGTTACTGCTGGACCACGAGTTGTTACAGCGTGAATCAGGCAAGGTCGATCGCTTGCGAAGGCAGGCGAAGCTGCGCTTGTCGGCAGTGCCATCAGGGCTGGACTACCGTGCAACACGGGGCCTTAACCGTCAGCAAATGGCGGAGCTACTGGGCGGCGGTTATCACCAGCGTTACCAGAACGTGTTGATAACCGGACCAACCGGGTGCGGAAAAACGTACGTGGCGTGCGCGCTTGGCGAACAAGCCTGCCGGCAGCATATCGCGGTGGGTTACTGGCGACTGAGCCGGCTGTTGGAGGAACTTGGGACCGGTCATGCGGACGGCAGCTACCAGAAACAGCTGTTGAAACTGTCAAAGACGCCCTTGTTGATCCTGGACGACTGGGGACTGGAGAAGTTATCAGCGCGCCAATCCTCGGATCTGCTGGAAGTGATGGAAGATCGGTACGGCAATGGTAGCACGGTGATCGTCAGCCAATTACCGGTCAGCGAGTGGTACAAAATGATCAGCAATCCGACGGTAGCGGATGCGCTGATGGACAGGCTTATGCACAATGGGCATCGGGTCGACCTCAAGGGAGAGTCGATGCGAAAACTGGCGCAAACTGATCACATAGAGTAAAAACAAAGAGAGAAAAAGCGCGCGGGAAAAACGCGATCGGAATCACCGAAATCAATGGTCAGAATCACCGTAATACGCATCTAGCTCCATTACCCTTGGCAGCCATTTCACTCAACATGATGGCATCAATGGTAAATCCTCCCGACCAGACCGTACAAGACCTCGCTCACCTCGCGTTTTGTGCACTTGTGGCGTTACACTCAGCCGTTCAGCAAGGTGCCGTCACTTCCCCGATGGCAGAACATCTGTTCCTCGTTCGTTGGCTGGCGACAGCCCAAAAGCAGAAACGGTTTCCCCGCAGCGTGGCGCTGGATATTCAGCAGTTGCTGGACAAGGGGCGCAAGCGTGGGGGTGAGGCCAAACTCAGAACCCGCTTCGAGTTCATCTGGCGCTCTTGCAATGGCGAGCTAAAGCACCAAAACGACCTGTTCAGGCTCACCTACGCCATCGAGAGCCTCAAGGCACAAGGCTGGCGTAATGAGCTGGTGACCCAGACCGAATGGGATACAGCCCGGGCCAAAACGGCAATACAGCCCGGGCCAAAAACTGATTTATTCGTCAAGAAAACCGCGGATTGCCCCAGCGATCTCTACGGCATGCGTTTCTAAAGCGAAGTGCCCAGCATCTAACAATTGGACGCGCGCATGGGGTATATCACGTTGATAAGCCTCTGCACCTGCTGGTGTAAAGAATGGGTCTTTGTCTCCCCAAATAGCCAGTAATTTTGGCTGATAAGCGCGGAAATAGGCCTGAAATGCAGGATACAACGCGATGTTACTGGCATAATCCAAAAACAGATCGAGCTGGATCTCGTCAACGCCAGGACGTTGCATATACCAAGCATCGAGCGTGCTGCCATCGGGTGACACCTCATGTGGTTCCGGCATGCCGTGCTCGTATTGCCAACGTATTGCTTCTGGTGTTAAAAGCACGCGCAAAGCATCGCGGTGGCTTTGCGTCGGTTCATTCCAGTATTGTACCATTGGCAGCATTACACCGCTGTCACTGAGCCCCTCTTTATAAGCGTTACCGTTCTGCGAAATAATGGCCGTAATTCGCTCCGGATTTGCCATTGCTATCCTCAGGCCAACTGGCGCACCGTAATCAAAAATATACAGTGCAAACTGCTTTATCCCAATCACCTCAGTAAAACGCCCAATGACTTGAGCAAGCGCATCGAAACTATAGGTAAATTCACTGCGTGGAGGCTGAGCGGACAAGCCGAAACCAGGAAAATCTGGGGCAACGAGGTGGAATCGATCTGCCAGCAGAGGCAGCAAATCACGGAACATATGGCTAGCGGTCGGAAAACCGTGCAAAAGCAGCAGCGTTGGTTTTGATGGGTCGCCTGCTTCGCGGTAAAAAACAGAATACCCATCGACATCTACGGTATTATAAGTTGTTGGCAGCATTAACGTAATCCCTGGTAAGTGATAATCATTGTTCGGAGACAATCTGCTAGGCATTTGTCTGATGCGGGCATTGTATTACCCTTTTCTTATTAGAATAATCCGATGTAAGTGGTAATACCCTTTGCAAAAAATGGAGAGATACATTGCCCACGATAAAACAGCGTCAATCTTTCTAAAGATAGCAGGCTTGAGCCGCATTTTGCGAACAGCGCGCGACCACGAAAATCATTAAAGCCCTAAATCACTGAGGCTAAGGTGATCATCCGGACGGCGACCCTGTGGCCAATGAAAGAGGCGTTCAGACGCTTTAATCGGTAAGTCGTTGATGCACGCAAAGCGCAATTGCATTAAACCCTGTGGATCGAACTCCCAGTTTTCATTGCCAAACGAGCGAAACCAATTGCCCTGTGCGTCATGCCATTCATAAGCAAAACGCACCGCAATGCGATTCGAGTGGTAGCTCCACAGTTCCTTGATAAGCCGATAATCGTTCTCGCGCTGCCACTTACGTGTCAGAAACTGGACGATAGCTTCACGCCCCTGAACAAACTCGGCACGATTACGCCAAAAGCTGTCTACAGTGTAGGCAAGCGCTACCCTTTGCGGATCGCGGCTATTCCAGGCATCTTCAGCCAAACGTACTTTTTTTATCGCAGATCCCATATCAAACGGTGGAAGTGGTGGTCTCGCTTCTTGCATTTACAACTCCTCTTGAATACGAACAACAGCTACAGGTTTACTTTATCTGGCTATTATATGACCTTTCCACTACCGACATAATCTGGTAAGTTCGCTAAACACCTTACCGAAAAATGGGAAGATAAATGGACCGCTTTGAGGCAATGTCGACTTTCCTGATGGTGGCCGATTTAGGTAGTTTTTCAGCCGCTAGCCGTGCGCTTAGTACCCCGGTTACCACCCTGAGCCGTAAAGTTTCTGACTTAGAGGCGCATTTAGGGGCGAAACTGCTGATCCGTACGACCAGGAAGCTAACCCTCACGGACGCGGGAGTCACCTATCTGGCGGCTGCGCGGCAAGTGTTGGAAATGGTCGGTAACGCGGAAAAGGAAGCGGCGGGTGAATTTGTTTCTGCTCGTGGGGAACTGGTTATTACTGCCCCCATTCAGTTTGGCCGCATACACGTGCTTCCTATAGTCACGGAATTTTTAGCGCGTTTTCCAGAGATTAATATTCGCCTGCAGTTGTCAGACAGCAATGTTGATTTACTTGAGAAGCAAGTCGATATCGCAGTACGTATTGGTGTATTGCCTGACAGTTCAATGGTAGCCACTAAGGTGGGTTCGCTACGAACGGTTATCTGCGCCAGTCCCTTATTGTTGGAAAAGCTCGGAACGCCGCAGTCTCCTGAAGAGTTATTCAGATTTCCTTCAATAGCCATTGATGGTCCCTCTCCGTTTCGAGTTTGGCGATTATATTCCGCATCAGGGGCAATAATAGATACGCCGATTTGCGCCCGGCTAACGGTCACAACGGCAGATGCAGCCGTTCATGCTGCTATTTCAGGCGTCGGTTTTGCCAGACTGTTGTATTATCAAGTTGCCGATGCCATCAGCGCGGGTGAACTTAAAGTTGTCTTGGACACGTTTGAACCCCAGGTTGTTCCTATTAGCTTGATGCACATATCCAGAGACTATATGCCCATGAAAGTGAGACGATTTTTGGATTTTGCAGCGGATAGCATACGCGCTCAAATAAGTGCCCTATCGCAATAATGGTCACTTGAAATTAATCCCAACCATTTTTTCCAATGTGAAAAATTAAACTCTACGTCATAACATCGGCCGGTACAGCACTCACTTTGATTGCGCGCTAAACATCCCCATACTGGTGGCATGTGGTTGTTGGTATGTTCTACTCAACGGGCAACCCAGTGGGAAAAATCCAGGTCGCTGAAACCACAGGTAATCAACCTCACCAAAAAATCCTCCGTATCTCTACTCTCAATAATTCGTGTTGCATGACAAAAACGCAATGCGTTTTTGAACAGCGCAGGCCCCGGAGGGGCGAGGCCCAAATTTGGGCCGAATAACGCGGCAATACAGGGAAATCCCAGAAGCTTACTCTGGTAAGTGACTGATGGTGAACGGGGAAAGTCAACTCAGATGCAACTTCAAGTATGTCGAGTATAGCCAGCCCCGGGATTAGCCAAACCGCACCATCTAGAAATAGTTAATCATAAAGGTGACAGCTGCATCAGCTTTCCCCGGCGTTACCCGATCATTGGTCTGAATATACCTGGCTACCAGCGGCAACGTTTGCGTCGTTGAATCATTATTGACCATGTTAAAACTTCTGCTGTTCGCAAAATTGACCAGAGCGGGTGATGTATCGCTAACCTTACCATAAGCCATTTGGATACCGACTCCCGTTGCACTTTCCGTTCCCGTCCTAATACCGAGAATCCCCTTGGTTCCGTCAACAATAGAAGTGTTCGGTGCCAATTTTAGTTCCAGTGAGTTGGCCGTGGAGCTACTTGTTGCGTTCCCCACGCTGGTATAACTTTTTACCTGAAACTTTGAACCATAGAACCGAGGACAATGGGTCAAACGGATAGAAGCATCCCGCCAGGTAGATACCGACCCAGTTCCCTTAAAGGTCTGATCGATATTGACTGTTCCCATCGGCACATATACATCTGGCGTTTGGCAAGTTTGCGAAACTATATTAATGCTACCTGAAAAACTGATGCTATTTAAACTTAGTGCAATCCCCCCGGTTGGAGTCACCTGCATCGCCATAGAGGGCAAATCTGCAGCGTTAATGGTACCGGGAGATACCGGCCCAATCTTGATCAATAACAGGTCAAACTCAGTGCCAACATATCCCGAATAGGGCACATTACTTCCAACATTGATGGTTACTCTCTCTGTTGGGAATGCTCTTCCCCAATAAGAAATAACAGCACCAATTCCGGGAACGCCAGTTTCAAATACCTGCCCAGGATATGGTGAGCCATTCCAGCCAGAAAGCGGTTTTGGCGTGCTGGTTCTGACGTATCTTGGCACGATACTGTAACTCTTTGGCGACGGAGTACAGCTAAACGTCGGGGTAGGTGCCGTTCCCGTGATATTGCTGCCGCCAACATAATGGGATAACAGTATCGTTCCGTTCGGTGTATACGGCCCCACGGTCATATTCTGAGCTTGTAAAGGAACTACCGATACCGACTTACTATTTCCAACCGCAAACGAACAGACTCCTGCTGCACTTGCATTAGCTGCCAATCCCAACAGCAGTGTAACCATATTCATTCTATTCAATAATCGACTCATTTCTCTTCTCTTACGAACCGGGTGAGGACAAGGCGTTGTTATCTCAACGGGATAAGGTCTATCAAGCGGCAAGAGCAGCGAACCCGACACGTTGGTCAGGGTCGACGCGGAACTGGAAATGGCAAGGGAGTACCACGCTCAATCCAGAGCGGGAAAAACAGGCCGCATAAACTAATCTGGGGCGACAACTACCTTGACACTTACCGCTCGTGTCGCACCACAATTTAAATTACAGTCTCCATTTTTCAGATAAAGAGTTGTCGGTTGCACTCTGGACCAAGACAGATAAGGTAGCGCGATTACTCACCTGACAAGGGTTCCCGCTATGTTACGTCTGAAACTGAGGTCTTTTTTCCGTCCAGTCGTTTCTTCACCTGCCGATTCTACACTCTCCGTTCCTTCAGGGTATGCGTTGCCCCAATCGGCAAGTAGCCTGCTATCAGAGGCAAGACGCCAACAATGGCTTCAAATGCTGTGGGATTACTCCTCGCTACCAAAAGACCTGTATCAACAGTATTACCTGCAACCGCTTGAGCGCTGCGTCACCCTGATGCAGCAGTTTCCTGCTACTGAGAACGAACATCATGCCTACCTAGGGGGCATGGTGGATCATTTGTTGGAGACAGTGGCCTATGCAGCCCGGCTATCAAAAAACTATTTACTGCCGGTGGGGGCCCAACCGGAAGAACAGGCTTCACAGAGCGCCGCTTGGAATGCAGTCATTGTGTACGCCGTGATGCTGCAAGCGCTCGACGGGCTATGTCAGATTGAGGTCGAACTGGAAAGTGGGCAGCGCTGGATGCCGCTTAACGCCATACCTGGTGAGCCCTATCGTTTTCGCTTTGCACCGGTGACCGATGTGCTTCAGGTTCAAAGCTTGGGTGCAATGTTGGCCTGGAAAATCATTCCTGACAAGGCGCTACAGTGGTTGAGTGCCTGGCCAGAAGTGCTAAGAACGTTGTCGCTGTATTTAACGGGGTTTCGTAACGAATCAGGGATCGTTAATGCCATTGTCTTGGAAGCGATCCGCACATCGATAGGAAAAACTGCAGCTGCTGTGGCGGATCCTGCAATAGCAACGATACTCCCTGCCGTTCTGGAGGCAACATTGCCGCTGACGGCCAGTGCTGCCAACCCTGCACCTATTCTTTCCATACCCTCTGCTGAAGGTAACGCGCCTGTTGCCCTTGCTACCTCACTGGACAGTGCTGTTAGCCAGAACGTTCTCAACGTTGATCGTGCAAAACCCGTTGTAGAGGATGTTACGGGGGACTTATTAACCGTTATGGGTTTTTCGGAGTCGACTAGTTTGCTCGAGAATCAGGGAGAAACATTAACGCAAGCGACGGCGGTAGCATCGAGAGCAGAACCTTTGCACCCAAGCTTGGCTAGTGTAGGGGAGGTTTTCTATCAATGGTTGAAGAAGTGTCTTTTAGAACAATCCATTGCGGTAAATGAAGCGAAGTCCCCTGTCCATATCATTGCGGGCTATGTGTTTATGAGGTCACCGACGATTTTCTATCAGTTTATTGCTGAAAGGAAATCAACATTGGCGGAACAATCGCACGATTGGCGCGTTATACAAAAACAATTTGAGAAACTGAAGCTCCATAAACGGCAAACGGATGGAACGAACGTATACTGCTGCCAGGAAAACAAATCCGGTAAATTGTTCAACGGCTACCTTATCCCCGCAGCAAAAATTTATGGTGCTGCTCCTATCCCTGCAGACAGCATCTTGACGATAATACCTTAGCCAGTTTGGTAACGACTGGCATGGAAACATGCCAGTTAAGCGCTTTTCCCGTCAATACAGTCAGCGTGCGGATACATATTTAGCCGTTTACCTTCTCATTGCCAAGAGTCTGGATAAACGCCATAATACTCTGAAAGATAACATACTAATTATAATGGTAAGTATAAGAAGAGACTAAGAGATGAATGATGGAATTGTATATGAGAAATTGCGTGCTTGTCATTTGCCTTATTTTTATGAGATCAGATTTTCTGTAGAGGAGAATTTATTGCATCCCCATCATATTCAATATCTACTTAGGAAACAAGCATTGGATGATATAAATCAAGGCGGAGGATGGATTTGCAGAATGGATAATGAATATGCTGGTTTTTGCTTTGCTGTTTTTATACCAGAAGCGATTGTGGGAGGACTGTTTGTTAAACCAGAATATCAATCAATTGGAATAGGTAGCGCGTTAATTAGTCGCGTTACTGAGTGGTGTTTTTCTAATGGTGCAGAGGAGATTCATTTAACAACAGATCCTGGTTCAAAAGCTGAGGGTTTTTATCGATATCATGGCTGGGTGAATATTGGTAGTGATGAGTTTGGACAAATTGAATTTTTAAAGCGCAAGGGGTAGGTGAATGAAAAGATTATTGAGTGTTTTCTTTTTTCTAACTTTGTTTACATGTAGCTCTTATGGGCAGATTAATTACTTTGACCTTAAGGCTAATGATGGAGTGAAAGCAAAAATTACTCTTGATGACCTACAGGCATTGCCCAGTCACTCATTTTCAACGGCTACCATATACACACCCAAGTCTACATTCTTAGGTGTAAAGTTTTCGGACTTCGCAAAAAAGTATAATTTGACTGGGAAAACAGTCAGGGCATTCGCTTGGGATGACTACTCATATTCAATGCCCGTGGATGAATTATTAAAATACAATGTAATTATTGCTTATAAAAGAAATGGAGATTACATGAGCATAGATAAACTCGGCCCTTTTGCGATAGTTTATCCTAGAGACTCACACCCAGAGTTAGACCAGTTGGATATAAATGCCAAAACAGTATGGCAACTGAAAAGATTGGAAATTAAATGAGCAAAAAATTACTGGGTATTTTAATTTCTTTATTTGTCATACTTGCGCTTTCAATGGTGCTAATTGCTATTAGTTTTGAAAAGGTAAAGTATAGATATAACGAAATAGAGCCAAACCTGGATAACTATTCAGCCGCTGAAATATTATATCTTTCGTTCGAGAGGATAAAGACATCATTACTTTTAAGTGATAATGAGATGTTTGATGAATTTGAGACGAAATTAAATTTATTTAAATCTAAAATTAATATTTTAGAAGGAAGGTCTACGTATAGCGGAGCATTCTACCATGATGACGAATTTCTAGGTATTATATTAAAGCTTAAGAAGCAAACTGAAAAATTAGATATATATAGTAAGCAATTTATAAATGGAGAGGTGAGAAAGGATTATATTCTTGATTATATGAGTGAGATGGAAGATAGTATTATTGACCTTCAAGAAGTAATTTATAAAATACAGATAGCTAACTTTAATGAAGTAAAAGAGATAATAAAAGACAATTCAGGTAAGGCTGAGTTTTTTGCCATTATTTCATTAATATTGTTATCTGCTATTCTGATTTTAATCACTAGAAACTCAATGAATTTAAGAGAAGTGATTAAAAAGAAAAATTTATTTATTTCTTCTATTTATCATGAGTTGGCCAGTTCAACGCAAGCGATTGTTATAGCAGCAGATATAATAGAGCACGAGCTAACTCAGAGTGAGTTGAGGAATGAAGTGAAATTGATATCATTTCATGTGGACAAGATTATTGAACAAACTAAAGAAGTGATGGATTATTCTAAAATAGAGATAGGAAATGCTTTGATAAATGAATCTATGTTTGATATAAACAGCGTTTTGCATGATGCTGTTATGGAGCTATCAAAGCGCTCAAAGAATAAAATTAAAATGCAAAATTCGGTGTGTAAGAAATATATAGTGACTGACAAGTATAAGATATACAGAATTGTTGTTAACTTGCTTGATAATGCTGATAAAAACACAGAGAATGGCACGGTAATAATAAAATCGAAAATTATGAGAAGTCATCTTTTTATCTTGATAAAGGATAATGGCATTGGATTTAATATTTCAAGGCTTGACGACTTATATAAGGCATTCAACCAAGGTGTAGAAAAAGACACCAAGCAAGGGCTAGGCTTGGGCTTAACTATTATAAAAAACTATGTAGACCTATTGCATGGGCACATTAGAGTTAAATCATTGTTAAATCACGGCTCATCCTTTTTAATTTCAATACCCATATTGTTAGTTGAAAAATAAGCTTGATAATAGTAATGATGATATGATAAAAGGTTTTGCGGGTTTTTCAATCAGTTGAACATCATATTTAAGTATCATTTCACCTATGCTTTTTTCAAAGTGATCTACCTGTCCGGTTAAGATAATTATTGGGCATATGCTGTTTTGTTCTCTTATTTTAACAATCGCTTTCTCTGGAGTTTCATTGAAGTCAAGTAGCCAATCTAAGATATAGCCCTCATATTTTATACTTTCCATAGATTGTAATAGATCACCTTTTTTATTAAATGTGTCAGAATCTATGCCGTACCTTTTTACAATTTTCTCCATTAAATCTAGAATATCATTATTATTGTCTAAAATAGCAATCTTGGGCGCAGGTAAAAAATCTATAGTTTCAACTTTAAAGTGTTCAACGCCTTCTTTCTGTATTTGCGTTGAATCAATGATATACATTCCGTCTGATTTTATGGCATGAGTGGCTGACTCTTCCTCAGGACCAATAGTGATATCGCTAATTTCAATATTGCATCGTTTATGAATACTATTCATAATAAAAATACAATTATGATTTTTGTTTCCATCAAATGATTCTTGAAAATATTTAAATATGTTTTTTACTTCGTGTAAAGTAATACCTCTTTTACCATCAAGTTTTTGTTTGGCACTATTATATTGTAGACCGAGTATAGATGCTAAAGTTGAAGCATGTTTCCGCTCTCCGACTCCTTTTTTATTTAATAATTGAGTGACTATATCTACGTAGTTCAATTTGTCGGACATAACCTTTCGATCCTTTTTAGTTATCTCTATTAGTCAAGGTGAACATATAACTAAATAGCTGCGCCTAATTGTGCTACATCTTGCATCAGGCCTTGCTACGCTTAGGTTTGCTCTTTTCCGGTCAAGAGAACCAGCCACCATACGGCTTCACCGGCTGCTGCTGATCACTGGACAAACATCACCCGAAATCGACAACTGGAGCGGTATTAGGCGCAGTTATTTAGCATCAATACAAAGCCAAGCACCTTAAATACGGATTATAGAGGTTGTTTAAGGGAATGTATCATATATCAGTATGATTTTATTATAAAAACTCATTAAACACTCATTATTATAAAAAAATACACTCAAAAAACATTCACTTCGGCTTCTGTTTATGATTTATTAACACTCAATTACTTCTGCATGTTGGTGATCGGAAACTTCGTTATGCTTTTGACAAGGATTACTGAGAAGCATTTTTCGGGAAGATTGCGTTTTAAATCAATTAATTGGCGGGCTGGGGTGCAGGAATGCGGCTATACACCAGGGAGCCCCAGTTTCGCCTCCCTTTTTTTGGCCGGCAGCATTCCACTTAAAGGTGGTTAATCCTATCGAAATTTATACTCGCGATAACGCTCCGATAGTCATGGAGCGTTTTTTATTAAATAAATTTTTAAAACTCATATAGAGTTTTTTGTTGTGGCCGTTATTTTTCTTCCTAGAGTGGAACACCTGTTAACTATCAGGATACCCACGCTATGCACATACCAGAAGGAAACGGTCAGGTTTTTCAACTACTTGATGCAGTTTATATTCGATACAGGTGGCTAGTACCAATCTGGCAAATGAATATTGCTGAAATGTTTTCGCATTTCCGGCAGGTAGTTCTTTGATTACTTTATGGAGCAATCCTGGAGAACATCTGGTGACTTGTGAACAGTTAGTAACATTTGATGCGCTATTAGACCATTATTTTTTCAGTCATGCGGTCCGTAATGACACCGAGTGGAGTTATCGAAAGGTGGTGAGGACTTTTTTAAGGTTTACCACTAAAAATCCGAATGAGGTTGATAACAGAGGGGTGCTCGAATGGCGCAGGCATGTTTTGAAAGAGCAGCAATTACAAGCGACAACCTGGAATAATAAGGTGACGCATACCGAACCCTCGCCGGGCCTCGAGCCTTTTCAGCCACAGACGCAGGCTATCATTGCGCTTTTTCACGCAGCGCATCACCGATCGTGCGCCATGGATGACTAATATTCTCAGGCTGCGATTGTCATTTTTTGTCACAGAGGACAATCTTTGTTTTCCTCCCGAACTATGCTGCCGTGGAACAAGACCGCGCCAAGCGGATAATTCTCTACCACTGGAGAACTGTACTACATCCACTTCACTGATAAATGCCGCAGCAATAAGAGGACCGACACTCGGGATCGTTAATAAATGGCGATATGCAGCCTGTTGTGAAGACAATGCAGCAATTTCGCCATCCAGACAGTTGATCCGTTTATTCAGGGTCTGCATATCTTCCCGCAGTGAATAAAGCAAACGGCGAAGCGTGAAGACGCATCTTCGATAAGTTCTGGTAGTTGCTGCTGAAGGCGCTGGATCCCAACAGGAATAATGAGACCATATTCAGCGAGCAGAGAACGAAACTGGTTAGCCAGCGCGGTTCTCTGCTCAACCATGAGTTGGCGGGTATTCCGCAGTGCTTTGATATCCGGCCTGGTTTTGGCTGACGGTATTAGACACATTAAGTTATACCGGGATGCGCCAGAATCAACTGCTGCATGTGCGGCTGTGCGATGTGAATCTGGAAGAACACTGGATTGATGTGATTACTGCGGGCTCTAAAAATCACCGGGAATTTCGTGTCCCTATTACCTCACGCTTGCGGCCACGGTTGGAGATGTTGGTGATGCGTACTCAGGAGGTTGACGCATCGCCCACTGAACAACTGTTTAATGTGAACCGTTTTGATCTACGACGTAAAGTACAACAGGGGAATGCGTCGCCTGAGCCAATGGGTGTGTACCCGCTGCGCTCTTTTTTCCATCGTCTTTCCCGTGAATGCCGCTTTGCGGTCAGCCCGCACCGTTTTCGGCACACTGTGGCCACTAACTTGATGAAATCACCAGATCGTAATCTGCAGGCCGTCAAACGCCGGTTGGGGCATTCCAGTTTGCGTTCTACGTTGGAGTACATTGATCAGGATATCGATAGCTTACGCGAGTTGCTAGAACAGGAATTGTGGGTTTAGATGGGGGAGGGGAGGAACTTCCCTTGACGCAGTTTGATATTTGAATGTAGAAAATGTAAAACACGTAAGCGAAAAAGCCCACCTGCGGTAACAGGTGGGCTTTTCAAGAGCCTTTTACAACAACCGAGTAATGGTATCACTACATAAAACTACCATTCTGCGTTGGGTTATTGCTAGTTTGTGCTCGCTTTAGAACCCGTCATTTTTTCATCCTGAAAGAATGACAAGCGCTTCTGAATAAGTGGTGCCCGGACTCGGAATCGAACCAAGGACACGGGGATTTTCAATCCCCTGCTCTACCGACTGAGCTATCCGGGCAACGGGCCGCATTAAACCGTATTGCTGGTGTGGCGTCAATCAGTTTCTGCTACAAACAGTTTTACTTGTTCTCTTTTCAGTCAAAATAGTCATTTTTCATCAGGTCATGACAGGGTGATGAGTTATTTTCACCGATATTTTTTCTGGGCGTTGTTGACCTTCACCAGGTAACGGCGTGATTCACTGGCCGGGTGCTTGGTGGTGAGGGTCTGGAAAACATCGCCCGGGGGCATGCTGTTGATAATGCTCGCGGCACGCGCTTTGTCACTGTGGAATACCCGAAGCACGCTGCCTGCGCCACCATTGTATGCGGTGATCACCGCGTAACGGCGTGAAGTCGGGTTTTGAATACCACCCAGATAGTTGTTCTGCAAAATCGCCAGATAGGCGGTGCCGGCATCAATGTTATTTTCTGGATCAAACAGATAGCTGCGGCTTGGAATGCCCGATTTCCCCTTCATCAGGAAAACATCTTTACCGGCAGTATGTTGCATGACCTGCATCAGCCCGAGTGCATCTGAACCGCTTACTGCATAGGGGTTGAAGCTGGATTCAGTCTGCATAATTGCCAGGATCAGCGATTCATCGACACCGTATTTTTGTGAAGCTTTGCGCACCATGGGCAGGTATTTATGCGCACGTTTATCCAGGTGGTTAGGCACCAACTGAATGTTGACCGAGTAGATCACATGCAGGCCAGAGGTGCGGCGTTGTAATTTATGTTGCAGCAGGTAGTCGGCAAACTTAGCAGCGCGCCATTCCCAGCGGATACTCTGGCCTTCATTATCCAGCACCTGCCCATAGAGGAACGGCTCTTTACTGATCTGGATGTCATTGGCATCAGAATAAAGATCAATAGAACCAGGGTCATCCCCAATCAGCAAGGTGGTGATAATCGCCTGACGTAGATGAGCGGCGGGATCGGTAGTGGCAATGGTCTCGACAGTGATGGTGCCTGAAACAAAGTTAATATGGCTTCGGGTTTGATACTGGTCAGTATATTTGACGTAATCTTTGGGGCCAGCGATCAGAACTTCGTTCATTCCCCAGATATTCTCGATGTTGTGGGCAAATTGCCCCATCAGAATGTCAAAGGCGTTGGTGTCTTTGATATAGGCTTCGTTAACTGCTTCATCTTTGTTGCTGGAACAAGAGATCAGCAAAGGTGCTATCACGAGTAACGTTAAAATTTTCTTCATGTCAAAGCCGTATACAATACTTGCTGCGTGACTTGGTCCATCAGGGCCTGGCTCCTGCGGAGCCAGCGTAAGCGTTGTTTAAAACACCCTGCGGTTGTCCTGCAACTGGAATGAACTTAGGTACATAACGCTAGCTGCGTAAATTTACTGACTGGGTGGTGTGTAACCTTCAATATGCACATCGTGCCCTTCGAAAAGATAGTTGATCATCTCTTGTTCCAGCAGTTTGCGGTCATCAATGTTCATCATATTGAGTTTCTTTTCATTGATCAGCATGGTTTGCTTCTTCATCCATTCTGCCCAGGCCTCTTTGGAGATTTCGTTATAGATGCGCTTGCCAATATCACCAGGATAGAGCTGGAAATCCTGCCCGTCGGCGTCACGTTGCAGGAAAGTACAAAAAATGGTTCTGCTCATGCTAATTCCTCATTAATAGTTATACCGAAATAGTGATACCGGCTTAGGGCAGGGACTGTTTCGCCAACTGCTGCAACAGCCTTTCAACAGGCGTTGCCAGCCCGACCGATGGCGGCTGCGCTAAGTTATACCAGAGACCAGCATTCTCATCCATGGCACAAGCGACTTTATCGATGTTTAGCCACATGGGCACAATGTCCAGATGAAAGTGGCTGAAAGTGTGGCGAAATGCCGTCAACTGCTGTAGGTGGTTAGTGCTCAGGCCGCGCTGTTGTAACCAATACGCCAGCTCTTCTTGGGTGCTGAACTGTGGAAAGCAGAATAACCCGCCCCATAAACCTGTGCCTGGTCGCTGTTCCAGCCAGACTTTATCGCTTTGTTGCAACAGCAGGAAGTAGCTGGTTTTTTCTGGCAGGGTCTGTTTCGGTTTTTTGCCCGGATAGTTGGCCCAACTGCTGTTGCCGTTGGCGCTACAACCCAGATTGAGGGGGCAAAGATCACATTTGGGTTTACTGCGGGTGCAAATCATCGCCCCCAGGTCCATCATTGCCTGGTTGTATTGACCAACACCGTCTGCAGGCGTCAGTTCTTCACTCAGTTGCCAGAGGCGGTTCTCCACGTCTTTCTTACCTGGCCAGCCATCGACTGCGTAACAACGTGCCAGTACCCGTTTGACGTTGCCGTCAAGGATGGGGTAGTGCTTCCCCATCGATAAAGAGAGGATCGCCCCGGCGGTTGAACGGCCAATACCAGGCAGAGCGACAATTTCTTCCAGGGTTGTGGGGAACTCGCCGCCGTGTTGTGCCACAATAGTTTGAGCCGCTTTATGCAGGTTTCTGCCGCGTGCGTAGTAACCTAAACCGGTCCAGAGATGCAGCACTTCATCCAATGGTGCTTCAGCAAGGGCGCGCAAGTTTGGAAAGCGTGCCATAAATCGCTGAAAATAGGGGATCACTGTGGCAACCTGAGTTTGTTGCAACATCACCTCAGAGAGCCATACTTGATAAGGTGTTTTATCGAGTTGCCATGGCAGCGTCTTGCGACCATAGCGTTGGTACCACTCAAGCACCAGGTGCGAAAACTGTTGCGCTTGCATCATAAATGGGGGCGTTATCCGGCGGTTAATGATCTTATTGATGGGCGATTGCAGCATAGAGTCAAGGTGCTGTAAACCGGAACTTTCAGGCAAGTAGCGTGATGAATGCTTGCTAAACCAAGGTATCTTTGCATAATGCGCGTTTCCCTAATTGGCAGTTCAACAGATAGAAAGCACTATGATTAATGACGTCATCTCTCCGGAATTTGATGAGAACGGCCGCGCGATGCGCCGTATTCGCAGTTTTGTCCGCCGCCAAGGGCGTTTGACCAAAGGTCAGCAGTACGCGTTGGATAACTATTGGCCGGTCATGGGGTTAGAATATCAAGTTGAACCTGTCGATATGGTGACGCTATTTGGCCGAGAAGCCCCGACGGTACTGGAGATAGGCTTTGGCATGGGGGCGTCTCTGGTCACGATGGCGACCCAAAACCCGCAGCAGAATTTTCTGGGGATTGAAGTTCACTCTCCGGGTGTCGGGGCCTGTCTGGCGGATGCCCATGAAGCGCAATTGAGTAATTTGCGGGTAATGTGCCATGATGCGGTAGAAGTCTTGCAAAATATGATTCAAGACGCTTCACTGGATATGGTGCAGTTGTTTTTTCCCGATCCGTGGCACAAAGCACGGCATAACAAACGTCGCATTGTACAGCCGCCGTTTGTTGAACTGGTGTTAGGTAAATTAAAAATCGGTGGGGTATTTCATATGGCCACCGACTGGCAACCTTATGCAGAGCATATGCTGGAAGTGATGAATAACACCGCCGGGTACCGTAATCTGTCTGTCACTCAGGATTATGTGCCTCGGCCAGAATCACGTCCGCTAACAAAATTTGAATTACGAGGCCAGCGCCTGGGACATGGCGTTTGGGATTTGATGTTTGAGAGGGTTAAATAATGGCTAAGAACCGCAGTCGTCGCTTACGTAAAAAAATGCATATTGACGAGTTTCAGGAATTGGGCTTTTCCGTTGCCTGGTGTTTTGCTGAAGGTACTGCTGTCGAAGATATTGACAGCACATTGGATGCGTTTATTGATGAGGTTATCGAACCTAACGGGTTAGCGTTTGATGGCAGCGGCTACCTACAGTGGGAAGGCTTGGTCTGTTTGCAGCAGATTGGCCATTGTACCGATGCCCAGCGCGACCTGATCAAAAACTGGTTGGAAGCACGCCAGTTGAATGAGGTAAGGGTTAGCGCGTTGTTTGACATTTGGTGGGACTAACCTTGCCAGATAGACCGCAGAACGGGTAACGGGTATCACAGGAAGCTCTTTTAAAGAAAATCAGGTTAATGAAAACCATGTTAAAGAAAACCGCAGTAGCTTTACTGTTGCTGTCTGCGTTGCCGGTTTCTGCGCAGTACCAGTGCAATGTCAGGCCGCAAGATGATGTCATTATCACGCCACATCAGGTGCAAGTGGTGGGAGCAAGTGGGGACCTTAATATTTCCCCTGATGGTGATGTCACGCACAACGGTAAGGTGATGAGCCTGAATGATAACCAGCGTCAAAAGGCGTTTAGTTATCAGCAGGCATTGCGCAAAGATTTACCCTTGATCGAACAAGGGGCACAGCAGCACCTGGAAAAAGCCCGGGTGGCGCTGGATAACGTAATTGTCAAACAGTTGGGTAGCAGCAGTAATGTGCGTAATCGCCTGACCACACTGAATACCCAGCTTAAGCAGCAGATGAATCGTGTTATTGAGCGTCGCAGTGATGGTTTGGCATTTCACCACAAGGCGATCAATCAGGTTGAACAGGATTCACGCAATATTGTGCAGCAGAGTTTGGGCGGTGTATTGCAAGATAGCCTGAACGAAATGGGGATCAAGCAGGTAGCTAATGCTGCAGGCAACCCACTGCAGGCGCTCATGGGTAATTTGGGTGGCTTGCAACAAGCCATTAAAAATGAATGGAGCAGCCAGGAGCAGGGGTTCCAGAACTTTGGCCGCGACGTTTGCAACCGGGTGAGTGCATTAGAAAACCAGCGTAAAGGCCTGATTAAAGCGCTGAAGTAAGGTTTGATAGATATGGGGCAGAGGTTGCCCCATCTATTATTCATCGGCTAAAAAGAGTTCCAGCAGTGAATTAAGGAACAGTTTGCCTTTTTCTGTCACCTGCCAGTATTGCTCAGACTCCAGTAGATAACCGTTGGCCAGTGCCAGTTCCAGTGGGGCGCGGATCACGCTTTCATCCAGCCCGGTATAGCGGGTAAACTCTGCACGAGGTGCCGCTTCCAACAAACGGAAACGGTTCATAAAAAATTCAAACGGCCGATCATCGGCTGCAACCTGGTGCGACTTATCGCGATACTTCCCTTGCATATAGCCACGTGGGTGTTTGGTTTTGCTGGTACGCAGTATGCGCCCATCATCAAAACTCAACTTGCCGTGCGCACCGCAACCAATGCCAAGATAGTCACCAAACCGCCAGTAGTTGAGGTTATGTTGACACTGATAGCCCGGCTTGGCATAGGCAGAGGTCTCATATTGCTGATAACCCGCGTCACTCAATAACTGATGCCCCTGCTCGAAGATATCCCAGAGTGCGTCATCATCGGGTAGTTTGGGTGGGCGTGAGCTGAACAGGGTATTGGGCTCAATAGTCAGCTGATACCACGACAGATGGGGGGGATCCAGCGCAATGGCCTGGCGTAGGTCGTCCAGGGCTTCTGCCAGTGATTGGTCCGGCAAGCCATGCATCAGGTCAAGGTTAAAACTGCGTAACCCAAGCCCTGCTGCCAGGTGTGCGGCGCGTTTAGCCTCATCTGGGCCATGTATGCGGCCCAGGCGGGTTAGTTTTTCGCTGCTAAAGCTCTGTACGCCGATGGAGATGCGGTTCACGCCAGCGCGCAGATAGCCACTGAAACGGTCAACCTCCACCGTGCCTGGGTTAGCCTCCATGGTGATTTCGGCATTATCAGCAACTTTGACCCGTGCTCGCACACCGTCCAGCAGGGCTTGCATGGCTTCTGCGCTTAGCAGGCTCGGGGTTCCGCCACCGATAAACAGGCTACTGATTTCACGGCCACTGGTGAGTGGCAAATCAGCCTCCAGGTCAGCCAACAAATGGTCAACATACTCCTGGTGCGGTACTTCGCCCTTTAACGCATGGGAATTGAAATCGCAGTATGGGCACTTCTGTACACACCAGGGGATGTGAATATAGAGGCTCAGTGGTGGCAGTTGCATGGTTTTAACTGACAATTGCATAGTTTTAACTGGCATTACGCATGGCTTCCAGCATCAGCTTTAATGCTTTACCACGGTGCGAAACGGCGCTTTTTTCATCCCGGGTTAATTCCGCTGCAGTGCTGCCCAATTCTGGTAGGTAGAAGATTGGGTCGTAACCAAAACCGCCCGCCCCGGAGGATTGAAAAGCGATCTCCCCAGCCCAGCAACCATGGAACACTAATGGGGTGGGATCTTCTGCATGGCGCATATAGACCAGTACGCAGTGGAATTGGGCACCACGTTTGCCTGGCGGTACGTCTTGCAGCGTGACCAGTAATTTGTCCAGATTCTGCTGATCGCTGGCTTCCAAACCAGCATAGCGGGCAGAATAAATCCCCGGAGCCCCCCCCAGAGCATCTACCGCCAGACCGGAATCGTCAGCAATGGCTGGCAGGCCAGTAATCTGTGCCGCATGACGAGCTTTCAAGATGGCATTTTCAATAAATGTCAGGCCAGTTTCTTCAGCGGAGTCCACGCCAAGCTCGGTTTGTGCTACCACGTCCAGACCAAAATCGGCTAGCAGATCGGCCAGTTCACGTACTTTGCCCGGGTTGCCAGTGGCAAGAACGACTTTTTGCATAGTGATTACCTTGGAAATTATTTGATGATACCCGTCGTCAATCAAGCGGCCGGGTCAAAATTCGGCCGGATATAGTGCTGCAATCACAGCAGGGATCTGCTGTGGGTTAACAATGCGTAGCTGCTTGTGTCGCCCCAATTCGCCTTTTTCTATCACCACATTGCTCTTCGCCACCCGGAACTGCTTGGCGATAAACTTGACCAAGTGGGTATTGGCCTGACCGTCTACCGGAGGTGCGGTAATGGCGACTTTTATCTCGTCGCCATGCAGGCCAATAATCTGGTCACGGCTGGCTTTAGGCTGGATATAAAGCCTGATAGTCAGCGCGCCGGGCATTGGGGTGACTGCACTCACAGTAGGACCCAGATCTGACCAAACACGTCCGCGCCCAGAGAGTTGAGAAGATAGAGGATCAGGATCACCACCATCGCAGAGAAATCAATCCCACCCATTGCTGGAATCAACCGACGGATCGGGGCCATCAGCGGTTCGGTAAGCTGATGCATAACATAATCAACCGGGCTGCGCCCTTGGCTGACCCAGCTCATTAATGACCGAATGATCACCACCCAGAAAATCAGGTGCCCGGCAGATTTGATCAAGGCGATCAGGCCAAACAGCAAGTTATACAGACTGAGTGACATGCCGCCACTTTGGATCAGCAACAACAGCGGGTACTTGATGGTCATCAGCAGGAAGGCCAGCAATAAAGATGCGCTGTCTACCGGCCCCATAGAAGGAAGAATACGGCGCAATGGCCCAATAATCGGCTGGGTGACCTTTACCACGAACTGTGAGAAGGGGTTATAAAAGTCGGTGCGTGTCAGTTGCATCCAGATGCGCAGCAACAGCACCATCACATAAATATCGATAACAGTTTTGACCAGGAAAGTCAGCGTTAGCATGTAGGTTACCCTTTTCCTTAACTCTTGGTGATGCCCTTGAGAGTTCAAGTTGCTTAGCAACCTGAATACTTTCAGGTACAGTTAAAATGATTTTTCCATTTCCTGCGCACGGGAAACGGCAGCCTGCATCGCTTTAGCGACGGTCTCTGGCAGGTGGTGCTCATTGAATACCCGCAATGCTTCGGCGGTGGTGCCACCTTTAGAGGTTACTTGATCTCGTAGGGTTGCTAAAGATATTTCCGGGTGGGCGCTAGCCAATGCGGCCGCCCCCACAGCGGCCTGTTGCACCAGGTTACGGGCCGCTTGGCTGCTGAAGCCCATACGTTCAGCCTCTTGCTGCATCGCATCCATAAACAGGAAGAAGTAGGCCGGGGCACTCCCCGCAGCGGCTATTACGCCATTGATATCGTTCTCGTCATCGACCCAACAGATTTTACCCACTGAACTCATCAGGCTGCTGGTGTAATCGCGGTCTTGTTGGCTTACCTGAGCCGGTGCATACAGCCCACTGATGCCTTCCCCCACCAGTGCGGGTGTATTGGGCATAATACGCACAATATTCAAGGTGGTGCCGAGCATTTGATAGAATCGGCTGACCAGGATACCCGCTGCAATGGATAACACCAGTTTGCCAGAGAAATTAACCTGCTGTTGTAACGGTTGACAGACTTGCGCCATCATCTGTGGTTTTACCGCCAGCACCACCACATCGGCGGCTTGTGCGCAGGCGATATTGTCGGCGCTGCTGATCACGCCATACTCGGCGGCCAGCGCATCACGCTTGCCCGGTGATGGTGCGCAAACGCTGATGGCGGAAGCCGGATAACCACTGGCAACCAGACCAGCGATAATCGCACGTGCCATATTGCCGGCACCAATAAAGGTTATTTTACGGTGTTGCATGGACTTCCTCATTGGTTGTATGGATTTGTTAGGCCCGAGCGCCAAAAATAGCGGTACCGATACGTACCAAGGTACTGCCCGCGGCAATGGCGGCGGACATATCGTCAGTCATCCCCATCGACAGCGTGTCCACTTGCGGATAACGCTGTTTAAGCGCCTGGTAGGCGCTGTTCATCTGGCCAAATACCGCTAACTGGCGCTGATAATCGCTTTCCGGTGCCGGGATCGCCATCAATCCACGCAAGGTGATATTGGGTAGCGTAGCGATAGCTTCAGCCAAGGGGGCCAGTTCAGTCAAGGCAATGCCTGATTTACTCTGTTCGTCACTGATATTTATCTGGATCAGTACATTAAGCGCTGGCATACCCGTAGGGCGTTGATCGCTGAGTCGCTCGGCGATTCGCAGGCGATCAAGGGTATGGAACCAGTTAAAGTGCTCGGCAACCAGTCTGCTTTTATTGGATTGCAACGGGCCGATAAAGTGCCATTCCAAGCCAATTCCGTTGGGTTGCTGAGCAAAATACTGGATCTTCTCCACACCTTCCTGCACGTAATTCTCACCGAATGCGCGCTGACCTGCCGCGATGGCTTCTGCGATCGCTTCCACAGGTTTGGTTTTGCTGACTGCAAGCAATACCACCTCTTCTGGCGAGCGCGCGCAACTTAGCGCTGCGGTAGCAATACGCCCCCTGACATCTTGCAGGTTCTGTTGGATAGTACTCATAGTTAACCCAGGAGATTGATATGGATATCGATAAATTTGTGGCTCTTAGTGTAAAGCATAATGCTTCAGATCTGCACCTTTGTAGCGGTCATCTGCCCATGTTACGTATTGATGGTGAGTTGCAGGCGGTCGCGGGGGAAGAAATTATCTCGCCGCAGCAGATGGAGGCCGGGTGTAAGCGGTTATTAACGCCAAGTCTGTGGCAGCAATTGCAGCAGGTTGGGCAGCTTGACTTGGCATTGACCCTGGCGGATGGCGTGCGGTTACGGGCTAATTTCTTTTTACAAAACAGTGGGCTTTCCGTCGCGTTACGCAGGATAGCCAGCCATTGCCCAAACCTGGCGGAATTGGCCACACCTGAGATTATCCCCGCTTTGTTACAGCGCTCTGATGGTCTGATATTGGTGACTGGCGCCACAGGCAGCGGCAAATCCACCACCTTGGCGGCCATGATCGATTTTATTAATCAGCATCAGCACCGCCATATTCTCACTTTGGAAGATCCTATCGAGTTTGTTCATCACAGTCGTTGTTGCTTAATTCAGCAACGGGAACTGGGGCGTGATACTCACAGCTTCGACGCTGCATTGCGTGCCGCATTACGTGAAGACCCTGATGTGATCCTGCTGGGGGAGCTGCGTGACACCACCACTATTCGGCTGGCCTTAACGGCAGCGGAAACCGGCCATCTGGTACTGGCGACCCTGCATACGCGTAGTGCAGCACAAGCGGTAGAGCGGTTGGTGGATGTATTCCCCGCAGAGGAAAAACCCTATGTGCGTGCGCAGTTAGCTAACAGCCTGCAAGCAGTGATTGCACAGAAGCTGTTGAGCAGGCCTGGTGGTGGGCGAGTGGCTATTTACGAAATTCTTACCGCCACGGCGGCAGTCAGTAGCATGATCCGTGAGGGGAAAACCCATCAGTTGGCCAGTGTGTTACATAGCGGGGGGCAAGCGGGTATGCAAACCTTTGAACAAGGGTTACAGCAGCGTATTCAAGCGGGGATACTCAGCGGGGGAGGGCCTAAGGATGCTGCTCAAACCAGCTTTCCAGAATAACCACCGCAGAGGCTGAATCCACACTACCTTTGTCGAGCGCCCGGAAACCACCCCGGTCAAACAGGTGTGAACGTGCTTCAACGGTGCTTAAACGTTCATCATGCAGAATTACCTGCACACCAAAGCGACCATGCAGGCGGTTGGCAAATTTACGGGCACGTTCAGTTAACGGTTGCTCAGTGCCATCCATATTCAGAGGCAAACCGACTACCACTAAATCGGGTTGCCACTCTTGCAATAGACGTTCAACTTTTTGCCATTCCGGTACGCCATCCTGTGCCTTGAAGGCAGGTAATGCCCGTGCGGTGCCGGTGATTTCCTGGCCGATAGCCGCACCGATGCTTTTAGTACCGAAATCAAAGGCAATGATAGTACGGTTGGTCATCAGGCATGTCCTGCTTGGTTGGCAATGCTACGAATATCAATCCCTAAGCGGTTTGCAGCTTCGCGCCAGCGGTTAGCGATTGGCGTATGGAACAGGATCTCGTTATCGGCCTCGGTGGTTAGCCAGGCATTAGCCAGCACTTCTTGCTCTAACTGGCCCTTGTCCCAGCCAGCATAGCCGAGTGCAACCAGTACCTCTGCCGGTTGGTTCGGGGTACCGAGCGTTTCCAGTACATCTTTCGAGGTGGTGATCATGGTCGTAGGCGAGATCAGGATGCTGGAATCAAAGCCTTCATGTGGCGTATGCAGAATAAAACCGCGATCATCGGCCAATGGCCCGCCAGAGAATACTGGCTTCTTCAGCTTAATTGATGGGTCGCGCGGTGAAGGCTGGATGTTAAGTTTTTCCAACACCGTTTCAACGGTGAAATGCTCCATCGGTTTATTGATAACCAACCCCATGGCTCCTTCATCGTTATGTTCGCAAACGTATATCACTGCATGCTTAAAGCGCGGATCTTCCATGGCAGGCATGGCGATCAGGAAATGGTGCTGTAAATTCATATGGTTATATAAGTCAGTGGTTTTTAATTAGGGATAGTCAATATACTCTAAATAATTCGAGTTGTTATAGCATCCCCTTTCAGAGAAAGGGGATGGGGTAGTTAGCTTTTCGCCAGGCGCTTTTCAATGGCATCCATCAACATGCCGGTGATGGAAACCGGGAAGGCGGCTTCGATCTCGCGAGCGCAAGTTGGGCTGGTGACGTTGATCTCAGTGAGGCGGTCGCCGATCACATCCAATCCAACAAAAATCAATCCTTTCTCTTTGAGGGTTGGGGCCACTGCACGGGCAATTTCCCAATCACTGGCACTTAGCGGGCGAGCCTCACCCCGGCCACCTGCTGCCAGGTTACCACGGGTTTCCCCCTGTGCCGGGATACGTGCCAGGCAATAAGGCACGGGTTCACCATCTACCACCAGAATACGTTTATCCCCGTCCTTAATCGCTGGCAGGAAGTTCTGTGCCATACAGAAACGGCTACCGTGTTCGGTCAGGGTTTCGATAATTACCGACAGGTTCGGATCATCCTGCTTAATACGGAAGATGGAAGCTCCCCCCATACCATCAAGCGGCTTGAGGATAATATCGCCATGCTGCTGGTGGAACTCACGAATACGGGCTGCACTGCGGCTGACCAGGGTGTCTGGTGTCAGTTCTGGGAACCAGGCGGTAAACAGTTTTTCGTTACAGTCACGCAGGCTCTGCGGTTTGTTGACCACCAGGGTTCCTTTCACTTCTGCACGTTCTAGAATATAGGTGGCATAAATGAATTCGGTGTCAAATGGCGGATCCTTACGCATCAGGATCACATCCAGCTCATGCAGTGGCAGGTCTTGCTCAGTGCCAAAATTGAACCAGTTCTCCTGGTCTTGTTTTACCGTCAGTTGTCGAGTGCGGGCTCTGCCCTCACCGGCATGCAGATAGAGGTCACCCATCTCCATATAGTGAATTTGCCAACCACGGCGTTGTGCTTCAAGTAGCATGGCAAAACTGGTGTCTTTTTTGATATTGATGGATGCAATAGGGTCCATCACGATGCCGAGCTTGATCATCTCTTCTCCTTACAAACCTGTTATCACAGGCTATTAGCCCAGGTCGCCGAAACGTACCTGCAAGGCGGTAATTGCGGTGAGGGCGGTGGTTTCGGTACGTAAAACCCGCGGCCCTAACAGAATATCAGTAAATCCATAACCTGCAGTCATGGCAATTTCATCGCTGGATAATCCCCCTTCTGGCCCAATCAGTAACCGCACATGCTTCACCGGTAATGGTAGTGTATTGATGCTTTGGCTCGCGCGAGGGTGCAGATTCAGTTTGAGGCTATCATCTTGTTCTGCGCACCAGTCTGATAGTGACATGGCGTCACGGATTTCTGGAATGCGGTTGCGACCACATTGCTCGCAGGCGGCGATGGCAATTTTTTGCCACTGTTGGCGTTTTTTGGCCAAGCGTTCACCAGCAAGCGTAACACCACAACGCTCGGAAAACAGCGGGGTGATGAGGTTAACGCCTAGCTCAATAGACTTTTGGATGGTGAACTCCATTTTATCCCCACGGGAGATAACCTGGCCAAGGTGCAGATTGAGCGGTGATTCACGGTCTTCCCACTGCGCGCCGTGAACCTGAACCAGCAGATTCTTTTTATCGGCCCGGGTGATTTCGGCATCAAATATCTGGTTGCTGCCGTCGAACAACTGCAATTTTTGCCCAGTGCTCATGCGAAGTACTCGGCCAACATGATTAGTCGCATCCTCGCTCAGAGCGATTTCGCTATTAGCGCTCAATGGGGCAGGATGGTAAATGCGAGGTATACGCATAATGGTTCTCAGATCCTGGCTTGATGAAAGTGCGCTGTTTTCAGGCAGCGCGAACGTATTTACGCATTAAAGTACTATAGTAGGTCAGCAATAGTAGGTCAGTCTTTTCGTTGCTGACAAGCCTGTTGAATATACGGGTTATTATTGCCTTGTACGAGGGCGATACGCGCTTCTCTTTGGCATTCCCAGAGGCTGACGGGGTACTGACGGTCCCAAGCGTCAAACAGTTGGGTTTGCTGCCGTGAAAGTTGCAGGTGATAACGGTCACGCATATAGAAGTAAGTACGGGCAATGGCACCGCGCGCACGGGCTGGCGGCTCTGCCTGTTTATTTTTGAAATCGACTTTCATTGGGCATTGGCCGTATTGACCTTCCCCACCATTCCATTGGCTGAACATAAAATTATTGCGGTCACCATTCACTTCGCCGATGGCGGGTTGCAGGTTATGCAGGTCAGTTTCCATTTGGCGATAAACGGGGTCTTTATCGCAGTTCTTGCGGCCACCGTTTTGCCAGCATTGCAATTGGTGGCCAAACTGCCAGGCCGGGACCACATGTTCCCATTCAATGCGCTCAGCACGCTGAGTATTTTTACGCACCTGATAACCGCAACTGGTGAGGTCAGGAATACCCTGTTTTCCCTGCCAATGGATCTGACAGCCACAGTAGAAGCTACCTGGGGCATCTTGATTGATTTTAGCTGCGGCGGCTTTGGCTTGGGTGAAGTTATTAATACCTTGTGCCAAGGCGCTGCTGGAGAGGGCTAAGGCCACTATAAATAAAATTTTGCGAGGCATATTCCAAAACTGTTTGAAATGGCAAAGTAGGCAGGGTAGTCGAAGTTATCGGCAGTAGCAAATGGTGATATACCCGTCGTGAATCAAACGGCGGGATGTGAGTAGAAACTTATATGCGTTTGCGGGTGAATTTGTACACGCTTACTGGTTGTCAGCCTGAAAATAACAGTTTTTCACCACATTGGCGGCAACGGTACTCGCTCTCGCTACGCATCACTCGGTTATGGCGGCGCAGCGTCAACTGATGCTGCTGGCAAGCGCAGCGATAAGGAAAGGTTTTGCTCTGTACCGAGCTGACTTCAAATCGGTGGGTGCGGCGGGCGGAAACCAGTAGCACTTGCTCCATCATCCAGCGCCATTCTCGACCATGGGGTGCAACGCGGCCAAAATGGCGGAACACCAGCAAATGGGCCAACTCATGGGGGACGACCTCATCAATAAACGGCTGTTGGTTTTCCAGCAATAACACCGGGTTGAGGCGGATTTCCCAGCTTTGTAACCAGGCGGTACCCGCGCTGGTGCCCCGTTGCTGGTAAATGACTTTCGGTTCAGGAAATTCAACGGCTAAATGCTGCTGCGCCAATTGTAATTTATCCCGTAGGCAGCGCATCACCGCTTGTTGTAGTGCAATGGGGACTCTTATTCGGTTCATTGATGTTAGCTTAAGTAATGAGGCAATGGCTGGCAAAAGGGGATATGAACGGAGATGATATACCGTAGTAATGGAGATTTCATCAGGTAGGATAAAACACACCGTTATTGCTAAGCTACTGAGTTAATCGCGGCTATTTTGCGATTTAGCGCAACGACTGATGGCCTGAAAATACGTAAGGTATAGAGAGTTTTTGACGCAGCGCGCTCTGAGCATGCAGAGCACGTGTGAATTTAACGCAGCTGATGTTGCAAGTGAGAGATCAATGTCGAATAAACCGTTTTATTACCAAGACCCGTTCCCACTAAAGGCAGACGATACGGAATATTACCTATTAAGCCGCGATTATGTTTCCATCGATCAGTTTGCTGGTCAGGAGGTGCTTAAGGTTGATCCGCAAGCTTTGACGCTGGTTGCTCAGCAGGCTTTTCACGATGCCTCATTTATGCTGCGTACCGGTCATCAACAACAAGTTGCTGATATTCTGCATGACCCAGAAGCCAGCGAGAATGATAAGTATGTTGCCTTGCAATTTTTGCGCAATTCCGAAATTGCAGCCAAGGGCATTTTGCCTACCTGCCAGGATACCGGCACCGCAATTATTGTAGGTAAGAAGGGGCAGCGTGTTTGGACCGGTGGTGGCGACGAAGAAGCCTTGTCACGTGGGGTATACAACACGTTTATTACCGATAATCTGCGTTATTCGCAAAATGCCGCACTGGATATGTATAAAGAGGTCAATACCGGTTGCAATCTGCCGGCGCAGATTGATCTCTATAGTGTGGATGGGGAAGAGTATAAATTCCTGTGTATTGCCAAAGGTGGCGGTTCAGCCAATAAAACGTATTTGTACCAAGAAACTAAAGCGTTGTTGTCACCAGGCAAGTTGAAAGATTATCTGGTGGATAAAATGCGTACTCTGGGGACATCGGCGTGCCCACCGTACCATGTGGCTTTTGTTATCGGTGGTACTTCTGCCGAAGCGACACTGAAAACCGTCAAGCTGGCTTCAACGAAATATTATGATGGCTTGCCAACAGAAGGTAATGAGCACGGTCAGGCGTTCCGCGATGTGGTTCTGGAAGAAGAACTGCTGAAAGAAGCTCAGAAACTGGGCATCGGGGCGCAGTTTGGGGGTAAATATTTCGCCCATGATGTTCGTGTGGTGCGTTTACCACGTCATGGGGCTTCTTGCCCTGTCGGGATGGGGGTTTCCTGTTCAGCCGATCGTAATATCAAAGCCAAGATCAACCGTGAAGGTATCTGGCTGGAAAAACTGGAACATAATCCAGGCCGGTTTATTCCGCAAGAACTGCGTCAGGCGGGGGAAGGTGAGGCCATCAAAGTGGATCTTAACCGCCCAATGGCTGAGATCCTCAAGCAGTTGTCACAATACCCGGTCTCAACTCGTCTTTCTTTGAGTGGAACTATTATTGTTGGGCGAGATATTGTTCACGCCAAGTTGAAAGAGCGGCTAGATCGTGGTGAAGACTTGCCACAATACATAAAAGACCACCCGATCTATTATGCAGGCCCGGCCAAAACACCAGCAGGTTATCCTTCGGGTTCTTTGGGGCCAACAACCGCTGGGCGTATGGATTCTTATGTCGATCAGTTGCAGTCTCATGGGGGCAGTATGATTATGCTGGCCAAGGGGAATCGCAGCCAGCAGGTGACTGATGCTTGTCACAAGCATGGTGGGTTCTACTTGGGGAGTATCGGTGGCCCGGCAGCCGTTTTGGCACAGCAGAGTATCAAGAGCCTGGAGTGTGTGGAATATCCTGAGTTGGGTATGGAAGCGCTCTGGAAAATTGAAGTGGAAGATTTCCCAGCCTTTATTTTGGTGGATGATAAAGGCAACGATTTCTTCCAGCAGGTTCTGTCATCACAATGTACAGCTTGTGTGAAGTAACCCAGCCCGGTTGATTCAAGTTGTAGCCTGACTACCATCGAGAGGCCCATTGCTGGGCCTCTTTCTTTCTGTGCCACAGTAGCCTAATTCCGCCGTAGCCGATATTTCTGGAGTCCAGAGTTTGTTAACCCACTCGATGATTAAACGCCTTGAATCATAGGGTATTACAACTATGCTTAATTCATTATTGATGACTGAAAAGTGATGTCGCATGACGAGGCCACAGCCAGAAGAGGCTACCCGCACAGCCAGAGGTAAGTTCTCTTTCGCCAAAAATCGGTTAATAAAAATTAATCTACTGCCATTGATGTTATTTATCGTTGGGGTGGCTTTGTCTGCAGTTGGCACTTGGCAGATCTACCGTGAAATAGAAGATCATGCCAAAATTGAGTTTAAAAATGATGTAGAAAGGGTCTCCGGGGAACTGGTTCGTCGTTTCCTACAAACGGTAAATGGTTTGAATGGTGCGCGCGGAGTTTATGCGACTAATAATCATTTAACTCGAGCGCAGTTCCGCGCTTATGTGGCTTCACGTGACTTGCCAGTGGACTTTCCTGGTGTAAGAGGGTTTGGTTTTATTCAACGGGTTGAGCGTAATAATCTCGATGAATTTATAAAAGCCGTTAGGGCGGATGGGGCACCTGAATTTACTCTTCGTCAGCTGAATGATAAAAATTACAATGATCTGTATATCATCAAATTTCTCGAGCCAGCCAAAGGTAATAAAGGTGCTGAGGGGTTAGATATTGGCTCGGAAGCGGTGAGACGGGCGGCTGCATTATCGGCTATTAATACGGGGAATGCGACATTAACGGGTGCCGTTAGTCTGGTTCAAGAGAGCCGTAAAATCCCAGGGGTACTATTATATGTTCCGGTTTACGCCACAGGGAGTATGCCGACTACTCCTGAACAGCGGCAGGAATCACTGGTAGGGTTAGTCTATTCACCAATCGTGATATCAGATCTATTAAATGATATTCCTGAGTTTGTTAATAGAAGAGTCAATATAGAACTGTTTGATAGTATAAATAATATATCCACACAGAATTTGATTTTTGATGCATCCGCCAATAAAGAGTCTGATTTTATCACTAAAGAAGCAAAAAAAGATCAGTTTGAGGCTGACGGCGAGTTTGTTGACACCAGCATATTGCATCTTCCTGGCCGCGATATGACACTAAGAGTCAGTCGGTTTGCAAACTATGAAGATACGACCGAACGTTATGCCTCTTGGTTGTTATTTTTACTCGGCTGTTTGTTAAGTGGCGTGTTGGCACTGTTTCTCCGCCAGCAAATTAATGGTCGCTATCGTGCCGAACGCTTGGCTTATAATATGACGGCTGATCTTGAACGGCTGGCCTTGGTGGCTAAAAACACCTCTAACGCAGTGGTTATTACTGATATAAACCGCTTGATTGTTTGGGTTAATGAGGGGTTTGAGCGCATTACGGGGTACAGTAAAAGTGAAGTGCTCGGTAAATCACCAGGAGCATTATTACAGTGTGCGAACAGTGATAAAAAAGTTTTGGCGCAAATGGGAAACGCTTTATATGCCGGAGAGTCGTTTAAAGGAGAAATCATCAATTGTTCCAAATCGGGTAAGGAGTACTGGATTGAGCTGGAGATCCAGCCGCGTTACAACGATAAGAATGAAGCCATCGGTTTTATGGCAATTGAATCGGATATCAGTGAACGTAAAGCCACTTACTTCCGTTTGGAAGCTGCTTTGCGAGAAAACAATGCCTTGCTCAGTACACTTAATTTATATGGTATCGTCTCTTCTGCAGACTGTAATGGGCAGATTATTGATGTTAATGATGCCTTCTGTAGCATCAGTGGCTATAAGCGCGAAGAGTTGATTGGCAACAATTACCGGATGCTGGAGTCTCATGCGCATTCGCTCGAATTCTGGTTATCCATGTGGAGTGATATCTCGAGTGGAATTCCCTGGCGGGGGGTTATTTGCAATAAATCGAAGAGCGGCGAACTCTATTGGGTCGATACCACTATTGCGCCTTTTAAAAATAGCGCGGGTGAAATTGACCGCTATGTCTCTATTCAGACGGATATTACCGCCAGCAAAAATCAACAAGCCAGTTTGATTATCGCGCGTAATCAATTAGTCAGGGCGGCAGATGTTGCTGAGTTGGGTGTTTGGTCCTGGAATATTCCTGAAGGTACGCTCTCTTTTGATGAGCGGATGAATGATATCTATGCATTACCGCTTGAATTACGCCATGGCCCTATTTCACAGGATTATTGGTTTGATTTATTGCACCCTGAAGATCGTCAGGATGTCGCATCTGCTTTAAACCAAGCATTAGAAGGTGAAGATGTTTACCGCCAAGACTTTAGGGTGGTTATTGATAATCAAGTACGCTTTATTCAATCCACCGGTACCGTGGAGCGGGATGAGAATGGGCACCCTGTGTTGATGATGGGTATCAATCGCGATATTACTCAGCAACGTGAGAATGAAAATATACTGCGTGCAGCCAGGCAGGCAGCAGAAGAGGCCAATAGCGCCAAATCTGCATTCTTAGCGACCATGAGCCATGAACTGCGCACCCCAATGAACGCTATTCTTGGCATGATGACACTACTGAGAAAAACCGGGTTAAATACCAAACAGGCAGATTATGCGGTCAAAATTGAAGCAGCGGCACGCTCACTACTGCATCTGCTTAATGACATTCTAGACTTTTCAAAAGTTGAATCAGGCAAGATGGTATTGGAATGTATTCCATTTAATATTCATGAAATGCTGAGGGATCTGTCGGTTATTTTATCCGGTAATTTGAAAGTTAAAAGTGTCGAAGTTTTATTTGATATTGATCCGCAACTACCCACTTTTGTTGAAGGGGATAGCATGCGGTTGCAGCAAGTATTAACCAATCTTGGCAGTAATGCGCTGAAATTTACTGAGAAAGGTGAAGTGGTTCTGTTTATCAAGGTGGTGAAGAAAGAGAGTCATTATGTGACGTTGCAGTTTGGGGTCCGTGATACCGGAATTGGAATTGCTCCTGAGCACCAAGAGAGAATATTCAGCGCATTTACTCAAGCAGAAGCTTCCATCACCCGCCGATTTGGTGGTACTGGGCTAGGGTTGGTCATCAGCCAGCGTTTTGTCAGCTTGATGGGGGGAACATTACAGCTGGAAAGCCAGCTCGGGTTTGGTAGCCTGTTCCATTTCACGGTGACTCTGCCAATACCTTCTCAGCCGCTTTCAGGGCCGCAAATTTCAGAGTCCTTGGCAAATAAAGTCAATGTCCTGCATCAGCTACGCGTGTTGGTTATTGATGATAATTTGACCTCTTGTAATCTGATTAAACGGATGGGGGAGTCACTCAACTGGACAGTTGATGTGGCAACCAGCGGCAATGACGCTTTGCAATTGATTAATACACAGCGTGAGCAAGGAATGACTTACGGTGCATTATTTATTGACTGGAAAATGCCTGGCTTAGATGGTTGGCAGACCAGTAAAGCCGTGCGTGAACTGATGTCGAAAGGTAACTCGCCAATGATTGTGATGATTACTGCTCATGGTCGCGAAATGTTGTTAGCACGCAGTGAAGAAGATCAAACATTGATTGACGGTTATCTGATTAAACCGATTACTGCCTCGATGTTGCTGGATTCAGTTACTGACGTGTTAAGTCATAATAATCAGTCAGACAATTCAAAGATGGTGCAGCAGACATCCTCTCATCGATTAGAGGGCATCAGGTTGTTGGTGGTTGAAGATAATTTAAATAATCAGCAAATCGCACGAGAGTTATTGGAGGATGAAGGAGCTATTGTTCAGATTGCTAATCAAGGGCTAGAAGCCATTGATATACTTCAGGATAACTCGGCTTTATTTGATGTGGTGCTGATGGATTTACAAATGCCGGTCATGGATGGTTTAACGGCTGCGCGCTATATTCGTGGCACTTTAGGGTTGGCTGATTTACCGATTATCGCCATGACGGCCAATGCGATGACTTCTGACCGTGATGCTTGTTTAGCCGCAGGGATGAACGATCATATCGGCAAGCCCTTTGAGCTGAATAATTTGATCCGGGTGATTCGCAAGTACAGTAAACGCCCTGAATTGGTGCTGGTTGCCAGTGAAAATTACCCTAGTTCACCATTAGGACAGGAATGGAAAAATGTAGCGGCTGCCGCAGGTATTGATTTTACCTCTGCCATTGATCGATTAGGTGGCGACATTGAACTTTATCAGAATATGTTGTTGTTGTTTTCCTCCGAATTGGCTGATTTCCCGCAGCAGTTGGATAAATTTGTGGTTCAGCAGGATTGGCCCGCTTTATCGCGGTTGTTGCACACCCTTAAAGGGTTGGCGGCGCAATTGGGGGCACCTTACTTATCGCAGATGGCCAGTGATGGCGAGCAATTGTTGAAGAACTCACCAACACTGCCATCAGAAGGGATGGCTAGGTTGTTTGATGAGGTAAAAAATGAAGCACAATCAATACAGATGGCATTGGTACAGCTAAGTCAGTTATCACCTGATGATGTACATCAGGCAGCGTCAAAAGAAGAGACAGACACGCATCCTATTCTTTCTGAGTTGAATGCTTTGATAGCCTTGCTGCAAAATTCAGATATGGCGGCATTAGAGGTGATGCGTAAATTGCAAACGAACTTTGGTCATCATTTTGGTGAACAGTTGCGCCCATTAAGTGATGCAATCAATCAGTTAGATTTTACTCTGGCGATTGAAGTAAGCCAGGCATTGTTAAGTGCGCTTTCTATTCAGGGAGAGAGCCATAATGCCAATAAGTAATCTACCTGAGTTGGATTCAACACTGTTTTTTCCACAACAGGGAACGGCGAAGCTGCTGATTGTGGATGATCACCCGATCAATATTCAGATGCTATATCAAGTGTTTTCCGCCGATCATCAAGTTTATATGGCGACGAATGGTAAGCAGGCTCTGGAGGTCTGTTTAAAGCAGCAGCCAGATTTGATTTTGCTGGATATTGAAATGCCTGATATCAGTGGCTATGAGGTGTGTGCACAATTGAAGGCGATGCCTGAAACCAAAGATATTCCGATTATTTTTGTTACCTCCCATAGTAATGAAGAAACTGAAACGCGTTGTTTCCAAGAAGGGGCAGCTGATTTTGTCAGTAAGCCGATCAATAGAAATACAGTTAAAGCCAGGGTTCATACCCAGTTGTTATTGCGGGCACAAGCGAACTTATTGCGACAATTACTTTATTTTGATGAGGTCACCGAGGTTCATAATCGCCGTTACTTTGATGAGCGATTACATCAGGAGTGGCAGTTTGATAGCCAGGCACCGCTGAGCTTGATTCTTATTGATGTTGATTTTTTTAAAAAATATAACGAATTGTATGGGCACCAGGAGGGAAACATTAGTCTGCGGCGTATTGCGAAGTCAACGCAGTTGGTTGTTACGCGGCCAAGAGATGTTGTTGCACGTTATGGTGATGAAAACTTTGCCTGTTTACTGCCTAATACCGAATTTAATCATGCGATGGCGATAGCCGAGAAGATAAGAGCACAAATTATTGCTCTTGAGATCCATCATAGTGATTCGTTTGTATCGCCGTTTGTCAGCGCTAGTCTGGGCGTCTGTTGCCGAGGAGCCCAGAGCTCAGGGAGCCTTGATGATTTTTTGCACCAGGCAGCAGAACAATTATATAAGGCGAAGAAAAATGGCAAGAACCAGGTTTGCGGGGCGCTGTTAGGCTCTATCGGTTAATCGGTTAATCGGTTAATTGATTTGTTGGTAATTGCATTATTCAGAAAGGCTTAAAGCGCTATAGCCAGCCCCTCTGTGATTTGATTAATGTGTCTTACTCAAACCGCAGGGGGGGCTGGCCGATGAATCAGTTTACTGATTGTTGAGTTTTTTGTTTAATCGCATAGCCGATACCGAGAATGGCAACCCACACTGGAATTAACAGAACGGAAATCCGAATGCCAGGTGTTAGGTACATAATCACCAGAATACCCGCCAGAAATGCCAGGCACAGATAGTTACTGAACGGATACCAGAACGCCTTGAACTTCGGTTGTACCCCTTCACGCATTTTAGCGGCACGGAATTTCAGGTGTGCCAGGCTGATCATCGCCCAGTTGATCACCAGCGCAGAGACCACCAGTGCCATCAATAGCTCAAAGGCACGGCCAGGAATCAGGTAGTTGATCAATACACAGAACCCGGTTGCCACGGCAGAGAAACCAATGGCAATCACTGGCACGCCACGGCCATCGACCTTCATTAGGGCTTTCGGGCCATTACCTTGTTTCGCCAGACCGTACAACATGCGGCTGTTGCAGTAAACACAACTGTTATAGACCGATAGTGCGGCAGTGAGTACCACGATATTGAGTACCGTTGCCACCATATTGCTGTTTAATGCATGGAAGATCAGGACAAATGGGCTACCACCTTCAACCACTTTACCCCACGGATAGAGTGACAGCAGAATGGTCAGGGAGCCGATATAAAAAATCAGGATACGGTAAATGACCTGGTTAGTGGCTTTGGGAATGCTTTTTTCCGGGTTATCAGCTTCAGCTGCGGTAATCCCCACCAGTTCCAACCCACCGAATGAGAACATGATCACCGCGATAGCCATCACTAATCCCATAACACCGTTCGGGAAAAATCCCCCTTGAGCCCAAAGATTGGTCACTGTGGCTTCTGGTCCACCCTGGCCGCTGAGCAACAAATAAGAGCCAAAGGCGATCATACCGATAATGGCGACCACTTTGATGATGGCAAACCAGAATTCCATCTCTCCATAGACCTTCACATTGGACAGGTTGATGGCATTGATGACCAGAAAGAACACGGCGGCCGAAACCCAGGTTGGGATCTCTGGCCACCAGTATTGTACATAGATACCCACAGCCGTCAGTTCCGCCATGGCAACCAGCACATATAACACCCAATAATTCCAGCCAGAGGAGAAACCTGCGAACCCCCCCCAGTATTTATACGCAAAGTGACTAAAAGAACCAGCGACCGGCTCTTCAACGACCATTTCACCTAATTGACGCATGATCAGGAACGCAATAAAACCGCCAATGGCATAACCCAGAATGACTGATGGGCCAGCCATTTTTATGGTTTGGGCGATACCCAGAAACAAACCGGTACCGATTGCCCCGCCTAACGCAATAAGCTGAATATGGCGGTTTTTCAGGCCGCGTTTCAGCTGGTCGTGTTGTTGACCACTCATTAAAAGAATCCTCTGTTGTTGCAGAACACGAATATTGCAGAACATGAATGTTGCAGATGTTGTTGCAGAACACCGATGTTGCAGAATGCCAATGCTGTAAATTTTAAATTACAATTTGTGTATTTTTTTATTTACATTTTTTGATATCGGAAATCTATCCCTCTACTACCATGCGGCACAGAATAGTGGTAAGCACGAAAGTTTGCACCTGTTTTATACTCAAGTTTATTCATATTGAGAGGGAATAGGGGCGTGTTCAGTGTTCTATGCTTCTTTCTTTCAACGCTAGGCAGTCAGTATGCCAACTCTCCCTGCTGCCATTATGCTGTCATAACAGCTTGATATTCATGCTAACCATAAGTTTCATAAAAGTTAAACTCGTCACTGGCCGTGTAAATGGTATTACCAATGCGGCGTTAATGGATTGCGCATTTTTGTGGTCTGACAAGTTAAAAATGGCGGCTTAAATGATTTCGATCAAATTCCATATGGACAATAGGTGAATGATTTGTTACTTTGTCGGCACGTTTTTGGAATTGGTATTACCAATTGACTCCGCGCCCTTCGCTGAGAAGAAAGCATCCATGACATACAGCAAAATCCGCCAACCTAAATTGTCAGATGTTATCGAGCAACGGCTCGAGTATCTGATCCTTGAGGGGACACTGCGTCCGGGCGAAAAGCTACCCCCGGAGCGGGAGCTGGCAAAGCAATTTGATGTTTCTCGTCCTTCGTTGAGAGAAGCTATTCAGCGCCTTGAAGCCAAGGGGCTGCTGCTGCGTCGTCAGGGTGGTGGCACCTTTGTACAAACCAATTTGTGGCAGAGCTTCAGCGATCCGTTGGCTGAACTGCTTGCTGACCATCCCGAATCACAATTCGATCTGCTTGAAACCCGTCATGCCCTTGAGGGCATCGCCGCCTATTATGCCGCACTACGTGGCACCGATGAGGATCTGGCGCGTATCCGCGATTGTCATGATGTTATTGAGCAAGCTCAGAACAGCGGCGATCCCAACGCGGAAGCCGAGGCGGTGATGCAGTATCAGGTTGCGGTAACCGAAGCGGCTCATAACGTGGTGTTACTCCATCTGCTGCGTTGTATGGGGCCAATGTTGCAACAAAACGTCCATCAGAACTTTGAATTGCTTTACTCGCGCCATGAGATGTTGGCAACAGTGAGTAGTCATCGCGCCAGAATTTTTGAGGCGATAATGGCTCGCGAACCTGAAAAGGCCCGTGAAGCCTCGCATCGTCATTTGGCGTTTATTGAGGAAATTTTGCTGGATCTCGACAGAGAACGCACCCGACGCGAGCGATCGCTGCGGCGTCTCCAGCAACGCAAGGATTAATAGAGTGGTTCTCTGCAGTGGACACCAGCCTGTGGAGATAAAGCTCGAAGTGCTGAATTTAGCATTTAAAGTAGAAACCGATACCCAAGTTGATTCGAGTTGTAGCCAATAACACTGCCGCTTGAGAAACGATGGGAATAAACAAAACCATTAGACAGATAAGGAATACCACCATGTCAGAACGTTTAAACAATGACGTGGATCCGATCGAAACTCGCGACTGGTTACAGGCGATCGAATCGGTCATCCGTGAAGAAGGTGTTGAGCGAGCTCAGTTTCTGATTGATCAACTCTTGGGGGAGGCCCGCAAAGGTGGTGTTAGCATTGCTGCGGGCGCTGGCGCTAGTAAGTATATCAATACCATTGCGGTAGAAGATGAACCTGCTTACCCCGGGGACCAGGATCTGGAACGTCGTATTCGTTCCGCGATCCGTTGGAATGCGGTCATGACGGTACTGCGTGCTTCGCAGAAAGATCTGGATCTGGGCGGCCATATGGCTTCTTTCCAATCCTCAGCTACCTTCTATGAAGTCTGCTTTAATCACTTTTTCCGTGCCCGTAATGCCAAAGATGGTGGTGATCTGGTTTACTTCCAAGGTCATATCTCCCCTGGCGTTTATGCTCGTGCCTTCCTGGAAGGCCGCTTGACCGAAGATCAAATGAACAATTTCCGTCAGGAAGTTCATGGTAAAGGGCTCTCTTCTTACCCGCACCCTAAACTGATGCCGGAATTCTGGCAGTTCCCAACAGTCTCTATGGGGTTAGGCCCGATCAGCGCTATCTATCAGGCTAAGTTCCTCAAGTATCTGGAACATCGTGGTCTGAAGGACACCTCAGGACAAACCGTTTACGCTTTCCTGGGTGATGGCGAAATGGATGAGCCAGAATCCAAAGGGGCGATCACTATCGCTACCCGTGAAAAGCTGGATAACCTGGTGTTTGTCATCAACTGTAACTTGCAGCGCCTCGATGGCCCAGTTACCGGTAATGGCAAGATTATTAATGAGCTGGAAGGTATCTTCGCGGGTGCTGGCTGGCAAGTATTGAAGGTCATCTGGGGTGATCGCTGGGATGAGTTGCTGCGCAAAGACACCAGCGGCAAACTGGTCCAATTGATGGGTGAAACCCTGGACGGCGACTATCAGACCTTCAAATCCAAAGACGGCGCTTATGTGCGTGAGCACTTCTTTGGTCGTTACCCGGAAACTGCTGCCTTGGTGAAAGACATGAGCGACGATGAGCTCTGGGCACTGAACCGCGGTGGTCACGATCCGAAGAAAGTCTATGCGGCACTGAAAAAAGCGCAAGAGACCAAAGGTAAAGCGACAGTTATCCTGGCCCATACCATTAAAGGTTACGGCATGGGTGAAACCGCAGAAGGCAAAAATATTGCCCACCAGGTGAAGAAAATGAACATGGAAGGCGTTCGCCATTTCCGTGATCGTTTCAATGTGCCAGTTGCCGATGCTGACATCGAAAAACTGCCGTACGTCACTTTCGACAAAGATTCTGCAGAATCCCAATATCTACACCAACGTCGTCAGGCACTGGAAGGCTATGTTCCTACTCGCCTGCCAGCGTTTACCGAGAAACTGGAAATGCCAGCACTGGAAGAGTTTGCCCCATTGTTGGAAGAGCAGAATAAAGAAATTTCTACCACCATCGCCTTTGTTCGTGCTTTGAACGTGATGTTGAAGAACAAGTCGATCAAAGATCGTCTGGTGCCAATTATCGCTGATGAAGCGCGTACCTTTGGTATGGAAGGCTTGTTCCGTCAAATTGGTATCTACAGCCCGAACGGTCAGCAGTACACGCCGCAAGATCGTGAGCAGGTGGCGTACTACAAAGAAGACGAGAAAGGGCAGATTCTGCAGGAAGGGATCAACGAACTGGGGGCTGCTTCTTCATGGTTGGCTGCTGCCACCTCCTACAGTACCAACGATCTGCCGATGATCCCGTTCTATATCTACTATTCGATGTTCGGTTTCCAACGTATCGGTGATCTGTGTTGGGCTGCTGGCGACCAACAAGCTCGTGGTTTCCTGATTGGCGGAACCTCAGGCCGTACTACGCTCAATGGCGAAGGTCTGCAGCACGAAGATGGTCACAGCCATATTCAATCGCTGACGATCCCTAACTGTATCTCCTATGACCCGGCTTATGCGTACGAAGTAGCCGTAATCATGCATGATGGTCTGGTGCGGATGTATGGTGACGCGCAAGAAAACGTCTACTACTACCTGACCACACTGAACGAAAACTACCATATGCCAGCCATGCCTAAGGGCGCTGAAGAAGGCATTCGTAAAGGGATCTATAAACTGGAAACCTTGGAAGGTAGCAAAGGCAAAGTACAATTGCTGGGTTCAGGTGCCATCTTGCGTCATGTTCGTGAGGCAGCTCAGATCCTGGCGAAAGACTATGGTATCGGTTCAGATGTATTCAGTGTGACTTCGTTCACCGAACTGGCGCGTGAAGGTCAGGATTGTGAGCGTTGGAATATGCTGCATCCAACCGACGCGCCACATGTGCCTTACGTTGCTCAGGTGATGAGTGATGCACCAGCAGTCGCGGCGACCGACTACATGAAGCTGTTTGCAGAGCAGATCCGTAACTTCATCCCGGCAACGGATTACTGTGTACTGGGTACTGATGGTTACGGTCGTTCTGATAGCCGTGAGAACCTGCGTCACCACTTCGAAGTCGACGCTGGTTATGTCGTGGTCGCGGCCCTGGGCGAATTGGCTAAACGTGGTGAAATCGATAAGAAAGTGGTTGCGGAAGCTATCGCCAAATTCAATATCGATGCAGATAAAGTCAACCCACGTTTGGCATAAGAGGTAAAGAACAATGTCTATCGAAATTAAAGTGCCGGACATCGGTGCAGACGAAGTTGAAATCACCGAAATTCTGGTGAAGGTTGGCGATAAAGTTGAAGTAGAACAATCGCTGATCACGGTGGAAGGTGACAAGGCTTCTATGGAAGTTCCCTCGCCACAAGCTGGTGTGGTGAAAGAGATCAAAATTGCTGTGGGTGATAAAACCACCACGGGCAAATTGATCATGATCTTTGACGCTGCCGGGGCCGCTGGGGCTGAAACAACTGCACCAGTCGCCAACAGCGCGGAAAAACCAGCGGTGGTTGCTGCTGCGGTAAGTGCTGACCAAGACGTTGCGGTGCCCGATATTGGCTCTGATGAAGTGGAAGTCACCGAAATTCTGGTGAAGGTAGGGGATGTGGTTGCCGCCGAGCAGTCACTAATCACTGTCGAGGGCGATAAAGCCTCGATGGAAGTTCCCGCGCCATTCGCTGGTACGGTTAAAGAGATCAAAATCAATACTGGCGATAAAGTGAAGACCGGTTCCCTGATTATGGTCTTTGCCGTGGCTGATGCGGCGGCTCCGGCTCCGGCCGTAGCGGTTGCCGCACCTGCACCTGTTGCCAGCGCACCGGCTGCTGTGGCTCCGGCTGCACAACCGGCACCAGTTGCTGATACCAACCGTGGTGAGTTCACTGAGAACGAGGCTTACGTTCATGCTACCCCAGTCATCCGCCGCTTGGCGCGTGAGTTTGGTGTTAACCTGGCGAAAGTGAAAGGTACCGGGCGTAAAGGCCGTATTCTGCGCGAAGACGTTCAGGCTTACGTGAAAGACGCGGTTAAACGTGCGGAAGCTGCGCCGGCTGCGGCTGGTGGTGGTCTGCCTGGTATGCTGCCATGGCCGAAGGTGGACTTCAGCAAGTTTGGTGAGATCGAAGAAGTTGAAATGGGCCGTATCCAGAAAATTTCTGGTGCCAACCTGAGCCGCAACTGGGTGATGATCCCCCATGTAACTCACTTCGACAAAACGGATATCACTGACCTGGAAGCGTTCCGTAAGCAGCAGAACAGTGAAGCAGAAAAGCGTAAACTGGATGTGAAGTTCACGCCAGTGGTGTTTATCATGAAAGCAGTTGCTGCCGCCTTGGAACAGATGCCACGTTTCAACAGTTCTCTGTCTGAAGATGGCCAAAAGTTGACACTGAAAAAATACATCAATATTGGTGTGGCAGTGGATACGCCAAATGGTCTGGTAGTGCCGGTGTTCAAGGACGTGAATAAGAAAGGCATTGTGGAGCTTTCCCGCGAGTTGATGGCTATCTCCAAAAAAGCGCGTGACGGTAAGCTGACGGCCGGTGAAATGCAGGGCGGGTGTTTTACCATCTCCAGTTTGGGTGGTATTGGGACGACCCACTTTGCGCCGATTGTTAATGCGCCGGAAGTGGCTATTCTGGGGGTTTCCAAGTCGTCTATGGAGCCGGTGTGGAATGGTAAAGAGTTCATGCCACGCTTGATGATGCCGATGTCTCTCTCCTTCGACCACCGTGTGATCGACGGAGCTGATGGCGCACGCTTTATCACTATTATCAATAATATGCTGTCTGATATTCGCCGTCTGGTGATGTAATGAATCAAGGGGCGGTAGAGATGCTGCCCCTTTTGCAATTCAGTTGCGGTTCTGACGAGTTTTACATGACTCGACAGAATTGTTGCGACACGGGTCACTCGAACACGCTTTGCAGCTTATTAACAATTCTGTAAACTGCTTATACACAAAATAATTCGATTTATTTGATGTCAGGCAGTAGAAGCGGGTTAGTCAAGGACGTCTTTAAAGCACAAGTAACGCTAACAATGCAGCAACTTGAAAGACGCAGGGGATAAATAAACGTCTGACCCGGCGGACAAACAATTAAGAGGTCATGATGAGTACTGAAATTAAAACTCAGGTCGTGGTAATTGGGGCGGGCCCGGCAGGTTATTCTGCTGCTTTCCGTTGCGCTGATTTAGGTCTTGAAACCGTTCTGGTTGAGCGTTACCCGACACTGGGTGGGGTTTGTTTGAACGTGGGCTGTATCCCTTCTAAAGCATTGCTGCACGTTGCCAAAGTGATCGAAGAAGCCAAAGCGCTGGCTGAGCACGGCATTGTTTTCGGCTCGCCGAAAACCGACATCGATAAAGTGCGTATCTGGAAAGAAAAAGTGATCACCCAACTGACCGGTGGCCTGGCGGGTATGGCTAAAGGCCGTAAAGTGAAAGTGGTCAATGGTCATGGCAAGTTTACTGGCTCCAACACTCTGCTGGTGGAAGGGGAGAATGGTGCAACCACCATTAACTTCGACAATGCCATTATTGCTGCAGGTTCCCGCCCAATCCAACTGCCATTTATTCCCCATGAAGATCCACGCATCTGGGATTCAACCGATGCCTTGGAGCTGAGAAGCGTTCCTGAGCGTTTGCTGGTGATGGGGGGCGGTATTATCGGCCTGGAGATGGGTACGGTATACCATGCACTGGGTTCAAATATTGATGTGGTTGAAATGTTTGATCAGGTGATCCCTGCTGCTGACAAAGACGTTGTGAAGGTCTTTACCAAGCGGATCAGCAAGCAGTTTAACCTGATGTTAGAGACCAAGGTTACCGCCGTAGAAGCCAGAGAAGATGGCATCTATGTGAGCATGGAAGGCAAGAAAGCACCTGCTGAACCACAGCGTTATGACGCCGTGTTGGTTGCTATTGGCCGTGTACCTAATGGTAAGCTGCTTGATGCTGGCAAAGCAGGCGTGGAAGTTGACGATCGTGGCTTTATCCATGTTGACAAGCAACTGCGTACCAATGTGCCGCATATTTTCGCCATTGGTGACATTGTGGGTCAGCCGATGCTGGCACACAAAGGTGTCCATGAAGGCCATGTCGCTGCCGAAGTTATCGCTGGCATGAAGCACTACTTCGATCCGAAAGTGATCCCATCCATTGCTTATACCGAACCCGAAGTGGCATGGGTGGGTATGACCGAAAAAGAAGCCAAGGAAAAAGGCGTTAGCTACGAAGTGTCGACCTTCCCATGGGCAGCTTCTGGCCGTGCTATCGCTTCTGATTGTGCTGATGGTATGACCAAACTGATTTTTGACAAAGAATCCCACCGTATCATCGGGGGCGCGATTGTCGGCACTAACGGCGGTGAATTGCTGGGTGAGATTGGTTTGGCTATCGAAATGGGTTGCGATGCAGAAGATCTGGCATTGACTATCCATGCGCACCCGACTTTGCATGAATCTGTCGGCTTGGCAGCAGAAATCTACGAAGGCAGTATCACTGACTTGCCTAACCCGAAAGCCAAGAAGAAGTAATTTTTGCGCTCTTGCGGTTAATCAGCGGCTCCTATATAGGAGCCGTTTTTTTATGTGCCGCTTTTTATGAGTTAAGCTGAGGCGTTGCCAGCGTCAACGGCTTGCCAGACGATTACACCATCGGCAACGATTCAGCAAAGATTTGATGTTGCTTTTATGTGAAGGAATTAACAACGGTTTTAAAGCCTGCTATGCTGGCTGAGTCAAACGAGGTGCTGTACCTTGCCACCCAATAACAGTGCCTGTCAGGAACAATCATAATCAATAACAATGTGAGCGAGGAGAACGTCGTGCTAAAAGAATACCGTAAGCACGTAGCCGAGCGTGCTGCAGAGGGTATTGTCCCTAAGCCGTTAGATGCGATACAAATGGCTGCATTGGTCGAGTTATTAAAAAATCCGCCAACAGGTGAAGACGAATTTTTGTTAGACCTGCTGATTAACCGCGTACCACCAGGCGTTGATGAAGCCGCCTATGTTAAAGCCGGTTTTTTGGCTGCTATCGCGAAAGGTGAAACCACTTCTCCTCTGATTACGCCAGAAAAAGCCATCGAGTTATTGGGTACTATGCAAGGCGGTTATAATATTCATCCGCTGATTGATGCATTGGATAACGAAAAGTTGGCACCGATTGCCGCCAAGGCACTTTCTCATACCCTGCTGATGTTTGATAACTTCTACGATGTGGAAGAAAAAGCCAAGGCCGGTAACGCCTTTGCCAAGCAGGTCATGCAATCTTGGGCGGATGCCGAATGGTATCTTTCACGCCCTAAGCTGGCAGAAAAAATTACCGTCACTGTATTTAAGGTCACCGGTGAAACCAATACCGATGATCTCTCACCAGCACCAGATGCCTGGTCACGTCCCGATATCCCACTGCACGCCTTGGCGATGCTGAAGAACGAACGTGAAGGTATCACGCCAGATCAGCCTGGCAGCGTTGGCCCGATCAAACAGATTGAACAACTGAGCAAAAAAGGTTTTCCATTAGCCTATGTGGGCGATGTGGTGGGTACCGGTTCTTCTCGTAAATCTGCCACCAACTCGGTGCTGTGGTTTATGGGGGACGATATCCCTTATGTGCCGAACAAGCGTGCTGGCGGTGTGGTACTGGGTGGGAAAATTGCCCCTATCTTCTTTAATACCATGGAAGATGCAGGTGCATTACCCGTCGAAGTCGATGTTTCTAACCTGAATATGGGGGATGTTATCGATATCTTCCCATACCAGGGTGAAGTACGGAACCACCAAACAGGCGAAGTGTTGGCCAAGTTTGAATTGAAGACCGATGTGTTGCTGGATGAAGTGCGTGCTGGTGGGCGTATTCCACTGATTATTGGCCGTGGCTTGACCAGTAAAGCGCGTGAAGCCCTTGGGTTGCCACACAGCGACGTCTTCAATGTTGCTAAACCGGTTGCCGCTAGCAATAAAGGTTTTTCACTGGCACAGAAAATGGTTGGTCGTGCTTGTGGTGTCGCTGGTGTTCGCCCAGGTGAATATTGTGAGCCCAAGATGGCTTCAGTGGGCTCACAGGATACCACCGGCCCAATGACGCGCGATGAGCTGAAAGACCTGGCTTGTCTGGGTTTCTCTGCTGATCTGGTGATGCAGTCATTCTGCCATACTGCGGCTTACCCTAAGCCAGTGGATGTGGTCACTCATCACACCCTGCCTGATTTTATCATGAACCGGGGTGGCGTTGCCTTGCGTCCTGGTGACGGTATTATTCACTCGTGGTTGAACCGGATGCTGTTGCCAGACACCGTAGGAACCGGTGGTGATTCACATACCCGTTTCCCTATCGGGATCTCTTTCCCTGCGGGTTCTGGCCTGGTGGCGTTTGCTGCCGCGACCGGCGTCATGCCGCTGGATATGCCGGAATCAGTATTGGTACGCTTCAAAGGTAAAATGCAACCCGGGATCACCTTACGTGATCTGGTTCATGCCATCCCTTACTATGCTATTCAGCAGGGCCTGCTGACGGTTGAGAAGAAGGGTAAGAAAAATATCTTCTCTGGCCGTATCCTGGAAATCGAAGGTTTGCCTGAGCTGAAAGTGGAGCAGGCATTTGAGCTGGCGGATGCTTCTGCTGAGCGTTCTGCTGCCGGTTGTACCATTAAGTTGGATAAGGCGCCGATCCAGGAGTATCTGAATTCCAATGTCGTGCTGTTGAAGTGGATGATCGCTGAAGGTTATGGTGACCGTCGTACCTTGGAGCGCCGTATTCAAGGGATGGAAAAATGGTTGGCCGATCCACAACTGCTGGTCGGTGATGCTGATGCAGAATATGCCGCAGTGATTGAAATCGATCTGGCGGATATCAAGCAACCTATCCTGTGTGCGCCAAATGACCCAGATGATGCGCGCTTGTTGTCCGATGTGGCTAACAGCAAGATCGATGAAGTCTTTATCGGCTCCTGCATGACCAACATCGGTCACTTCCGTGCGGCAGGCAAGTTGTTGGAGCAGCATAAAGGCCAACTGCCAACCCGTTTGTGGGTGGCACCGCCAACCAAGATGGATGCGGCTCAACTGACTGAAGAGGGCTACTACAGCGTCTTTGGCAAGAGTGGGGCGCGTATCGAGATCCCAGGGTGTTCACTCTGTATGGGCAACCAGGCACGGGTAGCGGATGGCGCGACCGTGGTCTCTACCTCAACCCGTAACTTCCCGAACCGTTTGGGAGCCGGAGCCAACGTTTACCTGGCTTCCGCGGAACTGGCGGCAGTGGCTGCTCTGTTGGGGCGCTTGCCAACGTCAGATGAATATCAGGGTTATATGGCGCAGGTTGATAAGACGGCAGCGGATACTTACCGTTATCTGAACTTTGACCAGTTAAGCCAATATACTCAGAAAGCAGATGGGGTGATTTTCCAGACTGCGGTATAAGTCAGCGTATTATTATCTCTAGTATTATCGGGGGACCTGCGGGTTCCCCTTTTTTGTCTTGGTCGCTAAATCTGTTATGCAAAGTAACTTGAGTACAGTCGCCAATTAGCGTTTAAACTTATAAAAACGACTCAGGGGGAACAGGCTATGGATTACGAATTTCTACGTGATGTCACTGGCCAGGTGGTTGTCAAATTTTCTATGGGGCATGAGGCGATTGGTCACTGGATCAATGAAGAGCTGAAAGGGGATCTCAATATACTTGATCAGATTGAGGCCGCAGCGGCGGAGCTTAAAGGCAGTGAACGTCAGTGGCAGTTAGCCGGTCATGAATATACGTTGCTACTGGATAGTGAAGAAGTGATGATCAGAGCCAATCAGCTGGAATTTGAGAGTGACGAAATGGAAGAGGGAATGAACTACTATGATGAAGAAAGCCTCTCTTTTTGTGGTGTAGAAGACTTTCTGGCCGCGCTGCAAGCGTATCGAAATTTTATGCTGAATCACTGAATTCAGATGTGGTGATGAGAAGGCAGGGCTGCCCTCTCATCACGATAATTAGCCCATCTGCGGGGCTAAGCTTTCACGGGCTGCATCACCAAACGTAGCTTTTTGACGCAATCATCCCCTTGTTCGATCAGTTTGCCGAAGGATTCGCTGTTGATCTCATCGTGGCTCAACCAACTGACTTTCTGCACTTCCCGGTAGCGATAGTGGTAACCCGCTTTGCTGGGTTCTGCTTGTAAATCAATATCGAACCAAGGGGAGCGTATCTTGCAATGGTGCGCTGGCTCCTGGGTCTCCCCTGATAAACTGACGTCATAGGAGATGGTCTGCGGGTCCCCCAGGTAGATATCTGCCAACTGCCCCTCAAGGCGATAAGTAGAGAAGGCACGCCAGTTTTGGGCCAGACTCTGGCGATGGTAGGTATATTGCCCCCCGATAAGCTCCAGGCCATGCAGGTCGGTCAGCTTGGCCTCAATGTGATACTGGGGCGGGATGACAAACTGGCTCTCATCACGCTGCAAACTACAATCGCTGACTTGATTCGCAAAATTGCGACAGAGCATTTGATCAACGCTGGTGCGTCCATCCTGGTGGTCAGCGACGCTAAGTTGCATTAGCGGGATATTGGAGAGTTCTACGCTTGCTTGGATTTTGGCTTGACCGTCGTGAGTATATTGTTCGCTACGGGTGACACGCACGGTGTCATCGGGGTTTTCCAGGGGGATATTCTCTTGCCGAACCTGACCCGCCTCACCTAGCACCAATGCCCAGCGCTGCTGAAGGTCATGCATGGTACGCCCAGGAATAAACGCCGGGTTGGTGGGATCAAGCCACCAGATGTTGCCATCGACTTCTGCGCGCACTATGGCATGGTTGGGGGCGTAGATGCCTGGAATCAATAAGTTTGGCGCGACATCGCCACGATTGACTAAAGCAGTTTCTGCTTTGATACCGACTGCTTTGAGCATGGCGGTGAGCATGGTAGCCAAGTCTTTGCAGTCCCCATAGCCATTGTGCTCGATTTCGGCCAAGGTAAAGGGAATGTAGCCGCGTTCGCTGCTGCGCCAGTCACCGAGATAGCGGTAGTTATTGTTGATGTATTGCATCAGCGCGGCAACCTGTTGTGCCGCAGGTTTACCTTGGTTAGTGGCAACAGCAGCTGCCATATTTTGCGGCAGTTCGGCGGCCAGCAACTGATTATAACGCTTGGCTAAAGCAGACAGATTGTCCTGTAGATCAAGTGAACTGCCTAATTCCAGGCGAGGGATCTGCCGGAAGTAACTACTGTCCGCTTCGTTGATATAGTTCAAATAGTACGGGGATGACTTAAGGCTGACCTTGACGCTTTTTTTATCGTCACTCTGTTCAATGTGGTAAGCCTCCATCTTCTCACTGCGTATCAGGATTGGGCGTTCAGCAGTGAATTCTGCCTCAAAGCGATCATAACGAACGGGTATTGCCCCCAGACCAAGTACGTAATGGAATTGGCTATTTAAAGGTTTGGCGACAAAATGTTCACGTAAGGTATAGCTGATACGAGTGCCAACGCGCAGATTGGGGAAGGCCAGGGAGATCTGTTTTTCTCGCAGAAAACCTTGATCAGGGTTCGGAGCCATGCGTGTATCGATCTGTGACTCTGCCAAGGGGACTGGCTGTTCACCCGGTTGGGTCACTTCTGCTTTCTCAAGTGTCAGAGTGTCATTTTCCGCATAATTGCGGTCAATACGCGAGAGCATTTCACGCCCGCTGGGTTTGAGTATGGTAAAGCTGTAGGTAGTGACACAATCGGTACTGTTATCCGTATTGAACTGGCAATGGCGCTCTGTCTCGCCCGACAGCGGTGCCTCTTCAATCGGTTGTAAGGCGGCAAATACGGAAGGGGTGGTTAGCAACAGACTGTAAGCAACTAGGGAGAGCGGGAAGGAATAACGGTGCATTAATACCTCGTAGAGAGTACTTGAATAACGATATACCTATCGTCTTCAAGCTGCCGCAGTGTTGGCTAAGGCTGTGCGCCCCAGTCACATAGCGTTTATGCTCGTGGGGACTTATTCACTTGCCGCCTGGCCGCAACTTGAATGAACCCGGCGGTAAGCCTGGATAGGTAATGAGATGTTATAGCTGTGGGATGTTCCGCCCGTAGTAGATTTCCTGCATCTCTTTCCATAGCAGAGCAGTGATCCTTTTCCGTTCAATTTCGTTGAGCGCTTCCGGCTGAGCATTAAACAGGTAATGCTTCAGATCAAAATCTTTCAACAGCATCTTGGTGTGGAAGATGTTTTCCTGATAGACGTTCACATCCATCAGGTGGTACAGCGCTTTCATATCTTCGGACATAAAGTTCTGGATCGAATTGATCTCATGATCGATGTAATGTTTCACACCATTTACGTCGCGAGTAAAACCACGTACCCGATAATCCATGGTGACAATATCGGATTCCAACTGGTGAATCAGATAGTTCAGCGCTTTTAACGGTGAGATGACCCCACAGGTAGAGACTTCGATATCGGCACGGAAGGTACACAGACCGCCTTGCGGGTGACTTTCGGGGTAAGTGTGGACGCAGATATGGCTTTTGTCCAGGTGGGCAACCACCGTATTAGGCAACGGACCAGGGTGTTCCGAAGTATCCACATCTTTAGGGTCAACGGGTTCTTCGCTAACCAGAATAGTGACACTGGCTCCTTGGGGGTCATAATCCTGGCGTGCAATATTCAGAATATTGGCACCGATGATCGAGCAGGTCTCACTGAGGATCTCGGTCAGGCGGTTGGCATTGTACTGTTCGTCAATGTAGGCGATATAGCCGTCACGGTCATCCGTGGTCTTGGCGTAACAGATATCGTAAATACAAAAACTCAGGCTCTTGGTCAGGTTATTAAAGCCGTGCAATTTGAGCTTATGCAATTTGGCTCACCTCCTTATCTTCTCGCTTAACGTGGTACGTCTAGTGCATTGAGTAAATACTGTGGCAGAGCAAAACTGCCGATGTGAATTGCCGGGTTGTAATAACGGCAGTGTAATCCACTCTGATTAAAGCGCTGTTGTATCGTGGCTACGTCCAACTGGCGTAATGCCGGGTTCTGGCTGGCCCAGGCAAATGTCATGATCCCGCCGTAGTAAGTAGGAATCGCGGCCTGGTAAAAGCTGACATCATTAAAATATTGGCTTAATCGGCTATGGCTGTTGACCGCTTCATCCTGTTGTAGAAAACAGACACCGTTTTGCGCCACAAAGATACCGCCTTCATTCAGGCAGCGAGCGCAACCTTGATAGAATGCGGAAGTGAACAGGCTTTCACCGGGGCCGATGGGGTCGGTACAGTCAGAAATAATGACATCAAATTTGTCTGTGGTCTGATTAACAAAGTTGACGCCATCGTCGATCACCAGTTTAAAACGCGGATCATCATAGGCTCCCGCATGGTGATTAGGCAGATACTGACGGCAGAACTCCACCACACCGGCGTCAATCTCCACCATGGTGATTTGGCGAACGCCCGGATGACGGCTCACTTCACGCAGCATACCGCCATCGCCACCGCCAATAATCAATACATTGCTGGCATGACCATGTGCCAATAAAGGGATGTGGGTCATCATTTCGTGATAGATAAATTCATCACGTTCAGTGGTTTGCACGACGCCATCCAGGGCCATTACACGTCCGAGTACCGAATTTTCGAAGATCACCAGATCCTGATGTTCGGTCTGTTTACGATAAAGCACCTTCTCAACAGAGAAGTATTGGCCGAAATTGGCATGAAGTGTCTCATACCAAATATCTTTCTGGGTCATGTGAGGGGTTACTCCGTGATAACAGCCATGAAAAACGGGCGCATCATGATAAACCGGACCTGCGGCAAATTACAAACTTGTCCGACTTGTCTAGCGCTTCACTCAGCTTGCGTTCACCGCTGGGTTTTGCTGTGGGGGAGACAACCTAGTTGGCGTAAGTGAGCAGGTTTAATGAATCGCGTGCCAGCAATTTGCACTTGTTGGGGGTAGGAATGGCAATTCCACTGAGGTCACGATAACTCTCTTCCCCCAGCATTTTCATATTGAAACTACTGTAATTACTTAAATCCCAACGATTTTGCCGAGCAAAAAAGACAATAGCTCGTTTGATTTGCTCATTAGGCAGATCACTGTAGCCGCAATTGCTTTTTAGATAGACAAACACCGCGGTCAGATCAGCAAGATCTTCGGCTTCGGCTTCATTAAGGGCCAGACTGGCTTTGGAGAAGCCTAGCATTGTCAGCAATAGCATCAATAACGTTGTTTTTTTCATCATCAAAGTAGACCTGTGCAATATGTGATGACGTTACCATATTTGCCTGTAAAGGCACCAAGTTTTATTACTGTAGCTTAACTTTTTTAAAGATAAAGGCTTGACCTTCCTCTAAGGGGAGGCTTTACGTTAAAGGATTCAAACAGCGATGATGAATTTTTCGAACACTGAGAAAAGGGAGTCTGAAATGTTGCGTCGTGATTTTATCAAATTAACTGCCGCACTCGGGGCTGCAAGCACTTTACCATTATGGAGTCACTCAGCCTGGGCGGCGGGTCGGCCATCCCTACCCATTCCCCCCATTTTAACCCCTGATGCCCAAGGTAAAATTTCGTTGGTCATGCAAACGGGGCAAATGAACTGGTTGCCTAACGTGGCGACTCAGACTTGGGGCGTTAACGGTGCGTTACTTGGCCCCGCAGTGCGCTTGCAACGGGGGCAGTCGGTCACGGTAGATATCCATAATAAATTGCCGCAAGCCAGCACGCTGCACTGGCATGGGCTGGAGATCCCAGGGGATGTTGATGGGGGGCCACAAGCCTTGATTCAGCCGGGTAGTACGCGCACTGTGGCTTTTACTGTTGAGCAAAGTGCTGCCACCTGTTGGTTTCACCCCCATACACATGGGACAACCGGTCAGCAAGTGATGAAGGGGTTAGGCGGATTAGTCCTACTGGAAGATGACGAAAGCAGTCAGTTACCGTTACCCAAAACCTGGGGCCAGGATGATTTCCCGGTGATCTTGCAAGATAAACGCTTGGATAAAGCGGGGCAGATCGAATATCAATTAGATGTTATCAGTGCTGCGGTAGGCTGGTTTGGTGACCGCATGTTTACCAACGGTGCCCTCTATCCACAACATATCGCGCCACGCGGTTGGTTACGCTTGCGTTTCCTGAATGGCTGTAATGCCCGTACTCTCAATCTGGCAGCCAGTGACAATCGGCCGTTATATGTGATTGCCAGTGACGGCGGATTTCTTGCCGAGCCGGTAAAATTGACTGAATTGCCGATTTTTATGGGGGAACGCTTTGAGGTCATGGTCGATGCGACGGATGGTAAGCCATTTGATATTGTCACTTTGCCCGTGAAGCAGATGGGCATGACATTAGCGCCATTCGATCAACCATTGCCAGTATTACATATTCAACCTTCCCTGGCTCAGGGCATCAAATCAATGCCTGACAGTTTAGTCAAACTTCCCGTGTTGCCTTCATCAAGTGGGGGAACAGAGCGATTCTTACAACTGATGATGGATCCGAAACTCGATATGATGGGTATGAAAGCATTGATGGATCGCTACGGGCATCAGGCTATGGCTGGCATGAGTATGAACCACGGCAGTTCAAACCATAACATGGCAGAAATGGACCATGGAAAGATGGATCATGGAAAGATGGATCATGGTGATATGCAGGGTATGGATCATAGCAAGATGAGCGGCATGAAGCAGAGTCACTCATCGTTTGATTTCAGTCATGCCAATACCATCAATGGCAAAGCGTTCGATATGAACAAGCCAATGTTTGAAGCCAAACGTGGTCAGTATGAGAAATGGACCATTTCTGGAGAGGGCGACATGATGTTGCACCCGTTCCATATTCACGGCACGCAATTTCGCATTCTGTCAGAGAATGGTAAGCCACCAGCGGCTCATCGTGTGGGTTGGAAGGATACCGTACTGGTTGAGGGCGCACGCAGTGAAGTCCTGGTACGCTTTAATCACTTGGCTAATGCGCAGCAGCCTTATATGGCTCATTGCCACCTGCTGGAGCACGAAGATACCGGCATGATGTTGGGCTTTACCGTTACCGCTTGATAGACCTGCCATTCTGCAAGCGACAGCGTGAATGAGGGCCTGTTGTAGGCTCTCACATCGCCACTGTTTGCCAGCTATGTTAAACTTCGGCAACGTGTTCCGGCAATTGACCTAAAACTATTTGACCTAAAAACCATGAAACATATTGTAGAAGTAATGATTTCCGAGCAGGAGATACGCACCCGCGTCGCCGAACTTGGGCAGCAAATCAGTGAAGATTACCGCCATAGTGGTAGTGAGATGGTGCTGGTTGGGCTGCTACGTGGCTCTTTTATGTTTATGGCCGATTTGTGCCGCGCTATTGAGGTGCCGCATGAAGTGGACTTTATGACCGCCTCCAGTTATGGCAGCGGTATGTCGACCTCTCGAGATGTCAAGATCCTCAAAGATCTGGATGAAGATATCCATGGTAAAGATGTGTTGATCGTGGAAGATATTATCGACTCCGGCAACACCTTGAACAAAGTGCGCGAGATTTTGGCATTGCGTGGGCCAAAATCCTTGGCGATTTGTACCTTGCTGGATAAACCTGAGCGTCGAGAAGTGGACGTCCCGGTGGAATATGTCGGTTTCTCTATCCCAGATGAGTTTATCGTGGGCTATGGCATCGATTATGCCCAGCGTTACCGCCATTTGCCCTACATTGGTAAAGTGGTCATGTTGGATGAGTGATTAAACGATGGGGGCCACAAGGTGGCCCCATCAGGCACTAGGATACACCTTTGTCACGGGTGAGGGTGGCTATAGCCTTGCGGTAGCCCATCTCCAGGCTTTCACGGCTGGTGGCGGTGACCTCCAGATTGTGTAAACGACCATCCTGGATCCCATAGACCCAACCATGAATCATCACTTTCTGGCCACGTTTCCAGGCAGACTGCATAATGGTGGAATGGCCCAGGTTATAAACCTGTTCAATCACATTGATTTCACACAGGACATCCAGGCGTTGTTCTGGCTCCAGTTCCCCCAGCAATGAGCTGTGCTTGTACCAGAGGTCGCGAATGTGCAGCAGCCAGTTGTTGATTAGCCCCAGTTCCGGGTTTTCTACCGCCGCTTCCACACCACCGCATCCCAAGTGACCACAGATAATGATATGTTCAACCTCGAGCACATCAACGGCATATTGCACTACGGACAGGCAGTTCAAGTCAGTGTGAATGACCAGGTTTGCCACATTGCGGTGGACGAACAGTTCTCCCGGCTCCAGGCCAGTCAAACGCTCTGCGGGTACTCGGCTGTCGGAGCAACCTATCCATAAGAATCGTGGTTTCTGCGCCTGGGATAACCGCTCAAAAAAGCCAGGATCTTCTAGCTTGATGTTAGCGGACCAGGTTTGGTTGTTGGCTATAAGCGTTTCGATTTCTTTCATGGCAGTGATTGACCTGTGATGAACGAATTGCGTTGATGTAATATAGGGTAAGCATCACAATTTGGAAATGGAAACCGTACAGCTATTTTTTTGCATGGGGTAGGTTTCCTATCGCTATAGCTTGCTGGCAACTCGAGCAAACTCGGGTATATGCTAGCAAAATACTTATCTTCACAAGGCACTCTCATCAATGATGGATTATGCACTGGAAATAGCGCAGTTGACCAAAACTTATGCCGGTGGCGTAAAGGCATTGCGCGGTATTGATCTCAAGGTAGAGGCAGGGGATTTTTATGCTCTGTTAGGACCCAATGGTGCTGGGAAATCAACCACCATTGGGATTATTAGTTCGCTGGTCAACAAAACGTCAGGCACTGTGCGGGTGTTCGGCTACGATATTGACAAAGATATTGTCAATGCCAAGCGTCAGCTTGGGCTGGTGCCGCAAGAATTCAATTTCAACCCGTTTGAGACGGTATTTCAGATTGTCGCCAATCAGGCCGGTTACTATGGTGTTGAACGTCGCGAGGCCCATGCACGGGCAGAAAAATATCTTAACCAGCTCGATTTATGGGATAAGCGTAACGTGCGGGCTCGTATGCTTTCTGGTGGTATGAAGCGCCGCCTGATGATTGCTCGTGCCTTGATGCACCAACCAAAATTATTGATCCTCGACGAACCCACTGCCGGGGTGGATATTGAGTTGCGCCGTTCGATGTGGGTTTTTTTGAAAGAGCTGAATGCGCAAGGCACCACGATTATTCTGACTACACACTATCTGGAAGAAGCGGAAATGCTGTGCCGAAACATTGGCATTATTCAGCATGGCGAATTGGTGGAAAACACTTCAATGAAAGGGCTACTGTCGAAGCTCAAGTCAGAAACCTTCATTCTTGATTTGGCAGCCAAAAGTCCATTACCTAAGTTGGAGGGGTACCAAAGCCGTTTGATTGACACCTCGACGCTTGAAGTAGAAGTGATGCGTGAACAAGGTTTGAACTCGCTGTTTAGCCAATTGAGTGCCCAAGGGGTACAGGTGCTGAGTATGCGAAACAAGGCTAACCGGTTGGAAGAGCTATTCGTCAAACTGGTGAATAGCCATGGAGAAACAGCATGATGCATTTGTATTGGGTGGCTTTGAAGAGTATCTGGGCGAAAGAGATTAACCGTTTTACCCGTATCTGGGTCCAGACGCTGGTTCCTCCGGTGATCACCATGACGTTGTACTTTATTATTTTTGGCAACCTGATTGGTGCGCGAATTGGCGAGATGCATGGCTTTGATTATATGCAGTTTATTGTTCCAGGGCTGATTATGATGGCGGTGATTACCAATTCCTATGCCAATGTGGCTGCATCGTTTTTCAGTGCCAAGTTTCAGCGTAATATTGAAGAACTCCTGGTCGCACCTGTACCGACTCATATCATGATTGCCGGTTATGTGGGGGGCGGCGTGGCCAGAGGTATCTGTGTGGGTATCTTGGTCACCGCCATTTCATTGTTTTTTGTTCCCTTGCAGGTACATGCTTGGTGGGTGATTGCCGTGACACTGTTATTGACGGCGATCCTGTTCTCACTGGGGGGACTACTGAATGCCATATATGCCACTACCTTTGATGATATCAGCCTGATCCCGACTTTTGTGCTGACACCCTTGACCTATCTGGGGGGCGTCTTTTATTCGTTGACACTGCTGCCGCCGGTTTGGCAAATGGTCTCCAAATTGAACCCGATTGTGTATATGATCAGTGGATTTCGCTTCGGTTTTCTTGGCATTGCCGATGTTCCTTTAGCGCTGACCATGGCGGTGCTGGTAGCTTTTATCGTGGTGTTTTATGGGTTGGCCTGGTATCTGATTGAGCGTGGCAAAGGTCTACGCACTTGATGTAGCCATTGAGGTTGCCGGGCGTATTAGCAGCGCCACTGACTCCTTACTTTCCCCAAGCGGGCAGACCTGCGCGTCTGCCCTGTACACATAAAGACATATTCTTTTGTTACCTGATACCATTGTTAACTGTTTGTAACTTTAATTTATCAGGTCGCCGTATGACCAGAATAAGCACTTTCTACCTGTGATTTAAATCATGTTATGCTAGCGCACTTTTATCGGGGATTAGTAAGTAGAACAAACCATGCAGTCTCAACATAGAATAATCGCAGGATTACTCGGTATTGTTATATCGTTGCTGGTGCCAACTGCCGCGGCGGTGGTGGTGTCGCAAGACAGTACGGTCAAAACCGAGTACATGGAAGCAGAACGAGACAGCGAAATGTATTCGTTGGTGGGCGAACAGGTCATTCCAGTAGGGCAAGTGAAGCAAGGTCAACTGCTCCAGGTGTTCCGTGCAGATGCGCAATATTATGAGTTCAAATTTGGGCATGGTACCGGTTTTATTGATAAAGCCAATGTTCGCCCGATCATTAAATCACGTCAGGTGAAGGATGACTCAAAGGAACTGAGCAAACAGCCCGCGAATCCACAACATTTGATTACTCAGCGGCCAACCCAGGTTTATTCTACTCCGGATGCTCAAAGTAAAGTGTTTGCTGTACTGGAAGAGAATCTGCGTTATCCGATTATTGGTAAACTGAAAGACCGGATGCATAACACTTGGTTTGAAGTTAACATTGGCGATCGTCTGGGTTTTATCAGGGCGCAGGATAGCGAGATTGACAATGGTATCCCGGTGTTGACCTATCACCACATGTTGAAAAATGAAGAGAACAAACGTTTTCGGAATACGTCAACCACCACCTCTGATGCGGCATTTAGTAATCAGATGGCGTATCTGAAACAGGCTGGCTATGACACTATCACCTTGTATCAACTGGAAGCTTATCTGAATAATCAGATCAATCTACCTGCTAAGGTTGTGGTGCTGACCTTTGATGATGGTTTGAAATCGGTTTATCGCTATGCCTATCCAGTACTGAAGGCGAACGGTTTACAGGCAACAACATTTGTTATCTCTTCACGTATCAAGCGCCATCCACAGCAGTGGAACGCAGATACATTGCAGTTTATGAGTATTTCTGAATTACAAGAAATTCAGGATGTTTTTGATATTCAATCGCATACCCATTTCCTGCATCGTACCGATGGCAAGCACCGGCCCATTTTGCTGAGTCGTTCGCTACATAATATTCGGGTTGACTTTGAGCGTTCAAGAAGGGCGTTGGAACAGTTTAACCCGAAAATCTATTATCTCGCTTACCCATTTGGCGGCTATAACCAGGATGCGGTCGAGGCAGCAAAAGAAGCAGGGCTGCATCTGGCGTTTTCGACGGTAAAAGGCAAAGTGAAGCCAGGGGATAATATTTATACTTTGAAACGGTTATATATCCTACGCACCGACTCTATTCCTTCGATGGCAGAGCGAGTTGCCAACACGCGGGAATCCTTATCGACACCGTTGTACCCAAGTTTATCCAGTTTGTCGTTAGATCATGGTGACGGGAAATCTCAGGAGTCAGTTGACCTAATGGATTTCTGGGGGCAGTTTGCCTCATTGATGATGCTCGGTCAGATGCAAATGTTTATTCAACCCGGGTGAGTCGGCTGGGGTATGGAAGATAAAAAACGGGCGATCTACGCGCCCGGTTTTTTTATCAGGCAACCTGCACAGGAACGGCTTTCGCCTGGCGTTGCAGAAGGTTATCGCCCTCAAAATAGGCGACTTTCGGATGGTGCTGACGCGCATCGGCATCACTCATCTGCACATAGGAACAGATGATCAGTTTGTCACCGACACAGGCACAGCGCGCAGCCGCACCATTGACCGATATAATGCGTGAACCGCGTTCAGCAGCGATGGCATAGGTGGAAAAACGCTGACCGTTATCAACGTTGTAAATATCAATCGCTTCATATTCCAGAATCCCTGCCGCTTCCAGAAAGTCCTGATCGATGGCGCAGGAACCCTCATAATGCAAGTCAGCCTGAGTCACTTTTACCCGATGCAGTTTGCCTTGCAACATAGTACGTATCATAGCGTTACCTAACTGAATATCGGCTTTTCAGCCAACTGGATTGAAATCTGACTCTGCTTGCGGGTCACTTCAGCAATAAACAGGCTCAGTCTACTGCCAATGAAGTCACCACGGCAACCGTGTTCTATAAAGGGCTTATTACGACAGGTCGACCTGTTGATTATCGATCAAGCGCGCTTTACCCAGCCAGGCAGCCATTAATATGACTGCATGGCGGCTCTCTATACCTAATGGTTGCAGCGTGTCGGCATCACGGATAAATAATTCATCAGGGGTAAAGCCAGCAGTGCGCAGCCTTTCCGCTGCCTGCCCAAGTAATTTATCCACATGGCGCTCACCATGGCTGAGTTGCTCTGCTATGCCATGCATAATCATGCTTAACTGCGGTGAAATTTTGCGCTCTTCGGCATTGAGGTAGCCATTGCGTGAACTGAGTGCCAACCCATCTTTGGCGCGCACTGTGGGTACACCAATAATGTCAATATCGTACCCCATGTCCTCGACCATCTTGCGGATCAGTGCCAGTTGCTGGTAATCCTTCTCGCCAAAGCAGGCCAGATGAGGTTGAACCAGATTAAACAATTTACTGACCACGGTAGCTACACCACGGAAATGCCCTGGACGGCTGGCACCTTCAAGGATGGTGGAAATACCAGGAACATCGACACTGGTTTGCTGATCCAATCCTTGTGGGTAAATTTCTGCTGGTGATGGGGCGAATATCAGATCAACATTACGGTGAGTGAGTTTTTCACTATCCTCTTGCAGTGTGCGTGGGTAGCGAGCCAAATCATCAGGGCGATCGAATTGCATCGGGTTAACGAAAATAGTCACAACCACAACATCGGCACGAGCACGAGCCTCATCAACCAACGTCATGTGGCCTTCATGCAAGTTTCCCATGGTGGGGACCAGTGCGATGCGCTTGCCTTCTTGCCGCCAGCGGCGGATTTGTTGGCGTAGCAATGGCAGAGTTTCGACAATTACCATTCCATAACTCCTGGAGTTTCAATCAATCTTTCAAACAATCATTCATTCAAGCAATGACAAAATTAGTTGAACGAGTGCTCTTCTGCAGGATAGACACCTTGTTCAACTTCCTGAATATAGCGTTGTACTGCACTGCGGATATCACCACTCTGTGCCAGAAAGTTTTTGGCAAATTTTGGAATATGGCCACTGGTGATCCCTAAGGCGTCATGCATGACCAGAATTTGACCATCGGTAGCATTACCGGCACCAATGCCAATTACCGGGATAGACAAGGCTTCTGTCACCTTCCGCGCCAGTTCGCTCGGAACGCACTCCAGTACCAGTAGTTGCATGCCAGCCTGCTCCAGGCTTTTGGCATCCGCCAACAGTTGGTTTGCCGTGGCTTCCTCGCGCCCTTGCACTTTATAACCACCGAACAGGTTGACCGATTGCGGTGTCAGCCCGAGATGACCACAAACCGGAACAGCACGTTCTGTCAGCATTTTTACGGTATCAATCAGCCAATTGCCCCCTTCCAGTTTGATCATATTAGCCCCGGCACGCATCAGTTCTGCCGCACTGTGGCAGGTTTGTTCAGGGGTAGCGTAACTCATGAAAGGAAGGTCAGCCAATAACAGGCAGGCTGGTGCGCCACGACGCACCGCACGAGTATGATAGGCGATGTCGGCGACGGTAACGGGGAGTGTGGAGTCATGCCCTTGTAGTGTCATCCCTAACGAGTCACCAACCAACATCACTTTAATGCCTTGTTGCTCGAATAATTGGGCAAAACTGGCATCGTAAGCCGTTATGGTGGCAAATTTGTGCTTTTGCTGTTTCCACTGGCGTAAGTGGCTCACGGTGGTGGGTTTCACGATCATCTCTCCAAAGAATAGCCGTACAATTTATCCCCAGCGCCATGCAGGTGGTAAGCGGGGGGCGGAATGCTGGGGTATATTGACACCACCTTAGGTATATACAGTGGTGAGGTGGCCGACGTTCCTCTAGGGTTGTTTCAGCAGGCAGGTGATTACCATAACGTCATGCCGTTTTTAGGTACAGGTTTCAGGCAGTCTGCCAGGCTTTCACCATCCGGCAACACCAGATTTGGCGCAATATCCGCCAGCGGATAGAGCACAAATTCACGCTGTTTCAGGCCATAGTGCGGTACGGTTAAGCGCTCGGTATTAATCACCTGGTCATCATATAACAGGATGTCCAGGTCCAGTGTGCGTGGCCCCCAGCGCTCATCTTTGCGGACCCGCCCTTGGTCGCGCTCTATCGCTTGAGTGTGATCAAGCAATTGTGCTGCGGATAACAGCGTATCCAGTGCCACCACCGCATTAAGAAAATCCGGCTGGTTTTGTGGCCCCAGCGGCTTGCTACGGTAGAACGGCGAGCAAAGGATGCGCTGGGTCTGTGGTAGATGATCCAATGCTGCCAGTGCGTTATTTATCTGCTCAATGGGATGCGCCAAGTTGCTCCCAAGAGCGATATAAACGCGTACCATTATACTTCCTCTTTACGTGGGGAGCGGTTACGCGGGCGGCGCTGACGCGTTCTGCGTGGTGCCGGGTCTTCCCCCAACGTGCTCACCATATTTTTCTGCTGTGCCGCTGTAGCTTCCTGGAAGTCGCCCCACCATTTGACCAAGCGCAGCATCTCGGCATTGTTTTCCACTTCGGCGCGCAGTGCCAGCAAATCGTAAGCGGCGCGGAATTTGGGGTGTTCCATCAGCTTATAGGCACGTTTGCCTTGACGGCGGGACAAGCGTAATTGCAACTGCCAGATATCCCGCACTAATGTGGTGATCCGCTTGGGAATCGCTAATGAACGACACTCTTCATCCAGCACATCATTCATTGCCAGTGCAAAGGCATCATAATAGGTCAGCCCACTCTCCTGAACCAGCTTCTGTGCGTGTTCCAGCAGTGGGTACCACAACATGGCAGCAAACAGGAAAGCCGGGTTGACACGCAGACCGTTTTGCAAACGGTGATCGGTATTTTTCAGTACCTGCACCAGAATGCGTTCCATTGGCGTATCCTGGTCTGGCGTGAAGTGGCGCGCAATTAGTGGGAACAGCGGCTGGAACAGCTGATATTCACACAGTTTGAGGTAGGTTTGATAACCACTCCCGGTCTGCAATAATTTCAGCGATTCTTCAAACAGACGAGCTGGCGGGATCTCGCTTAGTAATGAAGCTAGCCGAGGGATTGGCTCGGCAGTTTCTTTGCTGAGGGTCATGTCCAGTTTGGCGGCAAAGCGTACCGCACGTAGCATCCGCACCGGGTCTTCACGATAGCGGGTTTCTGGATCGCCGATCAAGCGGATGACACCTTGTTGCAGATCGTTCAGGCCACCGACGTAATCGCGCACGGTAAAATCCGCAATGCCGTAATACAGGCTATTGATGGTGAAGTCGCGGCGCTGGGCATCTTCTTCAATAGAACCAAAAATATTGTCGCGCAGCAACATGCCACTCTGCGCTTGTTGCGAAGAGTTCTTGTCTGACTCTTGATGCTGTTCGTGATGGCCACGGAAGGTGGCAACTTCGATAGTTTCTGGCCCAAACATCACATGTGCCAGCCGGAAACGGCGGCCAACCAGACGGCAATTACGGAATAATTTGCGTACCTGATCCGGGGTAGCATTGGTGGTAATGTCGAAATCTTTGGGCTTTTTGCCAAGCAATAGATCGCGTACACCACCACCGACCAGATAGGCTTCATAGCCGGATTTGTTCAGACGGTATAGCACCTTCAGGGCATTATCACTGATGTCTTTACGTGAAATCGAATGCTGATCACGCGGGATCACGGTGATTGAGCGTGCGTCTGCTGTGGTCGGCAATGGCGCACGCTTGCGCGCTGCCGGACGGCGGGCAGGGTTATGGGCGCCGCTGGTAGCAGAGCGGGGTGATTGTTTCGCCGGTTGTTCTACGGGGGCGAGTTCCTCGCGAGTTGGGGCTTGCTCGCTGTCCCGCGCATTATCGCGGTTCAATTTGTCATCGCGGATAAGCACCTTACGGCAGAAATTGGCTACTCGGGTAAAAATAGTACACCTCGATAGTGACGGATAAAAAAGTGCTAATTAAAAACAGCGGCTAATAATAGCTCACCATGGCGTCTTTGAGAATGCTGTTGTGATTTTACTCACTATATTGACGTCTGTTACCACTACAATGAATCTGGGGTGAGATGAATAGCCCGTTGGCGTGGTACATTTTCTAAGCACCAATGTTGCACAGCCCAGTTCAATAATAACGACAGGCTCAGATCTTGCCAGCTTTCTGGCTGTGGTTGCTGGAGAAACTTGAGGGCCTTAATCAGCGTCGGGCGTGGGTCACCACTGGGTAGCGCCGGTGCTTGATTTTGTTTCGACAGCTTGATCCCATGATGGCCTAATGCCAATGGCAAATGAATATAGTGCGGAACCGGGGCTTGTAACTGCTGGTATAGCGCAATTTGGCGCACGGTGGGGGCGATCAGGTCGGCACCACGAACGATTTCGGTCACCCCTTGAAAATGGTCGTCGATCACCACAGCCAGATTATAGGCAAACAGGTCATCACGGCGGCGAATGATAAAATCTTCTTCTGCCAAGGCGGGGTCAGCCTGTAATTCCCCCTGCAACCGATCGTTAAAGGTATAGATCGGGTTTGATTGTCGCAAACGGATTGCCGCACCTTGTGGGCCAAGTCGTAACTGACGGCAATGACCATCGTATAGTCCACCAAGCTGCTGGATACGCTGGCGTGTACAGGTACAGTAATAACTTGCTCCCTGTTGTTGTAAACAATCAAGGGTAGCTCGGTAGGCGTCGAGGCGTTGGGACTGATATAGCACCTGACCATCCCAGTGGAGGCCATAGTGTTCTAATGTCGTCAGGATGCGGTCAGCTGCACCAGCCACTTCCCGCGGAGGGTCGATATCTTCAATGCGTACCAGCCATTGCCCGTGTTGAGCACGAGCCTGAAGGTAGCTTCCCAGAGCGGCAATCAGCGAACCGAAATGCAGATCTCCAGAAGGCGATGGGGCAAAACGCCCCACATAGTGACTGTCTACCATAGCAGTAGGAAGCAGTGTCCTTTACTCGGTGTGGCGCGTATAGAGGCACGCGCCACAGGCGGTAATAACTGCTTAGCCAGCCATCTGCTTTTCACGGATCTCGGCCAACGTCTTGCAATCGATGCACAAATCAGCAGTCGGACGCGCTTCAAGGCGACGAATGCCAATCTCCACGCCGCAAGATTCGCAGTAGCCGAAATCATCGTCTTCTACTTTCTTCAGCGTTTTCTCGATCTTTTTGATCAGTTTACGTTCACGGTCTCGGTTACGAAGTTCAAGGCTGAACTCTTCTTCCTGAGTTGCTCGGTCTGCTGGATCAGGGAAATTAGCTGCCTCTTCCTGCATATGTGAAACCGTGCGGTTAACTTCATCCCTAAGCTGGTTACGCCATGCATCAAGAATGAGTCTGAAATGCGCCAACTGAGCGCTATTCATGTATTCTTCGCCCGGCTTCTCTTGGTACGGCTCCACCCCAGCGATGGCGAGAATGCTCAAGGACGAGGCTTTACGGGTTTGCCCTTCTTGCATATTGCTTCTCCTACATACACACGCACTATACCTTTATTACAACGATGTTCAGGTATATCGAATCCCCGAAGAGGGGAAAAACAGGCCGCTATAAATAACAGAAGGGAAGAGGGATGGCAATTATTCCTGTCGCCTACTTGACAATGCTGTGAAGGAAGGCGTAATCGACGCGGCCATCTGGTGGCAAAATTAATCACTGCCCGCACGCGCTAATCGATAAAAAACGGTAACTTATCACAGAGTGATAGACCGTCAGGTGATAATTTTGCCCCATAACAAATCACTTCCACTCCTGTCTGCTGAACTTGCTTAAGTAGTGCCGCATAATGCTTATCTATATGATGTGCCGGAGTCACCTGAGCGATACCACTGTGCAACACCGCAAAAAACAGTACCGCCCGTTGACCTTGTTCAACCACGCTTTGCAACTCACGTAGATGTTTTTGTCCTCGGAGCGTAACAGCATCTGGGAAATAACCACGATCATGTTGCAATAGTGTGACAGACTTGACTTCAATATAGCAGTTAACCCGGTTTTCTGCCTGTAATAACAAGTCGATACGGCTATTTTCCGTACCATATTTTACTTCACTGCTGATTTTACAATAACCGGATAATTCAGTGATTATATTCTGTTCAATTGCTTCACGCACCAGCGTATTGGCACGCAGCGTATTGACGCAGATCCAGTCACCTCCCTGCGTATGGGTGAGTTCCCAACTCTGGGGATATTTACGCTTGGCATTCTCTGATGTGGAGTACCAAACCGTATCACCCGGTGTCGCACAGCCGGTCATCGCCCCGGTATTGGCACAGTGCAAGGTCAAGGTTTCGCCTGTTGGCGTAATCACATCAGCCAGAAAACGTTTATAACGCTTAATCAGTTGGGCAGATTTTAGCGGTGGGGTAAAAATCATGTTTTATCCTGTTGGTTGAGTGTCCACTGCTCAAGTTCATGGTAGCGGGTACGACCTTGTTCAAACACCGATTGATAGAGCGAGAAATGACGGGCATCAAAATGCCAACCCGGCGTGCCCGGGGGAAGAACCAGCGGTTTAGTCGCCGCCCGCAGTAACGTGATATGGGGGTGAAACGGTAATGGGCTCTGATAGCAACCACTGCGGGCCGCCTGCGAGCGGAGTAAGGCCGCCAACTGCAACAGGGCGCGTGGTGCCTGCTTGGTGCCAAGCCAGACGATACCCGGGCGCGGCCAGTGACCGAGGTCATCAAGGCAGAGCTGAAAGCCAGCTTGCACTATGCGTCCGGCCAGCGCTTTTAATGCTCGCTCTTTCTGCTCACTAAGCTCGCCCAGAAATGCCAGGGTCAGATGTAGGTTGGCAGCAGCAACCGGGCGGCCATCTTCGGGAGCGAAGGCAGTGGCACGCCAGCGTATCACCTGTTGTTGCAGGGCATCAGGTAACGGAAGTGCAAAGAACAAGCGGCGTGAACTGGACATGTAACCCCGGTAAGTGAATTAAACGCTGAGGGTAATGCTACAATGGGAGTCATTCATTAACTACCCCACGAACCACTCCACGGAGAATTTAGTGTCCTTATTGCCCGTCAGTGCGGTTGTTGAGCAACTGCTTGCCTCACTGCAATCCGCCCCTCAGGTCTTGCTGCATGCGCCGACCGGTGCCGGTAAATCTACTTGGTTGCCACTACAAATACTGGCAAAAGCTCAGTTGCCAGGGCGTATTATCATGCTTGAGCCGCGGCGGTTGGCGGCCAGAAACGTGGCCTATCGCCTGGCACAGCAATTGGGGGAAGAGCCGGGCCAAACCGTCGGTTACCGTATGCGGGCTGAAAGCAAAATCGGCCCTCAGACTCGTCTGGAAGTGGTGACTGAAGGAATACTGACCCGCATGTTGCAGCAGGATGCTGAACTGCAGGGGGTTTCCTTGGTCATTCTGGATGAATTCCACGAACGCAGCTTGCAAGCGGATTTGGCCTTGGCCTTATTGCTTGATGTGCAACAGGGGCTGCGTGACGATTTGAAGTTACTGATTATGTCGGCGACGCTGGATAATGTGCGTTTGTCGCAATTACTGCCGGCAGCACCGGTGGTGGTTTCAGAAGGGCGTAGTTATCCTGTTGAGCGCCACTATCAACCACTGGCTAGCCATCAGCGGTTTGAGGAGGGTGTGGCATCGGTGGTGAAGCGCTTACTGTCTGAGCAGCAGGGTTCATTGCTGCTTTTCTTACCTGGCGTGGCGGAAATCAATCGGGTACTGGAACGGTTGACAGGGGATGTGGCCACTGACATTGATCTCTGCCCGCTATACGGCGCATTGCCCTTGATGCAGCAACAAAAAGCGATTCAGCCCGCAGCGAAGGGACGCCGCAAAGTGGTGCTGGCCACCAATATCGCGGAAACCAGCTTGACCATTGAAGGGATTCGTTTGGTGGTTGATGCGGGCCTGGAGCGCGTAGCCCACTATGACCTGCGTAGTGGACTGACTCGTTTGGTCACCCAGCGCATCAGCCAGGCTTCCATGTTACAGCGTGCCGGGCGTGCTGGGCGTCTGGAGCCTGGTATCTGCTGGCATCTGTTTACCCGGGAGCAGGCGGAACGTGCGGCGGAGCACGCAACAGCGGAAATCCTGCAAAGTGATCTCGCAAGCTTATGGCTTGAATTATTGCAATGGGGGTGTGTGGATGTCGAACAACTGACCTGGCTTGATCAGCCTCCTCAAGGGGCATTGATGGCAGCCAGCCAGTTGTTACACACCTTATCGGCCATCGACAGTGGGGGCAAGCTCACGGCTCAAGGTCGCAAGATGGCGGGATTGGGTTGCGAACCCCGGTTAGCGGCCATGCTCTGCGCCGGCGCAGAGATGGGGCCTGATGGATTAGCGACAGCAGCGATGTTAGCGGCTCTGCTTGAAGAACCGCCGCGTGGTGGGCAGATCGATATTGGCTATTGGTTGAGTTGCCCCCAATCACATTGGCAACGCCGGGCGACTCAACTAAGTAAGCGCTTACTTCAAAAATCAGGGCAGGTGGATACTGAGCTTGCCCCTTTTTTGCTGGCAACGGCTTTTGCCGACCGTCTAGCGCAGCAGCGTGGGCACGATGGGCGTTATTTGCTGGCGAATGGTTTAGGGGCCGCTATGGATCAGCATGACGCACTATCCAGGTACCCTTGGCTGATCATTCCTTCCCTGTTGCAAGGGCATAACAACCCGGATGCGCGTATCCTGTTGGCGTTACCGATCGAGATTGACAGCCTGGAGACTCAACGGCCACAGCTGGTCAGCAGCCAGACTGCCGTTGAATGGGACGAAGATAAAGGCACTCTGCGCGCATGGCGGCGGCAACAGATAGGCCGCTTAATCTTGCGGGCTCAACCGCTGGCCAAACCGGCAGATGAAGAGTTGCAACAGGCACTGATAAACTGGATACGCACGCAGGGGGTGGGTGTACTCAGTTGGGACAGCGCCGCAGAGCAGTTACGTTTACGTTTACACTGTGCTCAGCGCTGGCTGCCTGAGGCTGCGTGGCCTGCGGTAGATGATGAGTCGCTGTTGGCGACATTGGAGAGTTGGTTATTACCGTCATTGGGGGGCGTGCGCGATCTTCGTGGACTCAAGCAGGTAAATATGGCTGAAGCCCTGGGGCGTCTATTGAACTGGCAACAAAAACAGCGGCTGGATAATGCGTTACCGACTCATTACACTGTAGCCACCGGCAGCCGCTTACCGATTCGCTATGACAGCGATAATCTGCCAGTGCTGGCGGTGCGTTTACAAGAGATGTTTGGTGAACAACGTAGCCCAATGTTGGCCGAGGGGCGTATAGCGGTGGTGCTTGAGCTCCTTTCACCCGCACACAGACCATTGCAAATTACCAGCGATCTGGCTGCTTTCTGGCAGGGGGCGTACCCAGAGGTACAAAAAGAGATGAAAGGGCGCTATCCCAAACATGTATGGCCGGATGACCCAGCCAATAGTCCCCCGACCCGACGTACCAAAAAATATCAATAACGGTACCGCTAGTTTAGGGGGATGGGTTTTCTGCACCTTTGAAGGGTGATGGGTATAATTCAGAAGTTTCTTCTGTTCTGTAGCCTGCTACAGGACTAGATTAAGCGATAAATAATGGCCATCAGGGCCACAATATGGAGAGCAACAGTAATGGCTGGGGATGACCGCAAGCCGATTGGGCGCCAAGGGAGACAAGCTAAACGTCAGGCGCCACGTAGACCGATGCGCCGTCGTCGTGATGATGATTATGACGATTATGACGATTATGACGATTATGATGAATACGAAGAAAACGAGTATCAGGATGAGTATGACGACGACGAGGATGGCTATGATGAGGAATATGAGGAAAAACGCATGTCGCGCAAGGTAAAAGCGCGCCCATCACGTAAAAAACGCCGTTGGCTGGGTTTACTGATCAAGTTGTTCCTGGTGGTTGCCGCATTGTTGGCGGTTTATGGCGTTTATCTCGATTCGCAGATCCGCAGTCGTATTGATGGCAAAGTCTGGGAGTTGCCAGCGGCGGTGTATGGCCGAATGGTTAACCTGGAACCTGGAATGCCATACAGTAAACAGCAGATGGTTAATCTGCTGGAAGGGATGCAATACCGTCAGGTTAGTCGCATGACGCGTCCAGGGGAGTTTACGGTGGAGGGCAACAGTATTGAACTGCAGCGCCGTCCATTTGATTTCCCGGATGGCAAAGAGGGGCAGATCCACGCCCGGCTCGATTTCCAGAACAACGGCTTGGCAAAAATCGTTAATATGGATAATCAGCGTAACTTTGGTTTTTTCCGTCTTGATCCGCGTTTGATAACCATGATGCAGTCACCCAATGGTGAACAGCGCCTGTTTGTACCGCGTAGTGGCTTCCCGGATTTGCTGGTGGATACGTTGATCGCCACCGAAGACCGTCAGTTCTACGAGCATGAAGGTATCAGTCTTTATTCTATTGGCCGTGCAGTATTCGTTAACCTGTCCGCCGGTCATGCGGTGCAAGGCGGTAGTACCCTGACGCAACAATTGGTGAAGAACCTGTTCTTGAGCAGTGAGCGTTCACTTTCGCGCAAGCTCAATGAAGCTTATATGGCGTTGCTGCTGGATTATCGTTACAGCAAAGACCGTATTCTGGAGTTGTACCTTAACGAGGTCTACCTGGGGCAGAGTGGTGGTGATGAGATCCGCGGTTTTCCACTGGCGAGCCTGTATTACTTTGGTCGTCCGGTTAATGAGTTGAGTCTTGATCAACAGGCCTTGCTGGTGGGCATGGTCAAAGGCGCCTCGTTGTATAACCCATGGCGTAACCCGCAGTTAGCGTTGGAACGCCGTAATGTGGTGCTTAAGCTGTTGCAGGGGCAGGGGATGATTGACGCTGAGCTCTATAACATGCTGAGTAGTCGTCCGTTGGGGGTGCAGCCGAAAGGGGGCGTGATTTCACCGCAGCCCGCTTTTATGCAACTGGTGCGTCAGGAGTTGCAGAATAAGCTGGGTGACAAGATTAATGATCTTTCAGGGGTGAAGATCTTCACCACACTGGACCCGGTTTCGCAAGATGCGACGGAGAAAGCGGTTGAGGAAGGGGTCCCGGCGCTGCGTGCAGCTCGTCATGTTGATGATCTGGAAGCTGCCATGGTGGTGGTGGATCGTTTCACCGGCGAAGTTCGTGCCATGGTAGGGGGAGCTAATTCTCAGTTTGCTGGTTTCAACCGGGCAACTCAGGCGCGGCGTCTGGTGGGGTCACTGGCCAAGCCACCGACTTACCTGGCGGCGTTGTCGCAGCCCGATAAGTACCGCCTGAATACCTGGCTGGCGGATCAGCCGCTGTCGATAAAGTTGCCAAATGGTACCTCGTGGCAACCGAACAACTATGATCGCCAGTTCCGTGGCCGGGTGATGTTGGTTGATGCCTTGGCCAACTCCCTCAACGTGCCAACGGTCAATCTCGGGATGTCGTTGGGGCTGGATCAGATCAGCGCGACGCTACAACGCTTGGGTATCCCTAAAACCGCCATTTCTCCGGTGCCTTCTATGTTGCTGGGGGCCATTGGTCTGACTCCGATGGAAGTGGCACAGGAATACCAGACTATCGCCAGCGGCGGGAACCGTGCCCCGCTGTCTGCAGTACGTTCAGTGATTGCAGAGGATGGCACCGTGTTGTATCAGAGCTTGCCACAGGCAGAGCGTATGGTCCCGGCTCAAGCGGCTTATCTGACATTGTATGCGATGCAACAGGGGGTAGTTCGTGGTACTTCGCGTTCACTGTCCGGTAAATATGGCAACTACAATTTGGCGGCCAAAACCGGTACCACCAACGATTTGCGCGATAGTTGGTTTGCAGGTATTGATGGCAAGGAAGTGGCGATAGCCTGGGTTGGGCGTGATAATAATGGCCCAGCTAAATTAACCGGTGCTAATGGTGCTCTGACACTGTACCGTCGCTATCTGGATAATCAGACGCCGTTGGCGTTGACGTTGCAACAGCCAGAAGGAATCAGCCAGATGGCCATCGATTCTGACGGTAATTTCATTTGTGGTGGTAATGGCGCGCGTACCCTCCCAGTGTGGACGGAAAACCCACAGGGATTATGCCAGGGGAGTCAGGTGGTGGTACAACAGGCTCAACAGCCATCGCAGCAAACTCAGCAACAGCAGCAGCAACAGCAACAACAGCCACCGCAATCTCAGCAGCCAAAACTGGATGAGCAGAAAGATGCCGATGGTGTTCCTGGGTGGATCAAGGATATGTTTGGTCAATAAAATATATCCAGTAACAAAAACGG
>NZ_AYKS02000016.1 GCF_000496755.2 Serratia sp. DD3
TACGGCGGTACCACCCGGGCGACCGGCGGCACCGTGCTGTTGGGGGCGAGTAATGCCCTGGGGCAAACCCAGTTGTTGACGGTGGATAGCAACGCCCTGTTCGATATGGCCGGTTTTACCCAAACCGTGGGGGCGCTGGATAACCTCGGTGCCCTGACGCTCAATGGCGGCACATTAAGCAGTGACGGCCTGTTGACCAATAACGGCACCCTTAACTTGGCAGGTGGTACTCTCAATCTGCTGGCGGGTGGCACTTCCACCGCAGCCGATGGCCTGGCCGGTGCCGGCAGTTTGAATGTTCAGGGCGGCAGCTTAACCCTGAGCGCCGATAACAGCACCCTGTCTGCCATCACTACCATTGTCAGCGGTGCTGACGTCACCTTAACCAATACTGGTACCCTCGGCTCTGGTGACATCAATATCGCCGGGGCCCTGAACTTTAACCGTGACGGCAGCTTCGCCAACCGACTCCGTGGTAACGGGGTGGCAAATACCAACGCTAACGTCCAACTGACCGGCAACAGCGACTTTAGCGGTACCCAAGCTATCAATAGCGGCGGTACGCTAACAATCAACGAAGCCCGCAATCTGGGGGCCGACAGCGCCACGGTGGATTTAACCACCACTAGCTCTACCCTGGTGTTTGATGGCCTGATTGGCAGCGTCGCACAAACCCTGCAAGGTATCGTGGACTCCACCGTGAGTATTACTAATAACGCCAATATGTCACTGATTGGCGATAACAGTAACTTCAACGGGCTGTTTGCTATTGATGGCAACAGCACCTTGAGCGTCGCTGCTTTGCAAAACCTCGGGGCGAGTACGGTTGATATTGCCAGCGCCAGCCAGTTGATCTTCAACAATTTTGCCGGTGGTGCCTTAACGCAACTGAACAACAGTTTAAGCGGCGGTGGGAGCTGGGTATTGAATAACAGCCAGATTGATTTGTCTGGCAACGGCAACTTGGTCGACTTCAGTGGCCTGGTCGATATCAATACCTCTTCCAGTATCACCATCGACCAAGATACCGCCTTAAATACCGCGGCAATATTCAATGTTGCCAATGCCACCGACAGGTTGAATATTAATAGCAATGTTGATTTCACCTTGAATAATGTCCTGCGGGGCTCAGGGGCGGTGAATGTTAACGCCAGTGGTAATGCGTTTAACTTTAGTAGCAGCGTAGGGAGTGACTTTAACGGCACAGTGACACTGCAAAATACCAACTTCTTGCTCACTGGTGACAACACCGCCGCATTGACCAAGGCGACGCTGGCTCTGAACAGTGGCAGCGTGACTCAGGTTGGCGTTGCGAATACCCCAAGTACCGAAGCGATCAACGCCTTAACCATGAACGGCGGTACGCTGAATTTCTTTTCCGGCATTCCTGATGTCAGTGCGGATAGCATCATTCAGACTGAAGCCTTCACCGCAGCGGGTGGCGTGGTCAATATCACCGGGGACCTCTCCTGGACCAATAATGTGCCGACCATTCCGCCAGATTTGTCGCTGCTGGACCAAAACCGGGGTATGGCGGGGATGACCTTAATTACCGCCGATATGGCCAGTGGTGCCAATAATCTGACACTACAACTGAATGGTCAGCCTGTGGTACCCGATGCAGGCATAACCTCGGTCATTACACAAAATGGGGTCAATGTCGCGGAAGGGATTTACGACTATCACCTTTCTAACGCCAGCGTCACCGGCGCCATGGGGCTCTACCTGAATTATGAGTTGCACACGCTTAATTTGTTAACCGATGACCAAGATGCACTGGAGATCGCCACCAGCGCTGATGCGGCTTCGAATCGCACCCTCACTGCCAGGCTGACCGGGGTCGGGGATATTGTCTTCAATGCCGCAGCGGCACCATTAACCATTACCAACAGCGCCAATGATTACCGTGGTACAAGCACCATCTCTGGGGGGCTAGTGCTGCTGGGTGACAATAATTCATTGGGGCAGACCTCATTATTAACTGTCAACAACGGCGCTACTTTCAAGACTAACGGATTTAATCAAACAGTCGGTGCGTTAGATAATGCTGGCCTGATTGATCTGGATCCTAGCGTGTTAACCGCAGGTGTAATGAATAACACCGGTATCATTGATCTTGCTGGTGGTACGTTGATTCTTACCGACGGTGGCACCTCCAGTTCGGTAGGCGGTTTGACTGGTGGTGGTCTGTTAAATGTACAAGGGGGGAACCTGAGTTTAACCGCTGCCAATGACACCTTAAGTGCCAATACCCTAATTGCCTCTGGTGCAGCTATCAGCCTGAGTAATACCGGAAACCTGGGGACCAGTGCCGTAGAGGTGGTGGGTGCACTGAACTTTAATGGCAACGGCAGTTTTAACAATTTGCTCAGTGGCACTGGGGTGATTAATACCAATGCCAATGTACAACTCACCCATGCCAATACCTTCAGAGGGACACAAAGTATCAATGCCAACGGCACACTGACAGTGACTGCCGCCAATAATCTCGGGGATAGCAGTGCCAATATCAATTTAACCGATAGCACTGCCCAACTGATTTTCTCTGGTCTGCAAGATAGTGTTGCCAATAATATCCAGGGCGTGTCGAATTCGACCATTATCGTCAATAATAACGCCAATATGGCGCTATTGGCCAATAACGCTGGCTTTGATGGTCACTTCCTCCTGACGGACAACAGTGTGCTGAATGTCCCGGATTACCTGAATTTAGGCACCGGTACCATTACCATTGATTACGGCAGCAAGCTCAAACTGTTTTTCGATAACCTGGATGCGGCTACCCCAGCCAACTTGAACACCGTCGAGTCCATCAGTGGTGATGGCATCATTACCCTATTCGATAGCGCCATCAGTATTAATACCACTGACCTTACCAACTTTGTTGGGCTAATCAATATCGACGACGGATCCCGGTTGGACCTCAGTAGTGATCAGATACTGAACCCGCTGGCGACCATTAACGTGGATCAATCCATTGACACACTGAACATTAACAGTGCTGGGGCGTTCAATTTTGACAACAAGTTAATGGGTTACGGCGTTATCAATGTTAATACCAACAATACTGGCTTCAACTTTGGTGCTGATGTGGGTACCGCCTTTATCGGTACGTTGAATCTGCAAAATACTTCGTTCTTATTGGGGGGGAATAACACCCTGGCCGTCACCAATGCCCTGGTGATGATATCTCAGGGTAATATCACTACCGTCGATGATGGTGTGCAGAATATTGGCGCACTGGTGATGAACGGTGGCACCCTGGCTTATAACAATCTGGTGGAAAATAACGCAGTGGTGACGTCGGCCGGGACGATTGTGGCCAACACCATTAATACCACCGCCGGGGGTACAGTGAGGGCCAATCTGCCGACGACCCTTTCACCTAGCCTGGATGGTATCAATACGCTGGATTTAGATACCGGCGTGATGGTAGTTAATTTAGCCAAAGGCGCGGCAACCGGCAGCGGCAATGAGCTGTTGCTCACCAATACCGCTGGTGTGCCCATTGACACAACCTATTATCAGGGGATTACCAACCCCAACAGTGCCACGGTAGCGGCAATGGGCCTGTTCCGCTATGGCCTCAGTACCAGTAACCAGTTAGATGGACTCTATGTCAACTATGGTTTGAAGACGCTGGAACTGTTGACCAGAGATAATGAGGCGCTGACCCTAACCGGGACACTTGCCAATAATGGCACCCCGTCGAATAATCTGGAAGTGGAGATTATCGGTAGTGGTGACTTGGCTATCGACTCCCCTAACGACGGGACCATCGTTACCCTGAACGGCCAAAACAGCAATTACACCGGTGCCACCTTGATACGTTCCGGCATTCTGCAACTCGCCAGTAATAATGCGCTAGGCCGCACCTCTAACCTGTCATTAACCAATGGTTCCAGTGTGAATATTAATGGCTTCACACAGATCGTTGGCGCTTTAAATGGTGCGCTGGGTACCACAATCAATTTAGGCACCGGGCAATTAACCGTGGCTAATGGTGGCAACAGCAGTAGCCTGCTGACAGGAAGCGGCAATTTGATACTCAGTGCCGGTACCTTGACCCTGAACACTAATACACTGGTCTATTCCGGTACCACCACCATTAACAGCGGTGCCACGGCGCTACTGACCCAATCAGAAGCCCTGGGCCATGGCAACATTGTCTTGGCTGGCAACTTAATGGTTAATGGTGCAACAGGGAATTTAGTGAATAACCTGCAAGGCAACGGTAGCGCATCGTTTAATGAAAACGCTAAAGTGATCCTGACCGGGAATAACACGGACTTCAGTGGCACCTTTACCACTAATAGTAATGCGATGCTAATCGCCACCAACGCGCAGAATTTTGGTAGTGGTTCGGTTCTCAACAATAGCGTGCTGGCGTTGGATGTGCTCGATGATTACTGGCAGCTCAACACCGCCATCAGTGGACCAGGCACCCTCATCAAACAAGGGCATGGTACGCTGCAAATCAGCAACAGCATTGTCAGTGCCGCGACAACAGTGGTGGAATACGGCAAGTTGCTGATTGGTACCCCACCTGCTAATGCCCCGGCTATTCAATCGCTGGGCAGTAACGCGACCTTGACCAGTAATGTGATTGTACAAGATAACGGCATATTAGGGGGTGATGGGCAAATTGTCGGTAATGTCACCAACCGAGGGAATATTCTGGTTGGGCGCAGCGCCACCGGTTTGAATTACAGTGATTTTACTATCAACGGTAACTATATTGGCGAGAACGGTCATCTGTTCTTTGATACGGTGCTGGGCGATGACAGTTCGCCTACCGACCGGTTGGTGATCACCGGCAATACCTCTGGCCAGAGTTCAGTCACGGTGAATAACCTCGGCGGACAAGGTGCTCAAAATATTAACGGCATTCAGATTATTCGTGTTGGTGGGGTTTCCGCCGGGCAATTCAGCCTGAACGGGCGTGCGGTTGCCGGGGCGCTGGAATATTTCCTCTTACAAGGCACGCCAACTAATCCTGGTGATGGTAACTGGTATCTGCGTTCCAATTACGCACCAGCGCCGGAACCGGAGGTCATTTACCGTCCTGAAGCAGGCAGCTACATCGCCAATATTGCTACCGCTAACTCGCTGTTTAATACCCGTCTTGATGACATTGATACCCGTGTGGCAAACGATCTTACCGGGGAAAAAACCAGTTTGTGGTTACGCCAAGTGGGCGGTCGTAATAAGTTTAATGATGCTAGCGGGCAGATTTCCAGCGAAACCAACCGCTATGTCATTCAACTGGGTGGGGAAGTGTTTGAAACCCATCTCACTGAAAAAGACCACCTGGGTATTGGCCTGATGGCCGGTTATGGTTATGCCAGTGGCAGCAGCGAGTCTAACCAAACGCATTATAACGCCGACCAGAGCTTAAATGGCTACAGCCTTGGGGTCTATGGCACTTGGTATCAGGATGCGGCGCAACGCCACAGCCCTTATCTGCATGCCTGGCTGCGCTATGATTGGTTCGATGCCTCCGTCAATGGGCAAGAGTTAGCTAATGAAAGTTATCAAATCCATGGGTTGAGTGCTTCCGCAGAGGGTGGTTATCCGGTCCAGATCTATGATGGGGAAAGCAATAGCGGCTACATCACCCCTGAGTTACAACTGACGGTGAATGGTGCCAAGATGAACAACCAGACCGAAGCCAATGGCACGGTGGTGGAGCAGTCTGGCAACAATAACCTGCAGACTCGGGTAGGGGTCAAATTCTCTAACGACACGCGGATGGGTGGGAATAAAGAACAGGAAAACATCCTGACCACTTATCTGGATATCAACTACATCAATAACTCTCAGCTGGCAGGGGTTGCTATGGATGGCATGGAAATGAAACAAAATGGCAACCGCAATCTGGTTGAGGTTCGCCTGGGAGTAGAAGGTAAGTTGAATAAAAACTTCAGCGTCTGGGGCAATGTCAGCCAGCAGATCGGCCAGAACAGCTATGACGATAAGTCAGCGATGCTTGGGGTGAGGTATAAGTTCTAACTAGCTGCTGCACCTAGTCATGCTACAGGTGGGTATGGTGCAGGTTAGCTAACCGTCGAGCGCAGGGACGCGCGAGACGATCCCCTAGGGATAATAAGATATTTCAGCTTTATTAAGTGTTATACCCAAAATAATTCGATTTGCTGGTAGGCGGCAAATCAACGAGTCTCCAGCCATTGGCTTAATCAACATCATCCGGTCTGTTTATACTACAATACGTTAACAGTAGTGTATAAACACAGCCTCAAAAACCAGAAGTGAGATGAAAAATGATCAAACCATTGCACAAAATTTTACTGGCCTCCCTATTTGGTTTACTGCTTGCTGGGTGCGACGACAATTCAACCCCTGAAGCGACAGAGGAGAAAGCCAGCACGCTGAATGAAAAAGCTCAAAGTGAGCTCGGTACTCTTAAAGAGGCTGGCACTACCCAGGCACAAGAGTTGAAAGAAAAAGCAGACGCGTTAAAAGCGGATGCAGTTGAACACACACAAAGCCTGAAGGAAGATGCGCTGAAACATACACAAAGCCTAAAAGAAGATGCCCTGAAACATACGCAAAGCCTAAAGGAAGAGGCGCTGAAACACACCGAAACGCTGAAAGGGGATGTCAGCAACCAGGCACAATCGTGGCTTGATTCAGCCAAAGAGCAGGTCGATGCCTTCAAAAATGGGGATAGTGGCGAAGCACCACAAACTGATGGTGCAAACGATGCGCCGGAAAAATCAGAGGCTCCATAACCGGAGAGTATCCATATATACCCAAGATAATTCGATTTGCTTGTAGGCGGCAAGTGATGGAATCCCCAGGAGCATAGCTAACTATGTGACTGGGGTGATAGAGCACAGCCAACACCCAAGCAATTTGAAGAATGACGGGTATAGGCGTCCACGGCATGTCGCTGTTCCGCCTCATGCCCACCATTCCATCGGCTTAATGTAAACGGTATTAGGCGCGATTATTGAGTGAGCCGCACACAAACAAACAGGTTACCCAGCGTTGGCTGTGTAACCTGTTTTTTTAATGTGGGAATATGAAAACGTTTGAGAGTTACTTACGGCGCCAACTGGTACCTTGCGGCCCATCTTCCAGCACAATGTTCATCTCAATTAACCGATCGCGCGCGGCATCGGCCAACGCCCACTCTTTGGCAACACGAGCGTCGTTGCGTTGTTTGATCAGCCGCTCAATCTCCGCCACTTCGCTATCATCCGCTTGTGCGCCACTTTGCAGAAATTGCTCAGGTTGCTGTTGCAACAGCCCTAATACCTGACCCAGTTGGCGCAATTCTGCTGCCAAACCGTTAGCAGCGGCCAGATCTTCCCCCTTCAAGCGGTTAACTTCACGGGCCAGATCAAACAGCGCTGAATAAGCTTCCGGGGTGTTGAAGTCATCGTCCATCGCTTCACAAAAACGGGCTCTGAAGGCTTCGCCGCCTGCCGGTGTTGCCTCGGCATCAGTACCACGCAAGGCGGTATACAGACGTTCCAGTGCTGCACGTGCCTGTTTCAGGTTCTCTTCGCTGTAGTTCAACTGGCTGCGGTAGTGACCCGACATCAGGAAGTAACGCACACTTTCCGCGTCGTAATGGGCTAGCACATCACGAATGGTAAAGAAGTTGTTCAATGACTTGGACATCTTCTCTTTGTCGATCATCACCATACCAGAGTGCATCCAGTAGTTGACGTAAGGGCCATCGTGCGCGCAGCTCGACTGGGCTATCTCGTTTTCATGGTGTGGGAACATCAGGTCTGAGCCGCCGCCATGAATATCGAAATGGGTACCCAGTTGTTTGCTGTTCATCGCCGAGCACTCAATATGCCAGCCTGGGCGGCCTGCCCCCCAAGGGGATTCCCAGCTTGGTTCACCGGGCTTGGACATTTTCCACAGCACAAAATCCATCGGGTTGCGTTTTACATCGTCAATTTCTACCCGCGCTCCCGCTTGCAACTGATCCAGATCCTGGCGTGATAATTGACCATAATTCGGATCGCTGTCGATGGCGAACATCACATCGCCATTGCTGGCCACATAAGCATGATCTCTTGCCAGCAGTTGCTGGGTAATTTCGATAATCTCACTGATATGATGAGTCGCACGCGGTTCAAGGTCTGGGCGTTCAATCAGCAAGGCGTCAAAATCAGCATGCATCTCTGCCAACATGCGCGCGGTGAGTTGGTCGCAGGTTTCACCGTTTTCTGCTGCACGGCGAATAATTTTGTCATCCACATCGGTAACGTTACGCACGTAATTCAGCGAAAACCCCAGATAACGCAGATAACGCGCCACCACATCGAATGCCACAAAGGTACGCCCGTGACCAATATGGCACAGGTCATAAATGGTTACCCCACACACATACATGCCCACTTTACCGGCATGGATAGGCTTGAATTCCTCTTTTTGACGAGTCAGGGTATTAAAAATCTTTAGCATTGGGGTATTCCGTGGTGTGCGTGATTAATGAAGGTTAGTCCCAACCTATTGAAACCCGAAGGCTCCGCTATTGCAAGAGTCAGTATGACCAGAATCCGTACAAAAATGACCCCGCTCCTGCAAACTTAAGTGGCTACGGGGATAACAATTGGGGCCAGGTGCTTAATGTGCGGCCAATTGCTGGAAAAATTCAGGATTATCCCGAATGGTAGCCAACACCTTCGCTGCCAACCCGGTCGGATTACGCCGTTTGGCTTCCCAACTTTTTATAGTATCAATGCTGGTGCCCAGTGCCTTTGCCATTTCCGCCTGAGAGACACTGAGCTGCGCTCTTATGGCACGGACATCGGCAATCTCATAACGGGTAACACGGGCCGGTGCTTTAACACCCTGCTTTATCTCTACCGCCTCTTGCAGAGAGGTTTTCAGGTCATCAAACAAGCTCATTTTACGCCTCATCTTTAAGCAATTTGGTTAATTTTCTCAGTTCGGCCTTTTCCGCGTCAGTCAGATTCTCTTTGGTACTTTTCGGGTAAGCCATCACAAAATAAATAATTTCTTGAGTCGCCAGAAAATAAATCACTCTAGCACTACTACTTTTCCCCTGAAATCCGGTGACCATTCTGACTTTTCGTAACCCGCCGGTTTGCTGTATTAATTCCCCTTTATTCGGGGATTCGATCAACGCCTTCTGAAGTTCCTTAAGCTCATCGTCAGTTGCAATCTGCTTTATCTGTCGGGTAAACATCGAGGTCTCGATAAACACCATTCCATGACTCACTGGATCTACTCCCTTTCAAGTACAGTGTACACCAAAAAGGAGTACACTGTACCTTCCAAATTGTGCGTTGCCAAAAAAGAGCGTTAACATTGCGTCACAGATCGATAATCTGCCAGGAACAACCGAGACGCTCGGCTACTGACTGATTAAGCAAAATATGCTATAAAGCCGCCTTGATTGTTCACCATCCTTTCTTATGTGACATCTCACTTTATTTTGCTAGGACAAAAACTATGGTTACTTTCCACACTAATCACGGCGATATTGTTATCAATACCTTTGCCGACAAAGCGCCGGTTACCGTTGAAAACTTCCTGAACTACTGCCGTGAAGGCTTCTACAACAACACCATTTTCCATCGTGTGATCAATGGGTTTATGGTTCAGGGCGGTGGTTTTGAGCCAGGGATGCGCCAAAAAGAGACTAAAGCCACAATCAAAAACGAAGCCAACAACGGCCTGAAAAACAACCGTGGCACCCTGGCGATGGCGCGGACTAATGACCCACACTCCGCATCAGCACAGTTTTTTATCAACTTAGTGGATAACGATTTCCTTAACTTCCGTGGCGAAAATTCCCAAGGCTGGGGCTACTGCGTGTTTGCCGAAGTAGCTGAAGGTATGGACGTGGTTGATAAGATCAAAGCGGTGAAAACCGGCCGTAGCGGTATGCATCAAGATGTCCCTGTTGAAGATGTCATCATTAACAGCGTGACTGTCACTGAGTAATCAGCGCAACATGAGCACGCTGTTTATTGCTGATCTGCACCTCAGCACCCAGGAACCGGCAATCACTGCCGGTTTTCTGCGTTTTTTGCAGCGTGAAGCCATCCACGCCGACGCGCTCTATATTTTGGGCGATCTGTTCGAAGCCTGGATTGGTGATGATGATCCTGCTCCTTTGCACCAGGAAATCGCCACCGCATTGCAGGCCTTACATCAAGCTGGCGTACCTTGTTACTTTATTCACGGCAACCGCGATTTTCTGCTCGGAGAACGTTTTGCCAAGCAGAGTGGTTTAACTCTACTGCCAGAGCAACAAGTCATCGAGCTGTATGGTCGCCGCCTACTGATTATGCATGGTGATACCCTGTGTACCGATGACCAGGCGTATCAGGAATTCCGCCGTAAAGTACACCACACCTGGATTCAAAAGCTGTTTTTAGCACTGCCACTGCGCTGGCGCCTGAAAATCGCCGCCAAAATGCGCGCCCACAGCCGACAAACCAATCAGCAAAAGTCTGTCGCCATTATGGATGTCAACCCACAAGCCGTTGAGCAAGCCATAAGTCACAACAAGGTGCAGTGGCTGATCCATGGGCATACTCATCGGCCAGCAGTACATTCGTTGGTGCTGGGCAGTGGTCAAGCCAACCGCGTGGTATTAGGTGCTTGGCATACTGAAGGTTCAATGGTGAAAGTCACACCAGAAGCAGTTGAGCTGATCACCTCTCCTTTTTGACCCGTCAACAAGAAAATATTCCCCCTTTATACCCAAGTTCAATCATGATTGTAGGTAGGCGACAATCGAATGAATCCCTAGGAGCATAGCCCACTATGTGACTAGGGTGAATAAGAGCAGTCAACACCGCTGCAACTTGATTGGCGACGGGTATAGTCATGAACTTCACACACGCAACCGTTTTCCTCAGCCTATAGCCATGATATGCTTTACGCCCTTATCGAGCTACCAAGCCACCCTCAGCACCTTGACAGGAGCCATACCCCATGGGAGCCAACGCCTCTTCAGCCAATCATGCTGAAGTTAAAATCGCCATTGTAATGGGATCAAAAAGTGACTGGGCCACGATGCAAAACGCGGCCGACGTTCTTACCATGCTCAATGTTCCATTCCATGTTGAAGTCGTCTCTGCCCACCGCACGCCAGATAAACTGTTCAGCTTTGCCGAACAAGCCAGTGCCAAGGGTTTTGAGGTGATCATCGCCGGTGCCGGTGGCGCGGCACACCTACCGGGTATGTTAGCGGCCAAAACCCTGGTTCCGGTGCTGGGTGTACCAGTACAAAGCGCGGCGTTGAGCGGTGTTGATAGCCTCTATTCCATTGTACAGATGCCGCGCGGCATTCCGGTGGGCACCCTGGCCATCGGTAAAGCAGGGGCCGCCAATGCTGGGTTACTAGCAGCACAAATCCTGGCACTGCATGATAGCGCGTTGGCACAACGGTTGGCGGCTTGGCGTCAGGCTCAAACTGACGAGGTGTTGAACCATCCCGACCCACGGGAGGAAGCATGAAGCCGGTTTGCGTACTGGGTAATGGCCAGCTTGGGCGCATGTTGCGCCAAGCTGGTGAGCCGTTAGGCATTGCAGTTTATCCGGTGGGGCTAGATGCCGAACCAGAAGCCGTGCCCTATCACCATAGCGTGATCACCGCAGAAATCGAACGTTGGCCCGAGACCCCGTTGACCCGTGAGTTGGCGACCCACAGTAATTTCGTCAACCGTGATATTTTCCCGCGTTTGGCTGATCGCCTGACGCAGAAACAACTGCTCGACCAACTCCAGTTGGCGACCGCCCCTTGGCAATTACTGGCCAGCCCCAGTGAATGGCCCCAGGTGTTTGCCAACTTGGGGGAGCTGGCTATCGTTAAACGCCGCGTGGGTGGCTATGATGGGCGCGGTCAGTGGCGTTTGCGCCCAGGGCAACAAGAGGAATTACCCGCAGAGGCCTACGGGGAATGTATTGTTGAGCAGGGGATTAACTTCTCTGGCGAAGTTTCGCTGGTGGGGGCCCGTGGTCATCAGGGTCAAACGGTGTTTTATCCGCTGACCCACAACCTGCACGAGGCAGGCATTCTGCGTACCAGTGTAGCGTTACCTCGCCCCAACCCGGCCTTGCAGCAGCAAGCTGAACAGATGTTGACGGCGATTCTTAACGAGCTGAACTATGTGGGTGTGATGGCGATGGAGTGCTTTATCGTCGGTGATCGCTTGTTGATCAACGAACTGGCTCCCCGCGTGCACAACAGTGGCCACTGGACACAAAATGGCGCGTCCATTAGCCAGTTTGAACTGCACTTGCGCGCCATCCTTGACTTACCGTTGCCGAAACCGGTGGTGAATACCCCGTCAGTGATGGTGAACCTGATTGGTACCGCAGTTAATCCACAATGGTTGTCGCTGCCGTTGGTAAACCTGCACTGGTATGACAAAGAGGTGCGTGACGGGCGCAAAGTCGGTCACCTGAACCTGAATGATCCTGAGCCCCAGGCGCTGCAACAAACCTTACACGCCTTGGCCCCCCTGCTCCCCGCAGAATATCAAAGCGGTTTGGCCTGGGCGCAGGGCAAGCTGACTCAGTGAGTTTATACTCCCTGTTTCAGCTTTCTTTGTGCGGCAATTTCCCGTAGCGATAACGGGCTTTCACCACTTGTCAGCCCGGCGATAACCGCCGGGCGAACAGTTTCGTGATTTGCGTCCTGTTGTTCCAGCAATCGCAGAGCCGAGCACATCACTTCATTCGCCGAGCCGTAACGGCCACGGTCTATCAATCGATTGATCAAAGCATCAAACTGTTCATCAAGCGTAACGTTTATTGTTTTCGCCATTATGTCCCCCAGTATTAACAACCAATCAACGCAAGATCGAAATGCTTAAACTGAGGCATGGTGTTTACTAAAGATTCCAGCCCCCCTTTTGCACTATTGCTGCCCGTTAGCTTCGGCTATCGGCACAGTTCACACTGTGCCGGATTGATTATTCAGCCAACGAAAGCTCGAGGATCACTCCTCATAGCCACGGAACAGCGCCTTCCCGCGTAGTAAGCGCACACCTAACCAACCGCCACAGAGGGAGAGCAGCAACGCACTGAGTAGTGGCAATGCCCACCATAGAACCGGTGTTGGTGCCCAGGGGAAGTCAAATACCTTGGTCTGCAACAGCCACAGCGCTGCTTCCGCCCCCAGTGCGGCGGCAATACCGGCCACCAGCCCCAGTAAGGCGAACTCGCACCAGAGTGTGCCGCGAAGTAAGCGTTTGCTCGCCCCCAAGGTACGGTAGACCACCAGTTCTTGTCTGCGCTGGCGCATCCCCACCTGTACTTGTGCCATCAGCAACAGGCCACCACACACCACCACCAGCACCACCATCACTTCCAGTGCGCGGCTGACTTGCTGCAACACACCACCAATTTGGTGCAGAATGGCGCCAATATCCATCAGGCTCAAGGTGGGGAACTGGCGATTAAGTTGCGTCAGTAACTTGCCATCTCCCTGATAACGGAAGCTGGTCAGCCAGGTTTGTGGTTGCCCATCCAGCCCGCCCGGTGGGAAGATAAAGTAAAAATTCGGCTTCAGGCTTTCCCAATCCACCTGGCGCAAGCTGGTCACTTTAGCGCTAAATGTCTGGGTATCACCGCTGAAGGTTAACGTATCCCCCAGTTTGACCTTTAACCGCTCAGCCAGTCCTTGATCCATCGATACTTCACCCGGCTTTGGTGGCCAGCTACCGGCAGTAAGCGGGTTGTGGTCCGGCTGCGTGGCTTGCCAGGTGAGGTTGAGCTCGCGGTTAATGGCCTCCCAACCGGGGTCTTCCTCACGAACTCTGTCCGTTGCCAGTTGTTGGTTAATCTCGGTCAAACGCACCCGCACGATGGGGTAAAAAGCCTGCTCTGGCAGTTGGTGCTGCTGCAAGAAGGCTTTAACCTGTGGCACTTGCTCAGTGGTGATATTCATCAAGAAATAGTTGGGGCTACCCGGCGGTAATTGTTGTTGCCAACGGTCAAGCAAGTCACCCCGTAATACCAGCAACAAGGCCAATAGCATAAACGACAGCGAAAACGCCGCCAGTTGGCTGACTGTCACCCAAGGTTGATGCAACAGACGATTCACTGCCAAGCGCAGCGCCAGGCTTTTCAGCGTGATGCGCCGCAGCAGCAGTAGGCTACCCCAGCCAATCCCCCCCAAGAGCAGGGCCAACACCACGATACCAGCCAAAATAGCCCACAGTAACTGGCTAGCCCCCATCAGTAGCGTCAGCGATAACACCACCACCAGCAGCGTAATTGGCAAGAAGTAACGCAGTGGCCAAACGTTGGCTACCACATCTCGGCGCAAAACACGCAGCGGTTGCGTCGCTAACAATTGCCGGTAGGGCCGCAGGCCAACCAGTAACGAAATCATCACCAATGCGCCCAGCGCCCACAGCCATGGCCAGGCCCCGGCGGCGGGGAGTTTCCCCGGTAGCACCGGTGACAACAGGCGGATCAACAGCGTTTCAAAACCCAGGCCGATCAAGCTGCCACAGACCCCGGCCAACAGCAGCACCGCCAGCCACTGGCCAACGATCAGTTTGCTGAGTGCCTTGCGCCCTGCCCCAAGGGTTTTTAATACCGCAACCAGATCATAACGGCTGCGACAATAGTGGCTCATGGCCACCGCGACCGCTGCAACCGACAATAACAGCGTCAACAGTGCCGAAAGCAGCAAGAACTGTTGTGAGCGCTGCAACGATTTCCCCAGCGCACTGCCGGACTCTTCCAGCCCGTACCAACGCTGGGAAGGTTTCAATTGTGGTTCCAGGTACTGTTCAAAATGTTGAATATCTGCCGCTGAACCGGCAAACATATAGCGGTAAGTCAGGCGGCTACCGGGCTGCACCGCGCCGGTTTTATCCACATCCGCCAGGTTGATGATGATGGTAGGCGCGGTCCGGAAGGGGTTAAAACCGGCATCCGGCTCCTGGATGATTTCACCGGCAATGCGTAAGGTGGTATCCCCTACATCGAGATTATCGCCCACGTTCAGCCCCAACAACGCCAACAGACGCGGTGCCACCAACACGTTGCCCGGTTCCGCTTTAAGGTTATCCGGGCGGGTTTGCAGTTTGCCATACAGCGGATAGATATTATCGGTCGCTTTGACATTCGCCAGTTGCGGGGTATCACCCGCATAAGTCATGGTGGTGAAAGACAACTGGCGGCTGACCTGCAACCCCTGCTGGCGGGCAGCCTGTAACCACGCCTCTGGTGCCGGGCGCACGGTGCGCAATACCCGGTCACCGGCAAGATAATCTCGGCTTTGCTGGCTTAACCCTTTATCCATACGGTCACTGATACTGCCCAGCGCCAACACACAGGCCACCGACAGCGTCAGAGCCAACCAGACAATTAGCAGTGCCGGTGAGCGCCACTCACGCCAGAACCAACGCCAGATCATGCTTCCTCCCACAATTTGCCATCAGACAAACGTAACCGCCGTTGGCAGCGTGCCGCCAAGGTTTCATCATGGGTCACCAGAATCAGGGTGGTGGCGTAGTCACGGTTGAGGGAGAACAGCAGATCGGCAATGCGCTCACCGGTTTGGCGATCCAGGTTGCCAGTGGGTTCATCAGCAAACAGCACTTTCGGGCGGCCACTGAAGGCACGAGCCAGTGCCACGCGCTGCTGTTCGCCACCAGAAAGTTGCGCCGGCAAATGATGGAGGCGCTTACCCAGCCCTAGCTGTTGCAGCAGTTGAACTGCCTGTTCACGGCTTTGGCGGTCACTTTCACCCCGTAGCAGTGCGGGCAATTGCACGTTCTCCAAGGCATTCAGGGTGGGCACTAACATAAAAGATTGAAAAACAAAACCGACGGCTTTGGCCCTCAGCGCCGCACGCCCTTCTTCATCCAGTTGGGGGAGCGACTGGCCCAATAGCTGCACCTCCCCGGCGCTACCATCATCCAACCCGGCAAGGATCCCCAGCAAGGTTGATTTGCCGGAACCGGACTCGCCAATCAAGGCAATTGTCTGCGCGGGTTTGACAACCAGCTCGACTCCGGTAAGGATGGTAAGCTGATGCTCACCCTGACCAACGTGTTTACTAAGATGATGGACTTCAAGAACGTTTTCCGCTGGCATCTTCCCTTCCTTTTGCTGTTGGGATTGTTCAGTTTACCTGCTACTGCCGCCAATACGCTGTTGATTTTGGGCGACAGTTTAAGTGCTGGCTATAATTTACCGCTGGCCGAAATCTGGCCAACCCGGTTGGCGAATCAGTGGCAGAAACAACCTGGCCACCCGCAAGTGATCAATGCCAGTATCAGTGGTGATACCGCTGCTCAGGGGTTGGCACGCTTGCCTGCGCTGTTACAACAGCATCAGCCCCGCTGGGTGTTGATCGAACTGGGGGCCAATGATGGCCTGCGTGGCTTCCCGGCACCCGATATTCAACGGGATCTCGGCAAGATTATCACACAAGTACAACAGGCCGGGGCTAAACCCCTGTTGATGCAAATTCATATTCCGCCCAACTATGGCCGCCGCTACACCGAGTCATTCAGTGCCATCTACCCGGCGTTAGCCAAGCAGTTCAGCATTCCATTATTACCCTTTTTTATGGAACAGGTGGCGATAAAACCGCAATGGATGCAGGATGATGGATTACATCCTAATCAGGATGCCCAACCGTTTATCGCCAACTGGATGGCGCAACAGTTGGAACCACTAGTAAATCATGAGTCTCCCTAAATAGCGTTGTTAACTAGGTAAAGTTATGCAAAAAGCAGTCTTGATAACCGGTTGTTCCAGCGGGATTGGGTTGATTGCCGCACAAGATCTACATCGCCGTGGCTATCGCGTGCTGGCCGCCTGCCGCAAACCCCAGGACGTGGAAACAATGCGTGAACTTGGGCTGGAAGGCATTGAGCTTGATTTGGACGATAGCGCCAGCGTTGAGCGTGCGGCAGCACAAGTCATTGAGCTCACCCAAGGGCGGCTGTATGGCCTGTTCAACAATGCCGGGTTTGGGGTTTATGGCCCGCTGAGTTCCGTTTCACGCCAACAGTTGGAGCAGCAATTCTCGGCTAATCTGTTTGGCACTCATCAATTGACCCAATTGCTGTTGCCCGCCATGTTGCCTCACGGTGAAGGGCGTATCATTCAGACCAGTTCGGTGATGGGGTTGATCTCCAGTGCCGGCCGTGGTGCTTATGCCGCCAGCAAATTCGCCCTGGAAGCTTGGTCAGACGCGTTGCGTATGGAACTGCACGGCAGCGGCATTCAGGTGAGTCTGATTGAGCCGGGGCCACTGACTACCCACTTTACCCAGAATGTTAATCAAGTAAAAAGCGATAAACCGGTGCACAACCCGGGTATCGCCCGGTTTCTGACCTTGCCGCCCGAAGCAGTGCTACCAAAATTGCGCCATGCGTTGGAAAGCCGCCGAGCCAAGCTACGCTACCCGGTCACGTTGCTGACTTATGGCATCTCGATTTTACGCCGTCTGTTACCGGGGCGAGCGATGGATTGGGTTTTACGTAGTAATGGTTAATAGATTGATAGGGCAACGGTTGAAGCTCCGCCGTTTGCCCCCATTTAGCATAAAAATGGTACCACCAGATAAAATAGAGAGAACCTATGCTAGCTCAAGCTGTTGTCGTTGATATTAATGAAACCAATCTGCACCAAATGCTGGAGCAGTCAGTGTCCACGCCGGTGCTGTTCTATTTCTGGTCAGATCGCAGCCAGCACTGTCTGCAACTCACCCCAATACTGGATAAGCTGGCAGCGGAATATGCCGGCCAGTTTATTTTGGCTAAAGTCGACTGCGATGCAGAGCAGATGATCGCCTCGCAATTTGGGCTTCGCTCGATTCCAGCTGTCTATCTCTTCAAAGATGGGCAACCGGTGGATGGTTTTCAAGGGCCACAACCGGAAGAGGTGATTCGTGATTTCCTGCAGCCTTTCCTGCCAAAAGCGGAAGACCTCAAACTGACAGAAGCCACTCACCTGCTGGGGGAAGGTCTTGCAACAGAGGCTTTACCACTGTTGAAAGAGGCCTGGCAAATCAGTAACCAACGCAGTGATATCGGCTTGCTGTTGGCAGAAACGCAAATTGCCCTCAACAAAGTGGAAGAGGCCAATAGCGTACTGGCGACTATTCCGCTACAAGATCGCGATACCCGTTATCAAGGGTTGGTGGCCGAAATTGAGCTAATGAAGCAGGCGGCTGACACACCAGAAATCCAGCAGTTGCAGCAGCAAGTGCAACAACAGCCGGAAAATGTCGAGCTGGCCGTGCAACTGGCTTTGCAATTGCATCAGGTTGGCCGTAATGAAGAAGCGCTGGACCTGCTCATGGGGCATTTGCAGAAAGATTTAGCGGCAGCGAATGGCAATGCTCGCAAAATGCTGATGGATATTCTGGCCGCGTTGGGAACCAGCGATGCGCTGGCTAGCAAGTACCGTCGGCAACTCTATTCGTTGCTGTACTAAATATTGTTGTACTAAACATTGCTGTACTAAACATTGCTGTACTAAACATTGCTGTACTAAACAAGGAACGCTTATGCTGCAACTTCACCAGTTTGCCTTAGTCAATGGCAAAAACATCAGCCCGTTCTGCTACAAAGTCGAGCTCTATTGCCAGTTGGCTGGCATTGCTTATCAAGCAGTGCCAGATATGCCGCAAAAGGCACCACTGGGGAAGTTGCCCTTTATTATCGATCAGGGTAAAACCATCGCCGACAGTGGTGCGATCATCGATTATCTGAAAGCCACTTACGGCGACCCGTTGGATAGTTCGCTGACCGAACAGCAACGCAGCCTAGGCCATTTACTGCGCCGTACCTGTGAAGAGAGTCTTTTCTTCACACTGACTTATTCGCGCTGGGTGGATGACGTTTACTGGCCAATAGTGAAAAATCTGTTGTTCGCCAGACTCCCCCCTATTGTGCGCCATATTGTGCCCTACATGGTGCGGCGCAGTATTCGTAAAGCACTCTGGGGCCAAGGTTATGGCCGCCATAGTAAAGAAGCTATTTATGCCTTGGGGGCCGCGGATCTGGCCGCCATCGCCGCCTGTCTAACGCAAACGCAGTTTGCTGTCAGTGATACCCCAACCTCTTTTGATGCGATGTTGTACGCTTTTATCGACAATATTGTTACCAGTCGCCTCGATAGTCCGCTAAAAACTAGCGTGCTGCAGCACCCGTCACTAATGCAATATCATGCCAATATGCAGCAGTTACTGGCGACCAAGCGTGAACAACATTAATGCTGTTACCAATAACGCAAGAGGGCTGGGTTAACCCGGCCCTCTATTTTATGCAACCCATCTATCGCAATGGGTTATTTACGGCGTAATAGAGGTGCCGGCAGTCCCTATCAGCACTGACTCAATATCTTTCAAGGCACCAATATGAGCAACTTTGCCACTGCGTTGCACAAAGCGGCTGACTGCCATGATCTTTGGCCCCATGGCGCCATCCGCTACGGCGAGCGGTGCCAATTCCTGGATAGTGGCGGAACGAATCGCTTGTTGCTGTGGGCTCCCCCAATGCCGGTAGACTGCATCCGCATCGGTGAGGATCAGCAGGTGGTCTGCGGCCAGTTCTTCCGCCAACAGCGCCGAGGCCAGATCCTTATCAATCACCGCCTCGCTACCGCTCAGGCCATGCTCAGCTTCCACCATAGGAATGCCGCCGCCACCACTACAGACCACAATGTGGTTTTGGGCCAATAGCAATTTAATCGCTGCTATATCAATAATTTTTTTAGGCTCAGGTGAAGGAACCACGCGGCGCAGATATTTCCCGTCCAACTTCATGCTCCAGCCATATTGCTGCTCCAGCTCACGCTGTTGCTGAGGCTGATACACTGGCCCGATAAATTTGCTGGGCTGCTGGAATGCGGGATCCTGGCTATCCACCAATACCCGTGTCAATAATGTAGACACCGGTTGAGCAGGATGAAACGCACCTAATTGTTGTGCCAGCATATAGCCAATCATCCCCTGGCTTTCAGCCACCAGAATATCCAGGGGATAAGGGGGCACATCACGATAAGCGAGGTTTTGTAATGCCAATAGACCCACTTGCGGGCCGTTACCGTGCACAATAGCAATACGATATTTCTTTGCCAGCTTGCCAATAACATCAGCAATTAATGCAATGCTCTGGTACTGGTTCTCTGCGGATAATACCGCTCCGCGCTGTAATAGGGCATTGCCCCCTAAAGCAATGACTAATGTTTCCATGTCAACACCTATTTTTTAGTAAAATATAGCCATCGTGATTAAAACTGCGTCACGGGGTAAATTGAGTTAATTTAAAGTTAATGAAGGTAATTAATGGTCATTACCCCTAGCCAAATACCCAATAACGTATCGGCACCAGAAAAATGCCCCATGTTTAACAGATCACGGATAGATTGCGTTAATTCTCTGGGCTGAATTAAAGCCCGAGCCAATAGTTGTAACGCGGTAGAGAAAATACCTTGTTCAGCAAATTTTAAATAATGCTCGCTGACCAATGTGGTTAATTTATGCAGTGGCTGGCTAGCCGCAAAAAAAGGCGGTAAGCAGGCCACATCCACCCGGCTATCAAGATGTGCGGTCAACAACATCCCGACCAGGGTATCGTCGTTACTTGGTGTTAACCCCGGCCCTTTGCCAACAACAGCGCTCCAATCAACGGCCTGCCCTTGCAACCAGGCACAAAACTTTTGCTGCAGTTCCCGGGTTTCGGCAACCAGTGGTTGCTCAACAATCTGTTGCAAACGACCAAACAGACCGGTACTGGCTGGTTCATCAGCCAGTAGGGTCGCCAAGGGTGCCAGAGGGATTTCATCACGTAGATTCAGATAAAGATTCAGACGTTTATGATGACGATAGATGCAGATATCATCTATCTGGATCCCAGCCTGAGAAAGCTGGCAATCATCAGCCGCTAGCAGGCTATCGGATAACTCGTCGAAATCACCCGCTGCTATCTCCCACCCCATCGGGCTCAACCCGCATCCTTCACGGTGCAACGTCAATAACCGGCCATGGGGTGAAAGAAAATTGATCGCCTTGTTGAAGCGGCCGACACAACGTAGTGGACCATAATCTTGGGTGGCATGGTGGCTGACAGCTAACGCAGTGATATCCATCGACTCCCCTGTGCCCAGGTTGCCCTGGGCACCTCCATCGTTACTCACGGATGCCTAATTTTTCAGCCAGGGCTTCGATAGCTTTTTCAAAACAGCCTAGTGGTGCCCGCACGGTACCCGCGCCAATCTGCCCAACACCCGCTTCCCGGTGCGCGATGCCGGTATTAATTAACGGCGTGATACCGGTTTCTACCACCCGGCGCGCATCTAACCCCAAACAAGCCCCTTGGAAATCCCAGGTAGGTATTTGCAGCATCATGTTGCGCTCCAGATAAATCTCTGTCATTTCCTCTGAGATATCGATAGCCGCACTCATGCCGCCCGTGGCGCCAACAAAGCGGGTCACACCCGGTGCCGCAACCATGGCCGCACCGCCGATACCAAAAGTCTCAGTAATGGCGCTATCACCAATATCTGGGTTGGCATCCGCCTGGCTGTAGCCAGAGAAGAACAACCCTTCAGGCATATTGACCGGTGCAGTAAACCACTGGTCACCCATCCCACTAATTTTAACCCCAAAGTTTTTGCCATTACGCGTCATAACCGTCACGATGCTGCCCTGTTTGATTTCAGCACCCGCATCCATCGCCGCCTTGCAATAAGCCATCGCCAAGTTGAGGAAGAATTGGTCAGTAATGCTGAGGAACTGCATCACCTTGCCTAATTCGCTTTTATCACGATCCAGCAGAGTGATTTGAGGGGCCAATTGGCGCATCAACAAGGCTGACGCGGCAATATTGCGCTGGTGGAATTCGTCCCCCATGGTGATCGCCTGAGCCATCAAAGCGGTCAGGTCGATGCCGCCATCAAATTTAGCCAGAGCCTCTTTCAGCACCGGTGCCAGTGAATCACGCATCCAGCGTAAACGCTCCTGCACATCGGGCCCGTAGGCACCAAAACGCATTACCTTGCCGATCCCTTCGTTCATGTTGCAATAGGCATAGTTACCATGAACGCTATCTTTTACCACCACCATCGGCATGTGTGCCGAGGTAATCCCCCCCATTGGCCCAACAGCACTGACGTTGTGGCAGGGAATAAATTCAATCTCGCCGTTTTCGAGCAGAGACTGTGCCTGTTGCTCGTTATCTGCCCATTGTTCAAACAGGCAGGCACCAATACAAGCACCGCGCACCGGGCCACTCATTTCTTGCCAGGTCACTGGCGGCCCAGCATGCAACAGCTTTCTGCCCTGAGCCAGTTGTGGGATAAGATTTTTTGCCAAATCAACATCTTGCCAATGAGGGCGAGCTTCACGGATCCTGGCGATAACGGCAGCATTTGCTTGTTCAATAGATGCGTACATATCAATCCCTTACTTTAATTTTTTCAGTATATTAGCCAATCGTTGATTGCCACCGGCAACCGGAGCCCACTGGTAGTGGACTACTGAAATGTCATTGGTTTGCAGGTCATCAGCAAAACTGCGTAGACCTGCGTTGATCACCGCAACACCGGCCAACATGGCAGGCACCGGTTCGCTAACGCCAAGCAGTGGGGGCGCAATGAGCTGGCAAGCTAACTGCACGGCTTCCGGCAGTGAATTCATGACCGCAATACCCGCTTCACTCAGGGTGGTAATCTGCTTGGAGCGCTGTTGTGGATCCTGTTCAGTCCCGGTCACCGTGGCAATAACCGCCAAGGGATGAGCCTCGCCGCGCTTTTCACGCAGGCGTTTAACCTCGTTAACCAGCGAACCCGCAGGATCTTCCTGAGCGCCATAGCCAATCACCACATCCAGCAGTAACACACCAACCTGGGGCTGTTGAGCCAGACGAGCAATTTCCTGATTACGGGTTGAAGGGTCAATCATCGGGTGTGGCTTGCCCTGGGTGTAAAAATCATCACCCATATCGATAATGTGGTGCCCGTCGGCATTAAGCATTGAGCCCTGGTGGTGTTTACTGTCCCCCTCAAGGCCCAGTTGTTCCCCCAGCAGCATGGCGCATTCAGCCGCCAGGGTGCCGCCCGCATATAAACCGCAGATTTTACTGCCACAAACTGCCGGCTGTTCGGCAGCCATTTGTTGTACATGGGCCAGCATGGCAGCCAGACGTGCCGCCTCATCCAGCGTGGCAGCAAAGGTAATATTATCTTCTTGTTGCTTGGCTGCCCGGGTACCCAAGAATAATGCCACCACTGGCTTACCCAGTGTTTTCATCTCTGCAATCACCCGCTGGCGTACCTCTGCAGCGGGTGGCTTGGAGACAAATGCCAATACCCGGCTCTGAGGATCCGCCGCCAGCATACGCAAGGCACTGATGGCACTGATCCCCCCCACCTCGGCGGTTAAATCGCGCCCCCCTAAACCGATTGCATGGGATATCCCCTGCCCAGCCAGGGTAATTTGCGACATCAGTTCCTGAATGCCGGTACCAGAAGCACCGATGATGCCGATGGTTCCCTGCGGGGCGACGTTGGCGAAAGCCAGCGGTGCCCCTGCGATGCTGGCGGTACCACAGTCAGGGCCCATAACAATCAACCCCTTGCTACGCGCCTTGGTTTTGAGTGCCACCTCCTGTTCCACACTGACGTTGTCAGAAAACATCATCACATTGCAGCCATCCTCCAACGCTTGATCAGCCAAACCCGCTGCATATTCACCCGCAATGGAAATCAGCGCCATATTGGCCTCTGGTAACTTCTGCCTGGCCATACGCCAACTACGGGCTTTGAGCAGGCGTTCCCCCCCTTGCTGCCCTTGGGCAATCGCCTTCAATGCGGCCTCCAACGATTCACTAATCTGCGCAGTAATATGGCTATCTGCGGAATCTGCTTTAATCGCTACACAAATATCATTCGGGGTTGCTTCGCTAAATTGCGGATGCCAGAAGCCAGTGGCTTCAAGTAGTGATTTATTTGCTGGTGTCCCCATCATGACGGAGATTTCTTCAACGTCAGGTGATTCACTGAGTTTACGGGAAATTAGCATCAGGCTAACCGAATCCTGAAAGCTCCCTTTTTTTATAAAAGCATGGACCATAGTGATATCCTTAATACAGCATGTGAGCCTTACCCTCATTTGTTCATAACAGGTAAGCACTAATGTTTTTTATTCGCCTATTTACTTGCAAAAATCTTAATTTTCTTCTTTCAAGCTACAAATAAAACCCCAACATAAAGGTGAGATTCATCACAGTTTAATCATTGTTAGAAAAAATCATTAAATCTGACAACTACTTGACAATAGAATAAAAAATGACAATTAATTTATTAAAAATATTTTAATAAATTAATTTGCATTCAATGAAAATTTAAATAAATTATACAATACCAATCTAGATCACATTATTCCCCCCTCAGCTTTATACATTATGTGCCAAAGGTGGCTTAATAATAAACTGTAGTAACGAAAGGACTGTCTATGAAAGTCTCTAAACAACAATTGCATCAACTTATTCAAAATAAAATTCATGCAGCAGGGCTAAACCTGGTTCATGCCGGCATTGTCGCCGATGTTTTGGCCCATGCGGATGCTCGCGGTATCCACTCTCACGGTGCCGTCAGGGTAGAATATTATTCTGAACGCATTAGCAAAGGTGGCACCAACAATAATCCGCACTTCACTTATGAAAAAACCGGCCCTTGTAGTGCCGTTTTTGATGGCGATAATGGCGCCGGGCATGTTGCAGCTAAACTGAGCATGGATCATGCCATTGAAATGGCAAAAGATAACGGTGTCGCGGTGGTAGGCGTTCGGCGTATTGGCCACAGTGGGGCCCTGTCTTACTTTGTGCAGCAGGCAGCTCAGGCCGGCATGATAGGGATTTCACTGTGTCAGTCAGACCCGATGGTGGTCCCTTATGGTGGGGCAGAAGTCTATTACGGCACCAACCCCATTGCTTTCTCGGCACCCGCAGAAGGGAAAGACATTTTAACCTTTGATATGGCCACCACGGTTCAAGCCTGGGGCAAAGTGCTGGACGCCCGCTCCCGTAATGCACCTATCCCGGATACCTGGGCAGTTGACAGCGAAGGCAAGCACACTACCGACCCTTTCGCTGTTAGCGGGTTGCTGCCGATTGCCGGGCCAAAAGGCTATGGCCTGATGATGATGGTGGACATTCTTTCTGGTGTATTACTGGGATTGCCTTTTGGCAAGCATGTGAGCTCCATGTATCACGACCTCAGTGTAGGGCGGGAATTGGGCCAACTGCATATCGTTCTCAACCCTGGCTATTTCACTAATGAACGTGTTTTCCGTCAGCATGTCAGCCAGGTAATGAATGAACTCAATGCCATCAAACCTGCACCTGGGGTGGAAAAAGTCCTCTACCCGGGTCAAGGTAGCTACATGCGTGAGTTGGAAAGTGAGAAGAATGGGATTGATATTGTTGATGAGATTTATCAATACCTGATTTCTGACGATATTTACCAACGTTCTTACGATCATAAAGACCCGTTTGCCAGTTAAAAAATAGGTAATCAGTCCGTGTGGTGATGTTGCTCTTTTTTGAGGTGGCGACATCACCTGCGTGATTTTTATTATCTCTCACCCCAGGTAAAACAGAGCTAATGGATTATCAGTGTCAATCTAGCTAGCAAATATCCTAGGAAAGCTAAAAAAAGGCAGATAGATATGAAAAACTTCCAACAAGAAATTAGTGAAACTTCTGGCTGGTTATCAAAAATAGGTGCCGACCCCAGTGGTGGCATGACACGGTTGCTGTATACCAAAGAGTGGATTGACGCCCAACAGGCATTGAAACAGGCCTTCGAAAGCGCCGGTTTGACGGTTTCCTATGATGCAGTGGGTAATTTGTCTGGTCGTCTGCTGGGCAGTAAGTATCCTGAACAGGTGATACTGTCTGGTTCTCATATCGATACCGTGGTCAATGGTGGCAACCTTGATGGGCAATTGGGTATCGAAGCCGCTTATTTGGCCATTAAGCACCTTAAAGAGACCTATGGAACGCCACTACGGACGCTGGAAGTGATCTCTTTGGCGGAAGAGGAAGGCAGCCGTTTCCCGTTCGTTTTCTGGGGAAGCAAGAATATTGTCGGCTTAGCCCGTCCTGAAGATGTACAAAATATCTGCGATGCCAAGGGAGTCAATTTTGTTGATGCCATGCATAGCGCCGGTTTTGATTTTCCTCAGCCAAATCAATTGCCACGTAGCGATATTGCTGCCTTTGTCGAATTGCATATTGAGCAGGGCAAGGTGCTGGAAACCGAGGGTACGACCATTGGTGTCGTCACTGATATCGTTGGGCAGCGCCGCTATAATGTGACATTGCAAGGCGAGGCCAATCACGCTGGCACAACGCCGATGAGTTATCGTAAAGATGCTGTTCATGCTTTTAGCCGTATCTGCTGCGAGTCTATCGCTAAAGCACAAGCTGAAGGGGATCCGTTAGTATTAACCTTCGGTAAGGTGGAACCTAAGCCTAATGTTGTCAACGTGGTGCCTGGCTATACACAATTCACCATTGACTGTCGCCATACTGATCAGAAAACGTTGTTGCGTTTTACACAACAATTGGAGTCTGATATCAAGCGCATCTGTGCAGAGATGGATATCATTCCCACCATTGATTTGTGGATGGATGAAGCCCCTATTCCGATGAACCGGCAGTTGGTACAAAATGTGGTACATCTGTGTGAAACCGAGCGCCTCAACTACCGCCTGATGCACAGCGGGGCGGGCCATGACGCTCAAATATTCGCGCCTAAGATACCCACAGTGATGATGTTTGTTCCCAGTATTGGTGGTATCAGCCACAATCCAGCAGAAAAAACCGCGCTTAGCGATCTGTCTGAAGGCGTCAAAATTCTGACACATACCCTTTATCAATTGGCCTATCAGGAATAACGGTCATCGTTCTGCCCCTGTCACAGCGAATCGACGGGGCAGATTTATTAATCAGGAGAATTAACGTGGGTTACTTCAACAATCAAATTGGCTATCCAAAGGATATTTTGTCCTCTCGCGCGGTGATCAAGCGTGACAATTATGCGCTTCTTCCAGTGGAAGGCTTGGTACGCAATATCATTCCTGGCTTTGAAAACTGTGATGTCACTATTTTATCTACCCCCAAGTTAGGGGCCAGCTTTGTCGACTATGTGGTGACACTGCATGCTGACGGTAACAATCAGCAGGGTTTTGGTGGTGAAAATGTTGAAACCTTTGTCTATGTGATTGATGGCAAAGTTAAGGCGTCTGCCGATGCAACCGCCCATACCTTGACCAGTGGTGGTTATCTCTATTGCCCGGCCGGCGTGACCTTGCGGTTGGCTAACGATAATGCGGGTAAATCCAGCCAGTTATTCCTGTATAAGCGTACCTATAAGCGCATTGCTGGCCACGAAGCGCGTATCGTCTGCGATAATGTAAACAACCTTGAAAAGATCCACTATGAAGGGATGAGTGAAGTTATCCTGCAGGACTTACTGCCGAAAGATCTGGGCTTTGATATGAACATGCACATTCTTTCTTTCGAACCAGGTGCTAGCCATGGTTATATTGAAACGCATGTTCAAGAGCATGGTGCTTATATATTGAGTGGCAGCGGTGTTTACAACCTGGATAATGAGTGGATCCCGGTGAAAAAGGGAGATTATATTTTTATGGCCGCGTATGTACCACAAGCCGGTTACGCCGTGGGCAAAGAGTGCTTTAGCTATATCTACTCTAAAGATTGTAACCGAGACGTTGATATTTAATCATCTCTGAATTTCTTTGAGCAACTCAGCCGATGTTTATCACATCGGCTGATTTTTTATAGCGGGTTGATTGAAGCTGGTCTACACATTATTTAACTCAATGCTATTGCAAAAAACCAAACAATATAGATACCCTCATCCTAATCACAGCCTATCTTTCAATGGCACCCCACCATTATCTAAATAATTTTTTAAATTCCATTCAAGACTCATAAATAACAAGCAACAGGAAAACCATTATTATTAAAAAAAGACCCTCAGCAATAGACGCTAGTTAATTAAAACCTCAATCAACAATAAGTATCCGTACTCCAGTGCACTTTCATATTAGACAGTGACTACAGCTAAATAATTGTTCCTAATACCGCTACACTCTCCGATTTTGGTAGGCGGGAATGATCAGGAACGCCGATACGCCCTGACCATCTCCCTGGTGGCTCGTATCGCGCATCTCTTTAGGAATTCACTCATTGCCGCCTACAAGCAACTTAAGTTATTTGGGGTATAGCACAAAGATATACTCTGTATACTTCAATTAGCTTGGGGGTTGGTGACGCGCAAATACTCAGTTCAAAATCAGGCTTCACCCTAAAGGGCCAGCGCAAGCACTGTTCAAAAGGCTCTGTCTGGTATCAAGTATTTCGTTATAAGATTAAAAATCAGGAAGTGATATAGATGAGGTGTTAAATTTCTAAGTTAGTAGGTTGAGAGTTAATGCAACATATTAACTGGATTTAATTACCAAAAAATTATTGATCTCCTTCACGTAAAATGCCCAAGCATGCAAACATGCTTGGGCATAGTCGACAAGAAGATGCCTTTAAATAAAATCATGTGCGGTAAATTAGTATTTATTATGCTCTATGCTGGCTCAGTAATGTATTTTGTTTTCTTTCTTTGTAACACGACGATGACAAAAATTAGCGTCCCCGTCACCACCAAACCGGCTGAGATGATAAAACTTATCTCTTTCGAACCTGTGATATCTGAGATAAAACCAGTCAATGTTGGTGCTACGACCGCAGAACTCATACCAAAGAAATTAAACAGGCTGAATGCTCGCCCCAATTTTTTGGCGGAAGCAAGTTCGGAAACATAAGAAATTAAAATCGGGTCGACAGCCATTTTGCCCAGCAGTCCATATAACATAAGGCTAATCATCAGCATGGTGGTATTGGGTGATAACACCGTAAACGCCAACATTGACGCTGCCACAATCTCAAGTCCGATAATGATTTTAACCTTACTATCTTTATATTTATCTGATAGATAGCTAAAAAACAGTGCGCCGGGTACACCAACAAATGCAACCACAGCAGATGCAAATCCTATCTTACTCCCATCAAACCCTCTTTCTGTCTGAAGATAGGATGGCAACCAGGTAACAATCAGGTAGTAACCATAGCAGGTACAGAAGTAAAGAAAATAAATGCTGCATAAGATGCCAGAAAATAGCGGGGAATCTTTCTCTTCTGTTACGTCAACAGTTTGTTCTTTTTTCTTTTCTTCCTGTTTAACCAGGTTATCTTTTGATTTAGTTCGAATAACTAAAGTAAACACGCAAAGCATCGTAGTGAGAATAGCAGCAACAATAAACAAGACATTTTGCCATGCCAGCCCCATACTTTTCACCAATACGCTGGAACCAATTAAACCGATCCCCATACCAATGGCAGAACCACTGTTGATAATGGCGTTAGCGAGTGCTTTACGTTCTTTCGGAACATTAGCTGAAGAGAGCGAGTAGGCGGAACTAAAGAAAGAAGCACAACCGGCTCCCGCCAGTAGTGAACCACCATAGATCATCGTCATCCCAGTCGCTTTTGCAATGCATAGTGTGCCTAAAATAAAAAGCGTAAATCCGCACATTAGCATTATTTTTTGACCGAATTTATCGACCAAAATCCCACAAGGAATTTGCATGCTACAGTAGGCAAAGAAATAAAAACTCGCAATTGCACCTATTTCAGCATTACTCACATTTCCCATTGATGCTTGTATTTCAGGGTAAATAGGCGTAAGGACGGTCCGATAAATCCAAATCGCAACCCAACCTAGACTCATGACCATTACAATTTTTTTCCAGTAATCCATACTGGGTTTGTATTCTGTACTCATGACACTCTCCTTTTCATGAATTTATCATAAAATGACATTTCATAATTTTATCTTGTTAACATAATTTCTCGCACAGTCTGAGCTCAAACTTCGTTCATAAATTAAAAAATACTCGCGTGATATTTAAATTTACATATATCTAACAAATAGGTAAGTGTTCCTTTTCCATTCTTCAGAAAAAAATGTTAACATTAAATAATTAATTTAATATTTTCATTAATTAATTGTTAAACCATTCTCTATAAAAAAAGAATCATAAATAAATAGCCCAATAACCAGGTTCTACTAAACCTAAAATAATCATTTAAATAATTAATATACTCTCCAAGCTGCAGGCAAATAATAAAGACACCTGCAACTTGAGTGAGACAGCGACTACGAGTTAATCAGATACTTTATGGTTACCCATGATCTCCAAGGCTTGCACCAAAGCGGAATGGTCGAGATCTTTTGCGCCATGGGCAGCACAAAGATTAAATAGTTCCTGGCAAGTTGCGGTATTGGGCAAACTGAGTGCTAACGATTTTGCCCCGTGCAGTGCCAAATTAAGATCCTTCTGATGCAAGGAAATACGGAAACCTGGCTCGAATGTGCGCTTAATCATCCGCTCACCATGCACTTCCAGGATACGTGATGAAGCAAAGCCCCCCATTAACGCTTCTCGCACCCGCGCCGGATCGGCACCCGCTTTAGACGCAAAAATCAATGCTTCAGAAACGGCTTCAATGGTCAGCGCTACAATGATCTGGTTAGCGACTTTACAGGTCTGGCCATCCCCATTACCGCCAACCAAGGTGATGTTTTTCCCCATCAAGGCGAGCAGTGGTTTGACGCGCCCGAACACCGCTTCATCCCCCCCCACCATGATGGTTAATGAACCCTGCTTGGCACCCACTTCACCACCTGATACCGGTGCATCCAGATAATCTGCACCCAATTTATTGATTCGTTGAGCAAAACTTTTGGTATCCAGTGGTGAGATAGAACTCATGTCCACCAGGATCTTGTTTTTCAATTGTGCTTCAGCACAACCATTGGCAGCAAATAGCACCTGCTCAACCTGGGGAGTGTCTGGCACCATAATAAAAATAATATCTGCCAAGTCAGCCACTTGCTTCGGCGTTGCACAGGCAATGGCCCCTTTTTGCAGCAATGCTGCTGGCACCTGCCCCAAGGTATTGGCATATAACTGATGACCACCCTCGATCAGCTTTTCAGCCATTGGTGTTCCCATAATGCCCAAACCAATAAAGCCTAGTTTCATGATTCATCCCTCAATTTTGATATTTTTTAATCCATGACAGGCCAGCAGCGGTCGTTGTCGCCGGTTTGTATTCGCAACCTATCCAGCCGCTATAGCCCATTTGGTCCAGTGCACTGAAGATATAATCGTAATTAATTTCCCCACTTCCCGGCTCATGGCGGCCAGGATTATCAGCAACCTGGATATGCGCTATTTTATTCAATAGATTTTCCATGGTTTGGGTCAGTTCACCCTCCATACGCTGCATATGGTAAATATCGTATTGAATGAACAGATTGGGATTACCCACCCACTCCATCAGCTCTAAAGCCTGGCGAGTGGTTTGCAAATAGAATGCTGGCATATCGTATTTATTGATCGGCTCAACCAATAAGCGAATGTTTTCCTTAGCTAACTCTTTTGCTGCATAGCTCAGGTTAGCGACCACGATTTCATCAGTCTTATGCTGTGCCAGTGATTTGTCCGGGTTACCGATCAAACAGTTGATCTGTGTGCAACCTAATCCACGGGCATACTCCACTGCCATGCCCACACCGTCGCGGAACTCAGACTCTCGCCCTGGCAAACAGGCGATACCACGCTCACCAGCGGCCCAATCCCCTGCAGGGAGGTTTTGTAATACCTGTGTTAATTGGTTTTCCTCCAACGCCGTTCGTAATGCCTGCAATGGATAATCGTAAGGGAACATATACTCTATTGCCGTGAACCCTTGCTCTTTGGCACAGCGAAAGCGTTGTAGAAAGTCCACTTCGTTAAAGAGCATTGATAAATTAGCTGAAAACTTTGGCATAATTTTTTCCCTACTGGTATTTGAAGTAACTGACTGCCGTCGGCGCATCTTCTGGCGACTCGGCAACAGGTTCAAACTCTGTTACGTTATCCAGTTCGGTTCCCATCGAAATGTTAGTCACACGCTCCAGAATAATTTCCACCACCACTGGCACCTGGTGCTGGCGCATTAATTCTTCTGCTTGCTGGAATGCTGAGGCTATATTTTCAGGTTTAGTCACACGAATGCCCTTGCAGCCCAACCCTTCAACCACTTTGACGTGGTCAACGCCATACTCACCGATTTCCGGGGTATTGATATTTTCAAAAGCGAGTTGAACACAATAATCCATATCAAAACCGCGCTGAGACTGGCGAATTAACCCCAGATAGGCGTTGTTCACTAATACATGGATATAAGGCAGTTTGAATTGAGCACCGACGGCCAGTTCTTCGATCATAAACTGGAAGTCATAATCACCGGATAAGGCGACCACTTTGCGTTGCGGATCCGCAGCACAGACACCCAGCGCCGAAGGAATGGTCCAACCCAATGGGCCGGCCTGCCCAGCATTGATCCAGTGACGTGGTTTGAATACATGTAACAATTGCGCCGCAGCAATCTGCGAAAGCCCAATGGTGGTGACATAACAGGCATCACGCCCGAATGCCCGGTTCATTTCTTCATAGACGCGCTGAGGTTTGATCGGCACATTGTCGAAGTGGGTTTTGCGTAATAGCGTCCGCTTGCGTTGCAGGCAGGTTTCCACCCACTCGGTTCTGTTTGGCAATAGCCCTTGTTTTGAGCGCTCGCGAGCTCGCTCAACCAACATCTGCAAAGCCGTTTTGGCATCGGACACAATACCCAGGTCAGGGCAAATAACGCGACCAATCTGCGTCGGCTCAATATCAATATGAACGATCTTGCGGCCCGCAGTATATTTATCCACGGACCCGGTATGGCGGTTGGCCCAACGATTACCAATGCCTAATAGAAAATCTGAATCCAGCAGATTGGCATTACCATAACGATGGGAGGTTTGTAACCCAGCCATCCCTGCCATCAGCGTATGATCGTCAGGAATACAGCCCCAACCCATCAAGGTCGGGATCACTGGTGTATTGCAAATCTCCGCCAATTCCTGCAACAAATCGGCCGCATCGGCATTGAGGATACCCCCACCAGCAATAATCAATGGCTTGTGAGCAGCACACAACATGTCCAACGCTTTGTCGATCTGCGCTTGAGTGGCTGCGGGTTTATAGGCTCCCAGTGAGGAGTAGGTTTCCGGATCAAATTCGATCTCGGCCATTTGAACGTCATAAGGTAAATCCACCAGCACTGGACCAGGACGGCCAGAACGCATCAGATGGAACGCTTGTTGCAATACCCGGGGAACCAAAGCCGGTTCCAACACCGTCACGGCCATTTTAGTGACAGGCTTGGCGATTGATTCAATATCGACCGCTTGAAAATCTTCTTTATGCAAGCGTGCCCGTGGTGCTTGCCCAGTAATGCAAAGAATAGGAATAGAATCTGCCGAAGCTGAATAAAGCGCGGTAATCATATCCGTGCCTGCCGGCCCAGAAGTCCCCAGACACACGCCAATATTCCCCGGTTTAGCACGGGTATAACCTTCTGCCATATGAGAGGCACCTTCCACATGGCGCGCCAGGTAATGTTTGATTCCACCGTGCTTGCGCATCGCGTTATAAAAGGGGTTGATCGCCGCACCAGGTACGCCGAATGCCGTATTGACCCCCTCTTTTTCCAGCACATACATTGCCGCATCTACCGCTCGCATTATTGCCATCTCATCTTCTCCTGCTTTTTTGGAAAAATTTTCCAAATTGAAATTAAATTCAAAAAAAACCGTTTATTCAACAAACGGGAAGGCTAGTTCAGCCTGCAGCGGCTTGATTCAGCGGCTACAGGTGTTGTCATAGATGACTCAATGGTGACTGCGTGATTCTCCTAATGTCGTACTGATGTCATTAGCAACATCTCGCACCAGCTCCCCCAGTTCCTTAAAACGCTCACGACTCACACGCTCACTGGGCCCGGAAATAGAGATGGCCGCCACCACATTGTTGCTACGATCGAAAATCGCTGATGCCAGGCAATTGAGCCCTGCAGCATGCTCTTCAGCATCAATGGCGTACCCCCGGGCCAGCGATTGCGATAAATCTTTGCGCAATAAATTCACACTCGTCAGCGTATTCGGGGTAAAGGCGTGCAACCCTGTACGCACAATCAGATCCAGCATTTCCTCTTCTATCAGGGGATAGAGGAGCGCTTTCCCTGCCCCGGAAGCGTGTAACGGTAAGCGGCTACCCAGCGGAGCACACATTCGCACCATGGCCTGGCACTCACATTGGCGGATCAAGACCGCATCAAAGTTATTCCTGATGGCCAAGTTAGCTGTTTCACCTGATAACAGCATCAAACGACGCATAGGGGGACCTGCTACTGAAACCACGTCCCGGTCATTCATGTAAGCCGCCCCGACAGTGAACGCCTGGATCCCAATATGCCACCAACCTAATTGTGGATCCTGAAAAACAAATTCAGATTTTTCTAATACTTTCAATAATCTGAATGTCGTTGACAGCGGTAACCCTAACTTTTCGGATAACACGGAAACGGACGAGCTTCCTCCTGCATTGGCCAGAAACTGCAGGATCTCCAACCCTCGGTCCAATGCCTGGGCACCTTTCGTTGCTCCTGCATCTGTCGTTGGTCTTCCTTTTCTGCGTAGTTCGTTCATTCGGGCTTTCCTTTCTTAATTCAACTTAAGGTTTACCCGATATAGTATACCCATCCCCTTTCCAGTGGCAGCAATGTTGACTGATGTACGGTTTATGGTTATTTATACCCTTTCATCTCGCATTATTTGAATTACCTGAATGAACCCGGTGAAATAAATAATCTACTATCTAATGACTACTGGCTAATTACCACGCGATAAGGCTCAGGTAATTGACTGACGACACAGTTATCAGCACCACCACGATCTACTGTGAAAAAGTCAGTTACTTTACCGAAAGCAAATAAAGGATGATGCCAGACATTACGATGATAATTCACCCCTTGCCGACCATTAGTAATAAATGCACGTAAGGTATTAACTAATATTTCACCCTGTTCCCCCGCTTGCGCAACAATGACCACAAAGCGTTCCCCCTTCATCGGCATAAAGGCTTGGGATGACAGCGGGTGTTTCTCCAGTAGTGAGAACGTCATCGGCATATCACAAGGTTCCGAGCGATTGATACTCACCAGTACCCGGTGCCCATCAGTGACCTCTACTTTTGCAATATCATGATAGCGCTCCGTTTTCCCATCATTGATATGGTAAAAGGGGGTATCATCAGTCTGTAATACATCACCATAAGGTGCAAAGGCTCCAGGTGTGAGTTCAACAGCAATTAAATCCATCTATCTCTTCTCCAAACCATCTTAAAAAGGAACACCACCGAATGAGATCACTCTAAACAGGTCATGATTAATTTAAAAGTTAATATTGGAAAATTATTCCACAATATGACCAGCAGCACATTAATTTGCCACTATTTAAATTAGTCTATTAATAATAGAAATATTATCAAAGAATTTTAATCACCCAGCGCACATTAATAATTGAGTTGTTTTGTGCTGTATCTATCATAATAAACTGATAAATAGTGCTGAAAATCACGGAATCATGTGTAATGGCTAACCTAAGGAAGATAAGATAAGTAAATTCTCTTTCAATGAATGGAAACCATCGCTGCCGCGTTAAGGAAATAACATGCTGGATCACGAAACTATTCGATCATTTATTAAAGTGGCAGAGTGCCAGAGCTTTTCTCGCGCTGCAGAGTTACTCCACAAGACCACCGCTACCATCAGTTATCGCATCAAAACACTGGAAGAAAGTATCGGTACCCAACTCTTCATTCGCACCACCCGAAGCGTCAATCTGACTCCGGCCGGTGAATACCTGTTGGAACGTTGCAGCCAATGGCACAATTGGCTTGATTCTATGCCCAATGAACTGCGCCAAATTAATGATGGGATAGAACATCAGGTCAATATTGTTATCAATAATCTGCTCTATAATCCTGCCACGGTGGCCCAATTACTGGCCTACCTGCAACAACGCTACCCCTTTACCCAGTTCCATATCTCGCGCCAGGTTTATATGGGGGTATGGGATGCATTGTTGAACGAAGATTGTCACCTGGCCATTGGGGCGGCAGGCAATGAGTCGCTGGAAAATAGTATCAATGTACTGCCACTGGGCAAGATAGAGTGGGTATTTGCCATTGCACCACACCATCCGCTAGTGGGTGCCGTTGAGCCAATACCCGAGGATCAATTACGGCTTTACCCGGCAATCAATGTTGAAGATACTGCCCGCCATCTGGACAAGCGCATTGCCTGGTTACTCTCCGGTCAGCGTGAAATAAAAGTGCCGGATCTCCATACCAAACTGGAATGTCATTTACGCGGTGTCGGTATCGGTTTTTTACCCCGAACCTTATGCCAACCATACCTTGACAGAGAGGAACTGGTGCAGAAAAAACCGCTGCGCACACGCCAGCAATCCACATTATCATTGGCGTGGTCAAATCACCGAGGGGGGGAAGTCGTCAAAAGCATTATTGCGCTATTTCAATCCCATGACCCTCTTATCAAAGGGTTTACTTTACCTCTGGATTAATCGGGCGATTAGCCTGGAGAGATTAGGCTTTCTGTCTCCACTAGCGTAATATTAATTTAACTATCTAACCGGAGGTTGTTCCATGTTCGATTTTACCTTTTCCATCATCCCAATTTTGATTGTTATAGCGTTAATTGTCGCCTTTACCAGTGTAAAGATTGTGCCACAAGGCTATCAATGGACCGTGGAGCGTTTTGGTCGCTATACCAAAACACTGATGCCAGGTTTGAACCTGATGGTACCTTTTATTGATCGTGTTGGCCGTAAAATCAATATGATGGAGCAAGTGTTAGATATCCCTTCTCAAGAAATTATTTCACGTGATAATGCCAACGTGGCCATCGATGCGGTCTGTTTTATTCAGGTTGTTGATCCCGCACGTGCCGCCTATGAGGTCAGTAACCTCGAACTGGCGATCGTTAACTTAACCATGACCAACTTCCGTACTGTGCTCGGTTCAATGGAACTGGATGAAATGCTGTCACAGCGCGATAGCATCAACAGTCGTCTGTTGCATATCGTCGATGAGGCCACCAACCCTTGGGGGGTCAAAATCACCCGGATTGAAATCCGCGATGTTCGCCCACCCGCTGAATTGATTGCCTCGATGAACGCCCAGATGAAAGCCGAACGTACCAAACGTGCCGATATTCTGGAAGCGGAAGGGGTACGTCAGGCGGCCATTCTACGTGCCGAAGGTGAAAAGCAGTCACAAATTCTGAAAGCGGAAGGGGAACGTCAATCTGCGTTCCTGCAGGCTGAAGCCCGTGAGCGTGCCGCCGAAGCAGAAGCAAAAGCAACCCAACTGGTTTCTGACGCCATTGCCAGCGGTAATATTCAGGCAGTTAACTACTTTGTGGCCCAGAAATATACCGATGCACTGCAGAAGATCGGTTCAGCTGATAACAGCAAAGTCATTATGATGCCGTTGGATGCTAGCAGCTTGCTGGGTTCCATTGGTGGCATTGCCGAATTGCTAAAAGAGAGTAAAGGCAACTAATCATGCTTGAACAGATCACAGCGAACCCACAATGGTTCTGGATCACTCTCGGTGGCTTATTGCTGGCAGCAGAAATGCTGGGCGCTGCCGGTTATCTGCTGTGGAGTGGTGTGTCTGCGGTGGTGGTTGGCATCATTGTCTGGCTATTACCGCAGTTAGGCTGGGAGTGGCAAGGTGTTCTCTTCGCCGTGATGACCCTTATCGTTGCCTACCTGTGGTGGTACTGGCTACGCAGACGGCCAAAGTTCGCGGGCAGTTCACAGGTGCTAAACCAACGTAATCGCCAATTGATTGGCACCCGTGGGACCCTTACTGAAGCGATGCAGAATGGCTTTGGGCGCATCAATATCGGCGACAGCAGTTGGCGTGCTCAAGCCAATGAAGACCTCCCTGCAGGCACTGAAGTAGAAGTCATTGCCGTCGAAGGGGCGACGCTGGTGATTCGCGCTGTAACTCGTTAATGATTGTGACAGCAGCCTGCCAGATTATTAATAATCGGGCAGTCTGCGCCCTCGTTGCCCGGGCATTGTTCCGCTAGCGCCAATAATCGTTGGCGCATCTCCTCCAGTTCAGTGATATGCCGCTCAATATCTGCCACTTTCTGCAGCGTGCGTGCTTTTACATCCGCGCTATGGCGGGCGGGATCATTGAATAAAGTGACCAGTTCACGGCATTCATCAAGAGTGAACCCCACCAGACGTGCCTGGCGCAGCAGCGTTAGCTCTTCAACATGTTTGGTACTGTAACTGCGATAACCGTTATCGGTACGGATCGGTGCCGTTACCAAGCCTTTTTCTTCATAAAAACGAATGGCCTTGCTGGTCAAACCGGTTTTTTTGGCAACATCACTGATATTCATTTTTCCTCCTTGACCTTACCCTTGCGGGAAGGTTTAAGCTTCTCTTCAATGATACACCTAAGTTGACCGACTCGCCCTATTCACCGTATGACGAGTCTATCCCTATACCGTTATCTTGTTATCAGGAACCAGTCTATGTCACAGATTACCGTACTGGCGTTACAGGGCCTTTCCTGTATGCATTGTGCGCAACGGGTGAAAACAGCCCTGGAAAGCCGCACTGATGTCGAACAAGCAGAAGTGAATGTTCACTATGCCAAAGTAACGGGGAGCGCCCCGGCAACAGCATTAATCGACAGTGTTGTTGATGCTGGTTATCAGGCTAAAGTGGCCACGCAAGCAGATACCGAACTACAACTCTCCGGTCTCTCCTGTATGCACTGTGTGGGTAGCGCTCGTAAAGCACTGGAAGCACTGCCGGGTGTGATCGCCGCTGAGGTCACTCTTGAAGCGGCTAAAATCTACGGAGATACACCCGCAGAACAACTCATCGCGGCCATTGAACAGGCTGGGTATCACGCCACTCTGGTGGGGGAAAAGCTGGCAGGGGAAAACATTTCAGGAGAAAACATTGCAGGAGAAAAACATCACCCAAAAACTGAGCCGCTGACTGAATCTACCCCAACATTGCCGGAATCCCAGGCAGCGGCTCCCTCTTCCCCTCCGGTAACGGATACTGATGATGACAGTATTCAGTTGTTACTCAGCGGTATGACCTGCGCCAGTTGTGTCAACAAAGTCCAGCAGGCGTTGCAGAATGTCCCCGGGGTGACAACCGCACGGGTCAATTTAGCCGAACGCAGTGCACTGATTAGCGGCCATGCTGAGCCCAATGCCTTGGTGGCGGCAGTAGAAAAAGCCGGCTATGGTGCAGAACTGATTGCAGATGAAACTGAGCGTCGAGAGCGCCAGCAGCAGACGGCACAAGCCAGTATGAAGCGCTTCAGATGGCAGGCCGCCTTGGCGCTGGCACTCGGCGTTCCACTTATGGCTTGGGGCGTATTCGGTGGCAGTATGTCGCTAACACCAGAAACCCAGCGCCCGTGGATGATAGTCGGCATAATTACCTTGGTTGTGATGGTGTTGGCGGGTGGCCATTTTTATCGTAATGCCTGGCGCGCACTGATAAATGGCAGCGCCACCATGGATACACTGGTCGCCTTAGGCACCGGTGCAGCCTGGCTGTATTCCATTAGCGTTAATATTTGGCCGGAGTTCTTCCCCATGGAGGCCCGCCACCTTTATTACGAAGCCAGTGCAATGATTATCGGCTTGATTAATCTGGGCCACGCCATGGAACAACGGGCTCGGCAGCGATCTTCCCAAGCACTGGAACGCTTGTTGGATCTCACCCCCCCTAGCGCCCGAGTGGTCACTGAACAGGGGGAGAAAAGCATCCCGCTGGCAGAGGTGCAGTTGGGGATGACATTGCGGCTAACCACCGGTGACCGCATTCCTGTGGATGGTAAAATCATTCAGGGGGAGCTGTGGGTGGATGAAGCGATGTTGACCGGAGAGGCGATTCCACAGCAAAAAGGTGTGGGCGATACGGTACATGCCGGTACCGTGGTGGATGATGGTAGTGTGCTGTTCCACGCCGAGGCAGTCGGCAGCAAAACCACGCTAGCACGGATTATTAAACTGGTGCGTCAGGCGCAAAGTAGCAAGCCAGCCATCGGTCAGTTGGCTGACAAAATTTCGGCGGTGTTTGTGCCAACGGTGGTGGTGATCGCCTTGTTCAGTGCCGCTATCTGGTACTTTTTTGGCCCGCAACCTCAAGTGGTCTATACCCTGGTGATTGCCACCACCGTGCTGATTATTGCCTGCCCTTGTGCCTTGGGGTTGGCTACCCCCATGTCGATCATCGCTGGTGTGGGCCGTGCCGCAGAGTTCGGTGTGCTGGTGCGTGACGCTGATGCGCTGCAACAAGCCAGCAATCTCGATACGCTGGTGTTCGATAAAACCGGTACGCTGACGGAAGGCCAACCACGAGTGATGGAGATCATTACCTTTAACCAAGTGGACCAACAGCAAGCATTGAGTTGGGCCGCCGCGTTAGAGCAGGGAGCAAACCATCCGTTGGCCCGCGCGATTACGGAGCAGGCTAAAGGGCTGAGTTTACCGGTTGTCGAACAGTTCCGTACCTTGCGTGGAGCCGGTGTTAGCGGTGAGGTGGCTGGCGTGACATTGCTGTTGGGCAACACCCGGCTATTGCAGGAAAACCAGATCAATACGTCCCCCTTTGAGCAACAGATACAACAACAAGCAGAGCGTGGCATCACCCCTGTATTGCTAGCAGCCAATGGCAAACCGGCGGCCTTGTTTGCTATCCGCGACCCGTTGCGCAGTGACAGCGTTAGCGCCTTGCAGCGTCTGCATCAGCAAGGTTATCAGTTGGTGATGTTAACCGGTGATAACCCCCTCACTGCCAATGCGATTGCCAAAGAAGCAGGCATTGACCGCGTGATTGCCGGTGTCATGCCAGAAGGCAAAGCAGACGCTATCAAGCAACTGCAAGCTCAAGGCCACCGGGTAGCCATGGTGGGGGATGGTATCAACGATGCCCCGGCACTGGCGCAAGCTGACGTGGGGATCGCCATGGGTGGCGGCAGTGATATCGCCATTGAAACCGCCGCCATTACGTTAATGCGCCATAGTTTGCACGGTGTTGCTGACGCTCTGGCGTTATCAAAAGCCACACTGCGTAATATGAAGCAGAATCTGCTGGGGGCATTTATCTACAATACGCTCGGTATTCCCATTGCCGCCGGTATCCTGTACCCCATGACAGGTACATTGCTCAGCCCAGTGATTGCTGGGGCGGCAATGGCGCTCTCTTCGATTACTGTGGTCAGTAACGCCAACCGGTTATTGCGCTTTAAACCGAGGTCATAGACTGAAAAAGTGTCTGCGATACGTGCCCTTGGCTTTCTTGTTCGGTCGTTATACCCGTCAGCATTCAAGCTACAGCGGTGTTGGCTACATGTGTTCACCCTAGTCACATAGTTATCTATGCTCCTAGGGATTCACACGCTTGCCGCCTACCTGTAACTTGAATGAACTAAGGTAAAGCGTTTAGCATAAGAAAAGTCTTCCCCCTGCCCGGTTTTCGGGCAGGGAAAATCAGGAGCACTACGGCATGGGGCAATGGCTGCACCGCATCAAAAACTTTCTTGGTCTGCTCCCACCTCGGGCCTACACCTATCCGGCGGTGGATATGACGTTATCCGGCGGCAGGCAACTGCATCTGGTTGGTAGCATTCATATGGGGACCAGCAATATGTCACCGTTACCCCCCTACCTAATGACCCAGTTGCGTCAGGCTGATGCGTTGATCGTTGAAGCCGATATCAGCAGCCATACCCCATCCCCTTTTGGTGGTGGTGAAGTATGCCAACCGCTAGAACAGCGCCTTTCCCAGCAAGAATTCCATTGTTTACAGGCGTTATGTCAAGAGATCGGCGCCGATGCCACTACCTTTGCTACGCTGCCTGCCTGGCAGGTGGCGTTGATGATGCAGGCGCAACAAGCACAATTATTAGGATTACGTGCCGAGTACGGTATTGATTACCAGCTATTGCAAAGCGCCAAAGCACAGCAGATAACGGTGATTGAGCTTGAAGGTGCCGCAGAGCAACTGGCCATGCTGGAACAATTACCCCAAGGTGGGCTAGGATTATTGCAAGACACGCTGGAGCATTGGCGTACTAATGCCCGTTTGCTACAAACCATGGTGAGTTGGTGGCTGGATAGTAAGCCGAATGCCTTACCGGAAGCACTACCTTCTACTTTTAGTGCCGAGTTATATGACCTATTGATGCATTGCCGTAATCGTCATTGGCAACAAAAGTTGCAAGCCTTACCAGCGGGTAACTATGTGGTGGCAGTAGGTGCACTGCATCTATACGGTGATGGGAATTTGCCCGCACTGTTACAGGAAGGCTTGGCATAACTGGCATTGATATTCTGTACCCAAGTTCAATGAAATTGCAGGTAGGCGGCAACTGAGCGAAGCCCCAGGAGCTTACACAAGTAAGTGACTGGGGTGAGTGACAAATCCGCCTGGAGCGGATTTGAACGCTGCTTGCAGCGGCCCCGATAGGGGCGAGGTCCACGGACGGACCTCGTAACGCGGCCAACACCGCTGCAGCTTCATTGGTGACGGGATATTTCTCTTTATTTTGGGGCATAAGATTATGACACCGGCAGTGGTTCTGCTTGAAAAACAAAAAATCCCGTTCACGCTACATAGCTATCATCACGATAGTGAAGAAACCAATTTTGGTGACGAGGTAGTAAAGAAACTGGGGCTAAATGCCCAACAGGTCTATAAAACACTGCTCGTCTCCCTGAATGGTGACAGCAAAAATCTGGCGGTAGCCGTCACACCGGTAGCCACTCAATTGGATCTGAAAAAGGTCGCCAAAGCCTTAGGGGCCAAAAAAGCCGAAATGGCTGACCCGCTACTGGCTCAACGGGTGACGGGATATCTGGTGGGGGGGATCAGCCCGTTAGGGCAAAAGAAGCGCTTACCTACGGTGATTGACGCACCGGCGCAGCAATTTGCTACGATCTTTGTTTCTGGGGGCAAGCGTGGGCTGGATATTGAATTGGCGGCCAATGACCTCTGCCGTTTGTTATCGGGCTCTTTTGCCGAGATCGCCAAGCGGGACTAAGACGTATAAGGGCGGCGATTGCAGCGCAAAGTGACGCTCAATCTTTTGAATAGGTTAGGTTATCCTAGATTACCGCATCTAACGACATTACACGTTGAGGGTAATGCAACTGGGCATGATACGGAACGCCGACACGCCGTAAACCCCTCCCTGGGGGCTCGTATCGCGCATCCGTGCGCTCCACGGTCGGCTAACCTGCATCATGCCCATTCGAAGCAAAAACGCCTTACATTCAATTTAGTTATAAACTATTTCACCCTTGGGCTCATAAGCGGCCGCATCCAGCGGTGAGTGAGTCTCAATATACTGTTTCAAGACTTCCGCATCGATAAAACCGGTATTGACGTAACTTGGCAGGGTATCAACCTTCGGATAACCATCACCACCCAATGCGTTAAAACTCAGGGTTGCCATGCGATAGGTTTTATCTGCCTGTAGGGGTTCTCCCTTGATTTTTACCTTGCTGACCCCTTTACCGTCTGCCACCAAACTCACATTGGCAAACTGCGCATAGGCACCGGAGTCGACCTTCATATTGGCGACCACCGCCAAGTACTGCTCAACTTCACGGCCTTTCATATCCACATAGACCAGCGTATTACCGAAGGGCTGCACCTTAAGCACGTTTTTATAGGTAATATCACCAGCCTCAATGGAATCACGCACACCACCGCCGCTCATTACGGCAAAATCGGCATTGGCCCTTGCCATTTGTGCCGCCAATAACACCCGGGAAAGGTTGGTCTGTACAAAACGAACTTTACTGCGGTCTCCTTCCAACCGGCCATTAACGCTGCCAATCTTCACTTCCAGTTGGGTCTGGCCTTTATCCTGGAAAGGCGTTAATAACTTGACCATGGCAGGATCTTTGGTAATTTCCTGCGTGTAATAGACGCGCTCGCTGCTGCCGTCGGCTTTTTCGACCTTTTTCTTCAAGTTAACCGGGATCAACTGATAGTGCTTCAGTGTCAGTTCGCCATTGCGAAACTGGAAATCAGCACGGCCAACGTACTTACCCCATTCATGAGCCTGTACGATCCAGGTCCCATTTTGGCGATCCGGCGCGCAAGGCGTTCCGGGCACGTAATCCACCTGTTTATGATTTTCACTCGCCATACAGAGCGGGTCCTGCGAATGTCCGCCGACAATCAAGTCCAGGTAACCTGCGGGCAGGCTACGGGCCATTTCCACATCCCCCGGGGCATTGGAGCCATGATTGCCATTATCATAGTGCCCCATATGGGTTGCGGCGATAATCACATCCGGTTTTTCATCCTGACGTAACTGCTCTACCACCTGTTTGGCTTCCAGCGCAGGCACACGGAATTCAATATCGGTAAAATACTCTGGGTTGCCGATTTTTGCGGTGTCATCAGTGGTCAGGCCAATAACGGCAATCTTCACCCCTTGTTTGTCGAATAGCGCATAAGGTGCGAACAACCGCTGCTGAGTACTTTTCTGATAAATATTGGCGGATAACAACGGGAAGGAAGCCCACTTTTGCTGCTGGCGCAACACACTGAGTGGGTTATCAAATTCATGGTTGCCAATCGCCATCGCGTCATAACCAATCAGCGTCATACCACGAAAATCAGGTTCAGCATCCTGTAAATCAGACTCCGGTACACCGGTATTGATATCGCCACCGGATAATAACAGAACACTCCCCCCTTTAGCGGCCACTTCCTGGCGAATGCTATCCACCAGCGTTTTCTGTGCGGCCAAACCATATTCGTCATAGTCGTTCTGCCAGAAATGGCCATGATGATCGTTGGTATGCAAGATAGTGATATCGTAAGTTCTGTCTTTTTCCCAGGCATTGGCCGTTGCACAAAACAGCGCTAGGGAAACCAGCAGCCCATAAGTCGTGGTTTGAAGTGAAAAACGCATGGCAATTCTCCATTGTAAAAAATGGCGACCTCGGTGAGGTCAAAATTGTAACGTAAATTGACCATATAGGTTTCAAAATTTTGCTACTTACGTCAAATTGTGTCGCTGTAATCTCACTTACTGGAGATAATTGATACGATTACTGTTGGTCATTTACACTAAAGGTAACATTGACAACGTTGTCGAAAGAAAGATCAACGGGTTAAACTGTCCACCTCACAATTAATTACCAGGCTAAATTATAATATGACTGATCGTTCTGAAGCGGCCATGCCACCGGTAAAAAACAAAGCGGGAACCGGGACTGCTTTCTCTATTCTTGGTGCTATCAGTGTTTCTCACCTGCTCAACGATATGCTCCAATCGCTTATTATGGCGATTTATCCGATCCTGCAAGCAGACTTCAACCTCAGTTTCACGCAAATTGGTATCATTACCTTAACCTATCAATTCAGCGCATCGCTGCTGCAGCCATTAGTGGGTCATTACACCGATAAGCATCCTCAGCCCTTTTCGCTCCCCATCGGCATGGGGTTCACCCTCTCTGGTTTGCTACTGCTGGCAAACGCCAATACTTTCCCACTCGTCTTGTTGGCTGCCGCTTTGGTGGGCACCGGATCATCGATATTCCATCCTGAATCATCCCGTGTTGCGCGCATGGCCTCGGGTGGGCGCTATGGTCTGGCTCAGTCACTGTTCCAGGTAGGGGGGAATTTTGGCAGTTCACTTGGCCCGCTGTTGGCGGCGCTGGTGATAGCCCCCTATGGCAAAGGGAATGTTGGCTGGTTTTCTCTGGCGGCATTGCTGGCGATTGTCGTACTGCTGCAAGTAAGCAAATGGTATCAACATCAGCACCGGATGGCGAAAAGCAAACCTAAATCGGCTTCCTTGGTCACCGCGCTACCACGACGTACTATCGTCGTTTCTCTATCCATCCTGTTGCTGCTGGTTTTTTCCAAATCTTTCTATTTGGCCAGCATCACCAGCTATTACACCTTTTATTTGATACAGAAGTTTGATGTTTCGGTGCAAAATGCTCAGTTACATTTGTTTGCCTTCCTATTTGCCGTCGCGGTGGGCACTCTGATTGGCGGGCCTTTAGGGGATAAGATCGGGCGTAAATATGTTATTTGGGGGTCGATCCTCGGTGTGGCACCCTTTACCCTCGCTTTACCCTACGCTTCTCTTTATTGGACGGGAATTTTAACCGTTATTATTGGCCTGATTTTGGCCTCTGCTTTCTCGGCCATTCTGGTTTATGCGCAAGAATTAGTTCCAGCTAAAGTGGGGATGATCTCGGGCTTATTCTTCGGTTTTTCTTTTGGTATTGGTGGCTTAGGCGCTGCGGTGCTTGGTTTCGTCGCGGATGTTACCAGCATCGAGTTGGTTTTCATAATCTGCTCATTTCTACCCCTTATTGGGATTGTCACAGCATTACTACCAAATGTTGAACACAAGCACTAAACCCCCCTAAAAACCCGGTTTAGACAGCCATTCAAACCGGGTCATTCACTAAAAAAATCAATTTTTTATCCGAGATAACCATAAAAAATCACAACCAAGGGATTAAAATAGCATAAAATCCTTATTTATCTAACCAACCTGAAATTAACTAAGTAATTTCAATGAAAACACACTATAATAAGTTACCCATCACCATTCAAACGATAGAGGGCCCCATGTACACCGCCCCTCTCGCTTAAATGGCGATAGTTTCATTTTTTTCATACACTTTCTTTATCTATTTTGGCGTAATACAACCGAAAGGAGTCTGGATGCATCATCATACCCCCTTGATCTCCACCATTGTTGGAGGATTAGTACTTGCCTTCCTCTTTGGTATGCTGGCTAACCGTCTGCGCATCTCCCCCCTGGTGGGTTACCTTGCCGCAGGGGTGCTCGCGGGGCCTTTTACCCCCGGTTTTGTCGCTGATACCTCTCTGGCACCAGAACTGGCGGAAATAGGCGTGATCCTGCTGATGTTCGGTGTTGGCCTCCATTTCTCTCTTAAAGATCTTCTGGCGGTAAAATCCATCGCCATTCCCGGTGCCATCGTACAAATTGCTGTGGCCACTGTGCTGGGGATCGGGTTATCCAAACTGATGGGCTGGGATCTGATTGCCGGCCTGGTCTTTGGCTTGTGTCTATCCACCGCCAGTACCGTGGTACTGCTACGGGCATTAGAAGAACGGCAACTGATTGACAGCCAACGAGGGCAAATTGCCATTGGCTGGTTAATTGTAGAAGATTTAGCCATGGTGTTGGCGCTAGTGCTGTTACCGGCATTCAGTAATATGCTTAAGAGCGATACCGCCAGCACCACACAATTACTCAGCGAGTTGGCGATCACCATTGGCAAAGTGGTTGCTTTTATCGCTTTGATGATTATTGTCGGCCGCCGACTGGTCCCCTGGATCCTGGCTAGAACCGCCAGTACCGGTTCTCGTGAACTCTTTACCTTGGCTGTTCTGGCCCTGGCATTGGGTATTGCTTACGGCGCGGTCGGTTTTTTCGATGTTTCATTCGCACTCGGTGCCTTTTTTGCCGGTATGGTGTTGAATGAATCTGAGCTGAGCCATCGAGCCGCCCATGATACTTTGCCATTGCGCGATGCTTTTGCCGTGCTGTTCTTCGTCTCTGTCGGTATGCTGTTTGATCCGATGATCCTGATTCAGGAGCCGTTGGCGGTGCTGGCAACGCTGACCATTATCCTGTTTGGCAAATCGATAGCGGCCTTTGCGCTGGTGAGAATATTTGGTCACTCCAAGCGCACTGCACTGACGATTTCTGTCAGCTTGGCACAAATCGGGGAGTTTGCCTTTATCCTTGCCGGGTTGGGGATTTCACTCGGCATGCTGGACCCACATGGCCGCAATCTGGTTCTTGCCGGTGCAATTCTGTCGATTATGCTTAACCCGCTGATGTTTAGTTTATTAGAACGTTATCTGGCTAAAACCGAGACCATCGAAGATCAGAGCCTCGAAGAAGCAGTAGAAGAAGAGAAGCAGATCCCGGTAGATATGTGTAGCCATGCGTTGATCGTCGGTTGTGATCGCGTTGGGCACTTGCTCGCCAACAAACTGACTAAAGAAGGGATTCCTCTGGTGGTGGTTGAAAATAGCCGCAGTAAAGTGGAGGCCCTGCGTGAGCAAGGGTTCAAAGCGGTACTCGGTAATGCCGCCAATCCGGAAATCATGGAACTGGCCAGGCTCGATTGTGCCCGTTGGTTATTGCTGACCATCCCCAATAGCTATGAAGCCGGTGAGATAGTGGCTGCCGCGCGACTTAAACAACCGGATATCGAAATTATTGTACGTGCGCATTATGATGATGAACTCGATTATCTGGCTGAACAGGGTGCCAATCAGATAGTCATGGGGGAATTCGAGATTGCCAGCAGCATGTTAAATAGCTTCCAATTTGCGATACCGATAACTGCTGAGGCCGCCAAGGCGTAAGCCAGTTGCCGTTATACCCCGGCTTAAGGATGAGCCGGGGCACGCACCCACTTGCAACCAATCACAGCCCTTTGGCGACTAACTCCTGCAGCAGATCAATATGCGCCGCATCATCATTAAGCGCTGGAATATATTCAAATTTCTCCCCGCCTGCTGCCAGGAATATCTCCCGGTTCTGCTCTTTGATCTCCTCTAAGGTTTCCAGACAATCCACAGAAAAGCCAGGGCAAATCACTTGGATATGTTTCACCCCTTGAGCTGGCAGACTTTTCAGTGTTTCATCCGTATAAGGCGTCAGCCAAGGCTCGCGACCAAAACGCGACTGATAAGTCATCATCATGCGGTCCGTGCCCAGAGAGAGCCGTGCCGCTAGTGCACGGTAGGTATCCTCACAACGTTGCGGGTAATCATCCCCCAAGTGTGCATAACGTTTCGGGATGCCATGAAATGACACCACAAGTCTATCAGGCTGCCCATGCTGGACAAACGCCTGAGCGACACTCTGTTGCAGGGCACGGATATAAGCCGGGTGCTCAGCATAGTCACGGATAAACGTCAGCGAAGGCAGACGGCGGTAATTTTTCAGTACCCGCGCCACGCCATCCCAAACCGCTGCACTGGTAGAACAGGAGTATTGCGGATACAACGGTAATACCACCAAATTGGTGACCCCTTGTGCCAGTAGGTTATCGATTGCTGATGCCAGGCTCGGTGAACCATAACACATGCCCAATTCCACTGGCGTATTGGGCATACGCGCCGCCAGTTGCTGCTGTTGGCGGCGGCTATACACTAACAATGGTGACCCCTCATCCATCCAGATGGATTGGTACAACTTTGCTACACGCGCCGAACGGAGTGGTAAAATTACCCCATTGAGCAGTGGCCACCAGAGCAGCGGTGAGGTATCAACAACACGCCGGTCACTGAGAAACTCTTTCAGGTAGCGCTTTACCGCTTTAGGCGTTGGTGCTTCTGCTGTCCCCAGATTCACCAGTAATACCCCATGTTTCTCTTGTTTCATCACAGTTTCCCTTTCCGGCTAATATCTTGTTAATTAGGCCTATTGTAGTAGAAAAGCACTTGATGGGGCTTAGGTATATCGCAATATGCCATCACTTGAGGTTTTTGAGAAAAGCTTTAGTGGAGGGAAAAGGCGTACAGTGCTTGCTATGGCAGATCACACACGCCTGATCAAACGGGTCATGATTGCGTCAGGCAATCATGACCAACAAAGAAACCGATAAAGATTAATTAGCCCAGAATGGTCGCTAATTCACTGCTCACTTCGGTGACTTTGCGCGTACCATCAATTTTGTGATAAGCGGTGTTGCCAGCATCAGCCTCTTGGTGATAGTAAGAGACCAGCGGTGCCGTCATCTGGTGATATTCAACCAGACGCTTACGGACCGTTTCTTCTTGGTCATCTTTGCGCGTGGTGAGTTCTTCGCCAGTCACATCGTCTTTTCCTTCCACCTTCGGTGGATTGAATTTGGTGTGATAAACACGACCTGATGGCGCATGTACACGGCGACCCACGATACGATCAATGATCAGTTCGTCCGGTACATCAAACTCCAGCACATAATCCACCTTAATGCCGGCCTCTTTCATCGCGTCAGCCTGCGGAATAGTGCGCGGGAAACCGTCCAACAGAAAACCATTACGGCAATCCTGTTGAGTGATACGCTCTTTGACCAGCGCGATCACCAGTTCATCGGTTACCAGCTTACCGGCATCCATAATTTCTTTCGCCTGCTTGCCCAGTTCCGAGCCGGCCTTCACGGCTGCACGCAACATATCACCGGTGGAAATTTGCGGGATACCGTACTTTTCCATGATAAATTGAGCCTGAGTACCTTTACCTGCGCCCGGAGCGCCCAGCAGAATGATACGCATTGCGTAAATCCCCTCACTATGTATTTTCCCTTGACCTTGCAAGCGTTAACTTGAAGTTTATCGGGCTTGAGTTTTTATAAAATTGCGGAAACGCTCAACCTTATCATTTCTGGTGGGGGTGGCTCAAGGAGATGGTAGGAATTCGGACGGGTAAATATCCCGCCGCTATTCAGATTACCATATTTCACTGAAAGAGCGGCGGGAACCATTACCAAGCAGACAAATATCAGGCAGACAAGAGTTTATTCATCAAGCGGATAAACTGGTTTGGATCTTCCAGTGTGCCACGCTCTGCTAACAGTGCCTGATCCAGCAGCAAGTCTATCCACTCAGCAAACAGTGCGTTATCGCCGATATCCGCTGCGCGTTTGACCAAGGCATGATCCGGGTTCAATTCGAAGATATACTTCACCTCCGGTGCAGGTTGACCAGCCGCAGCAAACAGTTTCGCCATCTGGGTGCTCATTTCATCGGCATCGGTGGTGACGATCGCTGGCGTATCGGTCAAGCGATGTGTCAAACGCACCTCTTTCACCCGCTCACCCAACAAGGTCTTGACCCGCTCGATAAACGGCTCCAGTTGTTTCTCGGCTTCTTTCTGCTCTTCGGTTTCATCCGCCAGTTTATCCAGCGCTTCATCCGCTTTGCTGACAGACTGGAACTGTTTACCGTCGAACTCGGTCAGATAGCTCATCATCCATTCGTCAATGCGATCAGAAAGCAGCAGGACTTCAATGCCTTTCTTACGCAGCAGTTCCAGGTGTGGGCTGCTCTTGGCGGCGGCATAGCTGTCGGCGGTGATGTAGTAAATCTTCTCTTGGCCTTCAATCATGCGGCCAATATACTCTTCCAGCGACACGGTTTGCGCCGAGCTGTCGTTATGCGTAGAAGCAAAGCGCAACAGTTTAGCGATAGCTTCCTTGTTGTTGCTATCTTCCCCTGGCCCCTCTTTCATCACCAAGCCAAACTGTTGCCAGAATGTCTGATAGGCTTCGGCGTCATCTTTTGCCAATTTTTCCAGCATCTGCAGTACACGTTTGGTCAACGCAGCACGCAAGCTCTGGGTAACACGGTTATCCTGCAAAATCTCACGGGAAATGTTCAATGGCAGGTCATTGGAGTCTATCAGCCCACGGACAAAACGCAGGTAGTTAGGCATAAACTGCTCGGCATCATCCATAATAAACACACGCTGAACATACAGTTTCAGACCGTGCTTATGATCCCGATTCCACATATCCCAAGGTGCACGAGCCGGGATATACAGCAGGCTGGTATATTCCTGCTTACCTTCTACCCGGTTGTGGCTCCAGACCAGCGGATCAGTGAAGTCATGAGCAATGTGCTTATAGAATTCTTTGTACTCTTCATCCGTCACATCGGATTTGCTGCAGGTCCACAACGCTTGCGCCTTGTTGATCTTCTCCCAGGTGACCGTATCGTCTTCTTCATTCTTGGTTTCGATTTCAACCGGCAACGCAATGTGATCGGAATATTTGCCGATCACAGAACGCAAACGCCAGCCATCAAGGTATTCCTCTTCACCAGGACGCAGATGTAGAGTAATTTCAGTACCACGTTCCGCTTTGTCGATATCGGCAATGGTGTAATCACCTTCCCCTGCAGACTCCCAGAACACCCCTTTATCCGAACGATCCCCGGCAGCGCGAGTACGGACAGTGACTTTATCTGCCACGATAAATGACGAATAAAAACCGACACCAAACTGGCCGATCAGTTGACTGTCTTTCGCCTGTTCGGAACCGATCGACTCCAGAAAAGCTTTAGTCCCTGACTTGGCAATGGTTCCCAGGTTCTCAATCACCTCGTCACGGGTCATACCAATGCCGTTATCAGCAATGGTCAGGGTATGCTTATCTTTGTCAAAAGAGACGCGCACGCGCAGTTCACCATCACCTTCATACAGTTCTGGCTGAGAAAGCGCCCGGAAACGCAGCTTGTCAGCCGCATCGGATGCGTTAGAAATCAGCTCACGCAGGAAGATTTCTTTATTGGAGTAGAGCGAATGAATCATCAAATGAAGCAGTTGTTTAACTTCAGACTGGAATCCGCGGGTTTCTTGACCTTTCATACTCATTGATTACCTCAATAGCCAATAGTGTTATACCCGATACCTTTCAATTGGTTCATGGCCGTTGTTGATGCTTAGATCCACCCAAGATTGAAGTGAACTGAAGCAGTTAACGCCATCACCGCTTGAAAGACGCAGGGAATATGACCAAATCGAACAATGAGGATTAAGTGGGGTTAACCATGAGGTTTTTCAAGCGACTGTGCGGTTTTTTTTGTGGGTTATCTCGAAGCCGGGCTATACCCGTCGCCATTCAAGTTGCAGCGGTGTTGGCTGCCCTTACTCACCCGAATCACTTACTCTAGTAAGCTCATCGGGATTCGCTCAGTTGCCGCCTACCTGCAACTTGAATGAACTTGAGTATATATACTGCTCGGCTGAAAATATCAAAACTTGATCACATGCCGCCCAGCCAGAGAGTGGGACAGCGTGGTACCGTCGACCATTTCAAGTTCTCCGCCAACCGGAACGCCATGAGCAATACGGCTAGCAACCACGCCATATTGGCTACACATCTCGGCAATATAGTTGGCCGTGGCGTCCCCTTCCACCGTCGGGTTGGTGGCCAGGATCACTTCACTGATGGTCTCTTTCTCTAACCGCTGCTCCAGCCGGTCAAGGCCAATATCACCAGGGCCAATACCATCCAGCGGTGACAGATGCCCCATCAGCACAAAGTAGCGCCCGGCAAATTGCCCGGTCTGCTCAATGGCATAAATATCCGCTGGGCTCTCTACCACGCAAATCTGGCCGTTTTGCTGACGGCGCGAGTTATTGCAGATGGTGCAGGTATCCTGTTCGGTAAAGGTGCGGCAGTCAGCGCAGTGCCCCACCTCAGACATTGCGCGGGTCAAAGCCTGAGCCAAGCGCATGCCACCACTGCGATCACGCTGCAACAGTTGAAATGCCATGCGCTGCGCCGACTTAGGACCCACACCGGGTAGGCAACGCAACGCCTCCATCAAGGATTCAAGGAGCGGGCTGGTTTGCATCAGAACGGCATCTTAAAGCCTGGTGGCAACTGCATACCGTTAGAAACCGACGCCATCTTCTCTTTTTGCGTTTCTTCTACACGGCGTGCTGCATCATTGAATGCGGCGGCAATCAAATCTTCCAGCATCTCTTTGTCGTCTTCTTCCAGCAGGCTGGGGTCGATCTCAACACGGCGGCAGTTATGCGCACCATTAATGGTCACTTTCACCATGCCAGCACCTGATTCACCCGTAACTTCCAACCGGGCAACTTCTTCCTGCATCTGCTGCATTTTTTCCTGCATCTGCTGGGCTTGCTTCATCAGATTACCCAAACCACCTTTACCAAACATAGTCGTCTCTCATTGCATGGGCGCACACTCGGCGCCGTGTTAAATGGGGCGAATACTCTCTTCATCCAGATCAGCGTCAAAAAAACGACACAGTGTCTGAATATGGGTATCCGCAATTATAGACTGACGAGCCTGCGCCAGTTTTTCTTCATAAATGGCTTGCCGCCACTCCAACGGAGTCCGTTCTGCTGGATTATCGTCTTCCACTACAGTGAGTTCAACCGTGCTACCGTGCAATTCACTGAGTGCATCCGCCAACGTTCTTTGCGCCGTAGAAGAGTTCAAATGGCGTTGGGTAGAACGTAAGTGAAGACAAATACTACCCGGAGCCAACTGTTGTTTAAAGGAGTTCAATGCCAGTTGCTGCACCAGTTTAGGTATCTTCAGTTGTTCAATTTCTGCCGCCCAAGGATCACGCTTGAGCGACTCAACCACCAGTTTAGCTGACAACTCGGGGGTCTTTTCATGTTCCAGGGCGGTACGCAGGGCTTTTGGTGTCGCCAACGGCTCCTGGGGAGCCTCCGGTTCAGTTTGTGCGCGCCAGCGATAGGCTTCTGGCTTCGCAGGTTTTTCTGCTACCCGCTTTTCCGCCTGGCGCTGCTGACTACGCTCAGTCACTGCAGCCAACCGCTCCAGTGCTGAGTTCGCCGGCCGCCCATTTATTGGTGCAGCCGGCTCACTCTTTTTTGCGGTGGATGCCCCCTGTTGCCGCAGCAACTGGGTGCGCGCTTTCAATAATTGCGCGGTGGCATCCGGTAAATTTGTCTGTTGTTGGCTCTGTGCTGGTCGCGTCTGCCCTAACGGCGGAGGCGTATCCCCTCCCTCGGCGTACTGCTCAGGCCTACTATGATTTTCAGTAGGTACTGACGATGCTGGCGCTGGAACAGTCGGCGCTCTGCTCACAGGATCAGGGATTACCGCCTTGGGGTGAAAGGCCAACGCACGTAACAGGGTCATTTCAACCCCCATACGGCGATCAGGTGCTAAAGGCAGCTCTTTGCGGCCAATCAGCAACGTTTGGTAATAAAGCTGTACTTCTGTGGGGGGTAGCAGGCGCGCCAATTCACGCAACCGCTGTTCAACAACCGCATAGTGGTTGTCCAACACCGATGGCAGCAATTGCAGCATGGCGATACGATGCAGCAACGCCAAGGTTTCCACCAGCAGACTTTCCCAATCCACACCTCGCGAAGCAGCCTGTGCCACCTGGGCCATCACTTTTTCACCGTCAGCATGAACCAAGGCTTCCAGAATGGCCAAGGGTTGTTCATCATCCAACGTTCCTAGCATCTGGCTGACGGTATCACTACTCACCTGCCCTTGCCCCATGGCAATGGCCTGATCAGTCAGGCTGAGGGCATCACGCATACTGCCGTCAGCAGCACGAGCCAGCAGTTGCAGCGCTCGAGTGTCACTGGTGATGTGCTCTGCCTGCAGGATGGTTTCCAATTGAGTCCGGATCTGATCAACGTCCATCGCTTTCAAATGGAATTGCAAGCAACGAGACAAGATAGTCACTGGCAGTTTCTGCGGATCCGTGGTGGCCAGTAAAAATTTAACATGTGCCGGTGGCTCTTCCAGCGTTTTCAACAAAGCGTTGAAGCTATGACGCGAAAGCATGTGGACTTCGTCAATCAGGTAAACCTTAAAACGACCGCGCGCCGGGGCATATTGTACGTTATCCAGCAAGTCGCGGGTGTCTTCCACTTTAGTTCTGGAGGCGGCGTCAATCTCGATCAAATCGACAAAGCGGCCCTGCTCAATCTCACGGCAATTATCACATTGACCACAAGGTGTTGCCGTGATGCCCGTTTCGCAATTCAGGCACTTGGCCAATATGCGGGCAATAGTGGTTTTACCGACACCACGGGTACCAGAGAACAGATAAGCATGGTGGAGCCTCCCAAGCTTGAGGCCATTAGTCAGCGCCGTCAGGACATGTTCTTGTCCAACGACATCGGCAAATGTTTGAGGGCGCCACTTACGGGCAAGAACCTGATAGCTCATTAACACCGGAGAAGTCGAGTAATATGAGGGGTTATGCTAACACAGGGCCACACTGATAGGCGAGGGTGTTTATACCTGCGCCAGGACTATGCGGTCATGTTCTCTTTGAGCAAATCTGAAATGTCACCCATTGTCCTATCGGGAGAATATTTGATGGCAAAAGTGATAATTCACATGAGCCACAAAAAACGTGCTCCCCCAGAGCATGTGGGAATCGGTCAGCCGTCATAGACATTACGCAAATTGATGGTCAAAGAAGGACAATGGCGCGAACATTGTCGCAAAATGACCCGAATTTATCGTGCGTTCTCCGTTACTTGACTGCATGAGAGGGGTTACACCTGATACCATTAAAGCTATCGGGCTGGCGATTTTGAATGCGGTTATTTCTTCCTCGCTCAGTCCTAAATAGGAACAATAAACAGAAAAGGTCCGCATTTCTGCGAACCTTTTCTGTATAACTCTATCGATCGTCCTCGGGGGGAAGCATGGCTACTAACTAAGCTGCCAACTAACAAGTCCCGGGGCTAGTGATGCCAGTGTAAGGATCTTTGACGATGCCGTCAAACTACATAAAGAATAGTCTCTCTGTTGCTAGAATCGAGGCTTATGAAGCCTTTGTCGGTGGCTCGCCAGGCTTAATGCAGACTGAGAAAGCGCTGAACCTCTATATGTGGAATGCTCTGTTTTGCATTGATAGGGAATACAGAGCCATTACCCATCAAGCTGCAGGGTTAGATGTCTGCAACTTGACGGGTGTCGGAGATCAATCAGTGACCAGCGAAATCAACCAGGCAGTAACAATCGATTCCCAGATTGTTAAGGCGCGCTTCACCGCCAAGATCCGGTAAGTTGATAATAAATGCTGCATCTTCCACGATACCACCGAGGCGACGAATCAAGGTGGCCGTGGCTTCAATGGTACCGCCGGTCGCCAACAGATCATCAATCACCAGCACCTTATCGCCAGCCGTAATGGCATCGGTGTGGATTTCCAGTTTATCGGTACCATACTCGAGCTCATAACTTTCACTTATTGTAGCTCGTGGCAATTTACCCGGTTTACGCACGGGCACAAAACCGACACCCAGAGCCAATGCTACCGGTGCACCAAACAGGAAACCACGCGCTTCAGTCCCCACCACTTTGGTTACCCCCTTATCAAGGTAACGCTCAACCAACAGCTCAATACTGGACGCATAGGCCAGCGGGTTTTCCAATAAACTGGTCACATCGCGGAACAGAATACCCGGCTTCGGATAGTCAGGTATGGTTTTGATACTCTCTTTAATAAACTGAAGCTGCTGCGCAGTCTTGTCCATAGTTATTGCCTGATAATACATGCTGATATACCCGTTCTGCTGAAATACTGAAGCAACTGGCATGACAACGGGTATACTTCCACACAGGCTCTCAACTGCCTTGCCATCAACTCAAAATGGCGGCAGGAAACCTGCACACGAAAACGCCCAAATCTATGCAAAATACGCGATAAATGCAACTGAGAGCGTACAATCAGCACGTTTTTTGTTGCGATAGGTCAATAAGCATCAGGATAATCACCATCATGGCGCAACAAGCCGTGTTTATAGGCTTTTTTTGCAACTGGCACTTGGGTATAAGGAGCCACCGTGAGTACACAACGCTTATTACAAACGCTTGAACAGCAGATAACCGCTTTAGCCAACAACATTCAGCCACAAGGCGATATGCCGATTCCACAGGCGCGATTTGATATTGCCCTTTTCTCCAATCGCGGTACCCGGCTGCGTGATTATTTAGCCGAAATACAGAAGAACTTTGCCCAATTACAAATGGCAGTAAAAGATAACCGTACCGCCCAAGTGGCTTTTCTGGCTGAAAGATTGGTCGCTCAGATCACGGCTTTACAACGTGAACTGGCCACCTTGGTGTTACGGCGTAAAAATCAGCCCAAAGTGATGGGTGAGGTGGATATCTATCATAAACTTGCAGAACATCAGGACTATGAACGCCGTCTGGTGAGTATGATCCAAGATCGCGAAAGTCTGTTAGGTGCCCAAACAACCCTCGCGGCACAGAAAAAATTGCAGCAGGAAGTGGCAGCGATAGAAGGCAGATTATTACGTTGCAGGCAGGCATTAACACGAATTGAGCGCAGTATTGCGCGTAAAGAAAACAATTTTTGAAGATTTATCACATTAATTTAATGATTCTCCCCCACTGCAACATAAGTTTATTATACTTTGCTACAGATTATTCTCAGTACTTCCTAACCTAAGGTTGGGAAGTACGACACTTTGACACATGAAAACGTTGGATATATGCCACTGGAAAATGCCTCGCCAGAACTGCAACTGGCGGTAGATTTGATTTATCTGCTCGAATGCAACGAGATAGACCCGGTCACAGCGCTGGCTGCACTGGACATTGTCAGAAAGGATTACCAGCAGAAGATACTGCAATCACGCCGGGCGAAACCGTATTTATCTGCCGACCCGTAGGCCTCTGCCAGACTACGAGGCGGTTTGAGTATCACTCTCTGGATCTGGTCTCAGCCCACGTTTCACTTCTTGCACTTCATTACCCTGGCGGTTATGTAAATAAACTTCCAATTGGTTAAACGCAATATTAATACCATTCTCTCGGCACAAACGATCAATGGCTCGGTTCAGCTCATCCACCGTGTAACTGCGGTCACGCAATTCCCGCACATACAGACGCAGCTCATGATCCAGAGTACTGGGGCCAAAACTCAGGAAGAATACGGCAGGCTCAGGATCCGTCATAACCAGTGGGTTTTCTTGCGCCGCTTGCAACAGCACCGCTTTAACCTTATCCAGGTCAGAACCATAAGCTACCCCGACCTTAATCAGTACTCGAGTAATCGTATCTGATAGAGACCAGTTGATCAGCCTCTCGGTGACAAACGCTTTATTGGGAATAATCACTTCCTTGCGATCAAAATCGACAATAGTCGTCGCACGGATGCGGATCTTGCTAACTGAGCCAGAGAAGGTACCGATGGTGATGGTGTCACCAATACGTACCGGGCGCTCAAACAGAATAATCAAGCCAGAAACAAAGTTGGCAAATATTTCCTGTAAACCAAAACCCAACCCCACCGAAAGTGCCGCCACCAGCCATTGTAACTTGTCCCATGATACACCTAACGACCCCAAAGCAGTGATGGTACCCACCGCCGTAATCAGATAGGTCAGCATCGTGGTAATCGCATAAGAGGTGCCGGTTCGTAGTTGTAGCCGTGATAGCACCAGCACTTCCAACAAACCGGGTAAATTGCGCGTCATGACATAAGCAACAATCACCGCAATGATAGCCACCATGAAATTCCCCAAGGTCACGGCTTTCGGTATCACGCTACCAGCGACACTACTGGTGTAATGCCACAGACTGATGCTATCGAGATAGGAAATAACGGTTACCAGGTCTGACCAAATCCCATAGAAGGCACTGGCGAAAATCAGAAATAACACCATGGTACTCAGGCGCAGAGATTGCTGGTTGATTTGCTCCAACGCTAAGGGCGTTTCTTCAACCGGTTCAATCCCTTCGGCACCCTCTTTCTCTTTCGCCAGATTCTGGCGGCGCGCGACAGCGCGACGATAAGCCAGACGACGGGCGGCGACGCTCAAACCACGGATCACAGCCTGATAGACGATATTCCACAAGAAGAATAGATACAGGCTGTCAATCCAACGCCCAGCTAATTGCAACGCGGTATAAAAATACCCCATAAACATCAACCCCAGCAGAATGAGTGGGGTCACCGCCAATGCAGTCACTACCAACAATCTTACTGCATGGTTATTTTTTTCACGCCAACTGTTACGGCAAATAGGATACATCAATACCGTTAGCAGGGATAAAGTCAGGATCACCACCACCTGGCCAATAACATCATCAACCAGTTTGGAGGGATTTTTTTCGCCCAGTATGGACCAGAAAATCAGCGGTAATAACGTCAAGCCAAGCTTGATACACTGGCGACGGTAGTGGTTACAAAGGTCAAGTTTGGCATTAAAATGGCGCTGATAAATACCTCCCGGGGCCAAGAGGCGAAAAATCAAGGCAAATACCAGCCATAGCAGCGCGAGCTGTCGTGACAGTGCCCAAATAAAGTCACTAATGCTAATCTCTGCACAATAGAACCAAAACCCGGTACCCAGTATCAAAAGTACCCCAGGCAACACTTGTAATAATGTCAGCGCAATGGCTTTTGGGGTATGGAGTTGGCTGTCACGTTTTAACTGCCCAATATCATTGGTCAGTTTTTTCAAATAGTTATTAATGGCACGATTACGCCAACGCAATAGGCCAATCACTATCACCATAGGGATCAGGAAAACGACTGACTTTTGGGCTCCCAATACCATTTGGTCGGTGTCGAACTTGAAATCCAACCGGGCAAACTGATCTTTTAGCGCCCCCGGCATCGCTTCCAGCCAGGCTAAATCAATCGGCTTATTGCTGTTAACCCAGAAAATCTGTTGGGTAAGGGTATGTTGCATCGCGGTATAGACACTGGTCAGTTGCTGTTGATTAACCTGCAAGGTGATAGCCAGCGACAACTGATTATTAAGTTGTTTATTGAGTTGATCCAGCAACTCACGGCGCATAACAATAATATCGTTTAGCGCATCACTCGCATCACTATCGGCTTTTTCTTTGCTGTTAGCCAACAGTTGGTTGACAAAGTCATCCCCTTTGAACAAAGCATCACGCTGCTGGTTGACTTCAAATTGTTCCAGGCGTAAATCTGCGATATGAGCACTCAAATCTGTCACCAAGGTTTTAGGGGGCAGATTTTGCTGCTGTTGATACAGGATGCGTGACAGTACCAAACTCCCCCGTAATACCTGGATCTGTTCCTTCAGGTTCTGTGCTGATTGCAAGCCGCGATCCAGCCAGTTTTTTACCTGAATATTTTGCTGAAACAGTGTATTACTCTCTTCCGTGGCGGTAATCAGCCGCTGACTGATTTTACGGTTGATATCCAGTTGATTACTAACCAGCTTAATGCTTTGTGTATCTGTGGCATCTTCTGGGGCTTGCGCTTCTTTCGCCGTTTTTTCTGACAGCGTCAACCGCTTGCTATTCACCACTTCCTGCAATATCTGGACCTGATGATCTAAAGCATCAATACGTAACGTGGTGTAATCACGCTGCTTCTGCAAAATATCCTGTAAAGTCGTATTCGCCTCCAACCTTCTGCGTTGTAACTCCAACTCCGCATTAATCAGCGATTGTTCGGTCATCAGCATCACTTGCTGACTGTTACGTAAAGGTTGCTGCCCTGGCGTTTGTGCACTGAGAAGATTGCGTATCTCCTGCAAGCGCTGAGAAGCCGTATACATACTGCTTTGTACACGTTCAGGCTGTGTCTGCAAAGAAACCAGTTGGCTGCTGTAGGTCGAGAGGTTTTGCTGCGCACCCTGGAGGTCATCCAGGGTTTTATACAGGCGTTGCTCCAACTGGCGTAATGAAAGAGGCACCAATTCTGCCCGCGTTGCCGCTTCATCATTGGTGGTACTTTTCAGTATGTCGAGATCTTTAAGTATCGACTGTAACTTTGCCGGCGCTTGCTGAAGTTGCTGCTTAAGCTGATTACCTTCCTGCTTGGTACGTTCCAGCGTATCGAGTATTTCTAGCGTGCGGATCAAATCCTGTTGGGAAAGTTTATCCACCTCAGTCAGGTTTTGTTGTTTGTTCAACGCATCAAGTTGGCTCTGGACTTCGCTGCGAGCAGGAATTTCACTCGTTTGCGCGAAAACACCTAGCGGCAAACACAGCGCTATCAGCAATAACAGAAAAGGAACCAGGCCAGGGAAAACAGGCCCCCGGGCGTAACGAAAAGCAACTTGGTAGTAATAGATGATTGGCCTGCGACTCATGGCTTAATGTCATTCAACAATGAAGTCTCAAGATTAGCATGATCACAGGCTGACAATGAATAATAAAAATGTAGCGGGGGATGACCGGTTAAAATTCCAACAGAAATCAGAAGGTCAATACCTTATCAGCAGCCAGGGTCCACTGCCCCAACTCCACCAATGTGCCAATCTCAACACCATCAACCAAGGATAACTGGCTAACCCCGCGCGCATCAGCACAAGTCTTACATAACTTCACCGGTACCTGTTGCGCGGTAAGTATTTCCAGCATTTGTTGCAAATTATACCCTTCACGCGGCTGTTGCCCAGCGATGCCGGCCACAACAGCATCGGACATTAAAAACAGTTTCAGGCACAGCTCAGGTTGCTGCTCTTTTAAGGTAATAGCCAAACGCAGTGCATTAAACAGTGATTCCTGACCGTAAGCTGCACCATTGGCAATCAGTAACAGGGATGACATAGAAGTTCTCCTTATTCAGTTTGTAGGTCTGCCGATAGAGACGATTTTACCCGCAAAGAGGGGCACAGTTGCACCATTTCAAGGAAAACATCCACAAAGGCGCTGGCATCAGCTTTCAGATCAAAACTTTCTGGCAGAAATAGCCAATTTTCCATCAGCCCTGTGATATAGGCACGTAGTACCACCGCAGCTCGGCGCGTATGCAGATCAGCAGGAAGCTGACCACGAGCGATGCTATTATGCAGGACCCGTTCGATACGTTCATAGCTTTCAAGGTAAAGCACCTTACGTGCATCATGCACTGGCACCATTTCACCAATAAACTCACATTTGTGAAAAATGATCTCCATTAAGGCGCGGCGACGACTGTCATCAACTGTCGCAATCAAAACGTAAATCAAAATTTCCTTTAAAATACGTAGTGGATTATCTGGAAACTTTGTTTGATACTCTAACTCTAAATCCCCTATTTTCGAATCTGATTGCTGCCAAATTTCGTTAAATAGGTCTACCTTATTTTTGAAGTGCCAATAAATTGCACCGCGAGTGACCCCTGCCGCAGTAGCAATATCAGTCAAAGAGGTGGCTGAAACGCCGCGCTCAGAAAACTCTCTCACAGCGGCATCCAGGATCTGTAGTCGCGTTTCTTGTGCTTGTTGTTTAGTTTTTCGTGCCATAGCATTGTTTTTTTAAGAGTGTGTGACTTACATACATTCGCGAATGTATGTATTATAGCACCCACAAAATATTAACGCAGCAATGGGTTTTTCAAGCTGTGATCCATTGATCATTTTGAAATCGAACACTTGAGGTTTTTCTATGAACAAAAACAGAGGGTTAATGCCTCTGGCGGCAATTATCATGCTTTCAGGCAGCTTAGTGCTTACAGGATGTGACAACAAAGACGCCCAATCCGCTGGTCAACGCCCAATGCCTTCTGTAGAGGTAGTGACACTGAAAGGAGAGCCGCTCAATATCACAACAGACCTACCTGGCCGTACTGCCGCCTATCGCATTGCCGAAGTTCGCCCTCAGGTCAATGGCATTATTCTGAAGCGCAACTTTGTTGAAGGCAGTGATATCAAAGCAGGTGTTTCACTGTATCAAATTGATCCCGCCACCTATCAGGCTGCCTATGACAGCACCAAGGGGGATCTGGCCAAAGCGCAAGCCGCTGCGGATATCGCCCGCCTGACAGTCAACCGTTATAAACCGTTGCTAGGCACCAATTACATCAGTAAACAGGACTACGATACCGCCATTTCTAACCAGTTACAGGCCAATGCTGCGGTAGTCGCGGCTAAAGCTGCGGTGGAAAGTGCGCGTATTAACCTGGCTTATACCAAGGTGAGCTCGCCGATTTCTGGGCGCATCGGGCTATCTACCGTGACTGAAGGGGCGCTGGTGACCAGTGGTCAGGCTACTGCACTGTCCACCGTACAACAGTTGGATCCCATGTATGTCGATGTCACCCAATCAAGTAACGATTACCTGCGTTTAAAGCAAGAGCTGGCCGACGGCAGCCTGCAACAAGAGAACGGTAAAGCCAAAGTAAGATTACTGTTTGAGAACGGGCAAGCGTATGCTCAAGAAGGCACGCTGGAATTCTCCGACGTCACTGTGGATGAAACCACCGGTTCTATCACCATCCGCGCTATCTTTCCTAACCCCGATAATACACTGTTACCCGGTATGTTTGTGCGAGCCCGCCTGGATGAAGGGGTGCGCAACGATGCCTTACTGGTACCACAACAGGGAGTTACCCGTAACCCACGGGGTGAAGCAACCGCACTGGTTGTTGGGGCGAATAATAAAGTGGAGCAGCGTATCTTGACCGCCGAGCAAGCTATTGGTGATAAATGGCTGGTCACCGCTGGCCTGAAGGCTGGTGACCGCGTGATTGTTACCGGGCTACAAAAGATCAAACCCGGGATTGAGGTGAAAGCACAAGAAGTTGATAGCCAGGCAGCCGCACAACCACAGGCACCCTCTGAACCCGCTAAGAAGTGATAAAAAGGAGCCGGTAACACATGGCTAAGTTCTTTATAGATCGCCCCATTTTTGCCTGGGTCATCGCCATCATTATTATGCTGGCGGGTCTCCTGTCAATCGTGAAGCTACCTATTGCTCAATACCCTACCATTGCGCCGCCCGCAGTGACGATAGCCGCAAACTATCCCGGTGCTGATGCTAAAACCGTGCAGGATAGCGTCACACAGGTTATTGAACAGAATATGAACGGTGTCGATAATCTGCTGTATATGTCCTCCAGCAGTGACTCGGCAGGCAACGTTCAGATTACCTTGACATTCGACTCAGGTGCCGATCCTGATATTGCTCAGGTACAAGTACAAAACAAACTACAACTGGCCATGCCATTGCTGCCACAAGAAGTTCAACAGCAAGGGGTTAGCGTAGAAAAGTCGAGCAGTAGTTTCTTGATGGTAGCGGGCTTTATTTCTGAAGACGGCAGTATGACTCAGGAAGATATCGCAGACTACGTCGGCTCCAATATCAAAGATCCTATCAGTCGTACACCGGGGGTGGGTACTGTTCAGCTCTTTGGTGCTCAGTACGCCATGCGTATCTGGCTAGACCCGAATAAACTGAACAAATTCCAACTGACGCCCAGTGATGTCATTGCGGCAATCAAAGTTCAGAACAACCAGATTGCTGGTGGCCAGCTTGGTGGTACACCTCCGGTAAAAGGCCAGCAGTTAAACGCCTCTATTATTGCCCAAACCCGCCTGAGTTCACCGGAAGAATTCAGCAGAATCCAACTGAAAGTCAATGCAGATGGCTCGCAAGTGCGTCTGAGCGATGTAGCCAAGGTTGAACTGGGGGGAGAAAGCTATAATGTTATTGCTCGTTACAATGGTAAACCTGCATCAGGTATCGGTATTAAGCTGGCCACGGGCGCCAATGCGCTCAATACTGCGGCGGCGGTTAAAGCAGAGCTGGGTAAACTGCAACCGTTCTTCCCTGCCAGCTTGCAGGTTGTTTACCCTTATGACACGACGCCTTTCGTTAAAATATCCATACACGAAGTAGTAAAAACCCTGGTGGAAGCGATCATCCTGGTATTCCTGGTGATGTATCTGTTCCTGCAAAACTTCCGGGCCACGCTGATCCCTACCATCGCCGTGCCCGTAGTGTTGTTGGGAACATTCGCGATTCTGGCTGTTTTTGGTTACTCGATAAACACCCTGACAATGTTTGGTATGGTGTTAGCAATCGGCCTGCTGGTGGATGACGCCATCGTGGTGGTGGAAAACGTTGAGCGGATTATGGCTGAAGAGGGGCTTTCGCCCAAAGAAGCCACCAAGAAATCAATGGAACAGATCCAAGGGGCATTGGTTGGCATCGCCTTGGTGTTGTCTGCGGTATTTATCCCCATGGCTTTCTTCGGTGGGTCAACGGGTGCCATTTATCGCCAATTCTCAATCACCATTGTTTCCGCCATGGTGCTATCGGTCTTGGTGGCATTAATCCTGACCCCGGCACTTTGCGCCACCATGCTTAAACCGATCCCCAAAGGGGATCATGGTATCAACACCGGCTTCTTTGGCTGGTTCAACCGCCTGTTTGAAAAGAGTACCCATCACTATACTGATAGTGTGGCGAATATCCTGCGCAGTACTGGCCGTTACCTGATGGTTTACCTGCTGATCGTCGTGGGTCTGGCTGTGCTGTTTATGCGCCTCCCCTCCTCCTTCCTGCCGGAAGAAGACCAGGGAATGTTGTTAACGATGGTGCAAATGCCTGCGGGAGCCACCCAGGAACGTACACAGAAAGTATTGGAGGAAGTGAACCATTACTTCCTGACCGCAGAAAAAGACAACGTTAACTCGGTATTTACCGTTAACGGTTTCGGTTTCAGCGGCCAGGGGCAGAATACTGGCTTGGCGTTTGTCAGTTTGAAAGATTGGTCTGAACGCAGCGGTGCCGCCAATAAAGTACCTGCTATTGTTGGCCGTGCTATGGGGTCATTTTCTCAGATCAAAGATGGCTTGGTGTTTGCCTTTAACCTGCCGGCGATCATCGAACTGGGTACCGCCAGCGGTTTTGACTTCCAACTGATCGATCAGGCTAACCTAGGTCATGAAAAGCTGACAGAGGCGCGTAACCAGTTACTGGGTATGGCAGCACAGCACCCAGACCTACTGACCGGGATGCGCCCGAATGGTCAGGAGGACACACCGCAATTCAAACTTGATATTGACCAGGAGAAAGCGCAGGCATTAGGGGTTTCCCTGAACGATATCAACAGTACCATCAGTGCGGCGCTGGGCGGCGCTTATGTTAACGATTTTCTCGATCGAGGTCGTGTAAAACGCGTTTATGTACAGGCTGATGCCCCATTCCGTATGTTGCCCGAAGACATTAATAAATGGTATGTCCGCGGTAGCAGTGGTCAGATGGTACCTTTCTCCGCCTTTGCTTCGGCCCATTGGTCATTCGGTTCGCCGCGTCTTGAACGCTATAACGGCCTGCCATCAATGGAAATTATCGGGCAGGCGGTACCTGGGCGAAGTACTGGTGAAGCAATGGATATGATGGAGCAACTCGCGTCCAAACTGCCAAGCGGTATCGGCTATGACTGGACAGGTATGTCCTATCAGGAACGCTTGTCCGGCAGTCAGTCCACCTCACTGTATGTTATCTCACTGATCGTGGTGTTCTTGTGTCTGGCGGCATTGTACGAAAGCTGGTCAATTCCATTCTCGGTGATGCTGGTTGTCCCTCTTGGGGTGATAGGTGCACTCTTGGCCACCAGCTTTCGTGGGCTGGAAAATGATGTCTATTTCAAGGTTGGCTTACTGACGACCATCGGGCTCTCCGCGAAGAACGCCATATTGATTGTAGAATTTGCTAAAGACCTCATGGATAAAGAAGGTAAGGGGCTAATTGAATCAACGTTGGAAGCGGTACGTATGCGTCTGCGCCCCATCCTGATGACATCATTGGCCTTTATCCTGGGTGTTATGCCACTGGTTGTTAGTAGTGGTGCTGGTTCCGGTGCCCAGAATGCGGTAGGTACCGGGGTAATGGGTGGGATGGTTACCGCAACAGTATTGGCCATCTTCTTTGTTCCGGTGTTCTTTGTGGTGGTTCGCCGCCGTTTCAGTAAAAAGAGCGAAGACCTGGATCATAGCCACCCTATTGACCGTCAATAATCATTTTTGTTGTTCATCCACTGAGGCCGCCCATGCGGTCTCAGTGGATGATAAGACGATGTCCGCGCAACGTTACTCGGCTCTTTCATCAGCTTCGCTCCTTTCGTAGCCGCTGCAAACCACTCTAGTTATTTCAGGTATAGATTAAAGTTCTATTCAAAAAATGTTCACCACATTGAAATAACATTAGTTTTTTTGATATTAGAAAGTTCTGCAATAAAAATCAGCTATGCGTTATAATTATGATTAAATCATTTTCAACACTGGCTTGGATATCTGTAGTCAGGGTTACATTAGCACACAATAACTCGCTACCTAACCAACAATGACCTCAGCACGAGACACATAAACAATAACGGCGAGTAAATTGTAAATTTCCGTAATATCAACAAACCAGATTGCAAGTAATGGTTTATATTTATGGTACCAAGCGATTATTGACCCAGTGTTAAATTTTGCAAAAAATGATGTAGCTTCATGTACTCACAGCGTGTTATCGGCACCGAAATTAAGGCTGACGGGAGGCGATATGGATGAGTATTCAACTAAGCAGCATGATATTGCTCAGCTTAAATTCCTGTGTGAGAGCTTGTATGATCAGGGCATTGCCACCTTGGGGGACAGTCAGCGTGGCTGGGTTAACGATCCAACATCTAGCGACAATCTTCAGCTTAATGACTTGATTGAGCATATTGCTTCTTTTGTAATAAGTTTTAAAATTAAATACATGGATGAAAATGATTTATCAGCATTGGTTGAAGAGTATCTGGATGATACCTATACCGTGTTCAGCAGCTTTAGTATTAATAATGCTGACCTGCATCGCTGGCAGGAAACCAAAATGCGAACTTTCAGAATGCTCTCAGGAGAAAGCATTTGTACCACGATAAAAACTTAGGGATAATTCACCTCGATTATTTGTGTTATTTTTAAGATTAAAGGTTACCATGACAAAAATTGACTATCTGATGCGCTTACGTAAATGCACGACCATTGACACTCTCGAACGTGTCATTGAAAAGAATAAATATGAACTCTCTAACAACGAGTTGGAACTGTTTTACTCTGCTGCAGACCACCGCCTTGCCGAACTGACCATGAACAAGTTGTACGATAAAATCCCCGTTGCCGTTTGGAAGTTCGTAAGATAATCATTTTAAAGCATAATAAACTGCTGGCTTTCTGATTGCAGGAACCGGAACAAACTCCGTGAATGGATTTCGATATACTCGTCATCCTTCAAGTAGCCTGGGTGTTGGCTGTGTTAGCTCGCACCAGTCACATAGTTGCCTATGCTCCTAGCAACTATTGAACTTGCCACCTAGATGCAACTCGAATTATTTCGAGCGTATATTGTTCCTGCAAATTGAATCGGCGCGAATTATTTTGGGGATAAGCTGGAAGTAGACAGTAGATATGATGCAGCCTGTCAAGGCTCAAATTGGTGGGGGCCCTGCCAGCTACATCCCGGCACACACGTCACTCGCTGCGGCTGCTTCCTTCCGGACCTGACCGAGTTCACAAGTTAGTGTTGCGGGAGAACCAACAGGGCCCCCATTGACGACTTCATTCACTATGACAGTTTCACTGCCATTGACTACGAAGCGGTGGGCATTATCGGTGATGGCCCATTAAATAGCAAGCCATCCACTGACCAACCGCTGTTTTCTTACCCATTCCGGTTATGGCACACTTGCCTCCTGGATACCTACGCCCGCTACCATGGGATTGACTGTAATCTCAATGAGCAGGGAGAGAACAGGAACAACAGCAATGACCACAGAACGTGCCTCTTTCAGTCAGCGAGTATTTCATATCGTCGCGGCTATTCCTTACGGTAAAGTCACCACCTATGGTGCAGTCGCGCAATTGGCTGGTTCACCACGTGCAGCTCGTCAGGTCGGTGGGGTGTTATGCCGTTTGCCTGAAGGCAGTACCCTACCCTGGCACCGGGTAGTGAACCGCTATGGGCAAATTTCATTACAGGATGACGACTTTCAACGCCAAAAACAGGCACTGCTTGCCGAGGGAGTCATTTTTGGTCCCAGCCATACTATTGATTTGCAGCACTATGGTTGGCGCTGGTAGGTATCTTTCAGTTCGACCATAATAGGACAGGTGACGGCGGTATCCCAATATTCAGTGCACTTACCAACCATCAAGAGGATCACTACATTATGAGCCAGGCGCTGCAAAATCTCCTTGCCCTGCTGGATCTGGAGAAAATTGAAGAAGGCTTATTTCGCGGCCAAAGTGAAGATCTGGGGTTGCGTCAGGTCTTTGGCGGTCAGGTAGTGGGTCAAGCCCTCTACGCCGCCAAGCAAACCGTTGCGGTAGAACGCAGCGTTCACTCCTTTCATAGTTACTTTCTGCGCCCGGGAGACAGCAGCAAGCCGATCATTTATGACGTGGAAAACCTGCGCGACGGTAACAGTTTTAGCGCACGCCGCATCAGTGCCATTCAACATGGCAAACCTATTTTCTATATGACCGCTTCTTTCCAAAGTGGCGAACAAGGCTTTGAGCACCAGAACGCTATGCCGGACGTGCCACCACCGGAAGGGTTAATGTCGGAATCGGACATCGCACAGAAGTTGGCCTATATGTTGCCAGAAAAAGTTCGTGAAAAATTTGTCGCCCCAAAACCGATTGAAATGCGCCCGGTAAAATTCCATAACCCACTCAAGGGCAGTATAGAAGAGCCCACCCGCCAGGTCTGGTTCCGTGCCAATGGCACAATGCCAGATGACTTGCGTATCCATCAATATCTGCTTGGCTATGCTTCTGACTTCAATTTTTTACCCACAGCACTGCAGCCCCATGGTATTGGCTTCCTTGAGCCAGGTATGCAGATTGCCACTATTGATCACTCAATGTGGTTCCACCGCCCATTCCGCATGGACGATTGGTTGCTCTATGTGGTGGATAGCCCTTCCGCCTCCGGTGCCCGTGGCTTTGTTCGTGGTCAATTCTATACTCGTGATGGTGTGCTGGTTGCCAGCACAGTACAAGAAGGTGTGCTGCGCCAGCATGATGCCTAAATAACGATGGGTGCCTCAGGCACCCATCGTCAATCCAACAGCGTAGTCCAATTTACTGGTTATAAGCATTTTCGCCATGGCTGTTAACATCTAATCCTTCACGCTCTTGTTCTTCTGGTACCCGCAGCCCAACAGCTATATCCGCGACTTTAAAAGCAATAAAGGCAGCAATACTTGACCACACTAACGTCACAATAACACTCAACAGCTGTATCCATATTTGGTGGCCCATGGTCACACCGGGTGCATAGCCGGTTCCCCCCAGTGATGAAGCGGTAAACACGCCAGTCAGCAAACACCCGACAATGCCACAAACGCCATGAACACCAAATACATCACAGGTATCGTCCACTTTCAGCCATTTCTTCAGCGTCACTACCCCCCACAAACCAGATACACCGGCTACCAGGCCAATAATCAATGCACCACCAATACCCACAGTCCCCGCTGCCGGGGTAACCGCAACCAAACCGGCAATACAGCCAGAACAGGCACCTAATAGTGAGGGCTTACCTCGCAGTATCCACTCGGCAAAGGTCCAAGAGAGAATCGCCCCTGCCGTTGCTATCATGGTGTTGAGAAATGCCAGCGCCGCAACACCGTTAGCCGCGCCAGCTGAACCTGCATTAAAACCAAACCAACCGATGTACAGAATAGAAGCGCCAGTAAATACCATGGGTAAGTTATGTGGCTTGAACGCCTCTTTGCCAAAACCAGCCCGTTTACCCAGCAGGTAAGCGCCCACCAACCCGGCACTGGCCGCATTGATATGCACCACCGTGCCGCCAGCAAAATCCAGTGCACCATCCGTTGCCAGTAATCCGCCCCCCCATACCATATGGGCTATTGGCAAGTAGGAAATCGTGAACCAGATGGCAGAGAAAATGATCACAGCGGAAAAGCGAATACGCTCAGCAAACCCACCAACCACCAGCGCCACCGTAATACAGGCAAAAGAAGCCTGAAAAGCAACGTGGATCAATTGGCTGAATGTACCGGTCACACTGTCCAAGCCAATACCTCTGAGCATCAGCGTCTGAAAACCACCAAAGAAGGCGTTACCTTCACTGAACGCCAGCGTGTAGCCAAAAATGACCCATAACACGCACACCAAAGCGAAAGTCACGGTAACTTGTGTCAACAGTGAAAGTACATTCTTGCCACGCAGTAAACCGCCATAAAACAGCGCAATACCGGGCAACGTCATAAATAGCACTAACGCGGTACAAATCATCATAAACGCGTTATCAGCCTTGTCTGCTATCGCCGGTGCTGCCAGAGCCCAGGAAGGGGTCAGCGTTATCGCACTTAGGCCTAACACGGATAAAAGTCTTTTCATAATCACCCCATCCCCATTCAATTGACTAACCCGGTCATTACAGTGCAGATTCGTCTGTCTCACCCGTGCGGATACGAATAACACGTTGCAATTCAGTAACAAAAATTTTGCCATCGCCAATTTTGCCGGTGTAGGCCGCTTGGCTAATCACATCCACCACTTCGTCGAGCTGGTCATCCGCAATGGCAATGTCAATTTTGACTTTAGGTAAGAAGTTGACGCTATATTCTGCTCCCCGATAAAGCTCAGCGTGACCTTTCTGGCGTCCAAACCCTTTAACTTCAGTCACAGTCATCCCCTGAACGCCTATAGATGATAAGGCTTCACGCACGTCCTCTAGTTTGAACGGTTTAATCACCACAGTAACCAGCTTCATATTGTCTCTCCACATGTCAGGTTCAGAAACAGCGCTTGGTACTCATCGGATAAAGCAAGGGGCATGCCATATCTTTAAGCGGCAGATAAAAGGGTGATTAGGGAAGCTTATTAATAGAAAAAGAAAACAAACAGACGTGCAGCGCGCAACAGCCTGAGTCATCGCTAACTGATTTGCACTCTATTGGTGCAGCACGCCTAGATAAAGTGCATATGCAAACCCACAATGGCTACCACAGATAGCCTCTCTTGGGGGAGCTCAATAGAGGAATCTATGCGGGTTGCGTCTCTTCACGAATCGCGGCTTCCAGCTCCTTACCCACCAACTGTAACTGATACATCTGGTAATAACGCCCCCGCTGCGCCAACAATTGTTGGTGATTCCCCTGCTCTACCTTATGACCTCGATGCAAGACCACAATAGAATCCGCTTCCACAATCGTTGAAAGACGATGGGCAATCACCACCAGTGTTGTCTTCTGGCGAATCAGGCGCAAGGCACGCTGGATCGCCTGTTCTGTTCCTGAGTCGATATTCGCCGTTGCTTCATCGAGGATCAGGATCTGAGGGGGATGTACCAACACGCGGGCGATAGCCAATAGTTGTTTTTGGCCAACAGACAAATTGTTACCCTGCTCCCCCAAACAGGTATGGATACCCTGAGGAAAAGTGCGTACCAGCTCGTCCAGTTGTACGGTTTCCAGTGCCTGCCAAACGGCTTCTTCACTGATATCACGACCCAATGTCACATTGGCCATCATCGTTTCCGCCATGACTACCGGATCTTGTTGTACCATCGCGATACCTTGCCGCAAGACAGGGTGTGAAAGATCAGATAAAAGTCGACCATCCAGACGGATTTCACCTTCATTTGGCGGGTAATAGCCCATCAGCAGATTTGCCAGAGTACTCTTACCACTGCCAGTATGCCCCACCAACGCAAGAAAACCGCGCGAGGGCACCTGCAGCGAGATATGGTGCAATACCTTCTCTTGATGATGGTAAGCGAAACTCAGGTCCTTGATGTCAATACTGCCATTTAATAAAGGACGATCATCGTTGCCATAACGTTGTTGGCTACCATCCATCAATTCAAAAATACGTTCTCCCGCCACCAGGGCTTGCTGTAACATCGATTGTTGGGTAGTCAGCTCAATTAAGGGTTCATTCAGACGACCAAGATAGTTGATAAAAGCATACAGCACCCCAACGCTAATCACCCCTTCACCACTAAAACCAAACAACATCAGTAAGCCGCAAAGTATCAGTGCAGAAAACAGGCTGAGCAAAGGGCGCAGTAAGAAACCATCCAACCGTAGCGTCTGCATACGCGCCATATAATGAGAGTGACTGGCAGCACTCATACGCTCACCAAAACGACGCTGCTGGCGGAACTGTTGGATCACCCCCATGCCACCAATGACTTCATTAAATCCATCATTAATATCCGCCAAATAGCTACGTACACGGCGGACAATCGGGGTGCTGTAATATTGGTAAATTACCATCACGACCATCACCGCTGGGAAGATGCAGACCGCCACTAACGCCATACGCCAATCAAGGCTGAACATTGCCACCAGCATGGCACCAATCAACGCAGCACTTTTCAACACTGTGGAGACCACCGTCACGTAGAGATCTTTAATCACTTCGGTATCATTGGTGACTCGCGAGATCAACTGCCCAACCGGTTGGGTATCAAAGGTGCTCAACGGCTGGCGCAGTGCCGCATCCATTACTTCGGTACGTAATCGTTGCACTACCCCCACCGCCGCCTGATTAAACAACAAAGACTGGAAATAATGTAATACTGCAGCCAATAGTTGCAGCAGAATATAAGCAAGCGCCAAACCACTGACCATCATCACCGGTAGCTGGTTCCTGGCAACATAGTTATCGATAAAATAGCTGACCAACACCGGGCCAGTGACCTCTGCCGCCGCCGCAATCCACAACATCAACACGGCCAGCCCCAGCGGTTTACGGTAAGGGGAACCGTAAGCCAGCAAGCGTTTGAGGGTTGGCCATAAATTTTGTCGCTTATTCATCGGCCAATGCCTCCCGCGCATTTTCTGGGACTTCATCCAATGCGGCTTCCAATTGCTGATAACGGAACATATCGCGATACCAGCCTGGCTCTGCCACTAAAGCACTGTGTTGCCCACGCTGCGCCACCGAGCCATGTTGCATGACTAGAATTTCCCCCGCCTCAGTCAGGGCTGAAAGGCGGTGCGCACTAATAACCAAGGTGCGATGTTGCCCCCACTGGCGGAGATTATGCAGAATTTGATGCTCTGTGCGCCCATCTACCGCCGACAGGGCATCATCCAGGATCAGGATTTCCGCATCCAGCAATAAGGCTCTGGCAATGGAGATACGCTGCTTCTGCCCCCCGGAAAGCATGACACCCCGCTCACCTACCTCGGTTTCGTATCCCTGTGGCAGGCGTAGAATATCGTCATGGACATAAGCCAATCGTGCGGCTTGTTCAATCTGCTCTCGAGTGGCTGAAGGGTTCCCCAAGGCGATGTTGTTCGCCACACTGTCAGAGAACAGAAAGGGCGTTTGGCTGACGATGGCCAAACGAGAACGCCAAGCATCAAGCTTGATCTCGGTCAGTGGCAAACCGTGGTAACTGATAAACCCATCATCAATATCAAATTGGCGTTGAATCAGTGCCAATAGGGTCGATTTACCGGAGCCCGTCGGTCCACACAACCCTAACATCTGCCCTGGTTGCAATTGAAGTACTACATTATGCAGTGCCAGCTTGCTGTTGCCCGGGTAATGAAACTCGTTGATATCCACCACCAAGCTACCGCGCCCGGCTGGCAAATCCTGGTCACCATCCGTTACTGCGGGCACTTCATCCAGTAAGCGACGAATGCGGCTATAGGCGGCACTACCGCGCTCAACAATATTGAACATCCAGGCGAGTGCCAGCATCGGCCAAATCATTAAGCCAAGATACATCACAAAGCTGGTCAATTGGCCTAATGTGAGTGTCCCATTCACCACCATCCAACTGCCACCACTGATCGCCAGCAGGTTAGCCGCAGCTATAGCGCCATAAATCGTCGGATCAAAACGAGCATCAATACGGGCAACATACATGTTCTTCGCCCCCGTTTGGGCTGCCACCTCAGCAAATTGATTGGATTGATGATCTTCCAGGCCAAATGCCTTGATCATGCGAATGCTGGTCATGTTTTCCTGCGCCTGATCATTCAGGCTGGAAAAGGCTTCCTGCGCAGACTTAAAGCGCTGGTGCAATTGTTCACCATAGTATTTGATGGCGACCGCCATGATAGGCATCGGTATTAATGACAGCAGGGTCAATTGCCAACTGATTTGAGTACTCATGACAATCAAAACCGCCAACCCCATCACCAATGAGTCCACCAGCGTCAACACCCCTTCCCCTGCGGCAAAGACCACACGGTCCACATCATTAGTGGCCAATGCCATCAAATCGCCGGTACGGTAGCGCAGATAAAATGCCGGATTTTGCTGACTGAGTTGACGATAAAAATTTCCGCGGAGTTCAATCGCCAGTTGGTAGGAGGCACCAAATAGCAGTACCCGCCACACATAGCGCAGTAGATAAACGATAATCGCGACCCCGCACATTAGTGCCAGCCAGGACATCAACGTGTGAGTAGACATCTGTTGATGGGTGACACCATCGACAATAATGCCGACCAACTTCGGTGGCAGCAGTTGCAATAAAGCAATGATCACCAGCAGCAGCACTGCCCCCAGGTAGCGACGCCACTCACGGCGGAAATACCAGCCGATTTGAGCAAATAATCTCACGCAGTTTTATCCAGATGGCTTTCCAGCAAATAATAAATACCGCCCGGTGGTTTTACCCTACAGGGCTATGCTCCTAGGGGCTCCAGCGTTTGCCGCCTATAAGCAACTCGAATTATTTTGGGTATAAGACGGCTTACTCCGGTACCGGTAGCGCTGTAGTATACTTGATTTTTTCCATAGCAAAGCTGGAAGTCACATCAATTAACCCAGGAACCCCCGTCACCAGGCGTTTATAGAAGTTGTCATAACTTTTCATATCCGCAACTTCAACCTGCATCAGGTAATCGTATTCCCCCGCCATACGGTAAAACGCCAGTACCTCGGGCATATCAGTGGTCAGTGCGACAAATTTTTGATACCACTCGCTGCTATGTTGCTGCGTTTTTATCTGTACAAATGCCGTTAACCCAAGCCCAAGCTTTTCATTATCCAACAAGGCTACCCGCCCACGAATATACCCTTCATCCTCCAACCTTTTCAGCCGTTTCCAGCAAGGTGTCGACGTCAGATTGACCGCCTCAGCTAAAACCTGCAACGGTTGGGTACAGTCTTGTTGCAACATGGATAACAACTTACGGTCTATTTTATCCAACATATCGTCATTCAGTAGAAAAAATTTCTCCCATTAGGCGATTTTAAAGGGAAAATAGCAACTTTTTTCCCTCTATAAACCGTTATGCTACGCCATAAATATGCCCCCATACTACGTACAGAGACCAGACGATGAAAAATAATTGGGTAAAATATGCTATCGGTGAAATTGAAGCGGATTTCCAGCGTTCTGCGGATACCCACTTGATACGCCTTAACCTGCCAGAATTTCCGGGTATCTACCTTTATCTAAAAGATGAAAGTACTCACCCCACAGGCAGTTTAAAGCATCGCCTGGCACGTTCACTGTTTCTCTATGGCCTGTGCAATGGCTGGATCACTGAAAACACCCCCATTATCGAAGCGTCTTCCGGCAGTACCGCAGTATCAGAGGCCTACTTTGCCCGCCTGCTTGGTCTACCATTTATTGCCGTGATGCCCTCCTGCACCGCTCGCCGTAAAGTAGAACAGATCACCTTTTACGGTGGCCGCTGCCATTTTGTTGATCACTCTGCGCAAATTTATGCCACCTCAGAAGCATTGGCTAAAGAGTTGAACGGCCATTATATGGATCAATTCACCTTTGCTGAACGTGCAACCGACTGGCGGGGAAACAACAATATTGCAGACAGTATCTTTCGCCAGATGGCGCGTGAACCGCATCCGATACCGAAACATATTGTGATGAGTGCTGGCACTGGCGGTACCTCCGCCACATTGGGTCGTTATCTGCGCTATCAAGGACATAATACACAACTAACGGTCGTCGACCCCGAGAACTCGGTATTTTATGACTGGTTCCAACAAGGGGATAACACGATTACTGGCCACTGTGGTAGCCGGATTGAAGGCATTGGTCGGCCACGCGCCGAACCGTCGTTTATCCCTTCGGTGATCGATAGGATGTTACGAGTGCCAGACGCCGCCAGTATCGCCACTATCCATTGGTTGGAAAATATACTGGGCCGTAAAGTAGGGGCCTCTACCGGAACCAACGTCTGGGGAGCCTTGCAGTTAGCCAAACAAATGCGCGAAGCCGGTGAGCAAGGCGCTATCGTCACCCTGTTATGTGACAGTGGTGAACGTTATCTGGATACTTATTACAACCCTGAATGGGTTAGCAGCAATATCGGTGATTTAACTCCCTGGCAGTTACAGTTAGCCCACCTTTAAGAACGGCATTGCCTATCAATCACCCTAGATATATCCCAGACTACAAAAAAGCCGGGTAACCTGCCCGGCTGGCTGTAAAAACCTCATTATTCGGGGGAATCAGTGAGGGGTGGTAAACCCAGCCAATGTTGTAAATAGTGGGCCACAGCCTGTTGCTCGCAGCGACCAATAACCGGAAGATGAGGCAATTGAGACTTCAACTGTGGCAACGCATTGCCCATCACCACACCATGCCCGACACTGTCCAACATCTCTTTGTCGTTCATCGCATCACCAAAGGCGATGCAATCAGCCAGGCTCACCCCTAGATGTTGACTCAGTTTCGCCAATGCAGCCCCTTTATTACAGCCTTTTGGCAATACTTCCAAGCTGTCGGCGGCGGAAAGGCAGAGATCAACCGATGAGCCAAAATGCCGTTGTAACTCCACTTGTAATTCGAACAATGATTCAGGTGAGGCACAGAAACACACTTTGCTATTGCCCTGTGTGGGTAGCTGTTGTAATTCAGTCAGTTGAAACTGGAAACCACTCAGGTGATGTGCCGCCAACATTTCCGGCACTGCATATTCAGTAAACCACCCTTCGTCGCGGAATACATGGATACTGGCAGGGGTTACCCAGGGGGTACGCAATACTTCTTCTGCGATTTCAGCCGATAAGTTGATCGCCTCCAGTTGTTGCCCCTGATGATTATAGATACGAGTACCGTTACCGCTGATCAAGTATCCTTGTAAACCCAGTTGCGCCATGATTGGCTGAACATCAAGATTGTGCCGCCCGGTAGCAAAGGTGACGACCATCTCCCTTTCAATCAATTGATTCAATACCGCTAGGGTTTCCGGACCAACCTGATGATCCGGGGTCAATAAAGTACCATCCATATCGAAAGCCGCCAGCCGATACATGAAAACCTCGTTAATGTGAGTATCACTACAATCGCTGTAGTATGAAGTGGTATTTACGGAAGTAATAGTGAACAATTTGAAAAAAGAGTTCCTGATTTATACCCAAAATAGTTCCAGAAGGTAGATTCTATGAAACGCGCTGTCGTCGTTTTTAGCGGTGGACAAGACTCCACGACCTGCTTAATTCAGGCATTGCAACAGTATGATGAAGTTCACTGCATTACATTTGATTATGGCCAGCGTCACCACGTTGAAATTGACATTGCCGCCACCTTATCTAAAACCTTGGGTGCCAAGGCTCACAAAGTATTAGATGCCACATTGCTCAACGAGTTAGCTATCAGTAGCCTGACTCGCGACAGTATTCCCGTCCCCAGCTATAACAGTTCGCTGCAAAGTCCCATACCCAACACCTTTGTTCCTGGGCGCAATATTTTATTCCTGACCTTGGCCGCTATTTACGCTTACCAAGTGGAAGCAGAAGCGGTGATCTGCGGGGTTTGTGAGACTGACTTTTCAGGCTACCCAGATTGCCGTGATGAGTTTATTAAAGCGCTGAATCAAGCCATCGTCTTGGGCATTGCCCGTAATATTCGCTTCGAAACCCCGCTGATGTGGCTAGACAAAGCTGAAACCTGGGCTCTGGCAGATTATTACCAACAGTTAGCACTTATTCGCCACCAAACGCTCACCTGTTATAACGGTATTCAGGGTGATGGTTGTGGTGAATGTGCTGCCTGCCATCTACGTGCCAAAGGTTTACAGCACTATCTGCAGGATAAAGCCGGGGTGATGGCCAGCATGAAACAAAAAACGGGTCTGCTTTAGCAGCATAAGTTATTAACAAAAGAAAAGATTAACAGAATAAAAGCGGCTGCAATGGCCCTCTACCATGCAGCCGCTGACGGCATCACATTTTCAGCCGATTACGATTTCTTTCCACTAATGAAGGGCCGATGCCCGGCACCTCTTGTAGTTGTTCAACCTGAGTAAAGGGCCCGTTCTGTTCCCGATAACGGATGATCGCTTCCGCCTTTTTCAAGCCGACGCCATTTAATGCGCGCGCCAACTCCTCGGCATCAGCCTGATTAATGCTGACCTTGAGTTCCTCTTCAACCGGTGCAGTGGTGCCACTGGTTGATTTCGGTGTTGTTGCTACCGAAGCTGAGGCGGGTTGCCCAGAGGCCGGTTTTTCTGCCGCGATAGCTGAAGTGCCCATCAGGCTAAACAGTGCCGCCACGACCAACTGTTTGATGAACAACTGTTTTACGGCCAAATTAAAACGGGTGATTATTTGATGCTTGCTTAATTGCATGCTGTATCCTCCTTGTGTTTAACAGCAAGGCTACCTTGCCGCAGCAGCAAATAATCAGCAAATAGCAAAAGTTAACTATGGAAAAGGCCGCGAAAGCGGCCTTAAAACATTACAGGTTGTTGCAAAGAAATGCGTTGCTTGTCGCCACTCGCACAATAGATGAGTACGTGGAGGGTGCCCTGCTATCGCGTCAATTTTTATGCGACAAAGGACACCGACCTGATTAGCAACAATGAGATTAAGGCTGCGACTGCTCAGCCGCCCCCAGCTCGATCGAGGCTTGCTTACGCAAACTCGCCAACAAGGAGTCGAAGACTACACTGCTAGTCCCTTGCTCCATCCGGCTGATAAACACTTTCATCTCATCCGCTGACAACGTACCTGGTCTTACTGCATCCAGAGCAATCAATACTACGTTATCCTGATGATCCTGTGACATACCGTAAACGGCTTTGCCATCCTGCGGATGAGGCAATGAGAATACCGTTTCTACCAGTTGGTTACCCTGCGATGCACGTACCATTTTCTGTACGCTGCCAAAGCTCAGACCAGCGGCTTTCATCGCCTCTTCGCCCTTACCCTGTTTCAGCTCAACCAGCAATTTTTCTGCCTGCAGTTTTGCCGCTTGCAACGCTTTATTGCGCTTGACCATGGCAACAATGTCATCTTTCACTTTCTCGAGCGGTTTAATCGATTCAGGCTGGTGGGCAGCAACCCGCACCACTACCGCGCGATCACCGTCTATGGTGATGACATCAGAGTTACTGCCCGGAGTGCCATTTTCACCAATCAACGAACCACCGAAGATAGCTTGCACCACTGACTTGGAATTCAACTCCGCAGGAGGATTGTCACGGGTAAACCAATCAGTATGTGTCGCTTTGATACCTGCCGCTTCTTCTGCAGAAGCCAAGGATTCGTTATCGTTGCTCGCCGCTTCGCTCACTTTCTGTTGCAATGCAAAGAAAGCATCCACCGCTTTTTCCAGCTTCACCTGTTTGGCAAGAGCATCGTGCACCTCGCTCAATGGTTTGACCTTTGAGGCTTTAATGTCATCCAAACGAACAATCAGGTAACCGACAGACGATTTTACCACGCCGGACAATTGCCCTTTCTCCGTCAGGTTTGCCTGTTTCAGCTCATCTGGCATCGAACCCGGTTCCATCCAATCCATCTGGCCACCGTTACGGCTAGAGACAATATCGGTCGATTTTTCCTTTGCCAGGGTGGCAAAATCAGCGCCTTTTTTCAGCTCGTCCAACACGGTATTCGCTTCCTCTGCCGTTTTCAGTTGGATAATGCTGAATTTTTTACGTTCTGGTTGGCCGAAGTTACTCTGGTGCTTGTCGTAATAAGCCGTGATATCGGCCTCAGTCACCGTTACTTTATCCTGCATGGCAGTGGCATCCAGCAAGATATAGCTCACTTTTACCTGCTCGGGGGCAGTAAAGCTGTTCTTGTTCTGCTCGTAGTAGGCTTTCAACTCCTCGTCGCTGACTGTCTGCTGAGCCTGAATGGCTTTCAGATCAATGGTCGCCAGGCGAACATCGCGCTCTTGCAGCATCAGCGCAACCATCGACTGAGCTTCACTTGGCAACACAATATCAGAACCGCCAAAGCCCTGGATCATCTGCTGATTGATTAACTGTTGGCGCATAGATTGTGCGTAATTTTCCGGGGTATAACCGGACTGGTTAATCAAAGCCAGGTACTTGCTGTTATCGAACTGACCATTGGTCTGGAAATAAGGCTCTTTACGAATGCCCTCTTTCACCTGTTCGTCACTGACAGTCAGACCTAATTTCTTGGCATACTGATCAAGCAGCGTTTTATCGACCAACTGCATCAATACCTGGTGACGTAGCTGACGCATATAACCCTCATTGCTCGCTAACTCAGAGAACTGATCCCCCAGTTGCTGTTGCATACGGTTACGTTCACTTTGGAAAGCTTGTTCCAGTTGGCCGCGTTCAATCACCTGGCTATTTACTTTTGCTGCATAATCGCTGGAACCGCCGATCAGGTAGTTACCCACCCCTGTCAAAACAAATGACAAAATGATCAGGCCCAGGATGATTTTTAGCACGACGTGATTAGCCGCCGCGCGTAAATTGTCCATCATAGTGTGACAACACTCCGCTGTGGTGTATACCCGTCGTCAATGAAACTGCAAAAGTGTTGGCTTTTCACCCAAGTCACTTGGTTAGCCAAGTTTCTGGGGCTCCGCCGCCTACCTGCAACTTCATTGAGTATGGATATAGATTAACAACCCTTGTGCAGGCGCGTTCCCTGCAACAAAAATAAAAAAGCGCATCAACTGATGCGCCTTATATCTTACCTTACCAATACCGCTACGTCAGGTGATTGTTTTACTGAACTCAATAGCCGGTGGACACGGTAATCAGTTTACTGCATCTTTCAGCGCTTTCCCTGCACGGAAAGCAGGAACTTTGGCTGCCGCAATTTTAATCTCTTTGCCAGTTTGCGGGTTACGGCCAGTACGAGCTGAACGCTCACGCACGGTGAAAGAACCGAATCCTACCAAAGCTACATCATCCCCTTCTTTCAAGGATTCAGTAACAGATACAATGATTGCATCTAAAGCACGGCCAGCGGCCGCTTTGGAAATATTTGCACCAGCAGCAATTTTGTCGATCAATTGTGACTTATTCACTCTATCATCCCCTCTAGAATTCAAACGTCGCACCGAAGAATCCCTACGGTTACGACAGCGCAGCTTTTATATCAATCCCATCGAACCTTGGCAAGCCATCAATACATCCACCCATCATCAATAAAACTGCGGCGGTGTTGGCGCAAACGCTGTTCAAAACGCGATGCGTTTTATCCGGCAACTTCATTGAACTTGAGTAGACTGGCAAAACACGGCCCAACGATGTTCTAACTTAGCGGCACATAAAAATGCTGGCAAGTGAGAAATGCCTTGCCAGCATAAGTTTTCTCAATGGTTTTTGCTATCCGTCACTATTTTGCCGCAACAGGTTGCATACCGAAAGCCGGATTCTGCAATGCAATGCTGAAAACCTCATCGATTTTCTGTACTGGATGGATCTCCAGATCAGCGATCACGTTATCTGGGATCTCTTCCAGATCACGCTTGTTCTCATAAGGGATCAGCACGATTTTAATCCCACCACGATGTGCCGCCAGCAGTTTCTCTTTCAGACCACCGATCGGCAACACCTGACCCCGCAACGTGATTTCGCCGGTCATTGCCACATCGGCACGAACTGGGTTACCCGTTAAACAAGACACCAGCGCGGTACACATGGCAATACCGGCACTCGGGCCATCTTTCGGCGTTGCCCCTTCCGGTACATGAACGTGAATATCGCGCTTTTCATAAAAGTCGGCATTAATACCCAACTTCTCTGCACGTGCGCGTACTACGGTCAATGCAGCCTGAATAGACTCTTGCATTACCTCCCCCAAGGAACCGGTATAAGTCAGTTTGCCTTTACCGGGGACACAGGCAGTTTCAATCGTCAGCAGATCACCACCGACCTCAGTCCACGCCAACCCCGTCACCTGACCAACACGGTTCTCGGTATCTGCACGGCCATAATCAACCCGCTGCACACCGAGATACTCCTTCAGGTTTTCACCATTAATTTCAATATGCTTAAGCTTTTTGTCCATCAACAGCGATTTCACTGCTTTACGACACAGCTTGGAGATTTCACGCTCCAGACTACGCACCCCAGCTTCGCGGGTGTAATAGCGGATAATGCCGATGATAGCGCTGTCATCAACCGTCAACTCCCCTTTCTTAAGCGCATTACGCTCAATCTGCTTGGGCAACAGATGCTGCTTGGCGATGTTCAGCTTTTCATCTTCGGTATAACCGGAAAGACGAATCACTTCCATGCGATCAAGCAGTGGTGCTGGGATATTCATCGAGTTTGACGTTGCAACAAACATCACATCAGACAAATCGTAATCCACTTCCAGATAGTGATCGTTAAACGCCACATTCTGTTCCGGATCCAACACCTCCAACAAGGCAGAGGCCGGATCGCCACGCATGTCCGATGACATTTTATCAATCTCATCAAGCAGGAATAGCGGGTTTTTCACCCCGACCTTGGCCATTTTCTGGATCAGTTTACCCGGCATGGAACCGATATAAGTCCGGCGGTGACCACGGATCTCCGCTTCATCACGTACCCCGCCCAGAGCCATACGCACATATTCACGCCCCGTGGCACGCGCTATAGATTGGCCCAGTGACGTTTTACCCACACCAGGAGGCCCAACCAGACAAAGGATCGGCCCCTTGATTTTGCTGACCCGGCTTTGAACCGCGAGATATTCAAGAATGCGATCTTTAACGCGCTCCAGACCATAATGGTCGGTATCCAGTATTTCCTGCGCTTTGACCAGATCTTTTTTCACTTTACTGCGCGCATTCCAGGGTACTTGCAACATCCAATCAATATAGCCACGGACGACAGTCGCTTCCGCAGACATCGGCGACATCATTTTCAGCTTCTGCAGTTCCGCTTCTGTTTTCTCACGCGCTTCTTTCGGCATTTTCGCCGCTTCTATCTTGCGCTTGAGTGCTTCGTGTTCATCTGGCGTATCATCCATCTCGCCCAGCTCTTTCTGAATGGCCTTCATTTGCTCATTCAGATAGTACTCCCGCTGGCTCTTTTCCATCTGTTTCTTGACGCGATTACGGATGCGTTTCTCGACCTGTAACAGATCAATTTCCGACTCCATCATCGCCATCAGATACTCTAGGCGCTCACTGATATCTGACATTTCCAGCACCGACTGTTTGTCATTCAGCTTCAGTGGCATATGCGCAGCAATAGTATCCGCCAGACGGTCAGCATCATCGATGCTGTTCAATGATGTCAGCACCTCCGGTGGAATTTTTTTGTTCAGCTTGATATAGCCTTCAAACTGATTAATTGCAGTACGCGTCAAAACTTCTTGTTCGCGCTCATCAATCGGCGGTGATACAAGATATTCTGCTTGTGCTGCAAAGTGTTCTCCGCTATCGGAAAGCGTGGTAATACGCGCACGCTGTAGGCCCTCCACCAGCACTTTAACTGTGCCATCCGGCAACTTCAGCATCTGTAAAATCGACGCTACTGTCCCCACAGAGAACAAATCATTAATGCCAGGTTCATCCGTCGAAGCCTCTTTCTGTGCCACCAGCATGATCTTTTTGTCGTGATCCATCGCGGCTTCGAGGCACCGAATCGATTTTTCCCTGCCAACAAATAACGGGATCACCATATGCGGATATACCACCACATCGCGCAATGGTAAAACGGGGATTTCAATGCGTTCGGAACGCTCAAGGTTCATAGAGCTCTCTCTTAGGTTATTTTCCGCCAGGATTAGGAATCTCATGAGACGCAAGCATCAAACGTGTCACAAAACCTGAATCAAGAGTATATGGGGATGATCTTCATACATTCAACGGCAGAATGCAGAGAAAAAAAATGGGGGACAGAATCCCCCATTTTACCATTAACTCGCTGACTTGGCTGAGCAATTATTCGCCAGAAGCTTGTGCTTCCGGTTTGCCATAAATCAACAACGGCTTGGATTGACCATCAATGACTGATTCGTCAATCACCACTTTATCCACGCTTTCCAACGAAGGAAGGTCATACATGGTATCCAGCAATGCCCCTTCAACGATGGAGCGCAGACCACGAGCACCGGTCTTACGCGTCATGGCTTTCTTGGCAATGGCCGTCAACGCCTCCTCACGGAATTCCAGCTCTACCCCTTCAAGGTTGAACAGCGCCTGATACTGCTTGGTCAGGGCGTTTTTCGGCTCTTTAAGGATCTGAATAAGGGCTTCTTCATTCAGCTCGCTGAGTGTCGCTACCACCGGTAAGCGACCAATAAATTCCGGAATCAGACCAAATTTGATCAAATCCTCCGGCTCAACCTGCAATAGCAGTTCACTTTCCGTGGCTTTTTCTGTCTCACCCTTCACGGTGGCACCGAAACCGATACCAGAACTGGTATTTACCCGCTGACCAATCACTTTGTCCAGACCCGCAAAGGCACCACCACAGATAAACAGGATCTTCGAGGTATCAACCTGTAAAAACTCCTGCTGCGGATGCTTACGCCCACCTTGCGGCGGTACTGCAGCAATGGTGCCCTCGATCAGTTTCAGCAATGCCTGCTGTACACCTTCCCCTGAAACGTCGCGGGTAATGGATGGGTTGTCTGATTTACGTGAAATTTTGTCGATTTCATCGATATAGACAATACCACGCTGGGCTTTCTGTACGTCGTAGTCACATTTCTGTAGCAGCTTCTGGATAATGTTCTCGACATCTTCCCCCACGTAGCCCGCTTCAGTCAGTGTCGTCGCATCAGCCATGGTGAAAGGGACATCCAGCAAACGAGCCAACGTTTCCGCCAATAAGGTTTTGCCGCTGCCCGTCGGGCCAATCAACAGAATATTACTTTTTCCCAATTCTATACCGTCACTGACATCGCTGTTACGCAGGCGTTTGTAGTGGTTATAAACGGCTACAGCCAATACTTTTTTTGCCGGTTCCTGGCCAATAACATAATCGTCCAGATGGTGACGGATTTCGTGCGGTGTTGGCAATGAGTTGCGCTCGCGATGCGGGGCAACCTCTTTAATCTCTTCGCGAATAATGTCGTTACACAAATCAACACATTCATCGCAGATATACACTGACGGGCCAGCAATCAACTTACGCACTTCGTGTTGGCTTTTGCCACAGAAAGAGCAGTACAGTAGTTTGCCTGAACCATCTTTGCGCTTATCTGTCATGAGTCAAACCTCTTCTTTTGTCTTTGCCCCGCAGGGTTCCACGGCGGCAGCATCCCCAAACATTATATTGGCAATGCCGATAATGCAATTTATAGCAAGCTATGCACACTATAGCTTATACCCATCGTCATTCAAGTTGGCTGCAACCGGAATAAACCAGTGTATATACCCTTCATAATTCAAGTTGCTTGGGTGTTAGCTGCAATTACTCGCCTCCGCCATGAGGCTCGCCCCTATCGGGGCCACTGTAAACAGCGTTCAAATCCGCTCCTGGCTGATTTGTCTGTCACCCCAGTCACATAGTTATCTATGCTCCTGGGGATGCAATCGCTAGCCGCCTACCAGCAAATCGAATTATTTTGGTATTACACTTAGGGGTTAACTGCGGTGGGTCAAAATATCGTCAACCAGGCCATAGTCTTTCGCCTCTTGTGCCGTCATAAAGCGATCACGTTCGGTGTCAGCTTCAATCTGCTCCAGTGTTTTTCCACTATGCTGGGCCAGCAGTGTATTCATCCGTTCTTTCACTTTCAGAATTTCACGCGCATGGATTTCAATATCTGTCGCTTGGCCCTGATAGCCGCCCAACGGCTGGTGGATCATGACCTTGGAATTTGGCAGGCAGAAACGCTTACCTTTGGTCCCCGCAGTCAGCAGGAATGACCCCATGGAACAAGCCTGCCCCATACAAATGGTGCTGACATCCGGCTTAATAAACTGCATGGTATCATAGATGGACATACCTGCCGTAATCACCCCGCCCGGCGAGTTGATGTACAGAAAAATGTCTTTCTCTGGGCTTTCTGCTTCAAGGAACAGCATCTGTGCCACGATCAGATTCGCCATATAGTCTTCAACCTGACCCGTCAGGAAAATAATGCGCTCTTTCAGCAGGCGGGAATAGATATCGTAAGAACGCTCGCCGCGGGAAGTCTGCTCTACCACCATTGGCACCAGTGCCATGTTAGGTACAAATTGATCTCGTTCGCCACTGTATGACATTACCGTCTCCTAATAGAAATTGCCTTGGCGCTATTGTCTGTCGATTCTACTTTAGAACAGCCTTCATGACTATGCTCAAGCTATACTCAAACTATTGACAAACTGCACACCTATTTTTCGATATCACAACCTGCTTATTGTCACTCTTGTTCTGAAATAAATCGTTCTGAGATAAATCGTGCTGCGATAAATAGCTCTGAGATATATTGTTCTAAGATAATCAGTTAGGCAGCAAAAAAAAAAGCCCGTAACCAAGGCTACAGGCTCTTTCAAGGAACCAACGATAACTCCCCGCCTTCATACTACACCTTCACACTACAGCATAGCTGGCGACAGTTGCTCGGTTGTTTGACCAGAATCAGTCACGGTGAACTCAAACAGTGTTTGAGCCACCTCTCTGGTCTGAAACCTGCATTAGCCCTGTTGAGGCTGGTTCATCAGTTCGGTGAACGTTGTCGCTTTTTCAGTGACTTTTGCTTTAGCCAGCAAGCATTCAACGGCTTGCTCTTCCAAAGCAACGTTACGCATATTATTCATCAGTTCTTTGTTCTGGCTATAGAACTCAATCACTTCACTTGGATCTTCGTAGGCGGAAGCCATTTCTTCGATCAAGGCTTTAACGCGGTCTTCGTCAGCTTTCAATTCGTGCTGGCTGATCACTTCACCCAACAGCAAACCGACAACCACACGGCGTTTAGCTTGCTCAGCAAACAGTTCACGTGGTAATTCCAACGCTTGCTTCTCATTGCCACCGAAACGCTGGGCAGCCTGGCGACGCAGAACGTCAACTTCACCATCAATCAGGGCTGCTGGCACGTCGATTTCATTAGCCTTCACCAGGCCATCAATCGCCTGAGACTTGATACGATTACGCACCGCACCTTTCAGTTCGCGCTCCATGTTTTTACGCACTTCAGCACGCAAACCCTCGAGAGAACCATCAGCAACACCAAAACGCTGGATAAACTCTTCAGTCAGTTCCGGTAGTTCACGAACTTCGACTTTCTTCAGCACAATGGCGAATTTAGCCGCTTTACCTTTCAGATTTTCAGCATGGTAATCTTCAGGGAAATTGACGTCGATGACAAACTCGTCACCCGCTTTGTGACCCACCAGACCTTCTTCAAAACCTGGGATCATGCGGCCCTGGCCCATCGCCAGAACGAAATCGGCGGCTTTGCCACCTTCAAACACTTCACCATCAATGGAACCAGTAAAGTCAACAGTCGCACGATCTTCCGCTGTCACTGCGGCATCCGTTGCTTTCCAGCTTGCTTGCTGCTTACGCAGGGTTTCCAGCATGGTATCAACATCTGCGTCGTTAACTTCAACAACAGGTTTTTCAACCTCGATGCTTTCCAGACCTTTCAACTCAACTTCTGGATAGACTTCAAACTCAACGGCGAAAGCGAAATCTACGCCTTCTTGATATTCACCGGGTACGTAGTTAGGTGCGCCAGCCGGGTTAATTTTTTCTTTGATGATCGCGTCAACAAAGTTACGTTGCATCAAATCGCCCAGCACATCCTGACGAACAGAAGCACCATAACGTTGTTCAACAATATTCAACGGCACTTTGCCTTTACGGAAACCGTCGATACGCACGTTTTTCGCCGCATTGATCAGCTCTTTCTTAACCGCCTGATTGATAACATCAGCGGGAACAGTAATAGAGAGACGGCGCCCAAGGCCTTGAGTGGTTTCTACTGAAACTTGCATCTTGTTACCTCAAAAAAATCAAAGTGCTCGGTCAACTCCGTTGCAAGAACCAGGACGGCTAGATTAAAAACCGAGTTCCCTGATATCAAGAGCGTCCCGAAACCATTCCGGAAAAATAAGACGCGACATTATAGCGGCGCAAACGTAGCTAGTCGAGGATAGCGAGCAGATACGCGCATGTTAATATTCATACGTCTTCAGGTTTTCACCTCGATAGCCCAAAAAATTCTCGTTGCCAGCCAAAACACCGCGCGGGTTGTCTCCCGATCGCCGCCTGACTGGCCTTGCTTGAACTTGGGGCTATTTTTATGCCAAACCGCCCCCACCACCACGGCAAGGAGGTGAAGTGAGTACCTTATCTTCTAAGGCTTCCCACTCTTTAGGGGTATAGGTATGGAGCGCCAGCGCATGGACGCCATTCGCCAACTCATCTGCCAACAAAGTATAAATGGCGCGATGGCGTGCCAATATACGCTCACCGGCAAAACGATCGCTGACTACCACTACATTGAAATGGCTTTCTGACCCCGGTAAGACATGGTGGCGATAACTTTCATCAACGACCTCCAGGTACTCCGGCGCCAATGCCGTGTTCAACTTAGTTTCTATTTGTTGCTTACGTAACATACAACCTCCACACCCTGGCAAGCCGCCCTAGCAACTCAATATACCTATCGTTATCCAAGCTGCAAAGAGGACGGCATCGTTCTAACAGAGGATTTACTTATCTCATCACGGTATAGCGTCAGCCTGAAGGCCAACATCAACTTGAATTAACTACACGATAAAAATTTACCTTACAACGACGTTCAATACTTCCCCCTGCTGTCGGCAATGTTATGATGGCGGCAATTTGTTGTTGGCTATACTCTTCATTTTTCAGGTTACAGGGGTATGGGCTACGCAAATTCCGCTGAGCTTATAGTGCCGCGGTTTGAACAATGACGAGTATAAAATTAGGATTGATGAGACAGTCAATATGTTAAAAAAACTTTATGTTCCTTTATTGGCCGTATTAATGCTCGCTGGATGCGCCACCAGTAACAATACGCTAAATATTACCCCAACCATGGTGCTGCCACAGCAGGATCCCACCCTGCAAGGCGTCACAGTCAGCATTAATGGTGCTGACCAACGCGCTGATCAAGCATTGGCTAAAGTCAATCGCGATGGTCAGTTGGTCACCCTCACGCCTTCTCGCGATCTGCGTTTCCTGCTGCAAGAAGTGCTGGAAAAACAGATGACCGCCCGTGGCTATATGGTTGGCCCAGATGGCGCGGTTGATCTGCAGATCATTGTGAATACGCTGTTTGCCGATGTTTCTGAAGGTAACTTGCGTTATAACATTACCGCCAAAGCGGATATCTCAATCATCGCCCAGGCGAAGAATGGCAGCAAACAGGTAAAAAACTACCGCGCGACTTATAATGTTCAGGGGGCTTTCGTCGCCTCCAACGACAAGATTACCAAGACGGTCAATACGGTATTGGGCGATGTCATTGCCGATATGGCAAAAGACACCAGTATCAATGATTTTATCAAGCAAAACGCACGTTAATCCGTTTTACCCTGGAGCATTCAGGTTGCAAACATGACCATGTGTCTGCAACCTGGTGTATAAGAGGCAAAACGCTTTGTGCTACCCAGGCAACTGGGTGGCACAACCAAGGACCTCATGGCAAAACAGTATCTCAATCTATTTACCCAGCGTAACTCCATCATTCTTCTGGTTCTGGGCTTTGCCTCTGGCCTGCCGTTGGCCCTCACCTCGGGGACACTGCAAGCCTGGATGACCGTCGAAAATATCGATCTGAAGACCATCGGTTTCTTCTCACTGGTGGGGCAAGCCTATGTATTCAAGTTTCTTTGGTCACCGTTTATGGACCGCTACACCCCGCCATTGTTTGGGCGGCGACGCGGCTGGTTGTTAATCAGCCAGATTTTGCTGGTAGTGGCCATTGTCAGCATGGGGTTTATGAACCCGACGCAACATTTGTGGTGGCTGGCGGCCTTAGCCGTATTAGTGGCTTTCTGTTCTGCATCACAGGATATTGTTTTTGATGCTTATAAGACTGACCTCTTACCAGCGAATGAACGAGGGTCTGGAGCCGCAATTTCTGTGCTGGGTTATCGCTTGGCGATGCTGGTTTCTGGTGGATTGGCCCTGTGGCTGGCAGACCGCTATTTAGGTTGGCAACACACATACTGGTTAATGGCCGCGCTGATGCTGTTCGGCATTGTGGCCACACTAATGGCACCCGAGCCGGACGACAGTATCCCGGCACCGCGCACCATGGAACAAGCGGTAGTCGCCCCCTTACGTGACTTCTTCGGCCGTAATAATGCCTGGCTGATCCTGCTGCTGATTGTGATGTATAAAATGGGGGATGCCTTTGCCGGTAGCCTGAGTACCACTTTTCTGATCCGTGGTGTCGGGTTTGATGCGGGTGAAGTCGGGCTGGTCAACAAAACCCTTGGCCTGTTCGCCACCATTGTTGGTGCCTTGCTCGGTGGGGTGTTAATGCAACGCCTGAGCCTGTTCCAGGCCTTGATGCTGTTTGGTATACTGCAAGCGGTTTCCAACATCGGCTATTGGTTGTTAGCCATCACCGATAAAAACATCCTCTCCATGGGCAGTGCTATTTTTCTTGAGAACCTGTGTGGTGGTATGGGTACCGCTGCGTTTGTCGCCCTACTGATGACATTGTGTAATAAATCGTTCTCTGCTACCCAATTTGCCCTGTTGTCAGCACTCTCGGCGGTTGGCCGCGTCTATGTCGGCCCCATTGCAGGTTGGTTTGTTGAACTTCATGGCTGGCCGCTATTCTACCTGTTCTCTATTGTGGCAGCGCTACCCGGTTTACTACTGTTGCTCATTTGCCGACAAACCCTGGAATACACTCAACGTACCGATGACTTTATGCCACGAACACTGTTCAATGGCACTTATCGCTGGGCGTTACGTCTGCTCGGTGTGGGCTGTTCGTTACTGGGTTTATGGCTAATATTGCTGATTTTCAATGCGCTGGGGTTAAGCCAGTGGCCTGATATAGCAACCGTATTCCTACGCAGTGGCGCGCTACTCAGCCTGGTGGGGATTATCATGGGTAGCCTGTTAGACTATCTGGCATTGCGTCGCACGCCATTGACTTGACTGTTTTTTGTTCAGTTAAAGCACATCAAAAAGAATAAATTTATTTTATGAGACGAAAAGTGTAGCAACTCGGAATATTTTTACCTGAGTTGTGCACTTGGGAATAAAATAAATACCACAATAAATAGTTACTTATTTAACATTAAATAAACATTTATTTTCTACTTAACCTCAAGCTCCTCCTCCAAGTTGTTCTCTATTCCCTTGGTTTTCCTTAAGATAGTGCCGTTTTTCGCTATTTGACTCGCCAATATATTGTTGCTATTGGCAAATTTCCACACAATGTAATAGATGTGACCCTCTTAACAGAAAGCGGCAGCAAAGCACTGACGATCCCTTAAGTATATTTACAGTACTGTAACCTTCCCGTAAAATGCCCGGCACACATGAAACGACAATTGAACCTTGGTAATTGGGGTCGTTAGATGAGACTTAAGAAATACAGCAAAAGTATTGGGATATTATCCTTAATCGCCACCACATTGATGTTGAGTGGTTGTGATACGGTTCTAATGGATCCCAAGGGAGCAATCGGTGTCGAACAACGGACACTGATCCTGACTGCGATTGGCTTAATGTTAATCGTGGTCGTTCCCGTGATTTTTATGACGATAATCTTCGCCTGGAAGTATCGCGCTTCCAACCAATCGGCTAAATACACGCCGAACTGGTCGCACTCCAACAAGATTGAAGCGGTCGTCTGGACTATTCCCATCATTATCATCCTGATTCTTGGGACCATTACCTGGAAAACCACTCACTCCCTGGACCCATACAAGCCGATTGTTACCGACAAGAAGCCAATGACCATTGAAGTGATATCGTTGGACTGGAAATGGTTGTTTATCTATCCAGAACAAGGGATTGCCACTGTTAATGAAATCGCTTTCCCGAAAGATGTCCCGGTGGAATTTAAAGTTTCCTCGGACTCGGTCATGAACTCGTTCTTCATTCCTCAGTTGGGCGGGCAGATTTATGCCATGCCTGGGATGCAAACCAAACTGCACTTGATTGGCAACACCGCGGGCAAATACGATGGTATTTCCAGCAGCTACAGCGGTCATGGTTTCTCCGGCATGAAGTTTACCGCCATTGTCACCCCTACCGAGGGCGAGTTTAACCAGTGGGTTGCCAAGGTGAAAGCCTCGCCTAAAAACCTCGATACCATCGGTGACTTCAATAAGCTGGCGGAACAAAGTGAAAACCATCCGGTGACGTATTTCTCCAGTGTCAAACCTAATTTGTTCCAAGAAACCATTGCCAAATTCATGGGCCATATGCATATGCCTGCAGGTAGCGCAAACAGTGAACATAAAGGGATGACTATGAGCCAGGACATGGGCGAGCATACTCATCACGCCGGAGCTGAGGAATAATCTGATGTTGGGAAAATTAACACTTAACGCACTACCGTTCCATGAACCCATTGTGATGGTTACCGTTGCGGCAATTGTCATTGGTGGGCTGGCACTGCTGGCACTGATCACCTATCTCGGCAAGTGGACCTGGCTATGGCGCGAATGGCTGACGTCAGTTGACCATAAAAAAATCGGTATCATGTACATCATCGTAGCACTGGTGATGCTGGTACGTGGTTTTGCTGATGCGGTGATGATGCGTGGCCAACAGGCGCTTGCTTCTGCGGGTGAAGCAGGTTTTCTACCGGCGCATCACTATGACCAGATTTTTACCGCCCACGGCGTGATCATGATCTTCTTCGTCGCGATGCCGCTGGTGATCGGGTTAATAAACCTGGTGGTGCCACTACAAATCGGTGCCCGTGATGTAGCCTATCCATTCCTCAACTCCCTGAGCTTCTGGTTGTTTCTTGTCGGGGTAGTATTGGTTGATATCTCTCTCGCCGTTGGGGAATTTGCACAAACCGGCTGGTTGGCTTACCCCCCTCTTTCCGGTATAGAGTACAGTCCCGGCGTCGGGGTTGATTACTGGATCTGGAGTTTGCAAATATCAGGCGTCGGTACCCTGCTGACTGGGGTGAACTTCTTCGCAACGATCATCAAAATGCGTGCCCCTGGTATGTCACTGATGAAGATGCCAGTGTTCACTTGGACTGCATTGTGCGCCAACATCCTGATTATTATCTCATTCCCGATCCTGACCGTCACTATCGCGCTGTTAACCCTGGACCGCTACCTGGGCACCCATTTCTTCACTAATGATATGGGTGGCAACATGATGATGTACATCAACCTGATTTGGGCCTGGGGCCATCCAGAGGTGTATATCCTGGTTCTGCCAGTGTTTGGTGTCTTCTCGGAAGTGACCGCCACCTTCTCAAGAAAACGGTTGTTCGGCTATACCTCTCTGGTCTGGGCAACAGTGGTGATTACACTACTGTCATTTATTGTCTGGCTGCACCACTTCTTTACCATGGGCAGTGGCGCCAACGTTAATGCCTTCTTTGGTATCGCCACGATGATCATTTCCATCCCGACCGGGGTGAAAATTTTCAACTGGCTGTTCACCATGTATCAGGGACGCATTCAGTACACCTCCCCCATGCTGTGGACCGTCGGTTTTATCGTCACCTTCTCCATTGGTGGGATGACCGGTGTACTGTTGGCGGTACCCGGTGCCAACTTTGTGCTGCACAACAGTCTGTTCCTGATTGCCCACTTCCATAATGTGATCATTGGTGGTGTGGTGTTTGGCTGCTTCGCCGGTCTGACCTACTGGTTCCCCAAAGCCTTCGGTTTCCGCTTGAATGAAACCTGGGGGATCCGCGCATTCTGGTTCTGGATCATCGGCTTCTTTATTGCGTTCATGCCACTTTATGTCTTGGGCTTTATGGGCATGACTCGCCGCCTGAGCCAGAATATCAACCCTGAGTTCCACTCAATGCTGCTGATTGCGGCATGTGGTGCAGTGTTGATTTTCTGTGGTGTGCTATGCCAAATCACGCAAGTGATCGTCAGTATCCGTGATCGTGAGAAGAACCGCGACCTCACTGGCGACCCATGGGATGCTCGTACCTTGGAGTGGTCAACCTCTTCACCGCCACCGTTCTATAACTTTGCCGTGGTACCAGAAATCCATGATCGCGATGCCTTCTGGGACATGAAAGAGAAAGGTGAGGCTTACAAGAAACCCGCCAAGTACGAACCGATTCATATGCCGAGAAATACCAGTGCAGGTGTCGTTATTGCCGCCTTTAGCCTGGTGTTTGGCTTCGCCATGATATGGCATATCTGGTGGATGGCGATTGTTGGCTTTGCAGGCATAATCATTACCTGGATTGCCAAGAGCTTCGATGAAGATGTTGATTACTATGTCCCGGTCGATGAAATCGAGCGCATTGAAAGCCAACACGATGAACAAATCAGCAAAGCAGGCGTAAACCATGTCAACTGATACTCTGACGAACCATCATAACGTTGCCCATGCTGCGCACGGGCACCACGATACAGGGGAAACCAAAGTCTTCGGATTTTGGATCTACCTGATGAGCGACTGTATTTTGTTTGCGAGTTTGTTCGCAACCTATGCAGTCTTGGTAAATGGGACCGCCGGTGGTCCCTCTGGTAAAGATATCTTCGACCTGAATTTTGTTCTGGTTGAAACTTTCTTGCTGCTGTTCAGCTCCATCACCTTTGGCATGGCCATGGTCGGCATGAATAAGGGCAAGGTTAGCAGTGTCAATATCTGGTTACTGCTCACCTTCCTGTTCGGCCTTGGCTTCATGGCAATGGAAATCTATGAATTCCACCATCTGATCTCCCAAGGGTATGGCCCAGACCGCAGTGCGTTCCTCTCCAGCTTCTTTGCACTTGTGGGTACTCATGGTCTGCACGTCACCATCGGTCTGGTGTGGATCATTACTATGATGCTCCACCTCAGCAGACGTGGCCTGACAGCTATCAATAAAACCCGTATGATGTGTCTGAGCCTGTTCTGGCACTTCCTCGATGTGGTCTGGATCTGTGTATTTACCGTTGTCTACCTACTGGGGGTTATGTCATGAGCCATTCATCCCATCAAACCTCACACGGTGGTGCAAGCCATGGCAGCGTGAAGTCATATATGATCGGCTTTATTCTGTCGATCATCCTGACGGTCATTCCATTTGCAATGGTGATGAGTGGCTCCGCTGCTCCGTCCACCATCTTGGCGGTGGTCGTCGGCACGGCGGTGATCCAGGTGATCGTTCACCTGGTTTACTTCCTACATATGAATACCTCTTCAGAAGAGCGTTGGAATCTGGTGGCGTTAGTGTTCACCGCTGTCATTATCGGTATCGTGGTTGTTGGTTCACTTTGGATTATGTACAACCTCAATATCAATATGATGGTCGATTAATAGCAGAGCGGTGTGTGATGATTAAGCAATACCTGCAAGTAACCAAGCCAGGAATTATTTTCGGCAATCTTATCTCGGTGATTGGGGGATTTCTGCTCGCTTCCAAAGGGAGTATCGACTACTCCCTGTTTTTCTCTACCCTGTTAGGGGTGTCATTGGTGGTGGCCTCGGGCTGTGTATTTAACAATTACATCGACCGTGACATCGACAAAAAGATGGAGAGAACCAAAAACCGGGTGTTGGTAAAAGGCCTGATTGCGCCGAATGTCAGCCTGATTTACGCGACCCTGTTGGGTATTGCTGGTTTCACCCTGCTGTATATTGCCGCCAACCCGCTGGCCATGTGGCTGGCGGTGATGGGTTTTGTGGTTTACGTGGGTGTTTATAGCCTCTATATGAAGCGCCATTCAGTCTACGGTACACTGATTGGCAGCCTATCGGGTGCTGCGCCCCCGGTGATTGGCTATTGTGCGGTCACCAACGAGTTTGATGCTGGTGCTTTGATCTTGTTGGCCATATTCAGCCTGTGGCAGATGCCCCACTCTTATGCCATTGCCATCTTCCGGCTGAAAGATTATCAGGCAGCCAATATCCCGGTACTGCCGGTGGTGAAGGGCATTTCCGTTGCCAAGAACCACATCACAGTCTATATCCTGGCGTTTATGGTTGCCACGCTGATGCTGACCTTGGTAGGTTATGCCGGTTACAGATATCTGATTGTGGCTGCGGCGGTGAGCGTATGGTGGTTGGGCATGGCCCTACGTGGTTATAAAGCGGAAAATGACAGTATCTGGGCACGCAAACTGTTTATCTTCTCGATTGTTGCCATTACCTCACTCAGTGTGATGATGTCTATTGACTTCAATGCCAATACTGCACCAGGCGCCTTGTTGACCTATATTGGGTAATGCAGATAGTTGGCAATAATTTCTATCACCATCCATGTCACCAGCCCTTTTAACCCTTATGAAGCTAACGGTTGCCAGTCAGTTGAACCGTTAGCGTCAAGGGTAAGGTATATACCCAATGACCATCAGCCCTGATCGAAAATAATCTGGGGATAACATTAACATCTGTTAAACAACATTCACTTCCCCCTCCCCCGCTACACGCTCTAGAATACACGCATCTAGAATGATGCCACTTTGACCAATTATTCCATCAGGCTTGCTGCTTTAGCTGATCAGATGTGTGAGTTTTATTGAGGTCCCAATGAACGACAATATCATGACCCCCAAAGAACGGCGGGCTACCTGGGGATTAGGAGCGGTGTTTTCACTGCGCATGTTAGGCATGTTTATGGTGCTGCCGGTGCTCACCACCTATGGTATGGCACTGCAGGGTGCCAGTGAGACGTTAATTGGCATCGCCATTGGCATCTATGGCTTGGCACAAGCCCTGTTCCAGATCCCTTTCGGACTGGTTTCTGATCGTATTGGCCGTAAACCGTTGATCGTCGGTGGTCTGCTGATTTTTGCCCTGGGGAGTGTCATCGCGGCGCTCAGTGACTCCATCTGGGGAATTATTCTTGGCCGTGCTTTGCAAGGTTCTGGGGCAATAGCCGCTGCAGTAATGGCGCTGCTATCCGATTTAACCCGCGAACAGAACCGTACCAAAGCAATGGCGTTTATCGGGGTTAGTTTCGGGCTCACCTTTGCTTGCGCGATGGTGGTTGGCCCTATCGTGACTCATGCTTTCGGTTTACAAGCTCTATTCTGGATGATTGCGCTCTTAGCCTTAGCCGGGATCGTCATTACGCTGGCGGTGGTGCCATCCACCCGTGATCACGTATTAAACCGTGAATCCAGCATGGTACGGGGCAGCTTCAGCAAAGTACTGAACAATCCGCGCCTGTTAAAACTCAACTTCGGCATCATGTGCCTGCATATTTTGTTGATGTCGAGCTTTGTCGCCCTGCCGCTGGCGATGCAACAAGCGGGATTAGCGGCCAGTAATCACTGGAAGGTTTACCTGGTGACGATGCTGGTCTCATTTGCCACCATCGTGCCTTTTATCATCTATGCCGAAAAATACCGCCGTATGAAACAGGTATTTATGGGCTGTGTGGCGGTATTATTTTGCGCCGAAGTGGTGCTCTGGCGCTCTGGCCTGCATTTGTGGGCCATCATCGCTGGCATACAGTTATTCTTTATCGCTTTCAATGTGATGGAAGCTATTCTACCTTCGCTGATCAGTAAAGAAGCTCCAGCCGGTTATAAAGGCACTGCAATGGGGGTTTACTCCACCAGTCAATTTATTGGTGTGGCGATTGGCGGCAGTGTCGGGGGGTGGCTATATAGCCTGCAAGGTACCGGGTTGGTGTTTATTGCTGGAGCCGGGCTTGCCGCCATCTGGTTTGTCGTCAGTAGCACCATGAAAGAGCCGCCTTATGTCAGCAGTTTGCGCATTACGCTCTGTGAACTGGCAGTGAAAGATTCGGCCTTGCAACACCGTTTAATGGCGCAACCTGGGGTCACTGAAGCCATCGTGGTACCCGAAGAACGCAGTGCCTATATCAAGGTTGATACCAAACAGACCAACCGGGGCCAATTAGAAGCATTGGTCAATGCATATTGATATCCACCGAAGATAAATTTGGGCCGACCATCCATCGGCCCGATATAACTCAATCGCGGAAGTTTTTAAACTGGAAGGGTTGACCAAGGTCGGCACCACGCACCAGTGCCATCACGCCTTGCAGGTCGTCACGGGATTTACCGGTCACCCGCACTTCGTCACCCTGAATTTGCACCTGCACCTTCAGCTTGCTGTCTTTGATTAGCTTGACGATTTTTTTCGCCAGGCTGGTTTCAATACCTTGCTTAAGCTTGGCTTCAACGCTGTAGGTTTTGCCGCTATGCGTCAGCTCGTCCGGGATCTCCAGCGCACCTCCATCAATACTGCGCTTACTCAGTTTCTCACGCAAAATATCCAGCAATTGTTGCACCTGAAAATCGGACTCGCTGGCCACTTTAATGCTTTCATTCTTTTCATTCAGCTCAAAACTGGCTGGTACGTTACGAAAATCCCAACGGGTGCTGAGATCGCGGCTGGCGTTCTCAACCGCATTACGCACTTCCTGCATATCTATTTCGGAAACGATGTCGAAAGATGGCATATATCCTCCACCAAAATGGGTAACCTATGATTTTGATGCCCTGAATCATACCTGCTTTGTTACAGTAGATAAAATGTTACAGTAGGCAAAATTTCGATGTCAGTACTGAGCCTGAGGTTTATAATCGCACTCATTCAAGCTGCAGCCAGAAAACAGTTTAAACTCATTTGACGCCAAGGAGATAGAATGAAAATAACCATTCTTGGTTGCGGTGCCCTCGGGCAACTCTGGCTCGCCAGACTCTATCAACAAGGTCACGATGTACAGGGGTGGTTACGGGTACCCTCGCCATTTTGTGCAGTCAATATTATTGAGCCAGGCGGTACTTCATTTAACCATAATTTACCCACTAACGATCCTGAACATTTATCGCAAAGTGAGCTGCTGCTGGTCACGCTTAAAGCTTGGCAGATTTCTGGCGCGTTAACCCTGCTACTCCCCAAGCTCAACCCACATTGTGCTATTTTACTGTTACATAATGGCTTGGGTACTGTTGATGAATTACCGCCGCACAGCCAACCGGTGTTGCAAGGGACCACGACCCATGCGGCTCGCCATGATGGTAATGCCATTATCCATGTTGCCAATGGGATCACCCATATCGGCCCGGCAACATCACAAGCCGCCCATCTGAGTCATTTAGCAGAAGTACTGCATCAGGCATTGCCCGATGTCGCTTGGCATAACCATATCGCCGCTGCCTGCTGGCGCAAATTGGCCGTGAACTGTGTCATCAACCCACTCACCGTGCTGTATAACTGCCACAATGGCGATCTGCAACGCTATCCCCAACAGATAGAGCTTATCTGCCACGAAATTGCCGAGGTGATGGAAAGAGAGGGGTACCATACTTCATGTGAAGGTCTGATGCTCTATGTGATGCAAGTGATCGAGAACACAGCGGACAATATCTCTTCTATGCTGCAGGATATCCGTAGCCAACGGCATACCGAGGTCGACTATATCACCGGTTATTTACTGCGTCGTGGCCGCAAGCATGGTATCTCCCTGCCGGAAAATACCCGGTTGTTTGAAATGATTAAACAAAAGGAAAACGAGTATGAGCGTATCGGCGCTGGTCTGTCTGGCTCCTGGTAGTGAAGAAACCGAAGCCGTTACCACCATTGACTTGTTGGTGCGCGCCGGGGTTAGCGTGACCACCGCCAGCGTCGCGGGTGACGGCAACCTAACCATTACCTGTTCCCGTGGGGTAAAACTGCTGGCCGATGCACCGCTGGTGGCCATTGTTGATGACCCTTTTGATGCCATCGTGCTACCGGGTGGCATCAAAGGGGCCGAGTGTTTCCGCGATAGCCCCTTGCTGGTAGAGAAAGTGCGTCAAATGCACCTACAAGGGAAGATTGTAGCGGCTATCTGTGCTGCCCCAGCGTTGGTATTACAACACCATAATCTGTTCCCCATCAGCAATATGACCGGCTTCCCAGGGTTAAAAGAGCAGATCCCACCGGCCAACTGGCTGGAACGGCGCGTGGTGTTTGATGCGCGAGTGAATCTGCTGACCAGCCAAGGGCCTGGCACCTCAATGGAATTTGCTTTAAAGCTGATTGATTTATTGTTGGGCAAGAGCAAAGCGGCAGAGGTAGCAGCACAACTGGTACTGCTACCTGGCATGTACGATTTTAGTGATTGAGTGCCAAACCAGAAGCCCCCTCATTCACTCAGGCTGAGGGAAGGCTAAGGACGATAGACCTTAACGTTGGTATAGCCTTGCTCAAGCAGATAGAGCGCTTGCAGGCGACTCATCACCCCTCGATCACAATAGAGTAGGTAGGTTTTGCTCTGATCAAGCGCAGCAAATTGGCTACTCAACTTATAAAATGGCAGGGTCTTTACCTCTGCCTGGGTGATAGCAAGGGGTTTTTCTTCCTGTTCGTCGGCAGAACGAATATCCAGAATCACCTCATCAGCGGTAAATTCAGCCACCGTCTCCACCTCGGTAACCAGCTGCTGTGTTTCTTCAGCGATAGTGCGAATATCCACATTGCGCGCTTCACGCACCACACGATCGAGAATGGCAAAATCAAAGTTTGCCTCTTCTGCTTCAATCTTGCTTTTCACCGCTTTAACCGTTGGGCTCTTCGAAATCACGCCACAATATTCCGGCATGGTTTTGGCAAAATCCTCGGTACCGATTTCCCGCGCAAGATCAATAATGTGCTCTTTATCATGGGAGATCAGCGGGCGTAAGATCAAGGTATCAGAGACATTGTCAATCAGTCGCAGGTTGGTCAGGGTCTGGCTAGAGACCTGGCCCAGCGCTTCGCCGGTAACCAGTGCCTGCACGCCGTAACGTTCAGCCACCTGAGAAGCAGCGCGCACCATCATACGCTTGAGCACAACGCCCATCTGGCCGTCATCGACTTTTTCTAAAATCTCACCCACTACCGGCTCGAAGTCCACCGCCACAAAACGCACTTTGTGTGAGCTACCAAAGCGCTGCCATAAATAGTAGGCCACCTGCTTGACGCCAATTTCATGGGCCGCGCCCCCGAGATTAAAGAAGCAGTAATGTACACGGCAGCCACGACGCATCAGCATATAGCTTGATACGCCTGAATCAAAACCACCAGAAATCAGTGACAGCACATCTTCCTGCGTACCAATCGGATAACCACCCAGCCCTTCACGGCGTGCCTTAACCAGCATCAGTCGGTCGTCTTCGATCTCCAGATTTACCGTTACCTGTGGATGAGAAAGCTTAACCCGTGCCGTTTCGATATGCTGATTGAGCCCACCGCCAACATAACGTTCCACATCAATCGAACTAAACTCATGCTTACCACGGCGTTTGACACGCACACAAAACGTTTTACCTTCCAGTTGATCGCGATAAGTCGCTAACACCTGTTCAAAGATATTATGCATATCGGTATAAGTGCGATCTTCCACTTCCAGGATATGGTGAATACCGGGAATGCGCATCAACGCATCGGCAATCACCGGGCGTTGGTCCTCATCTTTGGCACGCACTTCGATAAAATCCCAGTGCCGTACCACCGCCAACGTTTCATCATACTGTTTAAGCACATTACGAATGTTAGTCGTCAGGATCTTGATAAAGCGCAAGCGCACAGATTGACTCTTGATAGTGATTTCTGGAAACAATTTAATGATAAACTTCATGGCGGTTTTTGATTGTCTGGTGGTCGTTAGATAATGGAAGAATAATTGCGGTGCGGAGTATATCACTATCTGATTATGCTACGTGCACAAAACCGAAGGTATCCGTCAATATTCCACCACCACGGGAATCAATTTAGCAAAAGAAGCGCCATGATTTACTGAACAAGATCCGCTAGGATAGGCTCTCTGACTCCACGCTTCATATGATGATGTAAAAACGAAATTATGGCTAAAAAACCGATACAATCAGACAGTAAAGAGCAAAACGTCAGCTTTGAGAACGCGTTGAGTGAACTTGAAAGTATTGTCGCACGCCTGGAGTCCGGCGAATTATCACTGGAAGATGCACTCAATGAGTTTGAGCGCGGCATACAACTGGCACGCCAAGGCCAGCAAAAACTGCAGCAGGCAGAGCAACGGGTAGAGATCCTGCTCAATGGTAATAGTGACGATGCTGCACTGGCTCCTTTTAATCCGGACGCTGAGTAATAACGATGTCTGAGTTCCAAGATCAGTTACAAGCTTTACGCCAGCGCAGTGATCGCGCCCTGCTGGCTTACCTTGCTCCCTTACCGCTCAATGAGGGCAACATGGTGGCAGCAATGCGCCACGGTGCATTGCTGGGCGGCAAACGGTTACGGCCATTTCTGGTGTATGCCAGCGGGCAGATGTTTGGCCTGAGCCTGGATAATCTGGATGCCCCCGCCGCCGCCGTGGAATGTATTCATGCCTATTCACTGATCCATGATGACTTACCCGCAATGGATGATGATGACCTCCGCCGAGGCCAACCCACCTGTCATATCAAGTTTGGTGAGGCTAACGCCATCCTGGCGGGTGATGCACTACAAACCCTGGCATTTTCTATTCTGGCAGATGCCCCCATGCCCGATGTATCATTGCATGACAGATTAGCGATGATCTCCGAACTGGCCAGTGCCAGTGGAGTTGCCGGTATGTGTGGCGGTCAGTCGCTGGATCTGGAAGCGGAAGGCAAGCAAATTGATTTATTGGCGCTGGAACAGATCCATCGCCATAAAACTGGTGCTCTCATCCGGGCGGCGGTTCGTCTGGGGGCACTGGCAGCCGGTGAGTCAGGGCGTGCCGCCTTGCCACAACTAGATCGTTATGCGGCCGCAATAGGGCTGGCATTTCAAGTGCAAGATGACATTCTGGATGTGGTAGGAGAAACAGCAAAGATCGGCAAACGCCAAGGCTCCGATCAACAACTTGGAAAGAGTACCTATCCTGCCCTTCTGGGACTTGACAGCGCAAAACTAAAAGCGTGGGATCTCTATCAAGAAGCGTTGACGGCTTTAGAGACTTTGGCCGCAAAAAACTATGACACCGCGCCATTACGTGCGTTAGCCAACTTCATTATTGAACGCGACAATTAACGTATAGCGTGATATACCCTGGCTCTTTCAAGTTGTAAGCAGGTAGTCATTGAGTGAAAAACACGCCTACTTAGCGGCAAATAGCCGCAAAGTGAAACTCGAGGTTGAACATCATCAATCTTCTGGGTTGGATGGCATCAGTCGCTCCCATAGAGAGTGGGCGTTTCATACTATGACAACGTGAATACACTATGACAACGTGAAATAGAAAGGGTAAACATCTCTGATATGAGTATCAAATGCCTATTGATATAACCAAATACCCGACCTTGGCACTAGCGGACACTCCACAAGAGTTGCGCTCCTTGCCAAAAGAAAGTTTGCCAAAACTCTGTGACGAGCTACGGCAATATCTGCTGAACAGCGTTAGCCGTTCCAGTGGTCATTTTGCTTCCGGGCTAGGTACTGTCGAACTGACGGTCGCGCTGCATTACGTTTACAACACGCCGTTTGATCACCTGGTCTGGGATGTAGGCCATCAAGCCTATCCACATAAAATCCTGACAGGTCGCCGTGATCGTATTGCCACTATCCGGCAAAAAAAAGGGCTGCATCCTTTCCCATGGCGCGGGGAAAGCGAATATGATGTGCTCAGTGTCGGCCACTCATCCACCTCAATCAGTGCTGGTCTGGGTTTGGCGGTAGCCGCCGCGCGGGAAGGGAAAGATCGCCGTACCGTCTGCGTGATTGGTGATGGTGCCATCACCGCGGGTATGGCATTTGAAGCCATGAATCACGCCGGGGATATCACCCCAGATATGCTGGTAGTACTCAACGACAATGAAATGTCGATCTCTGAAAACGTTGGAGCCCTGAATAATCATCTGGCACAACTGCTTTCAGGCAAGCTTTACTCCACACTGCGTGAAGGTGGCAAGAAAGTTCTCTCTGGCCTGCCCCCCATCAAAGAACTGCTCAAACGTACCGAAGAACACCTCAAAGGGATGGTGGTCCCTGGCACACTGTTCGAAGAGCTGGGGTTTAATTACATCGGCCCGGTAGATGGACACGATGTTCAAGGGCTGATCGCCACACTGAAGAACATGCGCGATCTGAAAGGGCCACAACTGCTGCATATCATGACCAAAAAAGGCCGTGGCTATGCCCCTGCGGAGAAGGACCCGATCAGTTTCCATGCGGTGCCCAAGTTCGATCCTGCCATCGGCACCTTGCCGAAAAGTGGCGGAGGGCTGCCAACCTATTCGACTATTTTTGGTCAGTGGTTATGCGAAACTGCCGCCGCTGACAGTCAACTGATGGCCATCACCCCCGCTATGCGTGAAGGTTCTGGCATGGTTCAGTTTTCCCGTGACTATCCTCAGCAGTATTTCGATGTCGCCATTGCCGAACAGCACGCGGTGACCTTTGCTGCTGGCTTGGCTATTGGTGGTTATAAGCCGGTGGTGGCGATCTACTCCACGTTTCTGCAACGTGCTTACGACCAGGTCATTCACGATGTGGCGATCCCCAACTTGCCAGTGATGTTTGCCATTGATCGTGGCGGTATAGTCGGTGCTGATGGTCAAACCCACCAAGGCGCATTCGACCTCTCATTCCTGCGTTGTATCCCCAATATGGTGATCATGACGCCAAGTGATGAAAACGAGTGTCGACAAATGTTGTATACCGGTTATCACTATAACGACGGCCCCAGTGCAGTCCGTTACCCGCGTGGTAATGGTACTGGCGCAGTACTGGAACCGCTGGCAAGCCTGCCGATCGGTAAAGGTGTGGTACGCCGCACCGGTGAAAAAATTGCCATCCTCAACTTCGGCACGCTATTACCGGAAGCGGCACAAGCCGCCGCAGCCCTCAATGCTACATTGGTGGATATGCGTTTTGTCAAACCGCTGGACCAACAACTGGTGCTAGAGATGGCCGCCAGTCATACAGCCCTGGTAACATTGGAAGAGAATGCCATTATGGGGGGCGCAGGCAGCGGCGTAAACGAGCTGTTGATGGCAAAACGCCAGCAGGTGCCGGTGCTAAATATTGGCTTACCTGATTATTTCATTCCTCAAGGTAATCAAGATGAGATCCGCAGTGATCTTGGTCTGGATGCTATCGGCATTCAACGCCAGATCGAGGCCTGGTTGGCGTGATGCCCTTGGGTTTGCTCGGTACACAGGAGATTATGAATTATGGAATATCTAAAACTGGGTAATACCGACCTGAACATTTCCCGTATCTGCCTGGGATGTATGACTTATGGTGAACCTTTACGGGGTAGCCACCCATGGACGCTACCGGAAGAGAACAGCCGCCCACTGATCAGACAGGCATTAGATATGGGTATCAACTTCTTTGATACCGCCAATAGTTACTCTGATGGCAGCAGTGAAGAAATTGTTGGCCGAGCCTTGCGTGACTACACCCGCCGCGAAGACGTGGTGATTGCCACCAAAGTCTATAATGCCATGAGCAATCTGGAGCGCGGGCTATCGCGCCCCAAGATTATGCAATCCATTGACGATAGCCTGCGGCGTCTGGGAACCGACTATGTGGATTTACTGCAAATCCACCGTTGGGATTACGAAACACCGATCGAAGAAACGTTGGAAGCACTGCATGACGTGGTGAAAGCCGGTAAAGCACGCTATATCGGGGCATCCTCAATGTATGCCTGGCAATTTGCCAAAGCGCTATACACTGCCGACCGCTATGGCTGGACGCGTTTTGTCAGCATGCAGGATCAATACAATCTAATCCAGCGGGAAGAAGAGCGGGAAATGTACCCGCTATGTGCCGCTGAAGGCATTGCGGTGCTCCCTTGGAGCCCGTTGGCGCGTGGCAGATTAACCCGCCCTTGGGGGGAAACTACCAAACGAATAGATTCCGATCTGTATGGTAAAACCTTGTATGTTGCCACTGAAGAGGTCGATGCCCAGATTGCCGGACATGTGGCCAGCATCGCAGAACAACGCGGCGTTCCACGAGCACAGGTCGCCCTGGCTTGGCTGTTGAGTAAATCTGTGGTGACTGCACCGATTATTGGTGCTTCACGTAGTGAACACCTGTTGGATGCCGTTGCCGCCATTGATCTTAAGCTGACAGTGCAAGAAATTGCCCAATTAGAAACGGCTTATGTACCACATCAGGTGGTCGGTTTTGCATAAGTAGTAGGTTTTGCCTAACCGCCAATCTTGAGTCAGCGAAAGTGACCTGTAGAGGCGCACACTGAGGTGCGCCTTTATCGATAGCGGTTCACTGGAGACGCAGCTTGAATGGCAACAAGGCTATCACCACCATCCGCTCGGCCAATAATACCCCATCAGATAAATCACCACGGCAGCCAGCACACCGGCGATGATATCATCAATCATGATCCCCAAGCCGCCATGCAGATTGCGGTCAAACCAGCGAATCGGCCATGGCTTCCAGATATCAAGAATACGGAACACCACAAACCCGCTAATGACCCATTGCCAGTTGTGGACCGGTAACATCATTAAGGTGATCCACATACCGACAAATTCATCCCAGACGATGCTGCCATGATCATCCACCTGCATATCTTTGGAGGTTTTATGGCACAGATAAATACCGATGCCGCTACTGAATATCAGCACCAATAAATAAAGCGGCCAGGGTAACTGGATCAACAACAACCAGAACGGAATGGCAGCAATCGACCCCATGGTCCCTGGCATAATCGGCGACAATCCACTGCCAAAACCGGTCGCCAGCAGATGCCATGGGTTGCTCATACGTAGCCGGGACTTCGCTTCATCTTTCATGATTTTTACTCAATGCTGAAATGATCGTAGCCGTGCCACGGTAACTCAATCTCTTGATGACCACGATAGAACTTCACCCCATCAGCGGGCGAAACAATCTGGCCGATGCAGGTGTAATCCGCACCTAAATGGCTTAACGCCACTTCTAATGCGCCACGATTGATCTCCGGTACGGTAAAGCACAGCTCGTAGTCTTCTCCGCCTGTCAGTGCCCAACGCAACGCCTGCTCCACCTCGGCATGCTGGGTCATCGCTTGTGACATTGGCAGTTCATCCAGTTCAATGCGCGCCCCACACCTAGAAGCCTTGAGCACATGTTTCAAGTCAGAGATTAAACCATCGGAAATATCGATCGCCGAACTGGCCAGATCACGCAGCGCTTTACCCTGCAACACGCGCGGTGTCGGCCGTAAATGACGTTTCAGCAAATAGTTACGCGCTTCTGGCTCGCTCACCTGCAAGCGTTGTTGCAGAATAGCCAGCCCGGCGGCACTGTCACCCAACATTCCGGTGACATAAATCCAGTCACCGATCTTGGCACCACTGCGTGTTAATGCGCGCCCGGCAGGTACCAGGCCATTGATGGTCAACGTCATGCTGAGTGGGCCACGTGTGGTATCCCCACCAATCAGTTGCATGCCGTAGTAATTGAGTTGTTCGAATAGGCTGTCACTGAACGCTTTCAGCCAGGCTTCATCCACATTAGGGAGTGTCAACGCCAAGGAAAGCCAAGCGGGATCAGCGCCCATTGCCGCCAGGTCGCTCAAATTAACGGCTAACGCTTTGTAACCGAGATCGGCCGGATCTATCTCCGCCAAAAAATGGATGCCTGATACCAAGGTATCGGTACTGATGGCTAAAAGCTGTTTTTCTGCCACTGTCAGGAGTGCGCAGTCATCACCAATGCCCAACTGAACATCCCGGCGCACAGTCTCAGGACGGTTAAAATAACGGGCAATAAGATCGAACTCACCGCATGCCATGCTCTTTCCTCCAAAGAAATCAAGGCCGGTTTCCCGGCCTTAGTCGTTATTTTTTCTTACGGATACTGGGAGCAGCTTTATCCAACACACCATTGACAAACTTGTGACTATCTTCAGCACCAAAGGTTTTCGCCAATTCGATCGCTTCGTTGATAGCCACTTTGTAAGGAACATCCTCACGCATTTTTAGCTCAAACAGCGCAATGCGCAGTACGGCTCTTTCCACCTGGCCCAGCTCTTCGAGTTGGCGAGACAGATAGGGGGCCATCAGCCCATCCAGCATACCCGCATTGACTGCCACACCAGAAAGCAGCTCACGAAAATAGGCGATGTCAACATCTTTGACATCCTGCTCCGTCAGGAACTGATGTTCAACATCGGCAATGTCATTTCTAGACAACTGCCAAGAGTAGATCGCTTGAACAGCGCACTCACGAGCGCGACGACGAGCAGCAGGTTTCACGGAATTCCCCTTAAACTAAATTCAGGCTTTAATCGCCTTGATAACATTAATCATTTCAAGTGCGGTCAGTGCTGCTTCTGCGCCTTTATTACCGGCTTTGGTCCCAGCGCGTTCAATCGCTTGTTCAATACTTTCAGTGGTCAGTACCCCAAAGGCAACCGGGATCTCGGTAGTCAATGAGACATGCCCCAGGCCAGAGCTGGCTTCACCGGCCACATATTCAAAGTGCGCAGTACCACCACGGATCACGGTACCCAGCGCAATCACGGCGTCATATTTGCCAGTATTGGCCAATACACGTGCCGTTAATGGCAATTCGTATGCCCCAGGAACCCAAACAACGGTGATGTTGGCATCATCAACCTGACCCACACGTTTCAGGGCATCAATGGCGCCTTGCAGTAGGCTGTCGTTGATAAAATTGTTAAAACGTGCAATTGCGATCGCCACACGGGCATTAGGAGTGGCAACAACACCTTCAATAACTTTCATGGGCTTTCCTCAAAAATAGGTTCAATACCCCATAGGGGGGCGGATTCTATCATATTCTTTGTCTACCTGCGCGGCGGTTTTTTAAAACACCAGGGAGCAGGGAGATAAAAGTGGTATTCGTTATTTAGCAGTTAGCCGCAAACGCAAGTCTGGCCCGATCTGGCGCACTTCACTGAAAACAAACTCTGGTGCCTCAGACAACTGCACAAGACCGGGTAATTGACACAATCCCCGGCCATTATCACCCAATAACTTGGGTGCCACATACAGTATCAGCTCATCAACCAGCCCGGTTTGCAGTAAGCTCCCCGCCAACTGGGCACCGGCTTCAACCCAAACCGTGTTCACTTGGCGTTTAGCCAGTTGCATCATCATCGCAACCAGATCAATCCCCCGCCCATACGCAGGTAGCAACAATTGTTCTACACCTGCTGGCCAAGATTGAGCATCCGGTTGCAAACGTGCCAACCAAGTGTTCCCAGGCTGCTGTACCACCCGATGTTGTGGTGTGACCCGGTTCTGACTATCTAAAATAACCCGCACAGGTTGCCGCAGATTTTCACGCGGGTAGATTTGGCGAATGTCATCACTCAATTCATCCCAGCGCACTGTCAGTGACGGATCGTCGGCCAATACCGTGGCACTCGTGCTCAGGATGGCTGAACTTTCGGCACGCAAACGCTGTACATCCTGCCGGGATTGCGCTGAGGTGATCCACTGGCTTTCACCGGAGGCCATGGCAGTTCGGCCATCCAAAGAGGCCCCCAGTTTCAACTGCACATAAGGCAAACCGGTACGCATCCGCTTGAGGAAACCGCGATTGACCGCTTCAGCATCCGCCAGCATCACCCCGTGACACACCTCAATACCCGCCTGCTGTAGCTTATGCAGGCCACGCCCGGCGACTTGCGGGTTAGGGTCTTGCATTGCCGCCACCACGCGGCTAACCCCCGCGGCAATCAGCGCATCAGCACAAGGTGGGGTACGACCCTGGTGGCTGCAAGGTTCCAGCGTGACATAAACGGTGGCACCACGCGCCTGTTCACCCGCCATACGTAAGGCATGCACTTCGGCATGTGGCTCACCGGCTCGTAAATGGTAACCTTCACCAACAATCTGACCATCGCGCACAATCACGCAACCGACATTCGGATTAGGTGTAGTGGTAAAACGCCCCTGCCGTGCCAGCTCAAAGGCACGCGCCATGTAAAATTGGTCGTTATGCATAAGCAACCAGCTTAATCCTGCAGTTTGGCGATTTCCTCGCCGAATTCACGAATGTCTTCAAAACTACGGTAAACCGATGCAAAACGGATATAAGCCACTTTATCCAGCTTTTTTAAGGCATCCATCACCAGATTACCCACCATTTTGGTCGGTACTTCGCGCTCACCCGTGGCCCGCAACTGGGATTTGATATGATTTATCGCGTTTTCTACATCGTCTGAGCTGACTGGGCGCTTTTCCAACGCTTTCAGCATCCCACGACGCAATTTATCTTCATTGAACGGTTCACGAACTTCATCACTTTTAATCACCCGCGGCATCACCAGTTCGGCTACTTCAAACGTGGTAAAACGCTCATTGCAGACCAGACATTGGCGACGACGGCGCACCTGAGAACCGTCCCCCACCAGGCGGGAATCAATCACTTTGGTATCAACAGCAGCGCAAAAAGGGCAATGCATAACTCATCCTGATAAGCATTTTATTGTTAAGCACAGTTTACCCCGAACTTGGGTTACAACAAAGCGCACAGGGCATTTGTTGTGAATTGCCTCGAGGGTTGCCCAATAAACATGCCACTACCGAGTCTCTGGAACAGCAACAAACAAAAATGCCAGTCAGGATCCACTGACTGGCATTTAATTCAAGCTTGATATCTAGGGTTATTCAAGCTCCAAGAAGCGGTAGCCTAAATAAACGATGCCACTTGATCACGGTAAAATAGAAGGCTGATCTGCCCCTTCTTTTTCCACTTTCAGTTGCAGCATGTGCTCACGTTTCATCCCCAGTTTCAACGCCAGTGCCGAAGCAACGTAGATAGAGGAGATGGTACCGATAGACACACCAATCAACATGGTTAATGAGAAACCATGTAGCATCGCGCCACCAAAGATGTACAGCATCAGAACCACCATCAATGTCGTAGCGGAAGTCATAATGGTACGACTCAGGGTTTGTGTCAGCGAAACGTTCACGATTTCGTAAGGTGTACCACGGCGGATCTTGCGGAAGTTCTCACGGATACGGTCAGAAACCACAATACTGTCGTTCAGCGAGTAACCGATAACCGACATCAATGAAGCGACGATGGTCAAGTCAATCTCGATATGGAAGAGCGACAATATCCCCATGGTGATAACCACGTCGTGAGCCAGTGCCAGAACCGCACCCAATGCCAGACGCCATTCAAACCGGAACCCAACATAGATCAGGATACAGATCAACGCCACCAACAACGCCATACCACCGGTTTGCGCCAGTTCACTCCCGACACTCGGGCCTACGAACTCAATACGCTTGACCGTCGCATTTTTATCAACGGATGCGTTGATCACGCTGATCACTTTATTACCCAGTTCCTGACCTACGCTACCCTCTACTGGCGGCATACGCACCATAATGTCACGGCTGCTGCCAAAGTTCTGGATAATCGGATCCTTAAACCCGGCTTGTTCCAAGGTATCGCGCAGCAGGTCAAGATTGGCGGGTTGCTCCAGGTTAATTTCAATCACCGTACCACCGGTGAAATCCAGCCCCCAGTTAAAACCGCGTAGCGACATGATAGTGACAGACGCAATCAATAATATTATTGAAATGGCGAAGGCCAGATAATCCCAACGCATAAAGTCATGGACTTTACGGCCGTAGTTAAGTTGTTCAACAGTATAATCCTGTGCCACAACACACTCCTCAAATAGACAGCTTGTTAATGCGCTTGCCGCCGTAAAGCAGGTTGACAATGGCACGGGTACCAACAATGGCAGTAAACATGGACGTTGCCACGCCAATTGCGGTGGTAATTGCAAAGCCTTTGATCGAACCTGTACCCACTGCATACAGAATAATTGCAGTAATCAAGGTGGTGATGTTGGCATCAACAATACTGGAGAACGCGCCTTTATAGCCCTCATGGATGGCCTGTTGAACGGATCGCCCATTCTTCAGTTCCTCCTTGATACGCTCGTTTATCAGTACGTTGGCATCGACCGCTACCGCCAGTGTCAGCACGATACCGGCAATACCCGGCATGGTGAGCGTCGCCCCTGGCAACAGTGACATGATACCGACAATCAGCACCAGGTTAGCCATCAGCGCCGTTGAGGCGATCAGGCCAAACTTGCGATACCAAACCACCATAAACACGATGGAGGCAACCAAGCCCCACAGACAGGCTTCCAGACCCTGGGTAATATTCTGCTGACCCAGTGTCGGACCAATGGTCCGCTCTTCAACAATCTGGATCGGCGCGATCAACGCACCAGCGCGCAACAACAACGACAGTTGACGAGCTTCATTCGGGTTGTCGATACCGGTGATACGGAAACTGTTACCCAGACGCGACTGAATATTGGCCACGTTGATCACTTCTTCCTGCTTCACCAGAATGGCGCGTCCATTGGCATCTCTCTTGCCGCTGTCTTTATACTCGACAAACAGCGTAGCCATAGGTTTACCAATGTTGTCCTTGGTGAAGTTGGACATGATAGTCCCACCTGCGCCGTCCAGGGAGATATTCACCTGTGGGCTACCCATTTCATCGGTACCGGAGGTGGAGTCGGTGATATGGTCACCGGTCAGGATCACCCTTTTGTAAAGTACGATTGGCTGACCATCACGGGTGAATTTGACTTCTGAATCACCCGGCACACGGCCACTTGCCGCAGCAGAGGCATCCACATTGGTGTTCACCAGGCGGAATTCCAGTGTCGCCGTCGCACCTAAAATTTCTTTGGCGCGAGCCGTATCCTGGATCCCCGGCAGTTCAACCACGATGCGGTCGGCTCCCTGGCGCTGTACCAACGGTTCAGCAACACCCAGTTGGTTAACACGGTTACGCAGGATAGTGATGTTCTGTTGCACCGCGTATTCACGAGCCTCAGTCAAACGGGCATCGGTCAAGACGGCTCTCAGTGTGTTGCTGCCATTGGCAGACAACACCAGATCACGCTGACGTGGCGTGATATAGCTGATGGCCTGATCGCGGGTGGCATCATCACGGAAACGGACTTCGACAGCGTTGTTTTCCAACTTGCGAATCGCTGCATAGGGGATGCCCTTCTCACGCAGTTCAGTGCGTAAGGTGTCCATCGTCTGTTCCTGCAACTTGCTCAACGCGGTGTCCATATCGACTTCCATCAAGAAGTGCACACCACCACGTAAGTCCAGCCCCAGTTTCATTGGTTCCGCATTGATTCTAGCGAGCCAGGCAGGTGTTGCTGGAGCCAGGTTCAGCGCCACAACATATTTATCACCCAACTCCGCCATCAGAACTTCACGGGCACGTAACTGGACATCAGTATCTTTAAAGCGAGCCAGGATGGCACCGTTTTCCAGTGCAATCGACTTGCTTACAATATTATCTTTTTCTAATACGTTACGGACTTGATCCAGCGTCGCCTCACTGGCGGCGATACCACGCGCGCCAGTGATTTGTACCGCAGGATCTTCACCGTAAATGTTGGGAAGTGCATAAAGCAGACCGACGAAGATCACCACGATCAGCATCAGATACTTCCACAAAGGATAACGGTTTAGCACGGCAATTCCCTTAGGGAAAACAAAATTATAGAGCCTTCATCGTACCTTTCGGTAGAACGGCCGCAACAAAGTCACGCTTGATCATCACTTCGGTAGTGTCATTAAGCGCAATAGAAATAATACCGGTGTCAGCCACTTTGGTGACGCGGCCAATCAGCCCACCCGTGGTCAGCACTTCATCCCCTTTGCCGATGGACTCCATCAGTTTTTTATGCTCTTTAGCACGTTTTTGCTGCGGACGCAGGATCATAAAATAGAAAATCAGACCAAACACCACCAGCATGATAGGCAGCGAGTACGGGCTTGCCTGGGCCGAGGCTCCAGTGGCTGCAACGGCGTCAGAAATGAAAAAGCTCATTGAAATTCCCTCACTAAGTATTAATTATTAATTCAAACAGTTAAAGGTGGAACCGGCTTACCGATCCGCCTGTAAAAATCCGCAACAAACAGCTCTAATTTACTCTCTTCAATAGCCTGACGTAAACCCGCCATCAAACGTTGGTAGTAACGCAGGTTATGAATCGTGTTCAACCGAGCACCCAGTATTTCGTTGCAACGGTCAAGATGATGCAAGTAGGCACGACTATAATGGCGACAAGTATAACAATCACAATCTTTATCCAGCGTCGATGTATCATCCTTATGCTTGGCATTACGGATTTTCACCACACCGTCAGTGACAAACAGATGACCATTACGGGCATTACGTGTTGGCATCACACAATCGAACATATCGATACCACGACGCACCCCTTCCACCAGATCTTCCGGTTTGCCAACCCCCATCAGATAACGAGGCTTATCCTGCGGAATTTGTGGGCAAACATGTTCAAGAATACGGTGCATATCCTCTTTAGGCTCACCGACTGCTAAACCGCCCACAGCGTACCCATCAAAGCCGATATCCACCAGCCCTTTTACGGAAACATCACGTAAATCTTGGTAAATACCCCCTTGAATAATACCAAATAACGCATTTTTGTTATTCAGCTCATCAAAGCGCTGACGGCTACGCTGCGCCCAACGCAGTGACATCTCCATCGAACGTTTAGCATAGTCCCAATCTGCCGGATAAGGTGTGCATTCGTCAAAAATCATCACAATGTCAGACCCCAGATCATACTGGATCTCCATGGATTTTTCTGGGCTGAGGAACACTTTATCGCCGTTGATAGGGTTACGGAAATAGACGCCTTCTTCTTTAATCTTACGCATTGCCCCGAGGCTAAACACCTGGAAACCACCTGAGTCGGTGAGAATTGGCCCGTGCCACTGCATAAAATCGTGCAAGTCACCATGCAGTTTCATGATTTCTTGCCCTGGACGCAACCATAAATGAAAGGTGTTACCCAACAAGATCTGCGCGCCGGTCTCTTTCACCTCTTCCGGTGTCATACCTTTCACCGTGCCATAGGTACCAACCGGCATAAAAGCGGGCGTTTCTACGACACCTCGGTCAAAGATCAAGCGGCCACGACGAGCGCGCCCATCCGTTGTCTGTAATTCGTACTTCACAAAACCTCCAGCACCAGAGAAACAGTCCAGTGTTGTTAAAACAGAGCCACGCAGGATGCGTAACCCACAAATATAGTCATCACTGTGCCCATTGCCACCGTGTTGGCGGCATTAGCGATTTGCTCAGACGGATTGTTCACCCACCGACAGATTCAGTTTCTGCCTTGGGGTTATGGCTGATAAACATCGCATCACCATAACTGAAGAACCGGTACTGCTCGGCCACCGCCTGTTGGTAGGCATTGATGGTATTACGGTAACCAGCGAATGCCGAAACCAGCATAATCAAGGTTGACTCAGGCAGATGGAAATTGGTCACCAGCGCATCAACCACCTGATAATGGTAGCCCGGATAGATAAAAATACGGGTATCACCAAAGAAAGGCGCAATCACCCCCTGCTGACAAGCCTTGGCCGCACTTTCCAGTGAACGTACTGATGTGGTCCCTACCGCCACCACCCGGTTGCCCCGTGCTTTACACGCCAATACGGCATCGACGACATCCTGCGGCACTTCAGCATATTCGGCGTGCATAATATGATCTTCAATGGTTTCCACCCGTACCGGTTGGAAAGTCCCCGCGCCTACGTGCAACGTGACAAACGCCATGACCACGCCCTTGGCGCGCAATGCAGCAAGCAGTGCTTGGTCAAAGTGCAACCCCGCGGTCGGGGCGGCCACTGCCCCTGGCTTTTCGCTGTACACCGTCTGATAGAGCTCGCGGTCGGCGGCTTCATCTGGGCGATCAATGTAGGGAGGTAACGGCATATGCCCCGCCGCATTAAGGAGGGTAAGCACATCTCGCTCATCATTAAAGCGCAGTTCGAACAGCGTGTCATGACGCGCCACCATCGTTGCTGCGATGCTCTCATCATCCCCCAGTAGCAATTCAGCCCCCGGTTTAGGCGCTTTGGATGCTCGCACATGAGCCAGTACCCGGTGTTCGTCCAAGACGCGTTCCACCAGGACTTCTAGCTTGCCACCACTCACCTTGCGGCCAAAGAGACGAGCCGGGATCACTCGGGTATTGTTAAAGACCAACAGATCACCCGCTTGCAGAATATCCAGCAGGTCGGTAAACACACCATGGGTCAACGCCCCACTCGGCCCATCCAATTGCAGCAAGCGGCAGGCACTACGCTCAGATTGTGGGTAACGAGCAATCAAAGAATCGGGGAGATCAAAAGAAAAATCAGCGACGCGCATGGGTATCCACTTCTTCAAATACAGGCTATCGGTTAAAACAAGCGCTACAGTCTAAAGCCGTGGGCCACAAGCGGCAAGAAATAACAAAAAATTACCTCCCCCGCCCCTTAATACAAGCTGCAGAGGCTACCCGCCTCGCCCCTCTATGGGTGCGTTACGATGCGGCCTCGCAACTTGAATCACGCCGGGGATAATACTGCTTATCCCCCATCATCGGTTAATGCAACACACCGAGCCCAAAGCTGTCATCGGTGATAACAGACAGAATGCCACCATTGGTGATGTAACTACCACTGATGGCACCGGTTGCGGTTATCGTGCCCAGTACCGGTTGGTTATAGTTGAGTACGCCATAGTTACTCCCTTGGAAAACCGTGGTGCCACTCAATTCGCTATCAAACTGTTCACCCTCGGTGGTGGTGACATAATAGTTTCCATCTGCAGCGCCTGTCGCCAAAGGCAGCGCAGAAGGCTGAGGTGCATAGAAACTCATGCCATAAATGGTTGATGAACGGGTCAGAATCAACGGTACCGGTTTGCCATTAACCATACCGCTGATCAGGGAGCCGCTTAATACGCCATCATTAGCGCTAGGAGTGCCGCCGACAAAGTAATCAAAGGCATTATGGCTGCTGTTCCAGGCAATATATCCTTTAGTGCTCGGCGCACAGTTGGCATCGTAGGTGATAAAACCCGGCGTGGCGGAAGCTTGGCAGGTTTGCCAAGTGGCAGCCGAAGAACGCAAGCGAGCAGAGCCACTCTGTAGAGTCGCATGACCATCGCTAACGCTATGCTGAATACCCGTTACATTATAAATATCCGCCAGCGCTTTATAATCACTGCTGATATTCTGGAACGCCAACAATGGCAGGAATGCATTTTCCGCGACTTTGGCTACCCCGCCAGATAACACACCGCCCCCCATAAAGGTAAACTGCGCCCCATTCTCATCACTATTGAAAGTACAACCATTCTGCGTCAACAGCGTGCCACTACGCACCGTACCTGCAGAACGTTGCAAGCTGGCATCGATAGTGATGGTGTAGCTCATGGTGACAGGATCGAAATTGATGGTCAGCTCCTCACCAAAGGTATCACCGCCTTTATAGGTGGTGGCTGCGGTGGGTAGATTGCTACAGGCTTGCGGCGGGAGATTGCCGCTATCGACACAACTGTAGTTAATGGCCGCATCTTGGCTACCGCTCCCCTTAAATTTAGGCCAGGAAGGATATTGGCAAAGGGGTCTGGTTCGCCCGTAGGTTTGTGCGTTGACATCCATCACCCAACGATTACCGGGTGCCACGCCATGCTCAACCCAGTTTTCCAACGCGCTTAATGAATTCCATGCTGGCAGAAAACTGCCCGTTCCATGCCCCATTCCTGGGACGGTATAAAAGCGAACGCCCTGAACGACAGCATCCTGCCCAACGGTATTAATCACTGCCTGATACCAGGAAATGGTGGAGTTTGGACTAATCACTTCGTCTGCAAGGCCATGCAGTAGAATCAGACGGCGTTGCTGACCAAGAAACTCGGAGATATCCGGATTGGTGGCATCGGTTAATGCCGATACTTGCTGAACTCTAGCGGTGTAACTGCCAGGATCTACCGGGTTAAAGGTCAAGGAGTCAAAGGTCGGCTCACGGGTAATAAAATATTTTACCCACTGATCGCCAGTCACATACATATTGGCATCGCCCTTGACCGCCGGATTCGCTGGAACCGGGCGGGTCCCCAAGTTACGCGTAGTAAAGGGACCAGCGACCAAAGTCCCCTCCAGCAGATTGTATCCCCCCGCCACATTGACACCATTGGCTAAGGGATAGTCCAACTGCAACGGCGATTCGATCACCTTAACGGTGGCGATCTGCGCATCAGAGAGGCAGGTATCACCGCTATCTTGTCCGTTAGGGCAACGCAAACTAGTCAGTACCTGCTCACTCCCGGCCCTGCACCCCTCAACATTACTGATAACTTTGTCTAACACGCCGTCCAAGCCATCACAGGCGGTCATCGCGCTCTGTTGTACCAGCAGCGTTTTATTGATATTCAACCAACCGGCACCATTATCGAGATACAACGCGCGGCCTAACGCCACATTGGACAGACGAGTGCCGGTGTAATTGAGTGCCGGCTCGTTGGCAATCACGCCATCATAGTCCTGGGGCCAGCGCTGGATATAGCTCAGTGCATCGCGCCCCCCGGTAGAGGTCCCAAGGAAATAACTGTACTTTGGCAATTGCCCATAACGCTGTTTCAGCAGCAGCAAAGCAACATCATGGGTCTTTTTCAATGTATCACCGCCATAATTGGTCAGCGCTTCATCGTTCATCGCAAAACTGCCATCGGTAATACTGCTGCTCTGATGGCCGGAGTCATCCCCCCAGGTTGCATAACCCTGTGCCAGCGGTGCCGGGTTACTTGGCAAACCAAAACGAACGGTTTCCGTGCCATTAATCAATTTGCCATCAAAACCCCCACCACCAAAATGGATCGCTTTATTGTTCCATTTAGTCGGGAAATTAACGGCAAAATTAATGTTTGTATCCCCACCACTGACAGAAAGAATTTTACCGCGCACCTGGCAATATTCCCCCAAGGTATTTCCAGTCGCATCAGCCAGGATCAGTGAAGCTGAAACCACTTGAGCGCCGCCAGTGGCTAAGGTGAAGGCTGACGCAGGGAAGGTGACACCATTGAGTTGCTCACAGGCCTGTTGTGCCGTAAGAACAACCGGATCAACGGGATCCACCGGTTCGACCGGATCGACCGGGTCTACCGGGTCTACCGGGTCTACCGGATTAACAGGGTCGACGGGGTTAACTGGGTCGATGGGATTAACAGGATCAACAGGATCACTCCCGCCAGAATTCGCACTCTGTGTTGAATCTGGATTACAGCCAGCCAGTAATAGGCAGATTAAACTGGTTAGCAACGGGTATTTTATCTTGGTTGTTATTCTATTATACCAACCTGTAGGTAGAGGCTTCATGGCTTGAATTTCCTTATCTTATTATTGAACCTGTTATACCCATCGCCTTTCGAGATACCGAAAAGTTGACTTTATTATTCTATATCAATAACTTTGCCCTTCGCGGGTGACTGTAAACATCTCAAAATCACTTGGGTATAGCGCAATCGAAATAGGGTTTTCTTTCTGGGACTTGAGTGCCAAAGCAAAATGAATTATCAGCGGTGTAACAGCTGTGAAAAAGTCAGGTTAATCCAAATGCAAAACGATGAGGTTGGCCATAAGCCCCTATTGATGTGAAAGCTGTCGTCATCACGAAAAAAATCCACTTACTAACTAACAATGTTTTAATAACTAACAATGTTTTCATTTTTTTCATATTACATCCCTATAAATAAGCATTGATTTAACATCAATAACTCTTTGTTTACAAAGAACATCTTCATCTTTTCCTACAAAGACATGGAATAATATAGGTGATACTTGCGAATTTGCCAATTTCGAATCAACAGAAATAATAAATAAACGTTAAGGCTGAGCGACGTTGAATAGAACAAAGCTGCAACTCGAATGATTTCGCGTATAATAGCGGTATGAATTTTCTCGCTCATCTCCATTTGGCCCAGCTTGCAGAAAGCTCGCTACTCGGTAACCTGCTCGCCGACTTTGTGCGTGGCAACCCGATGAATCAATACACTCCTGAGGTGGTTGCTGGCATCATGATGCATCGGCGTATCGATGTGTTAACTGATAGTCAACCAGAAGTCAGGGCCTGTTATGACTATTTCAGCCCCTCCTTCCGCCGCGTCGCGCCGATTACACTGGATATCGTCTGGGATCATTTTCTGGCTCGCCATTGGCAACAGTTTGAACCCGACTGCAGTTTGCCCCATTTTGCCCAGCAAGCACGTCATCTGATTGAGCCGCATCTGGCGCAAACGCCGCAACGCTTCCAAAGGCTGAATGACTACCTTTGGCCTGATCGATGGCTGGAGCGCTATGCCGAGCTGCCGTTTATCGCCCAAGTACTGCAAGGCATGGCCAGCCGCCGCCCCAAGCTGCAAGCTCTGGCTGGTTCTTTTGCTGATGTGGAGCACCATTATCATCTGCTTGAAAGCCACTTCTGGCAGTTTTACCCACGCATGGTGCAACAAGCCAAAGACAAAGCATTTTGAGCAGACCTCCCCCCTTAAATTTGGCAAGTTGTAATGAATATACCCTTTACCCCTTGCCCTTTTATCCAAAAAGGTTACCTTAACCTTGCTAAACGCGATCATTGGTTTTGATAGGTTAAAGCTATCTCATTGATTGGTCTTTTACTCTTTCTTCATTAGATAAGGGTCTCTATACTGGCCCTTGCTTTTACATCAACCCTTTGAACAACTATTACAGGAGTAATTATGGTCCTGGTAACTCGTCAAGCCCCTGACTTCACTGCAGCAGCCGTACTTGGCAACGGCGAAATCGTCGGAAACTTCAACCTGAAGAAGCACCTGAACGGCAAACCTGCTGTTCTGTTCTTCTGGCCAATGGACTTCACCTTCGTATGTCCTTCTGAATTGATTGCCTTCGATCACCGTTATGAAGAATTCAAAAAGCGTGGCGTTGAAGTTGTTGGCGTCTCTTTCGACTCTGAATTCGTTCACAACGCATGGCGTAAAACCCCTATCGATAAAGGCGGCATCGGTGAAGTGAAATATGCCATGGTCGCTGACATTAAGCGTGAAATTCAGCAAGCTTACGGCATTGAACACCCAGACGCGGGCGTTGCTCTGCGTGGTTCTTTCCTGATCGACAAAAATGGTATCGTGCGTGCACAGGTTGTCAACGACCTGCCAATCGGCCGTAATATCGATGAAATGCTCCGTACTGTTGATGCACTGCAATTCCACGAAGAGCACGGCGAAGTGTGCCCAGCTCAGTGGGAAAAAGGCAAAGCAGGTATGGGTGCTTCTCCAGATGGCGTAGCAAAATACCTGTCTGAAAACGCAGCCAAGCTGTAATAGCGTTCCAGCAGTATGATAATCGGCCAGCACTGCTGGCCGTTTTTTTATCTTTTCTGTCACCACCACTGAGCAGATTCACTGCTTTACTCACCCGTTTCCTTCGCATTTTTTACGCCGCCCCCCCTCAATTAGCAGCCAAAACCGATGATCACCAAATCCATTCAAACTATTAAAGCTTGAACTATAACGAGTCTTTCAACCATTATGAAAAATCTGTCAGCATAAATAGGGGACGTTATGTTTTTGCAAAAATGGAATAAGCCACTCGCCTTGGTTGCCTTACTGGTCAGCTCTCACCTACATGCTGCGTCCAGTCCAGCCGTGGAAGCGCAACAAGGGATGGTGGTGACATCGCAACATTTGGCCTCTCAAGTGGGCGTGGATATTCTCAAGATGGGGGGCAACGCGGTAGATGCTGCGGTAGCGGTGGGTTACGCACAAGCGGTGGTCAACCCTTGCTGCGGTAATATTGGTGGTGGCGGCTTTATGACGCTACACCTCGCCGATGGTACGGATACCTTTATCAACTTCCGTGAAACCGCCCCTGCTGCGGCCAGTGCCGATATGTATTTAGATGCCAACGGCAAGGTGAAAAAGGATGCCAGCCTGTATGGCTACCTAGCCGCAGGCGTACCAGGCACAGTATTGGGAATGGAAACCGCACGGGAGAAATACGGTAAGCTGAGCCGTGCACAAGTCATGGCCCCCGCCATCAGATTAGCACGTGAAGGGTTTATCCTGACCCGTGCCGATACCGACATTCTCGACACCACAGTTGCACGTTTCAAGCAAGATCCAGAATCGGCTAAAATTTTCCTGCGTCGCGATGGTTCACCACTATTGCCAGGGGATCGTCTGATACAAACGGATCTGGCCAATACCCTGGAAACCATTGCCAAAGAGGGGCCGACTGCTTTCTATCATGGCAAAATTCCACAAGCGGTAGAAGCTGCTGCTAAACGTGGGGGTGGTATCATTACCGCTGCCGATTTTGCCCATTACAAAGTCACCGAAACGACACCGATTACCTGCAGCTATCGCGGTTATAAATTTATCTCCGCACCACCACCCAGTTCTGGTGGCGTGACCTTGTGCGAAATTCTTAATATTGTTGAAGGTTATGATCTGAAGAGTATGGGGTTTAATTCTGCGGCGGCGATCCACACCATGAGCGAAGCCATGCGCCATGCCTATATGGATCGTAATACCTATCTGGGTGATCCCGAATTCATCAAAAACCCAATTGACCGTCTGGCCAGTAAAAGCTATGCCAATGAAATCCGTACCCAGATCATCGCCAATCAGGCAACCCCATCGAAAGATGTTCAACCCGGCATAGCGCCACACGAAAAACCGGAAACGACCCATTATTCAATTGTCGACCATGAAGGCAATGCGGTATCGACCACCTATACCGTTAATGGCCGATTTGGTGCAGTGGTGATCGCCCCAGGTACCGGGTTCTTCCTTAACGATGAGATGGATGACTTTACCGTCAAGGTGGGTGAGAAAAATCTTTATGGCCTGGTACAAGGAACCGCCAATGCCATTGCCCCCAATAAGCGTCCACTCTCTTCAATGAGCCCAACCCTGGTGACCAAAGACAATAAAACCTTTATGGTGCTCGGTTCCCCTGGAGGATCACGTATTATCACCATCACGCTGCAAACTGCCTTGAACATCATTGATCATGGTATGGCACCGCAGGAAGCGGTAGATGCACCAAGGATTCACCATCAATGGCTACCGGATGAAGTCTATTACGAGCAGCGCGGGCTCTCTGCCGACACGCTGAACGTCCTCAAGGGCATGGGCTACAAGATGGTTGAACAAACACCATGGGGGGCTGCAGAACTGATCCAGGTGGGCTTGCCGGGGGCGGCGGGGGTTCGCTCCACTGACTCCGGCAATGACTCAGCGGTCTCTGGCAAGGTACGCGTCGGTTATGTCTACGGCGCCAATGATGCACGCCGACCCGCTGGAGCTGCCATCGGATATTGATTAATCTGTCGTTTACCCGCCCCCTGTGTGGCGGGTAAACGGTTATCAGCTTCAGCCCGGCAACCGCCATATATTGGCCGATTCAGCCGCTAGCTTCAGTTGCAAGCCTGTGCCAAGCGCACTTAACTCCCCTTCCCCCTCTAACTGTTGCCATTGCCCCTTTAGCAACAAAGGATTATAAGGCAGCATCACGTCACCTGCGTCACTTCGCTGTAAAGCGATCAGCACCCGCTCCTGTTGGTAACACCGCACAAACACCAGCGTTTCACCCTGCGCATAGAGTACCTGGCAAGCACCGCGCCGTAATGCTTTGCTCTGCTTACGCAATGCTATCAAACGGCTAAACAACGCCAGCAAGGGCTGGTCCCATTGGTTTTCATCCCAGGGGAATGGCTTACGACAGAAAGGATCATTCCCGCCATCCAGACCTATTTCATCGCCATAATATAAACAAGGCACGCCAATCCAGCTAAGCAGCCACACCGCCGCCATTTGCATACGGCGCGGGTTATTGTCCAGCAGTGTCAGAAAACGAGCGGTATCATGGCTATCCAACTGGTTAAATTGAATCAGTTGGCAATTATGTGATAATCCGGCACGGTAACTTTCCATCCATTGCGCGCAAGCCGCCGCATCAAGTTGTATTGGATGATAGGCAACATCTACCCCCGCCAAAAAGGCGCGTACCGGTAAAGCGAACCCCATGTAATTCATCGCGGCATCTTCCACCCCGGCATGCAGCCAACGGCGTGCGTCGCCAAAATGTTCGCCTAATACATAGGCATCCGGGTTTTCCTGTTTGATCGCCTGATAAATCCCGCCCACATGGTGCAAATTAGCTTCTGCGCCACCGTTCTCCCCTAACATATGCACCACATCCAGTCGCCAGCCATCAATACTGTAGGGTGGCCGTAACCAATGGCGCACCACACTGTCTTGCGCCTGATAAATGGCCTGCACGACCTGAGGTTCTGCGAAGTTGAGTTTTGGCAGCGTGCTATTCCCCTTCCAGCTCAGCACATTACCGTCCGGGTAGAAGTTAAACCAACCGCGATAGGGGGAATCTGTATTGTGGCATGCCCCTTCCTTACCCTGCTGATAACGGTCAAACCAGGGATGTGAGTCGCCAATATGGTTGAATACCCCATCCAACACCAGTTTAACGCCGATATTACTCGTCATTGCCCGCAAGCGCAGTAACGCCGGATTACCCCCCAGGTAAGGGTCAACCTGGTAATAATCTTCGGTGTCATATTTATGGACACTGGGCGAGGTAAAAATCGGGTTCAAATAGAGTGCCGTGATACCCAGTTGCTGCAAATAGGGCAGTTTCTGGCAGATACCCTCTAAATCCCCGCCGTAAAAGGTAGAGGCGGCGAATTTATCCACCAACGGCTGCTGCCACTCACTGCGCACTACATCGCAACCTGCAGCATGGTGTCGATAACTTCCCGTCTTAATGCCATGTTCACCACCACTGCTGGCAAAGCGGTCAGGAAATATTTGATAAAATATCTGATCCGCCACCCAGGATGGCGTGGTGTCGGGTTCATCTACCGCAAACTGAGCTAATTGTCCTGGCGGTGTCAACGACCAACCTTCCGGGCCAAACCACTGCTGGCGGTCAGCCCACAGTAATTTGAAACAATAGCGCCGTACCGCTTCCCCTTCATCTAGCGGTAAACTGGCCTGATAGCGCCACAGTCCTTCTTCTGGCTGCGCTTTCATTATCAGTAACCACTCTTCATTATCGGGCTCAACACGCAGGAATGCCCGTTCGGGCAAGTCATCTCCCTGCAACCACAACGTAATCTGCAAACGTTGTTTTTTTCTTGTCATGAATGGTGGAACGGGTTGATGCCAGGCATTGAGCATGACTTTTCTCTCCTGATATACCAAATAGAAGCAACGGTATTACACTCTGTGGGACACCATGACACGCTCAATAGCATTTCCCCTCCTCTCTGGATAATAAACTTTGGGGCTGAGTGAAGGGGAGGAGAACCCGAGCGGGGGATTGAAGGCAAAGTAACAAGAGATTGCCCCCATGGCGAGGGCAAACATTAGCGGGGATTCTACCTGAAATGATTCGCGTATCCCCACCGCACAGCCAACCGCAGGGCGGCGGGGATACCGATTAATACCGAAGGAAAAGAGCCTTAATCAATCCTGCTGAGCGGCCTGCTTCAGCTGTTTCTTCTGGTACTTAATCATCGCAAAGTAGCCCAGCAGTAACACCGCTACCCACACCAAGCCGGCATACAGTGAAACACGTGTTGCCGGGAAGTAGCCAATCAGGCCGATAACAAAGACCAGAAAGAGAATGGCAATCACTGAAGTCACTACGCCACCACGCAGAGGGAAGGCCAGTTTGCTGACCTGCTCTTTGCTCAAACTACGGCGGAAAGCGATTTGTGAAATCAGGATCATGATCCACACCCACACGGTAGCAAAGGTTGCCAATGAAGCAATCACCAGGAATACGTTTTCCGGTATGATGTAGTTGAGATACACCGCAACCAGCAGTGCCGCCATCATGACCACCACCGTCACCCAAGGGATACCATTCTTGGAGATCTTGCTGAATATTTGCGGTGCATGACCTTGCTCTGCCAGACCGTGCATCATCCGCCCCACCCCAAACACATTACTGTTAATGGCGGACAATGATGCGGTGATCACCACAAAGTTGAGGATCCCCGCCGCAATGGTGATCCCTATATGTTGGAAGGTCAATACAAATGGGCTGCCATTAACGCCGACCTGATTCCATGGGTAGATGGACATAATGACAAACAGTGTCCCGACGTAGAATACCAGAATACGCCAAGGCACCGAGTTGATAGCTTTAGGGATCGAGACTTTCGGATCTTTGGCCTCACCAGCGGTGATACCGATAATCTCAATGCCGCCATAGGCAAATATCACCAATTGCAGCGACAAGATCATACCGATAAAGCCATTACTGAAGAAGCCTCCGTTGGTCCACAGATTGTGTATCCCGGTCGGTTGCCCGCCATTACCGATACCCCAGACAATGATACCGATACCAGCGACGATCATGACAATAATGGTGGCCACTTTGAAGAACGAGAACCAGAACTCCAGCTCGCCAAACACCTTAACACTCAACAGATTGATGGCACCGATAATCAGTACGATGCTCAACACCCAGATCCAGTGTGGTACTTCGGGGAACCAGACGCCCATATAGATGCCGAATGCCGTTACATCCGCAATGGCAACAATCAAGATCTCAAAACAGTAAGTCCAACCAGTGATATAACCCGCCATCGGGCCGAGATAATCCTGAGCATAACGAGAGAAGGAGCTGGCCTGCGGATTATTGACCGACATTTCCCCCAGTGCACGCATGATGATAAAGGCGACGATACCCCCGAGCAAATAGGCGAGCAACACACTAGGCCCCGCCATTTTGATCGCCTCTGCCGAACCGTAAAACAGACCGGTACCAATGGCAGAACCCAGCGCCATAAATCGTATATGGCGCGTACTAAGACCCCGTTTCAGCTTATTGCCCGGTGTTAAAGTGGATGATTGTTGTTGCATGAAAATGACCAGTCCTTGTTTAACATAAAAAACACGGACAAGTCCGTGTCCTATCTTTATACCCTTCGTCCTTCAAGCTGCATGAGTGTTAGCTGCGGTTACTCGCCTCATCCATGAGACCTCGCCCCCTACGGGGCCGCCTACCAGCAACTCGAATTATTTGGGATATAGATCATCAATTTAAGAGTGAACTGCTACTTGGTTACGAGCGAAAACGCGATCATAAATGGCAACCAGCAACAGCATCAACAACGAAGGAGGCAACCATGCCAACCCCTGCGCTGCCAGCGGCAAGTGATGAATCCATTCAGGCATCAAATCCACAAAAGGGGATGTCTTCACCGCATCTAGAATACCAAACAACAAGCTGACTAACATCACTGGCGCGATAATACGCGTAGCACTATTCCACCAACGCAGAGTAAAACTCAACACCACCAGCACAATACAAGGGGGATAAATCGCCGTCAGCACCGGTATAGAGAGCTGGATCAGATGGCTCAAGCCAAGATTGGAAACCAGCATCGAGAACAGACCCAGGATAAATACCAGTTTTTTATAAGATAACGGTAAATATTGTGCGAAAAACTCAGCACAAGCACAGGTCAGGCCAACCGCAGTCACCATACAGGCAATGAAGATCAATGCCGCCAGGAAGAAACTGCCCATGGTACCGAATGTATTTTGTACATAGGCATGCAAAATCACCGCACCATTGGTGGCCTCTGGCACCAGAACACCACTACCGGACCCCAACTTGAACAGACTCAGATAGACCAATGTCAATCCCACGCCAGCAATCAGACCCGCCAGGATGGTATAACGCGTCAACAATCCTCGATCTGTTACCCCACGGGAACGTGCGGCATTGACGATGACAATACCAAACACCATCGCCCCCAAGGTATCCATGGTCAGGTAGCCATTTATAAAGCCAGAAGAGAACGGCACACTCTGATAAGCCTCAACCGCTGGGATAGGTGCCCCCGCAGGCCAGAGCAGCGCAGCGATGCCCAGCATCGCCAGGGCAACAATTTTCACCGGTGCCAGAATATGGCCAACAGTATCGAGCAAACGCCCCGGATATAAAGAGATGCCAATCACCAGCACAAAATAGACTAGGCTATAGATAAATAGTGGCAGGGCACCACCACCGGTCAACGGAGCCATTCCCACTTCAAATGAAACGGTCGCCGTACGTGGCGTAGCGAACAGAGGCCCCACGGTGAGATAACAGACCGTCGCCAGCAGTAATCCTGCATGACGCCCTATTGGTGCGCTAAGGGTATCAACCCCCCCGCCAACACGAGCCAGTGCAATCACGGTGACTACCGGTAACCCCACCGCTGTCACCAGAAAACCGATTGCTGCAGTCCAAACATGTTCACCGGACTGTAGACCGACCATCGGTGGGAAGATAATGTTTCCTGCCCCGACGAATAAAGCAAAAGTCATAAAACCTAATGCCAGGATATCTTTTGACGCTAAGCGATGGCTCATAGGAGATTGCGCTGCCTGTTAAATGGAATAAATGATTGATTCTTAAAGATGAAGAGTAAGGGGAGGTTTACTCCAACAACGCAGGCTTAGTTAAACGTTTATACCCGTCTTCATGCAAGTTGCAGCAGCTTCTATCGATTATCAGCTATCTACAGACGAAGCTATTTAGAGGATATGGCCCTGAAAGGCAAGATGAAGAATAAAAAGCGGAACTTTCTACCAGAAATAGTTTTACAGGTAGTTGATAATGTCATTTTTTTCGTAATAAACACCATATGATTTGCTTAATTTTTAAACAAGTAACGCACAAAATGTGACAAATAAAGTTACAATTTACATTAAAAAACCGCTATTGATGTCTTAAGCGCGCAAGTTGCGCTTTTTTTGCCAATAACAGAATAGATGATGAGCTGAGAATTTCAATGTACCGGTGGGCTCAGGCTCACCCACTGTATCTGGATAAATAGCACAATCGCAGCGGTACTACTCGCCCATTTTCACCTTATTGTCGATGGATGTGGCTGGCACAATGAGTCGTTTAGGCAACGTAAAGATAAAGCGCGTACCTATGCCCGGGTCACTCAAAATCTCCAAGCGTGAATCATGATGACTCAGAGCATGTTTAACAATGGCCAACCCCAAACCACTGCCACCGGTCTGCTGTGAACGTGATTTATCAACGCGGTAGAAGCGTTCGGTCAAACGCGGAATATGTTCTGCAGCGATACCCGGCCCATTATCACTGACCTGGAACTGAGCACCCAGTGGCGTCTGCTGCCAACTTATCTCGATATGGGTGCCCTTTGGCGTGTGATTCACTGCGTTATACACCAGGTTCGATACGGCACTGTGTAGTTGATCTTCGTTACCAAATACCTGCAAATCTTCATTCACCCGGAAGCTAATCTGGTGATTCCCCGCACTCAGGGAATGCGCCTCTCGTTGCAATACACCCAGGATACGTGGAATATCCACCTTTTGGTTCATCGCGATACTTGGCGCAGTTTCAATACGTGACAACGTAAGCAACTGCTTCACCAAGCCATCCATGCGTTTGGTCTGTTCTTGCATGGTACTCAATGCTTTATCGCGCACTGAGCCCTCAAGGGCTTCGTCACTCATCATCTCCAAATAGCCCTGCAACACCGTTAACGGTGTGCGCAACTCATGGCTGACATTGGCAAAAAAATTACGCCGGGCCCCTTCCAACTGACGCTTCTGGGTGACATCACGGGCCACCATCAACAATTGCCCTTCGGAATAAGGCATAACGCGGAACTCAACAAAGCGCTCGTTATTCAAGTGCAATGTCAGAGGTTTCAAGAACGACTGCTGTTGCAGATATTGACTAAATTCGGGATAACGTATCAGGTTCAGAATATGTTGACCGTTATCTTCCGGCCAGCGGAAACCCAGCAAGTGCTGCGCCAGGCCGTTACACCAAAAAATATTACCTTCTATGGTGGTCATCACCACCGCATCGGGTAACGACTCCGCACCACTACGAAAACGTTTGATCAAGATGGCCAGTTCACGGCGGCGATGGCGGTTACGCTGCTGCATTTTATACAAACCATAAAACAGCGGTTCCCAGCTCCCATGTCCCGGGGGCGGCGTCATACTACGATCAACCCACAACCAGTGGGAAAGTTTCAGTTGGTTATAGAAATTCCAGGCGAGGGCTACCAACACCGATGCCAATAACAACCAAGACAAATAACCAAAAATCAACCCAAGCAATAAAGCAGGGAAGCAAAAAAGGGCCAGTTCCAGCAGCAGTCTCGTCCAGGATAAGCGTTCTAGCACAATAGTGTTTTCTCCAGCACAGGGCTGTCAGTAGCGCGTTGAAAAACGGTAGCCAGTACCGCGAACAGTTTGCACCATTCTATCATGACCACTGCTCTCCAGCGCCTTACGCAACCGGCGGATATGGACATCAACAGTACGGTCTTCAACATAAACATTAGTGCCCCAAACGTTATTCAACAACTGCTCGCGGCTGTAAACACGTTCGGGGTGGGTCATAAAGAAGTGCAGCAGCTTGAACTCAGTCGGCCCCATATCCAGTGCTAGCTCTTCAGCCATCACCCGATGTGAGGAAGGATCCAGGCTTAACCCCTGCATTTCAATCAATTCCTCTACGGCCATCGGTGAAATACGGCGCATCACCGCTTTGATCCGGGCCACCAACTCCTTGGGCGAGAAAGGCTTGATGATATAGTCATCGGCGCCCACTTCCAACCCTCGAACCCGATCTTCTTCTTCTCCGCGTGCGGTCAGCATCATCACCGGAATATCCCGTGTCATCGCCTCACGCTTCATATACTTGATAAACTGTATTCCGGATCCGCCAGGCAACATCCAGTCCAGTAACACCAGATCAGGAAACGGCTCAGACAGGCTCTTTACGGCGCTGTCATAATCCTCAGCTTCCAATGGTTGATAACCATTCTGTTCCAACACAAAGCACACCATTTCACGGATCGGCGCTTCGTCTTCTACCACCAGTATACGTATTGCCATCGTCAACCCTGCCAATGTGTTAGCGGCCTATTACACTCTGCCTGGTCATTATGCGTCAGTTTTATGACAGTTATATGAATAAAACCGCCCCGGGATGACGCTTGGCAGTGAGATTGTTTCAATCCTAGACAAAATACTTCGAGTTGCTTAACAAAACGCCATCCATCTTGTTCAGCGTTTGCCCCCTGCCTGCATCTTGATGGAACTTGGGTATATACTCTGGTGCTATCATCGTTGTCAGCCTGGAAGATTCATGCGCCTGATCCATACCTCTGACTGGCATTTAGGCCAGTACTTTTTCACCAAGAGCCGCGCCGCCGAGCATCAATCATTTCTGTGTTGGCTGGTTGAGCAGGTGCAACAGCATCAGGTCGATGCGCTAATTGTTGCCGGTGATCTGTTTGATACCGGCTCCCCACCTAGCTACGCACGGGAACTGTATAACCGTTTTGTGGTGCAACTACAACACACCGGTTGCCAGTTGGTGGTACTCGGTGGCAATCATGACTCAGTGGCCACACTCAATGAATCACGGGAACTGCTCTCTTGCCTGAACACCACAGTAATTGCCAATGCGCAAGCTGAAGTTGATCAACAAATTCGAGTGCTCAACCAGCGTGATGGCCAGCCAGGGGCGGTGCTCTGCGCGGTGCCTTTCTTGCGCCCTCGCGATTTAGTCACCAGCCAGGCGGGTGAATCGGGCAACCAGAAACAGCAGGTTTTACAACAAGCTATCGCCAATCATTACCATGAGCTGTATCAGTTGGCCTGTGCACGGCGCGATGCCCTGGGCCTACCCTTGCCGATTATTGCCAGCGGCCATCTGACGACCGTGGGGGTCACCACCTCAGATTCAGTGCGTGATATTTATATCGGTACGCTGGATGCCTTCCCTGCTCAGTTATTCCCCCCCGCCGACTACATTGCGCTGGGCCATATTCATCGTTCGCAATGTGTCGCTAAAACCCAGCATATCCGTTACAGCGGTTCGCCAATCCCGCTCAGTTTTGATGAATTGGGTAGCGCCAAGAGCGTATTGATGGTTGATTTCGCCGCCGGTGAACTACAGCAAGTCACGCCGCTGGAGGTACCTGTTTTCCAGCCGATGCAGTTGATCAAGGGTGATTTGCCACAAATCGAGACGCAATTACAGCAATTTGCCCACTATGAGGGGACATTACCGGTGTGGCTGGATATCGAAGTTGCTACGCAGGATTATCTCAGTGATATCCAGCGCCGCATTCAACAGTTAGCGGAAGATCTGCCGGTTGAAGTGGTGTTATTACGACGTGGTAAACAGCAACGGCAACAGGCGATTGACCGGCAAGAGAGAGAGACCTTGAATGAATTGAGTGTCGAAGAGGTGTTCCAGCGGCGATTAGCCCTGGAAACAGACCTGGACGAAGCACGCCAACAGCAGATGCGCCAACTGTTTCAGCACGTGGTGAATGACTTGCATCATCCTGAGGAGCCCTGCGCATGAAAATCCTGAGCTTAAGGCTGAAAAACCTCAATTCGCTGCAAGGTGAATGGAAAATTGACTTCACCACTGAACCTTTCGCCAGCAATGGTCTGTTTGCCATCACCGGCCCCACCGGTGCGGGTAAAACCACGTTACTGGACGCTATCTGCCTGGCGTTATATCACCAGACGCCGCGTCTGGAGGTCAGCGCCAGCCAGAATGAACTGATGACTCGGCACACCGCTGAGTCACTGGCAGAGGTGGAGTTTGAAGTAAAAGGGATCGGTTATCGTGCCTTCTGGAGCCAACGTCGAGCGAAAAACTCACCGGATGGCAGCCTGCAGGCGCCTAAAGTCGAACTGGCGCTACGAGAGAATGGCAAAATTTTGGCGGATAAAATTTCCGATAAAAAAGAGCTGATTGCCTCCATTACTGGGCTGGATTTTGGCCGTTTCACCAAATCGATGATGTTGTCTCAGGGGCAATTCGCCGCGTTTCTCAATGCCAAACCTAACGAACGTGCCGAGTTACTGGAAGAACTGACCGGCAGCGAAATTTATGGGCAACTTTCGGCCCGGGTGTTTGAACAACATAAACAGGCAAAAATCGAGCTGGATGTATTGCATCAGCAAGCTAACGGCATTGAACTGCTCAATGAGGAGCTACGCCAGACGCTGGAAAATCAACTCATCCAACTCAATAGTGAAGAGCAAGGTTTAAACCAACAGACGCAACGGCTACAACATCAGTTGAACTGGCTACAGCAGTGGCAAACCACGGCGCAACAAGTGCAACACCACCAGCAACAACTGACTGGGGTACAACAGGACTATCAGCAAGCAGAACCGCAATTACAGCAGTTGGCCCGCAGTGAACCCGCAGAAAAATTACGCCCACGGCTTGATGAACGCCAGCGTTGCCAGCAAGAGACGCGGTCTTTGCAACAACAAGCCGAACAATTGGCGCAGCAACAACAACAGCAACTCACTGCCTTGACCCCATTACAGCAACAATCCGATCAAGCGCAGGCGGCAAAGCAAACGCAAACGGCATACCAGCAACAACAGCAAACCTTGATTGCTGAAAAAGTAGCGCCATTAGACCAGCAGATAGCCCAACTGAAACACCAGTTGGCCGAGGCAACAAGACAAGGTGACGATCAGCAAAAGCTCAGTCAGGAGCAACAAAAAACGCTGGAAAAACTGACCCTAAGACGAGCCGAACTCACCACCTGGGCGGCACAATATCAGCACAAGCAAGCCTCACTGAATACGGTACTGGAGCAGCAGTTACCACAGCAAGCCGCACTTGAAGCCCAATTACCGTTAGAAAAACTGCGGGCCCGTCAGGCCGAACTGAATGGGCAGCGGCCTATTCGCCAACAGTTGTCCCATCTGGCGGTATTGTTTCAACAAAATCAGCAACACCTTGAGCAACAGCAGTTGGAGTTTACCCAGCGGCAACAACAGTTGATGGAGGTGGAACGTCAACTTGAGGTGACTCGCCAACAGTACCAACAGCAAAAGGCCCATTTGTTGGCGGTGGAGAAAAACCTTGAGTTTGAAAAACGTATCGTCAGCCTGGAAGCCGAACGAGCACGTTTGATCACTGATGCCCCTTGCCCCTTGTGTGGCTCGACACAGCACCCGGCAATCAAGCAGTACCAGGCGCTGAAACCGAGCGAGACGGAACAACAAGCCACTGAATTACGCGCAAAAACCGACGAGTTACATACCTTGGGCACCAAACTGCGCACGCAAAGTGAAAGCCTGAAACAGCAGCAACAACAGCTGCAAACCGCCGTTAACCAAGGGTTACAGCAACAGGAACAACTGATCAAAAACGGGCAACAGATTAGCGCCCCCTTGGCTTGCAATTTTACACTGCAAGACCACACGCAGTTATCAACCTGGTTAACCGCTTGCGACAGTGAAGAACAGGCTAATCAACAGTTACTGCAACAACATGAGCAAATCACGCGCGCGATACAACAAACCAAAGAGGAATTAACCACCCTGCAAAACCAGCACTTTGGTTCTCAGCAGGAAGCGGTACTCTTGAATGAACGTTTTGAGCGGCTAACGCAACAGCAAGCTGAAACTCAACAGCAATTAGCCAAGTGGCAACATTATTGTCAGACCAGTGAGCAACAACTGACTAGCCTCACCGCTGAACGCATCGCGCTGTTTGGCGAACAGTCGGTGGCCGAGGTAACTGAACAACTGAGACTCGCACAAAACCGGGTGGAAAATGCCTGCCAGCAAGCCACAGAACAGTTGCAGCAAGCCTTGGTACTGCGGGATCGTCTGGCGGGTCAACAACTGGCATTACAACAGCAGCAACAACATCATCATGGGCGGCTACAGCAGGCCGAGCAACAATGGCAGCTCGCATTGGCTAACAGTGACTTTGCCGACGAAGCGTCATTCAACGCCGCCTTACTTGGTGATGAACAGCGCCAGCAGTTGCAACAATATAAAGAACAGTTACAACAACGCCAGTTGCAAGCCACCACCCTGTTAGCTCAGGCGATACAAATGCAAGAACAGCAGCGCCAAAATCAACCCAGTGGTTTGGATGAGCGACTCACCAGTACCGAGCAACTGGCTACTGCGCTGAATGGCGTAGCGGAACAGTTAAAACTATTGCAGCAGCGCCAAGGGGAGGTCCGTAACCAATTGGGCAGCGATGCCGAACGTCGTCTTCATCAGCAATCATTGTTAACCCAGATTACCCACTGCCAACAGCAACATGACGACTGGAGTTTGCTCAATCAACTCATTGGTTCCAAAGAGGGGGACAAGTTCCGCAAGTTCGCCCAAGGCTTGACCCTTGACCACTTGGTTTATCTGGCCAATATCCAGCTTGCCCGTTTGCATGGCCGCTACCTGCTACAACGTAAAACGACGGATACGCTGGAGTTGCAGGTTGTCGATACCTGGCAAGCGGACGCTCTGCGTGATACTCGTACCCTTTCCGGTGGGGAAAGCTTTCTGGTCAGCCTGGCATTAGCCTTGGCGCTATCAGACTTGGTGAGCCACAAAACCAGTATCGATTCACTGTTCCTGGATGAAGGTTTCGGTACCTTGGATGCAGAAACATTAGATACCGCCTTGGATGCGCTAGACAACCTTAACGCCACGGGTAAAACCATCGGTGTCATCAGTCATATTGAAGCCATGAAAGAGCGCATTCCCGTGCAAATTAAGGTAAAGAAAATCAATGGATTGGGGTTAAGCCGTTTAGATGCCCAGTACCGTGTTGAATCACCTTAGTGGCCATAGTGTGATCACTGCGACAGTACATAGTGAAAAGCATTGAGCGACAAATGAAAATCGTTATCATGTCTGAAATAACAGGATTGTTACTGTGAATACAGGCAAAACCTGACTTTCGGGAGTTCTTCCGGGGTCAGGTTTTTTTGTTTTTAGCAGACAAGGAACCGCCATGAACATCGCCAAGATCCTCAATAACAACGTGGTAATTACGCTAAACGAGCGCCAGGAAGAGACGGTCGTTATGGGGCGTGGCATCGGCTTTAAAAAGAAAAGTGGCGATCCGGTGGATGAAAGCCTGATCGAAAAGGTGTTCACTCTCAATAGTGGTGAAATCGGTGAACGCTACAAAGAACTGTTGGCAGAAATCCCATTAACCTGCATCACTACGGCGGATAAAATCATCACCCTCGCCCGCGAACGCTTAGCGGGTAAATTGCACAATATTGTATACATTACATTGACTGACCACATCCATTTCGCCTTGCAACGCCATGCACAGGGTCTGGCTATCAAGAACGTCTTGTTATGGGAAATAAAGAAACTCTATTCAAACGAATTTGCTGTTGGGCTGGAGGCTTTAAATATCATTACTCAGCGATTGGCGGTCACCTTACCGGAGGACGAAGCCGGTTTTATTGCCTTGCACTTGGTCAATGCCCAGTTAAATGACGAAATGCACAATACTCTGCATATCACCCGGGTGATGCAGGAGATCCTCAATATCGTCAAATACCATTTCCGCTTTGACTATAATGAGGAAACCCTGAGTTACCACCGCTTTCTCACTCATTTGAAATTCTTTGCCCAACGTTTGTTAGGTAAAAATTACGTCGACAGCCATGATGATTCGCTCTATCAGGTGGTCAAGGATAAATATGGCGAATCCTTCGCCTGCGTTGGCAAAATAAGCCAATATATCGCTCAACACTATCAGCACTCGTTAACCCATGAGGAGATGATGTTTTTGACCATCCATATTGAGCGGGTGCGCAGTGAGAATGCCCCAATCGCCAAGAGGTAAACAACAACCGGGCTAGAGTGGCCACAACCATGCCGCCCCCCTTACACCGCTGGAATCCCCGTGCATCGCTTGGCGAACCGGGGTTTGACACTCCCCGCCAAATACCCAGGATTTCAGTTGTGGCGGTACAGTCTGATACAAACGCGCGATATTGCTCATTCCCCCGCCGAGTACGATCACATCAGGGTCAAAGAGGTTGATCACATGAGCTAATGATTTTGCTAGCCGTAACTCGTAACGCTGTATGGCCAACAACGCCAATTTATCCTGCTGCGCCACCAATGCCATAATCTCATCGCCTTTCAGCCGATGGCCACTCAGCCGTGCGTAATCTGTGGCAAACCCGGTGCCGGAAATAAAAGTTTCAATACACCCTTGTTTGCCACAGTAGCAAGGCACTTCAGCACGAAAACGCAGTTCATCATCATCCAGCCAAGGGAGAGGATTATGGCCCCATTCACCGGAAATCCCATTTCCCCCGGCATGTACCTGGCCGTTAATAGCCACACCGGCACCACACCCAGTACCAATGATCACCGCAAAAACAGTTGATTTACCGGCAGCGGCCCCATCGGTGGCTTCAGATACCGCCAGACAGTTGGCATCGTTAGCCAACCGCACTTCGCGCTGTAGCAGAGTGGACAGGTCTTTATCCAGCGGTTTACCATTTAACCAGGTTGAGTTGGCATTTTTCACTAAACCGGTAAACGGCGACAGTGTCCCTGGAATACCCACCCCGACGGTCCCGGATTGCGCGGTTTTTTCTTCTGCCAACCTCACCAAGCCAGTAATCGCCTGCAATGTCTGCTGATAATCATCACGAGGTGTCGCAATGCGGTGACGGAATAGTTCTTGCCCGTCGTTCGCCAGTGCTATCACCTCAATTTTAGTCCCTCCCAGATCGATACCAATACGCACTATGACTCTCCTCAATATTCGACGATGGCAAACTTAGGCCCAGTGTGATCCATAACCCTGTCACTCGATGCTGATTATAGACTCAAGTTGATTCACGTTGCAGGGGCTCTAGGTGCCTACGTTACCCCATCTATCTGCGCCTCACTCCGAATTGATCCTCTTACCCGTGAGTTGCGAGCTGAATCACCACGCGACAGGCGATTTTTCAGCATCAATTCGTTATTATGCCGCTCTGCTTTTGACGAATCAGCGTGCGCGCTACCCATATTTATACTCAAGTTGCAGCGATGGGTACCCATGCACACCTAGCCAGGAAGAACATTATGCTATGGTTTAAAAATTTGATGGTTTACCGCTTGAGCCGTGACGTTGCACTCAATGCTGACGAGATGGAAAAACAGCTTGGCAACTTTAGCTTCACTCCCTGTGGCAGCCAGGATATGGCAAAAACTGGCTGGGTTTCGCCGATGGGGTCTCATAGTGATGCACTGACACATTCGGTGAATGGCCAAATCATGATCTCTGTGCGTAAAGAAGAGAAGATCCTGCCCTCTCCGGTGATCAAACAGGAATTACAGGCGAAGATTGAAAAACTGGAAGGTGAGCAACACCGTAAGTTGAAAAAAACCGAGAAAGATTCGCTGAAAGACGAAGTGTTACACAGCTTATTACCCCGTGCCTTCAGCCGTTTTAACCAAACCAATATGTGGATCGATACGGTTAACAGCCTGATTATTGTCGATGCCGCTAGTGCCAAGCGTGCCGAAGACTCGCTGGCGTTATTGCGCAAAAGTCTTGGTTCACTGCCGGTAGTGCCATTAACCATGGAAAGCCCGATTGAACTGACACTAACCGAATGGGTACGTTCGGGTGAACTGCCTGCCGGTTTTAATATTCAGGATGAAGCCGAACTGAAAGCCATTCTGGAAGAAGGTGGCGTGATCCGTTGCAAAAAACAGAACCTGGTCAGTGATGAGATAGCCGTACATATTGAAGCCGGTAAACTGGTCACTAAGCTGGCCGTAGACTGGCAAGAACGCATTCAACTGATCCTGGCGGATGATGGCTCATTCAAGCGTCTGAAATTTGCCGACACCTTACGTGACCAGAACGATGATATTGATCGTGATGATTTTGCCCAGCGTTTCGATGCTGACTTTATCCTAATGACCAGTGAGCTGGCGGCGTTGATCAGCAATACTATTGAGGCCCTGGGGGGAGAGGCTCAGCGCTAAGGCACAATTTGAATTACAGGCTTATGGGCGCGCCTGCGCGCCCAATATTCCCTTCACCAATGACGCTGCAGGGGTGTTAACTGCAGCTTAAACGAGCGATTATTTGCTCAGGTAACGGCACAAATAGGCTGTAGTATCAGCAACCTGCAAATTGAATTCACTGTGGTCCGGGACAAAGAACTTTTCACCGGAAGTAAACACTTGCCAATCAGGCGCGCCTGGTACTAACACTCTTAATGCACCAGAAATAACGGTCATCTCTTCCGGCTGTGCGGTACTGAAGGTGTACTCTCCCTTCTCCATTACCCCAACGCTGGTACGACCAATGCTGTTACTTTCGAAACCGATAGACTTCACTTTTCCAGCAAAATATTCATTTACTTTCAGCATGACTGACCCCGCGTAATCATATTGGTTGAATCCCCATATTGAGGTATTAAGCCAGGGTCTGTCACTGGTTTTTCATGGGAAATGCGATCATTTACCCAAGTTGATGCAAGTTGCCACTAAAAGACCCGTGGCGTGATGCAAATAAACTGACAACAGTAGGCGATGCTCAGCGGAAGCACCGCAGGTTGATGCGGTATATAAACGGGGAGTTATTGAATGGCTTGATGCTGCAAAACGGCCAGGATCTGCGCAATAACCTGTTGTGGGTTGGCACTGGCATCCATAACATAATCGGCCACTTCCTGATAAAGCGCTTCACGTGCTGCCAGCACTTCCTGCATCTCTTCAGCAATGGGACGCCCAGTCAATGTGGGGCGCTGTCCTTCTTGCGGATACTCTTCCAGCCGCTGGGCCAGCACGTTGGCTGGGGCACGCAGATAAATCACTATGCCATGCTGACGCATAAAACGCCGATTCTCTTCAGCCAGAATCGCCCCGCCGCCAGTGGCAACAATGGTTGACGGTTGTTTCAGCGCTTGCAGTGCCAACGTTTCACGACGACGGAAACCGGGCCACCCCTCCTGCGCCACCATTTCCGCAATACTCATTTGCGCAGTTTGCTGCATAAACAGATCGGTATCAACAAACTGGTAACCCAGAGCCTGCGCCAAAGCACGACCAACCGTGGTTTTACCTGCTCCGCGAGCGCCTACCATAAAAATGGTTTGTGTCATGACGGGTTGTCCCTTATGCAGTAACTGAGTACATGGCATGGCCTGCACAGCAAGAGGCTGGCGGCCCGAACATCAATAATGCTGCAGCATCATACCGCCCTCGCGCCGTATTTCAATCTTTACGGTGCTGTATACCCGTCATCATCCAAGCTGTGGGGTGATAATGCTATTTTTTCACCGGGTGATCGCGGCGATACAACGTCCAGCTCTCTATTTCCTGCCCATTTGGCAAGGTACAGGTGGAATACTGGCCTTGAGGGTTCTGCTTGGCATTCAACTTACCGCCGATCTGGATACAATAAACATCTGCCGGGTTTGCCATGCCGACATTTTTATCCACTTGCGGTGGTAATGGGGCCTCACGATTGCTCGGCACAGGGTTCACCTGCTCGGGATGATTTGATGTGGTACACCCAGACAGTAAAACAGCACCAGCAAACAGAGAAAGCATCAGGAACTTTTGCATTGATATTCGCCTGTATTTTAAGCGTTCAAATAGTATAGAAGCAGCAAAATAGTTTGCTGTTTAGAGAGAAAATCAGAACTGCCAGCGTAACCAGCCGAAGAGAACATTACCATTATTGTAGGTGCCGGGAATATAGGTGGCCTGGAAGGTAATTTGCTGATAACCGATAGAGGCCAATGGTAACGGAGCAGGAATCGGAATATAACTCCAATTATCGCGCGCCGTCACACTGGCGGTAAACCCGAGACCTAAGCGAAAATCCTCTCCCGCCACCGGGCGCCAGATTTTCTCATAGGCATAACCGCCAATCGGTTCCCATTTATTGAACGAGTCCTTAAATGCCATAAAGTAAATAGCGTGCCAGTCGCCATCTTGATCAAAACGGGAAATGCCGTAGCCCGCCCCCCAAGGACGTTCATTGTAAGAGTCAAGTTTTTCCTGGTCGTAAGTCCAACGGTTATGCCAGGTAATGACGGGCAGATAAAACTCTTTATTCGGTGAATTGTTCCAGGTTTCCGCTACATTGCTGGTAAAGCGCCCCCGCCAGCCAGACTCTGGTTGAGCTTCCCTATTGCTATTTTCGGAACTAACCTCGGCATAAGAAGGTAGTGCAGAAAACATCAATACCAAACTAGAGGCTAAAAGGGTCTTGCCAAAAAACATTATGAAATCCCTGTCATAACAAAGCTGGGGATTTTACTGAATTCAGTATGAGCAAATCAAGCGGTTTCAAGTTGCGGGGGTTGGTACCTTTTCTTCCCCGCAACTTGAATAAAATTAACGCTAAAACATCAGCTTAAATCAACATCCTTGCTGCCAAAAAGCCAAGTTAAAATAAAACCGGCGATGTAAGAGATGAACAGACCAGCAATATAAACCATCATGCCGGCAAAAATGCCTTTCGCTGACGTCATCAAGGGGATAGACACCAGACCCGATGGGCCAAATACCGTATTCAACCCCACCGGCAGCCCCATCCAGGCAACCAGACCAATAAAGAACCCGCCAACCGCACCACCTAAACAAGCGGTAACAAACGGCTTCAAACGCGGCAACGTCACCCCATAAATCAGAGGTTCGCCAATCCCTAACAGCCCAGGGAAGATGGCCCCTTTAATCTGGGTGCGCAACAAGGAACCTTTCGGTGAACGGAAGAACAGTGCCAATGAAGCCCCAACCTGCCCTGCCCCTGCCATCGCCAGGATTGGAAACAGTGAGTTAAAGCCCTGTGCATCCATTAACGCGAAATAAACCGGTACAAAGCCTTGATGGATACCAAAAACAACCGCGATCAAGAAAAGACCCGCCAGGATGGCCGTTCCAAACGGGTTACCGTTCAGGTGCATAAACAACCAGGACATACCTTTGAACAGTTCACCACCGATCGGCATGATGACCACAAAAGTAATCGCACCCGTAATCAGTAAGGTAATGGTTGAAGTCAGGATCATATCCAGATTATCGGGAATAAACCGGCGTACCTGCCGTTCAATCCACGCCCCCATGATACAGGCCAGCAACACACCAATAATATTGCCGCGAGGATCAATGGTTAGCCCAAAAAAATCACTCATGCCGGCATAGTAGCCAACCGTACCTTCCGGCACGTAGCGCAAAATAAACAGTGAAGCGATGATCGCCCCATTGACGCCAGTACCACCAAAGGCTTTTTGCGTGTTAAAGCCAATCAGAATGCTCAGGAAAGTAAACAGACCGATGCTAAACACCTTCATGTAAGCCATCAGCCCTTTTAACCAGGCTGCTGGGGCGACTCCCTCTACCACCAACGTTTGCTGTAACAGCGTGGAGATCCCCAATAACAGGCCTGCGGCGATAAACCCCGGGATCAGTGGTGTAAAGATAGTGGCAAATTTGGTCAGGAAATTATGTACTGCGCTATTTTGCTTAGACTTCATCTGCTGCTTTTTCTGACTGGCCAGCGCTTGTAAGTCAAGCTGTGGCTCACTGTCAGACGCTTGCTGTGGTGCATCCGCCAGCAGGGCATTCATCATCTCACTTGCGGTCTGCGCTTTACCCGGGCCGAGGATGATCTGCAATTGGTCATCACCATTCACTACCCCCATCACTCCGGGTATTTTTTTGAGTTCCTCTAGCTGGATATACTCACGATCTTTTAACGTTAGACGCAGTCTGGTCATGCAGTTACCGCAGATAACGATATTTTTACTGCCCCCCGTCAAGTGTAAAATCTGCTCTATCATAGAAACGGTTATTTTAGCCATGTTATGCCTGTATCCCTTGCAGCGTTTTACGAATAAACCCTTTGTTTTTACTCAGCATCTCCCCTGCTTGTTGCGCAGATAGCCCACCCAGGACCATCACAATCGCAGTTTTACAGTGGCGATGACATTCATTGAGTGCTTTTTCAGCCTCTTCAGGGCTACACTCCGTGGCTTCAACCACAATGTTGACCTGGCGTTGAACCAGCTTGGCGTTAGTGGCTTCAACATCAACCATCAGGTTACTATATACTTTGCCACTACGGATCATCGCACCCGTAGTGATCATATTAAGGATCAACTTCTGAGCCGTTCCCGCTTTCATGCGTGAGGAGCCGGTGACCACTTCCGGGCCAACCACGGGTTCAATCGCGATATCGGCTGCTTTGCTCATTTCACTGTTTTGATTACAGGAGATAGCAACAACGGTGGCGCCAACGCTACGAGCATAAGCCATTGCCCCTAACACATAGGGTGTACGGCCACTCGCTGCAATGCCAACCAATACGTCACGGGCATTGAAATCAAGATTGCATAAATCCTGCTTGCCCAATTCCGGGTTGTCTTCCGCATTCTCAACGGCTTGCAAAATGGCCGTATGACCACCAGCAATCAGGCCGATAACCAGCTCACGTGGCGTGCCATAGGTTGGTGGGCATTCACTCGCATCCAGAATCCCCAAGCGCCCTGAGGTGCCAGCTCCACAGTAAATCAGTCTGCCACCGTTAGCGAAAGCGTCCACCACCCGATCAACTACTGTAGCAACCTCTGGCAATACCGCTTCCACTGCAAGAGGGACTTTTTGATCCTCTTTGTTGATCACCGCCAACATATCGAGCGTCGGCAGGGTATCAATTTCAGCGCTGGCTGGGTTGCGGCTTTCTGTCATCATCTTGCTTAAATTAATCTTCATGGTGCTTCCATCTGTGTCGGTTTTCCGCCATGGTAAGGAATTATTTATTCTTAAAATGTGATAGAGGTCACGGTAAATCGATTCCTTTTTAGCCAGACATAAGGAATAAATTGCTAATATAAATGGGGGTATAAAGAGTGACAAAAATAACATTCCAAGTAAATTCAGTTAACTATACAAATGGAATAGTTATAGCCAACATAGGAATAATCTATACCCAATTTTTCCAAACTATCACTGCACGCAGTCTATAGCGGCAACTTGCATAAATTAAAGTGTTTATACACACAGGGGAGTATTTTCAATGTCCGTGCTAACCCAAATCACCTGGTTATTACCAGAACTTGCTGAAAATCAAAAAAAAATTGCAAAATATATTTTAGATAACCCTGAATCGATACTGAATATCTCTTCTTCTCGCTTTGCTGAAGCAGCCGGAGTCAGCCAGTCTGCCATCGTAAAATTCAGCCAAAAAATCGGCATGAAGGGCTTCCCGGCACTGAAGATTGCCATCAGTGAAGAACTGGGTAGAAATAACCTCTTCAAATCTTATCCACACCAGGCTTTGCATAACACCATCTCATCGGAAGATTCACTGATGGTGATGGCGCAAAAACTCGCCCATGAAAAAACCATGGCTATCCTGGAAACAACCAAAAGAATTAATTTCTCTGTTTTTCATAAAGTTATCGATATTATCAATAACGCTAATCGTGTACAGATTGTCGGGATTTGGGGGTCAGGGCTGACAGCAAAAGATCTCAGTTACAAATTGCAGAAGATAGGTATTCTCAGCCTTGCAGAAGCCGACCTTCATGTGCAACTTGCCACGGCCCAGGCCCTGACGCCAAAAGATGTACAAATTGTTCTGTCGTTCAGTGGTAAAAGAAAAGAGATGCGCCTCGCCGCCACCATGGCAAAAGAGAAAGGGGCAAAGGTCATCGTTATCACCGGTGACCCATCGACTTCGTTGGCCAAGATAGCCAATTATGTGCTGGAAAGTGTCTCGGATGAAAATGAGTGGCGCAGTTCTTCTATCTCTTCCCGGACAGCGCAGAATACGCTGACCGATTTAATCTTCCTCGCCTTGATGCAACGGCGTAAAGAACTTGCCAAACCGCTGGTGCGCAATGCCAGTATGACCATCAATAAGCTGGAGGGTTAAATCCCCCCACGGTTGTCTGGTTAAGCTGAGTGAGTACCCGCTACATGGTGTTCAATTGAAAGGCGGAAACCCTGTGCTACGCTTATACCCAAGTCATTAAAACGATACTTGAAATTGCAGAACGTAGAACAATCGCTGTTCCTCCCCACCAACAGCACAGTAAGGATAAAAAATGAATTTTGAAACTCAGTCAGTTGGCAATGTCTTGGTGGTCTCGCCCTTGAGCCGGCGACTAGATGCCTCCCTGTCAATGCAATTTAAAGAAGAGATACAAGCCATGATCGTACAGGGGAGCAATCGTATTTTACTCGATTTTAGTCAGGTCGATTTTATTGATAGTAGTTGCTTAGGGGCATTGGTCTCTCTATTGAAAACCTTGCAGGGTAAGGGCCAACTCGCCATTTGCTCATTGAACAGTAATATTCAAGGCATGTTCAAATTAACCCGGATGGATAAGATATTTACTATCGGAGTTGATCAGCAGACTACATTACAACAAATGTCCCAGCAGTAGATTAATACTAAAGGAAGACTCATTATGAAAGCCATGATCCTTGCCGCAGGAAAAGGAACCAGAGCCAGACCATTGACCACTGTGCTGCCCAAACCGATGATCCCATTAATTCGCAAACCGATTATGGAATCCATTGTTGAGCATTTAAAAAAGCATGGCTTTAATCAGTTAATGGTCAATACCAGCTATCTGTCTGGTGATATAGAAAATTATTTCCGCGATGGTCATGCCTGGGGCGTGGAAATGGGCTACTCCTATGAAGGGGTGATGGAAGGCAATACCTTTGTCGATAATGTGCTGGGTTCAGCGGGTGGCATGAAGCACATCCAGAATTTTTCAGGCTTTTTTGATGATACGTTTGTCGTGGTGTGTGGCGATGCATTAATTGATGTGGATTTCGGTAAGGTGTTGGCTTTCCACCGTGCCAGAAAAAGCGTTGCGACGCTGATTATGCGCCCAGTTCCTGTCGATCAGGTCAGTAAATACGGTATTGTGGTCACCGATGAGCAAGGGCGTGTCAGTAAGTTTCAGGAAAAGCCTAAAGCGCAAGATGCGTTGTCAAATAACGCCAATACCGGCATTTATGTTTTTGAGCCTGAGATCTTTGACTATATTCCTGATGGTGTTGAATACGATATCGGTAGTCAGTTGTTCCCTAAACTGGCTGAAATGGGGGTTCCTTTCTACGGTATCTCTTTGCCATTCCAATGGGTTGACATTGGCTCGTTGCAGGATTTCTGGCACGTTAACCGGATGATCCTTAATCGGGAATTGCCTGATTATCCGATGCCGGGGATCCAAATCGCGCCGCAAATCTGGTGTGGTTTAAATGTTAACGCTGATTTTTCCACCCTGGATATTGAAGGGCCGGTCTATATTGGCAGCAGTACCGAAATACAACCCGGTGTGACCATTAAAGGGCCGACGATTATTGGTGCAGGTTGCCTATTGGAACAGGGTGCGGTGATTGAACAAAGCTTTATCGCCGACTATACCCGGGTAGGGAGTATTGCTCATTTGAATCAGCAGATGATTTTTGCTGGTAAAGTCATTTCGCCGGACGGTATCGCTATCGATTTATCCGAAGCGGGTTTGAACTGGCTGATCGATGATAAACGGCGTACCGATATTGTCACCGCAGAGAAATCATTATTTAACGAGTTACTCTCTGCATTCTAACCGCACTTACCGAGCGAAACAGCGGGGCAGACCGGTGAGTCTGCCCTTATTACAGAATGCGTTGGTTGGGGATCGCTATTCGGTTATTGTAACTTTGCCAACATCTCTTTCGTTACCAGCACAATGCCGTTTTCAGAACGATAAAATCGGCGGCTATCCTCCTCGGCATTTTCACCGATCACCATTCCTTCTGGGATCTGGCTCGCCCTGTCAATAACACAGCGACGTAACCGGCAAGAGCGCCCGACATTAACATCCGGCAACAGGACACAAGAATCCAGTGAGCAGAACGAGTTAACCCTAACCCGCGAGAACAAGACCGAATTCACCACGGTTGAACCGGAAATAATACAACCTCCGGAAACCAGCGTATTCATCGTCATGCCATAACTTCCAGAGTGGTCTTGCACAAACTTGGCAGGCGGCAAGGGTTCGGCATAAGTGCGTATTGGCCAGTTGCGGTCATACATATCCAGTTCAGGGGTCACTACCGCTTGGTCCAGATTCGCGCGCCAGTAGGAATCCAAGGTGCCGACATCACGCCAATAATCAGGTGCGCCAGGGGCTGAAGAGACACAGGAGAGTGAGAAAGGATGTGCCCAGACCTGACCTTTGGCCGTGATCTTCGGCAAAATATCCTTGCCGAAATCATGACTGCTGTCGTTATCGAGATGATCATTTTCCAATAGTTGGAAAAGAAAATCCGCGTTAAATATGTAGATCCCCATACTGGCCAGGCTGCGGTCCGGTTTACCCGGTAGTGTTGGCGGCACTTCGGGTTTCTCCCAGAATGCTTTTACCCGCAAATCTTCAGCTACTTCCATCACCCCAAAGGCGGTTGCATCCTGCTTGGAGACCTCAAGGCAAGCAACAGTACAAGGGGCTTCACTCAATACGTGCTCCAGTAACATGCGCGAGTAATCCATCTTGTAAATATGATCACCCGCTAAAACCACGATGTACTCAGCACGATAACGCCGGACAATATCCAGATTCTGAAAAATAGCGTCAGCGGTACCGCTGTACCAGTGATCAATCCCTGCCCGCTGTTGAGCCGGTAACAAGTCAACAAACTCATTCATCTCACCATTGAGAAATGACCAGCCATGCTGAATATGTTGCAACAAGGTATGAGATTGATATTGCGTAATCACACCAATACGGCGCATCCCCGAGTTGAGACAGTTGGAAAGAGCAAAATCAATAATGCGGTATTTTCCCCCAAAGTGTACCGCAGGCTTAGCCCGAACTGACGTCAGGTCTTTAAGCCGGGTACCTCGTCCTCCTGCCAGCACCAGCGCTACCGCTTTGTTCGGGAGTTGCCTTGCCAGCATGGCTTTGTGCCTGTCGTCTAACATGTGCATTTCAAACTCCTTATTTTTGCCAATACCATTTGCATCACCGCCAATGTCCGCACATCACCCCAATCCAGTTAGCGGTAAAAAAATACTCACTAGCACTGATTATCAATCAGATTACTTAATGATATTGCGAGTCTTATCAAAATTAACCCAATACCTAAGTATTTTTTATGAAATACCACCACTAGTGCTTGAATTCTAATCACTCTTTTTTCGGGATAAGTGAATCATTTTGATAGCCATGGTGGTACAAGTGGGTGGGGATGGGATAGCAAATATGAAAACGCCCACGGCCAAATAAGGGCCATGGGCGTCGGTACGGTTTGCAGGTTAGAAGGCCAAGCTACCTCACGGCCTACTGCATTTCGGGCTTATTTTACTGGACGAGCCTCGATAACCAGTGTTTCCAGTGGTTTCAGTGTCACCACTACCGGTTTAATGTAATTGGCAGGGAGTGTCACATTGCTACCGTAGACCGTTTTTAACATGAAACGGCTGGTTTCCCCTTGAGGTATTTCAAAACTCTTGGTGAGATCCAGATAGTAGACCTGTTCCTTATCGGATGGATTACGCAGGCCAAAGATCGCCTTTTTGTTACTCCATGATGCCCAACCGTATGGCTCCAACAAAGTCGGGTTGCCACCTATCCAGTGGGTATCCACCAACACATCGCTGTTAGCCCGCGACCATTTCGCTGCTGTGGCCAACGTATCCCATTTGACGCTGTTGAGCATGGATGGCGTGATATACATCTCCTGCAACTGGGTTCCTGTGGCAAAGTAGCTCCACACCTGGTCTGCAAAATCATGGTCAGCTTGGACTTTCTCTAAACCATAGTAGGCGTTTTCCGCACTGACAATGCCGTGATACATCAGTGAATTAAGCGGGAAAAGAGGGCCTTTTTGCACAATAGAGCGGTAAGTTTCAGCATCACGGTAGGTGATCCATTGCTGTACCGCTGAGCCTTGACCATACAGGTTGATATCATCCCCCTGACGCCAAATTGAATCCGCGTAAAACAACCACGAGGGGCTGGCATTGGTGCCCGTCGTCAGGTTGATAAACAGATCTTTATTTACCTCCCGCATGTTTTTAATCAGCTCGATAGAAGCATCAAAGTCGGAAGCAAATTGACTGCCTGGAATATAGGAATTGGCATTACCCATACCGTCCAGCTTAAATGAGGTAATATGCTCATCTTTGATGAGGTTACCTATCTGCTGGTTGAAGTTATGGAAATAATTCGGCCCAGAGAGGGCAAACTTGCCATCAACGGTTTCAAAACCATTCTCTTTAGCATGGGAAACCCGCACATCAAGCGGTTTGTTATAGCCACCCCAGGGTGAAAGCCACAAGCCAACCGAAGTGTGCCAATCATCTGCTTTCGCTTTTATCGCCCCAAAACCCTGTTTAAACGCCGGGCCAAATAACCACTTACCCGTCAGGTCATCCCAACCATCATCCAGCAGAAAACCATCCAGTTTTACACCCCGCTTTTTGATCAACTCATCGCCATAACTCTCTATTCGGCTAAGCACATCCTGCTCGGTATAGGGGGTAAAAAAGCCAATATCCATCCAACTGTTGTAGTGCAGATAAGGTTGGTACGGACGAGGACGCATAGCATTAATGAACTGATTCACACTACGGCGTAGTTGGTTTTGCTCCTCGAAAGTGCCGAAGTAGAGGGTATAACTGACGGGTGCATCGGGTTTGATGGGGGTTTTTAATTCAACGTTAAAATTCGTGGTGGCTTCATAGGCAAAAGTATTGACGATAGGCTTGCTCGGCATCATAAAAAAGCTGTCGGCAATAATGGGGGAACTGTTAATTGCCCCATCAACATAAGGTGCTTGTGACTGTCCCTTGGTGGGAAAGAAGGTAATTTTTGCCACATCACGGGGTTGACCTTTGGCCTGCAAGGTATAGTCGATACTGGCATATTTCCCTTTCAGAACATTTAACACCACGCTGACAGCAAAATCGGGATGGTCAAAGTCTACCTGAATGGCATCCTCCTTCAGATGAACCTTTTTGATCTTAAAGTCAGCGGCATGGATCACTTGATCATTAGGCAGGGTAAGAAAAAAGAGCTCCTTCGGCGCCAGTTTATGACGGGACACGGTATCCGTTACCGACACCGCAGCGTTACTGTCATCAAACAAAATGGCGATATTATTGTTATTCAGTGGGTACTGTGTAGCTAAAGAGACATTGCTGGCAAGCAGCAGCAATAACACGCTTTTTATCACTGGTTTCATCAAAGGATCCTTTTTTCTTCTTGCTTCTGATTATGTTGTTCTGGTTATGCCCAAATGAAGACCTGCTTCATCCATCAATCAATGGCAGTGAATACTCAAGAGACATTGGCAGTTTGCCGAACCAGCTTGTCAGCCGAACCACAAACTGTGATTTTGCTACGAACCACCTCTTTCATCGCATCCATCCCAACACGCATGTAATAGCGTGGATCATTGCCTTGCGGGTTATCGATAAACCACGCTTTCACTGCGCCAGCGAAAGCAATTTTGAGTTCAGTGGCCACATTGACCTTACAAACTCCCAGTTGAATCGCCCGTCGCACCAAGGCGTCAGGGACATCACTAGCACCATGAAGCACCAACGGAATAGAGACCATTTCACGAATTTCCGCCAGACGTTTAAAGTCAATATTCAAGCGTTGGGTGTAAAGGCCATGGGCGGTGCCAATCGCTACAGCCAAGCTATCAACACCGGTTAAAGTGACAAAGCGGCTGGCTTCTTGCGGGTCAGTCAAAAACGTACTTTCGGCGTCAACGCTCATATCGTCTTCCACCCCACCCAAGCGGCCTAATTCAGCTTCAACACTGCAATCATAGCGATGGCAAAACTCCACAACCGAACTCACCAGATTAACGTTCTCAGTAAATGGAAAGTGACTGCCATCAATCATCGCACTACGAACGCCCGCCTTAACTTTGTTGTTGATATCAGCCAAAGATTCGTGGTGGTCAAGGTGCAGCGCCAGCGGCATATCGTAGCTTTCCGAGTAGGCTTCACACAGTGCGTAAATTTCACTAAACGCAATATGTTTGAAGGTACCCGGCGTGCCCGCCAGGATCACCGGTGATTGCATCTCTTGGCAGACGTCGAGGATCGCCTGGATGGTTTCCGCATTGTGAATATTGAACGCAGGCACCGCATAACCTCTGGCCTGAGCGTCTTGCAGCAGATATTTGGTAGAAATAATGCTCATGGGATGATCCTCTTAGCCTTTCCAGGGATGAATAACTACACCTTGCACCACACGGTTTACCGTACCGCTGGCGGAAGGAGTATCCGGGGTAATCCCCGCTTTAATGGATTCGGTCAGTGCAAAGATTTGGGCATAGATCAGGAAGCAGAATGCCTGCTCAATGTCGAGAAAATCGCGGGATGCAGGCAATAGAATAGAGGGGCCAGCGTCAATTTCCGGGCTGGTGGTAGCAGAAATCGCCACTACGCGCATCGCCTGTTGCTCACGGCGCAATTCCGCCAGCAAATCCAGGTCATACTGACGGGTATAAGGATGGTTGGATACCAACACCACGACCAGGGTTTCCTTGTCAACCAATGATTTAGGACCATGGCGGAAGCCCGTAGGTGAATCGTAAAATGCAGCCAGTTTACCGGCTGTCAACTCCAACACCTTCAGTGCCGCTTCGCGCGCGACCCCCTGTAGGCCACCACTCCCCAGGTAGACGATGCGTTTAAATGGCAGATCGCCAAATATCATCTCACTGAAATCCCCTTGGGAATCGATAATCTGTTCACTACGCGCCGCCACATCGTTGAAAGTGCGGCTATTGATCACATCAGCGGCAAATACCGCCAAACAGCTCACCATCATGGTAGTGATACTGCTGGTCATGGCGAAGCCACGATCATGAGTTTGGGCTGGCATCAGTAACGCCAATGCATTATCACTTTCAGTGGCGCTTTGATACAGGCTTCCCGCTTCGTTGCAGGTAATCACCAGATGGTGACAGTTGCGCACAATCTGGTTAGCCAGGTCGACGGCGGCAACGCTTTCAGGGCTGTTCCCTGAACGGGCGAAAGAGACCAACAATGTAGGTTGGTCAGCGTACAGATAATCGGCAGGGTTGCTCACCAGGTCCGTCGTGGGTATCGCAACCACGTTGTTACCGGTATGACGGGCCAACCAAGGGGCTATCATATCACCGATAAACGCCGAGGTTCCGGCGCCCGTCAGCACAATTTTCAGTGCCTGATTCTGCAACAGCGGCACCAGAAAAGCATCGATAGCACCACGTAAACTGTCGATATTTTTTAACGATTGTAACCAACACGCGGGTTGTTGACGGATCTCTTTTTCGGTCCAGCTCGAGGTGTTAGCTGCGTAGGTTTTACTCATCAGTCGGTCCTTAGTCAGGCATATTCAATGGGGTAGCACGAAGCAAAGTGTAATCATCGCAAAGTGCAATCATCTTTCATTTCGTTTTGTTTGATTCACTGAGTACACCCCTAGAAGCTACACAAAACGAAATGCAAGATCAACCACAAAAAGAAAGAAAACAAAACATAAAGATAAATTAACAACTCCGTTATCTTTCTTTTCCGCTAGTCTGTTATTAAAAAATCAACAAAATCATGATTAGAAAACAAAAAGAAAGCCCCATGCGACAGCGTGTCACCGAACAGCATGGAGCAAACGAAAGTACTAAAGGGGAACGGCCACGCCATTAAGCCAAATATTTTGTAACCGAAGCCGACTATCAAGGGCTATAACGCTGGCATGCTTGCCGGGAGAGATCGAGCCTATCCGGTCATCCAGGCCCAATAGGCGCGCTGGATGTAGCGAAGCCATGCGGATGGCATCTTCTGCCGACACACCCACCTGATCGACCAGATTGCGCACGGCAGCATCCAGCGCCAAGGTACTGCCTGCCAAACTGCCAGAAGCAGTTCGCACCACACCATCACGCATCGTGACTTGATAACCACAGATAGCGTAATCACCATCTGGCATTCCGGCGGCACGCATCGCATCGGTAATCAAGATAATGCGGTTTTTGGCACAGCGGCAGGTGATGTCCATCACTGCCGGATGAAGATGATGACCATCGGCAATCAGCTCCAACCAGGCCTGTTTGTCAGTCAAACCCGCCCCAACCATGCCGGGGTCGCGGTGGTGCAGGCCACTCATGCCATTAAAGCAGTGCACCAGTCCGTCGGCGCCAGCAGAAAAGGCACTCATGGTTTGGTCATAAGTGGCCGCGCTATGGCCAAGCATGACGCGAATACCACGGCTTTTCAGGTGTTTGATTGCCGCCAGCGCCCCCGGTTTTTCTGCCGCCAAGGCAACCACTCGTAAGGTGTTATGTGAAATATCGATTAACCGATCCAGTTCGGTGATATCCAGTTCACGAAATAACTCCGCTGGATGAGCTCCCCGGTTGTGCGGTGTGAAGTAAGGCCCTTCAAGATAGCTGCCCAATATCACCGCACCGGCATTATCGCTGTGCCGATAATGAGCAATACGTCGCAGTATGTTTTCTATCTCTACCAATGGTGCGGTTACTGTGGTTGGTAACCAATAACCGACACCTTCACTCGCTTTGTATAACGCCAGTTTATCCAGTACACCGGGCTTATCATCCATGACATCAAGGCCTGCGCCCCCATGCACGTGAAGATCGATATAAGCGGGACACAACAACTCGGCATCCCGCCGCGTGACATTGATGGGGATGGGCTCAATGGTGGTAATAATACCGCCTTCGATACGCAGTTGATGGTCGTCCAACCAGCCGTGATCAGTCAGGACTCTTCTGGCTCGCAGCAGCACACTCATATCCCCTCTTCGACCGCTTCTGCTGTACGTTGGCGAGCCATTTCATCCACCAAGCTGGTTAAACCACGGTGCCCACACTCCAGTGCCATTTCACGAAACGCTTTACTGCTCAGCCCGTCTCGCTCCAGCGCCATCTCTAACAACAGTTGTAGATTGATGCCAGTCAGCACTTCACGCCCAGGTTTCTGCATCGCCAGGGTTGAAGCCACACGAAACGGGGTACCGCCCAGTAAATCAGTTAAAAAGATCACCCCATCGCTCTCATCAAGCTGGGCTAGTGCCTCTTCAAACTGGCGGGTCAGCAGTGCCGTGGTTGAGCTTTCTGGAAAATCGATGGCGATAATCTGTGGCTGCTCACCGAGGATCTGATTCATCGCCTTTTCCAAGCCACTGGCAAACCCGCCGTGACCGCTCAGAATAATACTTAACATCTTCTCTCCTCTCTTTTCAGGGCGTTACAGGAAGTGGGCAAACTTGCCGACAATCGCCAACAGCACCGTGATGCCAATCAGTTGTAGCGGACTCCAACCACGACGCACCAGGGCGTACATCATCAGGGTGTAGACCAGTGGCAAAAAGGCGGGCATCAGCTTGTCGATCACATCAGCCTGCAGTTTCACGACGGCATCCCCAGCTTTAATTTCCAGCGTGGTGGACAGACGCACATAAGTGGCTACCAGCGCGCCAATCACGGTCATCCCGATGATGGAGGCAGCGTGACCCACTTTCCGGGTGTTGGCTTTAATCAGCGGGATCGCCGCCACCCCTTTGCGATATGCATAATGAGCAAGGCCGAAACGCAACCCGAGATGGACAACGTTAAACATCACCAAGAACACCACCGCACCCAGGATTGAACCTTGCAGTGCCAGGCTGGCACCAATACCGCCACAAATTGGCAGCAGGGTAAGCCAGAACATGGCGTCACCAATCCCACCAAGGGGTGCCCCTACAGCAATTTTGGTACTCTGGATACTGTTCACATCCTGCTTGGAACGCTCCATCGCCAGGATAATGCCAATCACGAAGGTGACCAGGAATGGGTGGGTATTGAAGAACCCCATGTGGCCTTTCATGGACCGAGCCAGGTCACGTTGGTTGGTATGGATCTTTTTCAGCGCCGGAAGCAAGCCATACAGCCAGCCACAAGCCTGCATACGTTCATAGTTGAACGAGGCCTGCAACAACATGGAACGCCAAGCGACACGGTTGATATCCTGCTTGGTTAATTCCACGCCAATGGTTTGATCTTCATAGATATCGTCTTTACCGCCACTGTTCAGGGATTGTTGTTCGCTGGCTTGTGACAAAGTTTGAGTATTAGATACCATCTTCGAATTCCTCTTTCTGAATACGGGAAGGTTGCGCGGGAGCCGGGTCCTTACGCATTAACTCCATCAGAGCCATGGCAAGTGCCGCAGCGGCAATCGCCAGCACTGGCAAATTCAGCCAGGCAGCCCCGACAAAGCCGAGAATGAAATAGGGGATATAGGCATTTTTCATCATGATCTTCAGCAGTACGGCAAAACCAATGGCTGGCATGATGCCACCTGCAACACCGAGGCCTTCGATCAGGCGCTCCGGCAGTACGTCAATTGCCGTCTTGGCGTGTTCAGCACCGAAGTAAATCGGCATAAAGGCGCACAGGAAGTAAAAAATACCCAGCGCCAGGAGCGCCAAGTAGTTGATGCGCTCAATCCCTTTGGTATCGGCACTGGCCGCCATGCGATCAGCCCGTGACATCACCCCCGACATAATAGAGAACAGGAAGGTAATGCCCATCTGCACGGCAACCGCAAATGGCACCGCCACCCCGACGGCAACTTCCGGTTTTACCCCAGTGGTGATGGCAAAGGCGGTACCCACAATGGTACCGATAATCACGTTCGGCGGTTGTGCACCCGCCAGCGGTGCTAGCCCCATCCACACCAGTTCCAAGGTTCCCCCGGTCAGAATACCGGTATGCAAGTCGCCCAAAATCAGGCCAACCAAGGGCCCCAAGACCACCGGACGGTGCATATGCGTCAAACCATTGAACATATCCAAGCCGGCAATAAAGGCCAGGACACCTAGCGCTACTGCTTGTAATAAGCTGATTTCCATAACAGATACCTCAGAGAAGTTTGTAAAGATCCTGAGCCGGCTCAGTGGGAACGCCCTGGACAAAACACCCTACGCCAGCCTCTTTCAGGCCGTTGAACGCAGCAATGTCCTGCTCATCTACCGAAACGGTTTTGGCGATTTGCTGTTTGCCGTCGGCGTAGTGCATATTGCCGACGTTGATACGTGGTATCGGCACATTGCCGTTGACCAACGTGAGGAAATCTTGCGGGTTTTTACACACAAGCAAAATTTTCTGGCGGTCGGCGGCACGATGAATGTTGTCAATTACCTTCTGCAGCGACCAGAAACGCACGGCAATCCCTTCGGCAAGCACCATCTCCATCAGGTTTTGCTGCACGCTATCTTCCGCAACCTCATCGTTGGCGACGAGCACCAGATTAGCCCCGGCAAACCCGACCCACTGCACCCCCACCTGACCATGGATCAGGCGCTCATCAATACGGCTTAATACAATGTTTGGCATCTTTTTTCCTTATTATCATTGTGTTAAATCTATGCTTAGTTACTCATACAGGCAGCTTGATACTGGCGCAGCACATCCTGAATATGATCGATAATCAGCTCATGTGGCGTTGGGCTAAGCAGCCCCTCACGAACCCTTGCATACTGCAATGGCAGGTACTGGCTAATCAGTGGTAGCGGGATAGCCTCATTTGCCAGGTTGTTGATCAGCCGGGTATAAGCCCCTTCAATATCCTGATCAGGCCAGTAGTAACGTACGCGGTCAGAGTAGCTGTAGTTCCGAGCCAGACGTAACGTGCCCTGGTCACCGTGATAGTGCTGAAGCCAGTATTGAGGGTGGTCCAGCATCACATGTTCTAAAACATCACGCAGACCCGAGCATTGATGGGCCGGGCGCAGTTCCTGTTCGATCGCTGCCAGTGAAAACAGCGCTTCACGTAGTGCAAAAGTGAGTGCTGGCCCCACTTTCAGAATCGCAAAGTGGTGTTGCACCAGTTGTTGCAAGGCCTGTGGGGTTTGGTAATCGGTGGAGTGAGCTTCAAACACCATGGTGCTTGAGGACTCAATCATCTGGCTCAACGCCAGTGCGTTCCGTGGCTGAAAATCAATCACCTGTGTATGATCAAACTCAACACCCGGTTGTACCACTAGCCCTATAATACGTGGCCATAAATCATTGAGCCCCTGTTGTTCAAAGGCATGGTGATGGGCTTCCAGCGTGGCTCTTGCAGCTTGTGGTGTCGTCACCGCCAAGGTACTCAAGGTTTCATGGGCCCCACCCGGCACCGGAACTTCGGTACCAATGATGTACACCAGGTCAGACTCGCCAAACTGCTCAATACAGGTTTGTTCGGCAATTGCCGCTAACCTGGCAGCGCGCTCGGCAACAATGGCGTCGGTTAACGGCACCGGGTCATCAGCGCAGGACATGCTGCAATCGAGATGGATTTTTTTGAACCCGGCGGCGACATAGCTCTGGATCAGCACCTCGGCCTTGGCCATGGCGTCACTGGCGTTTTGCTGCTGCCAGCGGTTGGGGCCGAGATGGTCTCCACCCAGGATCAACCGTTCGACAGGGAAATGCTGTTTATCTGCCAGTTGTTGAACGAAATGGCAAAAATCAGCGGGCGTCATTCCGGTATAGCCACCATATTGATCAACCTGGTTTGAAGTAGCTTCAATCAGCAATAGGGAGTCAGTGACCTTAGCATGTTGTATCGCAGCTTCGAGCACTAATGGATGAGCGGAACAGACTGCAAAAATGCCGTAACGAGGGTCTTGCTTATGATTGGCCACAAACTCGGTTAAATGTTTCACTTTCTTCTCCGCATGAGTTTATTCGTGCTTTGTCTTTCGATTTGTGTCGCCGGATAGTGCTTTATCGATAAATAAAAATAAATAGAAAGACAGTGAAATTGAGATCTGTTTCACAAAAGATACACAACGAAAGATAAAAAGTAAAGAAGTTGAAAGTATCTGCTTCTGCTTGGCTTGCTTTCCACTAAAAGAAAGGTATTAATAGAGAAACGAAATGAAGAGAAATGAAAAAAAGGACTTTATGAAGATGAACAACAGCGAACCTATCCCAGATAAACGCATCATTGGTACCAGTGAAAGGCGCGAGCAGATCATTCAACGTTTACGCCAACAAGGTAGCGTTCAGGTTAATGATTTATCAGCTTATTTCTCTGTTTCCACAGTGACGATCCGTAACGACCTGGCCTTTCTGGAAAAACAGGGGATCGCAGTACGTGCCTATGGTGGTGCTCTGGTATGTGAACCATTGAATCCGGCATCAGAGCCTTCAGTAGAGGATAAAAGCACCCTGAATACTTCACTGAAACGGAGTATCGCCCGTGTCGCCGCAGACCTGATTAAACCGGGTCACCGCGTGATACTCGACTCAGGCACCACCACCTATGAGATCGCTCGCCTTATGCGCCAGCATCAAGAAGTGATCGTCATGACCAATGGCATGAACGTTGCCAATGCGTTGTTGGAAGCCAAGGGGGTTGAGCTGTTAATGACGGGGGGGCATTTGCGCCGTCAATCCCAGTCATTTTATGGCGAACAGGCCGACCAGTCTTTACAGAACTACCATTTCGATATGTTATTTTTAGGGGTTGATGCCATCGATCTGGAACGTGGAGTGAGCACTCACAACGAAGATGAAGCGCGTATCAATCGTCGTATGTGCGAAGTGGCAGAACGTATCATCGTCGTCACCGACTCCAGCAAGTTTAATCGTTCCAGCCTGCATAAAATCATTGATACCCAACGTATCCATATGGTGATCACCGACAGTGAGATTGCGCCAGAAAGCCTTGAAGGGTTGCGTAGAAGCGGCGTTCAAGTGGTGCTGGTGGGCAATTAAAGTCGGGGCTGTAGACAAAGGGACGCTGCTGGCCCCTCTGGTCATTGGAATGATGGGCAATGATGTTGTCTCTCATCTCATGCCCAGCAAACGATGATTTAATAGAGAGAAGGTGAACCTGCTGGGCGGGTTTTGAAACGGCGGTGCAGCCACAAATATTGTTCTGGGGCGCGCATAATCTCCTTTTCTACCACTTTATTCATATACGTTGCCGCCGCCACATCATCAGTGAGTGGGTAGCCTTCCAGTTCAGGTTGAATAAGCAGGTCATAACCTAAGGCATTGGGGCGACGAATCAAAACAACTGGTACCAGTGCCGGTTTAGCCATACGCACCAGCATAAAGGTGCCATTGGTGGTGGCCGCCTGCTCCACGGCAAACAGTGGGGCAAATACACTGCCGCGCGGGCCATAGTCCTGATCAGGGGCAAACCATACTGCTTCACCACTTTTCAAGCATTGCACCATGCCCCGCAGATCCTTACGATCTAACATCGACTTGTTGGAACGCAAGCGGCCTTTGGTCTGCGCCCACTCCATGGCTTTGTTATTGTGTGGGCGATACATCGCCATCATCGGCTGACATAACCCCATCGCCCGGCCACCAAGCTCGAGCGACATAAAATGTACGCCAATCATCAGCGCACCACGACCACCCTGCTGCGCCTGATGCAAGTGTTCAAGACCTGAAACGCTGAACCAGCGCTTAACGCGTTTATCTGGCCAGAACCAGGCCATGCCGGTTTCCAGTAATCCCATACCAAGAGATTCAAAGTTACCAATAATTTGCCGTTCACGTTGTGCGCTATCCATATCAGGAAAGCATAATTCCAGATTACGACGGGTGATTGTTACTCGACGCTTCAGAAAACGCATTGATGTGCGCCCCATCCACATGCCGAGTTTATGCATTAACGGATAGGGGAGTTGAACCAGCAGAAACAGCACCAAAAGGCCAAACCAAGTCAGCCAATAGCGTGGATGTAGCAAGGAAAGTTGGAAACTTTGTGAACGCTTCATATCGACTCTTATGCGTTTTAAGCAAACCCCTGTAGCGCATAAAGACTTGACTCTATTGCGTTACAACACTCAGACAACGGGTAATGATGATCGTTTAATGGCTATTGGTCAACTCTGCTGCCAGGTTATTCACTTACCGCAAGATGTGGTTTACTGATTGGAGTAAAGGTGCGGTCATCATCATAGAATGCATCACGACCCAATGTATCGGGCAACATACCGTCTTTTTTATAACAAAGAAAATCTGCCACCAAATCATCAAGCTCTTGCTGACTTAATTGTTGGCTAATTAGTGCTGACTTAATTGTTGGCTAATTAGTGCTGACTTGAATACTCTGATGCTCATTCCGTGAACTCAGTTAAATCCTTGCCAGAGGCATTTTGCAGCAGTTTCTTCCCACTATCCGCAATATCACTTAAACGCTCAGCCGTTGGCCTGAAACGCGCTACGGTATGAACCCTGCCCTGTTTTTCTTCTAATAGATCAATTAGCGCTTCAAACACCTTGGCACTGACCATGTAGCCAGCGGGACGGTTGTTCGACAGCACAGCGACAGGCTCGTCAATGAAGTATTTCGCCGGGTTTTTTCTTAACTCGGTGATGTTGATAGATTTTTCTGCGAGGATACGTTCCATAGAACACCTAAATTTGTGTTTTGTTGAATACATTATAATGTACATAAAAAATACATCAATTATGTGTCTATGAAAAATAACGGTAACGGCTGGATGAAGTTGGTCACTGAGCGTGGCGTGAAATAGCCCACAAATAGATTGTTGAACTTCTTTTGGCGCTGAAAATTGCCTTGGTCGATCATCGGGAGTCGATCACAAAAACGCCCCCTTTCGACACTGAGGGTGGGGCGTTTTCGTTATAATCTTATGCTTTTAACTGAGCGCTGATTTGTTCCAGTGCCTTTGTCGCACATAGTGCGTCCAAATGCCCGCCTGGCGCACCAGCAACACCGACCGCACCAACAACTTCATCCCCTGCTTTCACTGGCACACCACCACCTAACAGCAAGAACCCTGGAATATCTTTCAGGTTATTTGCCGCTGGTGTCTTTTGGCTGTTTTCCATCACTTGCCCGCTTGGGGTTTTAGTCGATAGTGCCGTAAAGGCTTTTTGCTCGCTGGCTTTAACTGTATGCGGGCCGGCATTATCAGCACGTAATACAGTTTTGATGATACCCGCGCGATCAACAACAGTGACCGACACGTTGTAGCCATCAGCCTGACAAGCAGCGAGAGTACGGCTTGCCAAATCGGTGGCCAGCGCCTGAGAGATGTTATGTTCCGTATTCAGACCTGCAGCAGAGGCTTGAGCTATCAAGCCAATGAATAAGGCGGATGTTAGGGCAATAGGCTTGATCATATAAAATCCTTATTGTTAGTGAAGTGATTTCATCACGGTACGGTTATGTTACGGCACTAAATGGTGAAAAAACACTCGGGTGACTACTCGTTTTGCTACGTATAATTACCTAGCCTGTTCACGATATGAGAGCGTTATATGGCCATAGTGTTGAAGTGGTAGACATTGACTAACATGAAAATCATCCAGAGATACATGCATATTTCACCGAGCCTCCAGCCTCGACAGACTTCAGCACGGCAATGATCTGATGCTCAGTAAATCGTGCTTTGCGCATAATACTCTCCTTTTTTGGCAAAAGATGTATGCCAGAAGGTCTATAAATGTGAATAGGCCTAATTTAAGGGATGATTATAGTTGCCACTTTAATCGAGATGCAGTTCCGCGAAACGCTGGGCCAAATAGTCGATCAACAGACGGACAGCAGGTAATAACCCACGTTTTGTGGGGAAGACAACATGGATTAACTCTCTAATAGGAGCCCATTCAGGTACCAACTTGATGAGTGAACCTTCTTTAAGCTGTTGGCTAACGACCATCAATGGTAGTTGCGCAATCCCTACACCGGCCATTGCCGCATCTCTTAGTACCATCCAGTCCATAGTGATAAAACGTGGGGTATGGTACACCACAGCCTGTATGTCATCCTGGTTGTAAAGTGTCCAGCAACTGGCTTGTGGCGATGGCCGGCTGAGACTGGGTAGCCGATTAAGTTCACAGGGTAACAAGGGGACCCCACCATACTGGTGAACCAACTTTGGGCTGGCAACCATCGATTGCCCACAATCGCTTAAAATACGCATAACCAGATTACTGTCCTGCAGCGGTGGTGGGCGCACGTAGATAGACAAGTCCACCCCTTCACTGATCATATCCACTTGCCGACTGGTTACTTCCAATTCTACTGTCAGCAGTGGGTACTGCGCCATAAAGTCAGCCAGCATAACGCCTACATGAGCCTGAACCAACGTCACAGGGCAGGTAATGCGAATCTTGCCACACGGCTCTGCCCTTACCGCCTCAATAGATTGTTGTGCGGCTTCCGCTTCGCTCAACATCACCAAGCAATGCCCATAGTAGGTTTGGCCGATTTCCGTCACAAAGAATTGGCGTGTCGAACGCTTAATCAGACGAACCTGCAACCGCTCTTCCAGCATGGCAAGGCGGCGACTTAGCTTAGAGATAGGGATACCCAATGCCCGGCTAGCTGGCGCTAAACCACCATATTTCACGATTTGTACAAAGTAATAGAGGTCATTCAAATCCTGCATAATATCGTTCATCATTCTAAAAATAGAAAAGTGATAACCAGATTACCATACTACCGAGGGATGAAGTGTGAATCTATACTCTCTTAACAGTCGGCTGACATACCTGTCACCAAGTGCTAACCAAAAAAGGATTTGGGTATTCACAGTACGTTTCAGCATCATTAGATTGGAGATTATTCTCCCGGTAAGGACACTGTTTTCATACTTCACTCGTAGCAAACAAAGTCGCCCTTTCCTGATGCTTGATTACGCTGCTCCCACTTTATTATTTCCGACGGGAACACCTAGGGAAAGTGGGATTATTGTCCCTGGACAGCTGTAATGGGGGAAACTGGTGCGGGAATATGACATAAAAAATGCTATTCCACCCGATGAATATCTGAGACTCTGGTTATCACTAGTTAGTTTAAGCGCATTTACGCTGCTTGAAGGCGGGAACGCCATGTTAGCAATATTGTACGGTACGGTTCTCATAAATGTGCGTGTGATTACCAATAAAACCTTACTTATTTTAATAGTATTTACTTCAATAAAATGTAGTTATGAATTTATTTTGGTGAGTTAAAGATAATCAATCAGTTACTTATTCCTTAGGAGAATGTAATGAGCAAACCTTATATCCGTCTTGATAAAAATGATGCCGCCGTTCTATTTATTGACCATCAGGCGGGATTGATGTCTTTAGTCCATGATATTGAACCCGATAAGTTTATAAATAACGTGTTGGCTCTCGCTGATATGGCCAAGTATTTCAAGTTACCCAGCATTCTTACCACCAGTTTCGAGGTGGGACCGAATGGCCCAATGTTCCCTGAGATTAAAAAACTATTTCCTGACGCCCCTTATATTGCCCGCCCCGGTAATATTAATGCTTGGGATAATGAAGATTTCGTTAATGCCGTTAAAGCAACAGGTAAGAAACAACTGATTATTGCAGGTATCGTCACCGAGGTGTGTGTAACATTCCCGGTATTATCCGCTATAGAAGCAGGATATGACGTGTTTGTGGTCACCGACGCCTCCGGTACTTTCAACGAAATCACCCGCAATGCCGCATGGGATCGCATGTCGCAAGCTGGTGCACAACTGATGTCTTGGTTTGGCGTTGCTTGTGAATTACATCGCGACTGGCGAAATGATATTGAGGGCATAGGAACATTGTTTGCCAACCATATTCCAGACTACAGCAATGTAATGGCCAGCTACAACGCTGCAATAGCTAAAAAATAAACAACGATCTCATGGTTTGAGATCATTACAGACAAACAATACCGAATACCGAATACCGAATACCGGGACAAAAATACTATGACTGTTTCATCGAAAATCGTATCCACCGTCGAAGCATTACAAGCGGTACTTGAAGACAATACCTGCCAGCACATCATTGTACGTGGTGCCCTTTCCAAGCTGCCCTCCATCCGCTTGGCCCCGGGCAAGATACTGAGTGGTGAGAATGAAGAAGCAAAGCTGTTGTTTGCCCAAGGCGTCGATGGCCTGCAACTGACTTGCGACAACCAGGTTACAGGGCTTTATCTGGAAACATCAGTTGATAAACGGGCTATTTTTAACGATACCCAGCTTGATAACTTAGGCCGACTGCAGCTGAGCCAAATTTCTACTATTGGACAAGTGCAAATTCTTGCACAGGACAAAGTCCGCGCTGGGCATGTTGAGGTCGACGGGTTGGATGTGATTGCAGCGGATACCCGTGCGCTAAATGAAAAGCCCAATGGCTATGGGGTTAATGTGACCCAAGGGGCATTCACATTATGGAACACACAGAGCGACCAAAGCGTTATGATCACCGCAAACCTGGTTGGCCTTTCTGCCGGTAGAGCCAACGCACCGGTGTTTGGCAGCGGTATCTTTGTCAGTGGTTCTTTAAACGGGGGCAAACTCAGTGCCCCCCTCCTTGAAACCCGAGCCGTCTACAGCGATGGCAAAATTGCGCCAGGGACGCCAAACCAGATTACCGGTGGTGTCTTCACGGTATATAACGCTTTCGTCGATGTGGTCCGCAACAAAGGCCCAGTAGTGACCTACGGTGTCAACGATATGGTGCTGGATAATTGGGGCAGCGTTGACCTTTGGGAGGCAGAGGCCAAACTGACTTCATATGGCCCTAGCGGCATCGGTTTTGTCAATTTCGGCAATGTGAATGAGCTGTATGTACGTGCCCCGATTGAAACCTTCGGTCAGGGCGCTCGTGGGTTTAACGTCTATGACGGCTGCGTGAATGTCGCCGAGTTCGATCGTATCACCACCCATGCGGATGGTGCCATCGGCATTCAGATCAGCAAACCGATTGGCCGCCTGTGTGTGCACCGGGGCATCGAAACCTTCGGGGGTACCGGTGACTCATTAGTCAAAGGGGTGGTTGTCACCTTATCGGCCATTGCTCTCAGCGTTAAGCCTGGTGGCTCGGTACAAGAAATTGAAATAGATGGTGGCGTGATGGCCCATGGCAAGGACATTAACAAGCTGGAAATTCTTGGGACGGTCAATGCATTACGTATTGGTCATGTCACTACAACCGGCAATTAATTAACCACTGACAAGCCAGCTCTATTTTTGGGGCTGGCTTGCGGCTAGAAAGTGATTTTTTAAAATAATGGAAAGCTCTTATGAATAAAATTACCATCGCCAAAAATGGTCCTTACCTGATTACGGGAAAAACCAAACTCGTTGGAGTGATCAATTCCCCTGGTAAAGATGGTGTTATGCAGCAAAACACCGTTAAAACCTTCGAGACGCAAGATAATTATAGCCTGTGCCGCTGTGGCCACTCAAAGAATAAACCCTTCTGTGACGGCTCACATAGTACCGCCCATTTTGATGGTACAGAAACCGCCAACAAAGCGCCTTATCTTGACCGGGTACAAGTTGAGCAAGGCGATGGGTTTGAGCTTCTGGATGATAACCGCTGTGCCTTTGGGCGTTTTTGCCACAGAAAACATGGTGTTGAGGTCTGGACACTGACCGAAAAATCCAGTAACCCCAGTAATAAAGCAGAGGCTATTATTGGTGCCAGCGCCTGTCCATCTGGGCGTCTGACTGCATTGGTTGATAGCAATCTGGTGGAAGACGAATACGAAGCGGTGATTTGCGTGGTTGAAGATCCAGAAAAAGGTGTCAGCGCAGGCCTCTATGTCCGTGGAGACGTTGCTCTTGATTCAGCAGAAACCGGTGATTACGAACAACGTAATCGTTTAGCGCTTTGCCGCTGCGGTGCTTCCGCTAATAAACCTTTCTGTGATGGCTCTCACGTTAGTATCGGATTTAAAGACAAGAGCTAAAAAGAGATAAGACTCAAATAAAGGCAAACTAAAACGTAGGAATGTTTTTTTGATCGAATGCTCAGTTCTGAACAAACCAAATAACTTTGTTATTCAGATAGAGGTCTTTTATGAAGGATTATTTCACATCGTTACGTACAAGCGCTAGCGTATTAGCCTTGGTCGGTACGCTGGCAGGACCTTTCGCTTCTGCTTCTGCGGCACCACTTGGGAATCTGCCACTCACCGGCGATGCGTCCATGCATGCCGCGCAATTGCAAGTCTATAATGTCATTCATCAGTACCAAAACGCGCTGAACCAGAACGATACCCCAGCCATTGTGAAACTTTTTGCCAAAAATGGCGTAGAGGAGTGGAACAACACGCTCACCGCCTCCACACCCGAGCAAATAGCAAAGATTAACAATGACCTTTTCAAAAAAATGAAAAATTCGGCAGAATTTATTTATGATGCCATTGAGGTTTCCAGTTCCGGTGATATGGCGTTTGTCCGCACGCACGTCCCGCTTGGTCAAATAGCGACAGTACGGGCGACGGGAGAAAAGGTAAAAATCAGTAGTCGTGGCGTGTTTATATTGCGCAAGATCGATGACATCTGGAAGCTGGTTCTGTTCACATTTAATAATGACCCTGTGCAAGGTCAGGGTTAATGAATGTGTGATTGTCGGTATGGTGTTATATGCCGAAAAGCAGTTTAAAGTGGTCGCGGTAATGATCTAAAACTGATTAAGGAAAATATTTAACTGGGGCTTGCGGCGTTATTGAACAAAGTATGAGTAAGCCCCGTTAAACATCGAGATAATCTTGCTTTATAGCAAAATAATTTCTTTGAGTACTTCTTTTGTGCAAGAAAAACCGAATTATGGAACAACGTTATATCGCGGGAAATTATCGTCCTCCCTAGATAAAGCGTTTTTATTAATCAGATAGAGGTTTTTTATGAAACATAATTTCAGATCGTTACGTATAAGCGCTAGCGTATTAGCCTTGGTTGGCACGCTGGCAGGGCCTTTCGCCTCTGCTTCTGCGGCGCCACCTGAGGGTCTGCCGCTCACCGGTGATGCAGCCACGCATGCCAAGCAATTGCAAGTCTATGACGCAGTTCATCAGTACCAAAATGCACTGAATCAGGGTGATACCCAAGCCATTGTGAAGCTTTTTGCCAAGAATGGCGTGGCGGAGTGGGACAACACCCTCACAGCTTCCACGCCTGAGCAAATAGCAAAGATTTATGACGGCCTTTTCAAACAAATCAAAAATTCAGCAGATTATGTTTATGATGTCATCCAGGTTTCTAGTTCCGGTGATATGGCGTATGTCCGCACGCACCACCCTCTAGGCCAAACAGCGACGATACGGGAGACAGGAAAAAAAGTAAAAGTCAGCAGTCGTGAAACGTTCGTACTCCGCAAGGTCGATGGTACCTGGAAGTTGGCTCTGTTCATGTTCAATAATGATATTGAGCAAGGGCAACCCTAAAAATTCTGTTTTCAGGAGACTTCCTCCAATTCAAAGCGCATGTTTTGAAGTCAGAGGTTAATTTAAAGATAAATATGAAAATAGCGAGATATTTTATTAAGTAAATATTTTCGCTGTCTATATAGGAGATATCATGAAATATCATTTCACTTTTTTACGTAGACATGCCATTGCACTCAGTCTATTTAGCACATTGGCAGGCGTTTCTCTGTCACCTGCCTTGGCGGCACCGGCGAGTACCATACCATACACCGGTGATGCAGCCATGCATGCTGCGCAATTGCAGGTCTATGAGGTTATTAATCAGTATCAGAATGCACTGAATAAAGGGGATACCCAGGCTATTCTGAAGCTGTACGCCAAAGATGGCGTTGCCGAGTGGGAAAATACACAAACGGCTTCAACACCAGAACAGCTTAAAAAAGATTACGACGGTCTTTTTAAGGTTACTAAAACCTCCGCTGATTTTATCTATGATGCCATTGAGGTTTCCGGTGATATGGCATTTGTCCGTACTCATCACCCAGTAGGTCAAACTGCAGTAGTCAAAGGTAAAAAAGTGGAAGATCATAGTCGAGAGTTATTCATCTTGCGTAAGATTGATGGCGATTGGAAAATCGCTTTATATACGTTCAGCACAGACCCTGTACAGGGTCAGGGTTGATTAAATTTAAGTAGATTAAGTCGGTTGACGAACCCCTTATTTTAACGGGGTTCGTTTTTTTAGCGACCAAAGGTGGCGACCGCGATATGTTTATAGAACAACCCGTTTATAGCAGTCACAGGCGTAAACCGCTCTCTATATTAAGACGGGTTTGATGTCGATAACATGAGATACAAAAAAAACCATTAAGCAGGCAAAAAAACCTGTAATTTATAAATTACCAATATTATACACCACCTGAACACCTCCCAATTAAAACAATAAAAATCAATCTATTAACAAAAAATAAATATTTAATATGAAACATTAAAAGCATGCCGTTTTTAAGTGCGTTGCAGGAAATGGGAAGATGGGAAAACATCGAAATGGTACAACGCTATGCGCATCTTACGCCAAATCACTTAACCCAACATGCCATGCAAATTGACTAATTCCTGGCGGGGAATGGCACAAATATGGCACAAAGTGAATTTGCTGGATTGGCGAAGATCGTGTGAAACCTCGCTGTGAATGGTGCCGATAATAGGAGTCGAACCTACGACCTTCGCATTACGAATGCGCTGCTCTACCAACTGAGCTATATCGGCATTGAATCTGACACACCAATGTATGCCGGAATGCGTTGAATAAACTATGCAAAAGCAGATGATGAGTCAATAGCTAACTCACCATCTTCTGTATTACACACCGCCATTGCACCTACAATTAACCACCAAGATATACCCTTCCTACTTCAAATTGCTTGGGTGTTAGCTGTAGTTACTCGCCTCATCCATGAGGCTCGACCCTATCGGGGCCGCTGCAAGAAGCGTTCAAATCCGCTCCAGGCGGATTTGTCTGTCACCCCAGTCACATAGTTATCTATGCTCCTGGGTATTCCATCGCTGGCTGTCTACAAGCAACTCGAAGTATTTTGGGTATAGGTTATCAATTAGCTAGCTACGCACTAAATCGTCGCCGTAACCAATCCATTTGTAAGTGGTTAAGGCATCTAGCCCCATCGGGCCACGGGCATGCAGTTTTTGGGTGCTGACCGCCACTTCTGCCCCCAGACCAAACTGACCACCATCGGTAAAGCGCGTGCTGGCATTGACGTAAACGGCAGCGGAATCAACCGCTCGCACAAAGTATTCAGCATGACTTAATGAACGGGTCAGAATTGCGTCTGAATGGTTGGTGCCGTGGATACGGATATGCTCAATGGCCTGATCGATATCGTCCACCAGCGCGACATTCAGATCCAAGGAAAGCCATTCGTCGTCGTAATCTTCTGCCGCAACGGGGACGACCTTCGCAGGCCCCGCCTGTAACAGCGGCATGGCATTATCACTGGCGTGCAATGTTACCCCTGCGGTCGCCATACGGGCGCTCAGCGCGGGCAAAAAGCTCGCAGCAATGGCGCGGTTAACCAGTAAGGTTTCTAGTGAGTTGCAAGCACTGGGGCGCTGGGCTTTGGCATTTTCAATCACGGTCAAAGCTTTGTCATAATCGACGTTGTCATCCACATAGATATGACACACGCCAATCCCCCCGGTGATAACCGGAATGGTCGATTGCTCGCGGCACAATTTATGCAGCCCCGGGCCACCCCGTGGGATCAACATATCGATATAGCGATCCAGACGCAGTAATTGATTCACCCATTCACGATCTGGGCTTTCAATCGCCTGTACTGCCGCTGGCGGCAAATGGCATTCTGCCAAGGCCAGCTGGATCACTTTCACCATAGCCTGGTTGGTATGGTGGGTCTCTTTCCCCCCACGCAAAATCACCGCGTTACCGGTTTTCAGGCATAGGCTGGCTACATCAATGGTCACGTTAGGGCGGGCTTCATAAATGACACCGATAACACCCAGTGGCACACGGCGGCGCTCCAGTTTTAAGCCGCTATCCAACAAGCTGCCATCCAAAATATGACCAACGGGATCACTCAAGCGACATACTTGACGCACATCATCAGCGATGGCAGTCAAACGGGCTGGCGTCAGTAACAGGCGATCCTGCAGAGCATCACTCATCCCGGCAGCGCGCGCTTGCACCATATCTTGTTCATTTGCCTGTAGGATAGCGGCACTATTCGCTTCCAACATGTCGGCCATCACTGCCAACACCTGGTTTTTTTGCGCGGTACTCAGCGCTGCTAATTGCCAGGATGCCTGTTTGGCTGCTTTACCCATCTGCTCGAGCATGTTCACCTCTTAACTAACAATCATATCGTCACGATGGACTGCCACAGGGCCATATTCGTAACCCAAGATCTCGTTGATTTGCTGTGAATGATGCCCAGCGATCATGCGCATCGCATCACTATTATAACGGCTGACCCCATGAGCCAGGTCGCGCCCCGCCAGGTTACGAATACGGATCACCTCGCCACGTGAGAAGTCACCTTTAACCTCACAGATCCCCTTTGGCAGTAATGAGCTACCACGGGCCATCATCGCTTCCGCTGCGCCATCATCAATAGTGACCTCACCCGCAGGAGGGGCACCAAAAATCCAGCGTTTACGGTTCTCCAATGGGGTTTGCAGGGCATGAAAGCGCGTGCCTACCGGGTTGCCGGCTATCACATCAGCCACGACACCGGGTTTGCTACCTGCAGCAATGATCACATCAATACCGGCACGACATGCAACATCTGCCGCTTGTAACTTGGTGCCCATGCCCCCTGTTCCCAACCCGGAAACACTGTCACCGGCGATGGCACGTAATGCATCATCAATGCCATGTACTTCACGGATCAGTTCCGCCGACGGGTTATTACGCGGATCGGCGGTGTACAAGCCTTGCTGATCGGTCAGCAGTAACAACTTATCGGCACCAGCCAGAATGGCAGCCAAAGCCGACAGATTATCGTTATCACCCACCTTGATTTCCGCCGTCGCTACTGCGTCGTTTTCGTTAATGACCGGCACAATGCGGTTATCGAGCAATGCGCTCATGGTGTCACGGGCATTGAGGAACCGTTCACGATCTTCTAAATCAGCACGCGTCAGTAACATCTGGCCGATATGGATGCCATAGATAGAGAACAGTTGTTCCCATAACTGAATCAGGCGGCTCTGCCCTACTGCGGCCAACAACTGTTTGGAGGCAATGGTTGCCGGTAGTTCTGGGTAGCCCAAGTGTTCGCGCCCTGCGGCAATGGCCCCAGAAGTCACAATAACAATCCGGTGCCCAGCAGCATGTTGCTGCGCGCATTGGCGCACCAGTTCAACAATATGAGCACGATTAAGGCGCAGTGAACCACCCGTCAGTACGCTAGTACCCAATTTCACAACCAATGTCTGGCTGCTATTCATAATATTTCTGCCATTGGAGTAAGAAGGAAACGCAAAAGACGTTGTAGCAGGAGATGGGCGTTATGCCAACAGGCATAACGCAATTTCAGCGTAAATATCCTCAGCACCATTCCTCAGCACTATTCCATTTGTCGCCAGCTTGGCGGCAAATGGAATACGCTTATACATAACACTAGAACAGGTTAAGCCGAATGTTAGATGGGTTGCTCGTTACCATCATCAGCAGGAACCAAGAGCAACTCCATACTGGTCAACAATTCCCCCAAACGACGATGGAAGTCGCGTAGCGTGGTTTCCAGTTTTTCGCTAACTTCAGTATCTTTAATTTTCTCCGCTTGCCAATCACCTGCTTTATCAAATAAACCGATGTGATAGTTATAGATAAAACGGCATCCCTCTGCTTGCAGCTCAACCCACCAGCCCCAAAATTCACGGTTTTCCGGCGCGGGTTTAACATTGGTGCAAACCGCTAAGCAATCAAAGAAAAAACAGTCATTCTCGCACTGTTCTTCTCGCAAATAGGGCCCCAGACTGGCGAAGCGTTTCATTAGCCGGCTTTTAGGATGGCCACTTGGTAATGTCATTCTTTAACCTCCTCAATATATCCCCCACCCTGATTCAGGGTGCGGGGGATATTGGCGACAATTGGAATACATTTGGGTATGGCCACCCTTTTTAACAAACTATTGTAAATTAGCAAGCCATTAGTTCATTTTATCTTTCAACCAATCACAAATGCGCAGCAATGATTTATGAAAGCTCTCATAAGCCGGAGAACGCGGGATGCGGATTAACTTACCTTTTAAAGAAGAAGAGACAATTAATTGCGATTCTTCTTTCGGGCTGAGGGGATCCCCGTCCCAATAAGCAGAGAGCATCGGCGTTGGGCAACGGCGGCCCAGTAAACCCTGAATTTTCAGGGAATAGCGATTGAGTTCCATTTTCAATGCCACATCAGAAGCATTGGACATCCCCATTCGGCTGGCCAATACATCCATGTACATATCAGGCACATGATCCTGGCATTGCACTTGGCACAATACGTTATGCACCATTGGGCCGACACAGGCGACAGCACGTAAGCGCTGTGATTCCAGATAAGCCAACCGCACCGCCACGTTGGCACCAAAGCGGAAACCAAATGCGCACACACGCGTATGATCTATCCAAGGTATGGATGGCAATTGCTGTAATACTTGCTGATGCAGGAAACTGGAGTCCTGGGTCAGTTTCCATTTATAGGATGAGCCAATAGAAGGCATGTCGATAGTCAGCATCGCAATACCATTATGGGCAAGATAATCACGGAACAAACGGTGATAGTCGGTTTGCAGTGTATCCAGGCTGCCGCATATCAAAACCGTTGGGAAAGGTGCCTGGCCGCTATCCGGCATATGCAGGAAACCGGAGATAGAGCCCCCCCCTTCAATGGCGAACTCCAGCGATTTTAACTGATACGGCAACAGCAGTGCGGCCTCTTCATAAGCACGATTAGCGAGTACCTCTGCCTGTTCCGCCAATTCATCCCCTTTCAGATGCGGATAACCTGCCAGGCTGTATAAATTGGTCGCCTTCAACCAATACTCCCCCCCCACCAGCGGATCTGTCTGCTCCTGCGCCCGTTGCTGCCATTGCATCCCTTGGCGTACCCACTCGTAGATCCAGTTACCGTTACGGTAACCTACCACCGTATCAAGCAGATGATCATCGCTATGCTCGGCGTTAGAAGCCGCAATACGCGCTAACACTTCACTCACTTCCAGTGGGTCAATGCCGCGCCACGTCCACAATAGATGGTTGAGCATACGATACCAGTTGCAATCAGTATCCCCCTCTAGGGTAGAGTGCATATCCGCGCCAACAACATGGTGAGCACGAGTGACCAGCACTGAGGTTTCGACATGCTTAAATGAGGGTTTGAACAGCACTTCAGAAAGGTTGGCTTGTGCCATAGTCATCACCATCTTCAAAATCTTGTACCAAGGCTTGATATCCAGTGTTATTCAAGTATCGGGCTATCAGTGGCTTTACGAAGTCTATGGTTTGGCTTTGTGTGATTACTGCCTGCCACTTGAACAAACTTGAGTCTATCTAGCCGGAATAGAGAGGGATAGTGTACCTAACTCTGGCAACAGAAACCAAAGTTCCACCCGTGAAATACAGAGATTTACAGAAAATAACGCAATCAGCCAACGCCAGAGCCCCCTATCCCCGTCGTGATGCAACTAGGGTATAGATTAAGCCAGGCGTTGGTATGTTAAATAGGATAATTTGCTTAGCGGCTGCTAATCGGTGGGACGAAAGTGACCGCCATATCCCATGGCTGTTCGATCCAGGTATCCTGCGGGATATCAACGATATAATCGTCAACCAATGGGCGACCAGCAGGCTTGGCGAAGATGGTGACAAAATGAGCTTTTGGGTACATATCGCGGATCGCTTGGGCAGTACCACCGGTATCTACCAAGTCATCAACCACGATAAAACCTTCACCGTCACCTTCAGCACGTTTGAGCACTTTCATTTCACGTTGGTTGTCATGGTCATAGCTGGAAATACAAACGGTATCAACATGACGGATACTCAGCTCACGCGCCAGCAACGAAGCGGGTACTAAACCACCACGGCTAACGGCAATAATGCCTTTCCATTGCTCTGCAGGCAGCAAGCGGTGTGCTAATTTGCGCGCATGCATTTGCAACATATCCCAAGTAACAACGTATTTTTCGCTCATAGAATGGTGTCCAGGTCCGCAAGATGCGGCTTAACTAAATAATTAGGAGAAAAAAGGTTGCGCGAGATTATAGAGACTACCAGCGCCGAATACCAGTTGAAGTGCAAGGATTCATCGGTATTTCGTCTGATAACCTTTGCTGTCATTGAGCCTTCATAGGCATGTCAGGCTAGTAAAGGTCTGTGACGCTTGAACGATCAGCGAGCAAAACAGCTCAATGCGGTACGCGCACACGCCAGAATAAAGTGATATTCTCTGAGCATCGTGCCACTAAGCACAGATAACCACTCACTCTAACCGCACGGCATTCACTCGCTGATAAGAATGCTGTTACAGGAGACTTATAGTGTCTGAATTGTCTCAACTTTCGCCACAGCCGCTGTGGGATATTTTCGCCAAAATCTGTTCTATACCACACCCTTCATATCATGAAGAAGCGCTGGCACAGCACATTCTGGACTGGGCTAAAACCAAGAACCTGCATGTCGAGCGTGATCAGGTTGGCAACTTGCTGCTACGTAAACCCGCAACCAAAGGTATGGAAAACCGCAAACCAGTGGCGCTACAAGCCCACCTGGATATGGTGCCACAGAAAAATAACGATACCGTTCACGACTTTGCCAAAGATCCAATACAGCCTTATATCGATGGCGAATGGGTTAAAGCACGTGGTACCACGCTGGGTGCCGACAACGGTATTGGCATGGCTTCTGCGCTGGCGGTTCTGGCTGACGACAGTGTTGAACACGGCCCACTGGAAGTGTTACTCACCATGACCGAAGAAGCCGGAATGGATGGTGCTTTCGGTTTACAACCCAACTGGTTGCAAGCCGATATTCTGATCAATACCGACTCAGAAGAAGAAGGCGAAATCTACATGGGCTGCGCGGGGGGTATTGATTTCATCACTACGCTGCCACTGCAACGTGAAGCGCTGCCTGCTGGCTACCAAACCTTCAAACTGATCCTCAAAGGGCTAAAGGGCGGCCACTCCGGTGGAGATATCCATCTTGGCCTGGGAAATGCCAATAAACTGCTGGCACGTTTCCTGTGTGCTCATTCTCAAGAGTTGAATCTGCGCCTGTTGGAGCTCAATGGGGGGACGTTGCGTAATGCCATTCCACGTGAAGCGGCTGCAGTGGTCGCCGTGCCCGCCGAGCAAGCCGATGCGCTGAAAGCCTTAAGCCAAAAGTTTCTGACTATTCTGAAGAACGAACTGGCGGCCAAAGAGAAAAACATCACAGTAATGTTAGAACCGGCTAACAGTTCGCTACAAGCATTGACCGCCGATTGCCAGAACCGTTTAGTGTCGCTGTTAAATGCAACACCTAACGGTGTGATTCGCATGAGTGATGAAGTGCAAGGCGTGGTAGAAACATCGCTGAACGTTGGCGTGGTAACAACCAGCGAACAAGAAGCCCAAATCATCTGTTTGGTGCGTTCCTTGATCGACAGCGGCAAAGACTATGTTGTCGGGATGCTGGCTGCGCTGGGCCAACTGGCTAACGCCAAAGGTGTTGCCAAGGGTAGTTACCCTGGCTGGCAACCGGATGCCCATTCACCGGTGATGCAACTGGTTCGTGAAACCTACCAGAAGCTGTTCAACAAGACGCCAAATATTATGGTGATCCACGCTGGGTTGGAATGTGGTCTGTTCAAAAAGCCCTATCCGAATATGGATATGGTCTCCATTGGGCCAACCATTACCGGGCCTCACTCCCCAGATGAGCAGGTGCATATCGCCAGTGTGGGTCAATACTGGATACTGCTGACCGAACTGCTAAAAGCGATTCCTGAGCGTAGCTAGTACCATGTCTCTTAGGCCCAGAAATCTGGGCCTATACCGCTTAATACTTCAAGTTGATTGGGTGTTAGTCGCGCTCAATCACCTCAGTCACACCGTTATCTATGCTCCTGAGGATTAATGGCAGTCAACACCCAAGCAAATTGATGTCTGATGGGTATATTTACCCCATTTTAAGTGGCGCGATAACGGCTTGTACCTTTAAGCACGCGCGTGCTTAAGCCAGGGGGCAATAAATTTCAGAATGTGTTTGATCGTTTGGTGATGGATTTTTTGACGTTGCGCCATCAGCGATCCACAAATATAGGCTTCCCCCTCCTCTGCCAAGAGTGCGGTGGCTGTAGGTTTGCATAGAGGTAAAAAGTCGAAATGGTTAGCTCCTGCGAGTTGTGTTGCAATGATGGGGTATTTGCCTTGGTAAGCGGCCAACATATTGCCTTGCAAGTTGGCACCTTGGTTGCCAGGGATATAGTGCTGCACAGCAACGATCAGTAGCGGGGCACTCAACGTTTTCAAGCTGGATGGCTGGAGATAGGGCACCATACCCGGATCAAGCGCAACCGCGAACTGGATCCGATTGTCTCGATAATCTGCATCAAATTTTGTTGCTGGAACCTGCTCTAAATGGACCCCTTTGTAAAAAATACAGTTTGGTGAGTCAGGTTGCTGTTGGCATCCGGCGGAAAAGTCTCTCAGAGATACTCGCCCGCCCAGTAGTGCAATAGCAGTGTACCCACCTTTTGAATGACCGATTACCCCAATAGCTTGGGATGAGATCCGGGGCTGCCAGGTAGGATCGACGAGAACATCGTCAAGCAACGCGGAAATATCGCGTGTCTGCTCCCATAACCGAATCGACTGCGCAGGTACGGAGTTACCAGTAGTGCTGCCAGGGTGATCCGTTGCGATAACAATGATACCGCGTTGTACTAACGCGTACGCTAACCAAGACAGACTTTCTTTATTGCCGCCACTGCCGTGACTTAATATCACCAGAGGAAAAGGCCCTGCAGCAGGGGGGGCGTTAAGTTGTGCCTCGCTACTGACAAATACTGGATTATTGCTTATTTTCTGTCGTTTTTCATGAGACGAGGTTGGATAGTAGATCCTCGAAACCAGTTGGCGTTCTTCATTATGAAAAATCTGTATCCTACTGCCAACTTGCCAATCCGATGCTATCGCTGTTGTGCAGAAAAAGACCCATAAAAGTGCAACTATTTTCATCGCTGTTCATCCTGATTTGAATAGAAAACTCAAGGATGAGGACGGAGAACGTCATACGCGACCTTGATCGTGTTTTAGGTCTTCAAAATTTTGCTCCCAGATGCAGCGGGCGAGCATGTGCCCATAGAACCGGGCTGAACCAGGCATTCTGGGAGCTAAGTCAGGTGACTTCTGCGTAATGACATTCGCTGTATTGTGGTTTTAATGGCTGTCCTCCATACCCTAAATACGTCGAGTTTACTGAGCGACAAATCGGTCAGCGACTGATTTGAACAACTTATACAAATAGGTGACTGGGGGGAGTGGGACAGCCAACTGTTCGCCTTGTCCATTTTGGGTAATGTGTGTCGGTAGTCTGGTATTAAAATTTTAACCGTCTAGAATCGCCTTTTTTACTTCCGGAAGGATGAGGGACTTGTGTTACTAATCCCACTATCATTTTTATTGAGCTTGTTGTGCTTTGGGCTACTACTGCGAATGGAGTGGCCAACCAAGGGGCGTTGGGTATTACAGTTATTGCTAATTGTTTGCGTTTGGCAAAGTGCGTTGATAGGTATGCGTTTTGGCTACCAAATGGCATGGGTGGGCAAATTGCAACCTATAGGTGCTGTGTTAATCCCCTTGTTGTGCTATTTCGCCTACATGCAGTGTGTAATAGGCTCATTAGGCAAAATTGCCTCGCACACTTTTGTTTTATCTGTTCTGGTCTTGTTCGCGCAACACGTTATCCCAGTGATATTGGATTGGATCATTATCGTGAGTTACTTGGGGTATGGTTTCGCGGTGCTTCGTAGCTTTAGACTTTACAATAAAAACAATCAGTTAGTTACCACAAAGGAAAGCGGCACCAGCCATCCGCTGTGGTTTGGAGCGGCGATTTTACTCATCATGAGCGGTGTTATCGAGTCGCTTATTGTCATGGATTTTGCCCTCATGTCGGGTGTACATGTAGGGAAACTGATTACCTTTGGTAACGTGACCATTTTTATTCTCGTCGTGTTGATGTCGCCAATAAGTTGGCGGCAATCAAGCACAGAAGCGGGCCACGAAATGCAATTATCTAGCGCTTCACCCCATGATGTGGCGCTTTATGAAAACTGGTTCAACCAAATCAACCAACGCTTGCTGCATGAACATCTGTATCTGGATGCCGACCTTAATTTAGCGCTCTTGGCCCGTAAGGTGGGGTTGCCTGCACGTAAAATATCACAGGCAATTAACCAACAGACAGGAATGAACGTGTCCCAATTTATTAATAAGATGCGAATTCAATATGCTGCACAGCGGCTTGTACACAGTGAGAGTACAGTGACTGAAGTTATGCTGGATGCAGGGTTTAACACCAAGTCAAATTTTAACCGCGAATTCAGACGTGTTTACGGTGTTAACCCGAGTGAATGGCGTCAAAATCATTCATCTACTTCGTGCTGATGCTCGATCATCAGGTTGTTATAGTGTTCATTATAGGCACAGCGAAATTGAGCCAATTCAAAGGGGCGATATACAGTTCGGCAAAATAGAACAGGGCGGCTTCGGTGTGCTCGTTATGTAATTCTGGCAACAAACCTGCTCGCACCGCATCAGGTAACGCAAAACGTTGAGCCAAGGGCAGAAGTCGTTATATGCTGTGAAGCCGAGGCGCTGTGGTCGTATGTCCGCAGTAAAGGCAATCCGCGCTGGCTGTTTTATTACTATGATCGTATCCGAAAGCGCGTCATCCCCTACGTATTTGGCCCGCGAAATACCGCACGTCTCTTAGGCCCAGAAATCTGGGCCTATTTCCATTTTATTACTGTGCCGCCTTTTGCCCCAAGTTACCGCTGATTTCATTCATCTGCGCTTGGATCAATGCCGCGCTGAGTGGTAACAACAGAAAAGCAAACAGGACAACCAACCAGGTTTTATACCTTGGCACTTGCCCATTACTTTCAATTATGGTGCATTGATTATCACTTAGCCTAGAGACAATAATTGGAGCAACAAAGAAGGGTAGCAAAAACATCGACCACCCAGCACATTTAGGGGTTAATAACGTCGGTGATTGGGTAAAGGTCCTGATTTCCGCATGAATTTTCACAAACCAGAAAATATAATAAAACGGCACCACGAACAGGAAAAACGTTATTACTGGGGAGCGATACTTAGCTGGCTGAGGGGGTGTTTCTCTTAACGGTGGAGACTCGTAAAACAAACAGGATTTTACGGGTAAAAGAAGCAGTGTCCCTACAATGATGGGTGTAGAGACCAGGGTAAAAAAGCCGACTGGATCTTCAAGTAACGAAGCAGTATAGAGATAGGTAGAAATTGGCATCATAACTATATTGAACCCAAACTTTAGCGTTACCAGCATACCAAATGCGAGAACAAAGGCTTCGACACTGCCAATCGCCCCAGCAATAAAGGCCGGAATAATAAGCAACATCGCCCCGATGCCTAAGCCTATTAAAAATTCTGCTATAACCAAGACTTCAACATTTCCAGGATTAGAACTGAACAAAGAAAAACCCAATAAAACTAACCCACTGAATAGGTAAAGCATATAATAATTCTTGATCCGACTGGCAACCCAGGCAAGGATTGCGCCAAAGAATAAACCAGCCTGTTGGGTTGCATGGACCGTGCCAATATCAGTCATGGACAAGTCTGAATTGGCTTTGATAAAGAGCAAGCCAGCAGTACTGAAAAAGTACTGACTAAAACCAAAAGCAACAAAATAAAAAACTAATCCCCAAAATCGATAACTGCTTTGCAAGTCTGCCCACGTCCATTTTTTTACTGGCGTTTTTTGGCTGATTACCATTTACTTTATCCCTCTTTTTTGAATATCTACCTAGACAAGATTTTTCTAGTTTTAGCTATTTTCTGGTTTTAACTATTTTCTAGTTTTAACTATTTTCTAGTTTTAACAACGACAATAAGCTTATACCAGCTTTTATGCGCTGACTCAAAAATTCGACAGGATCAGCCCCCACGAAATGATTACCCCACATGGGAGCGCAACATATTGAAAATTAATGATTAAAAATGATGAATTGCTGCTTGGTTTTGATTACCACGTCAGCACTAACTGCCGCTCTAATTGAGGGTCGAGCAGAGTGACATGCAAGCCAACCAACCGAACACCACGCCCTTCCCGCCGGCTTTGCCATACCTGATGGGCAACGTTGAGCAAATCCTCTTTGTTCAACACTGGCCAAACATGCTCTTGGGTTGTTTGTTGAAAATCGTGGAATTTCAGCTTCACCCCCTGCCGGGCAATATGTAGGTCGGGTTTCACTTTGCGTAAGCGCATTTCAAGCTCAGGGTAAAGTTTCTCGTTGATCAAGGCTTCACACTCTTCCCAGTGATGAATATCTACGGCTAACGTCCGTTCAACACCGAGTGATTTCCGTAAGCGATCAGGCGAAATTTCGCGATCATCAATACCCTGACAGCGTTCCCATAACACGCGGCCAAATTTACCGAAGCGTTTTAATAAAGCCGCCAGATCATATCCCTGCACATCCGCACAGGTAATTAAGCCCACTTCTTCCAACCGTTTTGCGGTGACCTTCCCTACACCAGGGATCTTACTAAGGGGTAATTGTTGCAAGAATGCCGGGACTTGCGCGGGGGTAATCACATATTGGCCATTAGGTTTATTCAATTCAGAGGCGATCTTGGCCAAAAATTTGATCGGAGCAATACCCGCAGAGGCGGTTAGTTCAAGTTCATCGGCAATAGCCTGGCGGATCTCTTGAGCAATCAGCGTGGCAGAACCGTGGTGGTGAGTGCTATGAGTCACATCCAGATAGGCTTCATCCAGAGAAAGGGGTTCAATCAACGACGTATAACGGGAAAAGATATCGCGAATATGCAGAGAGACTTCTTTGTAAACCGCCATCCGCCCCGGTAGTAATTTCAAATGCGGGCATAACTTCAGTGCCGTTGCCGTCGCCATGGCGCTATGCACACCATAACGGCGCGCGGGGTAGTTAGCTGTGCTAATCACACCACGCCGATCCGCACTGCCGCCAATCGCCAGCGGAATTTCGCGCAGGCTAGGATCATCGCGCATCTCTACCGCCGCGAAGAAGCAATCCATATCAACATGAATAATTTTACGCATCACGCCCCCAATAACACTGTATAAGTATACAGCTTGTTATTAAAAGCTCAATCCCCTTGTTTTACCGCTTGGACAGGTAAAATAAGGGTGCTGTAAACAGCACCCCTAATTCTTATTTCACAAGATCCGGTCTTTTACAGGATCCGATGTTTTTCCAACTGTTCACGTCGTTTTGCTTCTTTTGCCAGCCGTTTTTTACGGGCATCACAAGGCTCTGGGCAATCACAGACCTTTTCTATCCCCAACGCCGTTATGCCACCACAACTGCCCTGCAAGGCGCGGCGCCGGAAAACATAACCCAACGACATGCCCCCAACCACCAACAGGAACAGCACAAAGGATACAGCGAATGTCATCAGCATAATCGCCTCACGAACCTGACTTCAGATAAGGCTTAAAGGCATCGGAGTAGTGTTCTTCAAACCCTTTATCTGTTTTGACTATCATAAATACCGGGATACCCAACAGATTCGCCAATGCTAATCCTCGTTCTGGCCCCAGTACATTCAACCCAGTGGCAAGTCCGTCTGCTGTCATGCATGATGGACTGAGTACCGAAACTGAAACCAGATTATGGTTGATCGGTTTGCCGGTAAGCGGGTCAATAGTATGAGAATAGCGCACACCGTCTTTTTCGAAATAATTACGGTAATCACCTGATGTCGCGATCGACATCTCGCCCGGCTCAATCACCAAATGTGCCGTTTGCTCTACACCCGCGGTTGGCCGCTCAATAGCGATACGCCATGCCTTGTTTTCACCATTGTGGCCACGAGTACGAACTTCCCCGCCAATATCCACCATATAGTTTTCAACATGTTGTGATTGCAGATACTCTACTACCACATCGACACCATAACCTTTGGCGATGGCAGAGAGATCAACATACAGTTCCGGAATACGCTTCACCAGCGCATTGCCTTCTACCGCAAGATGCTCGCTCCCTGTCCAGCTACGGCGTAACGCCAACTGTTCATCGCTTGGCACTTTATCTGGACGCCCCTCAGGGCCAAAACCCCAGAGGTTGACCAACGGCCCCACTGTCACATCCATGGCACCTTCAGTGACATGGTTAAGGCGCAATGCCTCCAATACCACTTTGGCAGTTGCAGCAGAGACCGGGAAAGGTTTGTTGATTTCGCGGCTGCGGTTAAAACGGCTCAACTCGGAATCTGGCCGGTAGGTCGACATCTGTTGATTCACCAGCTCCAACTGTTGGTCGATCCCTTGTTGTAACTTTTCTGCAGAAGGTGTTCCATCACCAGGAATATAGCGGACTGAGTAATAGGTCCCCATGGTTTTACCATCGAGATTTTCTTGCTTTGGCCCGCAAGCTGTTAACAAAAATGCGGCGCCAAGCGCCGCTAAAGTGATGAAAAATTTCATTCTGGTGTCACCAACTACAAAAATTAACCGCCAAAATCATCAAGCATGATGTTTTCATCTTCAACACCGAGATCTTTCAACATTTTGATCACTGCTGCGTTCATCATCGGTGGTCCACACATATAGAACTCGCAATCTTCCGGTGCGGGGTGGTTTTTCAGATAATTTTCCAGCAAGACGTTATGAATAAAGCCGGTATAGCCAGTCCAATTATCTTCCGGTAGTGGATCAGAAAGCGCCACATTCCAGGTAAAATTCTCATTCTCTTCTTGCAGACGATTGAAGTCATCCTGATAGAACATTTCACGTAGCGAACGAGCACCATACCAGAAACTCATTTTACGCTTGGATTTCAGGCGTCTCAGCTGATCGAAAATATGCGAGCGCATCGGTGCCATACCGGCCCCACCACCGATAAACACCATTTCAGCATCGGTCTCTTTGGCATAGAATTCACCGAATGGCCCAGAAATCGTCACCTTATCCCCCGCTTTCAGCGACCAGATATAAGACGACATAATACCCGGAGGGGCATCTGGACTATTCGGCGGTGGCGGTGCAATACGCACATTCAGCATAATGATGCCTTTCTCATCCGGGTAGTTTGCCATCGAATAGGCACGCACCGAATGCTCTTTGACCACCGAACGGAAGCGGAACAGATTGAATTTATCCCAATCTTCACGGTATTCCTGCGGCACATCAAAATCCGCATAATCCACTTCATGCGCTGGTGCTTCAATCTGGATATAACCACCAGCACGGAAAGGCACATCCTCGCCATCAGGAATTTGCAGTTTCAACTCTTTGATAAAGGTTGCTTTGTTATCATTAGAGATAACTTCACAGTCCCATTTCTTCACGCCGAAAATCTCTTCCGGCAATTCGATTTTCATGCTCTGCTTCACGTTGACCTGGCAGGCCAAACGGCAGCCCTCTTTGGCTTCACGCTTGGTGATATGGGAAAGTTCGGTCGGCAGAATATCACCGCCCCCCTCACTAATCACCACCCGGCACTGTCCACAGGAACCGCCGCCACCACAAGCCGAGGAGACAAAAACCCCTTGGCTGGATAGCATATTGAGCAGCTTATCCCCTGCCGGAGCAGTAAAGCTTTTATCTTTATCACCATTCACTTCAATAGTGATATCACCGGTATTCACTAACTTGGATTTTGCAAACAGGATCAGTAACGCCAGCACCATAACGATGCCGGTAAACATGAACACGCCTAATATAATTTCCATAAATACTTCCTGCCTTTACAACTGAACGCCGGCAAATGACATGAATCCCAGTGCCATTAATCCAGTGGTAATAAAGGTAATGCCCAAACCACGCAGCCCGGCAGGCACATTCGAATACTTCATTTTTTCGCGGATCCCTGCCAGAGCAACAATCGCCAGCATCCAACCGATTCCAGAACCAATGCCGTAAACCACCGACTCCGCAAAGTTGTAATCGCGCTGTACCATAAATGACACACCACCGAAGATCGCACAGTTCACCGTAATCAATGGCAGGAAAATGCCCAAGGCGTTGTATAAGGCAGGGAAGAAACGATCAAGGATCATCTCCAGGATCTGAACCAGAGCGGCGATCACCCCAATGAAGACAATGAAATTGAGGAAACTCAAATCCACCCCTTCCACCAGCGCACCATCACGCAGGATCAGGTTAAAAACCAGATTATTGACCGGTACCGCAATACCCAGTACTACCGTTACGGCAATGCCTAAACCAAAGGAGGTGGAGACCTTTTTCGACACGGCAAGGAAAGTACACATGCCAAGGAAAAAGGCCAATGCCATGTTCTCAACAAACACCGCACGAACAAGCAGACTAATATAATGTTCCATCAGCGGTTACTCCTTTTCTATCTGCGCTGGTCGCAAGGTACGAATACCCCAGATCAGCAGGCCGATGATAAAGAATGCACTGGGTGCCAGTAAGAACAAACCATTTGGCTGATACCAACCGCCATTTTGTATCGTCACAAATATCGGTATATCAAACAGGTTGCCCGAACCAATTAATTCACGCAAAAAGCCCACCAGAATGAGGATCACACCATAACCAAGCCCGTTACCGATCCCATCCATAAAGCTTTCTAATGGTGGAGATTTCATGGCATAGGCTTCAGCACGCCCCATGACAATACAGTTAGTAATAATCAAACCAACAAATACTGACAGTTGTTTAGATATCTCATAGGCATAAGTCCGCAAAAACTGATCAACCACAATCACCAACGAAGCAATGATGGTCATCTGCACAATGATCCGTACACTATTAGGAATATGATGGCGTATCAGTGAGATAAACAAAGAAGAAAATGCAGTCACTACTGTGAGCGCCAACGTCATCACCAATGCAGTTTCCAACTTAGTGGTTACCGCAAGCGCTGAGCATACGCCAAGGATCTGCAAAGCAATGGGGTTATTATCTAACAGCGGTTCAAGTAAAACCCGCTTAATCTCTTTGGAATCAGCCATTTTTCAGCGCTCCCTCTCGAACTCTTTGCAAGAATGGGCCAAAACCGTGTTCACCCAACCAGAAATTAAACGTATTTTGCACAGCATTAGAGGTCAGAGTTGCACCAGATAGGCCATCGACACCATGTATATCACCTGGGCGCGCCCCACCTTTAACAATGCGAATTGCTGGTGTTCCGTTCTCATCAAATAACTGCTTGCCTATCCATTGAGCTCGCCAAGCAGGATTCTGTATCTCCCCACCTAACCCCGGCGTTTCCCCATGCCGGTAAAAACTCAAGCCTCTAACCGTATTGCCATCAGCATCCAATGCAACAAAGGCGTACATCATCGCCCACACACCAGAGCCATTGACGGGTAATATAATATTACTCACTTTCCCAGCATCATCACGAACCAGATAGATTTCCACCTGGTTGCTACGGCGTCGAATACCTGCAATATCATCACTAGCAGGTAACGTGATGCTCTTGGTATCACTACGTAATGCGGCTACCAGATCAAATTTACTATTATCTCCAGGTACAAATTCACCGCTATTCAGATCCAGCAAGCGTGTTTCAATATATTTAGCAAAGGTCTCTCTAACTTGTTTACTGGGCATACGCGGCGTCATAAGCCCTGCAACATCAAGAATATTGCGCTGCTTATCCAGCAATACCTGCACTTGCTGTTGCTCTCGCAGACTCACTGCTGAGCCCGCTACTACTACTGAACACACCAGACAGAGTAAAAACACTACCAGTAGCGTTTTACGCATACTGTCATTTTTAGATTCATTCGCCACGGGCTTTTCTCCGCTTGATGTTGGCCTGCACCACCAGATAGTCAAACAGCGGTGCGAACAAGTTGGCGAACAGGATCGCCAGCATCATGCCTTCAGGATAGGCTGGGTTTACCACTCTAATCAGCACACACATCGAGCCAATCAAAATGCCGTACCACCATTTCCCCTTGTTAGTAAACGAGGCGGAAACCGGGTCAGTAGCCATAAAGATCATGCCGAAAGCAAAGCCCCCTAGCACCAGGTGCCAATACCATTGCATGGCAAACATCGGGTTGGTGGTTGAACCGATAGCATTCAACAGTGAAGCGGTGGCAATCATACCAATCATTACGCCAGCCACGATGCGCCAGGAAGCAACGCGACCAAACAGAATAATCGCGCCACCAATCAGGATCATCAATGTAGAGACTTCACCAATCGAGCCAGGAATATTACCGATAAATGCGTCCATCCAACTGATGGATTGGCCGGTAATCTCATTGGTCAGGCTATGCATCCCCCCCACATTCCACTGTGCCAACGGTGTCGCGCCAGAGAAACCATCAGCCGACACCCACACCATGTCACCGGAAATCTGCGCCGGGTAAGCAAAGAAGAGAAAAGCACGCCCCGCCAATGCCGGGTTAAGGAAATTACGCCCGGTACCACCAAAAATTTCCTTGGCAATGACCACGCCAAAAGTGATACCTAACGCTGCCTGCCAGAGAGGTAGGGTTGGTGGGACAATCAAGGCAAACAGAATGGAAGTAACGAAGAACCCTTCGTTGATTTCATGTTTGCGTACCACCGCAAACACCACTTCCCAGAAACCGCCCACCAGAAAGACCACAGCATAAATTGGCACAAAATAGGTCGCTCCCAACACCATTTTGCTGAGCCACCCAGCGTCGGCATCCAGTGAAGCCCCCAGGGTTTGCGCCAACCAATAATGCCAGTCACCTGCCAACACCTGTTGTAGCTGTTCGCCGCTGTATAGGTGGTGCAATGCAGGAATTGCCTGCTGACCAACGTTATACATGCCCCAAAACATCGCGGGGAATACGGCTAACCACACCAGGATCATCATACGTTTGAGATCAATGGCATCACGCACATGCGAGGCTCCGCGTGTCACCGTTCCCGGGGTATAAAACACCGTAAACGTTGCTTCAAACAGCGGATACCACTTTTCCAGCTTGCCGCCTGGCGTGAAATGATGCTCTATCTTTTCAAAAAAATTCTTCAGGCCCATCGGTTAACCTTCCTGCTCAATCTTGGTCAGCACTTCACGCAGCACCGGGCCATATTCATACTTGCCTGGGCAGACGAAGGTACACAACGCCAGATCTTCTTCATCTAGCTCCAGACAACCCAGCGTTTGCGCACCGTCTGTATCACCCGCCAACAAGTCACGCAAAAGATGCGTTGGCAGAATATCCAGCGGCATAATTCGCTCGTAGTTACCAATCGGTACCATCGAACGTTCACCACCGTTCAGAGCGGTAGAGAAAGCAAACAGCTTGTTCTTCAGGAAATGACCCAATGTGGTGCGGGTAATGGAGAACTTATCCGGTGATGGCGTCACCCAGCCAAACAGCTCTTTTTCTCGCCCTTCTTGCAATACTGAAACCAGGGAATGAAAGCGCCCCAGAAAAGCATTAGGACCACAGGCTTGGGTGCCACTCAGCACCGAGCCAGAAATCACGCGGTTCTCCCCCGCTTTAAGGCGGCCGGCGGTCAGCTGTTCCAAGCTAGCCCCTAGCCGGGTACGCAATAGAACCGGCTGCTCAACCTGTGGGCCGGCCAAGGCGACGACACGACGGGTATCCAGCTGCCCGGTAGTAAATAGCGTACCGATGGCAATAACATCCTGATAACCGATATGCCAGACCGTTTTTTGCAAACTCACCGGCTCAAGGAAATGGATATGTGTGCCAACCAACCCGGCAGGATGCGGCCCAGCAAATTCGCTGTAGGTGACTTGCGCTCCAGCAGCACTCTCCAACCGTGCGCCAGCCGCATGGCAAACATGCACTTTGCCATCTGTTAGCCGCGATAATACGGTTAGACCCGCATTAAACGCCGCTTGCTGCTCGGCAATAATCACCAACGGATCCGCCGCCAACGGCTGAGTGTCCATAGCACTGACGAAAATAGCGCGCGGTGACGTTCCTGGATGCGGAGTTTTACTAAATGGCCGGGTACGCAGAGCCGTCCACAAACCACTGGCAAGCAGGTCACTTTCCACCTGCTCACGCTCCAGCATCGGCAGATCAGCTTGCTGATAATAAGCCAGCTCTACCTGTTCATCGCCAGCATTCGTGGTGTCAATAACCACCGACTGCAATAGGCGGCGTTCACCACGGTTGATAGCCACAATTTGTCCGCTGGCAGGCGCAGTAAAAAGAACCCCTGGGTTCTTTTTATCTTCAAACAGCGCCTGACCTTTTATAACGCGATCACCTTCCTGGACGAGCATGGAGGGACGCATACCAACATAGTCTTGGCCGAGTACCGCCACTGTCGTGATCACCGGGCCATCTTGAATCACCTGAGAAGGTGCCCCGGCTATTGGCAGATCTAAACCCTTTCTGATTTTAATCATATGATTTACAAGATGTTTTAAATTTTAACATGATCACTCGCCCCAAAAAAGGCACAGATCATGCAGGATGATGAGGTTGCCTTGGCCCCCTCCGGATGTGTATGGCGATGCCATACCCAACATAAAACGTCCCTATCTACCCATGTTCATTCAAGTTGCAGATTGGTGACCACCAGCCTGAATATACAAACCTGACATCACCAAAAAGTACTGAAGGCGCTAACTCTTTGAACCACTAGCAGTACGCATACTCAACGGGCAATTGAGACTTTTAGTCTAACATTTTTGGCAACATTTTTCCGTACTATCTAGTGACCTGAGTCAAGCAAATGCAATTAATTCTCTGTACCGTCCTTACACTAATCGTTAAAATCTGTCAGTCAATTCACTTTTTCCGATATTTGTGGGTTTTCTATACACATTTTGTATTGCTAAAATTATACCCACTGCTAATCTGAATATGGTCTAATAGAACACTCGTCAGTGGCACGTTGGCAGAATGGGTAGAGCCAACACATAAATATAAGTAGGAATAATTAATGAGCAAAATCGCGCTGTTGTTTGCGATGCTATTTTGCATGCCGATAATCACCGCCTGTAGCGCCAGTGAACAGGCACCACCGCAAGAACCGGTTGTGAAACAGAAAACTCTCGGTTCACCGGTCTATATTCAGATATTCAAAGAAGAACGCAGGTTGGAATTATATACACAAGTCGGCAATGAGTTCCGCCTGATGAATAGTTTCCCTATCTGTAATTTTTCTGGTGGCCTGGGTCCCAAACGCCGTGAAGGTGACCTTAAAAGCCCAGAAGGCTTCTATAACATCACTGCGCGTAATCTAAAGCCTAACAGCAAATTTTATCGAGCCATTAATATTGGCTTCCCAAATGATTATGATAAAGCGCAGGGATATTCCGGTGCCTATCTGATGATCCATGGTGAATGTAAGTCTATTGGTTGCTATGCAATGACCAATACTTATATGGATGAGATTTATCGTTATGTCGATGCCGCGTTTGCTTATGGGCAGGGCCAGGTCAATATCAATATTTACCCGTTCCGCATGACTGAAGAAAACCTGCAGCGCCATCGTTCATCCGATCATATCGCTTTCTGGCGCCAGTTGAAGCCCGGCTATGACTATTTTGTCAAACACCACCGACCACCCGCAGTCAATGTGTCAAACGGCCAATATGCTTTAGTTCAGCCGATAACTGGCAACGCACAGCCGACGCAATATGCATCAACCACCAACACCGACCCTACCACTCAGGGCAATCCGTTCACCGTAATAAAATAAAGCAAATTCCCCTGGCACAATTTTGTGCCAGGTTTCATTGGTCGTCAGCGGTTGGGTGGCGATAATAGTAACGACATCATTCGGTGTCGTCTGCTGTTGAAAATCAATCTCCACATCCTGATCAAGCAATGTCGCTTTACCAAAGGGGGCACGACGCGTAATCCAATAAAGGTGAGTTGAGCAGTAAGCCATAACAAAGCGCCCATCCGACAGCAACATATTGAACACGCCTTTTTGCCGCAATTGATCTGCCAGCGATGCAATATAGCGGAACGCCGCAGGCCAGTTATTGGGAGTGCGTGGATATTTTAACGACAGTTGGTGTAGCAACCAGCAAAAGGCATGTTCGCTGTCCGTCTGGCCTACCGGGCGGAAATAGCCCGTTGCCAATTGGCGATAGCCTTTCAGTTGACCGTTGTGAGCGTAAGTCCAATTACGACCCCAGAGTTCACGAGTAAACGGGTGAGTATTTTCCAGTGCCACTTCGCCACGATTCGCCTGCCGAATATGGGAAACGACTGCACAAGATTTGATCGGGTATTCCTGCACCAAGTGAGCAATCGGTGAATTGCAACTGGGTTGTGGATCCTTGAAAGTGCGGCAACCATTGCCTTCATAGAAGGTAATGCCCCAACCATCCTTATGTGGGCCAGTGCGGCCACCACGCTGTACCAACCCGGTAAAACTAAAACAGATATCAGTAGGTACATTCGCACTCATCCCGAGCAGTTCACACATTTAATCGCTACCCTTAACTTCAATAACACTTGCTATCAGGAAACCCGACCCCAACGCTCTGTATGTGATGGGGCCACATTTCCTCGAACGGTTAAGCCTTCACCATCTCTTTTTCGATCAACAGCATCAAAATATGGATAGCTTTGATATGAATTTCCTGGATACGGTCAGCATAGCCAAAGTGCGGCACACGAATTTCCACATCGGCACTCCCCGCCATTTTGCCACCCTCTTTGCCGGTCAGGGTGATCACTTTCATCCCTTTAGCACGAGCGGCCTCAATGGCTTTGATAACGTTGGCGGAGTTACCTGAAGTCGAGATCCCCAACAACACATCACCTTCGCGACCAACCGCTTCCACATAACGCGAAAACACGTAGTCGTAGCCAAAGTCGTTGCTGACACAGGACAGGTGGCTCACGTCAGAGATCGCAATCGCCGGATAGCCCGGGCGGTTTTCTCGATAACGACCGGTCAACTCTTCGGCAAAATGCATCGCATCACAATGAGAGCCGCCGTTACCGCAAGAGATCACCTTACCACCCGCTTTAAAAGCATCCGCTAGCATGATTGCCGCCTGCTGAATGCTGGCAATATTGGCATCATCACTCACGAATTTTGCCAAAGTATCAGCTGCTTCATTCAGTTCACTACGAATTAAATCGTGATACATCGAGGTAGCCTCTTGTTGTGCTGTTTTTGAATCTATCCCATCAAGTCTTTGACCAATACCAGCGACACCTGGCGGGATAGGGTCTTATCATTCATTTGTCATTTTGCAGTGTAACGGATTGCAGAAAATCCGAGAAGTCCCGTGCAATAAACTATTCACAAGTTCAGCCCCTTTGGGGTACCCCACAAAATCATGACTTGAGACATAATTAATACAAATTGCCATGCAGCGGGTATCTCTATCGGTACTGAACGATATAATCATTTTTAACGGTTAGTGCGGTTAGATTGTGACTCTAATTGTAGTTGAAGTGTAAATAGATTGATAAAAACAGCGGGTTGTACTACAAACAATATATCACCAACAGGTCAGACCACATGCCACTTCGGAGCTTCTTATGATGTTTGCTAGCATCGTTATTTTACTCGCACTCATTGGTGTCGTTTTTTACCGCCAAGTCAACCTGGTGCTCAGTAGTGTCATTCTACTGGCTTATACCGCCTTGATGGGGGCTACCGGCTTGTGGAGCTACTGGATGCTGCTGCCACTGGCACTTATTTTGCTGCCATTAAACATCACCTTGCTACGCCGCCCGTTGTTTTCCGCACCTGTGTTACAGGCCTTTCGTAAAGTCATGCCCCCGATGTCCACCACCGAAAAAGAGGCGATTAATGCCGGAACCACTTGGTGGGAAGGGGAACTGTTTCGCGGAAAACCCGACTGGAAAAAACTGCACCACTATCCGCAACCCAAGTTGACCGAAGAAGAACAAGCTTTTATCGATGGGCCAGTAGAAGAAGCCTGCCGCATGGCCAATGACTTCCAAATCACTCACGAACTGGCGGATCTCCCCCCTGAGTTGTGGGCTTATCTGAAGCAACATAGATTCTTCGCCATGATCATCAAAAAAGAGTATGGCGGCCTGGATTTTTCAGCTTATGCACAAGCACTTGTGCTACAAAAGCTGGCGGGAGTTTCTGGTATTTTGGCGATCACCGTCGGCGTGCCTAATTCCCTCGGCCCCGGTGAACTACTGCAACATTACGGCACGGAAGAGCAAAAAAATCACTACTTACCCGACTTGGCCCGTGGCGATGAAATCCCTTGTTTTGCGCTCACCAGCCCAGAGGCAGGTTCTGATGCCGGCGCTATTCCAGATATCGGCACCGTCTGCATGGGAGAGTGGCAAGGCCAGCAGATTCTTGGTATGCGACTCACCTGGAACAAGCGATACATTACGCTGGCACCGATTGCCACCGTATTGGGGTTGGCTTTCAAACTCTATGATCCAGAGCATTTGTTGAGTGATAACGAATCCCCAGGTATTACCTGTGCCCTGATCCCGACTAACACTCCTGGGGTAGAGATTGGTAACCGCCATTTCCCACTCAACGTCCCGTTCCAGAATGGTCCAACACGTGGGCAAGAGGTATTCGTTCCTATCGATTACATTATTGGTGGCCCAAAAATGGCCGGTCAGGGCTGGCGTATGCTGGTTGAATGTTTATCTGTTGGTCGAGGGATCACTTTACCCGCCAATTCTACTGGCAGCCTGAAATCCATCGCCTTGGCAACCGGCGCTTATGCACATATCCGCCGCCAATTCAAAATCTCCATTGGCAAGATGGAAGGTATTGAAGAGCCATTGGCCCGCATTGCCGGTAATACTTATGTGATGGACGCTGCGGCCTCGCTGATCACCTACGCCTTGGTGCAAGGTGAGAAACCAGCGGTGCTGTCGGCAATTGTAAAATATCACTGTACCCATAGAGGTCAACGCGCCATCATCGATGCCATGGATATTACTGCTGGCAAAGGGATTATGCTGGGCAGTGCTAATTTTCTGGCTCGTGCCTATCAGGGGGCCCCTATCGCCATTACGGTGGAAGGAGCCAATATCCTGACCCGTACCATGATGATCTTCGGCCAGGGAGCGATTCGCTGCCATCCTTATGTATTAAGCGAAATGGCAGCGGCGCAGAATAATGATCTGGTTGCCTTCGATAAGGCGCTGTTGGGTCACCTCGGTCATGTAGGTAGCAACACAATACGCAGCCTGTGGCTTGGGCTGACCAATGGGCGCACCAGTTTTACCCCGACAAAGGATGCCACCCGCCGTTACTATCAACAGCTCAACCGTCTGAGTGCCAATCTGGCCTTGCTGTCGGATGTTTCTATGGGGGTGTTGGGCGGTAGCCTGAAGCGTCGTGAGCGTATCTCTGCCCGTTTGGGTGACGTACTCAGTCAAATGTATCTGGCTTCTGCCACATTAAAACGTTTTGAGGATGAAGGGCGTCAGCAAGAGGACTTACCATTGGTTCATTGGGGCGTGCAAGATTGCCTTTATCAAGCAGAACAAGCCTTGGATGATTTGTTGCGCAATTTCCCACAGCGCTTTATCGCCGGGGCGATGCGTCTGCTGGTATTCCCCTTTGGGCGCGTACATGCGGCACCTTCAGACAAACTTGACCATCAACTGGCGCAAATCCTCCAGCAACCTTCGGCGACCCGCAGTCGTTTGGGGCGTGGCCAATATTTGGCACCCACTGAGCATAATCCAGCCGGTCTGCTAGAAGCGGCACTGGTGGATGTGATGGCCGCTGAACCCATCCACCAACGTTTGAGCCAACAGGCGGGTGAAAGCCTTCCCTTCACCCGTTTAGATTACCTGGCACAACAGGCCTTGAAGGAAGGGAAAATCAGCGCCGATGAAGCTGAAATCCTGGTGAAAGCCGAACAGAGCCGCCTACGTTCAATTAACGTTGATGACTTTCCACCTGATGCGTTAGCCAGTCAAAAATTGGCGAAGAAAGAAAAGCATCGCCCGCAAACTGAGTGGGTGTAATTTTTCAACTCATTGTTCTAAAAGGGCGATTCCTATCGCCCTTTGCTTTTCAACCCGTTGAACCGGTCCGCTAACCGTTTTACCTGATAGATATTAACTTCACACGAGAAAGTTTTCCCGCCGTAGTTGACTCTGTTTCCTGTATTTCTGGGGGGACATACCGACATACTTCTGGAATGTGCTGTAGAAACGACTCATTGAACCAAAACCCGCTGTCAGTGCGATATCCAGGATGGTGTTATCGGTATCACTTAACAATGCTCTGACATGGTTGATACGCATTGCGGTGATGTACTGTTTCATGGTCAATTGCATTACGTGCTGGAAAATCCCCATCGCATAATTGGAGTTAAGTTTCACGTGCTCAGCAACATGGTTAATGGTTAAAGTCCGATCGTAATTGGAGGCAATAAATCCCAGCATTTGGCTCACGTAAAACTGTGCATGTCTGGAAATGCCATTGTTATGGGTTCGCGATGTTTTACTGGTTAGAATCGACTGCCAGCCGGAAAGGCTAAAACGCTTGAGCATCAACCCTATCTCATCAACCGCCAACTGCCGGATTTGCTCATCGTCACTGATGAGATCCGTCTGCCAACGTTGCACTTCAAACGCACTGACCTGATTCGATGTAATCGATTCCAATACCATGCCGTGAGTCACATGGTTGATCAATTCTCTGTCCAGCGGCCACGATAAAAACAGATGCATCGGTAAATTCAGGATAGCCATGTTCTGGCAAATGCCAGAGTGCGTTAACTGGTGAGGGATACATGCCCAAAATAACGCAATGTGCCCTTGTTTAATCTTCACGACTTTGTCGTTAATCAGATACTCGACATCACCATCAAAAGGGACATTAACCTCGACCTGACCATGCCAGTGGCTGGATGGCATGGCTTGTGGGGCACGTAATTCAATATTCATCCGTTGGTAATCGGAGTAGAGCGACAAAGGGCTGCGTGTCTTAGGGTCCGTACTGCTACACATATCGGGATCGGGGACTAAAACCGCTACTGCTGTATCATCCATAACATTGCACCTCCAGTTCCGAATTATCAGAATAATGGCACAACAGGGGAAACACGGGTGAGATCAACACCTCATCCCAAGCCAGATAATCATTTTAACTTCCTCGTATTCTCTGCTTTCCTGTTCTTTTTATCCCATAAATTCAGATTCAGAAGATTAACACACCGGATCTGAGTTTATGGGAATGCTCAGTCAATAACATGGAAGCGCTACCATTCACAACCATGTCACCATGGCTGCACTTCAACAGGCTACTGGAGAAATGTATGTCGATCCCAAAAATCACTTTTATTGGCGCTGGCTCCACCATTTTTGTTAAAAACATTCTGGGTGATGTGTTTCATCGCCAAGCGTTTAAGTCTGCTCATATCGCACTGATGGATATTGACGAAACACGCCTGGAAGAGTCGCACATTGTGGTGCGTAAATTGATGGATTCAGCAGGTGCCCATGGGCGTATCACGTGCCATACCGACCAGAAAGCAGCACTGAACGCTGCGGATTTTGTGGTTGTCGCATTTCAGATTGGCGGTTATGAACCTTGTACTGTCACGGATTTTGAAGTGTGTAAACGCCACGGTCTGGAGCAAACCATCGCGGATACTCTGGGCCCTGGCGGTATCATGCGTGCACTGCGTACCATTCCCCATCTGTGGCAGATTTGTGCCGATATGACGCAAGTGTGCCCAAACGCCACCATGCTCAATTATGTTAATCCGATGGCGATGAATACCTGGGCGATGTTTGCCCGTTATCCACACATTAAACAGGTTGGGTTATGTCACTCGGTTCAAGGAACAGCGGAAGAGCTGGCACGAGACCTGAATATTGATGTTAACCAGCTAAGGTACCGTTGTGCTGGCATTAACCATATGGCCTTCTATCTCGAATTAGAGAAAAAAGATGCCAATGGGGACTATCACAGTATCTACCCCGACTTACTGGAAGCCTATGCGACGGGGCAGGCACCCAAAGAAAATATCCATGGTAACCCGCGCTGTCGAAACATTGTACGTTATGAAATGTTCAAAAAACTGGGCTATTTTGTGACTGAATCCTCTGAACATTTTGCCGAATACACCCCGTGGTTTATCAAACCTGGACGTCAGGATCTGATTGAACGTTATCAGGTTCCGTTAGACGAATATCCCAAACGTTGTGTAGAGCAGTTGGCGAACTGGCAAAAAGAATTAGAGGAATACAAAGCAGCGGATCGTATTGAAACCAAGCAATCCAATGAATACGCCAGCAGTATCATGAATGCCTTATGGACCGGTGAGCCTGATGTTATCTATGGCAACGTGCGTAACGATGGCTTGATAGATAACCTGCCACAAGGATGCTGTGTCGAGGTGGCCTGCCTGGTTGATGCCAATGGGATTCGCCCGACCAAAGTGGGTAGGTTACCCTCACATCTTGCTGCTCTGATGCAGACCAACATCAACGTTCAAACATTACTGACCGAAGCCATTCTGACTGAAAACAAAGAGTATGTTTATTACGCAGCAATGATGGATCCGCACACCGCTGCCGTACTCGGTATTGAAGAGATTTATGCGCTGGTTGACGAACTGATCGCCGCACACGGTGACTGGTTACCCAGCTGGTTGCACTGATGCCCTATTGCGATTGCCGGGCGCAACCGTGCTCGACCCTATCACTACAATAACAGGGGGGTGGCTGGCAACAGTGACCCTGTATACTATGAGTGTTTCAATAGCCACAAAGCTCAGCTATGGTTTTGGCGCTTTCGGTAAAGACTTCGCCATCGGTATTGTTTACATGTATCTGATGTACTACTACACCGATGTGGTCGGATTGTCGGTGAGTGTCGTCGGTGCACTGTTCCTGGTTGCTCGTATCTGGGATGCCCTCAACGACCCGATTATGGGCTGGATTGTCAGCAATACCCGCACCCGCTGGGGCAAATTCAAACCCTGGATCCTCATCGGTACCATCGCTAACTCTATTGTGCTTTTTTTGCTGTTCAGTGCCCATCATTTTACCGGCCAAGCACAACTGTTATTTGTTGTCGTCACCTATATTCTCTGGGGTATGACCTATACCTTGATGGATATCCCTTTCTGGTCATTGGTACCCACAATTACGCTGGATAAACGCGAACGTGAAAAGTTGGTGCCTTACCCACGTTTTTTCGCCAGTCTGGCTGGTTTTGTGACTGCTGGAGTGACACTGCCTTTTGTCAATTATGTCGGCGGTGCTGATCGTGGATATGGTTTTCAGATGTTTACGCTGGTACTGATCGCTTTCTTCGTCCTATCAACCATTGTTACCCTGCGTAACGTCAAAGAAGTGTATTCATCTGATAATTTAGCCACAGAGTTAAGCCGTATCAGCCTGAGATCGATGATCGGGTTAATCTACAAAAACGATCAACTCTCCTGTCTGCTGGCTATGGCGTTATCTTATAATATTGCTTCCAACGTCATTACCGGCTTTGCTATTTACTATTTTACCTACGTGATTGGTGATGCCGCTCTGTTCCCTTATTACATGTCTTACGCCGGTGCCGCTAACCTGGTCACCTTGATCCTGTTTCCTCGTTTGGTCAAAACACTTTCACGCCGAACTCTGTGGGCAGGGGCCTCTATCATGCCTATTCTCGCTGGCGGCGTGCTATTAGGCCTGGCTGCTGTAGGCAGTCATAACCTGTTATTGATCTCACTGGCAGGGGTATTATTCAATATCGGTGTCGGATTATTTTGGGTATTGCAGGTGATTATGGTCGCGGATACCGTCGATTACGGGGAATACAAGCTCAACGTGCGCTGCGAGAGTATTGCCTATTCAGTGCAAACTCTGGTAGTAAAGGCGGGCTCTGCTTTATCTGCCTTCTTTATCGGGGTGGTTCTCAGCGTGGTAGGCTATGTTCCCAATACCACTCAAACCCCTGAGACCATTATTGGGATGCAACTGATTATGATTGCGCTTCCTGCACTGTTCTTCTGCATAACACTGTTTATTTACTTCCGTTTTTACAAACTAAATGGGGATTTCCAACACAAAATCCAGACCCATCTGCAGGATAAATATCACCCATCACCCGTGGAACAAAGAGAAGAGACAAAACATATCCTGCAGCCCGAGGCTTAAATAAAAGTAATATTGAAAGAAAAGGCAATCTAACCTCCCTGCTTATCGGTATTAAGCAGGGAGGAATAGAAGGTGTTTAGAAGTTATACTTGATGCCTACCATCACCGCCGTATCACTGTAGCCTTTGTTACCCACTTGCTGGCCAACATTACCCCACAAATTCAACTGTTTATTGAGTTGCCCTTCGACACCGACTTTTAGCTCAGCAATATTGGCCACACCATCCTGCTTGACGCTGATGCCATCCGTATTGCTGCCAAAATCCTTGTTGTTATGCAACCAGTTAACTTCCACAAACGGTTGGAATATTCGGCCTTTGCCTTTATCTTGGTCGCTGTAACCCTTGATAAAGGCTTTCACGCCCAAACGGCTCTGTAGATTGCCATCCCCTTCCCCCGTTACTAGCGTACCATTAGCCTCTTTATGGTCGTCAGCTTTCACCCCCATCCAGGTTTACGGATTAACACAAGCAATACGTGTTACTTTGAGTATAAACAGAAAACCAGTAGCTCGAATAACCACAGGTATATCCCAAATATTTAATAAAATTGAAAGATTCGACAAACCAGATACAATCAAAGCCCCAGCAATTAAGAGGAATCTTATTGATTATAAAAAGGAAATACCCATAAAATCCGTTAAAAATAGCCCCAAATAATTCGAGTTATAGGTTTCGAGCGAGTTGTAGATTGATAGCAATTCACGACAGAAGAGATTGCTAATTTTGGCCCCCTTGATAGGCCCAAAACTGGGGAATTATCCCATAAAACGATATCCCATAAAAAATTCCCCATAAAACAATATTCTGCAGTAAGTGAGCCCATGAATAGCCCCTCTGAGAATTACTATAAACCCAGAAACATCATCAACGCACCAGAGATAAAAATAGAAATTCTGAAGCGTAGTCAACAACGTGGCGATGATGAAATAGTCCAACGCTGGTTAACCAACCATTTCTATCGCTGGTGTATCAGCGATTTCCCTCGGGTTTCACTGATCTCATCCGAAATAGATTATTTCACCTACTTCGGTGTTGATGCTCCTATTCCTGACTGGCTGGTCTCACAAATCGCCAGCAAGACTCCATGTTATTACTTCAATCCTCAACACACTCAATTAATTGATAAAGAACGTGAGTTAGTTGAGTTTCTATCTCGTCATATCAACAGCAAATTGGCGAAAAAATTACAACGCATCAACTGCTTTGCTGCATTGGCAATGCGTGAAGCCGAACATAAAAAGATGCTACAGCGCCAACAACAGGGATGGCACCCCACCAGCTCGGTAGTGCTCAAACCCATAATCAAAGTAAGCACAGGGGAAATCGTTGAGTTTGACGCAAACAACGCTAAGTTACGCCGTGAAATGGCCTATGAATCTTGGCATATGCAGCACTGTCTCGGACAGTTTGAAGATAAAGCGGCACTCATTGGTGGGTATGGTGACTACTATGCTCAACAAATTGAACAGGGCATGCTGCGACTTTTTAGTCTACGTGATGAAAACAACATTCCCCATGCCACAATCAGTATGAAGATCGATAACGGCAGTTTGGCTATTGACCAGATCAAAGGGAAACAAAATCGCCCGCCGATAAAGAAATATGCTGCTGATATCTTATCCCTCTTATGCCACCTTAATCCGCAGTCTGTACGCCATGCTGACTGTGAGGGGATGGGGATTGTCTATGAAGACACAGCAGAGTCTCAGGGCTGGAAATTTATCACCAACATTCAAAGCCAAAATTTTCTGCTCAGCGTGCTCCATGATCACTTTCACTTACTGGAACACTTCCCCGCCCCCCCTATCGCATTACAGTGGCTACTATTACACAGCGCCCCCGACAAACTACACTACCTGCAAGCCGTTGATCCTGTCGTTGCTACGGCGGCGGAAATGTTATATCCCAAACAGCCATGGCATCCTCTCTTTGCCGGGAAGAACTCCGATAGCGCCCCTTTCAAGATCGAAAACGTGACGTTGCATGCAACACGCTATCTGGCAACAGCAAAGGAGCAATCATGACCTCTTTATTTATTGCGCTGTTAGTGGCTGTTATCCTCATCCGTCATAATTACAAAAAAAACAAACCACGACTTGCTGCACTAATAGCAGAAGACAAGGAAAAAGAGCGATTAAAGGGACAACTCCGCGATACACGGCGGCGTGAATGGGCTCTCGCGCTGGCAGATATTCTTGCTCTACGTAATGGTATTGAAAAGCAGGATCTTTCTCTAAAATTCAACTTGGATCACAGCAAACGCCTACGCCTAGAGCAACAGGTGAAGAGAGAGCTCGGGTTATCTGAACATCTCACCGGTGATGCATTGCAACAGGCAGTCGAAAATATCTTACGCCATTGGCCGAGGGGAATCGGTAATTCACCGAGTAATTTTTACCAACAACTGGCCTTTCAAGGGCAAGTCCGCAATGCTTTAGCGTTTGATTGTATGCGCACCGCGTTTCTGACCCGCTGCGTCGCTGGACTTGGTTGGTGTGATAACAACCTGGCTTGGTTGGTCCTTTTCCTGAATGCACAACGTGCCCAGGATTGCTTCACCAGTTGGCAAGACTATGCCACTGCCTATGTAGATGCCCGTCAGGTGTGGCTAACATTGCATAACACACCACCGGCCATTGCGGGACGAGACCTGCATGAAGCCACTCAATATCTGCAAGACCTAACAGGTAACTGGCGAAAAATGCCATGGAATGAATTCAAAATATTTGAGCCAAATTGACAGGATAAAAGATGGAACAGGGCAACCAATTAGAGCAGGCCATGCTGCACATGTGTAATCATAAAGTGGAGCCAAACACCGCAGAACGACAATGGATTATTGCAGATATCGCTAGTTATCTTGCCGATGGCCGCTATGAAGAACTCGACGAACTCTATACACAAGCATTGGTTGAAAGTTTTACTCATCGTCAGGCTGAAAAACGTTATTTCCAAGCCTGGACGCAGATGTGTAATCCTTTCTACGATATGGACACGCTGATCAACGCTGGCCCTAACGGCTTGGCATTGATTAAAAACTGGCAACTCGCCTGTCCCCATTCCTCGCATGCCTGGCTTGCTGAAGCACAGTACTGGAATCACTATGCCTGGCTGTATCGCAGTTACGGCTGGGCAAAAGAGACGACCCACGCGATGTGGCTTTGTACGTCGGCATGCAATGAGCAAATGGTGATCGCCGCCCTCAATGCCATTAACTGCGATCCTCGACAGTGGATGGTGGCTTCTCTTACCGCGACAAACTCAGAAGTTTTCGGCCAGCCCAAATGGCTCGTGGCATTTTTACAGGGTAAAGAAATGACTGGGCAACGCTTGATGAAGGAACTTGCTCAATACCATAAATCTTCACCACAAGAAGTGGACGCTCTGATGGCTCATTCTGGCTTATCCTTTGAGAATGCCGTCTGTCCGCAACTACCTCGTCCTGCCGAGTTACCCAATGGTCTCGATAATACAGGGCAACAATACTGGCTCTCCGTTTGTCTGAATATCTTCCCCAACGCATTTTACCCACTCACTGAATACATTCCATTCCGTATGCCACGCTGGAGGGGGACACATGAGGAAATCCGCAAATTAATAGACTCTCTGCGACACAGACTTTCAAAACAAGAGTGTGAACATCTTGAGTTGTTTATCTGGTGGGACGAGTATCGCGACTTACGTATCGCAGAAATTGACTCTCCGACAGAGCGAGAGCAAACCATCGCTAGAGCTAAAGCCATCGCACTACATGGACGTAACCAGGAAGATCGCCATAATGCCATTGGATGGTTGCTAACCTGTTATGACGACTTAAAGGATGACGATGCACTCTGGCACAGCATTCAGCTCGCGGTAATGGAAGAAATGAAGTTAAGCCACTACTTCACTTATCGAGCATTGGGATTTGCACAACGAGATTTCCCTAATACCCACTGGATTTACAATTTTATTTGCCAAAACTCACAGCAAACGGTTTTTCCTCGAGTGGAAATTTATCGTGGTTATTTCCAATTTGTAGGATTGTTCGGCTTTGAAAAAAATGAAGAAATGGCCAAAAGCTGGTTGGACAAAGGCAGTGTTAACAGCATCAACGCCAGTCCAGATTGGGCGTGGACTATTAGGTCCTTAGGTTGGCTGAATCTCCATGAGCATTGCATCTCATTGGCAGAACTTGGTGCCCAACGGAATATCCCCGGCGCATTTAGATGGTTGGCGCTGGAGTACGGCGATTCTGATGATACTACCCTACTCCCGTACCAACCGATTACCGCACTAAACTACAATCAACGCACAGCAAATCTCTTACATGAACAAATCGCCCGTCGAGACAATATCGCTTATCCATTGATTAGCAACGGCGGATATACTGAATATGAAGATGACCTGCGAGATATACACTTCAGCATGGCTGCTTCCTGCCAAAAATTAAGCCAAACAGAAACGGACCTGACTTTACGCGATGGTTATGAAAAAGATCTGCTCGATAATCTTTACCAAGCTCATCTCTTCGGTCACCAAACCGCTTGGGGACTCTTTTTACTGAATATCTTTGAAGTTAAAAATTTAGAGCTAGCTCATTCCCACCTTGATTTACTGCATGAAGAAGCTGAAAAAGGGACCCTGGAAGCGATGGTGAGCCTCTCTCGGCTGTATGGCAATAAGTTAGACAACAAGCTCTATAGCATGAAGAAAAGTGTACGTTGGGCTTACTTCGCCCGTAGGCTATTTCCCGACAGTGAGGTGGTAGAGGATTGCCTCTATCCACTGCATGGCAGTAGTAGGTGGAAACGATATCGGTTTGCCTGGCTGGCAACCCGCATTTCTGATACCGAGTTACCTGGCCAAGTAAACTCAATGGTGTAGTTTTTTATTATCGAATGCACCATTAGCCAAGCCATTACACTAAATCCACTCTGGCCCTAAGTGATAAAAAACGCGCAGTTTATTAATTAGGGATTGTGGATTTAATGGGCATTGTTGACTTAACAGACATTGTTGATTTAACAGATATTGTGTAGTGGGATAGTGGATTTAACGGACTAGTTTGACAGCATTTTGCACTGCGTTTTTACCATTTTCTGTAGTAAATACACAATAAGCTTGGGGGGTGATTTGGCGGAACGGACGGGACTCGAACCCGCGACCCCCTGCGTGACAGGCAGGTATTCTAACCAACTGAACTACCGCTCCGCATTTCATTCCCCTATACCGTGGGGAATGAGCGAATATTACGGTCCACGCTCGACTCCGTCAATATTTTTTCCTATAGAAAGAGTCGGTTGAACAGTTTTTCAACGATACGCGGCCAAGGTGATATTTCTCTCACTGAAAAAACAACTATTCAGCTTTTGTCCGCCACAGACAACTGCCCCCCTTCTTGGCCACCAAGTCCAGACGTGCCTCATGGTCTGCAATTTCTTCAGCGCTGGCATAAATGACTTTCATTGCCGTCGTCGGACGTGTTACACGTTGGATGTCCTGTGCGGTCTCTATCTGCTGGCTATCCCCCTCCATCTGAAATGCCATCGAGGTCTGACCGCCCGTCATTGCCAGATAGACTTCCGCCAGGATCTCGGCATCGAGCAATGCCCCGTGTAGCATTCGTTTACTGTTATCTATCTCATAACGGCTGCATAAGGCATCAAGGTTGTTACGTTTGCCGGGAAACAGGCGGCGTGCCATCAACAAGCTATCAGTGATAGTACAGAATGTTTCCGTTTTCGGCATATCTCGCTGTAACATGCGGAATTCGTGATCCATAAAGCCGATATCGAACGACGCATTATGGATAACCAACTCACCGCCACGAATAAAATCGACAAACTCTTCAGCGATCTGATCAAAAGTCGGTTTGTCGGCCAAAAACTCATCACTGATGCCATGAACCATATAAGCTTCAGGATCCACTAACCGGTCTGGTTTCACGTAAACATGGTAGTGGCGGCCGGTCAGGCGGCGGTTAATCACTTCAACAGCACCAATCTCAATGATACGGTGGCCTTCGTAGTGAACCCCTAGTTTGTTCATACCGGTGGTTTCGGTATCAAGAACGATTTGTCTGGTTGATGATGTAGAGATCATATTGCAGTGCTCATAGCGCTCGTTTATGTCAGACTGTGCTTTTACAAAACTAATAGGAAGAGTCTACCAGAGATGCTCAAACAGGTAGAAATTTTCACCGACGGTTCCTGTCTCGGTAACCCGGGCCCCGGAGGTTATGGTGCAATCTTGCGTTATAAACAACATGAAAAAATGTTCAGTGCCGGTTATCACCTGACGACCAATAATCGTATGGAGTTGATGGCAGCCATTGTGGCGCTAGAAGCGCTCACTTCCCCTTGCGAAGTGGTTTTAAGCACTGATAGCCAATATGTACGCCAAGGGATCACTGGCTGGATCCATAACTGGAAAAAACGTGGCTGGAAAACCAGCGATAAAAAACCGGTAAAAAATATCGATCTCTGGCAACGTTTAGACTTGGCAATTACTCGTCATACCATTCACTGGCAATGGGTCAAAGGGCATGCCGGGCATCCGGAAAACGAACGTTGCGACCAACTGGCGCGTGATGCAGCCGGTAACCCGACTCAAGATGATACGGGTTATCAGCCCGACACTTAAGGCAACTTACGATAACTCTTTGTCGCGCCCACTGCGCGACTAAGAGAGGGGTTCCTGACCCCCATTTTCAGCAGCGTTGGGGTTAATGGCCGCGTCCTCTTGCGTGCCACAATGAGGCTGATGCAACCCAAGGCAGGTAAATGTGTACTCAAAAAAGTCCCGCCTTTACGCTGCCAAGGTACGACATGAAAGCGCATCTGCTCCAACACTTCGTAATTCAATAAACTAAGCCAATCCAGCAAACGCATTTGGGTAAACATGCGGCTGACATAAGGCTGGCGCTGACGTACTCCCGGGATCAACTTGCCCATACCGAGTACACTGAAGGGGTTAAAACTACTTATCAGCAGCCAACCGTCATCAATTAACACGCGGTCAACCTCACGTAACAAGCGGTGTGGATCATCAGCATAGGAAAGAGTATGAGCCAACAAACAGGCATCTACTGCCTTCGTGGCAAAGGGTAACTGGTATGGATCTGCCAGCACATGCAGGTTATTGCCTGACAACCCCACATTAACCTGATGCGAGATAACACACTTTTCGGTATCTAACTCGGTACTAAGGTTACCAATTTTCAACAAATGAAAACCAAACAGTTTTGACCACCAGGGTTGCAACTGCTGCTCTAGAGCCTCACGATAGTATTCCCCCCATGGTAGCGCTGCCCAGGTCTGTGGGCTGGTGAGCTTTTGTAGAGTATGGGCTGGTTTCATGTTTTATTATCTTCCTTCAGCCGTTGCCAACGAGAGGTCTCAATGAATCTTATCAGCATTCCTGCTTTTCAGGACAATTACATTTGGTTATTGTGCGACTCACAAAGACATTGCGTTATCGTCGATCCTGGTGAGGCTAATCCGGTTCTTGAGGCGCTCTCCGATCTGAACCTAACCCCAGATGCAATATTATTGACCCATCGCCATCGCGATCATGTCGCCGGCGTGCCAGATATTATCTCACGCTATCCCGGTTTAGCTGTCTATGGTCCACATGAAACCGCCAACAAAGGGGCTAATCATCTGCTCAGTGCAGGGGATACTCTCAATATTGGTGGGCGCCAATTTACTGTGATCGCGGTTCCTGGACACACCTTGGAACACATTGCTTTCTACAGCTCCCCTTACCTATTCTGTGGGGATACTATTTTCTCTGCCGGTTGCGGACGACTTTTTGAAGGGACAGCGGAGCAAATGTATGATTCATTTCAACGACTCGCGCAACTCCCTGATGAAACCTTAATTTGTTGCGCACACGAATATACACTCTCAAATCTTAAGTTTGCCAGTAAGATTTTGCCACGAGATGATCAAATTAGAACATATCAGGAGCAAGTTGAGATATTACGGGTAAAAGGAGAACCCAGCGTGCCCACAACGTTGCAATTAGAACGTAAAATAAATCTATTCTTACGCTGCCATGATACTGATTTACAAAAAGAAATAGGCTTTGATTCACCCCCGGCACATCTTCATGAAGTTTTTTCCGAATTACGCCTGCGCAAGGATGCCTTCTAACCTTTTAGTTGCGTTTTTTAGTAAAATAACGTATCATTGTTCGTCTTTTGAGCAACTAAATTGACATACATATGAAGACTAAAGCGATAATTCTCGCCTCAGTCTTGCTAGTGGGTTGCCAGTCATCCAAGCAGGATACGCTGGTCCCAAAACAGCATGCACAGAGTCTGTCTTCGGCAGGTCAAGAAAGTGAAGCAGGAAAGTACACAGCAAGCTCAGCGCAGTGGCTAGGTAACAATAGCGCCGCGCAACAGGACCTGTGGAACTTCATTAGCGACGAGCTGAAGATGGAGGTTCCGGAAAATTCCCGGATCCGTGAACAAAAGAGTAAATATTTAAAACATAAGAGCTATCTCCACGATGTAACATTACGGGCAGAGCCGTACATGTACTTGATAGTCGAGCAGATTAAGAAACGTAATATGCCGATGGAACTGGTACTGCTACCCATAGTGGAGAGCGCTTTTGACCCTCACGCCACGTCGCATGCCAATGCTGCGGGGTTATGGCAGATTGTGCCTAAAACGGGTCGCCACTATGGTTTGAAAAACAATCAGTGGTATGACGAACGCCGTGATGTTGTAGCCTCAACAACCGCTGCGCTTGATATGCTGGAACGGCTGAACCGCCTGTTTGACGGGGACTGGTTACTGACCATTGCCGCTTACAACAGTGGTGAAGGTCGTGTAATGCAAGCCGTTAAGGCGAACAAACGCCAAGGTAAGCCCACTGATTTCTGGTCATTGTCGCTTCCACGTGAAACGTTAATCTATGTGCCGAAAATGCTGGCACTCAGCGAGATCATCAAGCACAACCAAAAGTACGGTGTCAAATTACCAAAACCTGACGAAACCCGTGCATTGGCGCGTATTGATGTCGGGCAACAGATTCAGCTCACTCAGGCAGCTGAGATGGCCGGGCTTTCGCTCACCAAGATGAAAGATTACAATCCAGGCTACAAAAAAGGTGTCACCGCACCCAATGGACCTCATTACATTATGGTCCCCCAAAAGAATGCGGCTCAGTTGAAAGATTCGCTATCTGATGGGCAGGTAACTGCGATATCGCCAAGTCGTCAGTCGACGAATAACGCTGGTTTGTCAGGCAGTGATGTGTATAAGGTTCGTCCAGGTGATACATTAGCGGCTATCGCCAAACGTCTGTATGTGCAAACCCGTGATTTGCAGACTTGGAACAACTTGACGGACAAGAGCTCGCTAAAAGTTGGACAAACATTGAAGGTCGCCAACAATAGCAGCAGTATCACCTATCAAGTCCGTAAAGGTGACTCCCTTGACAGTATAGCGCGTCGTCATGGTGTTGATATTAGTGACGTAAAGCGTTGGAACTCAGCGCTCAGCAAAAATAACAGTCTGCAGCCAGGGCTTAAGTTGACCTTGTTTGTAAACAATAATAGCTCACCAGAGACTTAAATTTTCAGTCTCCCAAAAAAAGCATCTTTCGAGATGCTTTTTTTATTTCTATTGGGTTACCACTGTGACTTGTGCAACTCGGGACGGAACTCTACCAGTAACGGATTGTGATCTGAGGCTTGTGTCACCAACACCGAGGCGTCAGCCACCCGCAGATTACGGTAGAAGATAAAGTCCAGGGGGCGGCCAAATGCCTTACTCCGATGATCGTGGGTAAAACTCACCTCACGCAATGCCATATCCCCAGCAAACTGATATAAGGCATTAATACGCTTACGACTCCAAGCATTGAAGTCCCCAGCCAGAATCACCGGGCCTTGATGATAAGCAATCTGTTCCCCTAGTGAGGCTAACTGCTTACTGTAAACTTCAACACCAAGACTAAAGTTCACAGCATGAATATTCACCACCATCAGTAATTGATCATTATAAAGTGGATAAACCGTGATCAATGCCGACTTAGCCAGACGCAATAGAGGCTCACGTTCACGCAATGGACAGCAATAGACAGGGTGTGCTGCGGCCAGTGTCATCACACCAGAAGGATGTTGCGGTAACACGAAGGCAGGGACCTGATCAGTCGCCAGATAATTAGAGGTGGCAAAATTAACCAGTTCCGGCGTTGTCTGTGCCTCTTGTAGTAATACCAGTTGCGCTTCTTTACCAAAGCCCTTCAGTACCGAAAGCCAATCAGACCGCTGTTGCTTGAAGATATTCCATACCATCACGCGTAATACATCCGTCGCTGGCAATGCAGCACCAAGTGGTAACGGCTGATTAATGGCACCAGGGAAAATTCGCTCGGCTGGTTGCCCTGCAACATACCTCATTGCATAGGTTCTTTTCGGCACGTTGTTCGCCTATTTTCCATTCGGGTTAAACTGATAGCGGCATTACTATCCACGATATACCCGCCGCCGTTGAAGCTACAAGAGGTCTTGATGACTCTCGCTTACCTCAGCCATTATTGACCAGGATTCTGACTCTTCATGCCGTTGTAACCGACCTAGAGTGCGAATGCGCTTGGGTATAGGTACAGTATACGCCTATACCTGCTGCCAGTACTGACTTTTAGGGATTATCCCGCTCTTTGTTATTAGGAAAAGACAGGCTGATTGCAATGAATAAAGCATATTGGCTCAAACAATTGATGATGTGAAAATCAGTCCCCTATCACTAAAGTGATCAAGGAACAGTGAATTCAGCAAACCATATTGTCAAAATTTCAATCGAAATGGACGAAGATAGCGGTAAAATCCCGGTATATCGGTGATGGTAACACGCACAAGAACACCTGATGAATGGGATTATGCTACTGAAAATGGGTCGTGAGATCATCTCACTGCATCGAAAAATCGCTCACTAGTACAGGCTAATAAGCGTCGGTAATACTGAAGGAACAACAAGTTAAGGCAGTGAGTAATTTGAATCGAGTAGGAGGCGGGATCGCTCCCGCCATCCTCTCACACCACCGTACGTACGGTTCCGTATACGGCGGTTCATTGTTAACACGGGAACTGCCGCTGTAAATCCAGTAATGATAATAATCCCGCATCTATGAACCACTTCTTCCGGAAGGCTTGGTTCATGTGACTTGCCCCTGCGTTCCACCACGGACCGCGTTGGTTCGTCGCCGATAACCAGGCTCTTTTCTCCAGTAGTCCATTTCTCATCAACATTCTCGCTCGGGCATACGGCCTTTTCTTGTTCCGCCATATCAGGCACCGCAATTTTCTCCGTATCCAACTATCCAACTCTTCCAGGCAACCTTTAACTTCGGTTAAACGGAAGTAGCTTGTCCAACCTCGTAGCACCGGGTTCAGTTCCCTCAGCACCGTCTTCAGCGATTGCGAGCCATTTCCCGTCGTCAGACTGCGGATTTTGCCCTTAAATCGCCTTACGCTGCTCTCTGCGATCTTCAGCCTTGTCACTTTATGGGCTGTTACACTGTATCC
>NZ_AYKS02000017.1 GCF_000496755.2 Serratia sp. DD3
CCGGCTAAACCGGTGCAGTGGCTGACGGATAACGGTTCAGCGTACACCGCGCATGACACAAGGAAGTTCGCCAGAGAGTTGAATCTGGAACCGTGTACAACAGCAGTAAGTAGCCCGCAAAGTAACGGAATGGCAGAGCGGTTCGTGAAAACGATGAAGGAAGACTACATCGCGTTCATGCCAAAACCGAATGTGAGAACGGCACTGCAGAATCTTGCGGCGGCGTTCAATCATTACAATGAAAATCATCCGCATAGTGCGTTGGGATATCACTCCCCGAGAGAATACCGACGCCAGCGGGCATCGTTAACTTAAGATACAAAAGCTGTCTGGAGATGGCGGGTCAAGAACAACCTGATCGACAATGTGACCGCGAGATTACCAACACCCAAGCCAGATGACTTGCCAACAAAGGCCTCTCTTCAACATGCATTAGATTGAAAAAACAACTATCCGTTTGGCATTTGTTAAGTGTTGTTACGCTGACTCAAACCATCGCCTCTTCGTAAACTTTATCTACTTCAGCAAACCTTAGCACGCGCTCTAGGCGGGTTAATACCTACCCCAAATAGGGGACTACGCCATATCGAATTTATTCTTTGGCATATCGTTATTGAGCAACTCGGATACGATATCATTCACTTCTCCCTGTACGTAGGTCCAATATTCTGGGTTATCGAGGGTTCTTTCTTTAATTTGCTGGGGAATAAAACGGCTCATTTCCATGTTGAAGTCGTTACGTACTTCGTCTTCCGACATCAGTTTGGCTAGCTGTACCGCGAGCGCATGATGAAAGTCTTCTGTCTGCTTTTGTCTGGCGACCAGTTTTTGCTCAACCAGTGTCTTTGATAAGTTGATACCGCGTTGCTTTATCCAGACAATATCCCATATATCTCGGGGTTTTATACGTCTTGCTCGATAAGCTAAGGCGATCAGTTTATCTGCCAGCGTTTCTTGTAAAGACTGTACCGGAACCAAGATCCCCTCTGTCGGCACAACAATATCGTAGTGATTTAATAACGCACGCTTTTCGATATCGAATGACGGAATAGCGCATACATCAATATGCATTTTTTGCCGAGGTAAATCGGGACGATTAGCCTCTTTTACGATGCTAATTTTCCAAGAAACAGTATCACCCTGCTTTTCACCAGAAGGTTTGCTTACCCAAACTTCCGTTTCATACTTGTTCTGAATGTAGGTTTGGATTTCGGATTCTAGCCCTTCAAATTCCGAAGGTTTGAAATCATGACCGCCATTAAAATCAAGGTCTTCTGACAGCCTTGCGCTGTTGTAGCACATGCGCAATGATGTGCCACCAATGAAGGTAAGCCGCTGCATAACCCCTTGCTTGATCAACACATCCATAATGTCATGATGCAGGATCTCTTTCTCTATTACCGGTGTCACTGCTGCATAATCAGGGTTGGCCTGCACGATTTGGCGAATTTGTTGCTTCAGCATATTAGCTCTCCAACATATGTAGATTGCGCTGGCAGTGCTTTAGGTCAGCGATCGCTTGTTCTGTGTGCGCTCGGTACATTTTGATATCTGGGTCAAAGTACAAATTGGGGGCAATTTGCTCAACAGGCTTTTTAGTATGGGTCAATTCAATCACGCCATAGGGCGTATCAAAGCAACCACTTCGACCTTTAGTCATCACCGAGACTCTCCCCATCACGACTTGTGAAATATCACCAGTATGACTTAGCTGGCTTTCTAGGCTGATGTAGTTCAGCACGGAGCTCCGCAGCTTTTTGACAATTTTATAAATCGCAGTCTCAGGTTCAGGCGGCGTGATAACGCTTTCATATAACCCTTTCACAACCCGTCTGAGTAGCCCTTTCTTAACGCAATCTGTTAGGAACTTTCTAAAGGCTGGGTCACAAGGCACGCCAAGCATAAAAGCCAACTCCGCTGCACTATGAATGCCTCCGCCTGCATTAACCGCTTTAGCCAATGCACTTAATAGCTCACCCGATTTGGTCATAGGTCTACACTTAGTTGCCATTATGGTAATTAAGTGTAGACCTCGCACGGAAGTTTAACAATAAAAAAGTCTACGTAACATTACTTATTAAGTAACATTATGTAGACCTGTTAAGTAAGGGGATCCATTACCGGCTTAGAAAGCGAGATTGCTATCTAGGAACGCTACCTTGCGGAGTTTAGCTATTCCTTGCTGGCATTACAGCAAGGAATAGCCAGGGCTGCTGACGATTTAATCGTGCTTTACGACTGTGACTTTTACGACTGTGACTGCTGGTCATGAGTCGCTTAAAACGACGCTCAAACTCCAACGCATCCTTGTTAAACCGATAAGACAAGTAGTTGGGTCTATTTCTTGCTCACCATATGATTTTTTCGCTTAACAAGATCTTATAAACCAGCCAGGCTACGGTCATATATACCCGTAGCCATTCACACGGCTGGCAAATAAATGCCATATTAACGACTTCCCACCTGCTGTTTGATCAGCATATAGCGGTTAAGCAGTTGTGCCAGCCGCAGTTCTGCCTGTGACTGTACATTGCCCGATAAGCTGTTATCTGTTGAGGCCGTCGCCAGTTGGCGCAGTTGCTCTTCCATCGGCACCGTTTTGCCAAATTCCTGGGTAATGGCAAACACCATGGTTTTCAGTTCGCTGCCCGTCATGTATTTGCCCTTCCGTTCATCCAGCGCATTCAGCCGGTCGGTCAGTTGCTGGAGTTTCACCATCCCCTGATGCCAGTTGTCTAGCGCCGCCAACGGTAAAGCATTGGCTTCCAGCTGTTGTTGCCACGCTTTCTGCATCTGTTCCGCCTCCGGGTTGCTCGGCCACAGGGTCTGTGACTGCGCAATCAGTTGCTGTCCATACTGCAGCGCCCAGGCCGGGGGCAGTGCCATTAGCCAGTTAAGCTGCGTAGTATTCTGCTGCGCCAGATTCCCCGCCTGCCGCTGGGCCAGTGAACCCGGCTCACGCAATGCATTGAGTTGAGCAGCCTGACGCGGGAGTTCGGGCAACGGCGTTATTGATGCCACCAGTTGTTGCTCCACCGCCGTGGGCGAATGCAGGTGATGCCAGCCCCAGAGTAGCAGGCCCCCCACCAATAAAGCACTACTAGCCCCGCCGATAAACGACCAGACATAACCCCGTTTCTCCGGTGGAGGGGGAGGTTCCGGCAACGATTGTGCTACGTAGACCAGTGGTTGATGGCCGCTCAGTTCAGTCACCGGTTGTGCCGTGACAGCTTGCGCAGGCAGCACTACCGTCGGTTCTGGTTGCCCTTCATAGGGGGCATTTTCCAACCGGGTGATGGCCTGCTTGACCTGATGCAGTAACCCGTCCATCCGGCTGGCTTGTTTCAGCTCATGGCGCACCAGCGCCTCACAAAAGCTGTTCAGCCCTTTTTCCGCCTGATACAACGCCGGCAGTTCATCACGCGCATCGAGGGGAAAGGTGCGCAATACCGCCTGCAAACGAGGGCTCAGACCGGCGATAATTTCCATCCGCGCATGACTGTGCCCCGGCCACATCACCGCCCATTGATAACTCACCAGCGCATTGAGCAGTGCCAGCCCTTCGTTAAACCCTACCATCCCGGCAATATGGGTACGTGCCAGGGTGTACCAGGCGGCGGTCTGCAGCTCGACCCCATTTTGTTCAAACAGCCGCAAACACAGGATTTCCGCCTGTTTCCAGTTCACATCTGGCCGCGCCGGATGGGAAAGCTTCATCATCTCATCCCGCAGCGCGGCATAATCAGCCAGGGCTCGCGGGTCACCGCCGTTTTTAAGTTGTCTGCGTGTATTCACGTGGCAAGCTCCCTCTGTTCCAGAAGAAAATTAATTAATAATCGAGTTTATTTTATTGAAGGAAATACGTTGAAACCCGCCTCGCAAGCAGTAACGAGAGAGACTCTCTGCCCATTAAAGAGCCGCGTATCTTTCTTCACAATCCAACCTTAAATTGTTTACTCTGCAATGATATATTGACTGTTACTTATCTCACTACCCATAAAAACGCCACTGCACATCTCTTTTTTACTCTTCAACTCCCTTAAGTTCAGCTATTTTATCCTTTAAGCTATTGATCTTCCTTATTGAAAAAAATGAAATAATCGCGAGGATAATAATAAATAAGATTATTGACGCCCAGTACAATTCATATACTACATCATATATCCCCGAGACCATAAAATATTAATTCTTACCCATAAAATAGGGTTCAAAGCCATACTTAACATCCACCAAAATAACATACAGCATAGCTGTCATTACAGTAAAAAATATAAAGACTGGCGACAGCCATGTAATCAAGCGTAACATAAATTTAATCATTTTCAGATCATGATATATACCTATAAGTTGCTTCATTGCAACCTGCCTTCGCCCCAGCCACAGAGTTATTATACCCCCAGGGTCGCTCAGTTAAGGCTTAAAGCATTTCGCTTTATTTTAACTATATTTTTTACCTGATTTACTATCTGATAAATTTATTCGATAGTAGAATTACGCTGGTGCTTAGCAAAAAGCCAACCCAAGTGAATAGGTATATATTATCAATTGAATTCAATAAAGCATCATAGCCATTGTAATATTCTCTATTACCCAAGATTGTAAGTGCCTTATAATTTAGCAATACATTTACAGCTGGAATGGCTAAGCCTATAAAAAACACCAACAGAGCAAGGAAAATAAAAACAAGTTTATATGGTTTATATTATTTATTGAAACAGCCCATTTATTGACCCGACTTTCACCATCAGTGAAAATCGGGTTTAGCTTTTTTAATGTATGGGACGCATCATATTCCGTGATAATACTTATCACCTCCACCACCGCAGGTCGTTTTATCCTGGATGAACAGATAATAAGCTTTTGTCATTCTCTATCCTTTTAATTATGAAATCACTCAACCACACAATACCGCCGCACGCGCTGGGTCGAGGCTGATAAGCCCGGAAAGCAGGGATTCCATCTCCGGTTGCAGGCGGTTTTTATCCGCTTCGCTACGCGCCGCTTTTAACCGCAACAGTTTCAGGCGGCGGGCCTTCACTTCAAACATCAGTTCCGGGGTCCATTGCGGCAGAGTGAGTGTATGACCACTGCTGTCGAGCTCCGCCAACAGGTGCAGGGCCATGTCGTTTTTACCGTACTGCTCCGCTACCCGCGCCATCAGCAGGCGCATCAGCCAGCGGTCACGACTGCTAGTGAACCCTGGGCGCGCCTGCAGCCAATTCAACGCAGCTTCAATTCCTTCGCTGTCTGCCAGTTGCAGCACTTCCGGCTCCAGGGTCAATATCTCATCATGGGCATGAGAAGCCGCCGCCACCGATTGCCCCTGCCAGCCCGGCAGATTGTCCTGAACCTTTTCCTCTATCCAGTTCAGGGTCACTTCATCGGCAAAAGGAGTGCCGTCACTGAACGCCAGGTTTTCCAGCCCCGGCAAGCGGCTCAGTAGCCCTTGCAGGTCATGGCAGATAATATCCGCCACCACACCGTCACTCCCCAGTTTCACCCAGGCCTGCCACAGATACCATTGCACATCCAGGCACAGATGATTGACCCCCTGGGAAAATTGGCTGTCCGCCTGCTCCAGCAACTCCGTCCAGCTCTGCTGAAGATAAAGCCGTTTCAAGTGGGCACGGTGTTCTGGTTTCGGGGGAGCCAGGCGGGTACGGCCACTGGCATCCAGCGGCGGCAGTTGCGTCAGCGTATCCCAGCGCACACTCTTCATCAGGTGATGCCCCGCCAGCCAGCCCCCGGGCTGGTCACGCAGGTACTTTGCCAATACCCGGGCCTGATCGAGCAAGTCACGCCCGGAGGTGATGGCGGCCATGGATGGTACCGTGCTGGCAGAGGAGACCACGGTATCGTTACCCTCTCGGCTGGTCTGCGGCACCAGACTATTAGCTCCTCCGCTTCTTGCCAGACGGGTTTCCAATGCCAGATACAGCGGCGACAGTTGCGGACGGGCGCTCTCTTCCAGCGTCTGCAGCACCTGTTCAATCAGCTGCAGGGCACCGGCCATGCGCTGCATCACCGCCACATCGGTTTCCGGGTAGCGTGACAAACTATCTAGCATTCGGCTACTGGCCAGCCATTCCAATGCGGATTTGCGGGGGCGCTCACGCTGTGGATGCAGTTGCCCGCCAAAGCGCTGTAACATCCCGGCCAACAATGCCAGCCCGTCCGCCAAACCGGTATCCCCATCCTGATGTAGCCGTGCCCAGATATAAAAGGTCACGACCCGCAGATCCTTGCTGATGGTGGTCAACAGTTTTTCCGCCAGGGTGCAGATAAGTTCGGTATCCATCCCGGAGAGTTTATTGACCTCTTCGCGAATGCGCTGAAAATCTTCGTCATAACCCGGGTCTTCACCGGTTGGCAGGCTCTCACTCAAAGGGGCCAACCAGCTATTCCAGTGGGCAATAAAGGTTTGCTCCTGTTGCGCCAGAGTCTGTTCATCCGCCTGGCAGGCAGCCATTAAACTTTGCAGGTCAGCCATTATTGTGCACTCTCCATGAGTAAATTATTGCTATTGCCGGATGGGGCTGTCTCCGCCACCAAGGCGTCAACACGGAAAGCCTGAACCGGTAAGGTAAAATCGTCAATCTCGCTTCCTTTTTGATTAGATGGAATATATATGAACTTGTTTAAATATGATAGGATATATCTCTTTATTTATACTTTCATCTTCAAGGAGAAAATCTAAAAATAACTTATTGCGATAAGTATACCTTGCCACTTTAAACTTATTAATTGCCTTTAGTCCATCATCATTAATATAAACAGTTTCTTTATCATAAACGCCTTTAAACACAAGTTTTATTGTCTCTATCTCTTTTATATTAAAGGGAACACTAACACTCGAGGCGTTAAAGGCCATGCCAAGTGATACATAAGAAGAAGTCCATTCATTTGAGTTATCTTCTTTAAGCAAGTCTACGTCCACTTCTTGCTTATGTGACATAATATATCTATTTATAGGTCCCCTCTTGGGATAATATGGAGATGCTTGATCGTAGAAACCAGTATCTCCCTCTAATTGCTCATCAATTGAGCTTTCTTGCGAAAGAATTTTCACTGACGTGCGAATTGCTTCGAGAAACACATTTTTGATATCTACCTCCATCTTTATGCCCCCATCATATTGTTCATTCCTTTGTTCTTCAGATGCATAGCTTATCGCAGGGATAAATGTGACGAGAATCAACAATGACATGCTAATATTTAATAAAATATTGCTTTTTTGATGTGTTGCCATAAGTCATCTCCGTTTATAAAGTTGATAAACAGATACTGTTAGTGGTTTTATTAATCAATATTCATTTACTTATATTGACTTCATGAAAATTAAAATACTCAACCCAGTTTAGTGGTGCGAAGTTAACAGTAAGGTAATCTTTCTTTTTGGTACCATCCATTGAGTTCCAAAAAGGCAACCACATCCAATCCCACCAGAATGATAAGTTCCCTTGCATACTCCCCAGCCCATCAGGATCAATTTCAGGGAATGCGACCCATGGAGGAGGCGGCGTTATATTTAATTTCCAAATACTGTTGATAATATGTTCCGAATTAGTGATTAATCGTACAACCTCACCACCAAAATCATTATAGACATTTAGAGCAACAGCCTTATTTTTTGAAAGTATGACAATGTCCCTACTTTTCTCAAATGTCATGCTTGATTCAAAAGCATCATTAATAACATCAATTATTCCTTGTGTGAATTTTTTATCCATACAAAAGAACATTCTATATGCATAAGTGTTATCTTTTATTAATGAGGTTATGCAAGGATACTTTTTAGAATCACTTACTTCCTGAAAATTCCCCTTAGAGAAAATAGATGTGAAATCATTAACTTGATCTTTCTTTATTTTATTGAGTAGATTATTTAAAAATTTAATTTTCATCTATTTTACCCACCACCCAGTCAGCCCCCCAGCACCCAGCTATATTCGTCATACCTCAAGCTGCTTGGGTGTTAGCTACGCGCTGTCACCCTAGTCATATAGTCGGCTATGCTCCAAGGGATTCCATCACTTGCCGCCTACAAACAACTCGAATTATTTAGGATATATATCATTTAAAAATTAAATCAGGTAAAGATAGAAGGAATGAGATCAAACCAAGAGAGATATATAATACAATTAAACCAGCTATTACGTTAAGGATTTTACTTTTCCCCATCCCTCTACATAGTATGTAAATGCAGAACAACCGCAAAAAAAATATAAAATCAAAAGAGCAATAGCAATTGACTCACTAAGTCTTGAGAAACCAACAAAGAGCAATGTGGAAATAATAGCCAAAAAATAATAAAAAAAGTTAATAAAGAAAACAAATAAAATCCTGGCAAGTGTTAACTTCCAACTATCACTCTCTTTGGAAGGCCTATTGAAGATATGGTCAGATATTTCGCCCAAAGTCATTTTATCATCCTTTATATTAGTCAGCGCCAGTAAGTAAATCTTAACGAATGGAACATTCCAATGTTGCGTAGGTAGTCATAGCGGTTGTTTATCACAATTGTGCCAACACCATTATTGTGCAGAATCTGAAAATAGGATTTTAGTTCATATTTACATTCCTATATAGCAACTTGACGTCCCATACCTCAGCCAATTCAATCGCGAACTTATAAAAATATTCTGTTTTCAATGTGTACTCGCTTGCTGAAAGTTCTACTTCCAAGCATTTTCCATCATATAAAAATGAGAGAGAATACCATAGGTCATTCCTCATATTGAACTCTGTTATAATAAGCGCTGATAATCCAATTGCAGGAAATACTAATGCCATGTTTTTGTATTGAATACCACATGCATGACCAGTCGCATCACGGAACCCGCACAATGAACGCGGATACGACAATACAGGCTCTATAAAGTAACATTCAGGAATCAACTATTGAACACGGCTTAAAAAAACAAAAATAAAGTTATTTTCAATTTTTTCCCGCTCACATTCTGGTTTGTTTTTAACGTCAATGAATCTATCTAATCGCCTTGAACTAATACCACGCGCACTTTGATATGGACTCCGCCCAATCTCTTTACTATCTAACCCACTTACAACATCATCATTAATCGATTTTATTTCTGGAGGATCAGAAATAATAACATATTTTTCACTAATCTTTAAATCGACATTATATTTTTTATACTTTGAAAAACAAAATAGCATAGAAAAAACAAGCACAAAAGAACCTAACACCCAACCAAAATGATGATAAATTTCTCGTGAAAAAATCAAAGCGAGCAAAACCGCAAAAATTAAAGCAATATTTTCTCTTAAAAATGATTTATTCATAGCATTTAAGATTCCAGATTCCGGTTTTGACATCCTCCTCGCCCTAAAGAAGGAGGCTCCCTACAGCATTCAGACCGAAGTCTGACTCACCTCGGTGGGTTCCTGCTTCATCGAGCGGCCTAAAGCTGCCATCTCTCCACAGGCTAACGCGGCGTGCCCCCGCCGCTAAAACTGGATAAGGACAGTGCGCCTGGTGATGATGTTTAGTCGCTATCAGCAGTGAAGCGTCTGTTTTGGCACGCTACCGCCCTTCGCTATAAACCAAAGCGCATTAGGTGAGGGAATAGATTGTATTTTCGTTACCTTTTTATTGAGTCTCCGCAGCGCAGGCACTCAGCAAAAAGCGCGGACAGACCAATCTGTCCGCACCGGTATTACGCGGTAGTACGTTCGTTCCAGGAATCGGAATGAATGATGTTGCCGTCTTTGTAAGTCCAGGTGATTTTTTCGTAGCGCAACTCTAACTGCTCCAGGTGGTTGTGCTTCTCATACGCCGGGTCTTTGATGTCATGCATCAACGGATTGACTTTGACCACCTTGACGTTTTCCAGTTTGGTATTGAAGTACTCCACTTCCTGGCCGGCGTCATTGATTTTATACCACTTGAACTCCGCTGACTTCAGGGTCTGGCCGGTGGTCACCGCCTTGTACAGGTACGGGCTGGAGGCATCGATTTCCTTGGTAAACAGGAACGGGGTGTGAATACGGGTCCCCGTCAGTTTGCCGGTGTTGTTGTCAGTCGGGATATACAGATTATGCTGCTGCGCAACCACTTCGATGCTGCCTTCACGGTCTTTGACATCAACAGAACCCTTGATGTCGGCACCGCCGTCATCCTTCAGCCACAGATATACTGGTATTGCCATTGGTTTTTCTCCATTTATACCGTCGTCATTCAAATTGCTGCGTTGTTGGCTTTCAGCCCTCACCCCAGTCACTTGGCTGACCAAGCTGGGGATTCGTTGCCTTGCCGCCTAGCCGCCACTCGAATGAGCTTGGGTACCTTGTTGTGTACCGTCACCATCCTGTGATGACGGCGGGTGTTGTCTGGTAAGTAACAAGCATCGATCGCCTGCGGTACCAGACTGATTTCGATACGCCGGTTATGTGCCGCGTCCAATGCCAATACTGCCGGCAGTATGGCGGCATCAACCAGCGTGCCATGCTGAAAGCGCACCTCTAACTCCTGGGCTCTCACCAGCACGCCTGCTGCTGGAACAGTTGCGGAGCCAGAAAGGCCCTATCGCTCCATAGCTGGCGATAGCTTTTCATTCTGTCGCTGTGTTAAGCCTTCGCTTTTGGCATCTGCGAAACCAGTGACAAGTTGACATCCATCCCTTCCACCTGGAAGTGCGGAATGGCGTACAGTTTCACGCGGAAGAAGCCCGGGTTATCCTCAATGTCTTCCACTGTCACCTTCGCATCACGCAGCGGGTGAGAGGCTTGCAGTTCATCACCCGGGTCGGTCATCTCGGTCACCAGGCTACGCACCCAGGTATTGAGCTCCAGCTCCAGCAAACGACGGTCCTTGGTGGTGCCGATGTTTTCACGCTGGATCAGTTTCAGGTAGTGAGCAATGCGCGACAGCAGGAAGATGTACGGCAAACGCGCGTTGATGCGGCTGTTAGCAGTGGCATCGGCGGTGTCGTACAGTGCCGGCTTCTGGGTTGAGTTGGCGGAGAAAAAGCAGGCGTAATCGCGGTTTTTGTAGTACGACAACGGGATGAAGCCCAGATTGGCGAAATCAAATTCGCGGGTTTCCGGGATCATCACTTCGGACGGGATTTTCACCTGATTGCCGGTGCCCAGGTCATACAGGTGAATAGGCAGGTCTTGTACCGCACCACCGGCCTGCGGGCCACGGATTTGCACACACCAGCCGTTATTGATAAAACTGCGCACCATGTTGGCGGCAAAGGCAAACGAGGCATTGGTCCACAGGTAACGGCTATGGTCCGGACCTTTGACCTCTTCCACGTAGTTGAAGCTGCGCACCGGCACGGTATCCGGGCCATACGGCAGGCGACCCAGCACGCGCGGCATTACCAGACCAATGTAGCGAGAGTCATCGGTATCGCGGAAGGATTTCCATTTGATATACTCGGCGCGGTCAAAATAGTTGCCAATGTCTTTGATGGCCGCAACTTCCTCCATATCATCTTTGAGAAAAAAGCGCGGGCCGGCAGAGCCGATAAACGGCATATGGGCCGCGGCAGAGACTTTGGAGATGTTACGCAGCAGCGCCACATCTTGTGCCGAAGCATCAAACTCATAGGAAGAAATCAGTGCGGCAATCGGCTCGCCACCGGGGGTGTCGTATTCATCAATATACGTATGTTTGTACAATCCAGTCTGGATCACTTCCGGCGCATCTTCAAAATCCTGACGCAAATCTTCCTTCGACAAGTCCAGCAGTTCAATGCGCACGTTCTGGCGAAAATCGGTCTTGTCCACCAGGGATTTGACGCCACGCCACAATGACTCTACCGCCTGAAACTCGGGGTGATGCAGCACTGCATCCAGTTGGCGGCTGATCTGAAAGTCCAGTTCGGCGATATGGTGGTCAATCAGGGTTTTATCCAGTTTTTCCACTTTGGTGCCCGCCAGGCGCAGACGCTCAAGGAACACCTGCACCCCTGCAGTCAAACGCTCATCGGCGTTGGCATCAGACATCGCCTGTGCATCCTGCCAGCTATCCAGCGCACTGAGGTGGGAAACCGGGCTCAGGTTGATTTTTTCAAACAAGGAGGCATAAACACCGCCTGCAGCCGGGCGATCTAACACCACGCTTTCACCCGCGGTCGTATTTTCATGTTGTACAGACATCAGCATTTCTCTCGTGTTAATCCGTTAAAAACCGGTCGCCCGTTAAGCCTGTTGAGGCGCCAGGGCAGACAATTCGGAACGCAGTTCATTACTCAGGGCAGGGTCAAGCAGGATTTTTTCCAGCTCTTTGCGGAACGCCTGGTTATCCAGCAGGTTGGATTTGAGGTCACGCAGCAGACTGCGCATCGCCAGCATGGCTTTGAGTTGCGGGATTTGACGGGCAACCTGCTCAGGAGTGAAGTCTTTCATGTTCTGGAAGGTCAGGCGGATATTTTCTTCACTGCCATCACCGGCCAGGGTGTTTTCTACCGCCAGATTGACCGAAGGTGAGTAGTCTTGTAAGACACTATTAAAATTATTTTTTGAAATATTTATTTTTTTTCGTTCAGACAGTGAGGCTGTTTCTTGACCGTTACTGAAATCACCCGCCACCAACAATTTCAATGGCAATTCGGTTTTCTTCTGCGCACCTCCGGTGTGAAGCGCCAGTTTCAGATTAATCCTAGCTTTCGGGATTTCATTTTGGAAGGAATTTGACATTACTAACCCTGCTCAACAAAGAGAATGAAGAACGGTCTGCCCTGGGTAATAAATCGGTATGGTCCCCTTGCCAAACAACCACTTCCTTTTGCATCACCGGATGCAGACAACAACAGGGTCACCAACCAACCTATTTATATGACAAGATAAGGGCAGAGCGCTGTGTATCATAAGTTTTTCCGAGACTAGAAAAATGGTCAGATAAAAACCTATGGCGGGCAGTTTAAGAAGGTTTATAAGATGAAGGAACCTAAATTGAGTAACAAAATGTTTCAAGCCCTATGAAACCGCACCACACCTACCTCAGTGATTTATAAGATTTTTCTTAATTATACTTCTGGAGTACCCAGCAAAAGATAGGGCCTGGGGCAAATCAATCAACAAAGGATTTACACGGGAAAACAGCATTAGAACATCAATAACTTCACCTTTATTTTTTCTGAAAAAATCAGGGTAAGACGCCATTGCCTATGTTGTTGCTAAAATCACCGTGACTTCCGGTTAATATCCGTCACTGGGTGCTCTTGAGGTGCTTCCTACAAGCCTGAGAGATGCTTGTTATTATCTATCAATCCATTGATTAGCCCATGAAATCCATCAAGACCACCCAAATAAATAACAATGGAAAATTTACAACCATTTTTTCCGTTTGAAATAGAGATAAGGGGCCAACCCAGCGGCAACCATCAACGCGATGGCCGCCGGATAACCAAATGACCAACTTAGTTCTGGCATAAACTCAAAGTTCATCCCATAACTGGATGCCACCAAGGTGGGGGGGAGGAAAATGACTGACACCACGGAGAAGATTTTAATGATTCTACTCTGTTCAATATTGATAAAGCCCATAGCGGCCTGCATCAGGAAGTTCACTTTCTGGAATAGCGACTCATTATGTGGCAGTAGGGACTCGATATCGCGCAATATCTCACGCGCCTGCTCCAACTGAGTGGTGGGCAAACGTGCTTTACGTACTAAAAAATTCAATGCGCGCTGAGTATCCATCAAACACAACCGCACCTTCCAGCCGATATCTTCCAACTCAGCCAGTGTGGAAAGCGCTTCGTCATACCCTTCTCCAGGATGACCTTCCATAATCACCCGGCTGAGTTTTTCCAGATCGCTATAGACGTTTTCAATTTCATCAGCCAACTGTTCAATCTTGGTTTCAAACAGATCAAGCAGCAGCTCATATGCATTACCGTCCATCATTCTCTGGTTACGCGCACGCATCCGATAAAGGCGGAAAGCAGGAAGTTCACGCTCACGCAAAGTATACAGGCGACCATCGCGAATGGTGAAAGCCACCGTGGAGTTGCCGGCATGATCTTCTGCATCTTCGAAATAGAAAAAGGAGTGGATATGTAGACCGTCTTCGTCTTCAAAGAAACGCGCCGACGCTTCAATATCATCCAGCTCTGGGCGCGTCGCCAAACTCTGGCCCAATTCACACTGTACACGCTCACGTTCATCGTCTTCCGGTTCAACCAGATCAACCCACAACGACGAGGTTAAATCATCGGCGTCATCCAACTCCAAACGGGATAAGCGGTTGTTATTCAGTTTAAAAGCGCTCAGCATGTGTCAAAACTCCCTTGAGGTAACAGGGTAGACAACGCAGTGAAGCACAGAAACCGAGAGTGATGTTAATCAGCTCGTTCCAAACCATATGAAGACTTGGCTCAGAGCGACATAGAGGGTCGCCGACAACCACTAAGGGTATCAGCGAAAGGGGATAACCTTAGAAGTTGTACCTGATATTCAGGTTTATGAGCCAGTGTCTACTGGGTGCGTCCAAGGCGTATGTCCTCATTGAAAATAGTGCGCGCATGTTACGCCGAGAAGAAAAAGCCTGTCAATACATTATCCCCATTCCCCCTAACCGCTATAGGGAAGTCAGGAAAACCCTACAGTGATCTCTGAACCTTAGGTGAATAATTGCTAAGATGAGCGCATGAAAACATTGTGGATTGATAACATGAAACAGATTACCGCCCACGACCTGACCGCCATGAGCGAACAAGCCAGTAAACTTCCCCGTCTGCGTGCTCACCGTAACTTACATGAAGAATTGAGTGATCCAGTGCAACGCTTGGTCATCGCCATGGAGCCAGGAACCTATATTCGCCCGCACCGCCATCCGCAAACCTGGGAGTTACTCACCCCATTAAGTGGCCGTTTCGTGGTACTGCAATTTGATAACAACGGCGTGATTACTCAACGCACCTTGCTCGGTGAAGAAACTAAGATATTGGAGATGCCAGCCGCTACCTGGCATGCCGTGCTCTCAGTGGATCCAGGCGGTGTGATTTTTGAGGTCAAACAAGGACCTTACCTGGCACTATCAGAAAACGACTGCATGCCATGGGCCCCGGCAGAAGGGGAGGACGGTATTGAAGCGGTGATGCGCTGGTATGCTACGGCCAAAGTCGGTGACCGTTACCCTCACTAGTTTGCTGCAAACTGCGGTAGCAAAAACATCTTGATGGGCGCCTACTCAACGCCCTGGCTGCTTAAGCCACCTCCAGCTTGGCATAAGCGGCCACTAGCCACTTGATACCTTCCCCGGGAAAAGCCACCTGTAAGCGGCTATGTTCACCGCTCCCTTCGAGGTTAACGATGGTGCCCTCGCCAAATTTTGGATGGCGCACGCGCTGCCCCAATTTATAACCGGTATCACTTTGGCTGATGGGTGTGCCCATGCGGCGATGGCTTACCGAGCGGGATACGCTGGCGCGTAAGCGCACCTCTTCGACACACTCTTCAGGGATCTCACCAATAAAGCGAGATGGCCGGTGATACACCTCTTTGCCATACAGACGGCGGGTTTCTGCATAGGTCAAGGTCAGTTTCTGCCTCGCTCGGGTCAGCCCCACATAGGCCAGCCGGCGTTCTTCCTCCAGCCTTCCCCCTTCATCCAGTGACATCTGGCTGGGAAACATGCCCTCTTCCATACCGACGATAAACACCTGCTGGAACTCCAACCCCTTGGCTGAGTGCAAGGTCATAAGCTGTACGGCATCCTGATAGGCATCGGCCTGACCTTCGCCTGCCTCCAGTGCGGCATGGGACAAGAATGCCTGTAACGGCAGCAGATCCTGATCTTCATCCTGATAGCTGTATTGGCGGGTGGCTGTAACCAATTCTTCCAGGTTTTCAATCCGGGCCTGGCCTTTTTCACCTTTTTCCTGCTCATACATCATAAACAGCCCGGAATCGCGGATCACCCGATCAGTTTGTACATGTAGCGGCATGTCCGCCGTTTCATGAGCCAATGAATCCACCAGTTCGAGAAAACGCTGTAATGATGAAGCGGCACGCCCTGCCAGCACTTTATCCTGCAACAGTCCACGCGTAGCCTGCCACAGCGTCAATTGACGGTCTCGCGCCGTTTGGCGTACCACATCCAAGGTGCGATCACCAATACCACGGGTGGGCGTATTCACCACCCGCTCAAAAGCAGCATCATCATTACGGTTGGCTATCAGGCGTAAATAGGCCAGTGCATCTTTGATTTCCTGGCGTTCGAAGAAACGCATCCCGCCGTAGATACGGTATGGCATCGCCGTTTGCAGCAACGCTTCTTCCAACACCCGCGATTGGGCATTACTACGATACAGAATGGCGCAATCGTTCAGTGCCCCCCCATCATCTTGCCAAGCCTTGATACGGTTAACCACAAAGCGCGCTTCATCCAGTTCGTTGAAGGCACAATAAATTGAGATCGGCGCCCCCTCGGCCCCCTCAGTCCACAGGTTTTTCCCCATACGCCCATCGTTATTGGCGATCAAGGTATTGGCCGCTTTCAGGATGTTACTGGTGGAACGATAATTCTGTTCCAGACGGATGGTTTGTGCCGCAGGGAAATCTTTCAGGAAACGCTGGATGTTCTCGACCTGCGCCCCGCGCCAACCGTAGATTGACTGGTCATCATCGCCAACGATCATCACTTTACCCTGATCGCCAGCCAGCAGGCGGATCCAGGCATATTGAATCCGGTTAGTATCCTGAAACTCATCCACCAAAATGTTGCTAAAACGCTCGCGATAATGGTTGAGGATATGCGGTTTGTTTAGCCACAACTCATGGGCTCGCAGCAACAGTTCGGCAAAATCCACCAGCCCGGCTCGGTCACAAGCCTCTTGATAAGCCTGATAGATGCGTAACCAGGTGGCCTCCACCGGGTTACCGTAACTTTCAATATGCTGCGGGCGCAGGCCGTCGTCTTTTTTGCCGTTGATGTACCACATCGCCTGACGTGGCGGCCACTGCTTTTCATCAATATTCAGTGCGCGAACAATACGTTTAAGCAACCGTAATTGATCTTCACTATCAAGGATCTGGAAATCGGGCGGTAGGTTGGCATCCATATGGTGAGCACGTAACAGGCGGTGCGCCAACCCGTGGAACGTACCGATCCACATCCCTCCTTGGCTGGTGCCAATCAAGTGCTCAATCCGGTGACGCATTTCTGCTGCCGCTTTGTTGGTAAAGGTCACCGCCATAATGGAGTAGGGGGAACAGTTTTCTACCGCTAACAGCCAGGCAATGCGGTGCACCAGTACCCGGGTCTTTCCGCTACCTGCACCGGCCAACACCAACAGGTTGCTGCGTGGGGCGGCCACGGCTTCACGTTGTTTATCATTCATGCTGTCGAGCAGATCGGAAACGTCCATAAGCACCATTAATTGGTAAAGGGAAAACCGCCTTTTCGCGCACTTTCCACTGGGGATTTATACAGATTTAATGCAGATTATACTCAAAAAAGTCCGCGTTGCATGACAAAAACACCCTGCGCCGTTGCTTTTCACTGACTGAATCGGGGCCACCCATGACCATCAAGATAACAAGGCGGTCAACGATGCCAATTGAGAAATTTCGATATGGGGAAGCAAGCGGCTATCATCAGCCTGCATCAGGCTACGTTGGCGGTCGTTGATCCAGCAAGCTTGCAGGCCAGCACGCAATGCTCCCGCCACATCGGTTGTCAGGTCATCGCCCACATGCAAAATCTGCTCTGGGGCCATTGCCAACCGCTGTGCGGCTAACTGATACATATCCTGATACGGCTTGGCGCGACCATCTGGCCCGGAACGCAGCACAAACTGAAAATAACCCGCCAACCCGCACAGCGCCGGATCCACATTACCATTGGTGATCGCCACCAGCGGGTAGTGCCGCGCCAGTGCCTGGAGCGTGGTATGAGTGGTTTCTGGTATCTCGATACAGCTGCGCCACAACGCAAAGTTCTGCATGGCGGCATCCGCACCAATGGTGGCCTGGGCATCACGCAATCCCTGGCGGCTCAGTGCCAGATGTACGGCCCGCCAACGCCACTGAGTCACGTCGTGATAAATCTCAGGTTCCTGCTCACGCAGTTCCTGACGCAAGCGGTAAAAATCCACCGATTGAAAATGGCTCAACCCGGGATGGTAATTTTGCAAAAAGGCGATCGATTGTTGTTCTGCCTGTTTGATCACCGGGCGATTATCGTACAGCGTATCATCCAAATCGAAAGTGAGCGCAGCCAACGGACGCAGCGGACGGTAAAAATGCATCAGGATTTCCCCCGTTTGGCTCGTGGATGAGCAGCATCATAGACATTTGCCAGATGTTGAAAGTCGAGGTGGGTATAAATTTGTGTGGTGGTCAAGTTGGCATGGCCAAGCAACTCCTGCACTGCACGCAAATCCCCACTGGACTCCAGCATATGGGTAGCAAAGGAGTGGCGTAGTTTATGCGGATGGACATGGCTGTTAACCCCCTGTTTGACGCCCCATTCGGCAAAGCGCTTTTGCACATTGCGTGCCGAGATACGTTTACCCTGGTTGGAGAGAAATACCGCATCATCCAGTGGTGCAAACAGATCTCGCAGCGCCAACCAATGCTGCAACCAAGTGACTGCCGTGCGGCCTAGCGGTAATTTTCGCTCTTTACTGCCCTTCCCCATCACCCAGATTTCACCTGCGACCAAATCCATATGGCGGCAATCCAGCCCCACCAGCTCGGCAAGACGCAGCCCGGCACCATACATCACCTCAAGCATCGCGCGGTCACGTACGGCTAACGGATCGTTAAGGTCAATCTCCAGTAGTTGGTTAACTTCATCAACATCCATATTTTTAGGTAAATGGCGACCACTACGGGGTGTGCGGATGCCCTTTGCCGGGTTGGCACTCAACACGCCCTTACTGACCAGCCAATCAAGAAAGCTCCGCAGGGCTGAAAGACGTAGCGCCAGGCTGGAAGCATGGAGCCCGGCACGTTTGCTGCGTACCGCCAGTTGGCGCACTCTGGCTGCATCAAGCATCGGCCATTCACTGACGCCCAGTTCAATCACCATACTGATCAAGGCTGATAACTGGCGCTGATAACTGATTTGAGTCAACGGGCTAAGCTGGCGCTCAACCTTCAAGTAGCGTAAAAACGCGTCTACCGGCTGCTGCAGGCTCGCCACACTGGGGGTCATATCCGCTCTATCCAGCGTTCCAGCAATTCTGGCAGCATAGAGGCCAGTTGACCCAGCATCGCGGTGCCCATCCCTGGCTGATAGTGTTGCGCATCACGGCTACTGAAGATCACCATACCCAGCTCCCCCTGTTCCCCTAATAATGAGAGGGCGACGGAACCAATTTGCTTCGCCTGCGGTAATAGCAATAACAGCTCTGGCCCATTGAGCGTCCCCAGGTAATGATGCTGACTGCCCAAACGTTGAATACGCAACGGTTCAAATGCGGAACGCACCAGACCAAGATGAGTAAAATCCGACGGTGCCCCAATCTTCCAGCGATCAGTAAACAGGCGGATATTGGCGCCCGCCAAGCCGAATTCCCGAGCCCAACGCTGCAAGCGGTTCAGCATATCTTGCAGGCAACTGGCTGTCGCTAAATCCCCCTGCAAATGTAGCAATCGCTCGAACAGCATTTCATTAGCGCGAGCCTGCTCCATCAACAAGGTGATCTCTTCTTCCAGCCGAGTGATATGGTTACGCTGACGTGCCAGTTGCCATTCCACTAACGAAACTGAATCTCGCACAGGATGAGGCACCCGCATCTGCTCTACCTGGCGTGCATTGCGGATAAAGAAATCGGGATTGAGTGACAGGTATTGCATCACGGTGTCGTCATCAAGCTCAATGCCTGCCACTGCCTGCTCTTCGATACGTTTCATACGTCAATGGGCTTCATAGATGAATAAATCCGTCATAAACATGCGTGGCTGGGCCAGTCATAAATAGTGGATGTCCTGGCCCTTTCCAACTGATATACAAACTGCCACCAGGCAGGTCCACCTGCACCTCTTCTGACAGTAACTCCTGTTGGATCCCCACCGCCACCGCAGCACAGGCACCACTACCGCAGGCTTGTGTTTCGCCAGCGCCACGCTCATAAACCCGCAACCTGATATGTTGCTGGCTGACCACTTGCATAAAACCAATGTTCGCCCGCTCTGGAAAACGCTCATGCCCTTCCAGCACCGGCCCCAATAGCTCCACTTTGGCCGTTTGTACATCATCAACCTGTATCACACAGTGCGGATTTCCCATAGAAACCACACCACATAACACGGTATGTTCAGCAGCGCGCATGATGTAGGTTTTTTCCGCTTTGCTGGCACGAAACGGCACTATCTGCGGGTCGAAGTTCGGTTCCCCCATATTGACGCACACCCGATCATCGTCGGTCACACTCAACACCATGCGGCCAGTTTGGGTGCTGACCCGAATATCACGCTTGCCCGTCAACCCCTTTAATCTGACAAAGCGAGCGAAACAACGAGCACCGTTACCACATTGTGCCACTTCACTGCCATCGGCATTAAAAATACGGTAATGGAAATCAAGATCAGGATCGTAAGGGGGCTCTACCACCAACATTTGGTCAAAGCCAATACCCAAATGCCGATCCGCTAAACGGCGGATCAGCTCAGGTGAAAAGTAAACATTCTGGGTAACGGCATCAACCACCATAAAATCATTACCCAAACCGTGCATTTTGGAGAACTGCATATCATACTCCGCTATCTGGACGCACTACCCGTCGTCATTCAAGTTGCAGGCAGGCGGCGACTAAAATCCTTCTGGTCTCCACTTGGGCTGCTGCCAGCGTAAACCCATCACTGCGGGTCGTTCATTGACGGCTGCTGCTGCGTACCGGCAGGTTGCTGCTGGTTTTTACTGACCTTATCCGTGTTGGTGGTCGGTGGTGTTGCCGGTTTGTCTTGCGGCGGAAAATAGAGTGGGCCTTTCAGACCACAGCCAGTCAGCCCTGCCAACATCATGCCCAGTAATACATAGCGTAATTGTTTTTTCATTTGCATTAATGCCTGTAATTCATGCGTCCAAGATTACTATAATCGCAGGTGGATCATGAAAAGCAATAGGAATCGATAATGAACGATAGCGAGTTTCATCAATTAGCCGACCAATTGATGCTGAAAATTGAAGAAACCTTGGATAATTTTACCGGGGATGCGGATATTGATTACCAAACACAAGGTGGCGTAATGACGCTGAGTTTCGAAAACGGCAGCAAAATTGTTATCAACCGCCAGGAACCGCTGCATCAAGTGTGGCTGGCCACCAAAACGGCAGGCTACCATTTTAATTACCATCAGGGTGTTTGGCTCTGTGACCGCAGCGGAGAGGCATTTTTCTCGTTACTCACTGAGGCAACCAGTGCTCAGGCGGGTGAAGCGGTCAGTTTTGTTTGATTAGGCTGGGGCCGATACCTCACCGGCCCCGTGATAAACCCGTGTTATGGGGCACCCGTGACAATGGGATACTGATTCGGCCAGGTCAAAGCAAAGACCACTGAGCATTGGCTATTCCGGGGATCATTCACATGATCTCAAGGGGAAGAACCTTGCCTGGTTGGGTTCCTGCGTCTTATAACATTTACGGTGACAACACACGCCTACGGTGACAACACACGCCGAGCACAACGTCTCGCCGCCGCCATCAGCTTCGTTGAAAGCCTACCGATAAAATCAATGTAACTGGAATTGCTGTTCCAGAGGCGGGACAGGGTTACCGTCAGACATAGTCACGCACAAACTGGATAAGGCATTACTGCGGAATGGGATCACCTGAGTCCGCCCATCGAGTTGTACAATCTGATAAAATTGCGGCAAGTTGAAATTAATAAAGCTGGAACCGTAGGTAAAACGATCATGGGAAGAGGAATAGAAACGGCTGACATCACGCACCAACTCCTCTTTGCTTCCCTCGCAGTGGTGATAAGCCTCCACCCGATTAGATTCATCCAAAATATAGATATTAAAGCCTTGCTGGCCGGTTAAATCTTCAAAGAAGAACTGAATAATCCCCTCGCTGGCAAAACCATCAATGACCGGTGGCAAATGCAACTGATCCGTTTCCACTTTGATCGACAAGCCATGCAGTTTATTGTTGGAGATCGCCCCATAGAACTCCACCGCATTTTCCAGTTTTTGTACCGACACACTCAGGCGTTCAAAAAACAGCCCCCAGGTTTGCCCAGCAACACGCACCGCTTTAAACCGCCCGGGCTCAAGACGGGTACTGGAGAGGCGTAATTCAATACACTCGGAAACCAACTGCTGAATACGGGTACGAATCAAGCCACGCAAGTGCTGACTGTAACAGAACACCTCCACGGTTTCCGGTGGTGACGCATCCTGATGCATCTTGCCAAGAATGGTTTTCAACGCCTCAAGCACCGACTGCTCACCACTAAAATGCAAAGTGCGCACTTCATTCCATGAGTTACGATAGAGCAGGTCAATACTCCCCACCAGACACTGCTGTTGTTGACCAAAACTGAATACATCCAACTTGCGGAAATCAAAATGGACCACTTGATTGCGGAAAGCGACCGTCGGATCCTGTTCCAGATTGACGATGATCGCCAAATGACGGATCTCACAAGGACTGTAGAGTGCTTTTGGGGTGGGTGCCGCCAATCGTAGGGGGAAATGGTGTGAAACATCAGCCACCAATTCGTTCAGTTTTGCTAAGTCGCAGATATCACTGCTCTTGATATGCAAACGCGTTTGTGGCGCCAGCAAGCCGTTAAAGTAGGCCCAAGCCACCAACTTGTTAAGATAACGGTTATATTCTAGTGGCTGATGGCTGACTATAGCCCTCATTTCGGGTGCCTGATTGTACAGATACCAACCAGTGCGATTGGCGCGACCAACAGGCACGTGAATGAAAGTTAAGTCGCTTTCTGACAGATCCGGAGAGATCTGTGGGTTCACCAACGTCACTTTACCCGGTAATGCCTCAAAGGCCGCATACAGTTTACGCGTCAGCACCCCGATATCCTGGGGACTGGCACTGATACTGAGATTATTGCGACGGGCAAAACGGATCAGGTTGCGGTAACTCTGCATCATCGCATCCAACAGCTCGTTATGCGCCTCACGCACCGTCTCGATCTTCCAGTCAGCGCGACTATCGAGGACCGCCAACCGCTGTTCACTCCACCCCCATTCACTCACCAGTTGACCAAGAATTTCACGTCGCCAGGGGATATCCGCCACATTGGACGACGATAATTTTTCGCACACCTTTAAGTAGAAGCAGCGACGAGCCAAATCAAGGCGGGTAGTGTCATTGATTTGCGTCAGATAGTGAGTGACACGGTCGAGCATCATACAGTAGGCATCAAGGCCAAAGCAGACGATTTCCCCTTGGTGTAGGTGGTGTTTGATATCCATCGCCAATAACTGAGTATTCGGGTATTCCCATGAATAGGCTTCAAGTAATAGGGTTTTCAACACCGCTTTATAGGGGGAGTCAATACTCTTATACAATTGCCACAGGCTGGCACCAAAGTACTCTTCTGCCGACAGGGTACCCAACCCACCAAGATCGAGCCACTCATTGGGAGTTAGTGTTCCCTGCGCATACAGCGACAAAACATATTCATCGTAGTGTTCTTCTTCTTCGCTTGGCACCATGTTCCACAAGATGCGTTTCCCTGCCAGGCGAACGGCAGTGCGATAAAATTCATCCAGCAACAGAATGTGCTGGGTTGAACCGCAATCCTCACCACTAAGACTGCCACTTTCATTATGACGGAAACGGTTTTCATCGATCAGGAAGAAGCTGACTTCTACACCCATCGAAGCCGCCCATTTTTCCAGTAAGGTGCATTTTTGTTGCAGGCAGTGACGTTCTTCGTTATCAAGCCAAGATTGGTGACACACCCAAATATCCAGGTCTGAAGTACAACTCTGACCGATTGAGGAGGTACTCCCCATGGAATAGAGACCGGTGATCGGCAGTTCCCCTGAAGCCATCACTTCAAAAGGGCTTCCCCATTTATCTTCTAAATCATTGAGATAGTTTTGTTGAGTTTCATCGGGGGTGTAGAGGCAAATACCATGTGGAACGTTACCATTCAGGTAGCCAGGCAACAATGGATGATGATGGTGCAATAATGTAGGCAGCAGACTATAGACCCGTTGGAACGCAGGCTTCATGGCTGCCAGAGCGCGCTCAACACGTAATTGGTTGATCGCATCCAGTCTTTGTTTCAGTGTCTCGATGTAGAGGTACAAGACGTCTCGCCTGATTGTGCCGATACTTGAAAAAAAACCATATTCCCGGTGCGTCTTTAGTATTAGATAAGTATTTGACGACTTATTATCGGAAACGTGATCAATCTAACATCTTGCTGATTGACCGTAAAGCAGCTAAAGAGAACACGCTGCGTTAAAATCCTCCGAAGCGGGGTAGCCACTTCAAATTGTGTGGTTAATTGCCTATGACGGCTAAGGACACAGCCCGCTACTCAGTGGTAGGATGGAGAGCGAGTAATAAAAATGGTAATCCGCATGCTAGACAAGATTGTTCGAATTGCTACCCGCCAAAGCCCGCTGGCTCTCTGGCAGGCACATTATGTTCGCCAGCATTTACTGGATAATCATCCCGGTTTGCAGGTAGAACTGGTGCCCATGGTCACTCGCGGCGATATTATTTTAGATACGCCGTTGGCCAAGGTGGGTGGAAAAGGGTTGTTTGTCAAAGAACTTGAGCTGGCTCTGTTGGAAGGGCGGGCAGATATCGCTGTGCACTCAATGAAAGATGTTCCGGTCGATTTTCCGGCTGGTCTGGGGTTGGTCACCATTTGTGAACGTGACGATCCGCGCGATGCATTCGTTTCCAACCATTTTGCCTCGCTCGAACAACTCCCCCTGGGGAGCCGGGTCGGCACCTCCAGCCTACGTCGGCAGTGTCAGTTGCGCCAACGTCGCCCTGATCTGGTGGTGTGTGATCTGCGTGGTAACGTCGGTACCCGGTTGGCGAAACTGGATAAGGGTGAGTACGACGCCATTATATTGGCTGTCGCCGGGCTCAAGCGCCTGGGCCTGGAACAGCGTCTAAGCAGCCCAATCAGCCCCGAGCAATCCTTACCTGCGGTGGGTCAGGGCGCGGTGGGTATTGAATGTCGCCTTGATGATGAGATAACGCGCGCCTTACTGGCCCCGCTCAATCACCATGAATCCGAAATCCGTGTCCGAGCGGAACGGGCGATGAATACCCGCCTGGAAGGGGGCTGCCAAGTGCCCATTGGTAGCTATGCGGAACTGACGGGGGAGCAACTGTGGTTGCGTGCCCTGGTGGGTAGACCCGACGGTAGCCAAATAGTACGTGGGGAACGCCGTGGCCCAGCAGCGATGGCCGAACAGATGGGGGTGGAACTGGCTGAAGAACTCCTGGCCGCCGGTGCCCGAGAGATCCTGCATGAGGTTTATCAAGGATATCCCGCCCTATGACCATTCTGGTAACCCGCCCCTCCCCTAACGGAGAACAATTGGTCAGTCGCCTGAGTGCGCTTGGCCGGGTGGCTTATCATGCGCCATTGATCGATTTCGCTCCTGGCGGCGATCTGATCACATTGCCTCAGGCACTATTGCAACTGAAAACGGGTGATCTGGTATTCGCTTTGTCGCAACATGCGGTAAGCTATGCCAGCTCAGTGATCAACCGTGCTGGACTTCAATGGCCAGCCCACTTGTCCTATTATGCTATTGGTCGTACTACTGCACTGGCGTTACACCATATCAGTAGTCGCTCGGTAGAGTACCCGCGTGAACGCGAAATCAGCGAAGTCCTGCTGCAGTTGCCTGAATTACAGCAGCTCGCAGGTAAACAGGTGCTGATCATGCGCGGCAACGGGGGCCGGGAGCTCCTTGGCGATACCTTGGCTGAGCGGGGCGCGGGGGTGAGCTATTATGAATGTTATCAACGTTGCCCGATTCACTACGATGGCAACGAACAAAGTGCTCACTGGCAACGGGCGGGGGTCGATACACTGATCGTCACCAGTGGTGAAATGTTACAACGACTTTATACATTAGTTCCTGACTTCTATCGTTCTTCTTGGCTATTACAGTGCCACTTGATAGTTGTTAGTGAACGTCTGGCTACCCTCGCCCAAGCATTGGGATGGCGCTCAATTCGGGTAGCTGACAACGCAGATAATGACGCGCTGATACGCGCAACAATAACCTGACTATGGGATGTGCCACTATGACGGAACAAAATACTCCATCCGCCCCGGTTGAAGAGCCAACCCCGGTGGCCGAGAGAGTCCAGCAACCAGAGACTGACAGCCGGAAAAGTAAAAGCGGTAGCGGCCCGGTACTGGGGGCAATTGCTATCGTGCTGGTCATCGCACTGGGAGTGGGAGGCTATTATCACACGCACCAGCAAGCCCAGGCGTTGATAGCCGCAAACCAGGCATTGCAGCAACAGTTGACGCAGTTGCAACAGAACCAGCAACAGGAAAAGAGTACGCTAGAAGGTTTGGTACAACAGCAGGCCAAAGCGCTGGATGCCACCAGTGGTGAACAAGCGGCATTAGGCCGTAAATTGAATGAATTGCATGACAAAGTCGCCACTCTCTCCGGTAATGATGCCAAAACCTGGTTACTGGCTCAGGCTGACTTCCTGATAAAAATGGCGGGTCGCAAACTATGGAATGATCAGGACATTACGACCGCTGCCACGCTGCTGAAAAGCGCCGATGCCAGCCTGGCGGAAATGAACGACCCCAGTTTGATTGAGATCCGCCGAGCCATTACCGAGGATATTTCGTCACTCGCCGCGGTAAGCCAAGTTGATTTTGATGGCCTCATTCTGAAAGTTAACCAGCTATCGAACCAAGTGGATAATCTGCGTCTGGCAGATAACCAGCGTGATGGACATCCTATGGAACAGAACGACAGTCAACTGTCGGGCTCACTGAGCGAATGGCGCCAAAACCTGACCAAGAGCTGGCATACGTTTATGGCGGACTTTATTTCCATCCGCCGCCGCGATAGCGGTGCTGAACCGTTATTGGCACCGAATCAAGATATCTATCTGCGTGAAAATATCCGTTCGCGCTTGTTGATCGCCGCGCAGGCAATACCTCGCCACCAAAATGAGGTATATAAACAGTCGCTGGAAACCGTTTCAACCTGGGTTCGCGCTTATTTCGATGCCAATGATCCAGCAACCAAAGCGTTTCTGGATGAGTTGGATAGTCTGCTCCAGCAATCAATTTCAATGGATGTACCGAGTCAGCTCAAAAGCCAGCCTCTACTGGAAAAACTGATGCAGACCGAGGTGCGTAATCTGTTGAGCCAAGCACCTGCTACTCATCAGGAGGGATAAGCTATGTTACGCGTGCTATTCCTATTCCTGGTGCTAATTGCCAGTGTCGTGGTGGGGCCAATGTTGGCCGGTCACCAAGGTTACGTGCTGATCCAAACTGACAATTACAATATTGAAACCAGCCTCACCGGTCTGGTGATTATGGTGATCCTGCTATTCTTGGTGCTGTTTGTCATTGAATGGATATTACGCCGTATTTTCCATACCGGTGCCCGTACACGCGGCTGGTTCGTTGGCCGCAAACGCAGCCGTGCTCGCAAACAAACCAAAGCCGCATTGCTCAAGCTGGCAGAAGGTGATTACAAGCAGGTTGAAAAACTGCTGACCCGCAATGCCGATCACGCTGAACAACCGGTAGTGAACTACCTGTTGGCCGCAGAAGCCGCCCAACAACGTGGGGATCAGTTCCGTACCAATCAGTATCTGGAACGTGCCGCAGAGGCCGCCGATACCGATCAACTGCCCGTAGATATTACTCGTGTACGTCTCCAGTTGGCTCAGGGGGAAAACCACGCAGCACGGCACGGTGTTGACCGTCTGCTGGATCTGGCCCCCCGTCACCCGGAAGTGTTGCGACTTGCTGAGCAGGCTTATCTAAGCACTGGCGCTTATACGTCTCTGTTGGACATTCTACCTTCGATGAGCAAGATCAAGCTGCATAGCGAAGAAGAGATCCAGGCTCTAGAACAACAGGCTTATATCGGTCTAATGAATCAGGCAATGGCAGATGAAGGGAGCGATGGGCTGAAGCGTTGGTGGAAAGATCAGAGTCGTAAAATACGCCATGATGTCTCACTGCAGGTCGCCATGGTAGAACACCTGATTGAGTGTGATGATCATGAGCTGGCACAAGAGATTGTACTCAGTGGCCTGAAACGTCAGTATGATGACCGATTAGTGTTACTGATCCCACGCCTCAAATCTGACCATCCGGAACAGTTGCAGAAAGCCTTGCGCCAGCAGATAAAACTGCATGATGCGACTCCATTACTCAACAGCACACTAGGCCAGTTACTGTTGAAAGAGGGTGAATGGCAGCAGGCCAGTGACGCATTCCGCGCTGCATTGCAACAGCGCCCTGATGCGCATGATTACGCCTGGTTGGCCGATGCACTGGATAAACTACACCAAGCCGATGAAGCTGCGCAAATGCGCCGCGAAGGATTAATACTGACGTTGAAGCAAAACGGCGAGTAATCAATCTGTCGGTCTCTAATGAATGGCTCAGCACTCAAATGCTGAGCTTTTTTTTGCTCTGGCTGCAGGACAAAAAAAAAGACACTTGCCATCAGGTAAGTGTCTAAAAGAAGCAATCAGGTCTAGGACAACTGAGTCGGTGCCTCACTCAACGTTATGCCCGGAGTGTGATGGAGTCGTTGCAAGCAACGTTTTCATCGTTCTGGTGGACAATAGGCACCCTAAAATCGGCTCTGCATCATTCCTGGGTTTATGAAGCCTAAGGCAAACATAAGAAATGGAATGAGCATCTACGTAATAGATAATGCACTTGGCATGCCAACTTATGAAAAATGAGTGCTGATTAAAATAAAATCATTTATCTTTATGAATTTTAATGTTTTTTTATTTAAACCCCAACTTCCCCCAAAATAATCGGTTTATCGGGTATTCTCAAATGTGCCCCGCTTGTCTCCTTAAAACGACGAGATAATTGATAATTTATTTTATTGTTTAAAATCATGGTATTATCTGTCTCAAACTGGCGACAGCAAACCCAGAGATAAGCGACAAAAGGAGACAGGTTAGAATTTATCCCCATCTTCCTGCTGGAAAGAGATTGATCGCTTCGATGCTCGTTACAGATTTGGCTATGACTATTACTGATGCCACAGCTAATGAACACATACCTGTAAACGTCTAAAACCGCCTGTAAACCAGGACTAGCGACTACCCCGCAAGAAAAACACTTTTAAAGACACTTTTAAATGATCCATTAAATAACCTACAATAAAAATTCAACATAAGAGGAGTAAGACCATGCCATTTCAAGTTTTAACCACCACTGCTGCAAGTATTACCGAACTTAAGCGTGATCCAATGGGAACCTTCAATGCAGGTGAAGGGGCGCCTGTCGCCATTCTTAATCGTAACGAACCCGCCTTTTACTGTGTTCCCCCTGCTCTTTATGCACAGTTCATGGAAATGCTTGAGGATGAGGAGTTGGGCCGGATAGTTGATGAACGAGCAGGTGAACCGGTTATTGAGGTCAATATTGATGACCTACAAGCTGGCATTTAATCAATCAGCCCTAAAAGAATGGAAAAAACTGGGGCATACCCTTCAGGAATAATTCAAAAAGAAACTTAAAGAACGGCTAGAAAACCCACGCATTCCTGCCGCACAACTACATGGGCGCAAAGACCAATATAAAATCAAGCTACGCGGGGCGGGATATAATAGGCTAGTTTACTGCGTTGAAGATGACATTATCACGGTCACCGTCATTGGTGTGGGTAAACGTTAAAATGATGGCATCTACCACATCACAAAACAGAGAAACTGATCACCGGGAATTTTCTTTATTAGCTCAAACCTCTTTCGGAGGTGATTACGCACATCCTGTACTCACCCCTTACGGGGCCAACGCCTGGGGCGTTGTTCAAAACTGCTCCAGGCTGTTTTGTCTCATCCTCTTAAACGACAGGCGAAAAAAAACCTGCTAAAAAGCAGGTTTTTTCGAATTTGGTCGGCGAGAGAGGATTCGAACCTCCGACCCACTGGTCCCAAACCAGTTGCGCTACCAAGCTGCGCTACTCGCCGATTTGATGTTGCTGATACTAGTGAATTTTTAAGCTTATGTCTATGTAAATCTTAAAATTTATTAGACATTTTGTGTGGTGCGAAGAGAGGGACTTGAACCCTCACGTCCGTAAGAACACTAACACCTGAAGCTAGCGCGTCTACCAATTCCGCCACCTTCGCACAGTCACAAAACAGCTTTTAATTCATCATTTTACGTTAGTCATGCTCTGTAAAATGGGGTGGCTAATGGGACTCGAACCCACGACAACTGGAATCACAATCCAGGGCTCTACCAACTGAGCTATAGCCACCATTGTTACTTGTTACTTGTTATACTTTACTTCACGCGGTAATCATACCACCGCAGCTCCTGCGCACAAAATTAATGGCGCGCCCGACAGGATTCGAACCTGAGACCTCTGCCTCCGGAGGGCAGCGCTCTATCCAGCTGAGCTACGGGCGCGTAGCGCCGTTGCGGGTGGGGATACTACGGTTTTAAACCCTTCCTGTCTAGTGCTTTTTCTCAGAAATGGTGCGTTTGATTACGCTTTGTTCACTCAACCCGCAGAAAGGCCCCTTCAAGGCTTTTTTAGCTGCCTGGGTTCCCCACATCGTACCCGCAAACAACCGCAAACAAGAGGTAAGCCCAATAGGGGCTCACATCTTGCCGCTATAGTAATAACCGACAAATTTCAGCAACCGCAACTGACGGCGAATACGGCTTGGTTGGCTGAGCAAGCGGTAAAGCCACTCCAAACCAAGATTTTGCCAAACCTTAGGGGCACGCTTTACATGACCAGTAAACACGTCGTAAGTACCGCCTACGCCCATATACAACGCTTGTGGATGTACCTCACGGCAGTCACGCATCAGGATCTCCTGTTTTGGCGACCCCATAGCCACAGTGACAATCGCCGCGCCACTGTCACGAATGCGTTCGAACAGCGCTTCCCGCTGTTCCGGCTTGAAGTAACCGTCCTGGCTCCCCACCAAATTAACATTCCATTGGTTACGCAGCTTTTGCTCGGTTTCCGCCAATACATCTGGTTTACCCCCTACCAGAAACACCGGTGTGCCCTCCTGCCCGGCCCGTTGCATCATGGCTTCCCACAAATCCGCCCCCGCCACGCGGGAAACCTGCGCACCAGGATATTTACGGCGGATCGAACGCACGATACTGATACCATCTGCGTATTTATATTCTGCCTGGTCAAGCAGTCCATGCAGTGCCGGATCGGTTTCCGCATTCAGGATTTTTTCAGCATTCATCGCCACCAGAGTGCCTTGCTTGACCTGACCACCCTCAAACAAAAAATCCATACACTGTGCCATATCACGAAATCCCCATAAGCTAAAACCACGTAGCTCATAGTTAGGAACCGAAATGTTTGCTTCCATTGTTACTCTTTCCTTTGCAGAAGAGAGTTGGCAGTCGCCGCCAACCTACGCTTACGCATCACGCGGGCTTTAATCAGCCCAGCAGCATCAAACAGCCAGTACAGTAATTTTGCCAATACCAGACAAGCACCAAAAATAATACAGAAGAACACCACGCGCGAGACAAAGGAATCTACCCCCTCACGCGCCAACACGATGATATTGAACACCGCACCAAAACAGAACCCCTGCAAAATAGCCGCTTTATAGCGGTTCTGCTCATTTCTGCCCAGCTCATACAACCAATCAAACCACTTGATAATCAGCCCCACCGCCACGGCACCCAGCGGGATAAACAACCAACCGCCCATCACCACCAGTGACCCAATCAAGGTCGGGGAGATCGCCAACCCGGAATGGTTATCCAGCACTTCCCAGGTAAAGTAGTTGGCGGTATTCAGCACCAAGTCCGGCCGCCCAGGCCATAGCCAAGTAGGAATGAAAACGTAAAAATCACGGGCAATCGGTGCCAGCCCCTGAAAATCAATCTTGTCGTAATTTTGCAATAATAATGCCAAGTTTTCCCAGGGTGAGAAGGTATCTCGTGTCAGGTAAAGGAAAGTATAGAGTGCCTCCGCACCACGGACATCCAGGCTGTAGCGTTTCAACGCCAGCCAGAACATACCGACAATACCGAACACCCCGGCCGCCACCAGCATCCACAACGAAATCCAGCCACGCACAATGCCGATAAACAGGAACAATGAGAACGCGATAATGATGTTGGCGCGAGTCCCCCCCACCACCACGTAGGTCAGAATACCAAAGGCAACCGTCGCCACCAGGAAAGCAAACCAGGCGCGCAGGTCCTGTTTAAGGAAATAGACCACCAGCATCGCCGGGATGAAAAAATAGAAGAAACGCTTAAGCGCTACTCCCGCCACATCGCTGGAGAAAATCTGGCTATAGGAATTAAGTTTGAATAATAGGAAGCCGTTCTGCATAAAGAATATGCCAACGGTGCCCATGGCCACCAAGGCCAACAGTATCCAGGTCAGGTTGGTTTCCACACGGTTCATGGTAAACAGCGGCTTATGCGACTGTTGTTTGCTGCGTTTACGCAACCGCGTCTTGTAGCTAACGTAGTAAATCGCATAAAAGCTGGTGGCGGAAAGAATGGCATACAGCAGATATTCTACCGGGACCACCGCCACATCAAACTGGAAAACCAGCAGGCAAGTCAGTGGAAAACCGAAGTAAAACGTCAACAGATAGAGCAGAGAAAAAAAGACATTAAAATTAAATCGTACACGCCGAAACTCCTGATACGTCAGGAACAGGACAAACAGCGCGCCAATCAAATAGACGACAAACAACCCACCAAACTGCGCCAGGGTCATGGGTTTTCTCCTGCTGCCAGCGCCAGAGCCTGCTGCCAGCCATCAACATAGTTCGGATTAAAAAAGGCAATGGCTTGTTTATCCAAAGTAGCCAGTTGGCGTTGCGCCTCACGGATGACGGTTTCATTCAACGGATCACCATAAAACAGTACCGGCAAATGCTGTTCAGCCAAATCCTGCCAGAACGGGTTGTTACGGCTCAATACAAACGGCACGCCAAACTGAATCAGCAGACATAACGTACCTATACCTTGCTGGCGGTCAAAGATAAAGTAACCGAGATCGCATTCACGCAAGATATTGAGATAATCATCAAACGCCACCTGTTGAGTCAGCAGTTGTAGATGCTGTTCACCAAACAATTTCACCCCAACGGCACGCACTTGCTCAATATAGGCCTGATTATTGGCGGGATATCCCATGGGGATAATCACCTGCACATCCGCGCCAAATTGCTGATAGATAGCCTGTAGCGCTTCGATATGGCGATTAGTTTTATCACCGGAGTTGCCCAGCAGAATGGTCATCGGTCCGGCACTCTTTTTGTTGACCTCAATCCCCGTCAAGCTTGGGTCCATCCGCGTAGGGAAATAGAGCAACGAGCCAGGAACCCGCCCATGGCGTTGCCGGTAGTGATTTAAATCTCCCCGCGTCGCAAAGACATGGTGCACGCGCCCTTGGGCAATACGCCGCAGCAGGTAGAACAGACGGAATTTCCAGTGAGTGGCATTTTCATACAGGTCGGCTCCCCAGATATGCCAGCTCACCTGATGTGCTTTAATCTTGCCACTGAGCAATGCTAACCACAGCGCGGCATTAAATTGCCCATGGAAAAAGAAACGGTTATCACGGCTGGCTTGAGCGCAGGCAATCACCGCCGCAGCCAGGCTTTTCTTATCCGGCAAAACCTCGATATCCAACTTGGGATAATGCCCCAATGCGTCGGCATCTTTGGCTGCCACCATAAAATGGCGTACCTGTTCAGCGGGTAGACGCTCTGCCAGCACATCATTGAAAAAGCGCAGCACCGTCTGATTATGATGGGGGATATCAGAGCCCAGTACGTGGATCAGTGTCATCATACTCGTCTACGATAAAGAATAAATACGCCGCTACAGAGCGCGAAATACACTATATAGGTTGCCATATAAGCCTGTGTTGCACCCAACGGACCATGCAATGGGATTAGCCAGTGGGAAAACAGCGTCAGCAATATAAACTGGGTGACTTCTGCCAGAATATAGAAACGCAGTGACGCTTTGGCGATCACCAGATAACCGAAAACGTAAGCGCCCACTTTCAACACATCCCCCACCAGTTGCCAGGCAAACAGATCACGCATAGCGATGAACTGGGGTGAGAACAGTAACCAGATGGCAAAATCACGTAACAGCCAGACGGTAAAGCTGGCGGCGGCCACCGCAGGCAAGACAAACTTCAGTGAACGGATAATTTCCTGCGAAATGGCGTGCTTTTCCTGCAAGCGCGACAATGTCGGCAACAAATAAACCGTAAAAGAGGCGGTAATAAACTGCAAGTAAGCATCAGAGATACTACTCACCCCTTGCCAAATCCCCACGTCATCCCAACTGTAGTGCGCTGCCAGCAGGTTACGCATCATCACATAAGCCACCGGCAGGGTCACCGAGGTGATCAACGCCATAATGGTAAATTTGCCCAGGTGGCTCGCCAAAGCTTTATCCCAGGCCAGAGCCAGATAATGCAGCGGCAGCGCCTTACGCCGCCAAAGCATAAAGCCAGCAGGCAACACCACCAACGCGGGGACCAGGGCCAATCCGGTCAAGGCGCCGGCATATCCGCCCACCCAGAGGCATAAAGTGAACGCCAGCACACCAATAAAGCTACCGGCGATCACCGCCAGGGCATTACCCATGGCATCGCGGTAGCCTTTAATGATCGCCAAAAACAGGTTGGCGTAAGCGATCCCCATCTGGATAAATGCCACCGCGCGCACGACATTCACATACTTAGTATGATCGAACAACGCACGGCTGATAGGCTCGGCGGCCAACAGAAATATCAGCGCGAGTAACGTTGAAAAGCCCAGCACAATCGTCGATGCCGTCCCCACCGTTTTTTTTAAGCGCTGGGGATCATGGTGATATTCGGCAACATACTTGGTGATGCCGTTAAAAATACCGGCTCCGGACAGCACTCCCAGCACGGTAATCAGTTGGCGGTAGTTACCCGCCAACCCGACACCACTGGGGCCAAAGGTCACCGCCAGCATTTTAATCACCACCAAACCCACGCCTATTTTTATCAGCGTGGACCCGGCAGTCCAGATTGATGCTTTTGCCAGTGACATATCAGGCGAAGAAACTCTGGATGGTATTGATTACCGTGCGTTGGTTAACATCAGTCATGTTGTAGAACAGTGGCAGGCGCGCCAGGCGTTCGCTCTCTTGAGTAGTGAAACGATCTTCACCCGCCATGCGACCAAACATCTCACCCGCCGGGCAGCTATGCAGTGGGAGATAGTGGAATACCGACATGATCTCTGCTTCTTTCAGATAATTGATAAACGCGGTACGCTGCTGCATATCTTGCAGTTTGATATAGAACATATGGGCATTCTGCACACAATCTTCTGGCACGCTCGGTAACACAATGCGCCCGGCGTCTGCCAAAGGTTTGAATGCATCATAATAGTTATGCCACAGCTTGAGGCGACGCTGATTAATCTCTTCAGCCGCTTCCAGTTGTGCCCACAGATAAGCCGCCTGTAGGTCTGACATCAAATAGCTGGAACCGATATCACGCCAAGTGTATTTATCTACCTGACCACGGAAAAACTGGCTACGGTTGGTGCCTTTCTCACGGATAACTTCCGCACGATCAATCAACACAGGATCGTTAATCAGGGTTGCACCACCTTCACCACCGGCGGTGTAGTTCTTGGTTTCATGGAAACTGAAGCAACCAATATGGCCAATAGTCCCCAGCGCTTTACCTTTGTAAGTCGACATCACCCCCTGCGCGGCATCTTCTACCACAAACAGGTTGTATTTCTTCGCCAGCGCCATAATGGTGTCCATCTCACAAGCCACACCGGCATAGTGCATAGGGACAATGGCGCGGGTCTTGTCAGTGATCGCTGCTTCGATCTTGGTTTCATCGATGTTCATGGTGTCTGGACGCAAATCAACAAATACTGGCACTGCACCACGCAGTACAAACGCATTAGCTGTCGACACAAAGGTGTAGCTTGGCATGATCACTTCATCACCAGGTTGGATATTCAGCAGTATGGCTGCCATCTCCAGTGATGCAGTACAAGAAGGGGTCAGCAATACTTTCGGGCTGACGAAATGTTGTTCCATCCATTGCTGGCAACGACGAGTAAAACCACCATCGCCACACAGCTTGCCGCTGCTCATCGCTGCCTGCATATAATCAAGTTCAGTGCCAACAACCGGTGGTGCATTAAATGGAATCATGTAAACCTCTATAGAACCAATACGCGGTGCTTTGTATAGTGGCACCGTGCCGTTGATAGAGCCGTAACGCGGCGGTATTACTTATTTGAGTCGCAACCCACAGGCGCTGCAGCCGTTGCTGCTGGCACCAATTGATCGCAGCTACCATTAGCCGTGAACCGGTCCCCTTTCCTTGTTGGTGTGGAAATGCCGCCAGCAAACCAATACGGGCCTGTTGTTGGCCAATATCACGCAGGCTGACAAATCCTTCTGGTTCGCCCCCCTCTCCCAGCACCAATAAGCACTGATGATCAAAGGTACCCAACACCGCTTTCTCAATCCAGGTGGCGTAAAACCGCCCACTGTCTTGCTCCCCGTACCAAGGGGTACGGAAACGGCTGGCAGCAAATACGTTCGTCGCTGCCTGGCGCAGCAAGGGAATATCCTCCACTTGAGCCATGCGCACTGCCGGTAATAATGAAGCACTTTCCATGCCAACTTCTAGCACCAGATCAACTTCGCCCTCCGCCAACCGAAAACCCAAACCGGCCAGCCCATCGGCTAAATCAAGACGCGACGCCGGAATTTTAGCCTGAACCAGGGCATAAGCATCCAGCTCAGCGGGTACCAGCGGCGGTGCCACCTCAGAAAAATCCAGTTTGGCACTGTTGATATGGAAAAATTCGCTTTCCCAGCCCAAAGGCTCAATATTGGCGTGGACGGACATGGAGTAAATCCAGCAAATATTTGCCATAGCCGGTTTTGGCTAACGCCAATGCAGCACGTTTGACACCTTCATCATCCAGCCAACCATTACGCCAAGCGATCTCTTCCAGACAGGCGACCTTAAACCCTTGGCGCTTTTCCACAGTTTGTACAAAGGTACTGGCTTCGATCAGACTGTCATGAGTACCGGTATCAAGCCAGGCAAAGCCTCGGCCTAGCAGCTCAACACTTAATTGCCCGCGCTCCAGATACATCTGGTTGATGGTGGTGATTTCCAACTCGCCACGGGGCGAAGGTTTCACCTGCTTGGCGAAGTCCACCACCTGATTATCATAAAAATAGAGGCCAGTGACCGCCCAGTTGGATTTGGGCTCGAGGGGTTTCTCTTCAATTGACAGCGCACGGAACTGGTCATCAAACTCCACCACACCAAAGCGCTCTGGGTCCATCACCTGATAACCAAATACCGTGGCACCATGCAGGTTATTGACCACGTTTTTCAGTTTCGGGCTAAAGGCCTGGCCAAAATAAATGTTATCACCCAACACCAGGCAGCTCGGTTCCCCAGCGATAAACTCTTCACCGATCAGAAAGGCTTGCGCCAGTCCGTCTGGGCTAGGCTGTTCGGCGTAACTCAGGTTGATGCCAAACTCCGCACCACTACCGAGTAAACGGCGGAACGAAGGCAGATCTTCAGGGGTAGAAATAATCAGAATATCGCGGATCCCGGCCAGCATCAGCACCGAGATTGGATAATAGATCATCGGCTTATCATAGATAGGCAGCAACTGCTTGGAGACACCGCGCGTAATCGGGTGCAAACGCGTTCCCGAACCGCCAGCAAGAACAATACCTTTCATCTTGACTCCTTGACTCACCTTCGCACTGCGAAAGTCCTTTTAGTCATAGGTTATTAAACTGTAATCAGCTTAATGACCTAGCCCATCAATGGGCCAGGTAATACAACCAACCACAAGATTGCTTGAAAAACGAGGAGGAGGTTACTGGCTCAGCCCTAAACGTTCCCCAGCATAGGAGCCGTCTTGTACCCGACGCCACCAGGTTTCGTTGTTCAGATACCAAGAGACCGTTTTGCGGATACCGCTTTCAAAGGTTTCCTGTGGGCGCCAACCCAACTCACGTTCGATCTTGCTGGCATCAATGGCATAGCGCATATCATGGCCGGGGCGATCTTTGACGTAAGTGATCAAATCGCGATATTTAGCCACACCTTGTGGTTTGTTCGGTGCCAACTCTTCCAATAGATCGCAAATCGTGTGCACCACCTCGAGATTCTTACGTTCGTTATGCCCACCGATATTGTAGGTTTCCCCTACTACACCCTCTTTGACCACCTGATACAACGCACGGGCATGGTCTTCCACATACAACCAGTCACGCACCTGTGCGCCATTGCCATAAACCGGCAAGGGTTTACCCGCAATCGCGTTTAGGATCACCAATGGGATCAGCTTCTCAGGAAAATGGTAAGGGCCATAATTATTGGAACAATTGGTGACCACAGTGGGCAAACCATAAGTACGCAACCAGGCACGCACCAGATGGTCGCTGGATGCTTTAGAGGCAGAGTAAGGGCTGCTTGGTGCATAAGGCGTGGTTTCGGTAAACAAGTCGTCCGTACCATGCAGATCACCATACACTTCATCGGTAGAGATATGGTGGAAACGGAAAGCCGGTTTTTTCTCTTCCGCCAGACCTTGCCAATAATGGCGGGCCGCTTCCAACAAAGTGTAAGTACCCACTACGTTGGTTTCGATAAACGCGGCTGGGCCATCAATAGAACGGTCCACATGGCTTTCTGCCGCCAGGTGCATCACTAAATCGGGTTGGTATTGCGCAAACACCCGGTCAAGTGCAGGCCGGTCACAGATATCCACCTGCTCAAAAGCATAGCGCGCATCATCCGCCACTACCGCCAATGAATCCAGATTACCGGCATACGTTAGCTTATCCACCACCACTACGCTATCTGCCGTACCATTGATAATGTGTCTTACTACGGCAGAGCCGATAAAACCGGCCCCGCCGGTAACCAGAATACGTTTCAACGCCAAACTCCTTTAGTATCAACGACCCAAGACTGTTTAACCTCTTGCGGTTTAATCGCCTTGAATTCTTTGTGATCAACCAACATCACGACAATATCTGCCTGCTGCAAAGCCTCGGCAAGGGTTTTCAAAGTCACATGACCGGCCAAAGATTTTGGCAATTGCTCCACATTGGGCTCTACGACTAACGTTTCACCCACATGCCAGTCGGCAATCAGATGAGCCACTTCAACCGCTGGGCTTTCACGCAAATCATCAATATTCGGTTTGAACGCCAGACCAAAACAGGCAATTTTCACTTCATTGGCGCGCTTGTTGGTGGCTGCCAGACAATCTGCCACCGCCGTCTTGACGCGATCAACCACCCAGTGTGGCTTACCATCGTTAACCAACCGGGCGGTATGGATCAAACGGGCCTGCTGCGGGTTCTGCGCCACGATAAACCAAGGGTCAACGGCGATACAGTGCCCACCGACACCAGGACCAGGCTGCAAAATATTAACCCGTGGATGGCGGTTAGCCAAGCGGATCAGCTCCCATACATTGATGCCCTGATCAGCACAGATCAGTGAAAGTTCGTTGGCAAAAGCAATGTTAACGTCGCGGAAACTGTTTTCCGTCAATTTACACATTTCGGCGGTGCGAGAGTTAGTGATTACACACTCACCTTCCAAGAAGATTTTGTACAACTCACTCGCACGCTCAGAGCACTTCGGCGTCATCCCGCCGATCACGCGGTCATTCTGGATCAGTTCCACCATCACCTGCCCGGGCAACACACGCTCTGGACAATAGGCAATGTTAACATCGGCTTGTTCACCGGCATCCTGAGGGAAACTGAGGTCACTGCGCTCCTGCGCCAGCCACAATGCCACCTGCTCAGTCGCACCCACCGGGGAAGTAGACTCCAGGATCACCAAATCGCCTTTTTTCAGTACCGGCGCCAGTGATTTCGCCGCGGCTTCCACATAGGCTAAATCGGGCTCATGATCCCCTTTAAATGGCGTGGGTACCGCAATCAGAAACGCATCTGCGGGCAGGGGTTTATTCACCGCTTGTAAGTAACCCCCTTCAACCGCCGTCTTCACTACGCGGTCCAGATCGGGTTCGACAATATGGATCGCACCACGGTTAATGGTATCCACCGCATGTTGGTTAACATCTACACCCACCACTTTTTTCTTGCGGGAAGCAAACGCCGCCGCTGTTGGCAAGCCGATATAACCCAAGCCAATAACTGAAATCGTGTTAAAACTCATAGTGTCACCTGATGATTCTTTAAAGCTTCGAGGATACGCTGGCAGGCATGCCCGTCACCGTAAGGGTTATGCGCCCGGCTCATGGCATGATAGGCGTTGTCATCTGTCAGTAACCGGGTAACCGCATCAACAATTCTGGCTACATCTGTTCCTACCAATTGCACCGTGCCGGCATCCACCGCTTCCGGTCGCTCAGTGGTATCACGCATCACTAACACCGGTTTACCCAGTGAAGGAGCCTCTTCCTGAATACCACCCGAGTCGGTCAGGATCAGATAAGAGTGAGTCATCAGATAAACAAAAGGCAGGTAGTCTTGCGGGTCGATAAGAATGACGTTTTCGATACCTTTCAAAATGCGGTTAACTGGCTCACTGACGTTCGGGTTCAAGTGCACCGGATAGACCACCTGCACCTCTGGGTGCTGGCGCGCGATCTCTGCCAGTGCGCTGCAAATACGCTCAAAACCGCCACCAAAACTTTCACGGCGGTGCCCTGTCACCAGGATCAACTTCTTATTGGCATCCAGGAAAGGGTAGCGCTGTTCAAGACTATTACGCAGGGTGGCGTCAGACATAACGCGGTCACGTACCCAAAACAATGCATCAATCACTGTATTACCAGTTACGATAATATGGTCATCACTCAGTGACTCACGCAGCAGGTTTTGACGCGAATTTTCCGTCGGCGCGAAATGGTACATCGCCAAATGACCGGTTAATTTACGGTTGGCCTCTTCTGGCCAAGGGGAATAGAGATCCCCCGTGCGCAATCCTGCCTCGACATGCCCCACCGGAATACGCTGATAAAATGCCGCCAGACTGGTGCTCATGGTCGTCGTCGTATCACCATGAACCAGCACCACATCCGGTTTGAAATCTTCCAGCACGCCTTTTAACCCTTCCAGGATACGGCAAGTGATTTCACTCAGCCCCTGGCCCGGTTTCATAATATTCAGATCATAATCAGGTACGATTTCAAACAACCGCAATACCTGATCCAACATCTCACGATGCTGTGCCGTAACGCAGACTCTAGATTCAAAGGCTTCGTCCTGAGCCAGAGCATGTACCAAAGGAGCCATTTTGATGGCTTCCGGCCTGGTACCAAAAACAGTCAACACTTTCACAGCGAATCTCTTTTGGTCTGTAAACTGCAGGCAAACCTGCAAATGGGGCACTTATCCCCGTCATCAATAAAGCTGCTGCGGTGTGGGCTACGCTCGTGCACCCGAGTCACTTACCCATGTAAGCTCATCGGGATGAATGAACCTCATCTCTGAGGTTTACCCTTCGGGCCAGCACGAGTGCTGTTCAAATCGGTGATGACCGATTTGTCTCTCGTTTGCTGCCTACCTGCAACTTCATTGAACTTGGGTAGATGTGTCCGTCAATAAAATCCCGCTATCCTTCAAGCTGCAACAACCTGAATAGCCGCCTGAACTCCCTAGGACATGCTTATTTTAACGCTCTTTTATTTCAACTTTCTTTTATCTCAACTGCGAGGCCGACGCACCAAAGCCACACCAGCACCCACCAAGCTACCAATCGCCCCCCACATAATCAACCAGAATACCCGGCGTGGGCTGTCACGTTTCACCGGCTCTTCTGGTGTACGCAGATAGCGGAATGTCTGAAAATTAGTATCTGGCGTCGGGCCAGCATGCAAGGTGGTCAGCATGGCCCGATTTTGGTCATAATCGAGATCATAGGTTGGACCTGATGCCTGTAACCCTTCCAGACGCGCTTGAAGCGTCGGTTTACCCAGCATGAAAAGGTCAGAATCGGGTAGCTGTTCTGCCGGAATATTGGTCTGAGCACGGTTAATCCCTTGTTGCTCAGCAATTTTCAGTGCTTGCTGGACACTCTTGAGCTCACGTTGATAAACCGCATCTGCCACCGCTTCCTGACGTTTGACCTGGGCATTCATAGCGGTAGTACGCGCAGCCCAAGCGCCCTGAATATCTTCATTCAAATGCTGTGCCGCACGGTGGCTGGCAAAATCCACATACTGGCGCAACAATTGATTAGAGTCAGCGGCAGTTTCTGCCGTTAACTTCACGTTGTCATTGAGTACTTTTTTATCATCACGAGGGGTGAACTGAATATTGTTAATCAGCTCATCTAACAACGCCGCATCGGCGCGTGCATCCCCTTTCTGACGCTGTTTGTAATAATCATTTTGTAACCAGAATTCGCGACGTGTGTCATAGGCGGCCAACTGCATGATGAATTCATTATAGGCTTCATCGGCAATCCCTGGCTGCTCACCCGCCACTGCGGGCATGGTGCGCACATCAAGATTACGCAGGAATTGTCGCTGAGAGTAATATCCCCCCAACGAATTAACTGTTGGCTTATCAGTGATTGCGGTGGCGCTCCACTCCTGCTTTACCAGATAGGAGACAAGCAGTGCGACCACAGCAAATAGCAGCGCAAAACCAATAATCCATTTTTTACCGCGCCACAGGGTAGAGCACAGACCGCGAATATCCAGTTCGTTGTCAACCACCGTAGCACTCTTATCAGACGTTGTTTCAGAAATCATCACTGCCCTAAAGCCTCAGGTTAAGGTACTTGCTTGTTGTGCATTGAATTACGAATACGGCGCTTGATACGTTTGATATAACGAGCAACACGCCACGCACGTTTAATGCAATAGCCATAAAAAAAGAATGCTAGCAAAAACAGCACCAACATCACCCATTCCGGAATGAAACTTAGCCGTTCGCCGATAATACCTATCGCTGCCAGGATTGCCGCGGCCAACGTGATCAAAACAAAGGCCTGACGCGGCGTAAAACCGGCCCGCATAATCAGGTGATGGATGTGTTGACGATCAGGTGAGAATGGGCTCATCCCCTTGCGCAGGCGACGATACATGATGGCAATCATATCCATCAAAGGAATGGCAATAATCCAGAGTGCCGTCACTGGCCTAATGGGATGGTTTTCCCCTTGCGAACTTTGCAACAGTAACCAGATAGCGGTAAAACCAATCAGCGTGCTGCCCGCATCCCCCATAAATACTTTATAGCGGCGGCCAAGAACACCCAGATTCAGTAAAATATAAGGGACAATGGCGGCCAGCATGGCAAAGCACCAAAAGGCGAGCTCATTGTTGCCACTTTGATAGAGCAGAATCCCCATAGCACCAAATGACACGCAGGAGAGTCCACCCAGCAAACCATCAATGCCGTCCACCATGTTAAAGGCATTGATCGCCGCCCAAACAGCGAACAGGGTCACCAAGTAGCCAAACGGACCCAGCAGCATTTCCCAGTTACCAAATACCTGGCCGAGGCTATGCAGATAGAGGTCGGCGAACAGCATCATCGCCACTCCAACCAGGGCCTGCACGGTGGCTCGAATTTTGACACTAATATCAAAACGATCATCCAGCGCCCCAACGAACACCAACACACCCGCACAAGCGAGGTAGAGCTTGCTGTGCACAATCGGTACATCGGTGATCAGGAAAGCGAAACACAGGCCAGCATAAACAGAAATCCCCCCAACCAGCGGGATTAGGCCCTGATGACGTTTCCGATAATTCGGCTTATCAACCAAACCAATGCGCTTTGCTACCTTGCGGGCAACAAACAAAAAAGCCAAAGAAAACAGAAAAACAAAAAGGATTTCAGTACTCATAGTGAGTATGTTCACGGTTAACGAATCTCTAAAAAAAGATAAGGTAGCTTAGCATGAGTAAAAATGGCACCACTATCATCACCCAGCAACCTTTTCAGTCAATTCCTATGACAATAGACATGTCTTCATACATTTGCACTCATCACCTTAAGCTGATAAGTGCAAATCAGACGAAGTCTCAGTAAGTCATCAGGGTAGCTCACTTAGTTATTACTCTTGCTTATCGTATCCGCCAAAAGCAAAAAACGCCATGACTAGGCATGGCGTTCGACAACTTTTTTACTCACCCAATCATGAACGCTTCATCATATCGAAGAATTCATCATTGGTTTTGGTCATCGCCAATTTATTAATGAGGAACTCCATTGCATCAATCTCACCCATCGGATGAATGATTTTCCGCAGGATCCACATTTTTTGCAGCTCTTCCGAAGTGGTAAGCAGCTCTTCTTTACGGGTACCGGAACGGTTGTAATCAATAGCAGGGAAGACACGCTTCTCGGCAATTTTACGTGCCAGGTGCAGTTCCATGTTACCGGTGCCTTTAAACTCTTCGTAGATAACTTCATCCATTTTAGAACCGGTATCAACCAGTGCCGTAGCGATGATGGTCAGGCTGCCACCCTCTTCAACGTTACGTGCGGCACCGAAGAAACGCTTGGGACGGTGCAAGGCATTGGCATCCACACCACCGGTCAACACCTTGCCTGAAGCAGGTACCACGGTGTTGTAGGCGCGTGCCAGACGAGTAATGGAATCAAGCAGAATGATCACATCCTTTTTATGTTCTACCAAGCGCTTGGCCTTCTCGATCACCATTTCCGCCACTTGTACGTGACGTGAAGCAGGCTCGTCAAACGTAGAGGCGATCACTTCCCCTTTCACCAGGCGCTGCATCTCGGTCACTTCTTCCGGACGTTCGTCGATCAGCAACACCATCAACACACAATCGGGGTGATTGTAAGCAATGCTCTGGGCAATATTCTGCAGCAGCATGGTCTTACCGGCCTTGGGTGGCGCGACAATCAAACCACGTTGACCACGGCCAATCGGTGCTGCCAAATCCAGCACCCGCGCAGTGAGATCTTCAGTAGACCCATTGCCACGTTCCATACGCAAACGCGAGTTAGCATGCAGCGGCGTCAGGTTTTCGAATAGGATCTTGTTGCGGGCGTTTTCCGGCTTGTCGTAGTTGACTTCATTCACTTTCAACAAGGCAAAATAGCGCTCACCTTCTTTAGGTGGACGAATCTTACCGGAAATGGTGTCACCAGTGCGGAGATTGAAACGGCGGATTTGGCTGGGAGAAACGTAGATATCATCAGGGCCTGCGAGGTAGGAACTATCTCCAGAACGGAGGAAACCAAACCCATCCTGCAGTATCTCCAACACACCATCGCCGAAGATATCTTCCCCACTTTTCGCATGTTGCTTAAGTATAGAGAAGATAATGTCCTGTTTACGCAAACGGGCCAGGTTTTCCAGCCCCATATTTTCGCCAAGAGTAATCAACTCAGAAACCGGCGTATTCTTTAATTCGGTAAGATTCATAGTAGAGGTTCTTAAACTCGGGGTATATCTCGAACTTGTAACGTGAATGGTATGGCAGCGTATTTTACCCGTTGCTTTTCAAACTGGCAGGACTCACTCACACAGTCATTCAGGGTGGTTGGGTTGCCGCTTTGCTACAGCTTGAAATGCATTAGATATTCGTGCCTGTTACTGCACAGTCGATCACTAACCATTAAACATCGAGGTAAGAAACACCTTACACGGGACATAAGCACTGGCAGTTGATGATCAAAGGTGCTTTAAAAACTGATTTTGCAAAACCGCTTGATTGTCAAAACGTAGGCTAAATTAACAGTCAAATGACAAGGCCGATGATTCGACATAAAGCTCAGATTCAGACTCTTTAGATTTAATACTTCAGGTAAGTTCTATATGCAGTGTGGTTAAACTTAACACGCTTCTTGGCGGGCGTCTAGCAGTAAATCCGCTGCCAGACGCCTGCACTGGGTAGATACCCATCGCCATGTAAGCTACAGCACTATTGGCTGCAACCTCTGATGGAACCTGGGTATGCCCCCCGCTTACAGATTCGCGCTCAGAAAATCTTTGAGCTGACTCTTGGACAACGCACCCACTTTAGTCGCCGCCACTTCACCATTCTTGAACAACAACAGCGTAGGAATACCACGGATGCCATACTTCGGGGCGGTAGCCGGGTTTTGATCAATGTTCAGCTTGGTAATAGTCAGCTTGCCAGCGAATTCTTCAGCAATCTCATCCAGGATCGGGGCAATCATCTTGCACGGACCACACCATTCAGCCCAGAAATCGACCAAGATTGGCCCTTCGGCTTTCAGCACATCAGAATCAAAGCTATCGTCAGTCAGGTGAATAATTTTATCGCTCATATTCTACTCCACAGGATCATGTCTACCTTGTTGGTGTAGCATTAACCAACTCAGGCGATTTTATACCCGTTTCTATTCAAGTTGCCAATGTTGGCTAGGTGTATACGCCCGGAGCACTGACTATTTATGTCAGCTCACCAGAGTATATACTGCCCTTCTGGTGACAGCTTGAATGCACTTGGGTCTATTTCACCGTGTTTATTTCAACGGATATGCTTTCGTAAAGCAACAGTTAGCTGATATTCTAACACACTATGAGCAAAACACACTTGACCGAACAGAAGTTTTCCGACTTCGCCCTGCACCCGTTAGTCCTTGAAGCCCTTGAGAAAAAAGGGTTTTACCACTGCACGCCCATTCAGGCGTTAGCATTGCCGCTCACTCTCAGTGGGCGCGACGTTGCAGGTCAGGCGCAAACCGGTACCGGAAAGACGCTGGCATTTTTAGCGTCTACTTTTCACTATTTGTTAACCCACCCGGCAAAAGAAGATCGCCAAACCAACCAGCCACGAGCCTTGATCATGGCGCCCACCCGTGAACTGGCGGTACAGATCCATGCTGATGCTGAAGCCCTGTCACAATCAAGCGGGCTGAAACTGGGCTTGGCCTATGGGGGTGATGGCTACGATAAGCAGTTGAAGGTGTTGCAAGACGGGGTAGATATCCTGGTTGGCACCACCGGGCGTTTAATTGATTATGCCAAGCAGAACTATATTGACCTGGGGGCAATCCAGGTTGTGGTACTTGATGAAGCTGACCGGATGTACGATCTGGGCTTTATCAAGGATATTCGTTGGTTATTCCGCCGCATGCCTAGCGTCAATCAACGGCTAAATATGCTCTTTTCCGCCACTTTGTCCTATCGCGTGCGTGAACTGGCCTTTGAACAAATGAACAACGCCGAATATGTGGAAGTGGAGCCGGAGCAAAAAACCGGTCACCGCATTAAAGAGGAGCTGTTCTACCCTTCCAACGAAGAAAAAATGCGCCTGTTGCAGACACTGCTTGAAGAAGAGTGGCCTGATCGCTGTATTATTTTCGCCAATACCAAACACCGCTGTGAAGAGATCTGGGGCCATCTGGCTGCTGATGGTCACCGTGTTGGTTTATTGACCGGTGATGTAGCGCAGAAAAAGCGCCTGCGTATTCTTGATGACTTCACCAAGGGCAACCTGGATATCCTGGTGGCAACCGATGTAGCAGCCCGTGGCTTGCATATCCCGTTGGTCACCCATGTATTCAACTACGATCTGCCGGATGACTGTGAAGACTACGTACACCGTATTGGCCGTACTGGCCGCGCCGGGGAAAGTGGTCACTCCATCAGCCTGGCCTGTGAAGAGTATGCCCTTAACCTGCCCGCCATTGAGACCTATACCGGCCACAGCATTCCGGTGAGTAAATACAATAGTGAGGCGTTAATGAGTGATTTGCCGGCACCGAAGCGCCTAATGCGCCCAAGAGGCAGCAATGGCCAGCGCCGTGGTAGTGCACCCCGCCGTGGTAATGCGCCACGTAATCACCGTAAACGCACAAGCTGACCAATCACTATGCCCACATCCAGCACCCTCTATGCCGCCATCGACCTAGGTTCTAACAGTTTCCATATGTTGGTGGTGCGTGAGGTGGCTGGCAGTATCCAGACCGTGGCGCGTATCAAGCGTAAAGTACGCTTGGCGGCGGGCTTGGGCCAAAACAACCATCTCTCCCAAGAAGCGATGCAGCGTGGCTGGCAGTGCCTGCGGTTATTTGCCGAACGCTTACAAGATATCCCACGCGAACAGATGCGCGTGGTGGCCACCGCCACGTTGCGCCTGGCAAACAATGCCAGCGAATTTCTACACACCGCCGAAGCCATTCTCGGCTGCCCAATACAAGTGATCACCGGCGAAGAAGAAGCAAGGTTAATCTATCACGGGGTCGCCCATACCACCGGGGGGCCTGAACAGCGCTTGGTGGTGGATATTGGCGGCGGCAGTACTGAACTGGTGGTGGGTACCGCCTCGCAGGCAGATCAACTTTATAGCCTGCCGATGGGGTGCGTTACCTGGCTTGAGCGTTTTTTCAGTAACCGCGACCTGGAGCGGGATAACTTTGAAGCGGCGGAGTTGGCAGCCCGTGAGATGGTACGCCCCATCGCGCCACAACTGCGGCAGCATGGTTGGCAGATTTGTGTTGGTGCCTCTGGCACGGTGCAGGCACTGCAAGAAATTATGGTCGCCCAGGGAATGGACGAATGCATTACCCTACCCAAACTACGCCAACTAAAACAGCGCGCCATTCAATGTGGCAAATTGGAAGAGCTGGAAATTGAAGGGTTGACGCTAGAGCGTGCGCTGGTATTCCCCAGTGGCCTGTCCATCCTGCTGGCTATTTTCCAAGAATTAAACATTGAAAGCATGATGCTGGCAGGCGGTGCACTGCGTGAAGGCTTAGTGTACGGCATGTTGCATTTACCGGTGGACAAAGATATTCGCAGCCGGACACTGCGCAATCTGCAACGCCGTTATCTGCTGGATATCGAGCAGGGTGAGCGCGTGAACCAGTTGGCGGCGAACTTCTGTTTGCAGACTGCCAACCAATGGCCGTTGGATACTCGCTGCCGTGAGTTACTGCAAGCGGCCTGCCTGCTCCATGAAATTGGCCTAAGTGTCGATTTCAAACAAGCGCCGCAACACGCGGCCTATCTGGTGCGCCACCTTGATTTGCCCGGCTTTACCCCAGCACAGAAAAAGCTGTTGGCCACCTTGTTGCAAAACCAGTGCAATGCTCTTGACCTGTCACTGTTAAGCCAACAAAACGCCGTGCCCGCCGAGATGGCACAGCATCTGTGTCGCATTCTGCGCCTAGCGATCATCTTTGCCAGCCGCCGCCGCGACGACACCCTACCTGCGGTACGCTTACGGGCTAATCAGCAAGAGCTGCATGTAATTTTGCCTCATGGTTGGTTAGGCCAACACCCATTGGGTGCTGAAGCACTGGAACAAGAAAGCCGCTGGCAGGGCAATGCCCATTGGCCGCTCTTATTGGATGAGCAAGATTAGTTTGCATCGCCTGATAGAATAGAAGCTGACTCACTATCGCCTGACTTTATCCCCCTTTGGCCTTCGCTAGCATCGCTTTTACATTCGCCAAATGGCTTTGCCCTTTCTGCATCCGCTCTTGTGGGCTCAGCACTTTTCGCTCACTCTCCCAGGCGAGATCATCCTGTGGCAATTCCAACAGGAAGCGGCTGGGTTCTGGGCGCACTAACTCACCGTATTGGCGGCGTTCACGACATAAAGTAAAAAACAGCTCTTTCTGCGCGCGAGTGATGCCGACATAAGCCAGACGGCGCTCTTCGTCGATATTGTCCTCATCAATGCTACTTTGGTGGGGCAACAGCCCCTCTTCCATCCCCACCAAGAACACATAGGGGAACTCAAGCCCCTTGGAAGCATGTAGCGTCATCAGTTGTACCTGATCCAGATCTTCATCACCTTCCCCCCGCTCCATCATGTCGCGCAGGGTAAAGCGCGTCACCACCTGGGTCAGGGTCATCGGTTCATCCAGTTCGCTACCTTGCAGCATTTCGCTCATCCAACCAAACAGCGTGTTGACGTTTTTCATGCGCATTTCAGCCGCTTTCGGGCTGGGGGAGGTTTCAAATAGCCAGCTTTCGTAATCCACTCCCCTAAGCAGGTCACGCACCGCCATCAGTGGTTCACGTTCCACCCTTTGCGCTATTTCTGCCATCCAGTGGGTAAAGCGCTGTAATGATTCCAAACCACGGCCAGTCAAGTGTTGGCCCAAGCCGAGATCAAAACTGGCGTTAAACAGGCTTTTATTGCGCTGGTTGGCCCACTCCCCCAATTTTTGCAGCGTTGCCGGGCCAATCTCGCGCTTAGGGGTGTTGACGATACGCAAAAAGGCACTGTCATCATCGGGGTTGGTTAACACGCGCAGATAGGCCAGCAAATCCTTGATCTCAGGGCGCGAGAAGAAGGAAGTCCCCCCTGAAATTTTGTACGGGATGCGGTTTTGCATCAGCATTTTTTCAAACACCCGCGACTGGTGGTTGCCTCGATAGAGAATGGCATAATCACCGTAGTGGGTCTTCTTGATAAAGTGGTGGGCAATCAGCTCACCCACCACCCGTTCCGCCTCATGATCTTCATTGTTGGCGGTGATCACTTTCAGTTCTTCGCCGTAACCCAACTCGGAAAAAAGCCGTTTTTCAAACACATGGGGATTATTGGCAATCAGGATATTGGCAGCTTTCAGGATACGTTCGCTGGAACGGTAGTTTTGCTCCAGTTTAATCACCTGCAATTGGGGGAAATCCTCCTTCAGCAACACCAGATTTTGTGGGCGGGCACCACGCCAAGAGTAAATAGACTGGTCATCATCCCCCACCACGGTAAAACGCGCGCGGTTACCCACCAGCAATTTCACCAGTTGATACTGGCTGGTGTTGGTATCCTGATACTCATCCACCAACAGATAACGGATTCGGTTCTGCCAGCGTTCGCGTACTTCCTGATTACGCTGTAGCAGTAAGGTCGGCAGCAGGATCAGATCGTCAAAATCCAATAAGTTACAGGCCTTCATATGGGTCTCATACAACCCATAGCAATGGGCAAACAACTTGTCACGCTCAGATCGAGCCAACCCCATGGCCTGTGTCGGGTCCACCAGGTCATTCTTCCAGTTGGAGATGGTGGAAATAAGCTGCGCCACCAGCGTTTTGTCATTTTCCAGCCATTTCTCAGTCAGTTCTTTCAATAGCGCCAACTGATCCTGATCATCAAACAACGAGAAGTTGGATTTCATCCCCAAAGCGGCATATTCGCGTTTGATCACCTCAAGACCTAACGTGTGGAACGTCGAGATGATCAGGCCACGGGCCTCTTTGCGTGCCATGGTGTGTGCCACGCGCTCTTTCATCTCCCGCGCGGCTTTGTTGGTGAAGGTCACCGCCACAATTTGCCGGGCCTGATAACCACATTGCTGGATCAAATGGGCGATTTTATTGGTGATCACTCGCGTCTTGCCGGAACCGGCACCAGCCAGCACCAGACAAGGTCCGGTAACGAACTCCACTGCGTGTTGTTGGCTGGGGTTTAATCGCATGGTGACTTATTGCTCAAGATGATTGGGGGCGAAATTGTAGCAGAAAGGAGCGGCGAGATGGCGATTAGTCATCATGCAGCTGCAAGAATATCCCCTGCAGCCTGCATGAATATAGATTACTACAGGTGGGTTTCTGCGGCGGTCGCTTTCACGGCTTCAACCGGTTTGACCTCTTCATGGGGCACTTGGCCCGGTGTCATGATGCCATTATAAATGTCCTGCAACTGCTTCATGTTCATTTCCGGCTCCCCCTTGGGTTGCAGCAACACCAGGGTAGCATCTTGTGACAATTGCAGTTTCAGTTCCTGATTGAGCGCTTCCAGCGTCAATGAAGCCAAAAATGCCTGGCGCAACTGCTGATACTGCTCAGGGGCGATATCCACCACACCACTTTGCTGTGAACGCAAGCGTTGGCTCATCAATACGTCAGTATCAGTACGTGCATAGGTGGTAAACAGTTTGTTGAGCTGCTCAGTCTTCAGCCCCTGCAATGCCGTGAATTCCTGCGCAGAGAAACCATTTTTACGCACATTGGCCAATTCGCGGGCAATCACCGCCAAGCTGCTGTTCAGGTCACTGTTAGGGGAGTTGAGATGGATTGCACACTGAGCCCGTTGATACAGTACGCGACAATCAAACCCTAGTTGAATATTTTTCTGCCCGTTCTTCTGCAACACCTGCTGAATATGCCAGAACAAGGCTTCACGGGCGATATCACTACGCCAGTAACGATTCAGGCTTTGCGAATCACGAATAGGATGCCAAGGGGTATCCCACATAATTGACAGCGTACTCTGCTTCACCTGATCGCTCGGGAAACTGACCGGATCAACGGGTAACGCAGCTAACGTTGGCATGGTGGCAGGTGTCTCGCGTTTGCCACTAAGTGACGAGAAAGCCTTATTGATCTGTTCACTCAAACTGCGGCTATCCACTTTACCGACGATGTATAGCGTCATGGCATCAGGGGTATACCACTGTTGGTAAAATGTCTTCAGTTGTTCAATATCCACGGGCCGCTTAATCGGTTGCCCTGGGTCATGCGCCAACAGTGTTGAACCTTTCAGCCGATAACGCCACCAAGAATCTTGCGGATTCAGCGGGTAGGTGCCAATAGGATCCATATCGCTATTGATCACCGCATCCACAGTTTGCTGGTCTATCGCTAGTTTACCGGTGGTATCCGCAAGCCAGGCCAACGCCTCTTTAAGCAGATCCGGGCGGTTATTCGGCAGGCTCAGGTTATAAACGGTGAAATCATAAGAACTGATCGCGGGGGGGAATGGCTTGTCACTATCCACGCCTTGCTGTAACAACGAACGTAACTGAGGCGGGGTAAAACTCTCGCTACGCGTTACGGCAATACGCGGTAACAGGTGAGCAAAACCCACTTGTTGGGAAGACTCCACCAGCGAGCCAGTATTGACCATCAGCCGCAATTCAACCCGATCACTCGGGCGCTGTGGTGTATCAAGGATCTGCCAGGAAAACCCATTTTCCAATTGCCCTTGCTGCCAGGCGGGATCCGGTTGTAGTGCTTCAGCCAGCGCGCAACTATTGGCCGCAACCAACAACAGCCCACCCACTAAAAGACGAATTCTGGTACCCTGCATGTAAACCCCTACTTGATCACTTTTCAAATTTTTATACAGATTTCAATCGAATAACCTGGGTCGCTGTGCCCTGAATTTCACAAGGCACAAAGTGTACCACGTTGTTAGACCATGCATATTGATGGATGTTACTTAGCAATGTGAAAAATAATCTCTACTTTGTTGTCACTCAAGCTGCAGGGGGTAAGCTGCAACTTGAATGAACCGGGGTCTAGCGAGGAAAAATCAGAGAGTGGACTTGACTGGCTCTGGTTGAGCTACCGGGTTGTTGAGTTCGTGATTCAGTTGCTGCTGGTCAAGTTGCTTGCACCATTTAGCCACCACCACCGTCGCCACACCATTACCCACCAGATTGGTCAATGCGCGTGCTTCTGACATAAAACGGTCAATCCCCAGAATCAGCGCCAAACCCGCCAGGGGTAAATGCCCCACTGCCGAAATAGTAGCGGCCAACACAATAAAACCGCTGCCCGTGACGCCCGCCGCCCCCTTGGAAGAGAGCAATAACACCACCAGCAATGTCACCTGATGAATGATATCCATCTGGGTATTGGTTGCCTGAGCGATAAATACCGCGGCCATGGTCAGGTAGATTGAGGTGCCATCAAGGTTGAAGGAGTAACCAGTCGGGATCACTAACCCCACTACCGATTTCTTGCACCCCAGTTTCTCCATTTTATCCAACATGCGGGGGAGTACCGATTCGGAAGAAGAAGTTCCCAGCACAATCAGCAGTTCTTCTTTGATATAACGAATAAATTTGAAGATATTGAAACCGGTGTAACGGGCAATCGAGCCCAGCACCACCACCACAAAAAGCACACAGGTAATATAGAAACAGATGATCAATTGCCCAAGTTGTACCAGTGTGCCCACACCATACTTACCGATAGTGAATGCCATTGCACCGAACGCCCCTATCGGTGCCAAACGCATGATCATATTGATGATGCCAAAGATCACGCGCGAGAAACTTTCGATCACGTTAAAGATCAGTTGCCCCTTTTCACCCAAGTGATGGAGTGCAAAACCGAATAACACGGCAAACAGTAATATCTGCAAGATATTGCCACTGGCAAACGCACCAATCACACTGCCGGGAATAATATCCAGCAGAAACGGGACAATCCCCTGTTCGGCCCCCTGTTGGACATACACCGCCACCGATTTGGCATCCAGTGTACCGGGGTTAACGTTCATTCCCACCCCCGGTTGTACCACATTCACAATCACCAGCCCGATCAATAGCGCAATAGTACTGACAATTTCAAAGTACAACAGCGCAATCGCGCCGGTACGGCCCACCGCTTTCATGCTCTCCATACCTGCGATACCAGTCACGACGGTACAGAAGATCACCGGGGCGATAATCATTTTAATTAATTTTACAAACCCATCACCCAACGGTTTCATCTGAGCACCAAGATCAGGGTAGAAATGGCCAAGCAAGACACCTAACGTAATTGCAGTTAATACTTGAAAATAAAGGCTTTTATAGAATTGTTTTTTCATTTTCAACATCCTTAGGGGGGAAACGGTGCGATAGGTAGGCATTCACTCGTCTACACTGTTCATCGCACGCGCAAAAATAACACTGCAATAACAACATGGAAATAATTTGTTGTTCACCCTAAATAGTTATTTGTAAATTTTAAGAGATGAAACGAATCAGTTTTTCACTGTGGGAATTCAAGTGGTGGGAAAGGTTGCCTGATTACTCGGCCTGACATTTGGCAGGAACACCGCGATTGATACGGATATCTACTGAAGATAATCAGGACGCACAGCGATGTACGTCCTGTGATCAGGGCAGGCAATCCGCGCTGCCCGACAACTTAACGCCAGACGAACCATGCGAATAAGGTAACAACCAGCACACATATAATATTGAGCCAGAAACCAACTTTGACCATCTCACTCTGGCGTATCATCCCGGTACCATAAACAATGGCATTGGGCGGCGTGGCGACCGGTAGCATAAAGGCGCAGGAAGCCCCAATACCGATCACAATGGTCAACAGTGCTGGGGGCATCCCCAAGGCTTCGGCAACGGTGGCAAAGATCGGCACCAACAGCGCAGCACTGGCGGTATTGCTGGTAAACTCAGTCAGGAAGATAATAAATACCGCAACGGCCAGAATAATAATAAACCAGTGGCTGCTGCCAAACAGGGTTGCCATACCTTCTGCCATCACTTTGCTGGCACCGGTATCTCTCAAGATCACACTCAGCGTCAAACCACCGCCGAACAACATCAAGACGCCCCATTCGGTGTTCTGCTGGATTTGCGCCCAACTGGCAACCCCACTGATACCGATCAGGATCACTGCCGCGACCGCAACCACGGTATCAAACTGTTTTATTCCCCCTAAAACCGCACTGATGTAGCTACTAAAAATCCAGCACACCACGGTAAGCAAAAAAATACCCAGGGTGATCTTACGTGACGGGCTCCAGGTGAACTCTTCCAGGCTAATGCTGAACTGGTGGTTCAGGCTGGGGCGCAACATCAGATAGAGCGTACCCACCATCAGCGGCATCAATACCAGCATCACCGGAATACCAAACTTCATCCAACCCATAAAATCCAGCCCAAGCTGGGCGGCAGCAATGGCATTGGGTGGGCTGCCAACCATAGTGCCAAGCCCACCGATACTGGCGCTGTAAGCAATCCCTAACAACAGGAAAACATAAGTGTTATGTTCCCGCTCCCGGTCAAGATTCGACAAAATCCCCATCGCCAGCGGCAACATCATGGCCGCCGTCGCCGTATTACTGATCCACATGGAAAGTGCTGCCGTAGTGGCAAATAACATCAAGGCAGCCACCAACATCCGGCCACGAGCTAACAGCAGCAGCCGATTGGCAATCAACCGATCAATCTTCTGAATATGCAATGCAGTAGCCAGCGCAAAACCACCGAAGAACAGGAAAATGGTGGGGTTAGCAAAAGACGCCAGTGCCTTATCCACATTCATGATCCCCATACCGATCGCCATAATCGGTACCAAGAGCGCAGTAATGGTGATATGTATCGCCTCAGTCAGCCACAAAATGCCGATAAATACCAACAAGGCCAGCCCCATATTCTCTTGGGCATTAAATGGCAAAGTTTGCAGCAACACCACAAACAACAAAAGATCGGCAGCCAGAATAAACAGGCCTCGCCGAATCGCTGGTGAAGAGGTGGAAGGTTTAAGTGGTAGATCAGCCATAAAAAGTTCCCTAAATTAGATACCCAAGTTCAGCAAATTTCATAAAGTGGGGGATAAAATTCGACATGAGTCATTGAAATTGGCGATAGGATAAAGGCAATGAACGGCTCTGTTGATATAAAGTTATGATATATGTGAGCATTAACACATTGAAAACAGATTTGGCCGATTTTTTACCAACAAGATCACAGTTTTTTTACACTAAAAAAGCGCTGTTCAAACTCCTCCTTTGGCAGCAACTGACCAAACAGCGGCCCCTGACCACGGCGAATCCCCTGTTGCAGTAGCCATTCCCGTTGCGCCCCAGTGGCAACCCCCTCCGCCATCATCGGTTGGTGAAACTCAGCAGCAACACGACTCACCGTCTGTGTCATTGCCTGATACTCTGGCACACCAGCAATAACCTCAGCGGCGATTTTAATCGAATCCCATGGCAAATGCTTAAGGCTGCTGACATTGGTCGCATCGATAACCACCAGTACCACCCCCACCCCCAGCTCACGCAGAGAGCTCAGTTGCGCTTGAGTGGCGTCAACATCGTTATTACACGCCGTTGCGGTGATTTCCAACCACAGTTTGCCTGGATTAATTGAACATTTTGTCAACTGTTGCTTCAGGAGGGGGACAAACTCTGGCTGCTGTAACTGCAGTGCCGAGACTTTCACCGCCAGCGGCAGGGCAATATCCTTGGCTTGCCAGTTAGCCAAAATGCGACACGATTCAGCCAGCATCCAGTTGCCAATGGGAACTATCATCCCCCGACCTTCGACCAATGGTAACAGCGCTGCTGGCAAGATAGCCGTGTCATCCTGCAACCAATAGGGAAAAACTTCCGCAGCGATCACTTGCTGGGTCTGCATATCCCATTGGGATTGTAAAAACAAGGCAAACCGACGCTGCTCAAACGGCGCAGTCAACAACAATGAATCGAGTCCAGATGTCATGGCATTGCGGGAACTCGCCAAATGCGCCTTAACCATCGCCTGCTGGTTGCGATTATAATTACGCACCAGCGCCCCTAACTCATCATCGTGATGTTGGGCGGGTAACATCAGTTGGTGGTAAAGCAACGCCTCTTGCGGAACATTTTCCAACTCACGGACCATGGCACGCAACGGATGCACCAACAACCGGTTAATACACCAGGTAATAGCAACGGACAAAATTAGGGTAAGTAAAAGATAAGTCGACAACATCATAGACAGCGTGCTGAGGATAAACTGATACATCCGGTATGAATCAACCTGGAGTACCAGATAAGCCAATGGCTGACTATTGGCAGTAATCGGCTCCGAGGAATAAAGCGGCATTGAGACCTGTATTGGCAAGTCAAAAATACGCATCACCAGAGCGGGGACCGGGCGCTGAGCGGTGAAATCAGCATGTTGAACCTGAAACTGATTGGGCAACACAATATCTGCCCGAGAGAGAATACCGATTGGCGGCAGTGTATTAAGCAAATTTTGGGTTTCCGGCATATCCATACGCAGCACCGCCTGCGCCAAGGGTTTATGCACCGAGTCAGCGATACTTTCCATCTGCTGGCTATAATCAACCCGCTGCTGCTGTACTAAATGGAACAGCTGAATGATGATAAAAATGCAAAATGTCACCAGCGCTACACCCGACACCGTCGCCATCTGCTTGATTGTTAATGAACGCCTGACACGCAAACCCGTTCTCCACTATTCAATTTCATGCCGAATCATTATCCAAGCGATAATGGTATTGGCAGCACCCAATGGCTCGGCTGATTAATACACGTGGGTGTAAATTAACCACAGGGTAGCAAAACTACCCGCTAGATGACACACCCAATATTCTACTTAAAGTCAGCGTAAGGTGTCAGTGGTTGCGGTGGCATATCGAGATCACCCTGCCAGCCATCAAACGAGTAACGTAAATAGAGCAGCATATGGCTCGGTGTATAATCTTTTGCCTGTTGAATATCAATCCCCGCCCCCGCCGTCCAATGAGAGCTCAAGCGGCGTTCGATAATCGCCCGCAGCGTGTAACCGATACCGGAAGAGGTACTGCCGCTTTCTATCGCCGCTTTATCTGGCAGCGAATCAGGGATCAATCCCTGTAAGGGATAACGTCGCTGATCATCGGTTTTAGTATGGGAAATCGACACGCCCCCCCCCAGTTCCCATGACCAGTTCTCGGTACGCTGGCGGTAATTTATCGGCACCGACAACGACATAGACTCTTGCGGGCTATAATAGCCCCCTTGCCCCAAAGAGTAGCCACTCAAATCCTTCTGATAGTGCAATAACGTGCTACTCAACCCAATGGAGAACCGGCGGTTATCTTCATTGATCACTTTGTAGTAATAACCCGCCATCAAGCGTTGACGCTGGTTATTCTCCACATTTTGTCCGGTGAGTTGATTAGCGCTAACATCCGCCCATACGCCATGATCGCCACCCCGGTCATAACTGCCACTCAAGTAGATTCCTGTAGCCCGCACGCCACCCCAGGTAATACCGGTATTAGGATCACGGGTCCCGCCAAAAGCCAGCAACGAACTGGCCATCGGCCGTCGTGATGCGCCCAACGTCCAGCCAATATTATTCCAGTCACCACTGTAGGCGACACCGCCCACCCAATCGACCACATCAAACCCCAGTGGGGTAGTACCGATATCCGCTTGCCAATGGTCGTTTGCCCAACCCGCTGCCACACTGGTACCAGTAGCGTCCTGACGTAGATCACTGCTGCAACCTACGGTATTACACGTACCAAAGGTTTCAAAGTGGCTGCCATTATTGGTATCAAAAGTTCCAGCTCCTAACTGCACAGTATCGGTACGCAAGAAAGCACGGCCATCATACAGAGGCATATCCACCTGTAGCATGGTGTCGTGTGCCTGAAAATTCGAAATCCCCCCAGTCCCGCTTGAATGCCAGTAGTCATGATCGAGCGTGACCTTAACATCCTGCTGACGATAAAGGTCGGCTGCATCGGAGCGAATACCACGTTTTAACCAATCGTCGGTGGCATTGCTACGTGTCAAACGCGTGTAACTGTCATTGTCCTCTGGCACCGTTGGCGTGATGCCGCTGGCGACCATCGCCTGCTGGTAATCCTGTTTTGCCGCTTCTGGCCACTGCTGAGCCTGTTCAAGCCGCGCCACATCACGGTATAGCAAGGCTTTCTCCTGCCCGTTTGGCTGTTGCTGGGCAGCCGTTTTCTGCCGCGTAAAAATATCCAGTGCGGCTTGCGGCTCTCCTACCGCCGCCCAGGCATTGGCAACCTGACGCTGAGTATTAATTGAGTCATCGGCTATCGGTGGAGTCGCTTGCAATTTCTGCCGCGCCTGGCTGAGTTTGCCTTGCGCCACATAGGATTCAATTTCACCCAGACGAGCATCCGGATTATTGGGGTCTCGCTCAAGAACCCATTGATAACTCGCCAGCGCTTCATCATAAGCCTCTCTTTGCTGCGCCCAATCTGCCAGGGTCAGTTTGATGCGACTCTCTGTTGGCTGTTGACTAAGATAGGCCATCGCCGCAGGTTCATTACCCGCAGTACGAAGTTTCTCGGCATGATCCAGCACCGTCTGCATCTGTAACCGTTGCGCCATTTCGCGCATATTATCGTCCCACTGCGCTTGGGGTAACCTGTTCAGATGTGCCAACGCCTGGGTATCGCGATCACTACTCGACAAATAGAGCGCATAGGCATAAATCTGTTGTGGATCATTAGGGTGCTGCTGTACTAAGCGGTGAAACAGCGTATCGGCTGGCTGCTGTTGCCCCATCTGGCGCAGCGCTTGCGCATAGCGGTAAGTCAGCCAGATATCGTCTGGCGCTTTCTGATAGGCTTGCTGATATTTTTCTATCGCCTGTGACCACTGCTGCTGCTGCACCAGCTCATCCGCCTGCTGTTTCAACATGTCCAATTGCAGTTCATCAAAGATGCCACTCACCTTGGTCTGTTGCTCTCGGGGCAGACGATTAAGATAGTCCAACGCCTTTTGCGGAGACTGCCGTTGATAAATATTAACCACCCCCCGTATAGCACTCTCACTCGCCGGGTCCAAACGCAACGCCTGCTGATAATAGCGCTCTGCGCGGCTATCGTCTTTTTCAGCCACCGCCACATCACCCAAGCCAATCAACGCATAATTATCACTCTGATCAATCTGCCGTGCCTGCTGATATTTTTGCTGTGCCAGCGGCAGATTATTGGCTTTCAGTGCCTTGTCACCCGCATCCACCGTCATCCAGTAACGGGTGCTCTTGATCAGGCTCTGCCATTTGTCGCTATTATTGTTACCCTCTACTTTCGCCGCCTGCTCAAACAGGCGCAAAGCTTGTTGCCGGTCACCCGCACGGGAATAAGCCAGCCCCAGAGCACCCAGTACTTCAGCATCATTGGGGGTGCTGGATAACGCTTTTTTCAGTTCAGGGATCGCAGTGCTACTGGCGCCTTTCTCCACCTGCGCCAAACCGGTTATCCGTGCCTGATAGGCAGGGTCAGCCAGCAAAGCCTGCTGCCGGGCTAACTCTGGTTGCGCACTAACCGCCTGATCACTGCCAGCAAAAACCTCAATAAAGCGTTTTAATGCCGCCACACTCTGCGCGCTGACGGGTATTTCTTTGGTTTTCGCCAACCACAAATCAGCGGCAAAAGTACGTCCATTAGGGTCAGCGGCAACCTGCTGCAATAGCTCATAAGCCTGCGCATCCTGCCCTTGGCTAAACTGCATCTGCGCCAGCGCCATACGCAGGGTTATATTGTTGGGATATTGCTGGTCCAGTGCCTGTAACTGCTGTATCGCCACTGCTTCCTGGCCGGGTAACCTAGCCACCAGCCGCCAATACTCCGTTGCCAGATCGAGTGTGGGTGGGGGGCCATTAAATAGCTGATCGTATTGGGCTTTGGCTTCCTGCAAATGACCGGCGGTGGCCAACAAACGCGCCTGTTGCAACTTCTGACGCGTTTCGGGCTGGGTCATCAATAGGCTGATTTCTGCCTGGCGGTAAGCCGCCGATTGTGGTGCCAGCTGTTTCAGCTTAGTCAGCAGTTGCTGCGCCAATGCCTGATTACCCTGGCGCAATGCCAAACGTATACGTGCGGCGATCACCTCCGGATTATCCGGCGCCATCAACTCAAGGCGGTAAAGTGACTGACTGACCAAATCATCTTTATTACTCGCTTCGCCGATACGTACCTGTTCCAGCAGCCATTGCTCAGGCGCAACGGTTTCCGCGCTCTGCGCCTGCGGCAATAGGGCCAGGCTTAACGGTAATAGGCTCAGCCAGCCTAGTCTGTAGTTACGCATTTGCTGCCCCAAGAGGGTAGAAGTTCACCCTGACGATTAAAACGATAACGTTGTTGATCCCAACCCTGGCCAAACAGAATCAAAGAAGCACTAAAGTAGGCATCACTCGGTAATGGATCCGCTAGACGCTGGCGTTGTTGAGCCAGTACCGCAGGCTGGGTGGCTAACAGCGGGAGTAGCGCGGCAGAGAAGCCAACCGGGCCATAACCCGTGGTTTTACCCGTAGCGGTATCCGTTTCTTCGGGTGGCACACCAAGCTGGGTGGTCATCTGCACCATCGGCTGGAATTGTTTCACTAGTGCCACTTTATGCGGGTCTTCATCTGCCAACATGCCCGCCCAGAGATAAACGCGGATAGCGTTATAACTGCCCATATTGGGATTAACCTCATCCGCTTGCCAACCTTTGTCAGCTTGCCAAATCACCCAATCGGGTGAAAAACCCTGTGGCGCGGTCTCCAACAACAAGCGCTGGTTACTTTTCTTCATCGCTTTCCAGGGCCCATTAAAGCGAGCAAAACGTGCCAGGAGTTGTGGCGGTAAATAACTGGGATTGAGCCGCCAACGTTCTTCAGCCACAAAGCCCACCTTGCCCGGTAACAGCATCTTCCCTAAATCGGGAATATCTACGACCTCTTCACGACCAATCCGTTGCAACAGCAATCTGCCCACACGTTGGTAATGATGGTTTTTCCACAAGCGCCCGGCCTCCAACAGGTCATAAGCCAGCCACAAATCAGCATCCGACGCAGAATTACTGTCCAACACCTGCCAATGATTTTGATCGTTCTTCCCCCACAACCAGGCAGGCAGATGGGCCGTCAGGGAGCCAGCAGACAGGTTGTTTTCCGTCCATTTCAGCAGTTTATCGAACGTTGCCCGATCATTAGCCACCAGAGCAAAGAACATGGCGTAGCTTTGCCCTTCTGAGGTAGTTACCAGATTTGGGCTACTGGGATCAATCACCCGCCCATCATCGCTGATGTAAAACTGCCGGTATTGCTGCCAGGCCGGCCATTCACAGGCGGTTGCCGTGTTGACGGCACACAGCAGCAATACACCATACAGCAGACGTTGCAGGCAACCTCCCGTCATGGCCATCAATCCCTATCTTCAGGTGCCAAACGACGACGGCTGAAAGCCCTCAAACCACGCCGCAGCAACAGCGCCACGATGATCACCACAATGGCCGCCATAACGGCCAGCAATATGGGGTGTGTCGACAGGGCATACCAAATGCGCTGCCACCATGGCAAATGGCCCACATAGTAAATATCACCGACACGTAGGCTATTGACACCCGACTCACGGATCACCGCCACCGAACCAAATACCGCCTCACGTTTGCCACTGTCGAGCAGCGCACTATTTAATAATTCATAACCGCGCGGGCTGTCCGCCAGCAAAGCCACTATGCTACGTTGATCATGGAACGGGGATTGCACGCCAATAATCGCCGACATGGCACCTGATGAACTGATGGTCGTTTTGCTCTCAGGTGTTGCATCATCCTGCTGTATTTCCATCTCTGGCAGCGGTAACTGGCGTACCGGGCTTTTTACCCAGCTCAAGGTTGCGTCCACCAACTGATTGATTTTGCTGTCATCCCGCAGTTCTGGCGGAATGGTACCAATCAGCAGAATATCGGCATCTTTATCTTTGGCCTGTGACCAGTCATCGGTTAGCGTAAAAGCCAATGCTGGGTAACCGGTTTGCGCCCCGATATTGCCTAATGCATTAAGCAATGCACTCACCTGGGCAGGTTGCGGCTGTTTGTTCACCAGTACCAAAGTTTGCGACAGATCCGCCAAACGGCTGAATGGGAAACCCGCATTGGCGAAGGCCCGCAAGTCAGGCATGGTGATAAAGTGGTGATAACCAGAAAAATCGATGGTGGAATTGCCGTCGATCACCGCACGGTTAGATACCAGTGAATAGGTTTCACAACGCCCCTCTTCACCACTGGCCAACAACGTCAGGTAGTCGAAGTCAAAACGCATCTGGTTAGTCGCCCCCAGCTTCAGTGCCGGGATACTGATCTCTTTAGCGTTATCAGTCAGCCCCTGTAACAGTGGTAAACGCAATAACTGCGCACCCTGATCCTTTTCGGGGAGCAGGGGGTAGGATTGCACAAACTGATTATTCAGGCTGATATTCAGGCTTGAACCATTCTGAACACGTGGGGCGGTATAGCGGTATTTCAACTGCATATCAATGCCGCTACTCTGCAGCAGGAACAAGTCAGGCGGCAAACTGATTGATAGGTTGATCGGCCCTGGCTCAAGGCCAGCAGTCTGAAGCTGAGTTGCAAATTGCTGTAATTCACTGAATTTCACTGGCCGATCCGTTCGCACCCAGTTCGGTGCATCATAAGGCTGACGGGGGAGCAGTTGTTCTACTTTATCCACCGTCAAGCTCTGGCCACGAAACAAAATACTGCCCTGAGCAATGCCTTGTACTGCGGTGATCAAATCATTGTCATCACGCCCCAGTACCAGTAACAATTTCACATAAGGGTTATCTGGGTGGTTAATCATCTCCACCGTAGGCCCATTCACTGCAGGGAGGTCCTTCAGGAAATCCGGGCGCTGTTGATTAGTGGCAAAGACAATCGCGTGCTGATCAGGCAGCTTATTAAACAACGTAGGGAATGATTGACCACGCCACTGCGCCTTGGCACCAAACCAAGAGGCGAGGATCCCGGCTGCACGCTGTTGTGCCAAATCCGGCTCGCCAGCAAAGACCATCGGCAGGGTTAAGGGTCGGTTATCCCGGCTGTCAAAGAACGGTACCGGGAAATGAGAAAGCTCATTCTCCAATGGTAGTTTCTGGAAACGCAAATTCAACGAGCTGGACTTACCCACATCCAACCATAGCGTACTGTTCGCCGGGTTTTCACAAATGTTCTGATAATGGCCGATAAACACTAGGCGTACACGGTTAAAATCGATGATATAACGCGGATCAATGGGCATCTGGATATGGTTTGACTTACCCAGTTGATCTTTGGCAATAGCAACGACCCCCATCAATTCATCATTCAGATAAACCTTAACCTGTGAATACAACGGGATCAGTGCAGGGGAAGGAGTAAACTCCAGATCCAGCGTCGCCTGTGAAACCACTTCATCACTGCGCACCCCGAACTCAATCTGCCCTTCAGGACGCGTGCCCCGCAAGGTAAACGTTCCTGGCGGCGGAGCAACATCGGCAAAGTGGAGTTGCACATCACGTACAGGTGCATTGGACGCGGGTGTAACCGGCGCATTCATCGGAATGGTGACTGACCCTTCCACCGCCGTGGTAACTTGCGGTGGCTCAATCGAAATAGGTGCAGTGACAGTTTCCGCCTGAGACAAGGTACTGATGCCTAAAGCCAATGCGGTGAACCAATTTATTTTTTTTGTCATCGTTTCATCATCATCAAAGTTATCGCCAGCTCGCCAGGCAAGCGAACCAACAGTTTCAACACACAGCCTATGCCGCTGCTTCCTGTTCTGCTGCAACCCGGTTTCTCGCTACACCATGAGGAATAAATGACATGATCCACAGCGCCAGCGAGGTGAAACCAACCAAAATTTTACGAATAATCGGTGGTGCATAATCCGCCATGTGCTGATAACCATGGAGGCCCAATAGCAAAACATCACGCAAACTGCTTGCCGGTTTATCTTCCGGGTATTCATCCTGCCACAGTGTCCAGGTATCAGCACGGGCAAAAGTACACTGAATAAATTCGATATTTTGTTGCGTTGAGAGAGGTAACAGGCGAAAACCGGCATACAGGCCATTAGCTCTGGTCACTACGCAGGGGAAAGTGAACTCCTGCTGACCCCGCTTGAGGAGCAAGGTGACCGGGTCCTGCACGTTAAACGGGGCCGACACGCGCATTTTTACCCCGACCCCACCATCCGAATAGTCGTGCAGTGTACAAGGGAACAGGTGCCCATCGGCACGGGCGACTGCCGCAGGCATACTTAACTCTACCCGGTGTGACTGCCGCACCTGCTTGGCTTCCACCGCCACCGCCATGGCACCACCCAGAATAATGATGTTATAGATCACCCACACCAAGCTGATAAACACCGTCATCGTCTCATTGGGTGGGCCGTAGAATAGTCGCCAGAACCCAAACAGCAGACCGGCAAAATTAAACATCACCAGAATCAGATACGGGCGGCTGATCACCCAATCCACATGGTCCTGATCCACCAGCCCGCCTTTAGCCGTCACATTGAATTTACCTTTATGTGGGCTAAACAATGCCACGGTGGTTGGCCGGGCGATATACCAGGCCATCACGGTTTCATAGATTTCACTCCAGAAAGAGTGGCGATATTTCCCCTGAATACGCGAGTTCGTCAGGCTGGCATGAATCATATGTGGAATCACAAACAACGCAATCATCAATGCGGGTGCAAAAATGATATAGGCATGGAATAACAGGAACGCCAAAGGGGCGGTCAGGAAGATCAAACGCGGAACTCCGGACAGAAAATGCAACATCGCGTTGACATAACATAACCGCTGCACCAGTTTCAGTCCTTTCCCTAGTAACGGGTTATCCAACCTGAAAATTTGCACCATGCCACGGGCCCACCGAATACGTTGGCCAACATGGGCAGACAAGCTTTCTGTCGCCAAACCCGCCGCTTGCGGAATACGAATATAGGCTGAGGTATGCCCCTGGCGATGCAGACGCAGCGAAGTATGCGCATCCTCTGTCACGGTTTCGACGGCGATACCGCCGATTTCATCCAGTGCGCTACGCCGCAGAATGGCACAAGAACCACAGAAAAAAGTGGCATCCCACATGTCGTTACCATCCTGCACTAGCCCGTAAAACAGCGTGCCCTCATTGGGTGTCTGGCGAAAACGCCCCAAGTTGCGCTCAAACGGGTCCGGCGAGAAAAAATGGTGTGGCGTTTGTAACATCGCCAACTTTTTATCCTTAAAGAACCACCCCACCGTCAATTGCAGGTATGAACGGGTTGGCACATGATCACAATCGAAGATGGTGACCAATTCACCGGTGGCATAACGCAAGGCGTTATTGATATTGCCGGCTTTAGCATGTTCATGGGTAGGCCGTGCGATGTACTTCACCCCGACCTCCTCAGCAAACTGTTTAAACTCAGGGCGATTACCATCATCAAGAATGTAGATATTCAATTTCTCTTTCGGCCAATCAATCCCCAACGCCGCATAAACAGAAGGCTTGACGACGCTCAAATCTTCGTTGTAAGTGGGGATCATCATATCCACGGTTGGCCAGGTGCTGATATCATCCGGCATCGGCACCGGTTGGCGGTGTAACGGCCAAATCGTCTGGAAATACCCCAAAACCAGCACTATCCAGGCATAAGTTTCTGCCAGCAGCAGCAGCAGGCCGCAAATCAGGCTGAGGGGATCATCCCAGTTCAAGGTGGAGCTATAACGCCACCACATATAACGGCCAGAAACCGTGAAGGATAAAACAATTAGCATCAGGCTGGGGAAACGGCCCGGTACTCGCCGCACCACCATGGCGATACCCCAGAGTAAGAGGACAAACACAAACTGGGTAAAATAATCGAAAGGTTGCGAGATACAGAGCAAGGCTAACAACCCGGCTACTACGCTGGCCAGAATAAATAACCAGCGCCGCACCGGTTGGCTGAGTCGATTAATACGCTGCGCCGAACGCTCCTCTACCCCTGATGCCTTCAGGCGACGAGGCAAACGATGCAACCCATTGGCGTAACGCACTTTTAGCTTGCGCCAACCCATCGATAAGTAAGAAAAATAACGCCCTATTGGCGAAGGGCCATTATGTGTGATTAACAACCACACCACCTGCAGCAAATAACGCAAAATATCTGCCGGGCGCGGCCGATAAGGGGAAATATGCGGAAACCAATAGGTCCGTGCCGCACGTATTTCTTGCCAAGCGGGTGATTCAAACCGCAATAATACCCAGCCTAATACCACCAGCAACGTGGTAAAAAACGCGCTGAATGCAGATGACCCCGCACGACGATAAGAGCGATAACGCCCTTGCATCCGCTGATAAACAGGGGGCACCAACAACCAGCCCATTACCCGGCTCATCGCGCCGAACCCTGTAGATTAAGCAAGCACCAGTTGGCCAAGGTTAATACTTCATCGGCCGCCAGGCTTTCTGGGCGATATTCACCCAGTGGTTGCTTCATCGCCAGCGCTTCGGCCAAGGCTTCATCACGATGGATCACCAACGGTAACAGCCCCTCCAGGGTTTGCAGCCACAACTGATGCAGATCCTGCTGTAACAGGCTGGCAGCGGAGTAACCATTAACCAGAAAACGACAGGCTGCGGGCATCGGTTGCTGATAGAGGCGCGCATGACAATTAGCATCGGGACTCATGAGCTGAAATACCGTATCCGCCAGGGCCAACTGTTGTTCAATTACCGGGGTATTCCCCGCGGGCATATCCAGCAGGATCCAGCGATAGTGGCCAGAAGCACGCACTTGCGCTAAAAAGTCGCGCCAGCGCTGCGGCGCTTGACGCTGTTGCTGATCAATGCTGCGCTGCTCCGCCAAATTCAAACCACCGAAGGGCAAAAAGTCGAGGTTTTCACAGTAACGCATCGCGCCCTGCTGCCACGCCACACCCTCTAGCTCAGCTCGCGCCCAACCACGGTTGAGCCCAACTGGTGTATTAAAGTGCAAGCGCAGTAAATTATCCGGCGACAGATCAATCGCCAGCACAGACTCCCCTAACTGTTGTAATGACCAAGCCAGTGCTGCCGTTATTGATGTTGTACCAATACCACCACGCACCCCCTGCAGTGCAATTACTGGCATAACTCAAGCACTCCCAGTTTTGTTTGCCAACTCTGCCAACTTAGTTAGTTCTGACAATTCAGACAACAATGGCCAGCGAATCATCATTTTTGTTAGTCGTTCTTGGCGTGAAATATCGATATAGCTCAATTTCGGCAAAGAAAATGCCTGACTTAGCGCCTTAAGATCATCCGGCATTTCTTGTAGAACGTTAGCCTGAAAAATCGTCGACTCATCATTATTCATCTTGCCGCCTTAAAATAGGCTAATGTTAAGTATATTCGAAATAATCCCAGTTGCCTGACGACAGTTTAAGAATAGATCTCAAAATTAAGTCATTGAGCAGCCAACATAGACATAAAGGTCACTTGAAGTATATAACAAGCTTTATAAAAAAAACTGTCATCAGATGAATCTTAGCAGATAGACTATAAAAAATTGAAGTTACCTGTCAGTGGTGACAGTCAGTAGTAATAGAGTGTGCCTTACATGAAGTTAAGTCTTATCACCCACAAAGATCAACCAGGGTAACGTCTGTAAACTGTTTAATTAACAAGTAGAATAGACCATATGGCGCAATATTTTTCTCTAGGTATCCGACACATTTGGCAAGAGCTGTCGGAAATGCAAGCCCCAGGGTTCTATTGGGTGAATGCTGATCGCCAGCGCGATGCGGATTTGCTTTGCCAGCAAATCATCGCCGCCCAAGAAGAAAGTCGCTCATTGGCCCTGATTTGTAGCGGTGACCTACCGGATCAACAGTGGGCAGAGCACTTGTCTGCCGCTAGGCTGAAAAAGTGCCCTTGGTATACCTTACCGGAAAAAAAGGCCGCACTCTGGCACTTGACTGACGATTTGATGCGCGCGCTAAGGCCGAAAAACCGGCTGCTGATCCTGCTGGCTCATGCCAATTTATGGCAAACCTTCACCAGTCAAGAACTGCAATCCTGGGGTAACCAACTCAATAGCTGGTTAGAACAGCAACAATGCACGTTGTTGGTCCTCTGTTACGGTAGCGGTGTCAACAAGCTTAAGGGGCAACTCGGCGGTGAGCATCGCTTGCTGCATGGATTAGCCAGCCTGCAGTGGCAACAGGACCACGCCCAATATCTGGTTAACTGGTGGAGTACAGAAAACAGCATCCAAGCCAACCAGTCATTCACTCTGCTCAGCGATGAGCTGGGCTGGCAAGCAAAAGAGAATAATAATCAGCCCTCACCGACCCTCGAGCACAACGACAGTAGCCGCTACCTGGCAGAGAAACGAGTGTTGGAAGGGGCGCCTGCGCTGTCAAGCAATTGGCAGTTACTGGAAAATAATACCCAAGTGATGCAGCTCGGTATGGAGGCCACCGCCGCCACGCTGATTTTTGCCTTGTACAAAACTGATGAAATTGACCCGTTAGCGCAGCATATCCATAGTTTGCGCCGCAGCCGTGGGGATGGTTTGAAGATTGCGGTGCGCGAGATGAGTGCCAGCCTGCGCTACAGTGACGAACGGCTACTACTCGCCTGCGGCACTAATTTGATTGTGCCCCATGTCGCACCGCTTTCCACCTTTTTGACCATGCTGGAAGGTATTCAGGGCCAGAGATTATCGCGCCATATTCCGCAAGATATCAGCGCCCTGATTGCCGGGGTGCGTCCATTGCAATTAAAAGGTTATCTGCCACCAGAAGAGTTCAACAAAGCCGTGTTATCACTGATGGAAAATACGCTATTGCCGGAGGATGGCAAAGGTGTGATGGTCGCTTTACGCCCCGCCCCAGGGTTAACTGCTCGCCAGTCGATGACGCTGTGCCATCAGCGCCGCTATGGCGATATCATGACGGTGGCACAGAATCGGTTATTCCTGTTCCTGTCCACCTGCCGCATTAACGATTTGGATACCGCGTTGAAGTTTATTTTCCGTTTACCCGTAAACGAAGCATTCAGTAACCGGATAGTATGGTCACAGGATATCGATATTACCGCGCAAATCAGGCTACTGACTCAAGATATTGGGCTATCATTTGACGATAGTCAGCCGGAAGTCAAAGTTACCAAACCAGCGGTAACCGTAGCAGAGGCGGCGGCGGTTGAACGCCGTGACCCGGTGCCGATTACACTCTTGAGCCGTGAGCCGGAGGGGGGGGTATGAATGGCATAGACGATATCGTGCAATTAGTGCTGCTGTGCGCAATCATCTTTATTCCTGTGGGATACGTGCTACACCGTCGTCTCCCTAACTGGCTGCGAACCTGGCAGAATTTACTGTTATCTCCACGTTATTTGAAACCGGCAAAACGATCGGGAAACAAAAACGTGGCCTCTCAAGGCGAACATAAAAAATAACTATGACTGATAAAGAAATCACGCAACCTGATAATACGCTATGGCGCTATTGGCGTGGCCTTGGCGGCTGGAATTTTTATTTTTTGCTCAAGTTCGGTCTATTATGGTTTGGTTATCTGAACTTCCATCCACTGCCTAATTTGGTGTTTATGGCATTCTTGCTGATGCCCATCCCCTCACTAAGGTGGCACCGCTGGCGGCACAGGATTGCCATTCCTATTGGTATCGGTTTGTTCTATCACGATACCTGGCTGCCCGGGGTGAGCAGTATTATCAGCCAAGGTTCACAACTGGCCGGTTTCAGTGCCCACTATATGCTCGAGCTGACCCTACGTTTTATCAATTGGCAAATGATCGGGACGATTTTTGTCTTGCTGGTGGCTTATCTGTTTATCGCCCAATGGCTACGGATCTCGGTGTTTACCGTTGCTGCGTTGGTTTGGTTGAATCTGGTCAATATCACCGGCCCGGCAGTATCGCTGTTACCCGCGACCAAGCAGGCGGCGATGGTCCCTGAGACACCTGCGACACCTGCGACACCTGCGGCACCTGCGAGTAACCAACCTGCCGCCAATGCGCCCCCCACTAATGAGAATCTCAACGCCTACCTGAACCAGTTCTATGGCGAGGAGCAAAGCCGAGCGACCACCTTCCCAGCCAGCTTGCCGACCGATGCTCAGCCTTTTGATGTATTAATCATCAATATTTGTTCACTTTCGTGGTCTGATCTGGATGCGGTCAACCTGCGCAACCATCCGTTATGGGCGAAGATGGATATTCTGTTCACCAACTTTAACTCGGCGACCGCCTATAGTGGCCCGGCCGCCATACGACTATTACGTGCCAGTTGCGGCCAACCCGCCCATAAAGATTTGTATCAACCGGCCAGCCAGCAATGTTATCTATTTGATAATTTGGCTAAATTAGGTTTTAAACAGCAACTGATGCTGGATCACTCAGGTGTCTTCGGTGATTACCTAAAAAATCTGCAGGCCGATGGTGGTCTGCAAGCGCCACTTATGTCTCAAGCTAACATAAGTCACGAACTCACTTCATTTGATGGTGAACCGATATATAACGACCTGCAATTACTTAACCAGTGGCTTGAACAGCAGAAAAATGAGGGTAATGCCCGTACTGCGACCTTCTTTAATACCATCCCGTTACATGATGGCAACCGGTTTGTCGGTTCCAATAAAAGTGCCGACTACCGGCCTCGGGCACAGATGCTGTTAGACCAGTTAAACACCTTCCTGGACGAGCTGGAAAAGTCGGGGCGCAAAGTAATGGTAGTGTTTGTACCAGAGCACGGTGCGGCGCTAGCGGGTGATAAAATGCAGATGTCAGGTTTGCGTGATATTCCCAGCCCAAGCATTACGCATATCCCGGTGGGCATCAAACTGGTGGGCATGCAGGCACCACATCAAGGCAGCCCGCTAGAGATTACAGCCCCCAGCAGCTATCTGGCACTGTCTGAGCTGATCTCCCGCTTGGTGGATGGTAAAGCGTTCACTGCGGCCAGCGTTAACTGGCAAGCACTGACGGAAGGCCTACCTAAAACTGCCGCGATCTCTGAAAATGATAATGCCATCGTCATTCAGTACCAGGGGCAACCCTATATTCAACTGAATGGCGGTGATTGGGTGCCTTATCCGCATTAAACCATCTTGCTGGGTATACATGACAAAGGGCTCAAACGAGCCCTTTCTTATTGGCAACCCAATCTGTTTTAAGACTCGGCGCTTTCATCCTGATCAACAGCAAAACAGGCCACCATTTGGTCACCATACTGCCGCAACTGCGGTTGCAACTGGGTACAGCTACCGAAGGTTCGGCTGCAACGCGCATTGAACGCGCAACCAGGCGGTGGGTTCATTGGGCTCGGGAGCTCACCGGTCAGTTTGATACGTTCACGTCGCATATCCGGGTTCAGCCGTGGTGTTGCCGAGAGCAACGCCTGGGTGTAAGGGTGACGCGGATTGTTGAAGATAGCCTCTTTACTGCCCTTCTCCACACAACGGCCCAGGTACATCACCATCACTTCATCAGCAATGTGTTCCACCACCGACAGGTCATGGGAGATAAAGACATAAGACAACCCCAGTTCCTGCTGCAGATCCATCATCAGATTCAGTACCTGCGCACGCACCGAAACATCCAGTGCAGAAACAGGCTCATCGGCAATCACCACATCCGGGTTAAGCATCAAGCCACGGGCAATGGCGATACGTTGGCGCTGACCACCAGAAAACATATGCGGATAGCGGTCATAATGTTCCGTTTTCAGGCCGACTTTCGCCATCATCTCCAGCGCTTTTTCACGCCGTTCAGCACTGCTTAATGAGGTATTGATCAACAGCGGCTCTTCCAGAATCTGCCCCACCTTCTTGCGCGGATTCAGCGAGCCATAAGGGTTCTGGAATACAATCTGGATCTTCTGGCGGCGTAACTTATCCGCCGTGACATCCGGCTTGAGCAGGTCTTGCCCTTGGTAGTAGAGCTCCCCCCCGGTGGGCACTTCGATCATGGTCAGTAGACGGCCTAACGTGGACTTACCACAGCCAGATTCACCAACCACGGCCAGTGTCTTGCCGCGCTCAAGGGTAAAGGAAACGCCATCCAGCGCTTTTACCAGCCGTTCTGGAGCAAACATCCCCTTCTTGACCGGATAATATTTTTTCAGGTCAATCGCCTGCAATAAAAAAGGGTGATTCTGACTCATTCGGTTGGTCTCCCCGCATCGTCCAGCGGTGTATGACATTTAACCTGGCGGCCGTGAACAGTTTGTAACTCCGCCTCTTCTACACGGCAACGTTGATTCGCATAAGGGCAACGCGGGTTCAACATGCAACCCTCTGGCCGATCATATTTACCCGGAACCACACCAGGCAGTGATGCCAGGCGCGCCTTATCGGTGGCAAACTCCGGCAATGCACGGAGCAGCGCCTGAGTATAAGGATGACGCGGTGCGCGGAAAATTTCCGATGACTTACCCGATTCCACCACCTGCCCGGCATACATCACGATGATGTGATGTGCCGCTTCCGCCACCAAGGCCAAATCATGGGTGATCAACAGCAGTGCCATATTTTCACGCTGTTGTAATTCCAGGAGCAGTTCAATGATCTGCGCCTGAATGGTCACATCAAGGGCGGTGGTCGGTTCATCAGCAATCAGCAGCTTGGGCCGACAGGCGATCGCCATGGCGATCATCACACGCTGGCTCATGCCACCCGAAAGTTGATGGGGATAAACATCCAACCGCGAAGCAGGATCAGGGATCCCCACTTGGGTCAGTAAGTCAATGGCACGCTGGCGACGAGTCCGACGATTGCCCCCCTGATGCACCTTCAAGGCTTCCATGATCTGATAACCGACGGTGTAACAGGGGTTCAAGCTGGTCATCGGGTCTTGGAAGATCATCGCGACTTCAGAGCCCACCAGATGACGACGCTCTTTTTCAGAAATTTTACGCAGATCCTGGCCATTGAACTCCAGTTTATCTGCCATTACTTTGCCGGGGTAATCAATCAACCCCATAATCGCCAATGAACTGACCGACTTACCAGAGCCAGATTCACCGACAATACCCACTACCTGCCCTTGCTCCACACTGTAGCTAATGCGATCTACCGCACGGAACGGCGCATCATCATCACCGAAGTGCACCGAAAGCTTTTCTACATTTAATAATGCCATGATCGGTTCCTCGTCACTGCTTCAGTTTGGGGTCGAGAGCATCACGCAAGCCGTCCCCCATCAGGTTAAATGCCAAAACCGTCAGCAGAATTGCCACCCCAGGGAAGGTCACCACCCACCAAGCACTTTGTGCAAATTGCAACACATCGGAAAGCATCGTTCCCCATTCCGGTGTCGGTGGTTGTGCCCCCATCCCCAGAAAGCCGAGTGCGGCCATATCCAGGATGGCGTTAGAGAAACCAAGAGAAGCCTGTACGATCAACGGTGCCAGGCAGTTTGGCAAAATATTGACAAACATCTGGCGCATCGAACCCGCGCCCGCAACGCGAGATGCCGTGACATAATCACGGTTTACTTCTACCAACACCGCCGCACGGGTCAAACGAATGTAATGCGGTAAAGCGACAAAGGTGAGTGCCAACGAGGCGTTGACAATTGACGGGCCAAATACCGCTACCAGCACCAAAGCCAACAGTAAGCTTGGCAGCGCCAGCATAATATCCACGACGCGCATGATGATGGCATCCACCACCCCGCCAAAATACCCGGCCAACATGCCGAAAAACACACCCATAATCAGCGAAAGCACCACCACCAGGCAACCTACCAGCAGTGAAAGCCGAGCACCATACATCAAGCGTGACAAGACATCACGCCCTACATCGTCAGTGCCCAAAAGATACTGCCAACTGCCCCCGTCCATCCAGACTGGCGGTTTGAGCAAGGCATCTCGGAACTGGTCAGCAGGGTCATGCGGAGCCAGGAACCCTGCCCCTAACGCCACCACCAACATAATGATGATATAAACCAGACCGACAACGGCCCCTTTATTGCGCTTAAAATAGTGCCAAAACTCCTGGAAGGGGGTCATTGGCTTCGGCGCGCCTTTCACTACAGACTCGGTAACTTGAGACATCAGAGCGCCCCTTATTTCTTGTGGCGAATACGCGGGTTAACGATGCCATACAGCACGTCCACCAGCAGGTTAACCAGAATAATCATACAGGCGACCAGTAATACGCCCCCCTGAACCACCGGGTAATCACGACGTTGCAGCGCATCCATCAACCAGCGCCCCAAGCCAGGCCAGGAGAAGATGGTTTCAGTCAGGATAGCCCCCGCCAGCAACGTACCAACCTGCAGACCAATCACCGTCACCACCGGTAGCAAGGCATTACGCAACGCATGTACCACGATCACCCGCATACGGCTCAGGCCTTTGGCGCGCGCGGTACGAATATAGTCCTCACCCAGCACTTCCAACATCGAGGAACGGGTCATACGCACAATAACCGCCAGAGGGATAGTACCCAACACAATGGCAGGCAGGATCATATGCATCACGGCATCTTTAAAATCGCCCGGCTCCCCCCAGATCAGGGTATCTATCAACATAAAACCGGTCAGCGGCAAGCTCTCGTCGAGGAATACCGTATCGCTTATCCGCCCCGAGACCGGGGTAAGATTAAGCTGCACCGATACCAGCATGATCAACATCATGCCCCACCAGAAAATCGGCATCGAATAACCGGTCAATGAGATCCCCACTGCCGTGTGATCGAAGACTGAACCCCGCTTAACCGCTGCCAGCACCCCCACGGGGATACCCAGCATCACGGCAAAAAGCATTGCGCATAAACCCAGTTCCATCGTCGCCTTAAAACGGGGAACAAACTCTTGCCAAACGGGAATTCGGCTTTTGAGGGATAAACCCAAATCGCCCTGTAACACGTTGGTCACGTAAGTGAAATATTGTTGATAGAGCGGTTTGTCCAACCCCATCTCTGCCATGAGCTGAGCATGGCGTTCAGCGGAGATACCGCGCTCCCCGGCCATAATGGTCACCGGATCCCCGGGGATCATATGGACAAATGCAAAAGTCAGCAATGTAATGCCGATAAACGTTGGGATAACCAACCCCAAACGTCGGAGTATGAACTGCAACATATCCCGAACTCTCTGTATTCTGTATAAAGAGCCCGACAGCGCATCGTCTGCCGGGTTTATTAAAACGCACTGCACGACATCTTCTGGAGACAGGAAGGCAGAGGCGTAACATCTGGCCCCTGCCTAATAACATCCTGCTAATTTCAAATGACAACCAGGTGGTCAGGGCAGAAGAGACTCTGCCCTGCATCGGGTTTAATCCAGAGAAACATTCTCAAAGTGGTGCTTACCAAGCGGATCAACCACATAGCCCTTCACTTCTTTACGCACGGGCTCGTAAACGGTTGAGTGGGCAATAATCAATGCCGGAGCCTGCTCATTCATCACCACTTGCGCCTGCTTGTAAAGTTCTACGCGTTTTTCGTGATCAGCGGCAGAACGAGCCGGTTGGATCAGATCTTCAAATGGCTTGTAACACCAGCGTGAGTAGTTAGAGCCATCTTTTGCGGCAGCACAACTGAACAGCGTCGCGAAGAAGTTATCTGGGTCACCATTATCACCGGTCCAACCCATCATCACCGCCTGATGTTCGCCATCTTTGGCACGCTTGAGGTATTCGCCCCACTCGTAAGTGACAATCTTGGCATTCACGCCAATTTTCGCCCAGTCAGACTGGATCATTTCGGCCATGCGGCGGGCATTAGGGTTGTAAGGGCGCTGTACTGGCATTGCCCACAGTTCAACAGTGAAACCGTCTGGCAGACCCGCTTCCTTCAGCAGTTCTTTCGCTTTGACAGGGTCATAAGCATAGTCTTTAACCGCATCGTTATAGCCCCACATGGTCGGCGGGATCAGGTTCTTGGCAGCTTGACCCGCCCCCTGGTAAACCGCATCAATGATGGCTTGCTTGTTAACCGCCATGGTCAGTGCCTGACGCACTTTGACGTTATCGAACGGTTTTTTCTCAACGTTGAACGACAGGTAACCGACATTCAGACCAGGCTGTTCCATCACGTTGATGGTTTTGTCCTGCTTCATACGCGCGATATCAGCCGGGTTGGGATACGGCATGACCTGACACTCGTTTTTCTGCAGTTTGGCATAACGCACAGCGGCATCTGGCGTGATGGAGAACACCAAGCGATCGATCTTCGCCTTGGTACCCCAGTATTCCTCAAAGGCTTTGTAAAGGATCTTCGAGTCTTTCTGATATTGCAGCAATTGGAACGGACCGGTGCCAATTGGGTTGAGATCAACGACTTCTGGCTTACCTGCTTTCATCATATTGTCAGCATATTCCGCAGACAGAATGGAGGCAAAGTCCATACCCAAGTCAGCCAGGAATGGTGCTTCAGGACGCGTCAGGGTGAAACGCACCGTGTGGTCATCAACTTTTTCGATCTTGCTGATCAGATCCTGCATCCCCATCCCTTGGAAGTATTCATAGGTGCCGCCAGAGACCTTGTGGTAAGGATGGTTCGGGTCAAGCTGACGCATAAAGGAATACACCACGTCATCAGCATTGAAATCGCGAGTAGGTTTAAAATCTTTGCTCGATTGCCACTTCACGCCTTGGCGCAAGTGGAAAGTATAGGTTTTGCCGTCTTCGCTGACGTCCCACTTCTCTGCCAGGCCGGGTTCCAGTTCGGTGGTGCCTGACTTGAACTCAACCAGGCGGTTATAGATCGGTACTGCACTGGCATCATAGGTGGTACCAGAAGTAAACAACTGCGGGTTGAACCCTTCAGGAGAACCCTCTGAACAGTAAACCAATGTTTTTGCTTGTACGCTTGCCGCTACAGTCAAGGCAATCAGCCCAATACCGCATTTCAAAATTCCTGATTTTCCCAAGGAACGTATCATCGCTCGTGCTCCGTATGTGGTGTGTGTATGACTGCCAGAACCTCTATTTTTTATTACGCTGTCTCTGTGCAGTTAGTCATCGAATAAAGTATGAAAATGCTGGGTGGAACGCATCACAGCAAAACGTCCGCCTGTTCAGGATATCTGCAGGCAGCCGTCAGTTTTATCCGTCAGTTTACCAAATTGCCAACTGTTTGTGGCGGCGTCAATATAACCGGGATGAATTTATACGTAATATGTGAAACAACAAACAAACATAAAAAAAACATAACAGCAACATGATAAAATTAAAGTCTCAATTTTTACTAAAATCCAGTTCAGCCAGCTAAGAAAACAGCATAAACCCAGAATTAATAGCCAATCAAAAAACCAAAATTTTATTGATGAAAGAAGAGCATCTAAAAGATTATTTTTTCATTATAGCTGAAAAACAGGATGAAATGCTGAGGGCGGTGGGCAAAAATCAGTCGGACATCAAGGTGCTGCTGCTACTCAGCTGATTCATGTTACGGGGAAAAACATACTCCGTTTTGAACCGCGCTTTATAGGGCAGTAAGGCAGCAAACAAGGACATATTCAAGTTCACTGGGCAGACACACAGAGGATAGCTTAGGAATCGCTGGTCTTCCCCAAGATTCCAGGCCGTTTTGTCTCATCCTCTTAAACGACAGGCTTAAACGACAGGAGAAAAAAAACCTGCTAAAAAGCAGGTTTTTCAAATTTGGTCGGCGAGAGAGGATTACTCGCATCTTCGATGCTTGCCCTTCGGGCCGTTGCTGGCGCAACGTGGTCTCGCTTCGCTCGGCTCAAACCTCCTTCGGAGGTTCTCATCCTCTTAAACTATGGGCGAAAAAAAACCTGCTAAAAAGCAGGTTTTTCAAATTTGGTCGGCGAGAGAGGATTCGAACCTCCGACCCACTGGTCCCAAACCAGTTGCGCTACCAAGCTGCGCTACTCGCCGATGCGGGGCGCATATTACTGCTGGGTATCATGCTCGTCAATCACTTTTTTGACCCGCCCCTAAAAGTGAGGGTAAAAACGCCAGCGGATAAGATTACTCTATTTTCAGGCTCTCGCCATTACTGTGGATCACATCGCGATACCAGTAAAAACTCTTTTTACGGTACCGCGCCAAGCTACCCTTGCCGGCATCATCACGATCAACATAAATAAAACCATAACGCTTCGACATTTCTGCTTTGGAAGCACTCACCAGATCAATGGGCCCCCAACTGGTATATCCCATCACTTCAACACCATCGTCGATGGCCTCAGCAACCTGAACCAAATGGTCATTGAGGTAATTGATGCGGTAATCATCATTGATACTGCCGTCTGCCTCAAGACGATCCCGCGCCCCTAGCCCATTTTCCACAATAAACAATGGCTTCTGGTAACGGTCATACAACACATTGAGTAAATAGCGCAAACCCACAGGATCTATTTGCCACCCCCATTCTGAACTCGCCAAATGGGGGTTGGGTACCATGTTAAGGATATTGGCGCGGGCGGTGTTGTTCTGCTCTTTATCCGTGGTAACACAGCCACTCATGTAATAACTGAAAGAGATAAAATCGACGGTTTCACTTAACGCCAGCTGGTCTTCCTCGGTGATCGTCACCTTAATGTCGTTTTCACGGAAGAAACGTTTCATATAGGCAGGGTAAGCCCCTCGCGCCTGTACATCACCGAAGAACAGCCAATCACGGTTCTGACGCTGGGTTTCCAATAGATCATCGGGTTTACAACTGAGCGGATAAAGGATGCCACCCAGCAACATATTGCCAATTTGCCCCTCGGGTACTATCTCGTGACAGGCTTTTACCGCTTTGGCACTGGCCACCAACTGATGGTGAATCGCCTGATAAATTTCACTTTTACTGCTATTTTCCGGCAAGCCAACACCCGTAAAAGGAGCATGCAGCGACATGTTGATCTCATTAAACGTCAGCCAGTGTTTTACTTGGTGTTTATAACGCTCAAACACAGTCCGCGCATAATGCTCGAAGAACCCAATGGTTTTGCGGTTCCCCCAACCACCGTATTTTTGTGTCAGAGCATAGGGCATTTCATAATGTGAAAGGGTGATCAGCGGCTTAATGTCATATTTCGCCATCTCATCAAACAAGCGATCATAAAATGCCAATCCAGCTTCATTGGGCGTCTCTTCGTCACCTTGTGGAAAGATACGCGCCCAGGCAATCGAGGTGCGCAGGCATTTAAACCCCATTTCGGCAAACAGCGCGATATCTTCCGGATAACGGTGATAAAAATCGATGGCGACATCCTTGATGCTGCTATCACCCGAAACTCGCGGCATCAGTGCACCAAAGATCCCTTCGGGTTGCAGATCTGATGTTGAAAGGCCTTTGCCCTCCGCCAAATAGGCCCCTTCCACCTGATTTGCCGCCACTGCCCCGCCCCAGAGGAAAGATTTGGGAAATTTGCAACTCATCGCTTTCTCCTTAATGATTCGTAACGCCAATAGACTGATTAATCTAATAGACCCGTTGTCACTCAAGCTGCAGGGTTGTTGGCTGCATCTTGATTACACTGGATAGAGGGTCAGTAATGGTGCCCGCTCTTGCACCGGGCTCTCGCCACTGGCAAGCACATCGATATAGTCATCACTGTTGCTGACAATGACTGGCGTGGTGGTATCAAAACCTGCCGCCTGGATGGCAGCCAGATCAAACTCAATCAGCAACTCCCCGGTCTTAACACGCGCCCCCTCGGCAATATGCGCAGTAAAATGCTGACCATCTAATTTGACAGTATCAATGCCGATATGAATTAACAGTTGTATCCCTTCATCCGATTCAATACCGATGGCATGACGTGTCTTGAACAGTGAAACAACCGTACCATTGACCGGGGCCACTAACCTGCCCTGGCTCGGCACAATGGCCACCCCCTTCCCCAACAGACCACTGGCAAAAGTGGCATCGTTTACCTGCTCCAGTGAAATGACTTCACCGGCTATCGGGCTGAATAACACCGGGTTGCGATTAACGGGAGTAGGCGATGTGAGGGACTCTTCCCCTTCCAGCCTGGCGGTGGGAACAATGCCAAACAGATAGCTGGCAATGGCAGCAAACAGGAAGCCGAGCAGAGTACCGGCAATCGCCCCCCATACCGTAGCGTTGAAACCGCTGGCGGGAATAATCTGAGCAAAGGTGAAAACACTGACCAAGCCAAAGGAGTAGGTTGCCGTCTGAAAATAGCCGATCACCGCTCCCCCTAGTGCCCCCCCCACGCAGCCGAAAACAAAGGGGCGTTTGTAGGGTAATGTCACCCCATAGACTGCGGGTTCAGTGACACCAAAAATACCGGCAGTCACTGCAGATCCAGCCATCACCCGCAGTTTGCTGTCGCGGGTGCGCAGCATGACCCCCAGTGCCGCCCCCGCCTGCCCCATCACTGCGGGTAATAACAGTGGTACCATTGAGTCATATCCCAGCACACTCAGGTTGTTGACCATCAACGGTACTAGCCCCCAATGCAGGCCAAAGATCACGCAGACTTGCCATAACGCCCCCATAAATGCGCCAGCAATAACCGGATTAAAGGCATAAATGGTTTGATAGCCATTAGCCAGCAAATGACTAAACCAGATAGCGACTGGCCCAATCAGCAAGAACGTTAACGGCACGGTGATCACCAGACACATTAATGGTGTCACATAATTACGTAACGCGCTGTGGAACAGCCGGTTGAACCAGGGCTCCAACCGACAAGATATCCAAGCGGCAAAGATGATCGGAATAACCGAGGAGCTGTAGTTAATAAAGGTAATCGGAATACCGAGAAAATATTCAGGCTGTGCGCCTACCTGTTGTGATGCATCGAAAGCTGTCATCATCAATGGATGGGTCAGCGCACCACCGATAGCCATCGTCACAAAGGCATTGCCACCAAACTTCTTCCCTGCGGTGTAACCTAAAATAATCGGGAAGAAATAGAACAGAGCATCACTGGCGGCAAATAACAGCTTAAACGTGCCACTACTCTCCAGTAACCAGCCACAGGCCAGACTCAAGGCCAAAAAGCCTTTTAAAATCCCCGAAGCAGCCAACACCCCGAGTATCGGAGTAAAAATGCCAGAAATAATGTCAATAAAATGACTGAGCAGATTCTCCTTATCACCCTTTTTGGCATCCGTTGGCTGGGGATCATCTAACCCAGCCAGCACATTCAAACTGTTATAAACCTCGCTAACATGGTTACCGACAACGACCTGAAACTGACCGCCGCTTTCCACTACCATGATAATGCCCGGATTTTTCTTCAGCGCTTGTACATCAGCCTTGCTGCTGTCATGTAGTTTAAAACGCAAACGGGTAGCACAATGCACCAGACTCTTCACGTTGTCGCGGCCACCGACCCCGGCCAAAACCTCACTGGCTAACTCCTTATATTTCATAACAATATCCTTAATTCTTAGCGTTCGTGATCTCACTCGCTGGCGATGGCCAATCACCGTTGAGGAATTAAATGCAAAAAAAAACCTAAACCTCGTTACTGTCGACACCCAACAGGGAAGACAGCAGCACGAAGTTTAGGTTTTGCCTGCTAACGCAGTGACAACCCTAAATTTGGTTGAGCCATGACGGTAACATTCTGTTTTTCCATCCGGCAAGACCTTCCCGCACAAAGTTATCGAAGTGTGATCTGGAGTACAAAATCACACTATCGAAATAGAGTGACCGTTAAAATTTGATCACGGTTAACGCCCCAGGAAAACATTAACCAGTCTAATTGAAATTGAAGGGGTAACTTAATGTGTACAGATATGGAAGCAGATTACCCAACCAGGATGGAATCCATTAAAAACCAATATTAACAACATGTTGAGCACATCAAAAGGTCTTCATACTCTCGAAACATCCGCTTGATTTCTGACAAATAAATAAGATTTTTCTTAAAAATACTTACCATTTTTCAAATTAATACCAAAATAGCTCCCCATTACCCAACAAAATACATCAGAAAAACTAATTAAAAGGTAGACAAAAATAACTCACAGTATTATTAATGTTGTCCTGAAAATTTGATTGAGGGTGAGCAGTTGTCATGGCACTACGTAGCGAACTTGGGCGAATTTTGATTACTGGTGCAAGTGGTCGTGTAGCAACGGCATTCAGACAGTTTGCTGGTCATCGTTACACTTTTCGTTTAGCCGAAAAGGATATCGATATGCTGAATGAGCTGCGACCCGAAGATCAAGCGTTGGCTTTTGATATCAGCGATATTGAAGCCTGCCGTAATGCCTGCGCCAATATTGATACCGTACTACATCTGGCAGCCGAGCCCACTCCTGATATCAAGTTTCACGCGTCATTGATGAACAACAATATCCTTGGCACATTCAATATATTCCGGGCGGCAAAAGATGCGGGCTGTAAACGCGTGGTGTTCGCCAGCAGCTCCCTTGCCGTGGAAGGTTATCCCTTGAATTATCAAGTACGCCCCGAAGATGCACCGAGACCCAAAAATATGTACGGTGCCAGTAAGGCATTTGGTGAAGGTATCGCCGCCTATTTCGCCTATCAGGAAGGTCTTTCTGCGTTATCGGTACGGATTGCCAACTGCACCACTCTGGAAAAGGGCCAGCAGGTGAGCGCTCGTGATATGAGCACTTTTCTTAGTCACCGGGATGCGGCTGACCTACTTGATCGCTGTATCCGCATCACCGATGTACAGTACGCTGTAGTACACGGCATCTCCAACAACCAATACAAACGACTCTCACTGGAAGAAACCACTCGCCTGCTTGACTACTACCCTGAAGACGACGCATTTACCCTGTTCGGCTTTACTTAATCCACTAAGATGCAAAACCAATGAAAGCGCTAAACCTGGCGATAATGATTAACGGCAGGAAAATGGCATTGGTATCAATGATACCAATGCTACTGATAAACATAATTATATTGCTAAGTATGTTACGGTTTTTCAGCAATCTTGCGCAGATACTCGTTATTTTTAAATGCAATAATAATCATTTCAAAAGAGACTCGGGTCATGACACAAACAATCACCAACCCCAGTAGGCCATAGAAAAAATCAACCATATACATATACCCAATGCCAAAGAGAATCGTCCCTAGCAGACTGAGCCAATACAAAAAGGTAATAATTTTTGGGGTCAGCATCGCATCGAAAAAGAAAATGCTTTTCATTCTATATCCTTCAGTTAATGTCAATCATTCCAACGAAGAGTAACCAAAACCTCATTGTTTAATACTGCAAAGAAATAATATATATTTTTACGTATATTTACAAACTGCAAGCGCACTGCTGTCAATACCCAAAATAATTCGAGTTGCCTGAAGACGGCCAATCCGAGACAAATCGATCAGCAATCGATTTGAACAGCGCTTGTGTTGGCCCGCAGAGTGAACCTCATGGATGAGACGAGTAACCTCAGCCAACACTCAAGCAACTTGAAGTATGGCGAGTATATTCATTTTCACTCAAGCGGTGGTTGACAGGTCATAACCGCAAGGCGTTGATTAGATGCCTGGTTAGCCTGCCAGACAAAGAATCGACCTAACGGTCTGCCAGACAGATCCGCTTGGCATTGGGACACATCATTTTCATTGCTCATTGCTCATTGCTCGCTTTACAATCAAGCCAACCAAACCAAAAACAGAATAAAAACAATGTAATAGAATAAAATTAAAATTTTATTCTATTTTTTATAAAATTTTGCAACATTAAACTACTCAAAATCAGTGAAGCCAACCACCTCGTTATATTTATAAAATAATAACATTATGTTTTATTGCAGAATTAAACACCAGATTAATAAAAAAATAAAAGATAACAAACCTAATCTTGCGCTTTTCTAGAGCGCTAATTACATGAGTAGATTTCTTGATAAGGGTGAGATTATTCTTATAATGCAGCCAAGTGAATGCGACTTATACGTTAAATAATATTAATTGCCTATCGTTAGCAAACACTGCTAGACAGAGATGACGGTAATAATTTACCAAGCATACCGATCAATGCTTCACTCGTATCGTTATGCCCAATGCAATTTAAAATAACCACATTTGACCCACACCAGGGAAAAACACACTCTGTTTTTACCAAATAAACGGTTATGCACAAAATAATTCGAGTGCCTTGATTGGGCCGAGTAACTATTGATCGGTAACTATTGATCGGTAACTACAGCCAGCATTCAGGCCGCTTGAAGGATAAAGTGTATATGGCATCTCTTAACTGAACCATACCCATGATACTTGATATTACATGGCTATTAGTTGTTCATTATAAATGACGTTATCCACCAGCCATGCCATCCATCTGTAATTTTAATGATGAAAATAAATTTCAAAAGTCAAAAAAAATACTTATGGATTTTACAAAAAACAGGGAAAAAATGAGCATTAGGAAAAATTTATTTATCCAACATGCCTGCATGTATACCAGGGAAGGTATAAAATCAACCTTATCTCGTCTTTCATGTGGCAATATTGACCTAACGGTTATTGCGGAAAAAAAATATTTAGAAATCAGTGACTATCTAGCATTACCCGGCACTGATGTAGATGTTTTTATTTTAGGCTTACAAAACACTTATGATAGCTATGGGAACACCCTTGATTTTATTATCAAATGGCTCCCCTTACACTATCCGCAAGCCAAAGTCATTATCATGGCGCAAACCCTTATTCTTGGGCGGCTGAAGGACTATCTTTCAGGTCTGAATAATGTTTCCGCTGTGCTGGATAATGCAATAACAATAAATGAGTTAAGTCACTATTTGCAAGATACCATCCTGAATTTACCAGATGTCAGGCAGAAATCAAAATCGACAACACCGCTGACACATCAAGAAATCAAGGTACTAAAATATTTGTTAAAAGGAATGCCAACCTTACAGGTTGCAAGAACAATGCAGATTCACCCAAAAACTGTCAGTGCCCACAAACGAGCAGCTATGATCAAATTGGGGATTACCTCATTACATAGTTTAATACAGTGCCAGGTCAACTTAAACATGATGGACAATTTATTAACCCAAAAATAATGACTAATTACTATCCGCAGTCACGACACAACAATACCAAGGGATGAGGTTTATAAACTATGGATTCAAAAAATAAAACGGATTCACAGAATAAAACCAATCCCGATACTTCACTGCTGATATATTCAATCTCGACATATTAACCGTAAAAAAGTGGCGTCACTTTATGGTTATTAATAAAATAACCGGAATCTCTGACACTCGAAATAAAATCAGAAGAAAGCCCCATTGCCATCAATTTTCGTCTCAATTCATTGATAGCATGCCACAATCGCTGACTGGAGGAAGAGAGATTATTGTCTTCCCAAACATTATTGAGGATATCATTCTTCGAGACAACGACACCTTTCTCACTGGTCAGTAATAAGGTTAGTAATCGCACTAGGTTTACACTAAGAGAAACTGCCGAAATTGTTACAGCACGCAATTCAGTGTCATCACTAAAGCGAATCAACCTTTTTTTATTTATATCAAATAAAATTTCTTCATCAATTAAAAAACCGTAAATCTCGCCCTTCATAATACCCATCAACATACTATAGATTAATCACATCTTGAGACAATTAAGTTACCGAAAAGGATAATTTTAAAAAACCCTGCCACTAGCAGTGTATTTCGGCATACCCCATATCGCATCCAAACTGACAGCAAGGATAACACGCACAGCAATAGACTTTAGCCGACAATAAAAAAAAACCTTAGTGAATTATTATTATTTATGCTGTTAAGATTAAAAAATGCCTTGGGGCAAAGCGTAGAAAGAATTCCCTTAATTAAGTTAATATTTTTTAAATACAATATGCAATTAATTCAAATTTATATAACACACTGATTTAAAAGTAAAAAAATTTATACCTGAATTTACCAAAACAAAATAACACCTTTACCACACCGGCTGAATGACAATGATATCGAGTTTAATTTATTGATTTTAATATAAAAAAAATCTTAATCATACATTTAATATTGTTTACCCACGTGAAGGAGTCTATGCTCCGCTCCCTGAGCTTAGCCATCCCCTCATATGAGCAAGGCATGGCAAGGCTTCTGAGGTATGATCTCCGTTCTTGACCAGCTAATAGCGAGCAGACAGCCTCCATGCTTAACCACGAAATAATTCTTAACCACATTGATGACATATTCGGACAGGACATGCATGCCAAGCGTGTCTTGTCGCTCGCCAATGCAACCCACGGGGTTATTGAGTCGGGGTCATTGGCCATCCATGCCATTGGCAATGGCCTCTCTTTGGCCAGCGGCCTTGAGCGAAAGCACGCCGTCAAGCAGGTGGATAGACTGCTCACCAACACAAAGCTCAATGTCTGGAGCTTGTTTGATGATTGGGTTCCCTATGTGGTCGCCGAACGTACTGACATCGTCGTCTCGATGGATTGG
>NZ_AYKS02000018.1 GCF_000496755.2 Serratia sp. DD3
CTTGCCTCGCCAGGCGGCGCGTGATTTTATTCGCCAGCACGAGCCGTTCTCGCGCCATTGGTATGCGGGGTCTGCGGGCTATCTTTGCGCCACGCAAGCCGAATTTTGTGTGGCGCTGCGCTCTTGCCAGATTGAGGGGGCCGAGGTGCAATTATACGCCGGGGCCGGGATTGTTGCCGGGTCAGATCCTGAACTGGAGTGGCAAGAGGTTGAAAGTAAAGCAGCAGGTTTGCGCACATTATTGCAACCGGAGTTAAACGGTTGAGGTGTATAATTCGCAACGACTGTTTGGGGCATATGACCTTGCCCGGTTGACCTCAAGAGCCGTGCCGAATTGTGCTACCGGTGGGCGTGATGCAAGTTAGCTGACCGTTGAGCGCAAGGGCGCGCGATACGAGCCCCCAGGGAGGGGTTCACGGCGTGTCGGTGTTCTGCATCATGCCTACTTTCCTGAACTGAAAAGGGGAACGGTATTAAGCGCAGCTAGTTAGGTTACATCGCCTCTTTTATTGACTTGTGAGCGAATTATGTCGACAAGTGTTTTTAATCGCCAGTGGGCCACGTTATTGTTGGAAGCGCTCGCCCGCCATGGGGTGCAGCATGTCTGTATCGCTCCTGGGTCACGTTCGACACCACTGACACTGGCGGCGGCGGCAAATCCTGCTTTTGTCTGCCATACCCATTTTGATGAGCGGGGCTTGGGCCATCTGGCGCTGGGCCTGGCAAAAGCCTCCCGTCAACCGGTCGCGGTGATCGTCACCTCAGGGACTGCGGCGGCCAATCTCTATCCTGCGTTGATCGAAGCCGGGCTCACTGGCGAACGGCTAGTATTTCTGACTGCAGACCGACCGCCAGAACTGATTGACTGTGGTGCCAATCAAGCTATTCGTCAACATGGCCTCTATGCCAGCCATCCTACCCTCAGTATTGATTTACCCCGCCCCAGCCCGGATATTCCGGCTCGTTGGCTGGTGTCGACGCTCGATAGTGCCATGGCACGTCTATTACAGGGCGCGTTGCATATTAACTGCCCGTTTGCTGAACCGCTGTATGGCGATGATGGGCAGCAGTACCATGAATGGTCGGCGGCACTGGGTGATTGGTGGCGGGCGTCGCATCCCTGGTTGCGTGAAATGGACCATCATCAGGTATTAAAACAAGAGGATTGGCTTCTCTGGCGGCAAAAACGTGGCGTGGTGATCGCCGGGCGAATGAGTGCCGAAGAGGGGGTACGCCTGGCTGAATGGGCCGAGAGGCTGGGCTGGCCACTGATTGGTGATGTGCTGTCGCAAACCGGCCAACCGTTGCCTGGTGCCGATTTGTGGTTGGCCAAACCACAAGCCCGCCATTTACTGGCAAAGGCACAATTGGTGGTGCAGTTTGGTAGCAGCCTGACGGGTAAACGGTTATTACAATGGCAGGCGAACTGCCAGCCAGAAGAGTTCTGGTTGATTGATTCGCTGCCTGGTCGTCTGGATCCTTCACATCATCGTGGTCGCCGTATTCGCTCCCGCGTGGCTGAATGGCTTGAGTTGCACCCGGCTCAAGGGTGTGCACCCTGGGCGGGTGAGTTGGCGACCTTGGCGCAGCAAGCCTTTCAGGTCAGCGCGGAATATCTGCATAACCGTTTTGGTGAAGCACAATTGGCCCAGCGCCTGCCCGAGCTATTAGCCGAAAATGGCCAATTGTTTGTTGGCAATAGCCTGATTGTTCGCTTGATCGATGCATTAAGCCAATTACCCGCCGGTTACCCGGTGTTCAGTAATCGTGGTGCCAGTGGCATTGACGGCCTGCTGTCTACCGCAGCAGGGGTACAACGCGCTACCGCCAAACCTACACTGGTGGTGGTGGGGGATATCTCGGCTTTATATGATTTGAATGCGCTGGCGTTATTACGCCAAGACTCGGTACCGATGGTCCTGATAGTGGTGAACAATAACGGTGGGCAGATCTTTTCATTGTTGCCAACACCACCAGCAGAGCGCCAACGTTTTTACTGTATGCCGCAGAATGTGGAGTTCAGCCATGCGGCAGCCATGTTCCAGCTCAGTTATGCCTGCCCGCAAAATTGGTCTCAATTGCAGCAGGCGGTAGAGCAGGCCTGGTGCCACAGCGGGACGACATTAATTGAGTTGCAGGTTGCCTCCAGTGAGGGTGCCGAAACCTTGCAGCACCTGGTACAACTGATGGCGGCTGACTGATGCTGGCCGCGCACGTGTTACAACCAGGCGAAAGCCAGCGCCCATGGCTGGTTTGGCTGCATGGCTTGCTGGGGAACAACAATGAGTGGCGGGTTATTGCTTCCCGTTGCCCGCAGTGGCCCTCACTGGCCATTGACCTGCCCGGTCATGGCGACTCTGTCGGGCAATCTTGCCGCGATTTTGCCGATGTCAGCCAGCAGATCAGCGCGACATTGCAGCAGCACAACATCGAACGTTACTGTTTGGTGGGGTATTCGCTGGGGGGGCGCATTGCCATGTACCATGCTTGCCACGGTGATAGCCGGGGGCAGCAAGGTCTGCTGATTGAAGGGGGCAACCCAGGGTTAAATGATGAAGGCTTGCGTGCGCAACGCCGGGTGCATGATGCCCATTGGGCCCAACGTTTTCGTATTGAGCCCATCAGCCAGGTACTGTCGGATTGGTATCAGCAGCCGGTATTTGCCGGTCTGGATGTTATACACCGCCAAGCCTTGATTGAGGCACGTGCCAATAACCAGGGGCCGGCAGTGGCTGATATGCTGGAGGCCACCTCTCTTGGCTGTCAACCCTGGCTGGTCCCGCAATTACAACAACTGACCATGCCGATAAAAGTGGTATGTGGTGCGGATGATGCTAAGTTCCAAGGGTTGGCCCGAGAGGCTGGCTTGCCATTAGCCACCGTCCCGCAGGCCGGTCATAATGCTCATTTAGCCAACCCGGTGGCCTTTGCCGCCGTGTTAGATGAATTTCTTGATAATCTTGATAATAAAGGAAGCGAACATGCTTTATCCGAATGAAGAGCAACTGTATGCCGCGGTTGAGTGGCAGGATTGTTCTGGCGATTTCGAAGATATCCTGTATCACAAATCCAGTGATGGCATTGCCAAAATCACCATTAACCGCCCGCAAGTGCGTAACGCTTTCCGTCCACTGACGGTAAAAGAGATGATTGAAGCGCTGGCGAATGCCCGTTATGACGATGGGATTGGGACCATCATCCTTACCGGTGCGGGTGATAAAGCCTTCTGTGCCGGGGGTGATCAGAAAGTACGTGGTGATTACGGTGGTTATCGTGATGATAGTGGCGTGCATCACCTGAATGTGCTCGATTTCCAACGCCAGATCCGCACTTGCCCGAAACCGGTGGTGGCGATGGTGGCGGGTTACTCTATCGGCGGTGGTCATGTGCTGCATATGATATGTGACCTGACCATTGCTGCCGATAATGCCATTTTTGGTCAGACAGGGCCGAAAGTGGGCTCCTTTGACGGCGGATGGGGCGCGTCTTATATGGCACGTATTGTGGGCCAGAAGAAAGCGCGTGAGATCTGGTTCCTGTGCCGTCAGTATGATGCCGCTGCCGCACTGGATATGGGGCTGGTCAATACCGTGGTACCGTTGGCGGATTTAGAAAAAGAGACGGTACGCTGGTGTCGTGAGATGTTGCAAAACAGCCCGATGGCACTGCGTTGCCTGAAAGCCGCGCTGAATGCGGACTGTGATGGTCAGGCCGGTTTGCAGGAGCTGGCGGGTAATGCCACCATGCTGTTTTATATGACCGATGAAGGTCAGGAAGGGCGTAACGCATTTAATGAAAAGCGCCAGCCGGACTTCAGCAAATTCAAGCGTAATCCGTAATGACCAATTCAACGCGTATGGCGGCTCTCTATCGCTATAGTGTGCCGATGGAGGCAGGGGTGGTGCTGCGCAATCAGCGCTTGAAAACCCGTGATGGTTTGTTGCTCCACTTGCAGCAAGGGGAGCAACAAGGCTGGGGGGAAATTACCCCCTTGCCGGAGTTCAGTGTCGAAACCTTAGAGCAGGCGCAACAGGCGGCATTAGCTTGGGGGCAAGCGTGGGTGGCGGATCAGTCACCGGCACCCACACTGTGGCCTTCGGTGGCGTTTGGCACCAGTTGCGCGCTGGCTGAGTTGAGCGGGCAGTTGCCACAGCAGGCGGATTACCGCAAGGTACCGCTGTGCAGTGGCGACCCCGATGAATTGTTTGACGTGCTGGCGGCACTGCCCGGTGAGAAAATCGCCAAGGTGAAGGTGGGGCTGTACGAGGCGGTGCGTGATGGCATGGTGGTCAATGTGTTGCTGGAGGCATTGCCGGACCTCAAATTGCGGCTGGATGCCAACCGCAGTTGGACGGCAGCCAAAGCGGACAGTTTTGCCAAATATGTCAATCCGCGGTGGCGTGATCGTATCGCATTTTTGGAAGAACCCTGTAAAACCCGTGATGAATCACGCCATTTCGCCCAATCACAGGGTATTGCCATTGCCTGGGATGAAAGTGTGCGTGAGGCTGACTTTGTGGTGCAGGCCGAACCAGGCGTCGCCGCCATTGTCATCAAACCCACCTTGGTGGGTAGCCTGGAACGTTGCCAAGAGTTAGTAACACAAGCACATCAGGCGGGTTTGGTTGCGGTGATCAGTTCCAGCATTGAGTCCAGCCTGGGGCTCACGCAGTTGGCACGTATTGCCCACTGGTTAACGCCAGACACGGTGCCGGGGTTGGATACACTAAACCTGATGCAGGCACAATTGCTGCGTAGTTGGCCTGACAGCACCTTACCGTTATTGCAGAGCGAGGCTCTGGAGTGTGTATGGCGCAGTTGAATAACTGGCCATGGCGGTATTGGGCAGAACACCGCCCACAGGAGACAGCGCTGCTGGTGCAACAGCAACCGATCAGTTGGTTAATGTTACAACAGCAGGTTGATGCACTGGCTGCTGATTTTCAGCAGCAAGGGGTGCAGCCTGCCTGCGGTGTGGCGCTATGCAGTAAAAACAGTTATCCGTTACTGTTGGCCTATCTGGCCTTGTTGCAATGTGGCGCACGCTTGCTGCCACTTAACCCCGGGTTACCCGCTGCGATGCTGGCACGGTTACTGCCGGATCTGAATATTGCTTTTGTGTTCAGCCCTGACAGTTTGCCCACCTTACCCGCTGAGCTGACTATCTTATCCTCCACGGAAAGGGATGTTGGCCTATGGCAACCCGTACCATGGCAACCTGTACCATGGCAACCACAGCGGCTGGCGACGTTAACCTTGACTTCCGGTTCCAGCGGCCTGCCGAAAGCGGCTGCGCATAGCTATGCCGGGCATTTGGCTTGTGCGCAAGGCGTTTTACAACGGATGGATTTCCAACCATCGGATAGCTGGCTGCTCTCTTTACCGTTGTTTCATGTTTCTGGTCAAGGGATTGTCTGGCGCTGGCTGACAGCCGGGGCACAGTTGGTGCTACGCGAGATGCAACCGTTGGCTGACGCTTTGGCGGGCTGTACTCATGCTTCTCTGGTACCGACGCAGTTATGGCGGTTATTGTCTGCACCTCAAACAGAGCACAGCTTGAAGGAAGTGTTACTCGGCGGGGCGATGATCCCGGTTGAGCTGACCCGGCAAGCGGAGGCGCAGGGGATCCGCTGCTGGTGTGGTTATGGCCTGACGGAATTGGCCTCGACGGTTTGTGCCAAGCGTGCTGATGAATTGCCGGGGGTAGGGTTACCGCTGCACGGGGGCGAGATTCGGCTGGTGGAACAGGAAGTATGGATCCGTTCTGACAGTCTGGCATTGGGGTATTGGTACCAAGGGGCGTTGCTGCCAGTCACCGATGCTGAAGGTTGGTTCCATACCCGTGATCGTGGGGTGATGGCGCAAGGTGAGTTGCGGATTATTGGCCGCTTGGATAACCAGTTCTTCAGTGGTGGCGAAGGGATACAGCCAGAGGAGGTCGAGCGAGTGTTGCTGGCACATCCGCAGATATCCCAGGTATTTATCGTGCCGCTTGATGACCCTGAGTTTGGTCAGCGGCCAGTGGCGGTGGCAGATTGGGCCGGGGAGTTGTCGTTGGATTTATTACTGAACTGGGCACAAGACCAATTGGCAAACTTTCAGCGGCCCATTGCTTTGCTCGCCTTACCCATTGAACTGAAAAATGGCGGGATTAAAATTTCACGCCATCGCTTACAACAGTGGGCTGCCGAGCAATGGCAGCCAACCCGATAAAGCAGTCACGGACATCAGTGATCAGATACTCAGCACTTTCTGTGAGCCGAACTTTGGAAATTAGTGCAAGACCTGTTGAAAGTACACAGCATTTTGTCAAATAACTCGAATGACTTTGAATATATGTCGATTCTATTAAACTTCTTTCATTCTCATTTTCAGGTAACATATTGTCACTTTTGATAATTCAGAGTGAAAAAAGGAACAATTATGAATAAATTTTTAGTCGCGTATGCAGCTGCTTTGCTGTTTGTGACTGGTTCTGCTAATGCCATTGGCGTGAGAGGCGAGGTGGGGCAGGATTATACCCATCTCAGTGCTGGCATGGGGTTGCTTATTCCTGGGTTGGGCGTCAATGGCAACTGGATACGTAGCGACCATGATGGCAGTGTTGGCAGCGTGGGTTTGGATTTCACCTTGCCGTTTTCCCCACTTAAGGCAACGCTGGGGGGCAAAGCGCTCTATCTTAGCCCACAAGAGGGGCGCAGTGGTGCTGCACTGGCTTTAGGCGGGGGGCTGCAATGGAGCCTCAACCGTTACTTTGCACTGTATGGTGAAGGTTATTTTGCTCCTGATGCATTAACCAGCGGTGTCAAAGCTTATAACGAATTCAATGGTGGCTTGCGTTGGAATGTCTTTCAACCGCTGAGTGTTGATGTGGGCTATCGTTATCTCAATCTGCAAGGGAAAGAGGGCAAGCGGGATAATGCGGTAGCCGATGGCCCTTATCTGGGCGTGGGTTTGAACTTCTGATAGCCCGGCAGAGTGTGCGCAGTGGTTTAGGTATAAGCCAGAAATGGGGGCAGAGTCAGCCCCATCTCATTATCCCACCGCAGGGAGGAGGCCGCTGGCAATGCCTAGCTGGATAGCGATGACTGTGATGCCGCAAAAAAACACCAGCGGCGGTGGGCTAGTAACCCCTATCACGGCAACAAATTGTTTACAGTATGTGTAACTTATACCTCTGACTGCCACTGGCATAAACTTGGGTATATAGTAGAGACACCCGTTGTCATTCAAGCTAGCGGGTATTGGCTGTAACCTGAATGAATGGGCTATGGATCTGAACAGCAAGGGGAAATCAATGTTAAGAGTGGAGATGCTCAGTACCGGTGATGAGGTGCTGCACGGGCAAATTATCGATACCAATGCTGCCTGGTTGGCAGATTATCTGTTTCAACAAGGCTTGCCGATGAGTAGCCGTGAAACTGTCGGGGATAGCCTCTCTTCTCTGATTGAAACGCTACAAGAGCGTAGCCATATTGCGGATGTGTTGATAGTGAATGGTGGCTTGGGGCCCACCAGTGATGATCTCAGTGCGCTGGCAGCTGCCAAGGCCTGTGGTGTTGAATTGGTTGAACACCCTGCCTGGATCACCCGTATCGAGGCCTATTTTGCTGAACGAGGCCGGGTGATGGCCGATTCCAACCGTAAGCAGGCACAATTGCCAGCGAATGCTGAAATGCTGGATAACCGTGTGGGTACCGCTTGCGGTTTTGCGCTGAGGTTGAATAAATGCCTGATGTTCTTTACTCCGGGTGTGCCATCTGAGTTTAAGGTGATGGTGAAAGAGCAGATTTTCCCGCGTTTGCAGCAGCAGTTTAGCCTGCCAGAGCCACCGTTATGTTTACGTTTAACGACGTTCGGTACTTCAGAAAGCGACTTGGCAGCAGAATTGGACCCAATATCGTTACCGCCGGATGTGGTGCTGGGGTATCGCTCTTCCAGCCCAATTATTGAGTTAAAGTTGACTGGACCACACCGTCAGCGCGTTGCCATGGAGCAGATATGGCAACGGGTACGAGGCATTGTGGCAGATAATACTATTTATGAAGGAACGGTGGGGTTAGCGGCGCAGTTAGCGCAACGACTGCAGCAACAAGGGATGAAACTGGTGCTGAGTGAGCAATTTACTGCCGGGTTGATCAATCTGCAATTGCAGAGCGAAGCGGCACCTTTGGCGGGAGGGGAGTTACTCCCCGCTGATTGCTACGAGACACTGGAAACCTTGCTGGCACGTGCACAGAGGTTGTCTCAGCTTAGCCATGCACCTTTGGCGTTGGCCGTCAGTGCCATGGAGGGTGAACGGGTGAGTATTGCTTTGCATACGCCCAAGGGCGGCGTGGGCCAGACCGTCAGCTACCGTGTTTCCCGTCATAGCCTGCGTTTGCGGCAGGAATCTGTAGCGATGTTGGCGTTGGATATGCTGCGTCGCTGGCTCAATGAGGACCAAGTTTGCGGTAGACATAACTGGCTGGAAACGGTGGCAATTATCGAGTAACACACTGTATAGGCGGTGTGACGCCGCCTAAATTTCCAGCTCAATATCCATCAAGGGCATACAGCAGCAGGGCAGGATCTCGCCATCATTGACAAAAGCCAGTGGCGCTTGGCGATAGGCGACTTTACCTTTCAGTAACTTCAAGCGGCAGGCACCGCAATAGCCTGATCGGCACTGGTATTCCACCGCGACATCATGTAATTCGAGTATCTCAAGCAGGCAGCTTTCCCCTGCGGCAGCTGAGAGCTGCGCACCACTGGCACGCAGCGTGATGGTTGGGCTGCTCACTTACAGCTCGAAATCACTCAAGTCGTCAGCATTGACTTCTGAGTCAATCTGACCGACCAGATAGGAGCTGACTTCCACTTCCTGCGGAGCCACTTGAACATTATCCGAAACCAGCCAGGCGTTGATCCAGGGGATAGGGTTGGAGCGGGTCTGGAATGGCAGATTTAAGCCAACGGCCTGCATACGGATATTGGTAATATATTCCACATATTGGCACAGAATATCTTTGTTCAAGCCAATCATTGAACCATCACAAAACAGATACTCCGCCCACTCTTTTTCTTGTTCAGCCGCCATGACGAACAGGTCGTAACACTCCTGCTGACACTCTTCAGCGATCTCGACCATCTCTAGGTCATCTGCACCCGAACGCATCAGATTCAATATATGCTGGGTACCAGTCAGATGCAGGGCTTCATCACGGGCAATAAGCTTGATGATCTTGGCATTGCCTTCCATCAATTCACGCTCGGCAAAAGCAAACGAACAGGCGAAACTGACATAGAAACGGATGGCCTCAAGGGCATTGACACTCATCAGGCACAGATACAACTGTTTTTTGATGGCGCGTATATTCACCACAACGGTTTTACCATTAACCTGATGGGTGCCTTCACCCAGCAGATGGTAGTAATTGGTCATCTCAATCAGTTTGTCATAATAGCTGGAGATGTCTTTCGCCCGTTTTTTGATCTCTTCATTGGTCACGATATCGTCAAATACCACTGCCGGATCATTAACGATATTGCGGATGATATGGGTGTAGGAACGTGAGTGAATGGTTTCAGAGAATGACCAGGTTTCCACCCAGGTTTCCAGTTCCGGGATTGAGATCAACGGCAGGAAGGCAATGTTCGGGCTGCGACCCTGGATGGAGTCCAATAGGGTCTGATACTTCAGGTTACTGATAAAAATGTGTTTTTCGTGGGGGGGGAGAGCCTGATAGTCGATACGGTCACGGGAAACGTCAACCTCTTCTGGGCGCCAGAAAAAGGAGAGCTGCTTTTCGATCAACTTTTCGAATATTTCATGCTTTTGCTGATCAAACCGCGCTACGTTGACGGGTTGGCCGAAGAACATTGGCTCAAGTAGCTGATTGTTTTTATTTTGTGAAAATGTGGTGTAAGCCATAAGTTTGGGTCCGTATTCAAGTTGCGGGGGAGTGACCTGGGTCATTCGCCCCCATTGGGGCTGCTACCCGCTGCATTTAAATCTCATCCTTGAGATTTCCCTTTCAGGTAGGCGCGCGCATGGTGGCAGTCAAACCAGTTTCCGGCCGGTTTGCCCCAGTAGGCAATATCAAAAATCAGATTTTGCAGGCGCCGCCTTCACAGTCATCATTACTTTGCGTTGACTGCAAATCTTCCTGAATATCTTCCGCGCCGTCGCGGGTATTTTGATAATACAGTGTTTTTATACCCAGCTTGTAGGTGGTCAGCAGGTCTTTCAACAACTGCTTCATTGGCACCTTGCCAGCTGGGAAACGGGTTGGATCGTAGTTGGTATTGGCCGAAATCGACTGGTCGATGAACTTCTGCATCAAGCCAACCAATTGCAGGTAGCCATCATTATTGGGCATTTCCCACAATAGCTGATAGTCATTTTTCAGACGCTCATACTCAGGAACCACCTGGCGTAAAATACCATCTTTCGACGCCTTGATACTGATATGACCCCGTGGTGGCTCAATGCCGTTGGTGGCATTGGATATTTGTGACGAGGTCTCTGACGGCATCAGTGCCGACAGGGTTGAATTGCGCAGCCCAGTCTGTTTAATCTCTTTACGCAGTGTTTCCCAGTCATAATGCAAAGGTTCGCTGCAAATTGTATCCAGATCTTTCTTATAAGTATCGATTGGCAGAATACCTTTCGCATAGGTAGTTTCATTGAACCATGGGCAAGGCCCTTGCTCTTGCGCCAGGCGGTTCGATGCTTTTAACAGGTAGTACTGAATCGCTTCGAAGGTTCTGTGGGTCAGTGGGTTGGCACTGCCATCAGAATAACGGACCCCATTTTTTGCCAGATAATAGGCAAAGTTGATCACACCGATACCCAGGGTACGCCGCCCCATTGCACCACGGAAGGCCGCTTTGATGGGGTAGTCCTGATAGTCGAGTAGGGCATCAAGTGCGCGCACCGCCAATGTGGCTAACTCTTCCAGATCATCCAGGCTTTCAATCGCCCCAAGGTTGAAGGCTGACAGGGTACAGAGGGCGATCTCACCGTTTTCGTCGTTGATGTCATCCAGTGGTTTGGTTGGCAAGGCGATCTCCAAACAGAGATTCGACTGGCGCACCGGGGCGACCTGCGGATCGAACGGGCTGTGCGTGTTGCAATGATCAACGTTCTGGATATAGATACGGCCCGTTGAAGCACGCTCTTGCATCATCAATGAGAACAGTTCTACTGCTTTGACTCGCTGTTGGCGAATGCTGCTGTCTTTTTCATAACGGGTATAAAGCCGCTCGAATTCATCCTGATCGGCGAAGAACGCATCATATAACCCAGGGACGTCAGAAGGGCTGAACAGGGTAATATCTTCGTTTTTGATCAAACGCTGGTACATCAGGCGGTTGAGTTGTACACCATAATCCATATGACGTACCCGGTTACCCTCAACACCACGGTTGTTCTTCAGTACCAGTAAGCTTTCCACTTCCAGGTGCCACATAGGGTAGAACAGGGTGGCAGCACCGCCACGCACTCCCCCTTGAGAGCAAGATTTCACCGCAGTCTGAAAATGTTTGTAGAACGGGATACAACCAGTGTGAAAAGCCTCACCACCACGGATCGGGCTACCTAAGGCGCGAATACGCCCGGCATTGATACCGATGCCGGCGCGCTGCGAAACATATTTAACGATAGCGCTGGAGGTGGCGTTGATTGAATCCAGGCTGTCACCGCATTCGATCAGGACACAAGAACTGAACTGGCGGGTTGGGGTGCGCACCCCAGACATGATAGGGGTAGGCAGTGAGATCTTGAAGGTGGAAATGGCGTCATAGAAACGTTTTACGTAGTCCAGACGGGTTTCACGTGGATAGCCGGAAAACAGGCAGGCCGCAACCAAAAGATACAAAAACTGCGCGCTTTCGTAAATTTCGCCGCTAACGCGGTTTTGTACCAGATATTTACCTTCCAGCTGTTTAACCGCCGCGTAGGAGAAATTCATATCGCGCCAGTGATCAATAAAGCTATCCATCAGGGCGAATTCTTCTGCGGTATAGTCCGCCAGCAGATGTTTGTCATACTTGCCCATCTCAACCATGCGAACAACGTGGTCATACAGCTTTGGTGGTTCAAACTGACCGTAGGCTTTTTTCCGTAAGTGGAAGATGGCCAGGCGGGCGGCCAGATATTGATAATCAGGGGCGTCACGTGAGATGAGATCCGCCGCCGCCTTGATGATGGTTTCATGAATATCGGCAGTTTTGATGCCATCATAAAACTGAATGTGTGAACGTAACTCTACTTGAGAAACCGAAACGTTGTTTAAACCTTCTGCAGCCCAATCAAGGACCCGGTGGATTTTGTCGAGGTTAATGCGCTCTTTACTGCCATCGCGTTTAGTTACAAGTAGGCTTTGGTTCATTTTTACCTGTCCGTTTGTTTCCCAGAAGCAGGCAGGTCTAGTGCTTTCGCTTAACCTGCAAATACTATATATAGGGGGGAGGAGTCATTAAGATAACAAGATAGTGATAAAAGCGGGAATTTGCAAGTGAACAAAATCGGCTGATTTTGTGAATAACCTGGGGGTGAAATGTGAATGAAGAGGGGGAGTCGTGTAGTGTCAAGGGGTCTAAGCTTGTCAATAGTTTTGTTCGCCTCAGCAAAATGATAACTGTTTGCCGCTTTATTAAACGTTAGAAAAAAACGGTATATTGATCTGCTTTAGTATTCTTAAAAATAATTTGCATGGCTGTTTTTGATCACAGACAGGGGATAACTCGGCATGGTGAGTCACAAACAGACCGGCGTTGGCAAGAGCAACCCCGGTCGCGTCTCTCTTGCTTAACCTTGGTGCTGCGTATGCACCATATAATTCACATCCACATTGCCGCCCAGTTTGAAATGATCAGTCAATGGGTTGTAATGCAGACCGATCATATGTTTTTCGCATAGTACGCTACCATCAAGCCAGCTAATCAGCTCAGAGGGGCGGATAAACTTGCGATGATCGTGTGTCCCCTTCGGTACCATCTTGAGCAGATACTCGGCACCCACAACGGCCAGCAGCCAAGCTTTGACATTACGGTTGATGGTAGAGAAAAAAACATGGCCCCCTGGTTTCACCAGATGCGCGCAGGCTCGCACTACCGAGGAGGGGTCAGGCACGTGTTCCAGCATTTCCATACAGGTGACGATGTCATATTGCTGGTGATGGGCTTGTGCATGGCTCTCTACGGTTTCCTGCACGTAAGTGACCTGGATACCGCTTTCCAACGCATGTAAACGGGCAACCTGCAATGGCTCGAAACCCATATCTAACCCGGTCACCACCGCACCTTCGCGGGCCATACTTTCTGACAGAATGCCCCCACCACAGCCCACATCGAGCACCTTTTGGCCAAAAATACCCCCGGAGCGTTGCATGATATAATCGAGGCGTAGTGGATTGATTCGGTGCAAAGGTTTGAACTCACCTTCCAGGTCCCACCAGCGTGCGGCGACAGCTTCAAATTTAGCGATCTCTTGGTGGTCAACATTTTGGGCGTGATGCGATGAGTGGGCTTTCATAAGTCTTATGGGTTCCTTATCTTTCTCTATAAGGATTATATACCCAAGTGGGGCAAGTTGCAGCCAGCAACTCTACCGCTTGAATGGCGACCAGTATTCCATAATCCTTGCCGCAGCACGGCGGTTGTTAATGGCCGTTATCGCATTTGTCCTGATATTTGCGTTAAACAATGGCGGTAATTTTCCCGTAAAGCCTGCTTTGTGGTATAATTTCACCTCTTTGGCACCATGCCAAGGCAGATGAATCATTCAGTATGAGGGATAGTAGCTCTATGAGCGATCTTGCCAGAGAAATCACACCGGTAAATATTGAGGAAGAGCTGAAAAGCTCGTATCTGGATTATGCCATGTCCGTTATTGTCGGGCGTGCGTTGCCAGATGTCCGTGATGGACTCAAACCGGTGCACCGACGCGTTCTGTTCGCGATGAATGTACTGGGTAACGACTGGAATAAACCCTATAAGAAATCGGCCCGTGTCGTTGGGGACGTAATCGGTAAATATCACCCCCATGGTGACAGTGCTGTCTATGACACCATTGTCCGTATGGCCCAACCCTTCTCTTTACGTTATATGCTGGTCGACGGCCAGGGCAACTTCGGTTCTGTTGATGGCGACTCTGCTGCCGCAATGCGTTATACCGAAGTGCGGATGGCAAAAATTGCCCATGAATTGCTGGCGGATCTAGAAAAGGAGACCGTGGATTTTGTACCTAACTATGATGGTACAGAACAGATCCCGGCAGTGATGCCTACCAAGATCCCGAACCTGCTGGTTAATGGTTCATCGGGTATTGCCGTGGGGATGGCCACCAATATTCCCCCGCATAACCTGTCTGAGGTGATCAGCGGCTGCCTGGCTTATATTGATGATGAAGACATCAGTATCGAAGGGTTGATGGAACACATTCCTGGCCCTGATTTCCCCACAGCAGCAATAATCAATGGCCGTCGTGGCATTGAAGAAGCTTATCGTACTGGCCGTGGTAAGGTGTATCTCCGCGCTCGAGCTGAAGTTGAAGCGGATGCCAAATCTGGCCGCGAAACCATCATTGTGCATGAGATTCCCTATCAGGTGAATAAAGCCCGCCTGATTGAAAAGATTGCTGAACTGGTAAAAGAAAAGCGCCTTGAAGGTATTAGCGCCTTGCGTGATGAGTCTGACAAAGACGGCATGCGTATTGTGATTGAAGTCAAACGTGATGCTGTAGGCGAAGTGGTCTTGAACAACCTTTACTCGCTGACCCAACTGCAGGTGACGTTTGGTATCAATATGGTGGCGCTACATCAAGGCCAGCCAAAACTGCTGAATCTGAAAGATATTCTGCGGGCATTTGTTCGCCATCGCCGTGAAGTGGTGACCCGCCGTACCATCTTTGAATTACGCAAAGCTCGCGACCGCGCCCATCTCTTGGAAGCGCTGGCGATCGCACTGGCAAACATCGATCCGATTATTGAATTGATTCGCCATGCGTCAACTCCCGCAGAAGCAAAAGTAGCGTTGATCGCTCAACCTTGGGCTCTGGGCAACGTTGCTGCGATGCTGGAGCGCGCTGGTGATAATGCCGCACGTCCTGAGTGGCTGGAACCTGAGTTTGGCATCCGTGATGGCAAATATTACCTGACCGAGCAACAAGCACAGGCAATCCTGGATCTGCGTTTGCAGAAACTGACGGGCCTGGAGCACGAGAAACTGCTGGATGAATATAAAGAACTGCTCACTGTGATTGCTGAGCTGATCTTTATTCTGGAAAATCCGGAACGCTTGATGGAAGTGATCCGTGAAGAGCTGGTTCTTATCCGTGATCAGTTCGGTGACGCCCGCCGCACCGAGATTACCGCTAATACTTCTGATATCAATATTGAAGATTTGATCAATCAGGAAGATGTGGTGGTGACATTGTCGCATCAGGGTTATGTGAAGTATCAGCCGTTGAGCGACTATGAAGCACAACGCCGTGGTGGCAAAGGCAAGTCGGCTGCCCGGATTAAAGAAGAAGATTTTATTGACCGTTTATTGGTGGCCAATACCCACGATACCATTCTGTGCTTCTCTAGCCGTGGGCGACTATACTGGATGAAGGTCTACCAATTACCGGAAGCGAGCCGTGGTGCCCGTGGCCGTCCGATTGTTAATTTACTGCCATTGGAAGCCAACGAACGTATCACTGCCATCTTGCCAGTTCGTGAGTATGAAGAAGGACGTCATGTGTTTATGGCGACCGCCAGTGGTACGGTGAAGAAAACGGCACTGACCGAGTTCAGCCGTCCGCGTAGTGCTGGCATCATTGCCGTTAACCTTAATGACGGTGACGAACTGATTGGTGTTGATTTAACGGATGGCAGTAACGAAGTGATGCTGTTTTCTGCCAATGGGAAAGTAGTACGTTTCCCGGAAGGGCAGGTTCGTTCTATGGGCCGTACCGCCACCGGTGTCCGCGGTATTAACCTCGGTGCAGGGGATAAGGTAGTCTCACTGATTATTCCTCGTGGTGACGGTGATATCCTGACGGTCACACAAAATGGCTACGGCAAGCGTACTGCGGTGACGGAGTATCCCACCAAATCACGTGCCACCCAAGGGGTTATCTCCATCAAGGTCAGCGACCGTAATGGCCAGGTTGTTGGGGCGGTACAAGTGGATACCACGGACCAGATCATGATGATCACCGATGCAGGTACGCTGGTGCGTACTCGTGTGGCGGAAGTCAGTGTGGTTGGTCGTAATACTCAAGGCGTCACCTTGATCCGTACCTCGGAAGAAGAGAACGTCGTGGGCTTGCAACGTGTTGCTGAACCGGTTGAAGATGAAGAGCTCGATAGCCTTGAACCGGGTGAAGAGGAAGCAGAAGAACAGGCTGAACCACTCGATGAGGATGATGTCGAAGACGGTACAGATGATGAAAACGCTTAAGTTATAACCGATGCTGCAACTTGAAGTATGGCGGGTATACTCAAGTTGCAGTCCATTCTTGCCACATGAATCATGATGGGTATACCACCGGCTTTGGTATGGTATCAGATTGAGATATTTGACTTCTTTTCGAACTATTTTAGAAGTTTCCCGCTATCTGTTCCGGGTTATGGCGTTCATGCTATGGTCGTTAGGCGTGTTGCTTACCTTTTTTCATATTCGGGATATTCTGAATAAGAAAGAGTCTGAAGTCCTGCAGGAATATGATCTTAACTTCGAGCATGCTCAACGCTATCTACACCGTTCTGCGGACCTTATCCGTGACTTCCAATATATAGTCGAAAAACACCTTACCAACCCAACCGATACTCATCAACTATTGACCAATCAGGAAAATAGCGGGCAGCAGCTTACGTTTAACCCGCTGTATGGTGAATTAAATTGCTTAATCGATACTGCCTCACACGATTCGCTGCGTGTTCTAAACCAGCAGATTGAGTATTGGAAGAAGAGCTTTGTGGCGGACTATGACCTGAATAGGCTGTTTTTTATCACCGCTGATAGCTGGTGTCTCACTGAGTTTGCCAGTAATTATAGTACTGTCGATCAGCAAACCTTGTTTAATTCATTGCGTGCACGTATTCCTAAATACCGTAATAGCAATAGTTCAGATAAAGGTCATGATCTCTATTGGGTTATCCCCAGCGCCGAACAGTCGGATGTGGGATATCTGTATGTGATGACGCCGGTTTATATCAACGATAAATTGACCGCACTGCTAGGCATTGAACGTACTGTACGGCTGGATGATTTGATCACTTCAAGTCATTTGCCACTGGTTGTCGCGGTGCTTGATGAAAACAACGAACCACTGTTGCGGTTGGTAAGCGGTGATGGTCCGCACTCTTCACTCAATGAGTATCCGCAGGAGCACAACTATTTTGGCTATGTCGATAATTACCATGACCTGACTTTGAAAAAGAGTTTGCAGCCTTCTTCATTAAGCATTGTTTATGTATTGCCAGTCAATAATGTGGTGTCGCGTTTCGATCTGTTGGTCAATGCCCTACTGTTTAATTTGCTCACGGCTGTGCTGCTATGGGGCCTAGTGTGGCTGTTGGAGCGCAAGATAATCTTGCCAACTCAGGAAGATGCTCTTCGCCTAGAGGAAAATGAACAGTTTAACCGCAAAATTATCGCTTCAGCGCCGGTGGGCATCTTTATCTTGCGTATCAGTGATGGGGCCAATATTTTGAGTAATGAATTGGCCTATAACTATCTTAATTTACTGACTGGCGAGGACCGAGAGCGAATTACGCGCCTGATTCGGGAACAACAAGTCAATCTGATCGATGTGATAACCAGCAACAACAATAACCTGCAAATCAGTTTTGTCCATTCCCGTTATAGCAATGAAGATGTGGCCATTTGTGTACTGGCAGATATCAGTTCTCGAGTGAAAATGGAGCAATCATTGCAAGAGATCGCTTCGGCAGAGCAGCAGGCCAATCAGTCTAAATCGATGTTTCTGGCCACGGTAAGCCATGAGCTGCGTACACCACTGTATGGCATAATTGGCAACATTGACTTGTTGCAAAAGCAGACTTTACCGCAAGGCGTGGAGCGTCTGGTTAATGCAATGAATAACTCATCAGGGATGTTATTGAAAATTATCAGCGACATCCTGGACTTCTCCAAGATTGAATCAGAACAGTTAAAGATTGAACAACATGATTTTTCTTGTCAGGAAGTGGTCACGAATATTACGGGTAATTATTTACCGTTGGTAGTCAATAAACGTCTTGGCTTGTACTGTTATATCGAACCCGGAGTGCCAGAGCGGATAAAAGGTGACCCGCTGCGTCTACAGCAAGTCCTCTCCAATCTATTGAGTAATGCCATTAAATTTACCGATACCGGCTGTATTATTTTACAGGTGGGGACCTATGACAGTTATTTGGAATTCAGTGTGCGTGACATGGGTATTGGCATTCCGGAAAAAGAAATAGCTCATCTGTTTGACCCTTTCTTTCAGGTTGGCGGCAGTGTACAGGGCCACTTTCAGGGTACAGGTCTAGGACTGGCTATTTGTGAAAAGCTGGTTCATCTAATGGGGGGGGATATCGCAGTGGAGTCCGAACCCGGGCTCGGTAGCTTATTTACTATCCGTATTCCATTATTAGGTGCGCAGTTCCCACCACCACAAGTCATTGATGGTTGGTTGGGTAAAACATTGTGGCTGCAGATGCGTAATCAACACTTGGAAAGTTATCTAATGCTACTGCTTACCGAGCAAGGGGCCAGAGTGCTGCGGTATGAAGATCAAGAGATGGCAGCCGATGATGTTTTACTGAGTGATTATTCGGTACAGGTGGCGACGCCCTTGTCGATGCGGATTGAGTTTTCTATGGCGCATATTGGACCGTCATTTGAGGTATCACCAGGTTATTGGTTACACTCTACTGCGATGCCATGGGATGTTCTCCCACTGTTAAACCGCCTGTTTAGCGGTGAAATTCAACGTGGTAGCGACACAGTGATGCCTACGCAGGTTAAAGATACTGATGTCAATAACAGAGATATTCACTTGCTGGTGGTAGAGGATCACCCGATTAGCCGGCAGTTGTTGTCTGACCAACTGACGTTATTAGGATATCAGGTAATGACCGCTAATGATGGTCTCGATGCCTTAGATGTACTGGAGCGAACCACAGTGGATATCGTGCTGACAGATGTCAATATGCCCCGTATGGATGGTTATTGTCTGGCACAGCGGTTACGTCAGTCCCATTTTACGGCACCCGTGATTGGTATAACGGCGAATGCGCTGGCGGAAGAAAAACAACGCTGTATTGAGGCGGGAATGGATAACTGTTTATCAAAACCGGTGATACTAACTTTATTGGAACAGACACTTACCTACTATAGTCAACAAGTACGACGAAACCGGGCAGAGCATGAGCCCGGTTAAGTGCTGAGTAATGCCTGGCCTAGTCTTTCTCCAACTGAGTCATGTTGATGGAGGAGAGGTAGTTAAGTAAAGCGATATCGTTATCAACACCCAACTTCGTCATGGCTGATTTTTTCTGGCTACTGATAGTTTTAATGCTGCGATTAAGCTTTTTGGCAATTTCCGTGACCAACAGCCCCTCGGCGAACAAGCGTAACACTTCACTTTCTTTCGGCGACAAGCGTTTGTCACTATAGCCAGTGGCGTTGATTTTCTCCAGCAACCTGGTAACGCTTTCAGGGGTGAATTTTAACCCTTTCTGCAGTGCCGCCAAGGCTTGTGGCAGGTCAGTAGGCGCACCTTGTTTCAGTACGATACCTTCAATATCCAAGTCCATCACTGCACCGAGAATAGCAGGGTTATTGTTCATGGTCAGCACGATGATTGACAAGTGCGGGTAGTGGCGTTTGATGTATTTAATCAGGGTAATGCCATCACCGTATTTGTCCCCTGGCATGGAAAGATCAGTGATCAATACATTCGCATTCAGTTTGGATAGATTGTTGATTAATGATGTCGAGTCTTCAAATTCACCAACGACATTAACCCATTCAATTTGTTCAAGTGACTTGCGGATACCGAACAGCACAATAGGATGGTCATCAGCAATAATTACGTTTAGGTTATTCATGTTGTTGGCTACCTTCCTCCAACAGTCTACTGATGAAAAAATCAATTTGACTGAGGTCATGGTCAATCTTAAGTGCATCACCTTCTGCGATGTGTCGTTCTAACGATTCACACAGTTGCTTTCCGGGTAGCAGGTTTAACATCGCAAACGCACCTTTCAGACGGTGTGCGGTTTGAGATAGAGCAGCGAAGTCACTATGCTCCTTGGCAGTATATAGTTTTTTAATATCAACTGGTACTGTATCAACAAACAAATCAATATAATTACTTGTTTTTAATTGTTTTTTATAGTGCTGAATATCATCCTCAGTGAGAGATATCTCGTGATTTTCTTCTGCCAATTGCAGTTCTATTAGCTGTGTAATGGCGTCGAGCATCGCACCGGTGAAGTTATAGTTGACTCGAATGATCTGTTCGCCAAGCTGCTGGCAACCGGTTTCATCACTTGCCAGCAGGAGGGTATAACCGGAGATTAACTGTGGGTCATCAGTAATCACTATGTCATATGCTTGATTATTCTGACGTTCATCAGCGATCAAATAACTGGCTCCATAAGCCTCCAGAAGATGAGTAGTGATACTGCGGACCTCGTTAGAAGTGATATCCAGCCGCGCTTTTATCCCATCCAGTAGTTTTTCCTCTGCTTCTTCCGTCGGTTTCTCCAACTCCATGGTGACTCGAATCGTGTAGCGGGTACCGATATCAAGTTTACTGCGGATAGACAAATCGCCATTAAGCGCCTTACATAATCGATTACACAGGAAGAAAGTTAGCCCAGAACCATGATTGAAGCGATCTTCGCGCATTTGACTGAGGAATGGATAAGTCAGGTTACTGAGTTCATCACTGGAGATACCTGAGCCGGTATCATTGATATGAAATAAGAGATGTTCTGGGTGATCGTTTTCATACTCGACGCTCAGAACGATCTTGCCATAAGAAGTGGTGATAATGGCGTAGCGAAGCAGCAGTGAGATAACTTTGCGTAGTATATTGGCATCACCAATATAGTGCTGCCCCGCATCAAGATGGAAATGGTGGAATAGGGTCAACCCTTTTTGCTCAATCAAGGGGAGCAGGTCCAGCAGTAGTTCATCCAGGAGTACCGCGGGACTAAATAGTTGGTATGAAGGTTGGATATCCTGCGTTTCCAGGCGAGTTAGCAAGATAATATTGTCAATGAGATCTAATACTGATGTCGAAGTTTGGCTCAGTTGCTTGAGGAGGCTTTGTTGCTGCTGTGGTTCGGGCTGTGTATTCAGTCTGCCAACCAGATTGTTGATTTGATTTATCGGTTGATTGAGCTCAACAGCTAAATTTTGCAGCATCAACTGACGTGCCTGAACGGTTTTATCGTATTCATGTTGAGCTTGTTGCAGCCGTTTATTGACGACCATCTCTTTTTTCTGGTCGTCAAGCAGGAACAGATAGGTTTCTGCGGAACGTTGACTATGGCACAGACGGATCTCATAAATTTTATTGTTTACTGTGGCTTGGATCACCCCATGATGTTGCTTAGCCATATGGGCGATTTTTTTTAAATTGAGATGGGGCCGTAGATGATCAGCAATTTTATTGCTGGCAATCGCTCTATTGCTGGCAAAGTCATAGACTATCAGGCCGGAAGTGAGGTTATTGATAATTTCATCAGTCAGCGAGCGCTCTTTTTCGAGCTCGACAGCCATATTTTCACTGGGGCGGATGTATTGATGGCGGATAAAATAGAACCCTATAATCGATAGCATCAGCAGTAGCAGATTGACCACCAGTAGCCAGATATTATTGCGTAGTAGGTCAATGACCAGGTTAAAGATTGAAACACGATAAATCAGTTTAAGTGGCGCATTGGATAGCGGCAGGGTGAATTCAAGCCAGCCCCGGTGCAAGGTGGTGGTTACCTGGTGTTGCTCAGCGTCAGGTGCGGTAATATTGTCAAATTCATCATTATCGTCCAATAGCAGAAAATTGCTGCGTGCCATATTCAACGGAATGATATCGTTAATGGGCAATTCAAAGGCGAGGACAGTGGCCAGATGTCCGGGTTGGTTGAACGTGGTACGAATAGAGAATGAATAGTTGCCCTGGAAACGCTGTTTACGCAAGCCTGAGAAACTCTCGCGTTTATCGAGCATATTCGTCTGTTGCAGTATTTCAGCACGTAGTTCCGAAGCGAGGGCTGTCAGGTAATTTTCTTTTAACCGTGAGGTCAGATCCTTAATCGATTGAGTTGTCACCAGACTCAGGCTGTTATCCCGCCCGTTAAGATAGTAGAGCGTATAGTTTTCTTTTTTAGTTCCCCATCGGCTGTCAAGAAAGTTTGAAATATTGCTAATCATGGCTAACGTGTCATTGCTGTGGTTGCCAAAAATCAACACATCGGTTTTATTTCTTTTTTTATCAAGATAATAAACATCTGCATTCAAGAGCTTCTCTTTCTGCTCAGGTTCCATGACAGGGGTCGTTGGGTTGCCAAATTTAGTGTAAATCTGCTGGGTGAGATAACGATAATTATCAATACGGCTTTGCACAGCGGCAGTGATACCGATGATGGCTTTTTTTTTATCAGCCAGATAGGCGTTGGTGTAGTTGTAACCATATAAAATCAGGGCAACCACCAGCAGTACACTCTGCAACCAGAAGCTGCGGATAATATGGCGAGATCGGTGTGGTGATTGTCTATTTTGCAGCATGACAACAATTTCCTGAAGTAAACGGCGGACCGCCAGCACGATACCAAGAGTTATACACGACTAAGAGTTACACACTGGCTCCCTAACAACAATACATAATATTGCCTTACCACACTCACCCCGTGAGCACCACTTCACCATTATAATACTTGAGTGATGACGGGTGTGAAATGGCAACTCGAGTATCCAGTGGATGGATGTTGGATTAAAATTTAATCGAATGAACCGGTTAAAGGTTTTTTTTGCATGAAAACAGTAGACAGTTTATAACGGGATCGCTAATATTTGCGCCCATTGGAAGGATGGCCGAGTGGTTTAAGGCAACGGTCTTGAAAACCGTCGACGGGCGACTGTCCCAGAGTTCGAATCTCTGTCCTTCCGCCAAATTCTAACCCCAACTTTCTGATAAGCTTGGGGTTTTTTCTTTTATAGGCTTTCAGTATGTCATCCAGTATGCCATTTAATATTGGTTGTGGTTATCCTTGTTTGCTGCGTATTAGGGACGTATTCAAAGAGTGCGTCATTCGCAATGTACTTTTCAGTTGTCATTGGCTCGCAAGAAACAGGGGGTGATAGTAGGTTTTTGTATGGAGTGGAGCTTCAAATTTGCTCTCCGCCAGTTACATCCCCCCGATTATCTGGTAGCGGTTTGCCATCCAATAAATGCAGTGTCCGTTCCAGATCCATCAGTTGATCACGCCGACAGTTATGATTCAGTGTATACCCAAAATACTTCGAATTGCTTGAAGGCAGCCTGCGATGGAAGCCCTAGGAGCATAGCCAATTATGTGACTAGGGTGAGCGAGGAAAGCCAACACACATGCAACTTGAAGAATAACGTGTATAACTCACCAGATTGCTCATGATGAACTTTTGCCAAATTTACAATGATGATTTGACTTGTAATTCTAGGATAGCGTTTAAACAGGTTGATGACTCCTTAATCAACTCAGTCAGTTCGATTTTCAGCACGAGGATACTGTCGGCTTCAACATTCAAGTTGATCTTCACGGCTGTGCCTTCTGGTGTTACCGCTGGTAATACCATTGATCACCTTGTAACCTCGGTATTTCATCAGGCCCGTTGCCTGTCGGGCACGGAGAATATCTATAGGTGTCACAAAGGGGGGGCTGTTCGCGGATACTGAATCCAGCGTGGTCAATGCGTCATTGGCTGCGGCTCAAGCGAATAATACGCTGGTTGGTGCTGGTGGTGTTATGACTGGGGAACTGATGGGCATGATAGCTGTAAATGTCTATGGAAAACCGTTAAGTGAACTGAGTAACAGAGAAACAAACGGTCTCCGCATTGGCAACCCAGGTGTTAGTCCTTGTGGGGTTTCGTCATCTTACCTTGGGCTGTGCCGTTACTCCCGGTTGGGCAATCCCTCATCAACTGTTTTAGAGACGAACTCTTATTGGAATTGTTGTTAAAAAAGAATAGATTATAGAGTTCACAATTACTATTACCTATGTACAGGTACATTATTACCCATCGCCATTCAAGCTTCAGATTAAATGGCGATGGGTATCACAGTATCTTTCAGATTGATTAGTGTTCCTTGATGACATCCTTCGCATCTAAACGTAGCCGAGGGCCATATACGCCTTCCGGCAAACGTTTACCACAGCTTACTATCATGCAAACATCAGCTTCTTGAGGTAGGCCTAATAACTTTTTTATCTGATCCTCTTCAAAACCTTCCATTGGACAAGAGTCATATCCTGCTTCTGATAAAGCATACATAAATGTCATTGCTGCCAAGGCCACACTTTTGTTTAAAATGACGCGGACATCTTCTTTTCTTAAGCGGTTGCCTTGCTCGCCGACTACACCTTTATACTCGACTAAGCCTTCACCACTGTACAGCAGTGGCATATCCTTTTCGTAGTAAGCAAAGACATGTTCTGGTGTATTGGGCTTGGCAGCAAACGCTCTACGAATGACGTTGGCATTCATTTCTGCTCGCTGCTTCCATTTCTGCGGGGCAGTAGCAAATATGATGAGTTCATTTGCGGTTTTCGCCGCATTCTGTTCCATGCAAAAAACCTTGGCTTTCTTTAGCATTTCTGGACTTCGTACGCGATGAATTTCCCACATTTGCATATTTGAACTATTAGGTGCCAGCGTTGATAATTCTAACGCTCGGGTGACCACTTCTGGATCAAACTCAAAATTCTGATCATATTTACGTATTGCACGTCGATATTGAACTATATCGGTAAAACTCTTCATTCATATGGTCCTTGTTTTAAATTATGGGATAATGACGTTAGATAATATAGCAGCATAGTCACGTCAAATTTAACGCCTCAAAAATGTTTCAATTGTGAAACATAATTAATTTATCCATGTTCAATTTGCTCCTTTTTATCTCTTGGAACAAGAAAAACGTGATAGATGTCACCATAAATTATTGATTCTAACGTATGGATGAGAACTTTTGAGTATTGCATCAAATATTGACATTCCATTTCCATTAATTGCTTCTTAAAGAATAGCGCGACTGCAATGATGCTGGTTATCAGCTAAATGATCGTTAATCAAAGGAATTATTACAAATGACTGATAACTCAAAGATCCCCGGAAGAGGTTGGACAATAGTTTTGATTGCTTGGCTTGCGTTTATGCTGGCCAATCTTTCTAATTTTGCATTTGGTGTAGTTTTACCAGATATGAGAGCTGAGATTGGATTTGACCTTAATATGGCTGGCTGGCTAAGTGCCATAGCTTGGATTGGCAAGGGGCTGTTAACCATTCCAATCATTTGCTTTATCAGTAAAGGCAAACCTAAAACTGTTCTGTTTACCATTTTTTTGCTGCTAGGCTTCGGTATGATCCTACAAGGCTTGGCGACTAATGTCGTTATGTTATTCATTGGCCGTTTGTTCGTCATGGGCGTTGCGGCAGGGATTGTTTCAGTACTGGTGGTTTTCAAAATTCAATGGATCCCGAAAGAGAAGCTCGGTTCTATCAATGGCGTGGAAATGTTTACCGGCCCAGCAGGTCAAATGCTAGGTACTGCCGCATTTCCTATCTTTCTAGCGATGGTCTCAGGCTGGCGTGATGTCATGATCGCCATGGGGGTAGGCGCACTGTTCCTAGCTGTATTATGGTTGCTTATAGCAAAAGACAAGACCGACTCAAATTCCAAAAATTATGACAAAGTACCCGTTCTCCAACCACTGAAAGAGGCATTAAAACACAAGAATACCTGGCTCTTGGCCTTTGCTTGGCCAATGACCTCGATAACCTGGATCGCTGTTTATACCTTCTGGCCGACCTATGCGGTAGAAAGTTTAAATCTATCTATTAAAGAAGCTGGAATGATATTAGGTTTACTACCCATTGGTTCGGCAATTGCGTGTCTAGTTTCACCTGTCTTAGCGCAGAAATGGGGCTATGACAAACCACTTATAGTTGCATCCGGCATCGTTTTACCCTTTGCATACTACAGTTTGATGTTGACGAATAGCGTGCTGCTGCTGTCTATTTCTGCCTTCATATCAGGCTATGCTGCCTATAACTTTGTGCCGCTGGCTTTTACCACGCTTTACAAAACCAATATGTCCCCACGAGCCGTGTCGATGGGTACAGGTTTCATCTTTTCTCTTGTCGGCCTAGGTGGCGCAGTGGGTGGAGCCGCTACCGGCTGGCTGGGAACGCAATATGGTCTCGAAACAGCATTGTCACTGACTTGCATTACACCGATTTTATTCGCTGTTTTTACCATGTTCCTAACAGAGACTGGCTGGAAAGCTGAACAGAAAAGTAAAAATACAGTATTAGAAAAACTCGCATAAACAATAAGTAATAATTGGAGGGTATAAAATGAACTTTTTACTCGATAAAGAACATCAGGCGATATTCGACAAAGCAAAAGCATATAGCCTTGAATATCTGGCCCCCATCACACAGCAATTGGAATCGTCTCCTGATTTGCTGAAAGAAAAAATGAAAGATCTCGCTGAGCAGGGATTCTATGGCTTAGGGATCCCAATTGATATGGGAGGTAAAGGTTATAGCTACCTGCAAATGTCGCTGGTTTATGAAGGTTTGGCACATGGTAGCGGAATTATGGCGTTTCTGCTCCAACTGCAGAACAACATTAATATGGAAATCGCAACCTTCTATGAAGGTATCGCCCCTGAAATTCTGACGCTAGTACCTGACTTGGCTTGTGGTAACAAAACCACTGCATTTGCACTCACTGAGGGTGGGTCAGGCTGCGATCCATCGGCTACTGAGGCTTATGCAGAGCTGGATGGAGATGTTTACCGTATCCATGGTACGAAAGATTGGATCACCAATGCTAAAGATGCCGACTACTTCAACGTGATGGTGAAAGACGGAAAAGACAGTAAAAACATGATAATACTGTTCGTTCCAGCCAATGTTCCGGGATTGCGGTCCCTGGAAAACCGCGAGCGTATGATCGGTAACGGTATGTTTGTCGGAGGGGTAGAGTTTGATAACTGCGTTGTACCAAAATCTAATCTCCTGTCTGCAGAGGGTTTCAAAGAAGCGCTGAAGGCGATTGATGTTGCTCGAGTGTTCACACCGGCTATCGCAATCGGTGTTGCCCAGCAAGCTGTGGACTCTGTATGTGCCTATCTTGGCCAACGTGAATCATTTGGCAAGCCGATTCTGACTAATCAGGGTGTGCAGTGGCAAGTTGCTGAAATGACAACAAAAATTGAGGCCGCGCGTTGCCTGCTTTACAAAACAGCTGCCGTAATGGACAGCGGCGAACCTGTTGCGCTTACAGCGGCAATGAATAAGTTATTTGCGACCGATGTAGCAATGGAAGTCACAGTAAGGTGTGCCCAACTCTTTGGCGCAGAGGGCTTAATGAAAAGTGCCCCAATCGTTCAAGCTATGGCTTTAGCCAAAATGTTACAAGTTATTGATGGTACAACAGAAATTCAAAAAATCGTTGTGGGCCGTAGTATTGCTCGCCAGTATCTCCCCCGCAAATAATGTTTTCACAAGCTTATACACTAAATAATTCGAGTTGCAGGAAAGCAATCACACATGCAACTTGAAGTATGACGTGTATATACAAAGGAGTTATACCCATGTCATTACAAAATAAAATAATGGATGTGAAAGACGCCATTAACCTTATTAAGTCTGGTGATTGCGTCGCTATTAACGGATTTGGTTCTTTGTGTTTTCCAGAGAAAGTGGCGATCGCCCTGGGGCAAAAATTCCTGGATGAAGGACAACCACGGGATCTGGATTACTACTTCGGAGCTGGTTTGGGCGAATCTCAAGAAGGCCGACTGATCGATGCTATTTCTCACGAAGGTATGGTACGTCGTGTTGTTGCCTCTCACTTCATTAAAATGCTAGGGCTGAAAAAACTGGCTGCAGAGAACAAAATTGAAGCGTATAACCTACCTTATGGTCCAATCAGCCATACATTCAGAGCCGCAGCGGCAAATCAGCCTGGTGTTGTGACAAAAGTGGGTCTGAAAACTTTTGTTGACCCGCGTAATAGTCGCGGTGCACTGAATGAGCGTTCTAAAGACACTTTGGCTGAATTGATGAATATTAATGGCGAAGAGTACTTATTCTATAAGGCCCCTAAAGTAGACATTGCCATTATCCGTGGTACTACTGCTGATAAGAATGGCAACATCTCATTTGAGCACGAGGCTTTTTATCTGGATCCCTACAATATCGCAATGGCGGCAAAGGCGAATGGGGGCAAAGTTATCGTTCAGGTTGAGCGTATCTCCGATGTGGCCTCTCACCCACGTACCGTCAAGCTGCCAGCTGTAATCGTGGATGCAATTGTGGTTGACGAAAACCAAATGCAAACCATGGTTGAGAAATATGAACCGGCCTACACCGGGGAGTTCATCATGCCACAATCAGACTTCAAGAAAAAGTTTGAAACCATTACGCAACTGACATCTGGCAGTGGTAAGAAACCGCGTGAGCTTCTGCACAAAGTCATTGCCCGTCGGGCGGCTCTGGAGCTGAAAGATGGTGCGGTGGTTAATCTTGGTATTGGTGTCCCTGAACTAGTACCGGAGGCAGCGAGAGAACTGGGCTTATCAGACAGTATGTGCCTGACCATTGAAGCTGGCTTGATTGGTGGCACGCCTGTCGGCGGTCTGAGTTTTGGTGCAGTTATCAACCCTGAAATGTGTCAGGAAACTGCCAGTCAATTCGACTTCTATGACGGTGGCATGCTGGATATCACCTTTGTCGGTGCCATGCAGGTAGACAAAGCGGGTAACGTTAATGTGAGTCGCGCTGGTAATAATATTATCGGTGTCGGTGGTTTTGTTAACTTGACTCAGAGCGCGAAGAAAGCAGTATTCTGCTTTCCATTCTCGGGTGGAGGTCTGAAAACCACCATTGCCAATGGGACGTTGGCTATTCTTCAAGAAGGCCGCTATCCAAAATTTGTTGATACGGTTGACGAGATCTCTGCCAGTGGTGAATTTGCTGCAGAATCAGGACAGACTACCCTTTATGTAACTGAACGCTGCGTATTTAAACTGACTCTTGACGGTATGATGCTCATCGAAATTGCACCAGGGGTGGACTTGCAGAAAGACATTCTTAAGCAACTGCCGTTTACACCCATTATCTCTCCGAACTTGAAAAAAATGGATGCTCGTTTTTTCAATGAAGAGGTTTAATAAATTCTTCCCGGTATCGTTAAGATACTGGGTGCACATTAAAAGGTGTCAAAGTGGCAAAACTGATTATCAATAAAAAAGAGTCTTAGGTAGCGGAGTCAATCAATGGCATGCTGTATACGCAGCACTTGGGTAATCTGGTAAAGCTGGAGCCCAGCAAGGATATAAAGGTCATTTAGCATAAAGACTGGCGCAATGATAAAGTCGCTATCCTGTTCGGTGAGGGTAGGGCCATGAACCTACACATACCACTTTGGTCGGTGCGGAGTAAACGGCAACCATGTTGAAAGCTAGTGCGGGGAGTTTTTCTTATCTCAATACCACTAGCCTGAGTGGCACCAAAGTTCCAGGTGCATACGCCGTGGAAAGTGTTTTGCTGCACTGGTTAATAAGAGGGGGAAATAGAAACGTTCTTGGATAAAGCTATTATCTCACCAAGTAAGTCTATTCAAAGTAAAAGGTCGTTGAGTCATATCGGTAAAAATATGGTCACGGTAGGTCATAACGCCTTTTAATCTGCCAATGACTTGATGGAAACATTAGGGTCTGTTGACGTTTGAGCGTAATCATTTGATCTCAAAGAAAATCATGTTTATTTCGATTTCGGTAATATCATTTAATTTCAATGAGTTATAATAAAACGTTAACAAGCCCTAGTTTAGGGCACAGTAAATGTTCTCTTTTCCTACAATTATATTGCTGCGACTTCTTACCGCATTAATGGTGAATGTACATCCCAAAAATTTTGAGGCTATTGGCAACAAATAGAGTCGGCTGTACAGATGTCGTCATCAGTATCGGGGGTGATATAACGTTGGGGATGGCAAGCAGGCACCTTTATGTAACCTGAGATTTGGATAAAAAATTGAACTGAGTTCCTGTTCCAAGATCTGTTGTTTCGAAAAAACAAGCAGATAAAACGCCAACTAGAACAATAGAATTTGATATGATGAAGCGTTTCGTTGCTATGCAAAAGCATTGGATTATAGGCTGGTTTAGAGCACGGAAGTTTCATCCGGCCAAGACTATCGCAATACGCACCGGAAATTTCAACTCATCCATTATTGTGTACCAGAGGTGTCACGATGCGTCGCTCTAGTGATAAATACAAAAAATGGCGTCTACATACACAAAACCGCTGGCCTGCCAAAGAGACAACTCATGACTTCCTAGTTCATTCTTGGCAGCAAGACCAACACCTTTGCGCTTTAAATTGGCTAGAGCAAGACCTACCTCCCGTTAGTGAACTAATACAAAAACGTGAAGATGCAGCCATCTATCTGGATTATCTGCACAGTACGGATTTATCTACAGGATCAGGTGAGAATAGTGCCTGGTGCCTTTTGGATTGTACCGGCTGTGTTATATTTCTTCATACAGATCCTGCCCTGAAGTCCCTTCTTGCGGAACTTGGTATCAGGGAAGGGTTTAGTTTTGATAAAGCATTGATAGGGACTACGGCATTTTCTATTTGTCAAACGACCCAAACCAGTACAATCCTTCACTCCTACGAAACGTATAAAAAGGCATTGCACACGTTAGCAATGGTTTGTACACCCAGCAAAAATAGTGTGCATGATTACTATCTCTTGGTTTTATTAGATGAAACGAGCGAATCCCGCTTATATGATCTTGAGATTATGCTGCAACGGATCACAAACTATCGCGCAGAAAACCTCAGTAAAGTTTTATTTTTTAACAAAATACTCGATGAATTACCAATGATGATTTTTGTTTTTGATCACGATGGCTCGCTGAAATTCCGCAACGGCAAAGCTAAAAATTTTTCAAATAAATCAGGTATCGTTTTGGAAGAGGTGTTGGTTTTTAACTACACCGAACTTTATAATCATGCAGGGACCGGCCCACTGAAAAAAAATCTTCCTCACATGAGAGTAACTGCAGACATATATTGTCGCTTATCAGGGGATGATACTATTTTCTTTGTGACGTTACACACAGAACTGATATATTCTGAAGAATGGAAATACCATATCATCAGTCAATGTCTCGGTAAGGATAGCTTTCTAGATAAAGCATTGAAACAACGAGCAAGATCAGGGCTTCGGCTGTTCCTTACTTCTGAAATCGGGGCTGGCGATCAGTATGTAGTAGACTATATTACCAAAAAATATCAATATAAAAAACTATTCATATTAGATTGTCAGGCTGGTTTCTCTAACAATGATAGTAATAAATATATTAACGCACAGTTCCTTAAATATGTCGAAGAAGCAAATGAACATATTTTATGCATCAAGAATATTGATTTATTAAATCAGGAATTGCAAAGTGAGTTAATAAAGGTGCTCTCTACTGGATTAGTAAGAAAAGCTAACGGACAAATTGACCCGGTAAATATAGAGATAATATGTTGCTCTTATGAAAAACATGAGCATCAAGTAGCACATATACGTCGTATGTTATTTTTTATGCTGTCGAGTGTGCAACTAGAGATCAAATCATTGTCATCAGATAAAGCTTATCTCAGCAAGATACTGGATCAGGTTTTAACACAACTCAACCTGAGAGAAAAAACTAATTATATCATAGTGTCAGATGTCAAAAATATACTACTTACCTATCGCTGGCCGGGGAATTTTTTGGAGGTTTTTCAGGTTATTGAAAATGCCATACTACAATGTAATGGTAATGAACTCACGTTGGCAGAGTTCCCGACTAGAATCACAAAACAATTTTCAATGAATAAAAATATCGTAGATGTCGCGGACATAGAAAAAAATAAGATTATTATCGCTTGGCATGAAAATGGAAAAAGAATATCGCAAGTTGCTCAAGCACTGGGTGTTAGTCGTAGCACATTATGGCGAAAAATGAAAAAGATAGGGCTTGACCGTCATCTTTTAGTTGACAGTGAACTGTAAGGGATAAATATGACTGATTTTCACTACGATACTATTGAAAGGAATAAAAAAAATATTATGTTACAGGTGGTGATAAAGAATTTTATCTCCATAATGGAGAAGGTAAAAAACTCACCCATGAGTACTAATGGCGTATTTATTCTTTTCAGTTGCGAATTTGTTAGTGTATCTTTACGCGGCAATCAGGTTATCAAGAATGAGCTTGAAGAACAGTCTATGGCGCTCGGTAGCTATTGGTCACCTAAAATACTTGGCCTGAAAGAAATTTATAGTTTTAATCTATTAAACCGTAAGAGTTATGCTGTGATGAGCTTACCAGTCTCAGGCTCTGAAATAGGTTCACTTGGCTATGTCACTTATTTACATGTTGACGAAAAATCAGTTATGCTCGCTGAAACCACTCTTTCCATATTAAGCGAATACCTGACTGAAACTACAATTCGTCAGCAGGTAAATCTCGAAAATGCAGTGAATAAGTATTATGCTGAACATAATAAAGCCTGTTTCATAGTAGTTGATAGCCAAGGATTAATTATGTATTTCAGTCACGCGCTCTATGAACAATTTGGTAATAGTTCATCTAAAATAATCAATGCTAATCTGTTCGAATATTTTTTATTCCCTCCCAAAATTAAGTATCAACTTACTGAATGTTTACTGATTGAGGGAGAGAATATCGACTTGGATTTCTCGGGGAAACTCATGCAATTACATCTTTCCGCTTATCCTTTGAATGCTTCGCATCGAGTGCTTATTTTTGATGAAATTTCAGATAAAAGCAAGAGTATAGAAAAAAATCAGAGGCTTGTCCCTACACTGAAAAATCACCAGACCTCTTCAGTTAAAATGCAACGTATTATTAATGCGGCTAAAGAGTCTGTTAGAAGCACATCACCTATCTATATTATGGGTGAAGAAGGAACTGGGAAACGCAGCCTTGCCATGGCCATTCACAATTCTTGTAAGCGATACAGTGATGGCCCATTCATTTCAGTTAATCTTCACTCTGTTAAAAAAGTAGATTTATCTATATTACTTTTTGGCGGGATGAATGAAAATAGAGAGGAAATAAAATCTAAATTTGAGTTAGCAAATGGAGGTACGTTATATATAGAGCGTATTGATTTGTTGCCGGGCATTTTACAAGCCGCATTAACGCATCTCATTCTGACCAAAGCATTGTTTGATATTAAGACTAAAAAGTCAATCAATCTTAACTTTCGTCTGATTACCAGCTCATTGAAACCGTTAGAAGATTTAGTGCATGAACGACGCTTTTGCCCATCACTTTACTATTACCTAACTAGAGCATCACTCTGTCTACCAAATCTACAAAATCGTACTGAAGATATTGCTTTATTCGTTGACCGTAAACTGACGGAGCTCTACGGAGGACAAGACTTTGTCGATGAGAACTTTCGTCACTTTCTACTAAATCATGCACAAAATAGTATCTGGCGCGGTAATATTTCAGAGTTAATGAAATGGATTGAACATTCATTCTTAAATCGAGGCAATATATCGCAAAACACATCGGACGCAGATTCGGTGCCTGCTGTTGTAAGGCCGATTATGACTCTTGAGGAGATGGAAAAAAAAGAAATTGATAACGCACTTACATTACTTAATAGAAAGCATATTGATGTTGCATTTCACCTTGGCATTAGTCTTTCTACCTTGAGAAGGAAAATAGCCAAGTATGCGCTTTGATTAACTCCCTGTGAACTGTTAGTGCTATCTCTTCGAGAGTAGAAAAAGTCGCAAGTATCCAGTGGTTTCAACTTGAGTGAGTTGCAGGGCGGGAGCACGTTTTGCTTGTTATTTAACCAAAAGATAACTGAGCCCAGTAATTGGAGCCTGTAATTAAAATTGTGTAATTGCCTGTTTTTCTTATGTTCTTCCTAACAACGGAGACAGGCAAATTATGGACGAAAAGAAACTCAAGGCACTGGCTGTCGAACTGGTTAAAGTCATCCCAACTTGCCTTTTTTAGCTTATTTCTCTGACTCGGCGCACCACAATTGCTCTGCTTTATGATGTTCAGAACAAACTTCTGCCTCCGTGATTTTTCGGCTGAATACATCCTCCACCAGAAACAGATAATACCAACGGCCACGTACCACCGAAGGGATCCAGGTAATGTCCCAAGTCCACACCTAACAGGGCCCGGAAGCCGTGAATGTGGTCGGCGTTTTTACCCGGCTCGGCTTGAGGCGACGGCCACGGTGGTGAACTTCCCCATAACGGCGTAGCACTTGGTAGAAGGTCGACTCACTCGCCAGATAGACCCCTTTATCCGCCAACCGTGGCACGAGTTGTGACGGCGGCAGGTTGGCATACTCCGGTTGATGGCAGACAGCCATGTGTCGGGTGCTGTCAACAACAACCGAAAAGTGGGTCTTCCGCAACCTAGGTGGAAGAAAAACAATGAAACTTTTAGTTAACAAGGATCTAAGCTGTTTTAAGTTATGGATAACGAGATGCCCTCACTTAAGACACTTTTGCAGCTACCTTGTGGATGGCAATCCAGCCGACAAATTATTAGCTCTGATGGGCTCACCCTACATCTCCGTGCCACGCGTAAAACAGCGCAATGCCCTGAATGTCTTCAGCGCAGCAGCTCTGTTCATAGTTGCCGTCGACGACGGATACAGCATCTTCCATGCTCAGGCCAGACACTCTGGTTAATCTTTACCGTCCGGCACTGGTACTGTCGTAACCCATCCTGTTCACGCAAGATCTTTGCTGAATCGCTGGCTCCCTTTGCTGGCCCACAACAGCAGTCTTCGACATTACTGCAAAATATGCAGCATCAGTTGGGATTAATTGCTGGCGGAGAAGCCGGGAGACGAGCGGCAGTGGCATCAGGGATGCAGATCAGCGCAGATACTCTATTGCGCAGGGTTGTTCAGGCTCCAGAGCAGGTAGAGAACCGAACCCGGCATGTCGGTATCGACGAATGGGCATGGCACCGGGGCCACAGGTACGGCACGCTGATCGTTAACCTCGATACCCATCGTCCCCTGGTACTGCTGCCAGGCCGGGAGCAACGTACACTGGCGGCATGGTTCAAAAAATATCCGGAAATACAGGTCGTCTCACGCGATCGTGGCGGGATCTATGCTTTAGCCGCCCGCGATGGAGCACCACAGGCAATACAGGTGGCCGACCGTTGGCACCTGCTGAAGAATATCGGTGATGCGCTGGAGCGCATGATGTACAGACACATGCCATTGATACGGCTGGTTGCCGCTGAGTTGTCACCAAAAAAACAAAACTCTGAAGTGTCTACTGCACCAGCCTCAACGCTACGTCGTCCAGAAAAAATTAAACAACTTCGGCGTAACAAGCGGTATCAACGCTGGGCTCAGGTCGACTCTCTTCATAAAAAAGGTTGCGGGATCAGAGAAATATCACGTCTCACCGGGCTGTCCCGGGTGACGGTTCGTCGGTGGATACAGTCGAAAGCATTCCCTGAAATATCAACAAAACCACCAAAACCCGGGCTTCTTGGGCCATGGAAGGAATCGCTGGAGGAACAACGAATAAACGGCAACCATAATGCCCGGCAGCTATGGCGGGAGATGGTTGATGATGGTTTTACCGGGAGTGAAACGACTGTCAGGGATGCTGTAGCTAAGTGGCGTAGGCAGGTTAACGATCCGGTTGTCGCCCCAGGGCGGCTTCCCTCAGCATCCCGGGTCAGTCGTTGGTTGATGCCCTGGCGAATAATCAGAGGAGAAGAAAACTATGCTTCCCGCTTCATCGAATCAATGTGCCAGAAAGAACCGCAACTGAAAATGGCACAACAACTGTCACTCGACTTCTATCGGATGCTGAAGATGAAGAATAAATCCCAGCTAAATCAATGGTTCTTTGACGTCAGTCAGAGCGGTCTGGTTGACCTTCAGCGCGTTGCTGCCGGGATGGAGGCTGATGCAAAAGCAATACACGAAGCGATAAGCAGCAGATGGAGTAATGGTGTAGTCGAAGGCCATGTAAACCGACTGAAGATGCTGAAACGCCAGATGTATGGTCGAGCAGGGTTCGAGCTACTGAGGCGACGTGTGATGAGTCCCCTTGCATGAAAATCTCCACCCAAGTTGCGGAAGACCCAGCTTTGCATTGTTGGTAACAGGTGCTCCGTGTCGCCCGCAGTGGCTGGTATGCCTGGCGTCTACGTCATCATCAGATAACCCCGCGTCAGCAGTTCCGTCTTGTCTGCGATGAGGCCGTTGGAAAGGCATTCAGTGACGCAAAACAGCGGTATGGTGCGCCAAGTCTTTCTGATGAGCTTCCAGCGTACAACGTCAAAACCATCGCCGCTAGCCTACGTCGTCAGGGGGGGCGCGCAAAGGCCTCGCGCCGGTTCAGGCCGGTCAGTTACCGTGAGCATGGTTTGCCGGTGTCAGAAAACCTGTTGAAACAAGACTTTACCGCCTGTGGGCCGAATCAGAAATGGGCGGGTGACATTACCTACTTGCGTACAGATGAAGGCTGGCTTTACCTGGCGGTGGTGATTGACCTGTGGTCGCGAGCCGTCATCGGCTGGTCGATGTCCTCGCGGATGACGGCACAACTGGCGTGCGATGCGTTGCAAATGGCGTTGTGGCGGCGTAAACGCCCGGAAAATGTCATTGTTCATACAGACAGAGGCAGCCAGTACTGTTCAGCGGATTACCAG
>NZ_AYKS02000019.1 GCF_000496755.2 Serratia sp. DD3
TGTTCAGCACCCAGTTCCCTGCGCCATCGATAACATTACCCAGCGAGGTCAAGGCACCGCCTTCAAAGGCGTTAAAGTTAAGGGTACTGCCATCAGCGATACTGACGCGACCATCACCCAAGTTGGCATTCTGCGACACACTCAGCGTGCTGTTGCCCACCAAATCAAACAGACCAGCAAACAGCGTGTTGCTACCGGTCAGTGTGGTATCTGCAGTATTGGTCAGTTGTACCGTTGAGGCCGCATCACCGCTCAAGGTGTTAGCCAGCGTACCGCTGACCCCATCGAGTATCAGTTCAGCACCAGCGGCTGTCAGGTCAACACTGGCATCCGACGTGCCCAGGTTATTGACATCGGTAATGGTTAATACACCACCGGCATTGATATTGTGCTGACCGCTAAAATCATTGGTTCCCTCCAAGGTCACTACCGCATTGGTGTTGATGGTGCCGTCACCACTGAGTATGTTGGCCAGCGTATCGGCAGCGTTCAGGTTCAAAGTACCCACTACATCAACATCACTGCTACCCAAGGCATCGGCGGCGGTCAAGGTGACCGTCGCTGGCAGCGCTATCAAGGTATCTGCTGACAGGCCACTGTTGGCGGCACTCAGGATCAAGGTACCACCGTTGACGTTCAGCGTGCCCGCACCAGTCAAGCCACCAACAGCTGTTGAAGTACCACCATCTTCCAGGTTCAACGTACCACCAGCGATATCAATCACCCCGGTGTTAGTCAATAATCCGGTTGTTAATACCGCCGGGTCAATAATGACGGTCCCAGCGTTGATCAGGGCTCCCACCGTTTGACTGAAATCGTTGGTATTAAAACTGGCATTACTATTTACCGTCAGCAATGAAGTCTGACCGAACGCATTATCACTCCCCAGTAGTACATTACCACCGGTCACGGTCGTAGTTCCGCCGTAACTGTTGTTGCTGTTGGTCACCGTCAATGCACCATTGGTAGCATCAAAAACGATGCCGCCATCAACCCCGCCGGTCAACAGGGCGGTCAACTCTCTGTTGGTGCCAGCGCCAGTATCGGTGGCAATAATCAGCGCATCGGCATAGTCCGTCAGCAGTTCAATGGCACTCAAACCATAGCTCAGGTACAGGCCATCGGCACTGCCGTTCGTGTTGGACAAGGCGTAATTGTAGGTACCATTCGCCACATGGACGCTGTTCTGGTTAATGGCAGAAGAAATACCCACCCCAGGTGTCACCACCTGGTTATTAATTCTCAAGCTGAGTCCATCAACCGCGCTTGCCGTATCCGCAGTGATCAACGTCTCGGTCATTCCCCGGTTCTGTTCCAGAAGAGAGACGCCCGGTGAGTCGTTGTTCCACGAACCGCCATTATCCACATTGATCGTACCGCTGTTGGCGGTGAGGTTAACGGTAGAAATGATACTCTCGGCACTTGATAACGGCACGCCACCAGTGAAATTGAGCGTACCACCATCCAGCACCAGATCCTGCAAGGTGGCGGTACTTGGCGTTCCCGGGATACCAACCGTCGTCACACTGCCAGTGGCTAATGTCAGCCCAGCATTCTGCAGAGTGTCGGCATTGGTTCCCGCCAGTGAGAAGGTAGCGTTATTCAGCGTCATATTGCCGGTAAAGCCAGCCCCAACGCCAGTACCGAAATTGAACGCATTATTAGCCCCGGTATCGACATTCACCTGCCCGGCACCGGTCAGGGTATTGTTCAGCGTAAAGGCACCGGCGTTGGTGATATTCAAGGTACTGCTCGCGGTATTGACATCCAATGTCGTCCCCGCATTCAACCCGGTAGCGCCATCGATAGTCAAGGTGGAGCCAGTATTGATATTCAGCAAGCCACTAAAGCCCGAGGCATTGCTATTATCCCTCAGGTCGATATTGCTGCTGTTCAGCACCCAGTCCCCTGCGCCATCGATAACATTACCCAGCGAGGTCAAGGCACCGCCTTCAAAGGCGTTAAAGTTAAGGGTACTGCCATCAGCGATACTGACGCGACCATCACCCAGGTTGTCACCCAGTGATACATTCAGCGTGCTGTTGCCCACCAAATCAAACAGACCAGCAAACAGCGTGTTGCTACCGGTCAGCGTGGTATCTGCAGTATTCGTCAGTTGTACCGTCGAGGCCGCATCACCGCT
>NZ_AYKS02000020.1 GCF_000496755.2 Serratia sp. DD3
CGGGAAATGGCTCGCAATCGCTGAAGACGGTGCTGAGGGAACTGAACCCGGTGCTACGAGGTTGGACAAGCTACTTCCGTTTAACCGAAGTTAAAGGTTGCCTGGAAGAGTTGGATAGCTGGATACGGAGAAAATTGCGGTGCCTGATATGGCGGAACAAGAAAAGGCCGTATGCCCGAGCGAGAATGTTGATGAGAAATGGACTACTGGAGAAAAGAGCCTGGTTATCGGCGACGAACCAACGCGGTCCGTGGTGGAACGCAGGGGCAAGTCACATGAACCAAGCCTTCCGGAAGAAGTGGTTCATAGATGCGGGATTATTCTCATTACTGGATTTACAGCGGCAGTTCCCGTGTTAACAATGAACCGCCGTATACGGAACCGTACGTACGGTGGTGTGAGAGGACGGCGGGAGCGATCCCGCCTCCTACTCGATTGTATTCAAGCCGCCGCCATTCAAGTCGTATTCTCTTTTTCTTCCGTTTTAGAATGTAACTCTCTGATTTTTCCAACGCCAAAGATGATTCGCTGCATAAGTATTGTTGAGCTGGCTAGGGTATGGGAGAAAATAGGGGGGATGAAAAGTACAGGAAGTGTGACGGGGGATGTGTCACGCCACTGTTACTTCATGTATTTTATTGAGAAACAGTCGCTTAACGCCCTAGAATAAGAGTGATGTAGCGCACGAGTTATACGCAATTTACCATCTTGTTCATAAGATGTTAATCAACCTATATTCCAGCTAATTTAAGTTGCCGGTAGTTAATACTCCAGCAGTTTGAAGCACGGCGAGGATAAAAAATGGATATGTTATGGATAAACTGACACCCCTAAAGATTGTACCTTCTCTCTTCGCCGTTATTGTTCCTCTACTTATCTGGTTTGTGATCCCGGTACCTGAAGGGGTTACTCCTAATGCTTGGCATCTGTTGGCGTTATTTATTGGTACCATCATTGCCATTATTGGTAAGGCGATGCCCATTGGTGCGGTTTCGATCATTGCTATTGCGTTGGTGGCGCTGACTGGGGTGACTAACCCCGATAAACCCGGGGCGGCATTGGATGATGCGCTGAGTGGTTTTTCCAATCAACTTATCTGGTTAATTGGCTTCTCGATGATGATCTCTCTGAGCCTCAGTAAGACGGGCTTAGGGGCGCGTATAGGTTATTATTTTATTTCTCTGTTTGGCAAAAAAACGCTGGGGATCGCTTATGCTCTAACCTTGGCAGAAACCGTACTCGCTCCGGTAACCCCCAGTAATACGGCGCGTGGTGGTGGGATTATCCACCCTATCATGAGGTCCATTGCCGACAGTTTTGGCTCTAAGCCAGAATTACAGACGTCTGGCAAGATTGGTCGTTATTTGGCGTTGGTGAACTACAATGCTAACCCGATCACCTCAGCGATGTTTATTACCGCCACAGCACCTAATCCATTGATTGTTAATTTAATCGCCAAAGGAGCAGGTTCGCAATTCGAGCTTACTTGGACCATGTGGGCGGTAGCCGCCTTGTTACCCGCTATCTGTTCGCTGGTGGTGATGCCGTTAGTGATTTATATGCTATATCCGCCGGAAATTACAAAAACCCCTGATGCACCTGGTTTTGCGCAGGATAAACTCCGGGAACTAGGGGCGATAACGCTATCAGAAAAGATCACCTTGGGTGTATTTCTCTTATTGTTGCTGCTATGGGCCGGTGTCCCAGCCATGATTTTTGGCGCAACTTGGGCAGTTAACCCCACAACGACAGCAGCCGTTGGCTTATCTATCTTGCTGATAACCGGGGTGCTGAGTTGGGACGATGTGCTCAAAAACAAAGGGGCCTGGGATACCGTGGTCTGGTTTGCTGCGTTGGTGATGATGGCGACTTATCTCGGTAAACTCGGGTTAATCGCTTGGCTTTCACAAACGGTGGGGGCGGGCATTGGGCATCTGGGGATGAGTTGGATTGGTGGCACCATTTTACTCACGCTGGTTTATCTCTATTCACATTACTTTTTTGCCAGTACCACTGCCCACGTTACCGCCATGTTTGCCGCTTTCTTTGCCGCAGGTATCGCCCTTGGCGCTCCGCCAGCACTGCTGGGGTTGATCTTGGCTTTTTCTTCTTCACTGATGATGTCATTAACCCACTACGGGACAGGCACCGCACCGATTATCTTTGGGTCTGGTTATACCACTCTGGGGGAATGGTGGAAAACGGGCTTTGTGATGAGCGTCGTTAACTTGCTGATCTGGATGGTGATCGGCGGTTTTTGGTGGAAGTGGTTGGGTTACTGGTAAGCAGGTTAATGTTCACCCGCCATTAAGGCGGGTGATCTATCCCCGTCGTCAATAAAGCTGCAGCGGTGTTGGCTTTCCTCACTCACCCCAGTCACTTGGTAGGCCAAGCTCCTGGGGATTCGCTGTGTCGCCGCCTACCTGCAACTTCATTGAACTTGAGTATAGTCGTACTCAGTTCAGAAATGCCGGGCGCTGAGCTTCAAAGCGCGCGATATCCGCTTCGTGCTGTAACGTTAATCCGATACTGTCCAAACCGTTAATCATACAATGACGACGGAAGCTGTCGATCTCAAACGGGTAACTTTTACCTCCTGCTGTCACTGTCTGGTTTTCCAGATCGACGACAAACTCGCAACCCTCTTGCTCGGCCACCAGTTTGAATAAGGTGTCGACATCTTGCTCACTCAACCTGACGGGTAACAGTTGGCTGTTGAAGGCATTACCGTAAAAGATATCCGCGAAACTCGGCGCGATCACTACTTTGAAACCGTAATCGGCCAAAGCCCATGGCGCATGTTCGCGGGATGAGCCACAACCGAAGTTTTCACGCGCTAACAGGATGCTGGCTCCCTTATAGCGGGGTTGGTTCAGGACAAACTCCGGGTTGGGTTGCTGACCGGCATCATCCAGAAAGCGCCAGTCGTTGAACAGGTGTTGACCAAAGCCAGTACGCGTGACTTTTTGCAGAAACTGTTTCGGGATAATGGCATCGGTATCGACATTGGCTGCATCCAGAGGGACCACCAAGCCAGTATGTTGAGTAAATTTAGCCATGATGGTGCTCCTTAGTGCAATTCACGAATATCGGCAAAATGGCCGCTAACAGCAGCGGCAGCCGCCATTGCCGGGCTGACCAGATGGGTACGTCCACCACGGCCCTGACGCCCTTCGAAGTTACGGTTGCTGGTAGAGGCACAACGTTCACCTGAATTCAGGCGGTCATTGTTCATCGCCAGGCACATAGAGCAACCAGGTAAACGCCATTCAAAACCGGCTTCGATAAAGATCTTGTCCAGACCTTCTTTTTCGGCCTGCGCTTTTACTGGGCCAGAGCCGGGTACCACAATGGCTTGCACACCAGCGGCGACTTTGCGCCCTTTGGCAATAGCGGCAGCGGCACGCAGATCTTCAATACGTGAATTGGTACAGGAGCCGATGAATACTTTGTCGATTGGCACCTCGGTCAATTTTATGCCGGCTTTCAGATCCATATAAGCCAGTGCTTTCTCGGCAGAAGCACGTTCAACCGGGTCACTGAATGACTCAGGGGCAGGGATCACCTGATCGATGGCAATGACCTGGCCTGGGTTGGTTCCCCAGGTGACTTGGGGGGCGATCTCTTCTGCACGCAAGGTCACCACGGTATCAAACTTGGCATCCGCGTCAGATTTCAGCGCGCGCCAATAGGCCACTGCCTGCTCCCAGTTTTCACCTGTTGGGGAGAATTGACGCCCTTCGAGGTAATCGAACGTGGTGTCGTCTGGTGCAACCAAACCTGCCTTGGCCCCCATTTCTATTGCCATATTACACAGCGTCATACGGCCTTCCATGCTTAAGCTTTCGATGGCTTTACCACAGAACTCGACAACATGGCCTGTGCCACCGGCACTGCCAATTTTGCCGATGACCGCCAGGACTATATCTTTGGCCGTAATGCCTGGCGCGGCGTCGCCAGTTACTTCAATTTTCATCGCCTTGGCTCGGCCCTGTTTCAAGGTCTGAGAAGCCAGTACGTGTTCAACTTCAGAGGTGCCGATACCAAAGGCTAATGCACCAAAGGCTCCGTGGGTTGCCGTATGGGAGTCGCCACAGACGATGGTCATCCCTGGCAGCGTCATCCCCTGCTCAGGGCCGATTACATGCACGATCCCTTGGAAAGGGTGGTTCAGGTCATACAGTGAAATACCGAATTCTGCGCAGTTCTTCATCAACTCTTGCATCTGAATACGCGCCATTTCACCACTGGCATTGATATCTTTGGTCTGGGTTGAAACGTTATGATCCATGGTGGCAAAGGTTTTGCCTGGCTGACGCACTTTACGCCCCATGGCGCGCAGGCCATCGAATGCCTGCGGAGAGGTGACTTCATGCACCAGATGGCGGTCGATATAGAGCAACGGGGTTTCGTTTGGCGCTTCATGGACGACATGAGCGTCGTATAATTTTTGATATAAGGTTTTGGTCATGATTTATGCCCCTTGAGCCACTAAACGAGCAATGATATCGCCCATTTCATTTGTCCCTACTGCTTTACCTGCACCAGCCAAATCGGCAGTTCGGTAACCCTGTTCCAATGCCTGATTGATCGCGCGCTCAATCGCATCTGCCGCTTCATCTGCACCCAGGCTGTAACGCAGCAACAGGGCCGCAGACAGAATTTGTGCTATTGGGTTGGCAATATTTTTACCTGCGATGTCAGGAGCAGACCCCCCAGCGGGTTCAAATAGGCCAAAACCTTGCTCGTTGAGGCTGGCAGAAGGCAACATGCCCATTGAACCGGTGATCATGGCGCACTCATCCGACAGGATATCGCCGAACAGGTTGGAACAGAGCAACACATCAAACTGCGAAGGATCTTTCACTAACTGCATGGTGGCGTTGTCGATATACATATGCGACAGCGAGACATCGGGATAATCCTTTGCCACTTGGGTGACCACTTCACGCCACAGAATCGAACTTTGCAGTACGTTGGCTTTATCAATGGACGTCACTTTACTGCGGCGCTTACGGGCAGCTTCAAAGGCGATATGGGCGATACGCTCTATCTCAAAGCGGTGATACACCTCGGTATCAAACGCACGCTCGTGCATCCCTTGCCCTTCACGTCCTTTCGGCTGGCCAAAGTAGATACCCCCGGTCAGTTCACGAACGCACAGAATATCGAAGCCACGTGCAGAAATATCGGCGCGGAGCGGGCAGAACTCCTCCAAACCTTGGTACAGCCGCGCAGGGCGCAGGTTACTGAACAGTTTAAAGTGTTTACGCAGCGGTAGCAGCGCACCCCGTTCAGGTTGCTCTGCGGGTGGCAGATGTTCCCACTTGGGGCCACCGACGGAACCGAACAGAATCGCATCAGCTTGCTCGCAGCCGCTCAAGGTCGCCGCGGGCAGGGGAGTGCCATGGTGATCGATAGCCGCGCCACCAACATCATATTCGTCAGTGGTAATGCGGATGCCAAAACGTTCGCGAACTGCGTCCAGCACCTTATGTGCCTGAACCATTACTTCTGGGCCGATGCCATCTCCGGGCAAGACGGCAATATGGTAAGTCTTTGTCATGTTCACATGGTTTCCTGATTATTTTACTGTTTAGTTTGCAGCAGACGCTGTTTCTCTTTTTCGACCTGCTGTGAGCGCCAGATACTATTTAATGCGTGCATCATTGCTTTGGCTGAGGACTCCACAATGTCTGTCGCCAAGCCGACGCCATGGAAGCGGCGACCTTGATAAGAGACCACGATATCAACCTGCCCCAATGCATCTCGCCCCTGCCCCTTAGCGGTGAGCTGATATTTTACCAGTTCAATCGGGTATTCAGTAATGCGGTGAATCGCTTGGTAGACGGCATCCACTGGGCCGTTACCCGTCGCGGCTTCTGCTATCTCTTCATCGCCGCACATCATTTTGACTGATGCGGTAGCCATTATGCTGCTGCCAGACTGCACACTGAAATATTCCAGACGGAAATGCTCTGGCTCTTCCTGTTGTTTATTGATGAAGGCCAAGGCTTCCAGATCGTAATCAAACACCTGGCCTTTTTTGTCGGCCAATTGCAAAAATGCGCTGTACAGATCGTCCAGATCGTAATCTTGCTCCTTATAGCCCATCTCTTCCATACGGTGTTTTACCGCCGCCCGGCCTGAACGTGAAGTCAAATTTAACTGCACATCTTTCAGACCGATGGTTTGCGGTGTCATGATTTCGTAATTTTCACGGTTCTTCAGGACACCATCTTGGTGAATGCCTGAAGAGTGTGCAAAAGCGTTGGCACCCACAATCGCCTTGTTAGCCGGGATCGGCATATTACATAACTGACTGACTAACTGGCTGGTACGGTAAATTTCCTGGTGGTTGATGTTGGTGTGCACCTTCATGAGGTCAGAGCGCACTTTGATCGCCATGATCACTTCTTCCAATGAACAGTTGCCGGCGCGCTCGCCAATGCCGTTCAAGGTCCCTTCAACCTGACGGGCCCCAGCTTGCACTGCAGCAATAGAGTTGCCTACTGCCATGCCCAGGTCATCGTGACAATGGACAGAAATAATAGCCTTATCAATATTGGGTACGCGATCATACAAGGTAGTGATAATGCCACCAAACTGATTGGGGGTTGTGTAACCGACCGTATCGGGAATGTTGATAGTCGTCGCCCCGGCGTTGATGGCGGCTTCTACCACGCGACACAAATTGTCAATGGGGGTACGGCCCGCATCTTCACAAGAGAATTCAACATCATCGGTATAGTTGCGCGCTCGTTTGACCGAACGAATGGCCATATCCAGCACTTCATCGAAGGAACGTTTTAATTTTGATTCAATATGAAGGGTAGACGTGGCCAGGAACACATGAATACGAAATGCCTCGGCAACGCGTAATGCTTCAGCGGCGACATCAATATCTTTATCGACACAACGAGCCAAGCCGCAAACCCGGCTATTTTTAATCTGGCGGGCGATGGTTTGTACTGATTCAAAATCCCCTGGTGAGGAGACCGGAAAACCGACCTCCATCACATCAACCCCCATTCGCTCCAGCGCCATGGCGATCTGGATCTTTTCCTTAACGCTCAGGCTGGCTTGCAGTGCCTGTTCTCCATCACGCAATGTGGTATCGAAAATAATGACTTGTTGGCTCATCTGCTGGTTCCTTGTCGTGTTTTTTCACGCTAAGCGGGTAAAAAAAAACCCGCGCATTAGCGCGGGTTTCTACAGTGGTTGGACTGAGTTAGCTTTGAACCTCGTCCACCAGCATACCGCGCAAAGAAAATGCGTTTAGTAGTAGGCTTAGTAGACGGTGAAAACGGATCATAGCAGTCAGCTTCTCAAAAATATTTCGTTGCCTAATTTGATACTTTATTGACTGTACGATGTCAACTTATGATTGAAAAAAAGCGAGTAAAAAGTGGAATATGGTCTTCACTCATCTCGCTGATGCTTTTGAGGTGGCGTTTTTTTAAGCTATGAAAAAGCGAGTTTTACACTATTTCATCAGGAGATGATTGAACAAGGGAGCGGAGTGATTTATTAATTTTTTGTCGCCAGTTTGCTATTTACATCAATTTTGGTATGGGAATAAAATTAAAATTGCGATTTTTTTAGCATAAATGACACGAATGTTGTGCTATTTGATTGATTATCAATGCGGCAGCGTTTAAATTCCTATTAGCAAAAAATAGAGTAAGTCTGATCGATGTGTATAATTTCGCAAGTAATTATATCGATAGCATCAATCAGTTGGCTTTTTATATCAGTTATTTATATCTATATAGACTAAATAATTCGAACTAATAGGAAGGCGTTAAGTGTCGTTAAGATCGAGCAAATGCCGATTTTAACCGCGCTGGCGCTAACCTATGGAGAGCATCAGGGTGAGGTTTTATAAGTCCAAGAGCATGATAGCTGAGTGCCTAGGGTGATGAATTTACCGGTGGTAGATTCGAATGTCGCTAATGTACAGGCAAATTGAAGTATAACAAGCATATGGCGTTGGAATGATTAGGTGTTACCTTGAGTATATTATTCCTGTCAGATGTTGATAATTACCTGCATGGGACTTAGTGGGGTTAGAAATGTCCGAAAATAATTCAGAAGATATTTTATTAAAAAAGACCAGTGATATTAATTTGCGCGGTGTTGATCTTAATTTACTGACGGTTTTTGATGCAGTCATGCAAATGCAAAATATTACACGGGCGGCAAATTCATTAGGGATGTCACAACCAGCGGTGAGTAACGCAGTGGCACGCTTGAAGGTGATGTTCAATGATGAGCTCTTTGTGCGCTTTGGTCGTGGCATAAAACCCACCAGACGTGCATATCAACTCTTCGGCCCAGTGCGCCAGGCGTTGCAACTGGTGCAGAATGAATTGCCTGGCGCTGGGTTCGATGCTTTGAGCAGTCAGCGTCATTTCAAACTCTCGATCTGCAGCCCATTGGATATTCGATTAACTGCAAAAATAATTAATAGTATCAAAGAAATGGCTCCGAGCGTGCAACTGCAGACACAGTCTTATCTGAACCATAATATCGAACATCAATTACGTTATCAGGAAACGGAGTTTGTGATCGCTTATACCCATTTTGGGCATGCGGAACTGAAAAGTATCGCGTTATTTGACGATGAGCTCACTCTGGTAGCGGCTGAATCACACTCGCGCTTGGCGGGCAGTGTGACGCAAGAGGAAATGCTCGCTGAGCAGCATGCAGTCATCTCTATGGATCGCTTTTGCTCTTTCAGTAAACCCTACTATCTTGATACTGCTTTACAAAGAAGCATTACCCAGCAATGTACCGATCTGTTCAGTGTACTGAATATCGTGGCAATGACCGAAATGGTAGCCATTACCCCACGTTGGTTTGCTGAGCAACATGCCAAAGAGCTGAACTTAAAATTGCTGGCATTACCTTGGGAAAAAAACAGTGTGACCTGTTATCTTTCTTGGCATGAGTCTGCCGAGCGTGATAAGGGCCACCAATGGATGAGGTCTGTGCTTGGTCAATCCGGTTTATTGTGTTAATTAAGTATTCAGGCTTATGTAGATTGCGGCCGACAACCCTAGCCGCTTGAATGGTGACGGGGATATATAATATTTTGGGGTAATTCCCCGTAACGGGCGCTATGTTTTAGCGTCAGATAAGCTCTGTAAGCCTGGAGGCAAACCCATGGAAATGTTGTCAGGAGCTGAGATGGTAGTCCGATCATTAATTGATCAGGGCGTTCAGCATATATTCGGCTATCCGGGCGGGACGGTGCTCGATATCTATGACGCCTTGCATACGGTTGGTGGGATTGACCATATTCTGGTGCGGCATGAGCAGGGGGCGGTGCACATGGCTGACGGCTATGCGCGCGCAACGGGCAAAGTAGGGGTGGTGCTGGTCACCTCTGGCCCCGGTGCCACCAACGCGATTACCGGGATTGCCACCGCTTATATGGACTCCATTCCGCTGGTGGTCCTTTCCGGCCAGGTTCCCACTTCACTGATTGGTTATGATGCTTTTCAGGAGTGCGACATGGTGGGGATCTCCCGCCCGATAGTGAAACACAGTTTCCTGGTCAAGCGTGCCGAAGATATCCCTACGGTATTGAAAAAAGCGTTCTATCTGGCGGCTACTGGGCGTCCAGGGCCAGTGGTTGTCGACCTACCCAAGGATGTTGTCTCTCCCGTCGTTAAAATGCCTTATTCCTACCCGCAAGATATCAGCATGCGTTCTTATAACCCGACGGTACAAGGTCACCGAGGGCAGATAAAGCGGGCATTACAGACTATTCTGGCGGCTAAAAAACCGATTATGTACGTGGGTGGCGGGGCAATTAATTCAGCCTGTCATGAAGAGCTGCTGCAACTGGCAGAAACACTGAACTTACCGGTGACCTGTACCTTGATGGGATTAGGGGCATTCCCGGGGGCACATCGTCAAAGCGTGGGTATGCTGGGCATGCACGGCACCTATGAGGCAAATAATGCCATGCACCATTCAGACGTGATTTTCGCCGTCGGGGTGCGTTTTGATGATCGAACTACCAACAATCTGGCCACCTATTGTCCGAATGCCACCGTGTTACATATTGATATCGATCCGACTTCCATTTCAAAGACCGTAGATGCCGATATTCCGATCGTCGGAGATGCCAAGCAGGTACTGACACAAATGTTGGATCTGTTGCCGCAAGATGGTAAAGGGCAAGACGTTGATGCGCTGTGTGACTGGTGGAAAACCATTGAGCAGTGGCGAGCGCAAGATTGCCTGAGTTATGACAAAAACAGTGGCACCATCAAACCTCAAGCAGTGATTGAAACGCTATACCGCCTGACCAAAGGTGAAGCCTATGTGACTTCAGATGTGGGGCAACATCAGATGTTTGCCGCGCTCTATTATCAGTTCGATAAACCTCGCCGTTGGATTAATTCCGGTGGCCTGGGAACCATGGGCTTTGGCCTGCCAGCAGCACTTGGTGTGAAACTGGCGCTACCCGACGAAACGGTAGTGTGTGTGACTGGCGACGGCAGTATTCAGATGAACATTCAAGAGCTTTCCACCGCGTTGCAATACAATTTGCCGGTGGTGGTGGTTAACTTGAATAACCGTTATCTCGGTATGGTCAAGCAGTGGCAGGACATGATCTATTCTGGACGTCATTCACAATCTTACATGGATTCACTGCCTGATTTTGTCAAGCTGGCGGAGGCTTACGGTCATGTCGGTATTGCCATCCAAACGCCGGATGAACTGGAAAGCAAGTTGGCACAGGCATTAGCTGAGAAACAGCGTCTGGTGTTTGTCGATATCACCGTCGATGAAACGGAACATGTTTATCCAATGCAGATTCGCGGTGGAAGCATGGATGACATGTGGTTAAGCAAAACGGAGAGAACCTGATGAAGCGCCGTATCTTATCTGTATTACTGGAAAACGAATCTGGTGCCTTGTCCCGAGTGGTCGGGCTGTTCTCCCAACGTGGCTATAATATCGAAAGTTTGACGGTTGCACCTACCGATGATCCGACATTGTCACGTATGACGATCCAGACGGTTGGGGATGAAAAAGTCCTGGAACAGATCGAGAAGCAACTACACAAACTGGTGGATGTGCTGCGTGTTACTGAACTTCTTCCTGGGTCTCATGTTGAACGTGAAATCATGCTGGTGAAACTGCAAGCCAACGGTTATGGACGGGAAGAGGTTAAACGTAGTACTGATATCTTCCGTGGTCAGATCGTTGATGTGACTGCGGCGCTTTACACGGTACAACTGGCCGGTACGAGCGAAAAGCTGGATGCATTTCTCAACGCAGTGCGCGATGTAGCGGAAATTGTTGAAGTGGCGCGTTCGGGGATTGTTGGTGTCTCCCGTGGTGACAAGATTATGCGCTAACACGGCTCAACAAATCCCAGGCTGATTCAAGTTGCAGTTAGGCTGAGTTACCTCGTTGGTCACAAGCGGTGCTCACGGCGCATTGTCGGCGCAGCCTAAGAGATTGTCGCTTTGAGTGAGACTGGGCAAATTCTATTTCAGGGGGTGGCTTGCCATCCCCTGTTTTTATTGGTTTTTTCCCTATTTGTTGGTGCCTTGCTGCAAAAGCAGTTGCGAGCGGGAGTTTTCTGCTGTTAGATCGCAAAGTGTGGTTTGAATAACCACTGTAATTTAGGGGATTATTTATCCTGCCTGTTACAAATCACCGTTTGTAGATTGCAATCAGGAAGTCATAGGGAAAGACAATTCCACAATTTTCAGTTCTATTTGCAGCGCTATTAAAGGGGTTAACGTGAAACTGGATGAAATCGCGCGGCTCGCCGGTGTTTCGCGCACTACGGCCAGTTATGTCATCAATGGCAAGGCGAAGCAGTATCGCGTCAGCGATAAAACCGTCGAGAAAGTGATGGCTGTGGTCAGGGAGCATAATTATCACCCCAATGCGGTTGCGGCTGGGTTGCGCGCGGGTAGAACCCGTTCAATCGGTTTGGTGATACCCGACCTTGAAAATACCAGTTATACCCGTATTGCTAATTATCTCGAACGGCAGGCGCGTCAACGTGGTTATCAATTGTTGATCGCCTGTTCAGAAGATCAACCCGAAAATGAGATGCGTTGTATTGAGCACCTGCTGCAACGTCAGGTGGATGCGGTTATCGTTTCTACGGCATTACCGCCGGAGCACCCTTTTTATCAACGCTGGGCTAATGATCCTTTTCCGATTATCGCGTTGGATCGCGCCTTGGACAGAGAACATTTTATCAGCGTGGTGGGGGCTGATCAGGAAGATGCTTTTGCCTTGGCGCAAGAATTACGAGCCTTTCCTGCCAAATCGGTGCTTTATCTGGGGGCGTTACCTGAGCTTTCGGTCAGTTTCCTGCGTGAGCAAGGTTTTCGCCAAGCTTGGCAGGATGATGAACGCCAGGTGGACTATCTCTATGCCAACAGTTATGAACGCGAAGCCTCTGGGGCACTGTTTGCAGAGTGGTTGAAAACGCATCCGATGCCACAGGCGTTGTTTACCACCTCGTTCTCTTTGTTGCAGGGGGTCATGGATGTGACCTTGAAACAGTACGGGCGTTTGCCGACAGAGTTGGCTATTGCCACCTTTGGCGATCATGAATTGCTGGATTTCTTGGAGTGCCCCGTGCTTGCTGTTGCTCAGCGGCATCGCGAGGTGGCTGAGCGGGTATTGGAACTGGTGTTGGCCAGTCTTGATGAGCCCCGTAAACCCAAGCCAGGTATGACGAGTATCCGTCGTAATTTGTTCCGGCGTGGTAGCCTGAGCCGTAAGTAAATCAATCGGAGTAGCATAGTTTCGTCGTCACCTAAGCAGCGGGGGGCGACTTGGCAGATTCTTGTAAGACAGCAGCGAGAATTTGCTCAGGGTTGATAGGGCAAATGGGGTGATTTCCAAAAAATAAGTAAGATAATTTGCCCTTAATTGTAACTAATTGTTTTCCACTGGGATTTATCTCATTTAGCGGCTTGCAAGTTTATGCGGCTTCGCGACGAAGCGAATTCCTAACGAATTGTTAAACCTGATGATTGTAACCGCTAGAACCCTGTAATTTGCCAGGTGATGGATCACCAGAGTGGGACGGATTTATCCAGTGATGGTGAAAATCAGACCAGGATTACAGAAGAAGGTCATGAGTTATTTAATGACTAGATTGTATTTTTTTTCGTCGTTTTTTTGCGATTTTAAAATTTCTCTATTTAATCATGGTGTTAATTTACGTACCTTCAACAAATAATGTTCCTTCCGTGAACCAGCCCCCAGAATGAAGATAGAAATATTGCCAAACCGCTACTGCTCTGGCTTGACAAGGTTTTCATACCCTCCGTAAACTCACTTATGTGGGAAATTGTGGTGTAAAGTGGTGAAAAGGGTCGTAGGGGGGTAGATCGGGTATGTTCCGTGGGGCAACGATGGTTAACCTCGACAGTAAAGGTCGGCTTGCCGTACCAACCCGTTATCGGGATTTACTGAATGAGGAGTCGCAAGGTCAAATGGTTTGCACCATCGACCTCCATCAGCCCTGTCTGCTGCTTTATCCACTATCCCAGTGGGAAATTATTGAGCAAAAATTGTCCCGTCTTTCGAGCATGAATCCCGCAGAGCGTCGCGTCCAGCGCTTACTTTTGGGGCATGCCAGTGAGTGTCAGATGGATAATGCCGGTCGGTTGTTGTTAGCCAGTACGCTGCGCCAACATGCCGGGCTCACCAAAGAAGTGATGCTGGTTGGGCAGTTCAACAAGTTTGAACTGTGGGATGAACAGACCTGGTATCAACAAGTCAAGGATGATATCGACGCTGAACAGTTCGGTCAGGAACCATTGTCTGAGCGGCTACAGGACTTGTCACTATAAGCATGTTAGCAAGTTATGAACATAAAACCGTACTGTTGGATGAGGCCGTGAATGGTCTCAATATTCGCAGTAACGGCATATACATCGACGGTACTTTTGGCCGTGGCGGTCATTCCCGTCTGATTCTGTCCCAATTGGGGCCAGAGGGGCAACTGTTGGCGATTGATCGCGATCCACAGGCGATTGCAGCGGCCCAACTTATTGAAGATAACCGTTTTACTATCATACATGGCCCGTTTTCCGATTTATTGAGTTATGTGCAAACACGGGATCTGGTGGGCAAAATTGATGGTGTGCTGCTCGACTTGGGGGTCTCTTCGCCACAATTAGATGATGCCGAGCGTGGGTTCTCCTTTATGCGTGATGGCCCGTTGGATATGCGTATGGACCCTTCCAGCGTTCAATCTGCTGCTGAGTGGTTAATGAGGGCCGAGGCTGATGATATCGCCTGGGTGTTGAAAACCTTTGGTGAAGAGCGTTTTGCCAAGCGTATTGCTCGCGCCATTGTGGAGAGAAATCGCCAAGAACCCATGACGCGTACCAAACAATTGGCCGATCTGATCGCTAATGCCAGCCCGATTCGTGAAAAGCATAAACACCCAGCTACACGTAGTTTCCAAGCCATCCGTATCTACATCAACAGTGAGTTGGAAGAGATTGAACGGGCGCTGAATGGGGCGCTGGCGGTGCTGGCACCACAAGGTCGTTTATCCGTCATAAGTTTTCATTCTTTGGAAGACCGCATCATCAAACGTTTTATGCGTCACCATAGTCGTGGTGCGCAAGTGCCAGCAGGTATTCCGCTGACGGAAGCACAGTTACGTGAGATGGGCGGGCGCACGCTGAAAACGTTGGGCAAAATGATGCCCTCTGAAATGGAAGTGGCGGAAAACCCTCGAGCGCGTAGCTCGGTGCTGCGAGTTGCTGAGAGGTTGCCGGCGTGATTGGCAATGAGCGTCACAGCTTGGCAGGTGTAATTGGCGGTGATTTACTGCGTAATGCCAAGATCCCGCTGATTTTATTAGTTGCAGTAATGGTTTCAGCCATGTTTGTGGTCACTACCGCGCACCGTACCCGTTTACTGACAGCTGAGCGTGAGCAACTGGTGCTGGAGAAAGATGCGCTGGATATTGAGTGGCGCAATCTGATTTTGGAAGAGAATGCACTGGGTGATCATAGTCGTGTTGAGCGGATCGCCACTGAAAAACTGCAGATGCAACATGTTGATCCATCGCAGGAAAATATCATTGTTAAACCGTGAATGGTTTGGCTGAATTGGAGTAAAAGGTAACGCATGAAAGCTGTAAGCCCCGGTAAATTGAAACGCCAGGAAGAGCAGGCCAGTTTTGTTAACTGGCGTTTTGCGTTGCTATGCAGTTGTATCTTGTTCGCGCTGGTGGGGTTGGTGTTGCGTATGACTTATTTGCAAGTGATCAACCCCGAACAACTGGTGAAACAAGGCGATATGCGTTCTCTGCGCGTGCAAGAGGTTCCAACAGCACGTGGTATGATCAGTGATCGCTCTGGTCGCCCACTGGCCGTCAGCGTACCGGTGAATGCTATCTGGGCCGACCCCAAGGAGCTTAACGAGCGTGGTGGTATCACGCTGGATTCGCGGTGGAAGGCGCTTTCCGATACGTTAAAAATCCCACTGGACCAACTCGCCAAACGGATTAATGCCAACCCTAATGGGCGTTTTGTCTATCTGGCGCGTCAGGTTGATCCGGCTATTGGTGACTATATTCACAAGTTGAAACTGCCTGGTATCTATCTGCGCCAAGAGTCACGCCGTTATTACCCGGCAGGACAAGTCACCGCACATATCATCGGCGTCACCAACATCGATGGTGCTGGCATAGAAGGGGTTGAGAAGAGCTTCGATCGCTGGCTGACCGGGCAACCTGGTGAACGTACTGTACGTAAAGACCGCTATGGGCGTGTTATTGAGGATATCGATTCTGTTGATAGCCAAGCAGCGCACAACTTGGCATTAAGTATTGATGAGCGTTTGCAGGCGCTGGTTTACCGTGAGCTGGATAATGCCGTCGCCTTCAACAAGGCAGAGTCAGGTACTGCGGTATTGGTGGATGTTAACACCGGTGAAGTGCTGGCGATGGCCAATAGCCCTTCCTATAACCCGAACAATATGGCCGGTACGCCGAAAGATACCATGCGTAACCGTGCGATAACCGATATTTTTGAGCCTGGTTCTACCGTGAAACCGATGGTGGTAATGACGGCATTGCAGCATGGCGTAGTGAAAGAAAACAGCGTGCTCGATACCATTCCTTATCGCATCAGTGGCCATGAAATTAAAGATGTGGCCCGCTATTCGGAATTGACGTTGACCGGGATCTTACAGAAGTCGAGTAACGTTGGTGTTTCAAAACTGGCGTTAGCGATGCCCTCCTCAGCGTTAGTAGATACTTACTCACGTTTTGGTTTGGGAAAAACGACCAACTTGGGGCTGGTCGGAGAAAGCAGTGGCTTATACCCAAAAAAACAACGGTGGTCTGACATAGAGAGGGCCACCTTCTCTTTCGGCTACGGGCTAATGGTAACACCGTTACAGTTAGCGCGAGTCTATGCCACGATCGGCAGTCTGGGCATTTATCGTCCACTGTCGATCACCAGAGTTGACCCTCCTGTTGCTGGTGAGCGAGTTTTTCCTGAGTCTACAGTGCGTTCCGTGATGCACATGATGGAAAGTGTGGCGTTACCCGGTGGTGGTGGGACAAGGGCTGCCATCAAAGGCTATCGTATTGCCATCAAGACGGGTACCGCCAAGAAGGTTGGGCCGGATGGCAAATATGTGGACAGATATATCGCCTATACCGCCGGTGTGGCACCGGCAAGTCAACCTCGTTTTGCGCTGGTGGTGGTCATCAATGACCCGCAGGGTGGGAGTTATTATGGTGGTGCAATTTCTGCACCGGTGTTTGGAGCCATCATGGGGGGAGTGTTACGGATCATGAATATTCAGCCTGATGCTCTGCCTGCCGGTGATAAAAGCGAACTGGTTATTAACAATAAAAAAGAGGGTCCAGGTGGCAGAACGTAATTTGCGCGATTTGCTCGCGCCGTGGGTGCCAGAAGCACCGGCGTGCCAGCTTAAAGAGATGATACTCGACAGCCGTATAGCCGCTGCCGGGGATCTGTTTGTTGCTGTTGTCGGTCATCAAACGGATGGTCGCAGTTATATTCCGCAAGCTATCGCGCAAGGTGTTGCCGCCATTATTGCCGAGGCAGAGGGCCAGGCTGAAGATGGTACCCTTTGCCAAATCCATGGCGTACCGGTGATTTATCTGAGCCAACTCAACCAACGCCTGTCGGCGCTGGCTGGGCGTTTTTACCATCAACCCGCCGAGCGTCTGCGTTTAATTGGTGTCACTGGCACTAACGGCAAAACCACCACCACTCAATTGCTGGCCCAATGGAGTCAGTTGTTGGGTGAAACCGCTGCGGTTATGGGAACGGTGGGGAATGGTTTGTTGGGCCAGGTTTGCCCCACTGAAAATACCACCGGTTCAGCGGTTGATGTACAGCATGTACTGAGCGACCTGGTGGAACAAGGTGCTACCTTGGCGGCGATGGAGGTTTCTTCTCATGGTTTGGTGCAGCACCGTGTGGCTGCGCTGCCCTTTGCTGCCGCCGTATTTACTAATTTGAGCCGTGATCACCTGGATTACCATGGCGATATGGCCAGTTACGAAGCCGCTAAATGGTCACTGTTCGCAGAGCATCAAGTGGGGCAGATGATTATCAATGCTGATGATCCCGTGGGGCAACGCTGGCTGGAAAAACTGCCAAATGCAGTGGCTGTTACCATGGAAGATCAACTGCCATCAGGCAACGCTCGTCGTTGGCTGAAAACTACCCTGGTAAATTACCACGACAATGGTGCCACCCTCCATTTCAGCTCAAGTTGGGGTGATGGAAAGATAGAAAGCCGCCTGATGGGGGCATTCAATGTGAGCAACCTGATTCTGGCCTTGGCGACGCTGCTGTCGCTGGACTATCCCCTTGATGAGTTGGTTAAGTCGGCCGATCAATTGCAACCGGTTTGTGGCCGTATGGAAGTGTTTAATGCGCCAGGCAAAGGAACGGTAGTGGTGGATTATGCCCACACCCCTGATGCACTGGAAAAAGCCTTACAGGCTGCTCGCTTGCACTGCCAGGGGCAACTGTGGTGCGTGTTTGGTTGTGGGGGAGATCGCGACAAAGGTAAGCGCCCACTTATGGGAGCCATTGCTGAGCAGTTCGCTGATCGAGTGGTGGTGACCGATGATAACCCGCGTACTGAAGAACCGCAGTCGATTATCAACGATATTCTGGCCGGATTGCTTGATGCTGGGCGTGTGCAGGTGATTCATGGCCGTGCAGAAGCGGTGACCAGTGCCATTATGCAAGCAAAACAACAAGATGTGGTATTGGTGGCAGGGAAAGGCCACGAGGATTACCAACTGGTGGGGAACCGTCGGTTGGATTACTCCGATCGTACTACGGTCGCACGCTTGCTGGGGTTACTGGTATGATCACGCTAACTCTTCAGACATTGGCGGCAGTATTGGATGCCGAGTTGATCGGTGACGATGGTCAAATTACTGAGGTGACAACCGATACTCGTCAGGTGACGCCTGGTTGCCTGTTTGTGGCATTAAAAGGGGAGCGTTTCGACGCTCATGACTTTGCCAACGATGCGGTAACCGCGGGGGCCGGGGCTCTGCTGGTGAGTAAGCGCTTATTGGTGGGGGTCCCGCAACTGGTGGTGAACGATACCCGTTTGGCGTTGGGGCAGTTGGCTGCCTGGGTGCGTCAGCAGGTGCCAGCCAAAGTGGTGGCACTGACCGGGTCATCGGGTAAGACTTCCGTGAAGGAAATGACGGCGGCCATTCTGCGTCAGTGCGGTGAGGTTCTGTATACCGCAGGTAACTTTAACAATGATATCGGTGTGCCGTTAACATTATTGCGTTTGCAGCCACAGCATGATTTTGCCGTGATCGAATTGGGTGCAAACCACATTGGTGAGATTGCTTATACCACTGCACTGACGCAACCGCAGAGTGCACTGGTCAATAATCTGTCAGCTGCACATCTTGAAGGCTTCGGTTCACTGGCTGGGGTGGCGCAAGCGAAAGGGGAGATCTTTTCGGGTTTGCCAACCGATGGTGTAGCGATCATCAATGCCGAGAATAACGACTGGCAACACTGGCAACATCAGTTGCAGGGGCAGACAGTGTGGCGTTTTTCCCCACAGGCAGCGGAGTCGGTGGATTTTTTTGCCAGCGATATTCAGGTGCAAGGCGGTGTGACCGATTTCACCTTACACAGTCCATTTGGTACAACCGCTATTACGTTGCCATTACCGGGTCGCCATAATGTGGCCAATGCGTTGGCGGCAGCGGCCTTGGCGATGTCAGTGGGTGCCCCGTTGGCGGCGGTGAGCGCAGGGTTGAAACAGCTTCAGGCGGTGCCGGGGCGTTTATTCCCCGTGATGTTGGCGGAAGGCAAACTGCTGCTGGACGACAGCTATAACGCCAATGTCGGTTCCATGAAGGCGGCAGCACAGGTTTTGGCAGAGATGCCGGGTTATCGTGTGATGGTGGTGGGTGATATGGCTGAGCTGGGTACTGAAGCTGAAGCTTGCCACCGCCAGGTAGGTGAAGCTGTTAAGTTGGCGGGTATCGATAAAGTCATCAGTGTCGGCAAGTTGAGTAGCATACTGAGTTCTGCCGCAGGTAACGGTGAGCATTATCAGGATCAGAGTGCAGTGATCGCGCGAGTCGCGGAATTACTGTCAGCACATGCGGTAATTACCGTGTTAATCAAAGGTTCACGTAGTGCCGCAATGGAGCAGGTAGTACGCGCGTTACAGGAGAAAGCACCATGTTAGTTTGGTTGGCTGAGTACTTGGTCAAATATCACACAGGTTTTAACGTCTTTTCTTATCTGACGTTCAGAGCCATTGTCAGCCTGTTGACTGCGCTGTTTATCTCTTTATGGATGGGGCCGCGGGTGATCAAACGGTTGCAGGAGCTCTCCTTTGGTCAGGTGGTGCGTAACGATGGGCCAGAGTCGCATTTTAGTAAACGCGGTACGCCGACGATGGGGGGGATCATGATCCTGACCTCGATCACTATTTCTGTGCTGATGTGGGCTTACCCCTCCAATCCTTACGTGTGGTGTGTTCTGTTTGTCTTGGTGGGTTACGGTATCGTTGGATTTATCGATGATTATCGCAAGGTGGTGCGCAAGGATACCAAAGGGTTGATTGCCCGTTGGAAGTACTTCTGGCAATCGGTGATTGCACTGATTGTAGCGTTCACCATGTATGCCATTGGGAAAGACACGCCAGCCACTGAGCTGGTAGTACCGTTTTTTAAGGACATCGTGCCACAGCTTGGCTTGCTGTATGTGTTGCTGGCGTATTTTGTGATTGTGGGCACCAGTAACGCAGTTAACCTCACCGATGGCCTCGATGGCTTGGCAATTATGCCAACCGTATTGGTTGCTGCTGGTTTTGCGTTGGTGGCCTGGGCTACCGGTAACATGAATTTTGCCAGCTATCTGCATATTCCTTATCTGCGTCATGCCGGTGAACTGGTTATCGTTTGTACCGCAATTGTTGGGGCCGGTTTAGGTTTCCTGTGGTTTAACACCTATCCGGCGCAGGTGTTTATGGGGGATGTGGGCTCATTAGCGTTGGGTGGGGCGCTGGGTACCATCGCAGTGCTGTTGCGGCAAGAGTTTTTGCTGGTGATTATGGGGGGCGTGTTTGTAGTTGAAACATTGTCGGTGATCTTACAGGTGGGATCATTCAAGCTCCGTGGCCAACGTATTTTTCGTATGGCACCGATTCACCATCACTATGAATTGAAAGGCTGGCCAGAACCCCGCGTGATTGTACGTTTCTGGATTATTTCGCTGATGCTGGTGCTAATTGGCCTGGCGACGCTGAAGGTGCGCTGATTATGGTGGATTATCAGGGTAAAAAAGTCGTTATTATCGGGTTAGGCTTAACTGGCCTCTCCTGTGTTGATTTTTTTATGACTCGCGGCGTGATACCGCAGGTGATGGATACCCGTATTTCGCCACCCGGGGTGGATAAACTCCCGGCAAGCGTGGAGCGGCATCTTGGCTCTTTAAATCTGCAATGGCTACTGGCGGCGGATTTGATTGTCGCTAGCCCAGGTGTCGCATTGACAACACCCGCTTTGCAGGCTGCCGTTGATGCCGGGGTGGAAATTGTCGGTGATGTGGAGTTGTTTTGCCGTGAGGCCAAGGCACCGATCGTGGCGATCACCGGCTCCAATGGCAAAAGTACCGTGACGACCCTAGTGGGCGAAATGGCCCAGGCCGCGGGTTGGGTCGTGGGGGTCGGGGGTAACATCGGCTTGCCAGCCCTTAATTTGTTACGCCAGGATTGCCAACTTTATGTGTTGGAGCTGTCGAGCTTCCAACTGGAAACCACCAAGAGCTTACATGCTGCTGCAGCCACTATCCTCAACGTGACCGAAGACCATATGGATCGCTATCCACATGGTTTACAGCAGTATCATGATGCTAAATTGCGCGTCTATGAAAATGCTGCGGTTTGTGTTGTAAACGCGGATGATGTCTTGACTATGCCTGCTCAGGGGCCTGACCAACGCTGTGTCAGTTTCGGGGTTGATGTGGGTGATTATCATTTAAATCATTATCAGGGTGAAACCTGGCTGCGCGTTAATGGCGAGAAAGTTCTCAATACCCGTGAGATGAAACTGGCGGGGCGTCATAACTACACCAACGCGCTTGCTGCTCTGGCTTTGGCAGATGCCGTCAAGTTGCCACGAACCTCCAGTTTGAATGCGTTGACGACCTTTACTGGCCTGCAACACCGTTTCCAACTGGTGTGGGAGCATCATGGTGTTCGCTGGATTAATGATTCAAAAGCGACCAATGTGGGCAGCACCGAAGCGGCACTGAATGGCTTGCAGGTAGACGGCACGCTCCACCTGTTGCTGGGCGGGGATGGTAAGTCGGCGGATTTCTCGTCATTGGCGCGTTATCTGCAGGGTGACAATCTGCGGCTGTACTGTTTTGGGCGCGATGGCGCACAGCTGACAATGCTGCGGCCAGACGTAGCGTTATTGACTGAAACCATGGAGCAGTCCATGCAGGTCATTGCCCGTCAGGTGAAACCTGGCGATATGGTGTTGTTATCACCGGCCTGTGCCAGCCTGGATCAGTTCCGTAATTTTGAAGTGCGTGGCAACGAGTTTGCTCGCCTGGCGCGGGAGCTTGGCGGATGAGGCTGCGTATACCGACGTTTGGCCTGACTAACAAACTGAAAGACTGGGTAATGGGCTCGCGTGAGCACGATTCAGCCAACATGGTGCTGTATGACCGTTCCCTGTTGTGGCTGACCTTGGGTCTGTCGGTTGTTGGTTTTGTGATGGTGACGTCGGCTTCGATGCCTATTGGCCAGCGCTTGGCTGATGATCCGTTTTTGTTTGCCAAGCGTGATGCGCTCTATCTTGGTTTGGCCATTGCATTATCCATCGTGACGCTACGTATTCCCATGGAAGTGTGGCAGCGTTACAGCAACGTTATGCTGCTGGTTTCAATGGTGATGTTGGTCATTGTGTTGGTGGTGGGCAGTTCAGTCAATGGCGCATCGCGTTGGATTTCACTTGGTCCATTGCGCATTCAACCGGCGGAATTATCCAAATTGTCGCTGTTTTGTTACCTATCAAGTTATCTGGTGCGCAAAGTTGAAGAAGTGCGTACTAACTTCTGGGGTTTCTGTAAGCCGATGAGTGTGATGGTGGTTCTGGCGGTATTGCTATTGGCACAGCCGGATCTGGGTACGGTAGTGGTGCTGTTTATCACCACGCTGGCGATGCTGTTTTTGGCTGGTGCTAAAATGTGGCAGTTCCTGGCGATCATCGGTTCCGGCGTGTTTGCTGTGGGGTTGCTGATCATTGCTGAACCTTACCGTATGCGTCGCGTGACCTCATTCTGGAATCCATGGGCTGACCCGTTTGGTAGTGGTTACCAGTTAACTCAATCATTGATGGCATTTGGCCGCGGTGAGCTTTGGGGTCAAGGTCTGGGGAACTCGGTGCAGAAACTGGAATATCTGCCAGAAGCCCATACCGACTTTATCTTCTCTATTTTAGGTGAGGAACTAGGCTATATCGGTGTGGTTCTTGTCCTGTTAATGGTATTCTTCGTCGCCTTTCGTGCCATGTCGATTGGCCGCAGAGCATTGCAGATTGACCAGCGGTTTTCTGGCTTTCTGGCATGTGCTATCGGGGTTTGGTTCAGTTTCCAAGTACTGGTTAACGTTGGGGCAGCGGCGGGCATGTTACCCACCAAAGGGTTGACGTTACCACTGATCAGTTATGGTGGCTCAAGCCTGTTGATTATGTCGACGGCACTGGTGCTGTTGTTACGCATTGATTATGAAACACGTCTGACTAAAGCTCAGGCGTTTGTGAAGAGGTAGCGGATGAGTGGCAAAGCTAAGCGTTTAATGGTGATGGCAGGTGGTACCGGGGGGCATGTCTTCCCTGGGCTGGCAGTTGCACATCATCTGATGGCGCAGGGCTGGCAGGTCCGTTGGTTGGGTACCGCAGACCGAATGGAAGCGGATCTGGTGCCTAAGCATGGGATCGAAATTGATTTTATCCATATCTCTGGCTTGCGCGGTAAAGGGCTGAAGGCGCAATTAATGGCGCCAATACGCATTTGGCGTGCGGTAGGTGAGGCCAAGGTGATTATGCGCAGCTATCAACCAGATGTGGTGCTGGGAATGGGGGGATACGTTTCCGGCCCTGGTGGCCTGGCGGCTTGGTTGTGTGGTATCCCGGTGGTGTTGCATGAGCAAAATGGTATCGCTGGCCTGACCAACCGCTGGCTGGCAAAGATAGCCAAGAAAGTGTTACAGGCATTTCCCGGTGCGTTTCCCAATGCGGAAGTGGTTGGTAACCCGGTGCGGACTGATGTTTTGGCGTTGCCTCTTCCTGAAGAGCGTTTGAGTGGGCGGGATGGGTCGACGCGAGTGCTAGTCATTGGTGGCAGCCAAGGGGCTCGGATATTGAACCAGACCGTTCCTGAAGTCGCGGCACTGTTGGGTGATAGAATAACGCTCTGGCACCAGGTCGGTAAGGGGGCTTTACCAATGGTATTAGAGGATTACCAACGGGTAGGGCAAACCGGGCATAAAGTGACCGAGTTTATCGATGATATGGCTGCTGCTTATGCCTGGGCCGACGTCGTGTTATGTCGTTCTGGCGCATTGACGGTAAGTGAAGTGGCCGCGGCTGGTTTACCCGCCATTTTTGTGCCATTCCAACATAAAGACCGCCAGCAATACTGGAATGCTCGCCCGCTGGAACAGGCGGGTGCGGCGAAGATTATTGAACAGCCGCAGTTTACTGCCGATGCGGTGGCTGAACTGCTGGCAAGTTGGGACCGCCCAAGGTTATTGGCAATGGCGGAAAAGGCCCGTGCGGTCGCCATCCCGGATGCTACCGAGCGTGTGGCGGCTGAAATTGCCCGCTTGGCAGGGGCTTAATAAGTTATTCAAAATTTTACTGGGCTAGTTGAGAAGTAGGTTAGACCCGGGTTTAGGCAAGTTGCAGTTAGAACATCTGTAGCTTGAATAACAATGAGTATCAATAGAGTTCGCAGATAGAACCCGAATAGAGAGAGTGATGAATACACAACAGTTGGCGAAACTACGTACTTTCGTGCCTGAGATGCGACGCGTTCGGCACATTCACTTTGTTGGCATTGGTGGTGCTGGCATGGGGGGGATCGCCGAAGTGTTGGCTAATGAAGGTTACCAGATTAGTGGTTCCGACTTGGCACCTAATCCGGTAACTCAACAATTGAGTGAACTTGGGGCGACCATTTATTTCCATCACCGGCCAGAAAATGTGTTGGATGCCAGTGTGGTTGTGGTTTCCACCGCTATTCCCGCTGATAACCCGGAAATTGTCGCCGCCCGTGAGGCGCGTATTCCGGTGATCCAGCGTGCTGAAATGCTGGCGGAGTTGATGCGTTATCGTCATGGTATTGCCATTGCCGGTACCCACGGAAAAACGACCACCACGGCGATGGTGAGCAGTATTTATGCGGAAGCTGGTCTTGACCCGACTTTTGTCAACGGTGGGTTGGTGAAGTCAGCAGGTACCCATGCACGTTTGGGATCCAGCCGTTATTTGATAGCGGAAGCCGATGAGAGCGATGCGTCATTCTTGCATCTGCAACCGATGGTGGCGATTGTCACCAATATCGAAGCTGACCATATGGATACTTACCAGGGCAATTTCGAGAATCTGAAACAGACATTTATTAACTTCCTGCATAATTTGCCGTTTTATGGCCGTGCAGTGATGTGTATTGATGACCCGGTAGTGCGTGAGTTACTGCCTCGGGTAGGGCGTCATATCACCACTTATGGTTTTAGCGAAGATGCTGATGTGCGGGTAGATAACTACCGTCAGGTTGGGCCGCAGGGCTATTTTACGCTGATTCGCCAGGATAAACCGCTAATGACGGTGACCCTGAATGCCCCTGGCCGCCATAATGCGCTGAATGCCGCCGCCGCCGTGGCCGTGGCTACAGAGGAAGGCATTAGTGATGACGCCATACTGCGTGCGTTGGCGGGTTTTCAGGGAACAGGTCGGCGCTTTGATTTCTTGGGGGAATTCCCACTGGCAGCGGTCAATAAGTCGTCAGGCAGCGCGATGCTGGTGGATGATTACGGACACCACCCGACAGAAGTGGATGCCACTATCAAGGCTGCCCGTGCCGGTTGGCCAAGTAAGCGTTTGGTGATGGTGTTCCAACCGCATCGTTATACGCGTACTCGTGATCTGTATGATGATTTTGCCAATGTGTTGTCACAAGTTGATGTTTTGCTGATGCTGGATGTTTACCCTGCGGGTGAAGCGGCGATCCCTGGTGCTGATAGCCGCAGTTTGTGCCGTACTATTCGCAATCGCGGCAAACTCGATCCGATCCTGGTGTCTGATGTGGACACTCTACCGGCGACGTTGGCACAATTGTTACAAGATGATGACCTAGTGTTGGTGCAAGGAGCCGGTAATGTCGGTAAAATTGCGCGCAAATTGGCCGAGCTGAAGCTGGTACCACAGAATAAAGAGGAGGAACATCATGACTGATAAAGTTGCTGTACTGTTGGGTGGTACCTCCGCAGAGCGTGAAGTTTCACTGCAATCAGGCGCTGCCGTGCTGGCAGGGTTGAAAGAAGCTGGGGTTGACGCTTATGCCGTGGACCCCCGTGATTTCCCCGTTACTCAACTGAAAGCAGAGGGTTTCACCAAGGTATTTATTGCACTACATGGTCGTGGTGGTGAAGATGGCACGCTGCAGGGGGTGCTGGAGTTTCTACAACTGCCTTATACCGGTAGTGGTGTCATGGCTTCGGCACTGACCATGGATAAATGGCGCACTAAAATGGTGTGGCAATCCATGGGGCTGCCGGTGGCACCTTATGTGGTATTGAATCGTCAGCAATACCAGGGCGCAGAACGGCAGAGTTTGTTGGCCGCCATTGAATTACTCGGCTTACCCTTGATCGTCAAGCCAAGCCGTGAAGGTTCCAGCGTGGGGATGAGCAAAGTCTCTGAACCCAACGCGCTTGACAGTGCATTGGAAGCGGCTTTTGTCCATGATGATGATATTCTGGTGGAGAAGTGGCTGAGTGGCCCGGAATATACTGTTGCGATCCTGGGTGACCAGGTCTTGCCTTCTATCCGCATCCAACCTGCAGGCATATTTTACGATTATCAGGCGAAATACATAGCTGATGATACGCAATATTTTTGCCCAAGTGGTCTGAATGCGCAGCAGGAAGCCGATTTGGCACAGTTGGCATTACGCGCTTATCGTGGGTTGGGTTGTCGCGGCTGGGGCCGTGTTGACGTTATGCAGGATAGCGATGGCAGCTTCTACCTGTTGGAGGTGAATACCTCCCCGGGCATGACCAGCCACAGTCTGGTGCCAATGGCGGCTCGTCAGTCTGGCTTAACATTCTCGCAACTGGTTGCGGGGATTTTGGCGTTGGCAGACTAAAATGTCGCAGGCAGCGCTGAATGTGCGTGGTCGTGAAGCAGACAATGGCCCGCGCCGCAGCAATGGAACCCAGTTGGCAGGAATCATTTTCCTGCTGATGGTACTGGGAACCATTTTAGGTAGTGGCTGGATAGTGCTTGGCTGGATGAAGGATGCCAGCCGTCTGCCGCTTTCTAAGTTGGTGGTGACAGGGGAACGCCATTACACCACTAACGATGATATTCGTCAGGCGATCTTGGCGTTGGGTGAACCAGGAACGTTTATGACACAGGACGTGAATGTCATTCAGCAACAGATTGAACGGATACCCTGGATTAAGCAGGCCAGTGTGCGTAAACAGTGGCCGGATGAGCTGAAAATCAATCTGGTGGAGTATGTCCCGGTTGCACATTGGAATGATTTACATATGGTCGATGCAGATGGCAAATCATTCAGCGTACCGTTAGAACGGTTAGGCAAGCAGAAATTACCGCTGCTCTATGGCCCGGAAGGCAGCGAACAAGATGTTCTCGAGGGGTATCGCGAAATGAACAGCGTGTTAGCGGCCAGTAAGTACCCGCTTAAAATGGTTGCCATGACAGCGCGCCATTCTTGGCAGTTGGCTTTAGAAAACGATGTTAGGCTCGAACTAGGGCGTGATGACCGTATCGGGCGTTTACAGCGATTTATTGGGCTTTATCCGGTGTTATTGCAGCAGGCACAGGCAGAAAACCAACGTATCAGTTCTGTCGATCTACGTTATGACTCCGGTGCTTCGGTCGGTTGGGCACCGGCGTTTATCGAGCCGCAGGCAGCAAGTGATCTGCCAAAACAGTAATCAGCAACAGAATCAAGCACAGGCAAAACAACAATGATCAAGTCGACGGACAGAAAACTGGTAGTTGGACTGGAGATCGGTACGGCAAAGGTCTCCGCATTGGTAGGGGAAGTTCTGCCCGATGGCATGATCAATATTATTGGCGTAGGCAGTTGCCCCTCTCGTGGTATGGATAAAGGCGGGGTTAATGATCTTGAGTCAGTAGTCAAGTGTGTACAGCGGGCGATTGATCAAGCTGAACTGATGGCTGACTGCCAGATTTCTTCAGTCTATCTGGCGTTATCGGGTAAACATATCAGTTGTCAGAATGAGATTGGCATGGTGCCTATTTCTGAAGAGGAAGTGACGCAGGAAGATGTGGAAAATGTGGTGCATACGGCCAAGTCAGTCCGTGTGCGCGATGAGCATCGCATTCTGCACGTGATCCCGCAGGAATACGCCATTGATTATCAGGAAGGTATCAAGAATCCGGTCGGGTTATCCGGTGTGCGTATGCAGGCTAAAGTGCATTTGATCACTTGCCATAATGATATGGCGAAAAATATTGTCAAAGCGGTTGAACGTTGTGGTCTGAAAGTTGACCAACTTATTTTCGCCGGTCTGGCTGCCAGTTATGCCGTACTGACTGAAGATGAACGTGAACTCGGTGTCTGTGTGGTGGATATCGGCGGTGGTACAATGGACATGGCGGTTTATACTGGTGGCGCGTTGCGTCATACTAAAGTTATTCCTTACGCCGGGAATGTGGTTACCAGCGATATCGCTTATGCTTTTGGTACGCCGCCTGCAGACGCTGAAGCGATTAAAGTTCGACATGGCTGTGCCCTTGGTTCTATTGTCAGCAAGGATGAAAGTGTAGAGGTACCCAGCGTTGGCGGGCGTCCTCCTCGTAGTCTACAAAGACAGACACTGGCGGAAGTGATTGAGCCTCGTTATACCGAGCTGTTAAATCTGGTTAACGATGAAATTTTGCAATTGCAGGAACAACTCAGGAGCCAAGGGGTGAAGCATCATCTGGCAGCAGGTATTGTGTTGACCGGTGGTGCCGCTCAGATAGATGGACTGGCAGCCTGTGCGCAACGGGTATTCCATACTCAGGTACGTATCGGCCAGCCTTTGAACATCACAGGGCTAACGGATTATGCGCAAGAGCCATACTATTCCACTGCGGTGGGGCTGTTGCATTATGGAAAAGAGTCTCACCTAAGTGGTGAAGGCGAAGTAGAAAAACGCGCTTCAGTGGGCAATTGGTTTAAACGTATCAATAGCTGGCTGAGAAAAGAATTTTAATGTTTTAACAAAGAGATCATCTGGATGTCGTTTTATGATCTCGCAGCGACAGGCAAAAACGGAGAGAAATTATGTTTGAACCGATGGAACTAACCAATGACGCGGTGATTAAAGTCATCGGCGTCGGCGGTGGCGGTGGCAACGCCGTTGAACACATGGTGCGAGAGCGCATTGAAGGTGTGGAATTCTTCGCTGTTAATACAGACGCTCAGGCGCTACGTAAAACGGCGGTGGGTCAAACCATTCAGATTGGTAACGGTATTACCAAAGGTTTGGGGGCCGGTGCGAACCCGGAGGTCGGTCGCAATTCAGCAGAAGAAGATCGTGAAGCCTTGCGCGCAGCACTCGAAGGTGCAGACATGGTCTTCATTGCAGCCGGAATGGGCGGCGGTACCGGTACCGGTGCTGCGCCAGTGGTGGCTGAAGTAGCAAAAGATTTAGGGATTCTGACTGTGGCGGTGGTGACCAAGCCTTTCAATTTTGAAGGCAAGAAGCGCATGGCATTCGCGGAACAGGGTATTGCTGAACTGTCCAAGCATGTTGACTCGCTGATCACTATCCCGAATGACAAACTGCTCAAGGTGCTCGGTCGCGGTATCTCTCTGTTGGACGCGTTCGGTGCAGCTAATGACGTGCTGAAAGGTGCTGTACAGGGCATTGCTGAGTTGATTACTCGCCCAGGATTGATGAACGTTGACTTTGCCGACGTGCGTACTGTCATGTCTGAGATGGGTTATGCGATGATGGGTTCTGGCGTAGCCTCTGGTGAAGACCGTGCTGAAGAAGCAGCAGAAATGGCCATTTCCAGCCCACTGCTGGAAGATATCGACCTGTCTGGTGCGCGTGGCGTGTTGGTCAACATTACTGCTGGCTTCGATCTGCGTTTGGATGAGTTTGAGACAGTAGGTAACACCATTCGTGCTTTTGCTTCCGACAATGCGACTGTGGTGATTGGTACGTCGCTGGATCCTGAAATGAACGACGAATTGCGTGTAACGGTGGTGGCGACAGGTATCGGGATGGATAAGCGTCCTGAAATCACGTTGGTGACTAATAAGCAGGCCAGCCAGACTGTAATGGATCATCGTTACCAGCAGCATGGTATGTCACCCTTGCAGCAGGAAGTAAAACCTGCCGCTAAAGTGGTGAATGATCAGACCGCGCAGCCAAGCAAAGAGCCTGACTATCTCGATATTCCAGCTTTCCTGCGTAAGCAGGCAGACTGAATATAACCGATAATTTGGCATCTCCGCTCTTTGTGCTAGACTGTCCTACCAGTTTTTACTATGTTAGGGCTGGCAGGATTGATAATATTGCGAGATAACACGATGATCAAACAGAGGACATTAAAACGTATTGTCCAAGCGACAGGGGTCGGTTTACATACCGGCAAGAAAGTTACGCTGACAATGCGTCCCGCACCGGCGAATACCGGGGTCATCTATCGTCGCACTGACCTGAATCCACCGGTTGATTTTCCGGCTGATGCAAAATCCGTGCGTGATACCATGCTCTGTACTTGCCTGGTTAACGAGTATGACGTACGTATTTCTACTGTTGAGCACCTTAATGCCGCATTGGCAGGCTTGGGTATTGATAACATCATCATTGAAGTTGATGCTGCTGAAATCCCAATCATGGATGGTAGCGCCAGCCCGTTCGTTTTCTTACTGATGGATGCCGGTATTGAAGAGCTGAGTTCAGCAAAGAAATTTCTGCGTCTGAAAGAGACAGTGCGTGTTGAAGATGGTGACAAGTGGGCGGAATTATCCCCTTACAACGGGTTCCGTCTCGATTTTACTATTGACTTCAACCATCCAGCTATTGATGCCAGTACGCAGCGTTATCGCCTTGATTTTTCTGCCGATTCGTTCGTGCGTCAAATCAGCCGAGCGCGTACTTTTGGTTTTATGCGTGATATTGAATACTTGCAATCCCGTGGCTTGGCCTTAGGGGGCAGTTTCGATTGCGCTATTGTCGTGGACGACTATCGAGTCTTGAACGAAGACGGCCTGCGCTTCGAAGATGAATTCGTTCGCCACAAAATGCTGGATGCCATTGGTGATCTGTTTATGTGTGGCCACAATATTATTGGCGCTTTTACCGCCTATAAATCAGGGCACGCACTGAACAACAAGTTGCTGCAAGCCGTTCTGGCAAAACAGGAAGCTTGGGAATTTGTGACATTCCAGGATGAGGCCGAAATGCCATTGGCATTCAAGGCACCATCAACCGTATTGGCATAAGCCAGTACGACGATTATTTATTACGACTGGTGGCGTTGGCTCTCTCTCCTGCCAACGATGCCAGTCGTTCTAATTTCTTCTTCAATTTCTCAGGGCTTCGTGCCGCCACCCCCAGCAGATGTTCCGCACTCTCTTGGCTCAAGTAACGCAATGGTGCCATTGATGGTGCATTTTCACTCGTTTTTGCCACATTTTGGATCTGATGATGGCCTTTTGCCATTAACGTTGGATTAATCCTGATGTCGATCGACGACAATGATGGTAGAATTTGCGCTCGTAGTGCGGAGAGCAGGCTGGGTTGTTCATAGCGTAAGCGCATGAGCCAACTGGCATTGGCAGTTTCCAGCACTAAAATACCTTGTCTGAAGTTGGCGACGCGGCACCAAGGGTGCAGTTGGCTAGGTAACAAGCCTTTCACTGCCCGGTTGAGTTTTAACAGTGCAATGGCGCGTTGCTGGATGTTATGCAGCGGCCCTTTTTCAGCAGCAGCGTCGTCATCAAACAGGGCATCTAATAATTGTGGACGGCTATCGCGCATAATGGGCTCCGGCGGATAATAAACTCGTGATCGGTATCTTAAATCGTTGGCGACAATTTGGCAGACGTTATTTCTGGCCTCATCTCCTGTTGGGGATGGTAGCGGCCACACTTGGCGTACCGCAAAATCTGCTCGGCAATAACGATCAAACCGTATTACCCAGTACCTCGTCTAGCCTTAACCGTCAAAATTCGGCCAACAATGCGTTTAATAATCTGGCATTGTTGCAAGAAGTACATCGCCGCCCAACATTCAACGTTGATTACTGGCACCAGCATGCACTGCGGACGGTCATTCGTCACCTCTCTTTTGCACTGGTACCACAGGTGGTTTATGCCCGGGTGCAAGAAGCCGAGGTCAATGCCGTTGAACCCCCTTTACAGGTGGCTCAACTGGCCCTGCTCTCGACGCTTAATGCGTTATTGACGCATGAACCCAGACCACCGGCGATTATTCGTGAGACACACCCCACCACCTTTGCTGATTTGGAACAATACCAGATTGGGCTTTGGCTTGCTCAGGTACGGGGTATTCGTGCCGGGCCAAGCATACTCTGCTGACTTTTTGCCATTCTGGCAATAAAAACCAATAAATAACAGTTTGTTAGTGGCAGATAACGTGCCGCCATGTAAGAGATATTAAAAATTATGTTAACCAAATTATTGACCAAAGTTTTTGGCAGCAGTAACGATCGTACCCTACGCCGTATGCGCAAAGCGGTTGAAATGATCAACCGTCTCGAACCAGACATGGAAAAGTTGTCTGATAGCGAATTACAGGCTAAAACCGATGAGTTTCGTGAACGCCTGAAAAAGGGCGAAGTGCTGGAAAGCCTGATTCCGGAAGCCTTCGCCGTGGTGCGCGAAGCCAGTAAACGTGTATTTGGTATGCGCCATTTTGATGTGCAATTAATGGGCGGGATGGTGCTGAATGAGCGTTGCATCGCCGAGATGCGTACTGGTGAAGGTAAAACATTGACGGCAACACTGCCTGCCTATCTGAATGCCTTGAGTGGCCGTGGCGTGCATGTGGTCACGGTCAACGACTATTTGGCCCAGCGTGATGCCGAGAATAACCGTCCACTGTTCGAATTTTTGGGTTTATCGGTGGGTATCAACCTGCCAGGAATGCCAGCTCCCGCCAAGCGTGCGGCTTATGCTGCAGATATTACTTATGGTACCAATAACGAATATGGTTTTGACTACCTGCGTGACAACATGGCGTTCAGCCCGGAAGAGCGCGTACAGCGTAAACTGCATTACGCATTGGTGGATGAAGTTGACTCGATTCTGATCGATGAAGCGCGTACACCGTTGATCATCTCTGGCCCGGCAGAAGATAGCTCAGAGATGTACATCCGGGTTAACAAGCTGATCCCGCAATTGATCCGTCAGGAAAAAGAAGACTCGGATACTTTTCATGGGGAAGGGCACTTTTCGGTTGATGAAAAAGCGCGTCAGGTTCACCTGACCGAACGCGGCCTGATCATGATTGAAGAGATGTTGGTGGAAGCAGGCATTATGGCTGAAGGTGAGTCACTGTATTCACCAACCAATATCATGCTGATGCACCATGTTACCGCAGCATTACGCGCTCATGTGCTATTTACGCGCGATGTTGACTACATCGTCAAGGATGGCGAAGTCATTATTGTTGATGAGCACACTGGGCGTACCATGCAGGGCCGCCGCTGGTCTGATGGTTTACACCAGGCGGTAGAAGCCAAAGAAGGGGTGGAAATTCAGAATGAAAACCAGACCTTGGCATCTATCACTTTCCAGAATTATTTCCGTTTGTACGAAAAACTGGCTGGTATGACCGGTACCGCAGATACTGAAGCGTTTGAGTTCAGGTCTATTTACAAGCTGGATACCATCGTTGTGCCCACCAACCGGCCAATGATCCGTAAAGATATGCCGGATCTGGTCTATATGACAGAACGAGAGAAAATCGCTGCAATCATTGATGATATCCGTGAACGTACCAGCAATGGACAACCGGTGTTAGTAGGGACGATTTCCATTGAAAAATCGGAAGTGGTTTCCCGCGAACTGACCAAAGCAGGCATCGAGCATCAGGTTCTGAACGCTAAATTCCACGCCATGGAAGCGGATATTGTGGCTCAGGCAGGTCAAACTAGCGCAGTAACTATTGCAACTAACATGGCTGGTCGTGGTACCGATATTGTCTTGGGGGGAAGTTGGCAGGCTGAATTGGCCGCGTTGACAGACCCAACGGAAGAACAGATCGCCGCCATCAAAGATGCCTGGCAGATCCGTCACGATGCTGTTTTGGCAGCCGGTGGTTTGCATATTATCGGTACAGAACGCCATGAATCGCGCCGTATCGACAACCAGTTACGTGGTCGTTCTGGTCGTCAAGGTGATGCCGGTTCTTCCCGTTTCTACCTATCCATGGAAGATGCACTGATGCGTATTTTTGCATCAGACCGTGTCTCAGGCATGATGCGTAAACTGGGTATGAAAGAAGGGGAAGCGATAGAACACCCGTGGGTGACCAAAGCGATTGCCAATGCGCAACGTAAGGTTGAAAGTCGCAACTTTGATATTCGTAAACAGTTGCTGGAATATGATGATGTCGCCAATGACCAGCGCCGTGCGATCTACAGCCAGCGTAATGAATTGCTGGATGTGGTTGATATTAGCGAAACGATTATCAGCATTCGTGAAGATGTGTTTAAAACCACCATCGATAACTACATTCCACCACAATCACTGGAAGAAATGTGGGATGTACCGGGCTTGGAAGAGCGTCTGAAAAATGACTTCGATCTTGATATGCCCATTGCCGAGTGGTTGGACAAAGAACCGCAACTGCATGAAGAAACGCTGCGTGAACGTATTCTGGAGAATGCAAAAGAGACCTATTTGCGCAAAGAAGAGGTTGTCGGTACCGATATGATGCGCAACTTCGAGAAAGGCGTCATGCTGCAGACTTTGGATTCCTTGTGGAAAGAGCACCTGGCGGCAATGGACTACTTGCGTCAAGGTATTCACTTGCGTGGTTATGCGCAAAAAGATCCGAAGCAGGAGTACAAGCGTGAGTCTTTCAACATGTTTGGCAATATGCTTGAGTCACTAAAATATGAAGTGATTAGTGTGCTGAGCAAGGTCCAGGTAAGGATGCCGGAAGAGGTTGAGGCATTAGATCAGCAACGCCGTGAGGAAGCTGAACGTCTGGCACGTCAGCAACAACTGAGCCACCAGGAGGAGAACGCGTTGGATGTTCGGGATCCCAATGCACCGGTAGTGGCTGAGCGAAAAATCGGGCGCAATGATCCTTGCCCATGTGGTTCTGGCAAGAAGTACAAACAATGCCACGGGCGTATACAGTAATAAGCTAGACCAGTAAGGGTTCAGCTTGTGCGGAACCCTTCAGGTTATCGCTAACATTCATCTGAGGTTCAGCCTAGGCTGAACTTTTTTGTATATCATGCCTGGAAATAAAGTCAGGAGGGGATGATGAAGCATCTGAATATTGCCGTAGGAATTATCCGTAATCCGCATCAGGAAATTTTTATTACTCGCCGTGCTGCTGATTCACATATGGCTGGTTTTTGGGAGTTTCCAGGCGGTAAGGTCGAGGCAGGTGAAACTGTTGAGCAGGCGTTATATCGAGAATTACTCGAAGAAACGGGGATTTATGTTCATCAGATACAATTTGTCGATGTGCTGGAACATCGTTTTAGCGATCGTATTGTCACGCTGAATTTCTATCTGGTGGAAGAGTGGAGAGGCGAGCCTTCTGGTCGTGAGGGTCAGTTAGGGCGGTGGGTAAAACAGAGTGAATTGTGTGAGAATGAGTTCCCAGAAGCCAACGCCAGTATTATCAAGTTACTGCTGGCACAGGCCAGCAGGGCACTATGATTTACCAGGTTTGATTTGCCGGGCCTGATTTTCCGACCCGCTTATCACCCGATGGCATGGTTAGCAGGTCAATGGTCTCCTGCTTCTTCACTCCAATCTTCTGACTCCGAGAGTTCATTACTGCTTGGAATGCGTTTTTCTTCATCAGCCCATTCACCAAGGTCGATCAACTGACAGCGTTTGCTGCAAAACGGACGATATGGGCTGATCTCTCCCCAAACGATGGCTTTACCACAAGTTGGGCATTTAACTATGGTTGTCATAATGCTTATTTCTCCCCTTTATATCCGTAAGGGCTTAATTTTAATGTGTTAACAGCAAGCTAGTTCAAAGTTCAACCGTTCTGGCACGAGACCATTTTCATTGTCCAGTGGTAGAAAACGGATAGCATAACGTGTTTTATGACCAGAGATTTGCGGGTAGAGTTGATGATCCAGGTTGATCCGTAAACGTAGCAGATCAGCACCTTCGGCATTGTCTTGAAAGAACCCATTCAGGCTGGTTTGGTTGCGAAATGATCCGGTTTGGCGTACTAAACCCAAGATGATGGTAAGCGCTTGGTTTAATGGTTCTAGGGTATCTAGCCAAGCTTTAACGTCGGCATTACGTTCATGCTGTGGAATATGCATCCAGATATGTAATGTAGGTAAGTCGAAACTGCAGCAACCCCCAGGAATACTCAAGCGTTGACGTACCAGGCTAATCAAGCGATCTTCACGTAAGGCCTGCCCCATACGAGGTGCTGTCATCAGTGAAGTTGCACGGGATTTCAGTTGGTCGCGTAACTCATCGATTACTGATATATCAACACCGGGCATTTCTGCCCACTGCTGTAATTTCTGCTGTTGGCGCTCTAACTCCTTCAACAACTCGGTGCGAACTTCGCCACGGTCTAACACATCTAGCAAGTCTGCGGTGGTGCGAAAAAAGGCCAGCGCAATCGATGTGTCACTCAGGGTTCTATGTGCCCCGAGTTGTTGCAGTAAAAACTCGATTCGCAGCCAAGTTCTCATTTTTTCATTCAACGGGTGTTCAAAAAGAACGGTTGGAGAAACGTCGCTCATTCAATTTAATCCTGTCGGGGAGCTGAGGTTGCCAGCTCAAGATAGCGGCGATGCAGGGAGGCAACAGAAGGCTCTATCCCTAGCGTACTGCCACTATTGTCAATGACGTCATCCGCAATGGCCAGACGCTGTTCACGTGTGGCTTGTGCAGACAAAATGTTCATTGCCTGTTGGCGGCTAATACCGTCACGGGCCATAGTGCGTGCTAATTGTGTTTCGTGGTCCACATCGACAACTAAAACACGGTTAGCATATTTTTGGAGCCTATTTTCTGCCAACAACGGTACGACCCACAGCACATAGGGGCTGTCAGCTTGCGCTAATTGGCGCTGTGTTTCCTGTTGGATCAATGGGTGCAGCAACTGTTCCAGCCAGGCTTTCTCATCTGGATGGCTGAAGATCCATTGACGCAGGGCTGAACGGTTAAGTGAACCATCTGCTTGCATTATTTCATGGCCAAAATGTGTCTCAATGGCTATTAATGCAGGGCTCCCCGGTTCGACAACCTTGCGGGCAATCACATCTGCATCAACAATGGTGACACCTAAATGTGCAAAAGCAGCTGTAACGGTTGACTTGCCACTGCCAATGCCACCGGTCAACGCAACAACGTAAGCCATAAAAAGGAAGGCTCCTAATAAATAATAAACGAATCATAAATCGATCGTAAACAAGTGCCAGTAGGGAAGAATAACTTAACCGACTCATTTTACGCTGGTCAGTTCATCAAAGCGCATACTCTTGCCTACTGGCTAAGTACAGCACGGAGGTGGCACCACGATCCATTGAGGAACTAGGTCTACATTATCGCAGGTAAATTTGTGGGATTGTAGCGTAAATAAACAAGAAATCGCAGTCTTGCCGAACGATTATTAGTGCGTATGATAACGTCACTGGAACTGGCATTAATCTGCCCAGCGTTTTCAGACCGTTGTGTGGTGTGTTACTGGGGGCGTTTGTGTTAGGCCCCGTTAGTCACCACTGGCTCTTTATTCGGGCCGTGGTTTGAAATCTGTAGGGTAGAGGTTCGAATACTCCCTCTGCTCCGCGATCTGTCGCCAAAAACCAGGAATTATTTGTCATGCGTATTGAAGAAGATTTGAAGTTGGGTTTTAAAGATGTGTTGATCCGCCCGAAACGCTCTACATTGAAAAGTCGCTCAGAGGTTGAATTGGCTCGCCAGTTTACCTTCAAACATTCAGGTTGGAGTTGGTCCGGGGTGCCGATTATTGCGGCCAATATGGATACCGTGGGTACTTTCCGTATGGCTGAGGCTTTGGCTTCTTTTAATGTGCTGACTGCCATTCATAAACACTACAGTGTTGAACAATGGGCTGAGTTTGTGGTGCGAGTGCCTGACTCCACGTTACATCATGTGATGGTTTCCACCGGGACTTCCGAGGCGGATTTCATCAAAATGAAACAAATACTGGCACTTTCACCTGCATTGAAATTCATCTGTATTGATGTTGCCAATGGATACTCCGAACACTTTGTTGCCTTCTTGCAAAAAGCGCGTGAAGCTTGCCCGAGCCATGTGATTTGCGCGGGTAATGTAGTGACCGGTGAAATGGTAGAAGAGTTGGTACTGTCTGGTGCTGATATTGTTAAAGTAGGTATTGGCCCTGGCTCGGTTTGTACAACACGTGTGAAAACCGGTGTTGGCTACCCGCAGCTTTCTGCGGTTATCGAGTGTGCTGATGCTGCACACGGGCTGGGCGGGCAGATTGTAAGTGATGGTGGTTGTTCAGCGCCGGGCGATGTGGCTAAAGCTTTCGGCGGTGGTGCAGATTTTGTGATGCTCGGCGGTATGTTGGCGGGGCATGATGAATGTGAAGGCAGTGTCGTTGAAGAAAATGGCGAAAAATTCATGCTGTTTTATGGTATGAGTTCAGAGTCTGCAATGAAGCGCCACGTCGGTGGTGTTGCTGGATATCGTGCAGCGGAAGGTAAAACGGTTAAATTACCACTGCGTGGTGAAGTTGAGTTTACTGTACGCGATATTCTTGGCGGTTTACGCTCTGCTTGCACTTATGTTGGTGCAGAACGCTTGAAAGAATTAACTAAGCGTACAACGTTTATCCGGGTTGCAGAGCAGGAAAACCGCGTTTTCACTAGTAAGTGATCGTATAGAATCATATTTATACCCAAAATACTTCAAGTTGCAGCTAACCCGCTGCAATTTGAAGTATTAAATATAAATATCCATGCCAAAATTAATGGACATCGGCGATAGTGGAATCGTCTAATATAAGCTTAATACATCCCTTCTCAATGGGCCATATGTCGAAAAAGGTCCTTCCCCCTAGTTTTCTTATGACACTATTCTTATGAGCATAAGTGGTTTTTGGTGAAATATTTAATCGTAGACTGATGAATGAAATACTCTTGCCATCAATGATATAGGAAAACACTGATTTCTCGCGCTCAGACAAAATATTCTTTTTAAACAATTTTTTACTTGCAGTCACTTTTTTTATGGCAGAGTCTATCTCTTCAATTGTGGCTTTTCTATCCAATATAGTGTGTTGCATAAAGGCATGATTGAAATTATTTTTATCTTTTGTTGGGATGATGATTATCTGCCCTGGAAATTCCCCTACCGATATTAGATATGAGATTTTCATACAGAAGTTTGACATGTTTAAAATAAAAATATCACTATTTTTATATTTGTTTTTTTTGATTTTATCAACAAGATTTCTTGGAGTCTCCCTTTTTATAGAATGGCCGATAGCCATCATGGCACTCGATAATCCCATGAAAAAATAATTATTTTGTGTTGTTACATATATTGGCATAATGTTTTTCTGCTAAATTATTTTATTCCAATATACAATATGTATATTGATTGATTTTAAAGCGGGTTATAAATGGTGCGTGGAATAAGTTTTTACACAAGGTATAATATCTTTGATACTGTATCTACCTGCAGTATGTTCAGTGGGTAGTTAGCTATCTGCCACAATGGTTTCACTATAAAGTTGAGTGATACTTTCTTCTTTCAATCGATATCCTCTACTACGTATAGTCAGTATAAAATCTTCTGCTAAACCAATCTGGTTTAGTTTATCTCTTAACTCCTTCGTCACCTGGTTTAGTCGTTTGTAAGATGAAATAAGCCCACGCTTATCCCAGACTTCACTTAAAATATTTTCATAGGGAATAACCGTTTGTTTAGCATTCTCGAGTAGGTAAATAA
>NZ_AYKS02000021.1 GCF_000496755.2 Serratia sp. DD3
ACATCAAGGACTATAAATTTGGCATGGGAATGGGTCAGGTTCGGATCAAAAATCCGGCAAGACGCGATCGATTATTTCTGTTCAGTGCGCTGGCGATAGTCCTGTTGACGCTGCTGGGCAAGGCAGGAGACAGCGCGGGTCTGGAGCGAACGATCAAGGTCAATACCAGCAAAAGCCGAACATATTCATTTTTCCGACAAGGTGTTATCTACTATCAATTACTGCCTAAAATGAAAGAAGCCTACGCGATATTGTTGATGGAGAAGTTTACTTATTACCTGAGGCAGCATCGGTTATATACCCGCACACTTGGCATTATTTGAGTCTCTAAAAATGAGGGGATCTCTGAGGATAATATCAGGTTGTTTCAAGTCATGCGTGCTTGGTTTGATGATTGGGGTGCCACTTGCTTGCTTTGTCACTTGAATCAACCTGGGTAGAGTAAAAGGCTATTACAGTACATGCTGTACTAACTGATTGATGGCACCTCCGCCAATAACCAACCAGATAAATAGCAATGTTGCCAGCAAAATGGGTTTTACACCGGCTTGCCGTACCGCGCTGATATGGGTGGTCAACCCCAATGCCGCCATCGCCATCGCCAGCATCCAGGTATCGAGGGTGATCAGTTGCCGTACCACCATGGTTGGCAGCAAATTTAACGAATTCAACCCGGCCACCGCGATAAATAACACCGCAAACCAAGGGATAGTAATGGCAGATTTTTCACTCTGGTTACCATTGCTATTACGGCGACTAAGGTAGCCGGATAGCAGCAGTAGGAAAGGGGCCAGCATCATGACGCGGATCATCTTGGTGATCACTGCCGCATTTTCTGCATTCGGTCCAATGGCATGACCCGCCGCCACCACTTGGGCGACTTCATGAACGGTAGACCCAATATAGATACCGAAGGCTTGTTGGTTGAACGGCAGCCATTGAAAGTGCTGATTGAGATGATACAGCCAGGGGTAAGCAAAGATAGCAAGGGTACCAAAAACCACCACAGTAGAGACGGCAACTGCCACTTTGCTGGAGTCAGCTTTTAATATCGGGTCAGTAGCCATCACGGCGGCGGCACCACAGATACTGCTGCCTGCACCGATCAGCATGGTGGTCTGGCTATCAATGCCAAAGACTTTTCTGCCTAGCCAGCAGGCCAGTAGAAAGGTAGTGCCAAGGGTAAGTGCATCAATAATAATGCCAGCGGCGCCTACATCAGCAATTTGCTGAAAGGTTAAGCGGAAACCATAAAGAATAATCCCCAGGCGCAGCAGGCGCTGTTTAGCCAGTTGGACGCCAGCATGACAACGGGGTTGCAACCAGGGATAAACCGTGTTGCCCACCACGATGCCGAGTAAGATTGCCAGCGTTAGGGCACCTAGCCCCAAATCAGCAATCCAGGGAATATTGCTCGCCCAGACTGCCAGTGCGGTTAATGCACCGGTCAGCAGCAGACCCGCTAGCAGCTTGGTGATGCCAAATTGGGGTAAATGGCGTGCAGGGCAGGCTGGGGTGGTATCACTTGCCATTAATCAATCCTCTATCAATTTATTAGCTGGAAGGATAAATGCTGGTGATCTAAAAAAGAAATTGATTATATATTTATAACCTATCGGAATAACTGGTATAGAACGGTCGTTGTTTGACCTTGAGGCAGAATATGCACATCACCTTGCGCCAACTGGAAGTCTTCTGCGAAGTGCTAAAAGGGGGCTCAACCACACAAGCCTCTGCGGTATTGGCTTTATCACAATCAGCAGTTAGCGCGGCGCTGGCTGATCTGGAAGGGCAATTGCATGTGCTGCTGTTTGATCGGGTGGGCAAACGCTTGGTCATTAATGAGCATGGTCGTTTGTTGTACCCTAAAGCCCTGGCGCTGCTGGAACAAGCTGGCGAAATAGAGCAACTGTTTCGGCATGATAGTGCTGCTTTGCGTATCGCGGCCAGCAGCACGATTGGTAACTATATGCTGCCAGAGATGATGGCCCGCTATCGGAAAGAATTTCCTGCTACACCATTGGAGTTAAACGTCGGAAACAGCCAGGAAGTGATTGTCGCAGTCGCTGATTTTCGTGTTGATCTGGGCTTAATAGAAGGGCCATGTCATAGGCCGGAACTGGTGACTCATCCCTGGCTGGATGATGAACTGGTGGTCTTTGCCGCGCCAGATAATCCGTTGTTGCTACATCCCATTACGTTGGATGCGCTGGCCCGTGCGCCCTGGCTCCTGCGTGAGCAGGGTTCCGGCACGCGAGAAGTGCTGGATCACCTGTTGCTGGCAAAATTACCCCATTTTCAGTTGGTCATGGAGTTGGGTAACTCCGAGGCGATTAAGCACGCCGTGCGTTACGGTATTGGCATTAGCTGCCTTTCACGGCGAGTGGTTGAGGAACAGCTGAACAGTGGGGTGCTGGTTGAACTTAAGATCCCATTAGCGCCTCTGAGGCGGACGCTGTACTTGATCCATCATCGGCAGAAGCATCTGTCTCATGCATTACAACGTTTCTTGAATTATTGCGCGGTCCCGCTAGCGGATCTTGAGCGCCAGTGAAGGGGGAAGTTAGGACATTAGGGTTTTGCTAATAATCAGCGTTGGATTATGAAGCTATCTTATATTAGCGCATTGCTGCTAGTGCCTTGGCGGGTATTTGCTACAATCTGCCCCTCATTTTTGACATACCAGTATAAATATAGGGTAAGAAAGGCTCGAATGGATATAAAAACAACGGGGCAACCAGCACCGAGATTACGCCGTGAGTTGAAAGCGCGGCATTTGACCATGATTGCCATTGGCGGCTCTATTGGTACCGGTCTATTTGTTGCATCAGGGGCAACAGTTTCTCAGGCTGGTCCTGGGGGGGCACTACTTTCTTATGCGCTTATCGGCCTGATGGTCTATTTCCTGATGACCAGCTTGGGTGAATTAGCCGCATTTATGCCAGTTTCCGGCTCATTTTCCACCTATGGGGCCAAATATGTTGAAGAGGGCTTTGGCTTCGCCCTCGGTTGGAACTACTGGTACAACTGGGCGGTGACCATCGCAGTTGACTTGGTCGCTGCACAGTTGGTGATGAATTACTGGTTTCCAGATACCCCGGGCTGGATCTGGAGTGCACTGTTCCTTGGCGTGATGTTTCTGCTGAATTACATCTCGGTTAAAGGCTTCGGTGAGGCAGAATATTGGTTCTCGCTGATTAAAGTGAGTACCGTGATCATCTTTATTGGCCTCGGCATGCTGATGATTTTCGGCATTTTACGTGGTGGTGAAGGGGCTGGCTGGCATAACTGGACCATTGGCGATGCACCTTTTGCCGGTGGTTTTTCAGCCATGATCGGGGTGGCGATGATTGTTGGCTTCTCCTTCCAAGGGACCGAACTGATCGGGATTGCGGCGGGTGAATCAGAAGATCCTGGCAAGAATATTCCCCGTGCGGTGCGGCAAGTGTTCTGGCGTATTTTGCTGTTTTATATCTTTGCGATTCTGATCATCAGCTTGATCATTCCTTACACCGATCCTAGCCTGCTGCGCAACGATGTGAAAGATATCAGCGTCAGTCCGTTTACCCTGGTCTTCGAGCACGCCGGTCTGTTATCCGCGGCTGCAGTGATGAATGCGGTGATCCTGACGGCGGTGCTCTCCGCCGGTAACTCTGGGATGTATGCCTCAACCCGTATGCTGTTCACTTTGGCTTCCGAAGGGAAAGCACCACGTATTTTTGCCAAGTTATCTAAAGGGGGTGTACCGCGTAATGCACTGTATGCCACCACGGTGGTCGCAGGGCTTTGCTTCCTCAGCTCCATGTTTGGCAACCAGGAAGTCTATCTGTGGTTACTCAATACCTCGGGGATGACCGGTTTTATCGCTTGGTTGGGGATTGCTATCAGCCATTACCGCTTCCGCCGTGGCTATGTGGCACGTGGGTTAGACCTTAACGATCTGCCCTATCAATCCGGTTTCTTTCCGTTAGGGCCTATTTTTGCCTTTGTACTCTGCTTGATCATTACCTTAGGGCAAAATTATCAGGCTTTCCTGCAAGACAGAATTGACTGGTATGGAGTGACGGCGACTTATATTGGTATTCCGCTGTTCTTGGTGATCTGGTTTGGTTATAAGTTGACACGCGGTACCCGTATTGTGAAATACGATGAAATGGAGTTCCCGAAGTGGGATGCTAATAAACAGTGATTTGCTGGTGATGGCGGCAGGTAGGAGGTCGTTCTGCCACCTGCCGCAGCTGTGTTAATCACTAAAATAGTTTGTTGCAAAAAGAGTTTGTCGTAAGGGTTTTCAGGGCTTGTTTTTCAGCAGCCAAATGTGCAAAATACACGAAATGCAGATAACCGACGTTTTAACGCGTCGGTTATTTTTTTGCATTGCGTAACCACTGTGAATTTCACACACCAAGCGAGGCCGGACATCGAGCCGGATAGATAAATAGTTTGTCACGATCAAACAAAACTTTATGGTCGTGAATCATGAGGATAAGAATAATGGGGCACTTTTTCACTTTAGTACCGGTACTCACCGGTTTCCGCTGCCGTGGCAGCGACTATGGAGCAATCAAGGCAATTTCGCCTCGTTATCCTGCTTCTCTTGTCCCTCTTTTAGAATTCAGTCGTCTGTTGCGATGTTTCCCCGCAACCTTAAGTCTTAGGGTATTAAGTATCCGTCAGGCTCAAGGTAAGGGGAGGCTGCGCAATGTCCGATAACAACATCAGCGCCGCACCTGCCGGCCAACGTGTAAAACTGCGTAAAACGCTAACTCTCGTCCCAGTGGTGATGATGGGCTTGGCCTATATGCAGCCAATGACTATCTTTGACACTTTTGGCATTGTTTCTGGCCTGACAGATGGCCACGTGGCAACCGCCTATGCATTTGCATTGTTGGCGATCCTGTTTACTGCGTTGAGCTACGGCAAACTGGTGCGGAAATATCCTTCTGCCGGTTCTGCCTATACTTATGCGCAAAAAGCCATCAACCCTCATGTCGGTTTTATGGTTGGCTGGTCATCCCTGCTGGACTACCTGTTCATGCCGATGATCAACATCCTGCTGGCAAAAATATATCTGGAAGCGATTTTCCCAGGCATACCATCCTGGATCTTTGTAGTGGTGTTGGTGGGGTTGATGACCTTTTTCAACCTGCGCGGCATTAAATTGGTGGCAAACCTGAACTCCATTATTGTGGTGGTGCAGGTGGCGATCATGGTCGTGTTTCTGGGGTTGGTGGTGTATGGCCTTTCCCACGGCGAAGGTGGTGGTACGTTAGTCAGTAGCCGCCCGTTCTGGTCTGATAATGCCCATGTTGTGCCAATGATTACCGGTGCAACCATTCTCTGTTTTTCGTTTCTTGGTTTTGATGGCATCAGCTCATTATCTGAAGAGACCAAAGACGCTGAGAATGTGATCCCGAAAGCGATCTTCCTGACGGCATTGATTGGCGGCATCATCTTTATTGTGGTGTCTTATTTTGTCCAGCTTTACTTCCCAGACATCTCGCGTTTCAAGGATCCTGAGGCTTCACAGCCAGAAATTATGCTGTATGTGGCCGGTAAGTTCTTCCAGTCAGTGATTTTGGTATTCTCTTGTGTAACGGTGCTGGCATCAGGCATGGCTGCTCATGCGGGGGTTTCCCGCTTGATGTATGTGATGGGGCGTGATGGCGTGTTCCCGGAGCGTTTCTTTGGCTATGTGCATCCAAAATGGCGTACACCTGTCCTCAACGTATTGCTGGTTGGTGTGATAGCGCTTTCTGCCATCGAGTTCGACTTGGTCACTGCAACGGCATTGATTAACTTTGGTGCATTGATTGCCTTTACCTTTGTGAACCTGTCCGTGATCTCACAGTTTTATATTCGTGAGAAACGTAATCGGACGGCAAAAGATATCTTCAATTACCTGATATTACCGCTGATGGGGGCACTGACGGTGGGTGCGCTGTGGATCAACCTGGAAGCCAGCTCAATGATATTGGGGCTGATTTGGGCATCCATTGGTTTGATCTACCTGGCGTTTGTTACCCGCATCTTCCGTTTGCCAGTGCCGCAAGCCTGCGAGGACGTAGTTTGATTGGAGGGGCTCAGCAATAAATAAGCTTGAGCCCTATCAATTGATATTCACCCTGTGCGGTGGCTGGGTTTATCCCACCAATTGTTTACCGTAATCAAACAGCGCTTTCAGTAGCGCTGTTTTCTTTTCATCCCCTTGGTACTGCTGGTACAGCGCGTCTAATTGCAACAGATACTCTTGTACCCTATCGGTATTCAGCACATCCTGGCGGTGTAACAGCCAACGGCGTTGTTCGCTATCATCCAGGGTCTGCGGGTAATTACGTGCGCGGTAACGGAATAACAGCGCTTTGATTCTACTATCGCCGAAGGTCAAATCCAGCAGCGGCAGATCCTGCGGTTTGGTTTGCTGAATGATCTTCATGGCTGCTTTGTCGGCATCGCTAAAGAAACCTTCATACAACTGAGCATCAACATTGTTACTCGGGGTGAAAGTCGGCGCCTCGGCAAAAAGTGCGACGACTTTTTCACGAATTTCCGGGTGTTGGCGCAGTACCTTCAGGTTCTCAAGGCAGGCCTGGCGATCGATACCTAAGCGTTCGGCATTTTCTGGCAGTAAGGTTTTGGCAGGAGCCAGTACCGGGCATTTATTGATATGCACCAGTTTGATGGGTATTGGTGCCTGATCTGCCGCCAAGCGATTGCGAGGGGTATAGAGGCGTTCCCGCAGCTCATCGGCGCTCAGTGTCAACAAAGGGGTAATATCACCAGCCAGATCGCACATGATAACGGCATTCTTGTTATCCGGGTGCCAAGCAAGCGGTGAAACCCAACTGGTATTGCCGCGTGCCGCACCAAACATACCGGAAACATGGACCAAGGGGGTCATTTCTGCAATATCAATCAGCGTATTCAGTTTGTGCTTATTACGATGCTGCAACAAATAGTCAAATAATCTGGGCTGTGCCTGTTTAACCAACTTAGCCATGGCGATAGTCGCATGGACATCGGACATCGCATCATGAGCCTGTTGGTGTTCTACGCCATTGGCCGCCGTCAAGTGCTCCAGGCGGAAACTGGGCAAACCATCGTCATTTTCTGGCCAGTGGATACCTTCTGGCCGTAGGGCGTAGCAGGCGCGCATCACATCCAATAAGTCCCAACGGGAATTGCCATTTTGCCAACTATAAGCATAGGGATCGTAGAAACTGCGATAGAAAATATTGCGGCTGACCTCATCGTCGAAACGGATATTGTTATAGCCTAAAATACAGGTGCCGGGAACACTGAATGCCTGGTGGATTTGGCGGGCAAACTCGGCTTCATTAACGCCTTTAGCTAGCGCTTGCTGTGGAGTAATACCGGTGATCATGACCGCTTCGGGATCCGGTAAGTAGTCATCGGCAGGCGCACAGTAAACAACCAATGGCTCTTCGATAAGGTTGAAATCTAAATCAGTGCGCACCCCGGCAAATTGCGCGGGGCGATCCAGTGATGGACTTTTACCGAAGGTTTCATAGTCATGGATATAAAAAGTCGGGTTTGCCTTACTGCTCAAAATGGCATCTCTTCAGTGAGATAAGAATAACGCCTATTGTAATCGCACAAGGGATGAAGCCAAGCAAATCTGGATATTGATTTTACCCTAGATTGATAATGCCATTACCGCTGTGCATCAAGAATGGCCTGTGGAGCACATGATGACGGGGCATTCACGATGACATCCATTGTTATTAACAGCGGGGCAGTGTGTTAATTATAGGTAAAATACGTCAATGACAGTTGTGCCTGACGCCGACAAACCTGTATCTTGGTAGCATTGTGTGCGTATTCAATTGAATCTGTATATTACTAAAGCAAGGGTATAAAGATGGATAATGCAATTAAGCCGAGTTTTCAGAACGTGCTGGAGTTTGTGCGTATGTTCCGCCGTAAAAACAAGCTACAACGTGAAATTGTCGATAACGAGAAAAAAATTCGTGATAACCAGAAGCGGGTACTGCTGCTTGACAACTTGAGCGAGTACATCAAACCTGGCATGAGTATTGAAGACATCCAAGGCATCATCGCCAATATGCGCAGCGATTATGAAGACCGTGTTGATGATTACATCATCAAAAATGCGGACCTGTCGAAAGAGCGCCGTGAGCTCTCCAAGAATTTGAAAGCCATGGGTGAAGTGAAGTAATGCAAAGTAAGCAGGGCGAGTCGTAACCGTTAAGGTTTGCCCTGCTAACCAGTACCCATGTGGCTCAAACTGTCAGCCATGGTATCGCTATGATTTCTGCTGTTTTGATTGCTTTGTCATTCAGTTACCATCTGGCAGGATCCCGAGCGCCACCTATTGAAATTTAGCCATAAGATAGCAAATTGCTTCAAACCCGCTACGCTAGTTTGTGTGCAATAAAAAGGTATGTGCGATTAAAAGGTACGTGCGTTAAAAAGGTGTGTGCAATAAAAAGGTATGTGCGATAAAAAAGGTTCTTGCCCTGAATTGTTATCTGTTTTTTTTGAGCTTTAATTAACTTAGCATTATTCAGTTAGCTGTTTGGCTGGTCAGCTTTAGGGAACGGGTTCTTTTTATGACAGAACAACAGATTAAAACATTACTCAATTTGGATGAAAGCACCCAGCCACCCAGAGTTTCCGCATCTGGAGATTGGGTATTAGCGAATTATCGCTTGTTAGAACCCGCGGTTAAGCAATTGCAAGCCCGTATTCATTCCGGCGTTGTTTTTGATCTTGGCCGGCTAGGTATTCTGGATACCGCCGGAGCGGCATTACTGGTCAAACTGCTGGGAGAGCAAAGAATATTCAATCTGCAACAGATTGCCCCTTCATTGCCTGCCGAGCGGCGAGTTTTGCTGGAAACAGTCGGCCATGCTTTACACGATTTCCACCAACCAGCTGAAGAAAAAGCACCAGGCCTAGTGACTGAATTGTTGGCCACGGTGGGGCAGTCGATGGCCAATTTCTGGCAAAATCTGGTTGAATTGCTTGGGTTTATTGGCCTAACACTCAATACCTTGGTGGTCAGCCTGTGGCGTCCTTCCCGTTGGCGTATCACTTCACTGGTCGCCAACCTGCAGCAGATTGGCCTTAACGCGGTACCGATCATTATGTTACTCACTTTTCTGGTGGGGGCGGTGATTGCCTTTCTTGGCTCAACGGTATTATCAACCTTTGGTGCCAGTATCTTTACTGTTCATCTGGTGGTGTTTTCATTCCTGCGCGAATTTGCGGTGCTGTTGACTGCCATCTTAATGGCGGGCCGCACCGCGAGTGCCTTCACTGCAGAAATCGGGCTGATGAAAGCCAATGAAGAGATCGACGCTATTCAGACGTTGGGGCTCAATTCCGTTGAGCTACTGGTGCTGCCGCGGGTGTTGGCACTGTTACTGGCTTTGCCGATGCTGACCTTTATCGGCATGATCAGCGGGATTTTTGGCGGGTTGATAGTCTGTGCGTTGACTCTGGATATCTCTCCCACCATGTTTTTGACCATTATGCAAAGTAGCGGTGGTTTTCAGCATTTCCTGGTGGGGATGAGTAAGGCACCAGTGTTTGCATTCCTGATTGCTATTATTGGTTGCCTGGAAGGGTTTAAGGTGACTGGCAGCGCTGAATCGGTGGGCTCTCACACCACTGCCAGCGTCGTACACTCAATCTTTGTGGTGATCCTGTTGGATGCGGTCGCTGCACTGTTTTTTATGGAGATGGGATGGTGAACCAGTCAACGCCGGAAGCCATAATCCGTATCCGCAAATTGCGTAACTGTTTTGGCAAACAATGTGTGCATGAAGATCTGGATCTGGATGTACGCCGTGGCGAGATACTCGGTGTCGTGGGTGGCTCGGGTACCGGGAAATCCGTGTTATTGCGCACTATTGTCGGCTTGCGCCGCCCAACTGCCGGCCAAATTCAGGTTTTCGGTGAGGATCTGATGGCACTGTCCGGGGAGCGACGTTCAGTGGTAGAACGGCGATTTGGCGTGTTGTTTCAGCGCGGAGCGTTGTTCAGCTCATTGACGGTGACAGAAAATGTGGCGTTGCCGTTAATTGAATATGGTGGCTTGCAGCGCCATGATGCGGAGCAATTGGCGCAGGTCAAGCTGGCGCTATCGGGTCTACCCGGCAATGCGGGTAATAAATACCCGGCTTCACTGTCAGGCGGTATGGTTAAGCGTGCAGCATTGGCCAGGGCATTGGCGCTCGATCCGGAAATCCTGTTTCTTGATGAACCCACCGCCGGGCTTGATCCTATTGGTGCAGCTGCTTTTGATAACTTGATCCGCACACTGCGCGATGCCTTGGGGTTAACGGTGTTTTTGGTGACCCATGATCTGGATACTCTCTACACCATTTGTGATCGCGTAGCGGTACTCTCGCAGAAAAAGGTGTTGGTGGTGGACTCACTGGACGTAGTCGCGGCAACGGATGATCCCTGGATCCAGGAATATTTTCACGGCCCGCGTGGGCGAGCAGCACAGCAAGCCGTCATGAACATAGCAGAGAGGCAATAAGAAATGGAAACCCGAGCTCACCATGTACTCATTGGCTTATTCACGCTGATCATTTTTAGTGCGGTGTTGTTTTTCAGCGTGTGGCTGACTAAATCTGGCAGTGATCGCGAGTTTACGCTGTACGACATCGTGTTTAATGAGTCAGTTAACGGCCTTTCCCAGGGTAGTGTGGTTAATTACAGCGGGATCCGCGTAGGGGAGGTGGTGCAATTACGCCTGGATAGAGAGGTGCCTACTAAGGTATGGGCGCGCATCAGGGTAACCGCATCAACCCCGATCCGCCAGGACACCCGTGCCCGCTTGGCCATGGCTGGTATTACTGGCACTGCCAATATTCAACTCAGTGGCGGTAGTGAAAGCAGCCCGATGTTGACGGCACAGGGGAGTGATATCCCGGTGATTATTGCGACACCTTCGCCATTGAATCAGTTGCTGAGCAGCAGTGAAGATTTGATGACCAATATCAATGAAGTATTAATCCGCTTGAATCAGATTCTGACGCCAGATAACCAGCGGCGGCTAACCAATACGTTGGAAAACCTGGACAAAATTACCGATACCGTGGCTGGTCAGCGTGATGATATTCGCACCATATTGCAACAATTGGCGCTGGTGACCAAACAGAGTAATGATGCGCTGGCACAAGCCAGTCGCCTGATGGGCAATGCCAATACCTTGCTGGATGGTCAAGGGAAACAACTGGTGAGTAATGCTGCCAATACCATGGCATCACTGGAGAAGACCACTGCCATTCTGAATAAACTGGTGAGTGAAAATCAGCAAGCACTGAGCAGTGGTGTACGCGGATTTAATGATCTTGGCCCTGCGATGGATGAATTGCGTAGAACGTTAGCGACTTTACGCGCCTCGCTTAATCGTCTGGAAGAAAACCCCTCCGCCTTGCTCAGGGGGCGTGAACGTACCAAGGAGTTTACACCTAAATGAGTTACCTTAATGCACTACCCAATTACCTGTGGCGTTCCGGGTTACGACTGATGGCACTGATGGTGGTTATGATACTGGCTGGTTGTAGCATTTTGCCGGAAAGCCCAATATCGCAGGTCTACTTGTTACCGGCTAATCCCTCTTCCTCGGCGGGGGGGCCAGAATTAGGGCAGTCACTGCGTATCGTGCAGCCTAACACCAGCCAGTTCCTTAGTAGTTCCCGTATTGCTGTTCAACCGCAGGGTTCTGAGATCACCATTTATAGTGGTTCGCGCTGGAGTGATCCTACCTCAGTATTGGTGCGCAACCGTTTGATCCAGGAGTTTCGTGCTGCGGGTCGCTTCTCCTCTGTGAGCAGTGACGACGACAATCTGCAAGTCGACTATGAGTTGAGCGGGGATCTATCTTCATTCCAGACGGTCTATACCGCCGGGCAGGGCGAGGTGGTGATTCGGTTTGATGCGCGTCTGGTTCGGCTCTCAGATCGCCGAGCGGTCGCTACCCGTAGCTTTGTGGTGCGTCAACCCATTGATGGCAGAAGTATGGAGCATGTAGTGATAGCCTTTGGCGCAGCGAGCGACCAGTTTGCGGCACAAACGGTGGTCTGGACGCAACAGCAGGTTGCCAGCAATCGTTAAACGAGAACTTGCCTTACTTCAAGCGGCATGGTGGCTGATGTGCCATGTCGCTTGAGTCAATACGGCTTGAGTCAATACGGATAGTGTTCTCCATTGCCATTCAGCAATAGATGTCAGTTGGGAACATTGAGAAATAAAGATAAGGATATCGGCGGACTGGCTGAGGGATCATCGCCTCCATTTGAACGCTATTTACTTGAATTTTGTTTTTCTGACTAGATTTGGAAAGTGTTGTAATTTATTGATTTTAATATTTTTATGATTTCATCAATAAAAAAATCAATAAAACCCTCAATAAATCCCCTGAAAAATTTGATTGTCATGCAGGTAATAGCTGTCAGTTTGCTACGCTTGCCAAGTTGGCAACGGGAACTGATGAGCACTCATGGTAGCCAAATTTTCACATCGTCATTAAATTGTCATAAAAAAGTAATAATCTAATGGGTAGACTATTTTAAATATGATATCCAAGGATGCTAAATTGCCGATTAAACGAGTATTGGGGCCGCTTCTGGCAATTGTTCTGATAGTTGGTATCGTTGTTGCCGTATTAATATCACATGGTCGCAAAAGTGAAGTTGATGCAACAAGAGGCATTGTTGAAGTCAAAGGAATGATCGGCTCTGAAAAAGAGGGCTTCTTTGCTGACTTGAAAGTGATTGAACTACTCAAAGCCAACGGTTTCCGGGTTAAAACTGAAAAAGTCGGATCTCGCCAAATCACTTCGCGTGATTTACAAGGCTATGACTTTGGCTTCCCTGCTGGGGCACCTGCTGCCTTGGAGTTGCAGAAAAAAGCCAAGGCAAAACATGTTTATGCCACATTTTATACACCAATGGCGATTGCGTCTTGGAGCGCGTTAATCCCTGTGATGGAAAAACAGGCTCTCGTTAAGCAGTCCGATGGTGCTTACTATATTGCCGATATGCAACAATTGTTGAAGCTGATCGAGAAGGGGACGCGTTGGAACCAACTGCCTGGTAATACGGCTTATATCACAGGTAAAAGTATCCTGATCAACTCCACTGATGTGCGGACTTCCAATTCGGCAGCCATGTATCTGGCATTGGCAAGTTACATTTTTAACGATAATAACGTCGTCGATAATGTGTCACAGGTTTCGGCGATATTACCACGAGTAACGCCTTTATTTTTACGTCAAGGTTTGCAGGAATCGAGTAGTGCAGGGCCCTTTGAAGATTATACGACGATGGGCATGGGTAAAGCGCCTCTGGTGATGATCTATGAGAGCCAGTTTCTTGAATATCAATCAAAACGTGCCCAACCCAATACTGACATGATACTGCTTTATCCGCAGCCGACGATTTATACCAAACATGTTTTTGTGCCATTTTCGGAAAATGGTAATCGTCTCGGTGAGCTATTGGCTAGCGATCCTGAATTACAAAAAATGGCAGCGCAATATGGTTATCGCACTTCACATCCTGAATATTTCGCTACTTTTCTTGCTGAACACCAATTGCAAGCACCTACATCTCTCGTTGATGTCATTGACCCGCCAAGTTATGAAATGCTTGAGCGCATGATCCAGAGTATTGAAAAGAATTTTCAGTAATCTCCATTTTTAGATAAGGAAACCACCATGGATATGTCTGAACAACCTACAGATGTGACGAGTTTAACCCCACCAGAGATACTGACGCCAGTTGCTGAAACTAAAGCACCAGAGATGGTGACGTTACCGAATGACGTCGTACAACGTATCGATCAGCAGGTAATGAATTATCTCAACAGCATCCTCAATGAAGATGTCCATAGCACGGATTTTCAGAGTAGGTTGGATGCGGCTTTTAATCTTGGTAGAGAGGAGATATCCAATGCGGCTTCATTGATGAGTGGCCGCTTTATGGATCGCAATTTTGTCGGTATTGAGAGTTCAGAAGCATTCAAATCAATTCAAAGCATGCGCGATATGCTTGATGAGCTTAATCCAGGTAAGCAAGGTGATTTGCTGGCGAAAAATAAGTTATTGGGTCTGATCCCTTTTGGTAACAAATTAACGGCTTATTTCCGTAAATTTCAGACGGCTGGCAGCCAACTAAAAGTTATTATGACTCAGCTTTATGCCTCGCGTGATGATATGCAACGAGATGCAGCAGAAATTGATCAAGTCAAAGTCAAGTTATGGGATGCCATGCAGAAGCTGAAGGGGGCTATCTATTTTGCTGAACAGTTTGATAGTCAGGTGGCCACCCGTATTGATGCGATCAGAGTCAGTGAACCACTCCGTGCCAAGGCATTAGAGCAGGAAGTTCTATTCTATATTCGCCAGAATTTGCAGGATATGCAGAGCCAAATGGCGGTGAATGTTAATGCCTATCTGTCGATGGATATATTGAAAAAAACAGCTCGCGAAATGATTAACGGCTGTAATCGTGTCGTGACCACCGGGATGTCTGCTCTGTCAACGGCGCAGACAGTGGCAAGAGCGACCGGTAATCAGATCGAAGTCATGGAGATGTTGCAGGGCGTAAGTAATGTTATCGGTGATCTGGTGGTCGAAACATCACGTCAATTGGGACAGCATGTTGAAAGAACCGGTGAGTTTGCTGCAAACCCGATGGTTGGGATCCAACGTATCCAGGAGATGTTCAACAATACCTTCAATGCGATGGATGCGATGGATAATTTTCGGGCTAAAGCCATTGATGTTATGGGTAAGAATAACCAGATGATGAAAGAGCAGATAGCCCGTTCAGAGGATTATCTGGATCGTACTCGTCATGCTGCGGCTCGGGCCACATTACAGGCTGATGAATCTCTTGCTGACCCCGTCAAACTCTAATAAGAGAGATGTCATGAAAAATATTTTCGCTCTGCTCTGTACCTTGGTGGTTTTACTGACCGGTTGTAAAGGTGAGGACAGCGAGGATGCGCTAGCAAGCAACAACAATATTGTGCTTTCTGTTTTGGCGGGTTCGGAGCTGAAAGATATTGAGCCGCTATTACCGGATATTGCCAAAGCGACAGGTGTAAAGCTGCAAATGCATTATGTCGGTACGCTTGATGCCATTGAAAAACTGCAAGCGGGCGAAAATTATGATTTGGCCTGGTTGGCAAGTAACCGTTATGCCATGTTAGTACCGCAAGTCAAGGCACGTATTGTCGCTTCTGAGCGCACGATGCTGACACCGGTGGTACTGGGTATCAAAGAAAAGAAAGCAAAAGCGCTGGGCTGGGAAAATAATCCGCATATTACTTGGAAGGATATCGCGCAAGCCGCTGATAAAGGAAAGTTTACCTTTGGTATGACCAGCCCCACCAGTTCCAATACGGGTTTTTCCGGTTTGTTGGGATTGGCGGCTGCCTTGTCGGGTAAAGGCGATGCACTGGAAGAGAAAGACATTGATACCAAGCAACTAAGCGCATTTTTTAAAGCTCAGCGTTTGACTTCTGGTAGCTCTGGCTGGTTGGCTGACGCCTATCTGCAAGATCAGGATAAAGTTGACGGTATCATTAACTATGCGTCAACACTGCAACTGCTCAACCGTAATCTGGAACTGAAACAAAAGCTGGTACTTATTTACCCACAAGACGGTATTGTCACTGCAGATTATCCCATTATGCTGCTCAATGCCGCCAAACGTGATGCTTATGACAAACTAGTGGCTTACCTTCATGGTAGCGAATTCCAAAAGAGGATGACCGAAAGTACTTTGCGCCAACCGGTTAACCCCGATGTGGTCTCAGCCTCAGAAGTACCGAAGCAGACCCCAGTGGAGTTGTCTTTCCCGGCCAAGCGTGAAGTGGTCGATACCATTCTGGCGGCGTTTGACAATGAATTACGTTTACCGACAGACAGTACATTCGTACTGGATACCAGCGGTTCAATGAGCGGAGAGCGCATTACCGAGTTGAAAAAGGCCTTGCTCAGTCTATCAGGTGCTGATGATAGTATCAGTGGGCGTTTTTCCCGTTTTCGGAATCGTGAACAGATTTACTTACTGCCTTTCAGTGACATCTTTGCGGCACCTGAGGCGTTTGCTATGGGCAACACGCCACAAAGCCATCAACGAGCACTCACGACGCTAAATAAGCGTATCAATGAATTGCAAGCAGGTGGGGGCACGGCGATTTTCTCTTCGACCCAGCAGGCCTATATAGAAGCAGCTCAACGTCGTCATCAAGACCCAGGACGTTTTTATTCGATAGTGGTAATGACGGATGGTGAGAATAATCAAGGAATCGATGTAGGCGGCTTTATCAACTGGTATCAACAATTGGCTGAGGCGGATAAAGGCATCAAAATCTTCCCGGTACTTTTTGGTGAGGCGAGCCCTGAAGAGTTGCAACAATTGGCTAAAGTGACCGGTGGTAAGGTGTTCGATAGCCGTAAGAACAGCTTGCAACAGATCTTCAAAGAGATCAGGGGATATCAATAATGCCAGCAATATCATTAAAAATGCGTTTACTGCTGTTTCTCTACAGCAGTCAGAATATTCTTGGTTGCGTGCTGGCACTGTTGGGACTGGGCTTTTTCTTCTCCGGTTTTATTGCCGACTGGTGGTTGTTGATTGTTTGTGGGCTTTATGCGGTGGGCTGGTTGCTCTTGTGGAATAATCATCCTGTCATTGATGTAGCTACCCAGCAGGACATTATACACGTCAATCTGCTCGCCAGTCTGGATGAGTTAATGCGCCAATCCCGCACTAAACTACCGTCGGAGGCGTTTGGTTACCTGCAAAATATTCACCAGATCGTTGCTGACGTTGCGCCAAAACTCTCTGACAATACCGCCACAACAGAATATGTCATTTCTCTGACTAATGCGGTGACTCGCGATCTTCCGCAAACGATTAAAAATTATCTGCAATTGCCCACAGCATTTGCCACCTTGCATATCATAGAGCGGGGTAAAACCTGTAAGCAACTGCTGCTGGAACAGCTTGATTTGTTGTATAAACAACTGCAAAAGATTGCGGAAAATGTCTATAAAGATGACGCAGAGGCGCTGATCACCAATGGTCGTTTTCTTGAAGAAAAATTCCGGCCAGTGAATTTTATTACCGACATCAGGCCGTGATAATGAGACTTCTGCTTTGTTGTCGGTTCCGGTTCAAGCATCACGATAGTGGCTGTTGCCGTTCGGCTTGAGTTTTTGCTCTACGGCCACGGCGATGGCCTATCAGCTTAATCAGATTCGTTGTTACTATGGGGCTACACCGCAGTAGCCCCACCGCCCCACAAGCTTCGCGGAGGAGATAACAGCGAGAAAGTTCGCTGTTATCAGAAGTGTGATGGGGCTATTTTAATCAATCAAACCTGCAGCATCATAAAATGGATAAGGGCCATCATAGTCATCCACTAAGCAGTGGTGGCTGATCATCCCTTGTTCCTCCGACCAACAATGCAGTAGAAAGCCAGCAGGCTCTAACACAAAATGAGCAGGTGACTCGGTACGCAGATCAAGAGCCACTTGGTGTGATAACCCGGGGGCGCTACAAGCTAATGTCCCAGCAAACCGGGTCTCGATAGTGCGGTGCAAATGTCCGCACAATACCCGTTCAACTTGTGGATGACGCCGAATAATGGAGGCCAGATCCTGCGGATTCTCTAAACGCTGCTTATCCATATGGCTAATGCCACTGACAAAGGGTGGGTGGTGCAATATGACCAAGGTGGGTTGGTCTGGGCATAAGGCTAACTGTTGTTCCAACCAAAGCAGCCGTTGTGGGCACAATAACCCGCTGGACTTACCGGGCAGGGTTGAATCCAGGCCAATCAAGCGCACAGGATAATCATCAATGACCCACTGAATAAATTCAGTCTGCGGTTGCAGATATTGCGCGTCAGAAAAGGCCCGGCGTAATGCCTGGCGATCATCATGATTACCGGGGACCACATAAAACGGAATACGCAGCGTACTCAGAGCCTGACGCAGGGTGTGGTATTCATCATCACGCCCAAAGTCCACCAGATCACCACTGATAACGACAATATCTGGTTTGGGTATCAACCGATTGAGTTTACTGATAGCAGCATATAATGCGCCCAGAGTATCGACTTTCTTGTAGGAAAGACGCCCCCCTGCTTTGATATGCAGGTCGCTTAGGTGAGCTATCATAAATGGCTGGGTCATTGGTAGCTGCCTTCTGGTTGAGAACAATTTACGGTAAACCAGGCTTCTGGCGTGACATGGATCCCGACTTGTTGGCCGGTATGCCATACATCACGGGGGCTGCAATCGACTTGTAACGGAGTTTTATTGCCGATATCGATTAATACCCGCTGGTTTTGCCCAAGGAACAGATTGTGGATCACGGTGCCAGTCCAACCGGTGGCGGTTGGTGCGACCAGTTGGACATCTTCAGGACGACAATACCTTTCGCCACTTCCCGGGAGTGGGATGCAATTGACTGAACCGATAAAATCAGCGACAAACCCATTGGCAGGACGGTGATAAATCTCACGAGGCGTACCAATCTGGGCAATGCGCCCATGTTGCAGTATCGCAACACGATCGCCCAAGGCCATCGCTTCCTGCTGGTCGTGGGTGACATAAACCGCAGTTATCCCCAATGTGTTCAGCAGCTGACCAATGTCCACCCGTAATCGTTCACGCAGCTTGGCATCCAGTGCTGCTAAGGGTTCATCAAACAACAAGACTTTAGGACGAGCCGCCATGGCTCTGGCAAGGGAGACACGCTGTTTTTGCCCACCGGATAACGCCTGTATGGGGCGTTCGGCCAAGGCACTGAGGTCAACCATTTCGAGCATTTCGGCTACGCGTTGGCGGATTTGTGCCTCGGGCAAACGGTGGATTTTTAGTCCATAGGCGACATTTTGCGCCACATTAAGATTTGGGAATAACGCATAATTTTGAAACACCATGCCGACATTACGTTTTTCGATAGGTAACTCGGTGACGTTTCGATCACCAAACCAGACTTCCCCCCCTTGGTCAGGTGATTCCAGCCCACTGATAATCCGTAATGTGGTGGTTTTGCCGCAACCCGATGGCCCGAGCAGCACCAAGGTTTCTCCCGGGGAAATATCCAAATCAAGGGGATGTAGCGCGATATGACCCGGTGCAAAAGTGCGAGAGCACTGGCGTAGATGAATACCAATGGGATGACTCATTGTAACGTCTCTTTAGCTCGTGACTTACTTAACCACTGCATCACAACCAGCAATGGCACAATCATGATTAAAAATATCAAGGTATAAGCCGACCCGACCTCCAACCGCATTGAGGCGTAACTGTCTGACAGCCCTACCGGTAACGTTTTGGTCAGCGGGGTGTGCAACATCCAGGTGATGTTGAATTCCCCAATGGAAAGGGTGATCACCATAAAAGCCCCGGCAAGAATACCGCTAGTACAATTAGGGACTACGACGGTGAAGAAGCGACGGATAAAACCGGCACCCAAGCTGGCAGAAGCCTCCTCCAGTGAACGCATATCGCTGGCTTGCATGACTGACAGCACCGGGCGGATCATAAACGGCAGCGTAAACAGGACATGACCAATCAAAATAAACTGCCAACTGTCGCGCAAAAGAGGAAAGCGACCATAGACCAGCAGCAATCCCAGCGCGGTTGCCAAACCAGGAATCGCCACCGGCATCAGCAAGCACTCTTCAATAAAATGGGACCAACGCTTTGAGGCTTTTAATAAGCCATAAGCGGCTGGGACGCCAAGTAGCAGATTACAGACCAGACAAGCTAGCGCAATGTACAGTGATAACCAGATGGTAGAGGAATACATTTGCCATACCTGCACCAGCCAACGTGTGGTTAAGCCACTGCGCAGGCCAATAAAGTAATTCTCGGTTAATCCGGCTAATACCGACATGACGATCGGCACGATCATAAACAGGCATACCGCCAGGGTGAATGCCAATTGGCTGTAAAAGAGGATTGGGCGTTTCATACGGCCGCTCCCAGGCTATTGGCTGAAAAACGGCGCGCTAATGCCAGAGCCAGCCAGGTGACTGCGCCAAGTAATACAGATAGCGCGGCGGCGGTAGCGAAATTGGCATAGTTGGTAAATTCGCCATAAATACTGAGCGGTAAGACATTGAGCCGGGTTCCAAGGGTAAATGCGGTACCAAAGGCTCCCATACTGGTTGCAAAACAGATAGCTCCGCAAGAGAACAGAGCAGGGCGGATACCGGGCACAATCACATCCCAGACAATACGCCAGGTACTGGCACCCAATGAACGCGCCGCTTCTTCCAGGCTGACATCCAGCTTTTCGCAGGCAGCAACCAGGGTCATGATGACACGAGGGATCGAGAAATAAAGGTAGCCGACGAACAAGCCACTGAGTGAGTAGGCAAACATCCAACGTTCGCCAAATAACCATAAACTGACTTGCGCCAATATCCCTTGCCGCCCTGCCAGCATCACCACGAGAAAACCCACCACCACACCGGGAAATGCCAGCGGAAAGGTAAGAATAGCTAGCAGTAATGAACGACCGGCAAAGCGGTTACGTGCCAGAAAACAGCCGCTAATGGCGGCAATGGTCACCGCCACCAGTGAAACAGCAAGGGATAGCATCACGGTGACTTTCAGGCTGTTCAAATATTGTGGATGGGTTAATACCGTCCAATACGCATTCATGCCAGTGCTGCGATCTGCTGTCATACCCAGAGCTATCAGGTAGCTAAACGGTAACAGCCAAAAGGTGCAAAAAAAGATCACTACTGGGGTTAACGTCAATAGAACCGCCATTTTCAGGCGTTGGCGCAAACTCAGCGACAAAAACGCCCCCACAGAGGGGCGTTGACGAATCTCGGTTGGCATTATTGCACCTCACTGAGATACCTGGCAGAGAAGCTCTTTTGTGCATCGGCCATTTGCTGGTAATCCACGGTGCTGGTTCTGTCATATTCGCTGTCGGGCAGAAAGTGGGTCTTGGCTTCTGCAGAGAGGGTACTGGTACGAACAGGACGCAAATAGGCATTAGCCCAAATAGCCTGGCCGCGATCAGAAAGGACATAGTCGATGACTTTTTTGCCATTGTCAGCATGAGGGGCATTTTTCACCAGGCTGATCACATAAGGTACCGTGATAGAACCTTCCTGTGGGATCACAAAAGCGACATTGGCATGGTCTTTGTATTTGGCACGATAGGCATTAAAATCGTAATCCAGCAGAATAGGGATCTCACCGGACAACACACGCGCATAGGCGGTTTGTTTAGGCACGATAGGGGCGTTTTTTGCCAATTTTTTGAAATAGTTAATGGCCGGGGTGAAATCGTTAAGGGTGCCACCTTGTGCCTGATTGATAGCGACCGCACCGACATAACCGACGAAAGCACTGGAGGGATCGAGATAACCGACCATGCCTTTATATTCTGGTTTTAATAGATCATTCCAGCTTTTGGGTACCGGTAACCCGCCTAGGGCATCTACGTTGATCATCAATCCCATGGTACCAGAATGCAGTGCGACCCATTTGCCTTGTGGATCTTTCAAACCGGCTGGAATTTCGTCCCAAACGGCGGGTTTATAACTGGTGATAACATCAGATTTTGCAGCCTGGATACCAAAAGTCACACCGTAATAGACGACGTCGGCCACAGGATTATTTTTCTCGGCCACCAATTGTGCCAATGACTGGCCCGAGTTTTTATTGTCCTGTGGCACTATGATGCCGGTATCTTTGGCGATTGCCTGTAATTGCGTCCCCCAGTCAGCCCATTCCGGTGGGCAGTTATAACAGATGGCATCGGCTGCTATAGCTTGATTGCCGATAACAGTGGCCCCAAGTAATAGGATCGCCGCAGTGAACCGGGTAATTCCAATCGATATTTTCATAAAAACTCCCTGATGTGATGAACTAAAAATTAACCTAACAGAACATTGCCCTGCACATTAGGCGGGCTTGCGGTACTTTCACCGACACGAAAATGGTGAGTGACAGTACCCGGTAATAATGGCTGACCATTCAACAGCGCGAGCAGGCTTTCAACTGCCTGACGACCCAACTTATCACCTGGCTGTACCACTGAGCACAGCGACGGGTAGAGATGTTGCCCCAGATCGATGCCATCAAAGCCAATAACCGAGATCTGTTGGGGAACCTGATAGCCTGCACGTAGCAGAGAGCCGATGGTGCTAAGGGCCAGCAAGTCATTGGAGCACAGTAGGGCCGTCAGGGCATTTTCCCCAAGCAGGTAAGGTTGTAGAGTGGTAAAGCAAGATTGGGTATGTTTTGGCATCTCAATGACAGGTAATGCGGCTAACCCCTTTAAATTCATAGCATGGCAATAGCCTGCATAGCGTAGGCGAGCTCGATCCGATTGCCACATTGGTCCCGCAATCATCCCGATATGGCGATGTCCTAATTGCTGGATATGGCAAGTAGCATCGTACATGGCGCGGTAGTTATTGACACAAATGGTGGGGATTTTTAACCGTTGTGGCTGGTTATGTACCAAAACAGTAGGAATATCTTCCCACTGCAGGGCATCGAGCACGGTATTGTTATCAGCATCGGCAACTGTAAGCACCAGCCCGTCAACTTGTTGGCGTAGCATATTTTCGATCACGTCAGCTTCTTGTGCTGGCTGGTAATCGGTGGTGGCAACCAACAAAGAATAACCATGCTGCTTCGCTACGGTTTCCATGGCCTGCAGTTGTTCGGCAAAAACCGGATTACTCAGGGTGGGCAGGGCGACACCAATAATTTTTGTCGATTTGGTGCGTAACTGTTGGGCTATCCGGTTGGGGCGAAAACCAAGCTGCTTGGAGGCAGCCATGACTTTTTGCAAGGTTGCCTGGCGTAATAGTGTCGGGTTGGAGAAGGCTCGGGCTGCTGTTGCCCGGGAAACTCCAGCCAGTTTGGCGACGCTGATTAAATCCGACACTGTTTTACGCTCCATGTGTACCAATGAGATCGATATCATTGGCGCAAACCTAACAACAAAAAATGACGGTTATGTGACGTCTGTATGATGATTTAGTGTTGTTGTCTACATGGCATTATTGGCTTTTCTAATTTTCAATCTGAAAATTGTCTGGAATGGCATGCATTTTACGATCACAAAAGCTTAATTTTAAATTCACCTGTGGTTAATGGAGATAACCTAGGGTATTAAAATTGATTTCCCAGCGAGTTGACAGGTATGAATGGAATACTGATGCGTAATATGTTTTTTGTTGCTCCGTTGATGCTGCCTGTCATTGTTTTTTGGCTATTTCCATTTATTTGTAGTATCTATGTTAGTTTTACTGATTGGGATTATATATCACCCTCCTATCACTTTGTTGGCTTAGAAAACTATACCTCAATGATGGATGATGGCGATTTTTCTGATGCGCTGATAAATACCGTTATTTTTTCATTGGGGACGGTTTTACCGACAACACTGTTAGGCTTATTCTTGGCATTATTACTAAGAGATAAAATAATGGGCGGTAATTTTTATCGGGCCGTTATTTTTTCACCTTGGATTACACCTACAGTAGCAGTATCAATAGTTTGGACCTGGGTCTTTTCATCGAAAAATGGGCTGGTTAACTCATTATTAAGTCTAATGGGCTTTTCCCCCATAGCCTGGTTAGAACAGGGTAATAGCGCCATGTTTGTTGTCATCGTGGTAACAGTATGGCAATCCGTAGGCTGGACAATGCTTTTTTATATTAATGCGCTGGGTAAAATACCTGATTCATTGTATGAAGCATCAATGATAGATGGTTGCAGCAAAATGACGCGCTTACTGCGTATCACGCTACCCTTGATCTCGCCGACAACATTTTTTTTGATAATAATCAATCTTATTAATTCATTGGCTGCCTTTGATCAGTTTCAAATGTTGACACAGGGTGGCCCTAGTGGAAAAACAAGGACGCTATTTTATCTTTACTTCCAACAGGCATTTGAACGTTATGATATGGGGCCGGCTGCCGCAACATCATTGGTTATAGTCATTATCACTGCAACGCTGGTAATGATAAATGCTTATATAGGTAAGCGTTGGGTTTATTATTAAGGTCGATGCCCTAAATAATTCGAATTGTTTGACAAAACGCTGAGCGTTATGAACAGCACTAACACCGGTCAGCAGGGTGAACCTCAAGGACGAGGTTCATCACTCCGAACAGCATAGGTCACTGTCTGGCGGGTATGAGCAACAGTTGCCAATGCCAATGCTAATGCCAAAACAATCAGCAATATGACAATGACTGACTACCCTCGATAATCGCTAGATTGAGTGATAACGCGATTGTTATGATTTAAATTAACATCAATGGTGTAATGTATATGGCGAGTATTAACACATCCTTGGTAATAAACAATGTTCCAGCAAAGTTGGCTACTTCAGGCTCCGAGAAAAAGAAGAGAGTAAAGATAGGGCTTAATCTTATCATGCTCAGTCGACAGGGATTACTATGGTTTTTATCAGCCATTATGGCATTCCCATTCGTTTGGATGATACTGGGTTCGATGAAAACTAATGACGAAATATTTAATCATCCATTAAAATTACTTCCGGATGATTTTCATGTCAACAGCTTTATTGAGGCGTTGCATTCGGCACCCTTTGGTACCTATTTAATTAATAGTTTTACTGTGGCTATGTCTCTTACAATCATTATTTTAATAAACTCAAGTTTGTTTGCCTATGCGCTGACACAACTACGTATTCGCTACGGCAATCTTTTGTTTTTTATACTTCTGTTATGCTATATGCTGCCAGCAGCAGTGACCTATATTCCTTCTTATATTATTCTGGCTAAGCTAGATTTGTTGGATACTCATCTTGGCTTAGTGATATCCAATGC
>NZ_AYKS02000022.1 GCF_000496755.2 Serratia sp. DD3
AACAAGACCACCCCAAGCACACCATCCTATGATATCAATCTTGACATCACCATACCGTCAGAACCAGCCATCACCAGCGTGCTGGATGATGTTGAACCGAAAGCTGGCGCTCTGCAGAAAGGGGATGTCACCAACGACAACACCCCAACCCTGAAAGGTAGTGCCGAGGCGAATAGCCTGGTCAAGGTCTACGATAAAGGTGAACTGATCGGTTCAACCACGGCAGACGGCAAGGGTGAGTGGAGCTTTACGCCAGCAGCAGGCGCTGAACTGAAAGATGGCAACCATACCCTGACCATCACCTCAACGGATGCAGCAGGTAACGTCAGCGCGCCAAGCGGCAGTTTTGATATTGTGGTAGACACCACCGTACCTAACCCGGCTGGTGATATCGTTATCACCGACAACGTGGGTGAGAAGACCGGTGAAGTGAACCCGGGGGATACCACCGATGACCGCTCACCAAACCTGAACGGTACGGGCGAACCCGGCGGTACAGTCACCATCTACGACAACGGTAAGGAAATCGGTACCGCCAAGATTGAAGATGACGGCAAGTGGAGCTTTACCCCGACTGAGCCGCTGGATAACGGCGAGCACAAGCTGAACACCACCGTGACTGATCCGGCGGGCAACGTGAGTGAGCCAAGCCCGGATATCAAATTTGAGGTGGATGATTCACCGGTAGTGGTACAACTGGGCTCAGTGAATGACAATGTCGGCTCAGTGACCGGTAACCTGCAACCCGGTGATGTCACCGACGATCCACGTCCAGAACTGAACGGCAGCGGCAAGCCAGGCAGTGTTATCACTGTGAAGGATGGCGACCGCGAGCTGGGGACTACCACCGTTAAGCAAGATGGTAGCTGGAGCTTTACGCCAGAGACCGACCTGGGTGAAGGTAACCACAGCCTGACGGTGACGGCAGAAGATGCCGCCGGTAACAGCGTGACCTCTCCCGCCTTTGAACTGAAGGTAGATACCACTGCGCCAGACCAACCCGTGATTGGTAACGCCATTGATGACGTCGGTGATAACCGTGGTCCATTGACCAGCGGCAGTGTTACTGACGATGCCAACCCAACCTTCAAGGGAACGACAGAGCCAAATAGCATCATCAATATCTATGATGATGGAAAACTGTTGGGTTCAGTTGCTGCCGACGACGATGGTGTCTGGTCGTTTACCCCAACCACCCCATTGGTGGAAGGTGAGCACAAGATCACCACCACGGCGATGGATGAGGCGGGTAACACCAGTGATCCGTCCGAAATCTTTAAGTTGACCACTGACTACTCAGCACCTGATGCCAGCAAAGTGGCGATCACCGGTGTGGATGATCAGGTGGGCGAGAAGACCGGCCCGGTGAACTCAGGTGACATCACTGACGACAGGCGTCCAACCATCAGTGGGACCGGTGCGGAAGCGGGTAACATCATTACGGTATACCGCGGTGACCAAATTATTGGCTCGGCGGTTGTGAAGAGTGATCTCTCCTGGTCGATGCAGCCGAACCTGCCGCTTGTGGATGGTGTGGTGGTGTTGACCGCAACAGAGCGCGATCCGGTCGGCAACACCACCGATAAGTCATCGGCTTACAGTATTACCGTCAGTACAGTCCCACCGGCACCACCGGTGCTGGGTACGGTCATCGATAATCAGGGGCCAGGACCAGAATCGGTGGCATTGCAGCCAGGGGATGTCACCAATGACAACACCCCGACACTGAACGGGACTGCGTTGCCAGGCGGCACGGTGACGGTTTACGACGGTAAGAATGAACTCGGTACGGCCAAGGTAGACGACGACGGTAAGTGGAGCTTTACGCCACAGCCTGCACTGGGTGAGGGTAAACATGACCTGACAGCGACGGTGACCAACAGTGTCGGTGTCACCAGTGACCCAACCGGTGTCTTCAATATTGTTGTCGATACGCAGGCACCAGCACCGGCCACCAATTTGAAGGTGGAAGATAAGATGGGTGACGAGCAAGGCGATATCCTTGCTAACAAAACTACCGACGACAGCGCGCCAGTCATCAGTGGTAAGGCTGAACCGGGCAGTGTGGTCCATATCTATGATAACGATAAGGAAATCGGTAGCGCGCCGGTGGATGACCAAGGGAACTGGAGCTTTAAGCCGAGCGACCCATTGGGTAATGGTCAACATGACCTGACCACGACCGTGACCGACAAGGCCGGTAACACCAGCGATGAAGGGCAACACCTGATCTTCAA
>NZ_AYKS02000023.1 GCF_000496755.2 Serratia sp. DD3
TGGAGTTACGAAGTAATGGAAAAAACGATAGTTTTGGCTGTTAACAATGGCGAAGGGAAAACCCGTTTATTAACCGCGAATGCCAACAATGCAGTTAAAGTTAAATTAATTCACGGTAATAAATACGTCTTAAAGAATCTAGGCAATGATTTTGCTCCGGAGAACGTGACTTTAGTTCGTGTCGGCAAGGCGTTGCACGTGATCCAGGAAGGGGACACACAAGCCAGTATTATTATTGAAGACTACTTTAATGGTGAAGCCAACAACCCGGTGTTACTGGGAATGGCTGAAGATGGCCAGCTGTATGCCTATGTTCCCTTGTCCGGGGAAGGCTATGAGCACGGCTATCTCTTTACTGATGGTGAGTCATCGCCTGCAGCATTAGGTGGTCCATCTCAAGGCAGTGGTGAAGGCATTTTTGTCGCTTCTGATGATAATCATGATGCGCTGTTTGGTCTTTTGGGTTGGCTGGCGGCAGCGACAGCGATCGGCGCTGGGGCCGCGGTTGCCTATCATAACCGTAGTAAAGATGATAATAACCCTGAACCGACCCCTCCGGCAAAACCGGCGATTGGCGGTGCACTTGACCATACGGGTTCTATTCAGGGCCAAATTAAAAACGGCGGCCAGACAGATGAATCTCATCCGACCTTAAGTGGTACAGGTGTCGCTGGTAACATCATCACCGTGTATGACAACGGTAGTGCCATTGGCAGCGTGGTCATTGATGGCAATGGCAACTGGACATTTACCCCTGATCAAGCAATGGGTGACGGCGCTCACCAAATGGTGATCACCGAGACTGATCCGTCTGGTAATGTCAGCTCGCCTTCTGATCCTCTGAACTTCACGGTTGATGCCACACCGCCGGATGTCCCTGGTATGCAGCATGTCATGGACAAAACGGGGAACGTTGTCGGTGAAATAAAACCGGGTGATTCCACGGATGATCCACGTCCTGTCCTGACCGGTAGTGGTCAGCCAGGTGACACAGTGACTATCTATGACAACGGTAATGTGATTGGCGAGACCACCGTCAATGAAGATGGTCGTTGGTCTTTCCAGCCAGAGACACCGATGACTGATGGAAAGCACAACATCACGGTTTCTGAAACCGACCCTGTGGGTAATGAGAGTAAGCAGAGTGGCGGTTGGGAATTTAACGTCGATACACAAGCCCCTACCCAGCCTGCTATTGGGAGCGTTATCGATGACGTCGGTGCTGTTACCGGCCCATTGACCAGTGGCAGCACCACGGATGATACCCAACCTGAACTGAAAGGTGTGGGGCAACCTGGTGATGTCATTATTATTAGTGACAATGGTCAACCTATTGGTTCTACGGTCGTTAATGATAAAGGTGACTGGAGCTATCAGGTTGAAGAACCTTTGAAAGATGGTAACCATAGCCTGACGGTCAGTGAAGTTGACCCGGCCGGTAATACCAGCACACCTTCCGATCCTATTGTGATCGTGGTTGATACCACGCCTCCAGCTCAACCTGATGTGTCGAATGCCCAGGATGACGTGGGTGCTATCACCGGCGCAATCAAGAACGGCGGTACAACCGATGATACTCAGCCTGAATTCAGTGGTGGTGGCCAGCCTGGCGATATTATCAATATCTATGATAATGGTGAGAAAATTGGTTCTACTGTTGTTGGCGACAACGGCAAGTGGAGCTTTACACCTGAGACACCACTCGACGAAACGAATCACAGTATTACCACTACGGAAACCGATCCGGCGGGTAACGAAAGTAAGCCCTCTGAGCCGTTGAACTTTACTGTTGATACCACTGCTCCGTTAGATGATCCTGCCCATTTGGCGATTACTTCCGTCGAAGACCGCGTGGGCGGTAGCCAGGGTGCGGTGGCCAAGGGTGCGGTGACTGATGACAGCCAACCGTTGATCAGCGGTATTGGTACTGCGGGTGATACGGTATTTGTCTACACCACCGATGCTGCTGGTCAGCATCTGATTGGTAGCGCAGTCGTGCAAGACAATAATACCTGGAGCATGTCACCAGAACTGCCATTGTTAGAAGGCAGCAACCAACTGGTCATTATTGCTCAAGATCCTGCAGGCAACCGCAGTAATTTCTCCTCTCCGAGCTATGACGTTACGCTGTACATCCCGGTATCGACTGAACCGTCTATCGGCAGTGTGGTGGACAACGCAGAGCCACACGTGGGTCCATTGCAGAAGGACGATGTCACCAACGACACCACCCCAACCCTGAGTGGGAGTGCAACAGCCAACAGCCTGGTCAATATCTATGATAACGGTGAACTGATCGGTTCAACCACGGCCAATGGCAAGGGTGAGTGGAGCTTTACCCCCGATGTGGCCCTGAAAGATGGCAACCATAATCTGACCACCACCGCAACGGATATCGCAGGTAATGTCAGCGCACCAAGCGGCAGCTTCGGTATTAATGTTGACACCACCGTGCCTAATTCGGCTGGCGATATCGTTATCACCGACAACGTGGGTGAGAAGACCGGTGAAGTGAAACCGGGGGATACCACCGATGACCGTTCACCCAACCTGAACGGTACCGGCGAACCGGGCGGCACGGTCACTATTTATGACAACGGTGAAGAAATCGGTACTGCCAAGATCGATGATGAAGGTAAATGGACTTTTACCCCGCCTGAGCCGCTGGATAATGGCGACCACACCCTTAATACTACCGTGACTGACCCGGCGGGCAACGTAAGTGAGCCAAGCCCGGATATCAAGATTGCGGTGGACGATACCCCGGTGCTGGTACAACTGGGTTCAGTCAATGACAACGTAGGGTCTGTGACCGGTAACCTGCAACCCGGTCAGGTCACCGACGACGCGCGTCCAGAACTGAACGGCAGCGGCAAACCAGGCAGTGTTATCACCGTCAAGGATGGGGATGATGTGCTGGGTACCACCATCGTCAAGAAAGATGGTAGCTGGAGCTTTACGCCAGATGCGGATCTGAGCGAGGGTAACCACAGCCTGACCGTGACGGCAGAAGATGCCGCTGGTAAGACCGTGACCTCTCCCGCCTTTGAACTGAAGGTAGATACCACCGCGCCAGAGCAGCCAGTGATGGGTAACGCCATTGATGACGTCGGTGATAACCGTGGTCCATTGACCAGCGGCAGTGTGACCGACGATGCCAACCCAACCTTCAAGGGAACGACAGAGCCAAATAGCATCATCAATATCTATGATGATGGCAAACTGTTGGGCTCGGCTGCTGCCGACGACAAGGGTGCCTGGTCATTTACCCCAACCACCCCATTGGTGGAAGGTGAGCACAAGATCACCACCACTGCGACGGATGAGGCGGGTAACACCAGTGATCCATCTGAAGTCTTTAAGTTGACTACCGACTACACTGCTTCGCCAATTGGGCCAGGCTTCCTGGAGATCACCAGTGTTGAAGACCGTGTGGGCAATGCGACAGGTAACGTTGCATCAGGAAACAGCACCGATGACAGCCAGCCGCTGATCAGCGGTATTGGTACCAAGGGCGATATCATCATTGTGTACACCAAAGATGACGCGGGCAATCACCCGATTGGCAGCACCAAGGTACTCGATAATGGCACCTGGTCACTGACGCCAACCACCCCATTGGTGGAAGGCAACAACCAGTTGACCATCGTGGCGGTCGATGCGGCGGGTAACAAGACCACGCCAAGCACGCCGTCTTATGACATCAATGTTGACATCACTATTCCTGCCGAGCCAGCAATCACCAGCGTGGTGGACAACGCAGAGCCACACGTGGGTCCATTGCAGAAGGACGATGTCACCAACGACAGCACCCCAACCCTGAGTGGGAGTGCAGAAGCCAACAGCCTGGTCAAGATCTACGATAACGGTGAACTGATCGGTTCAACCACGGCCAACGGCAAGGGTGAGTGGACCTTTACTCCAGCAGCAGGCGCTGAACTGAAAGATGGCAACCATAATCTGACCACCACCGCAACGGATATCGCAGGTAATGTCAGCGCACCAAGCGGCAGCTTCGGTATTAATATTGACACCACCGTGCCTAATTCGGCTGGCGATATCGTTATCACCGACAACGTGGGTGAGAAGACCGGTGAAGTGAAACCGGGGGATACCACCGATGACCGTTCACCAAACCTGAACGGTACCGGCGAACCCGGCGGCACGGTCACTATTTATGATAACGGTGAAGAAATCGGTACTGCCAAGATCGATGATGAAGGTAAATGGACTTTTACACCGAGTGAGCCGCTGGATAATGGCGACCACACCCTCAATACCACGGTGACTGATCCGGCGGGCAACGTGAGTGAGCCAAGCCCGGATATCAAGATTGCGGTGGATGATACCCCGGTGCTGGTACAGCTGGGTTCAATCAATGACAACGTAGGGTCTGTAACCGGTAACCTGCAACCCGGTCAGGTCACCGACGACGCGCGTCCAGAACTGAACGGCAGCGGCAAGCCAGGCAGTGTCATCACCGTGAAGGATGGGGATGATGTGCTGGGTACCACTATCGTCAAGAAAGATGGTAGCTGGAGCTTCACGCCAGATGCGGATCTGAGCGAAGGTAACCACAGCCTGACCGTGACGGCAGAAGATGCCGCCGGTAAGACCGTGACCTCTCCCGCCTTTGAGCTGAAGGTAGATACCGCCGCGCCAGAGCAGCCGGTGATGGGTAATGCCATTGATGACGTCGGTGATAACCGTGGTCCATTGACCAGCGGCAGTGCTACTGACGATGCCAACCCGACCTTCGAAGGGACGGCAGAGCCAAATAGCATCATCAATATCTATGATGATGGAAAACTGTTGGGCTCAGTTGCTGCCGGCGATAATGGTGCTTGGTCGTTTACCCCAACCACCCCATTGGTGGAAGGTGAGCACAAGATCACCACCACTGCGACGGATGAGGCGGGTAACACCAGTGATCCATCCGACATCTTTAAGTTGACCACTGACTACTCAGCACCCGATGCCAGCAAAGTGACGATCACTGGCGTGGATGATCAAGTGGGGGGTAAGACCGGCAATGTAGCTCCGGGTACCACCACCGATGACGCCCGCCCAACCATCAGCGGAACCGGTGCGGAAAAGGGTAACATCATTACGGTGTACCGCGGCACCGAGATTATTGGTACGGCGATCGTGCAGGATGATCTCTCCTGGTCAATGAAGCCGACAGCGCTGCTTGTGGATGGTCTTGCTGAGTTGACCGCGAAAGAGAGTGATGCGGTAGGCAACACCACGGTGGCATCACCCGAATACAGCATTACCATCAGAACTGGCGCGCCAGTACCACCAGTGATTACGTCGGTGGAGGATAATGTCGGACCTGTGACTGAACCGCTGCAGAAGGGTAAGGTGACTGACGATAATACCCCGACGCTGAAGGGTACCGCCGTGGCGGGTGGCATCGTGAAGGTGTATGACGATGGTGAAGTCATTGGTAGCGTGAAAGTGGAAAATAATGGTAGCTGGAGCTTTACGCCAGAAACGGCATTGATTGATGGCAACCACAACCTGACCGCGACGGTGACCGATGAGATTGGTGTCACCAGCAAACCGACAGGTATCTTCGACATCATGGTCGATACCAAGGCACCGGCACTGGTCACAGACCTGGTGGTGACCGACGATGTGGGCAGCGTGACCGGGCCAATCAGCACCGATGAAACCACTGACGACAACACGCCAACCCTGAGTGGCAAGGCAGAGCCGAACAGTGTGGTGACTGTGTGGGATAATGATGAGGTGATTGGCACCGCGTTGGTGAATGACCAGGGTAACTGGAGCTTTACGCCAAGCACGCCATTGAATAACGGCCCACATGACCTGACCACCACGGTGACGGATCCGGCAGGTAACACCAGTGATAAAGGGCAGCACCTGATTTTCAACGTAGATGTGGTGCCAGGCCAGGTACAACTGACTGGTCTGCAAGATGACGTGGGCAGTGTCACGGGTTCTGTAGCGCAAAATGGGGTGACGGATGATACCAGTCCGACGCTGACCGGTACCGCGAAGGTGGGCAGTGTGGTCACCGTCAGCGATGAAAATGGCGTACTGGGCAGCCTCACGGTAGGGGCAAGTGGTAACTGGAGCTTTACGCCAAGCAGTGACATGAGCCAAGGTTTACATACCCTGAGTGCCAGTGCCAAAGATCTGACCGGTTATGTCAGCACCACTGGCACCTGGGTGTTTACCGTGGACTCCGTGGCCCCGACAGCACCGTTTATCGACTCGGCAGCAGACGATGTGGGTGATATCCAGCCACAGAGCATGACTAGCGGCAGCGCGACGGATGATCCGTCACCTACCCTGAGCGGCCATGCGGAAGCCAACAGCATAGTGAAGATCTATGACCAATATGGTGAGATAGGGTCAGTACAGGCACTGGCCAGTGGCCAGTGGAGCTTTACGCCAACCAGCGGCCTGTCAGAAGGCAAGCATGACTTTTACGTCAAGGCGGTGGACAAGGCGGGCAATATCAGTGATCCGTCCAACACCTTTACCTTGACGCTGGACTTCACGCCACCGGATGTGAGCAAGGTGGCGATCACTGAAGTCGTCGATCAGTATGGTCTGGTGACAGGCCCGGTCAGCAAGGGTAGCGTGTTGGATGATCGCAATCCGTTGGTTAACGGTACCGGTGCTGAAGAGGGTAACACCATCACGGTATACAGCACCGATGGCAATGGGCTGACCAAAGTACTGGGTACCACCACCGTAGGCAGCAATGGCCAGTGGACGTTGACCGCGACGGGCTCACTGTATGACGGTAAAAACACGTTGACAGTAGAAGAGACTGACAAGGTAGGTAATAGCGCCAAGCCGAGCACCAGCTATGACGTCATTATGTCATTGACCCCAGGCACTCCGGTTATCGACAGTATTATTGATGATACCGGCGCTACCCGTATGCCATTGGCCAGCGGTAGTTTGACCAAGGACAATACGCCAACCTTGAGCGGGACCTCTTC
>NZ_AYKS02000024.1 GCF_000496755.2 Serratia sp. DD3
CCGTCAGTATTGATAACAGCGCCGATATGTCACTGACCGGTGATAACAGCAGCTTCAACGGGCTGTTTGCTATTGATGGCAATAGCCAATTGACCGTCGGCTTGCAACAAAACCTGGGCAATGGCGCGGTAGATATCGCCAGTGGCAGCACCCTGCAGTTCCTGAACTTTGCCGGTAATGTGCCATCGATACTCGCCAACACCCTCACCGGCAGCGGCACTTGGTGGCTCAACAACAGCAATATCAATCTGGCGGGCAACACCACCCGGATGGCTGGCTTCGATGGCCTGATCGACATCAACGGTAATGCCCGTTTGACCCTGGATGAACTCACCAGCCTCAACGCCGCTACCCAGTTTAATGTGCAGGGAGCGGGCGATAACCTGGATATCACCACCTCCGGGCTGTTCAACTTTAATTATGCGTTGACCGGCAACGGTACGGTGAATGTGGATACTGCAGGCCAGGCTTTCAGTTTCGGCAATGCGGTGGGGGCTCTGTTTAGCGGTGATGTTCACCTCAACAGCAGTACCTTCTCACTGGCTGGCAGCAATACCGCTGCGCTCACCGCTGCCACGCTGGTGCTGGAAAACGACAACACCACCACCGTCGGGGTATCCGGTACCGCCAGCAACCAGACTATCGGCAACCTGACCCTCAACGGCGGCACCCTGCAGTTTTACAGTGGCATTCCAGCCACCAACGCCGAGAGCACCCTGACCACCGGCATATTCACCGCCAATAGCGGGATTGTTGACGTCGTCGGGCCGCAGTCTGCCCCGAACACCGGGGGTTCGCTGCTCAATCAGATCGGCAATAACGCCGGTACCGCGCTGATTTTCTCCAACAATGCCACCAATATCGACAACCTGACGCTGCACCTCAATGGCGTGGCGGTGACTAACCAGCCAGTGGCGTCTGATCTGATCCAAAACAGCATAACGGTCGCTCAGGCGCTCTATGATTACGGCCTGTTGAATACACGGGGTACAGACAACGGGTTGTTCCTCAATTTTAACCTGATCCAGCTCAACCTGATTGAAGATGTGCCAAATGCCCTGCTGGTGGCCACCGATGCCAACCCTGGCAGCAATCATGACTTGTCGGTGCTGGTGACTGGGGCTGGCGGCATCGTTCTGGATGCGTCCGCAGCACCACTCACCATCTCCAATGGCGGGAATAGCTACAGCGGCACCACTCAGGCGACCGGCGGCACCGTGCTGTTGGGGGCGAGTAATGCCCTGGGGCAAACCCAGTTGTTGACGGTGGATAGCAACGCCCTGTTCGATATGGCCGGTTTTACCCAAACCGTGGGGGCGCTGGATAACCTCGGTGCCCTGACGCTCAATGGCGGCACATTAAGCAGTGACGGCCTGTTGACCAATAACGGCACCCTTAACTTGGCAGGTGGTACTCTCAATCTGCTGGCGGGTGGCACTTCCACCGCAGCCGATGGCCTGGCCGGTGCCGGCAGTTTGAATGTTCAGGGCGGCAGCTTAACCCTGAGCGCCGATAACAGCACCCTGTCTGCCATCACTACCATTGTCAGCGGTGCTGACGTCACCTTAACCAATACTGGTACCCTCGGCTCTGGTGACATCAATATCGCCGGGGCCCTGAACTTTAACCGTGACGGCAGCTTCGCCAACCGACTCCGTGGTAACGGGGTGGCAAATACCAACGCTAACGTCCAACTGACCGGCAACAGCGACTTTAGCGGTACCCAAGCTATCAATAGCGGCGGTACGCTAACAATCAACGAAGCCCGCAATCTGGGGGCCGACAGCGCCACGGTGGATTTAACCACCACTAGCTCTACCCTGGTGTTTGATGGCCTGATTGGCAGCGTCGCACAAACCCTGCAAGGTATCGTGGACTCCACCGTGAGTATTACTAATAACGCCAATATGTCACTGATTGGCGATAACAGTAACTTCAACGGGCTGTTTGCTATTGATGGCAACAGCACCTTGAGCGTCGCTGCTTTGCAAAACCTCGGGGCGAGTACGGTTGATATTGCCAGCGCCAGCCAGTTGATCTTCAACAATTTTGCCGGTGGTGCCTTAACGCAACTGAACAACAGTTTAAGCGGCGGTGGGAGCTGGGTATTGAATAACAGCCAGATTGATTTGTCTGGCAACGGCAACTTGGTCGACTTCAGTGGCCTGGTCGATATCAATACCTCTTCCAGTATCACCATCGACCAAGATACCGCCTTAAATACCGCGGCAATATTCAATGTTGCCAATGCCACCGACAGGTTGAATATTAATAGCAATGTTGATTTCACCTTGAATAATGTCCTGCGGGGCTCAGGGGCGGTGAATGTTAACGCCAGTGGTAATGCGTTTAACTTTAGTAGCAGCGTAGGGAGTGACTTTAACGGCACAGTGACACTGCAAAATACCAACTTCTTGCTCACTGGTGACAACACCGCCGCATTGACCAAGGCGACGCTGGCTCTGAACAGTGGCAGCGTGACTCAGGTTGGCGTTGCGAATACCCCAAGTACCGAAGCGATCAACGCCTTAACCATGAACGGCGGTACGCTGAATTTCTTTTCCGGCATTCCTGATGTCAGTGCGGATAGCATCATTCAGACTGAAGCCTTCACCGCAGCGGGTGGCGTGGTCAATATCACCGGGGACCTCTCCTGGACCAATAATGTGCCGACCATTCCGCCAGATTTGTCGCTGCTGGACCAAAACCGGGGTATGGCGGGGATGACCTTAATTACCGCCGATATGGCCAGTGGTGCCAATAATCTGACACTACAACTGAATGGTCAGCCTGTGGTACCCGATGCAGGCATAACCTCGGTCATTACACAAAATGGGGTCAATGTCGCGGAAGGGATTTACGACTATCACCTTTCTAACGCCAGCGTCACCGGCGCCATGGGGCTCTACCTGAATTATGAGTTGCACACGCTTAATTTGTTAACCGATGACCAAGATGCACTGGAGATCGCCACCAGCGCTGATGCGGCTTCGAATCGCACCCTCACTGCCAGGCTGACCGGGGTCGGGGATATTGTCTTCAATGCCGCAGCGGCACCATTAACCATTACCAACAGCGCCAATGATTACCGTGGTACAAGCACCATCTCTGGGGGGCTAGTGCTGCTGGGTGACAATAATTCATTGGGGCAGACCTCATTATTAACTGTCAACAACGGCGCTACTTTCAAGACTAACGGATTTAATCAAACAGTCGGTGCGTTAGATAATGCTGGCCTGATTGATCTGGATCCTAGCGTGTTAACCGCAGGTGTAATGAATAACACCGGTATCATTGATCTTGCTGGTGGTACGTTGATTCTTACCGACGGTGGCACCTCCAGTTCGGTAGGCGGTTTGACTGGTGGTGGTCTGTTAAATGTACAAGGGGGGAACCTGAGTTTAACCGCTGCCAATGACACCTTAAGTGCCAATACCCTAATTGCCTCTGGTGCAGCTATCAGCCTGAGTAATACCGGAAACCTGGGGACCAGTGCCGTAGAGGTGGTGGGTGCACTGAACTTT
>NZ_AYKS02000025.1 GCF_000496755.2 Serratia sp. DD3
CCGCCGATAAATTTGGTGACTGGGATATTAGCTTGGCAGAATCATGCATGTCTTATCCAGTAACGATTCCACTGAAGCACGATTGCCCCGATCCAAACCTCGTTTGGTAGTTAACAAAATAAAGCCTTTTTGCCCTGAAAATGTGCTGGGTATCAAAGCAATGCCATATTCGGCCAATTGTGGTGATGACAAATTGAATCCTTCAGCCACTGACTTGATGGGGTCAATGCCTTAGCCATCCCCTCATATGAGCAAGGCATGGCAAGGCTTCTGAGGTATGATCTCCGTTCTTGACCAGCTAATAGCGAGCAGACAGCCTCCATGCTTAACCACGAAATAATTCTTAACCACATTGATGACATATTCGGACAGGACATGCATGCCAAGCGTGTCTTGTCGCTCGCCAATGCAACCCACGGGGTTATTGAGTCGGGGTCATTGGCCATCCATGCCATTGGCAATGGCCTCTCTTTGGCCAGCGGCCTTGAGCGAAAGCACGCCGTCAAGCAGGTGGATAGACTGCTCACCAACACAAAGCTCAATGTCTGG
>NZ_AYKS02000026.1 GCF_000496755.2 Serratia sp. DD3
CCACAGTACCCCCCCCAACCCCAATATCAGAAATAGCCAGCGAAACAGTATTTAAAGCTGGTTTATTAAGACATAAATAAAAGCCACCAGCCGTCCCTCTGGGTATTTCACGTCCTAGGACCTCCCTAGCAAGGGCGAAATCAAATTCAGCATTGACCAAGTAAATACCGACTTTTATTTGCTTATCCTCCTCGGTAACATCGGGATTAACTTCAAAACTGAGCAGAGGATAAATGGTCCTGTCATCTTTACTCCAAGAATGCATTCGTGGATTAGTGATAAACTCATTTGCGTTCATATTATTACTCCTATTGGTTGAAACTTTTATTTTAATGGGTAACGGTAGATATCTTTTATGCTTCAAGTTACTTGGGTATTGGCTCTCCCTGCCTGCACCTTTCACCTAAATACCTGCCTGAAACGGAAAATAGAACGGCATTAGGTGTTGCGATTTAACGCGGCTGTAGCAGGTTTCTTCGTCACGGTACCTTCGGTGCAATATCTCACCGCGAAGTCATGGCTTGCTGTTGTTGCGTCAGCAACCAGGATCGGACCTGCCGCGCCCTTTTGCCCTGTCAGACCGAGTGGAACGGCAGCGTTTACCGGAACAACCAACTCTAAAGAGACATTCTGTACGCTACCGGTATTAGTCAGTCGCTTAGCCGCATTCAGGTTGTTACCCACAAATACGGTATCGATGGTCTGTTCCGTGCCAGAGGCAGTACACCCCGTTAAACCAATGGTGAATGCTGTCTGTCCCGCCGTGCTGCCCACAGAACCGAGTGATGCAGATGATACGGTTGGCAACAGGATCAACGGTGCCGATGCATTGCCATTAATACTGACTGCACAGCTCTGGCCTGCAACCTCCCCTTGAAAGTTAATGGTGTTATTTGCCTGCGCTGCTGCGGATAAAAGCAGGCTGCTAGCAATCATGGTGAGTTTGTTCATTTTCAGCTTCGATAGTCCCTTTGAGTTAACTCATTGACGCACGGCTATTCACGTTGTAGCTCTCAGCAGTACAACACGATGTTTCCTATTGATTAATCTCTCCTTAGAGTACTTCCTGAGCATATTTAATCAACATAAAAACCTTAATAAAACTATAGTTTAAGAGTAATCCTATTAATTTAAGTTTATACACAGAATTTATATCTAAATTCTTCTGATTTAATGAAATGGTTGATTTATAAATCAATGACGGAGGCGAGATAATGTCTAAAACACCAACAGGAAGGGCGGTTCTAGCAGTAGGAACAAGGGGGGTTATCTACCCATCCCCCTTCAGGCAGCAGAGTAACATACGGGGAATTTGAGAATGCTGATACAGACCCAGCAACGGGCCTGTATGCCTGCATCAGACAACCGTTGACCACGATATCAGCGAGTTCCTGAATAAAGGAAAGCTTAAAACCTGAAAATGGTGGCTCAAACAACAAACTCAGTGCTGAACAAACAGCTCTGTTAATCGCTCAGTTATCCGATAATTTGTTTCACCATCTCCATGATATTATTGCGTTTATTGTCCGCGCGTGGAATGTGACTTTCAGCGTTCCAGCAATGAATAACTGGCTGCACCGTAACAGTTTCACTTACAAAAAGCTGTCAGGTATTCCTCATAAATTCAGCGAAGAGAAACAAAGACAATTCATTGAAGATTATGAAGAACTGAAAGAAAAATTAGGCAGTGAGCCAATTATTTTTATTGATGCAGTCCATCCGACTCAGGCCACTAAAATCAGTTATGGCTGGATACGCATGGGCCACAGGAAAGCGGTAAAAACGACGGCTAGCAGTACACGGCTGAACATCATGGGCACGCTGAATCTGCAGTCTCTGGCGACACCACTAATCTGCGAATATAAAACGATAAATGAATATAATTTATATCTTTTTTTCAATGAGATATGAAAAACTCATCCTAATTACGAGCAAAAATCCCATGTTATTCTAGATGGTGCGGGTTATCACCGTTCGCAGCCAGTCCTGTTATTAGGGAAAACGTGCTGAAGGGGTCGTAGCGGCGTGAACCGCCGGAGTGCCCCTCAGTGCGATTGTCCCGAGTATCTCGGACTTAACAAGGATTTCAAGCAACTTGAAGTATCACGGGTATAGTAATGTAAACGCGACAGAGCATGGGCCATCATCCCCTGGTTGATTGTGACCACTGTTGCCAGTCACGGCAGCGCTGTTTGTCCAGCTGTTCCAGAGCCTGCGCAGTCTCTTGCCGAAAACAGCGTAGTAGCGCTTTTTGTCCAGTCAGCCGCTGTTCGGCGATGCATTGCTCGGTGGTGTGCTGTTGTTGTAAGTGGCTGCGTAATGCAAAACAAGGGTGTTCTGAGGTCAACAATAAACGCTGCAATGCCGCCAAGCTGGCTTCCAATGGCCGATGCGCAAAAGCAAACCCCGCCAGTTCTCGCCAATCTGCCTCATTTAATAATGGTTCGCTATCATCATCGGCAATATCAAGTGGCAGCGGGTTGCGCTGCCGTAACCAGCGCCAATCCCGGGTGAGTTGCCTATGTGCCGCATCGCACAGGGCTTTCCCTTGCTCACTGATGGATAACAGCGCCATAGCGGTATGGCAGCCACTGCTGGCCTCCGCTTTATTGCCAATACGGACCAGAATAAAACCGCACGAGTGCCAAAAACGCCATAACGATTCGGTATAACCAAAACTGACAGAAAGAAAATCCAGCCCCTGTGTGCATTGCTGCTGTTGCTCAATCAACCAGGTGCCAATCCCTTGCTGACGTAGTTCAGGTAATATCGCAATACGGCTGATACGGCGTGAACGTAACATCGGTGCCCACCATTGCCCACTGTGTGCCGCCAAGGATTGCGCCACCAGGTTGCCCCGTGGCCTTCTCCGCCCCGCCCAAACATCATGGGCCAGTTCACTCTCCAGCCCCCCTTCATCCACCAGCCACAACCCGCCAACCACTTCATCTTGCAGAGTGGCAGCACTGAAATGCATCCCCGGTGCATCCATCAGACGTCGTAAATCCAACGGTGAGGTGCGGTAATGTGCGCTGCACAGTAATGCATAGAATCGCCGTAACCGAGCTGGTTCGGCACAGAGTTCTGTCTGTTCAATCGGTTCAATCACCGGCAGTTGCGGGGTTGCTTGCCAGAACGGCTCTTCATTAAACAGTAAGGCATGGTCGATGATTCGCTCTAGCCCATCCCCCATTGCCCAACGCATTGGTTGCTGCAAGCTTAATGGCTGCCATTGCGGTAATGCAGCACAGAACTTCAACAGGAACCCTCGGCCGGTCCCTTCATAGCCCTGTACCGTGGTGGTCAGTAATACACGAGGAAAATAACTGATCAATTGCTGCAACAACGGGCCCGGGATCGCCGCCGCTTCATCCACCAGCAGCCAACCGGCATCAATGGCTGGATTTTGACGGCAATGTTGCAGTAAAGCATCCGGGGACCAAAATTGAGCCCGCCCCTGAGCCCATTGACTGGCAACTTCGGTGGCGCCACGGCTTGGCCCGGTGACCCAGCAACTTAACGGACTCTGGGAGACTAGCATCCCTGCCAACGTGGACTTGCCCCGTCCACGGGCGGCAGTTAATACCCAGATACCGGACTCTGCCGCCAACAAGCGAGTGAGAATCGCCTGCTGTTCGGCGCTAGGGTGCCCTGGTGGTGGTTGCCAATCTTGGCGCGGTGGTAAAGGGGCCAAATGTAATGGCTCATCTTGACGCCAAATCGACACTTCACTGTCAGCCAATAGCTGTTGCTGTAAGTGATGGATAAAATTTGGGGTGGCTATAGGCTGTAAACAATCTGCCCAACGCAGGCTGTCACTATCTTGCTGTTGCGCCCAATGCTGCCAAGATGGCACCAATAATAGTAACCAACTACCGGCACATAAGGCTCCGCAAAGTTGCGCCAATGCTTCTACGTCCAGCCCTGCTGTTGCATCAAAAACGGCATGCCGTCGCTCTTGCCCCAACAAGGTTTTAACGGTGTTGCCAGTCAGTGCTTCAACACCCAACGGAGCATCATCACTCACCCACAGCACATCTCCCAGAAGCGATGTGGCAAGTTGTTGAGCCTGCTCCCGACACCAGAGTGGCTCGCCACTAATCACCAAGAGCCGCCGGATCCCTTGCCGCTGCATGCATTGTTGCATTGCCTGTAACATTCAAATTCAACCTGAAAATAGCGCTATCGTCGGAAGAGTGACGAATATTATATACCCAAGTGAAATTATGATGCAGTTAGGTAGCAAAAGAAGTAAGTATTCAAGTCTGCCCTACGATTCAGGAACCGGGAGACCAAGTGCAGTAAGTGCATCAGCCAAAGCCTGCAGCAACGGAGTTTGTGGCACTGACCCTAGGTATTCAAGTAATGCGTCGTCACATAACCTATGCGGTTTCTGCCACAGATAGCGCATCCGCACTGTGGCGCGTATCATCGGTGAAAACGGCGCTGCCAGATACAACAAATACCATGGGAAAGCCCGCTGGCGTAAAGGCCGCCCATAGACAATCTGCAGCGCCTGATACAACTCATCCCCCGTCACTGTGTTACCAGGAAAGTGGAAAACCTGTACCCCCAGCGAACGCTGCCTTTTTTCCGCCAGCTTAACAAAACAGGCTGCCAGATCGGGCAAATAGGCCCATGCATGGGGAATATCGTATCTACCTGGATAAACAAACTTTCCCTGCGGCAGATATTGGCTGATAGCCAGATCAAACCATGCCCCCCCTATCGGGCCACCGAAGAAATCACCAGCACGGACAATGATGCTATCGATACCATCCTCCGTGGCGGCGTGTAGCTGTTGTTCCATTGCTATGCGTATGCGCGCCTTGCTATGACTGCCGATCTGAGGTGTTTTCACATATAACTCAGAGGGCAAGTCATCGCCAAAGTTGTAGACATTACCCGGCATCATCAACAAAGCACCACTGGTTTTTGCCACCGTTAACGCACTGGTTGCCAGTGGTAATGCCAATTGCTGCCATTGTGTATATTGCGGGCTCAGAGCATTTACCACCACGTCAACGCCTTTTGCCGCTCGACAGAGAGCTGGCGTGTCCAGAGCATCAATAATAAGTGCCTTCGCAGTAGCAGGCAGGTATTTCGGCGGACGACGGCATTGTGCCAGCACGTGCCAACCAGCAGCAGAAAAAGCCTGACAAACTGCATGACCAAAACGCCCATTAGCCCCAAGAATAAGCACCGAAGAAGAATCCATGAACACCTCAAACTGATAACCGTGTTTTATTGTTGAACATTGTTATAAAGTGAACAATACGCATAATTAAATACGAACTATTCAAAAATGAATGACTCAACATCGACGATCGGAACGACATTGCCAGACTGGAATCTACTACGCGTATTCCTAGCCGTGGTTGATGCGGGTTCCCTCACTGGTGCCAGTCGTCTGCTTCACAGTAGCCAGCCAACACTGAGTCGGCAGATTGCCGAACTAGAATCGCTGCTCGGTATTACATTATTTGAAAGGGCTGCACGTGGCTTGCGCCTGACAGTGAGTGGTTTGTCGCTGGTTGCTCTAGCACGCAAAATGGAATCGGCTGCACAGGCTATTTCACTCAGTGCGTTGGGACAAAACCAGCAATTGGATGGCTGTGTTCGTCTAACTGCCAGCGAAATGACCTCCGCCTATATTCTGCCGCCAATTCTGCAACGCTTTCGGCAGAACTATCCGCAGATTCAGATTGAGCTATTAGCTTCAGATAATGTGGAAAACCTACTTGAGCGTCAGGCAGATATTGCCATCCGTCATGTCCGTCCACAGCAAGGGGGACTGGTGGCAAAAAAACTTGGTGACGTTAATGTCGGGGCATTCGCTCATTCAAGCTATCTTGAGCGCGTTGGGGGTATTGTTGATTGGCAGTACCCCGAGCGTTACGACTGGATTGGTCTGGATACTTCCGATAGATTATTGCGCGCATTTAATCAGTCCGGAGTCCCTGTCACCCGCGAGTTCTTTGCTTTTCGCTGTGATAATCACATTGTTTGTTGGCAGGCTGCACTGGCCGGGCTCGGCATCAGCTTTGCACCTTACTGTATTGCCTCACGCTGGCCGGAAATGCTCTCGGTCATGCCTGTAGACAAAAAATATACCATGCCATTGTGGCTAACAACACATCGTGAATTACGCCACAATACGCGTATTCGGCTGGTCTTTGATGCACTACAGGCTGGGCTGCAGATCATGCTCTGAATCCGTTATGCGCAGTTATAGACAGGATAAGTCAGGCAACCCACCAGCGGGTTGAGGCGCTTAATAGCTGATAAACACGATGTCGCTATGGCTTTTTAACTGCAACTTGATTGAGCACATACGGTATAACCATCGCCATTCAAGCTGCAGCGTTGTTACCTGGTGCTTGAATGGCGACAAGCCGTTAGTCTAATTTCACCCCAATACGCCGGGCAACATCTTCATAGGCTTCGATCAGCCCCCCCAAGCTCTGGCGGAAACGATCTTTATCCATTTTATCCAACGTTTTTTTGTCCCACAGGCGGCTACCGTCTGGTGAAAACTCATCCCCCAGCACCACTTCACCTTTGAACAAGCCAAACTCCAGCTTGAAATCCACCAGGATCAGCCCTGCATCATCAAACAGCTTACTCAACACTTCATTGGCCTTGTAGCTCAACTCACGCATCCGAGCCAGATGAGCTTTGCTCGCCCAACCAAACGTTTCGCAATAGGATTCATTAACCATAGGGTCGTGCATCGCATCATTTTTCAGGAACAGATCAAACAGTGGCGGATCCAGCAACAGCCCCTCTTCGATGCCCAGACGTTTCACCAATGAACCTGCGGCACGGTTGCGGATCACACACTCAACCGGGATCATGTCCAGTTTCTGCACCAATACCTCAGTATCGGAAAGCAGGCGCTCCATCTGGGTTGGAATACCGGCTTCTTCTAACTTACTCATGATGAAATGATTAAACTTGTTGTTAATCATTCCTTTGCGATCGAACTGCTCAATGCGCTGACCATCCAGTGCTGATGTATCATTGCGAAATTCCAGCACTAACAGATCCGGGTTTTCAGTGGCATAGACAGTTTTTGCCTTTCCGCGATACAACTCAGCTAGCTTTTGCATCTTAGTGACTCCAATAGGGTTATAGCTTCCAGCCTGTAAACCACAGAGATATAGCGCTGTAGGTGACAACTGGCTGAACATAAAATTGAACAGATAAATACCGTGGCTACCAATAGCCATACCGAGCTTGCTTTAACTGTGTATATTGTGCCAAATTCGTGACGCAAACGATACCGTAGCAACAAAACAAAAAGGGGCCGTAGCCCCTTAATGATGATTATTTGCTATTGGTTTGACTGAAAGCAGCCTGGAATGCCGCCACCAAGGCGTCATTTTGCGGCTGTGCCAACGGCTTACCTTTGGCATCAATAAACTGCAAGCTGGTACGGTTATCCAAATCACCCACCTGCAGCTTGTAATCCCCACCTGATAGCCCCGGGTCTGTTACGCCCAAGGCGCGCCAGTCACTGCTACTCAGGGGTTTATAAGTAACCTCTACAGCGCCTTTCGAACGGCTGCGATCATTCACTGTCATCCCCAATTTGGTCAATGCAGGCGGCAAGCGCTCCCACACGACAACATAAGGGGCGCGAACAATCACCACCGGCAAACCGGTATCATCGGTACCACTTTGCACATCCAGCGCACCAGTAGCAGTAGGAGCAACCACACTCGGTCTTTCTACTCCACCAGTCGTCGGAGCCACTCTCTGCGATGGTGGACGAATATCCAGTTGCTTACCAACATCACCTTTGCGGGTAATGACTGGCACGTCATAGGTACCGGTTTGCACCGGTAAAATCAAACCAGACGGTGCATTCAACGGACTGAGCGGGGCGGTGTTAAGATAGGACTCATCGCCACTGACCTGGCGATTATCACGCTGATCGGAAGAACAAGCCGCCAGTGTCATCATCAACGCCAACCCTACAACTGTTGCTACCGTCGACTTCTGTAATGAATAAGCCATCAAATATCCCTAATAGGTTACAGCAAACCGGCGCTTTTCAACGCACGCTCTACCACAGGACGAGCAGCATCAGTCAACGGAAGCATCGGCAGGCGCATAGTATCTGTTGAGATCAACCCCAATGCTTTACAGGCCCATTTCACCGGAGTCGGACTTGGCTCCACAAACAGGTCCTGATGTAATGGCATCAAGCGCTGGTTCAAGCGACGAGCCTCAGCAAAATTGCCCTGTTCCGCCAAATGACAAAGTTGTGCCATTTCCCGCGCAGCCACGTTGGCGGTCACGGAAATAACGCCTCTCCCCCCGAGTTGCATAAAGTCCAAAGAGCTGGAATCGTCGCCACTGAGCAGAATAAAGTCTTCATCATCAAGCAATACTTGGATCTGACTCACTCGACTTAAGTTCCCGGTTGCCTCTTTTACCGCCACAATATTTTTGATTTTGGCTAAACGCGCGATCGTCGGCGGCAGCATGTCACAGCCGGTACGTGAGGGCACGTTATAGAGGATTTGAGGTAAATCAGTACTTTCGGCTATCGCTTTAAAGTGCTGGTACAAACCTTCCTGACTCGGTTTGTTGTAATACGGCGTGACCGTCAGACACCCCACGATGCCAGTATTGCTCAAGCGTTGCGTTAACGAAATCGCCTCGCTGGTGGCATTGGCACCGGTTCCGGCAATCACCGGAATACGCCCTGCAGCCAGTTCCAGCGTCTGCAGCACCACCTCAATGTGCTCGTCATGAGCCAGTGTGGCAGACTCACCCGTTGTTCCTACGGAAACGATCGCCGCAGTCCCACTGGATACATGATAATCAATCAGTTTTTTTAGGCTCGCACGATCGACAGCACCTTTGTCGTTCATCGGCGTCACCAGTGCAACAATACTTCCCGTAAACATTGGCCGTCCCCTCTACAAACAAGTTCCCCATGGTACTTTTGACGACTATGTAAAAGCAAGCAAACAACGTGCGGTAAGCGCTTGGCAGGCAGTTTTTTTTATGTGTACCATGGTAACTCCATTGAACACGACAGGAAGCTGCATTTTGCCTAAGCCAGATGAACACTATCTTGTGATTACCGCACTGGGTGCTGACCGCCCCGGTATCGTCAACACCATCACCCGCCACGTCAGTAGCTGCGGGTGCAATATTGAAGATAGCCGTCTGGCCATGCTGGGTGAAGAATTCACCTTTATCATGCTGCTTTCAGGCAGTTGGAACGCAATCACCCTGATCGAGTCCACTTTGCCGCAAAAAGGCGCTGAACTGGATTTATTGATTGTGATGAAGCGCACAAACTCGCAAGAAAGGCCGCCGATGCCAACCACTGTGTGGGTACAGGTGGAAGTCAAAGACTCCCCGCACATTATTGAGCGCTTTACCGGCCTGTTCAGCGCCTGGCAGATGAACATCGCTGAGCTGGTATCACGCACGCAAGTCACCGAGGGGGGCCTCCCTGCCCAGCTCTATATTCAGATCACCGCTCACAGTACCGGTGTACAAGATGCATCAAATATTGAGCAAGTGTTTTATCGCCTATGTACAGAACTGAATGCACAAGGCAGTATTAGCATTGTGAATTATCCGCAGCATGATGAGAAAGAGGGAGATTAGTGATGAACCCATTGAAAGCCGGTGATATAGCGCCAAAATTTAGTTTAACCGACCAGGATGGGGAGGTTATTAATTTGGCCGACCTCCAGGGACAGCGAGTCCTTGTTTACTTTTACCCTAAAGCCATGACCCCAGGTTGTACCGTACAAGCCTGTGGTTTACGGGATAACATGGAGGAACTGAAAAAAGCCGGTGTCGAAATCTTCGGCATCAGCACTGATAAGCCAGAAAAGCTGTCACGTTTTGCTGAGAAAGAGTTACTTAATTTCACGCTGTTATCTGACGAGGACCACCAAGTCGCGCAACAGTTTGGCGTTTGGGGTGAGAAAACCTTTATGGGGAAAACCTATGATGGCATCCACCGTATCAGTTTCCTGATTGATGCCAACGGCAAAATTGAAAAAGTGTTTGATGATTTCAAGACCACCAATCATCACGACATTGTTTTAAACTATCTCAAGCAGTAACCCAACCCTGCGCAGCAGTTTAACGACTGCTGCGCTTGATTAACCGTTTTAATTAGCGTTTTCATCCATACCAGCCGCTGTATCGTCCGGCCAAGCGTTGATCACTGCCTTAATCAGCGTGGCCAATGGGATGGCGAAGAATACCCCCCAGAACCCCCACAAACCGCCAAAAATAATGATCGAAAGAATGATCACCAGTGGATGCAAATTCACCGCTTCCGAGAACAGAATAGGTACTAACACGTTGCCATCCAACCCCTGCACCACTAAATAAGCGATGATCAACGTCCAGAAGTCTGCACCGATACCCCACTGGAACAGCGCCACCAACACCACCGGAATGGTGACCAGCACGGCTCCAATATAAGGGACCAACACCGAAACCCCCACCAGCACAGCCAATAACAATGAATAACGCATATCCAAAGTAAAGAACACCAGATATGTCACTACCCCTACAATCACCATTTCCAGTACCTTGCCGCGAATATAATTGGTGATCTGCTGGTTCATCTCAATCCATACCTGCCCGGCCAGCCCACGGTTACGCGGTAACACCTGGCGTACCGCATTGAGCATCTGTTCTTTATCCTTCAACAAGAAAAACACAATCAGGGGAACCAGGATTAGGTAGATAGCCAGGGTCACCAACCCAACTAATGAAGCCAGCGAATATTTCACCACCGAATCGCCCATACCCGACAAGCGGCCACGTATATTGTCCGTCATCATATCGATGATGCCTACGTCCACCAAAGCTGGATAACGCTGTGGCAAGGTTACTCCATAGTTGTAAAACTGGTTGAGCATGTTCGGCAAATCCTTCACCAGATTGATGCCCTGCTGCCAAGCTGTGGGGGCCACAACAAACGCCATTAGCAGGGTGATACCACCAAACAGGAACAACACCATACTCGCCGCCCAAGTTCGCGATGCGCCCAAATGCTGTAAATGCGCCGTGGGCCACTCCAACAGGTAGGCCAGCGCGATGGCCACAAACAGTGGCGTCAAAATATCGTGCAGAAAGTAAAGGATGCAAAACCCGACTAGCAAGATAACCAATAACGCTATGGCTTGCGGATCAGTGAAGCGACGACGGTACCACTGTAGTAACATCTCCAACATCAGAGATTGCTCCTTAATTTCATTAATAATGGGGGAGCGTAACTTGTTACTCTACACCCCAGTAGATAGGACCATGGCTATACCCGTCACCAATGAAGCTGCAGTGGTGTTGGCTGCGTTTACTCACCCCAGTTACTTACTTGTGTAAGCTCCTGGGGCTTCGCTCAGTTGCCGCCTACCTGCAACTCCATTGAACTTGGGTATATAGCACTAGGTTACATCTTATAAACGTTTGATTGCTGATTGCGGCTGGCTATGGTGTGATGAACGACACGAGTCAAACTGTTCATCCGCAGAAAGGGCATTTTTGTGAGCCAACACAATTTCGGATTGATTGTACTGGAGAGTGTGGCCCGGAAAAAGAACTCTTATCTAAAGAACTCTTATCTAATGTAAGCGTCTTAGTTAATGACTTATGTTTTGAGGAAATTGCTGACAATGACCACTCGGTTTACCAAAACAGCATTAGCTGTATTGTTGCTCAGTTCACTTTTTACCGCTACACCAACGCCGGTAAAAGCTGAAACCCAAGACCAACTACCTGATATGGGTGTCGCCGCTGGGGGAACACTGACTATTGGTCAGGAACTGATCATGGGCGATTTTTATGTACGCCAATTGCGCGCCAGCGCGCCATTAATCAATGATCCCTTACTGACCCAATATATTAACCAACTGGGTAACCGACTGGTGGCCAATGCGTCTTCGGTGCTCACGCCGTTCCACTTTTTTTTGGTACGTAATGACTCAATAAACGCCTTCGCCTTCTTCGGTGGTAACGTGGTACTGCACTCTGCGCTGTTTCGTGAAACCGACAATGAGAATCAACTGGCTTCGGTGCTGGCGCATGAAATATCTCACGTCACGCAACGTCATCTGGCACGAGCCATGGAAGACCAACGGCGTAATGCACCACTCACCTGGGCAGGTGCATTAGGTTCGGTTTTACTGGCGATGGCCAACCCGGCCATGGGCATGGCGGCACTCAGCGGTACAATGGCGGGGACGCAGCAAGGAATTATCAGTTTTACACAATCAAATGAACAAGAAGCTGACCGCATCGGCATTCAGTTACTGCAGCGTTCTGGATTCGATCCGGAAGCAATGCCCGATTTTCTGCAAAAGCTGTCAGACCTCTCGCGTTATTCCTCCAAACCACCGGAAATGCTATTAACCCACCCGCTGCCGGACAGTCGCCTTGCTGATTCCCGTAACCGCGCCAACCAGATGCCGCGTATTGTGGTGCAATCCAGCCAGGACTATCTGTTGGCTAGAGTGCGAACCTTGGGTATGTACAGTGCAGAAGGCTATGGTTTGAACGAAAATATCCTGATGAGCTACAGTCAGGGCAATGTACGGGAACAGCTGGCGGCAAAATACGGCAGAGCTATTCTGTACTACCAAGCGAAAAAGTACGATGAAGCCCGCAATATCCTCCAGCCCCTGCTGGCTGCTGACCCGAAAAACCCCTGGCTGCTGGATCTGATCACCGATATCGATCTGGGTCAGAATAAAGCCCCTCAAGCCATCGCACGCCTGGAAGCCATCAATGCTGCCCAAAGTAAAAACCCGGTGTTATTACTGAACCTGGCTAATGCTTACGTTGAAGGCAAGCAACCGGCGAAGGCCTCACAAATTCTAAACCGCTATACCTTTACCCATCCAAATGACCAAAACGGTTGGGATCTGTTGGCTCAGGCCAGTGCGGCACAAGGGCTACGCGATGAAGAACTGGCTGCCCGGGCTGAGAGTCTGGCACTGGCAGGCCAGTTGGACCAGGCGATCAAGTTGCTCAGTGACGCCAGTGCATTGCAAAAACTCGGGAGTTTGAAACAGGCACGCTATGACGCACGTATCGACCAATTGCGCCAATTGCAGCAAACTTTCCGCCAGTTCCAGCGCTCTTGATTTAAGGAATCATTGAAATGAAAAACATCACTCTCTATCACAACCCGCGTTGTTCCAAGAGCCGAGAAACCTTGACACTGCTGCAACAACAGGGTGTTGAACCGGAAGTGATTCTCTACCTGGAAACGCCCCCTTCAGTGGCTGAGCTGAAAACCCTGTTGCAACAGCTCGGTTTTAGCTCTGCCCGTGAACTGATGCGCAAAAAAGAAGATACCTATCAGGAACTGAAACTCTCCGATGAAACGTTGAGTGAAGAGCAACTACTCGCCGCGATGGTGGCAAACCCTAAATTAATTGAACGCCCGATTGTGGTAAAAGGCAACCAGGCCCGCATCGGCCGCCCACCAGAGCAGGTGTTGGAAATTATTTAAACTCTGTACCACTCGGCAAGCTCGCTTGTGTTGGCGTGTTCAACCGCGCCATCACAAGCTAAAAATTTCTTTCACAAAAGGAATGGTCAGTTTACGTTGTGCGGTGATTGATGCCTGATCAAGCTGATCAAGGGTCATAAACAGCGCACGTATCTCACGATCAAGACGTTTGAGCAGAAAACGCCCCACATCCTCTGGCAGTTCAAAACCTCTCAGTTTGGCACGCAATTGCAGCGCCAGCAGTTTTTCCTCATCAGACAAAGGTTGTAGCTTATAAATTTGCCCCCAGTCGAGGCGAGAAGCCAGGTCCGGTAAACTCAGATTCAGTTGGCGTGGTGGGCGGTCCCCAGTAATCAATAGACGTGTACAGCCGGTTTCCAGAATACGATTATAAAGATTGAAAATCGCCATTTCCCACGCAGGGTCGCCAGCAATGCATTCAATGTTATCAATGCACACCAAGGCCAACTGTTCCATGCCATCAAGCACCTCTGGCACAAAGTAGGCCCGTTTATCCAGTGGCACATAGCCCACCGCCTGGCCACACTGAGAAAGTTGCGCGCAAGCCGCATGTAACAAATGGCTACGCCCACCACCTTCACGTGACCAGAAGTAGATATAGCTACCATGCTCCATATGGAGTGCAGACTGGATCGCCGCTAATAGAGACGAGTTCTCACCCGGATAAAAACTGGTAAAAGTTTCATCATCGGGAAGGAAAAGTGGCAGTGAAAGCTGTGCCGACGTATTCAGAAAAGCACCCCAACCAAGACTGGCAAGAAAACGCCCTCAGTCTAGCACAAAACCGTGACGCTGTTGAACTTCAGCACTGATTTTCAACTAGGGTGAAAATCACAGGCCGTTGGAGCAAATCGCATCAGGTTAATCAAGTCAAGCAGCTCTATTTGAAATTACGTCACCAATGAGTATTAAAATGATAACAAATAATATGATTACCTCTAACAAAATAACACTTAAAATAAAAATAAGTTAATAAAAAACATAAAATAAATAAAGAAAATTAAAACCATTATACAATATATTACCAATAGGACGATTATTATTAATGATTACTAAGATTATTCCTAAAATAATGGATTATTAAAATATATCGTTGTCTGAATTTAATTAAGTCGTAACCTAAGAATAATAAAAACACAACGTTGTAACCCCCGAAATGGTGACATTAAGACGTCACCGATAATTTGAACTAAAAGGAAATAGTAACTATGAAAATGAACAAACTTGCAATTATTGCTGCAGGCCTGGCTTTATCCGCATCTGCACTGGCCAACAACACGATTAATTTCCAAGGTGAAGTTGCCGACCAGACTTGTGCGATCAACATCAACGGTAATGCATCTACACCGCTCATCCTGCTGCCCACGGTGTCAGCCACAGACCTTGACAGCAGCGGAAAAACGGCTGGTCTAACTCCCTTCACCATCAGCCTGACGGGTTGCACCGCGTCTGGCAGCGTTACGGCAATCAAAACGGTGTTTGTCGGTAACAACCTGACAGCAGCTAACAATATGGGTAATACCGGCGATGCCAGTAACGTTGCCCTGCGACTGGTTGACCCAGTGACACCCACTGTTGCCCTGGACCTGACTGGGCAAACTGGGGCTCCTGGCCTGTCTCTGGCCAGCGGTGCCACTACAGCCAGCCATGATTTCGCCGTGCAATATTATGCTGAAGGTATCGCAGCACCGGGCTCAGTCTTCGGTAGCGTTCAGTACGCTGTCTCTTATCAGTAACTAACCAGTATGCTCCTTCCAGGTGAATGGAAGGGGCTTACCAAGAGGATAATTCCCGTGGCAATCAAATATCCACCAATGGTATTTAGTGCTTTATTGGCGCTGTCTGTGTTGCTCCCTACCCCTGTGAGTGCCAGCGTAGTGATGCTCAACACCAGGATCATTTACCCGGCTGATTCACAATCGCAAACTATACAGCTGACTAACAAAGACAACATTCCGTATGTGATGCAGATGTGGTCGGACATTAACAATCCGGCATCAACACCGGAGAACGCTGATGGGCCGTTTGTCGTGGTACCTGCACTTTTCCGTATTGAACCACAAACCGGTCAATCGGTGCGCTTGATATTTACCGGTAAAGATTTACCTCAAGACCGTGAATCGGTTTTTTACTTCAACAGTGTACAGATCCCTCCAAAAAATATGGCAAACCAGGCAGAAAATCAGATGCTGGTAGTACTACGCAACCGGGTAAAAATATTCTACCGTCCGAAAAACATTAGCGGAAGTTCAGATACCGTCGCTCAGCAGTTGCGTTTTTCGCTTAATCAAAAAGACAGCCAATGGATAATGACCGTACATAATGACTCTGGTTATTACGCCTCTTTTATTAAAGCAGTCGCCGTTATCGGCAATAAAGAAGTGCCCTTTAAAGTCGATATGGTCGCCCCTAAATCGCAAACAAGCTGGGTATTAGAAAAAGGTGCCCAATCCCCTGCCGGAGCACAGAAAGTGAAATTTACCTTAGTCAATGACTATGGCGGCCATACCAACCTTGAGAGCAGATTGAACTGATCAACCACCGTATTGAGTCATCATCAGGATCTTTGCGTTTAAGGAACCAAAGGAATGCACATAAAAATAACCAATTCCTCGCACTGCATCAATGTTCCTCTTAGGAGAGTCGCCTTGGGTCATTGTCGTGTCAATGCCCCCCGTATCAAGCCATTGGTCATTTTACTGGGGCTGTTGATACCACACGCCTTTGCCGCCACAGCGCATAAACAGTTTGAATTCGACGCCAGTATGCTGGTCGGCGAAACCACAGGGGAAAACAGTCTTGCTCAATTCACCGAGGCTAACCATGTGGAACCTGGTAGTTATCAGGTTGATATCTTCGTCAATGGCGTTTTTTTTGCCCGTAAGTCCCTGCTATTCAGCGCTGCTACGCCCGGGAAGACCTCTGCTTGTTTAACAGCAGAGATGCTACTTGATGCCGGTGTTTTACCTGCTGCCATACAAAAACAAACTGACCAGAGCCCCCACTGCCTTAGCCTGGAGCAGCAAGTTGATGGTGCCACTAGCCGTTTCGATTTTGCGCGGCTGCGTCTCGATCTTTCCGTGCCACAAATAATGATGCAGCGGGATGCCCGCGGTGCCGTGCCAGTCAACGATTTATCAGTTGGGGAAACTGCCGCATTTACCAGTTACGATACCAACTACTATCGCGCCAAAGCATCGGGTAATACGACGGATTCGGCCTTTTTAGGGTTAAATTCAGGTATCAACCTCGGCTTGTGGCAGTTCCGTCAACAATCCAGTTTTACCCGCTATACCAGTGACAATAGTCCAAGTAATACCCGTTGGAACTCCATACGCACTTACGTGCAACGACCATTACCTTCCCTCGGTAGCCAGTTAACCGTAGGAGACAGTTTCACCTCCGGTAACTTATTCAGCAGTGTGGGGTTCCGTGGAGTGATGCTCCAGACCGATGAGCGTATGTTGCCACAATCACAGCAAGGTTATGCGCCGAGTATTCGTGGTGTCGCCGCCACCACGGCCAAAGTCAGCGTGCGCCAATCCGGTGTACTGATTTATCAAACCACGGTGGCACCGGGTGCCTTCGTTATTGATGACTTGTATCCCACCAGCTTCCAGGGGGATCTGGCGGTAGAGATTCAAGAGGCCGATGGACGCGTTTCCTCATTTACCGTGCCATTTGCTGCCGTACCTGACTCGATGCGCCCCGGCCACGGAAACTTCAGCCTGGTGGCCGGACAGGTGCGCAATATCGCTGACAGCAAGGCCAAATTTGCTGATTTAACCTATCAGAGAGGGATAACCAACGCCATTACCGCCAATTCAGGGATTCGTGTTTCTGATGGCTACCAGTCACTACTCGGTGGTGCCGTCTTCACCAGTCGGTTTGGCGCATTAGGCTTTAACACCGCTTATTCACGGGCAGATATACGGGGGCAGACTGTTGATGGTTGGCGACTCGGCACCACTTACAGCCGTACCTTTACGCCCACTGCCACCACCCTCACACTGGCAGGCTATCACCATTCTACTCAAGGCTATCGTGACTTGGTTGATGTTCTGGGAACCCGTGATGCCGATAAAAGCGATAACGTTTGGTCATCCAGTACCTATCAACAGAGTAATCAATTCGTCACTAGCATCAGCCAAAGTTTAGGTGAGTACGGTCAGTTATACTTTTCTGGTTCAACCAGCACTTATCGCGGTGGTCGTGGCCGTGATACCCAGTATCAAATGGCCTATTCGAATCATTTCAATAATATCAGCTATAACTTGTCAATTGGTCGCCAAAAAACCGGCAGTACCCGCTATGGGATGCAATCAACCGATCAGGTTGCCAGCGGTACAGTGCAGAACATCGTTATGTTATCGGTTTCAATCCCGTTAGGTGCAAGTTCACATTCTCCAACCCTCTCTTCCAGCGTCAGTCATTCTTCTGGCGAGAACAGTAATACCAGTTATCAAACCTCATTAGCGGGAACGCTGGGTGAAGACCAAAGCCTCAGTTATGCGGTGAATGGTGCCTTTAATTCCAGCGGTACGGGAACCAGTATGGGCGGTAATCTGACCAAGCAGGCGTCTCTGGCCACATTAGGGGCCAACTTCTCGCAAGGCCAAAACTATACCCAGGGGGGAGCCAGTGTTCGCGGCGCTGCAGTATTGCACCGTGATGGTATCACTCTAGGACCTTATCTGGGTGATACCTTCGCGTTGGTTAAAGCAGAAGGGGTAAAAGGCGCTGACGTGATTAACGGGATGGGAGCAAAAATAAATAGTTTCGGTTATGCCATTGCCCCCTCGTTGATCCCTTACCGTTATAACGATATTGGTCTTGATGCCAAGGGGATTGAGAATGCCAATGCTGAACTGTCGGAAAACCAACAACGTGTCGCGCCCTATGCTGGCTCCGTGGTCAAAATCCACTTCAAAACCCGGGAAGGTTATCCATTACTGATCAAAGTACGTGGACCACAGGTTAACAATTTAATCCTGGGCAGCAATGTTTATGACAAACAAAATACCATCGTCGGCCTGGTGGGGCAGAGTAATCAAATTTATGCCCGTCCCGCAGATAAACAAGGTGTATTACGGGTGAGATTGGGCGATTCACCCAGTGAACAATGTACGCTGAATTATGATTTACGTGATCAAGAAATGAATCAGTCTCTCTATCGTCTGGAGTTATCATGCAACAACCACTAACAACAAAAAAAACCTGGCGTCAACGCTTCACTAGCCTGTTGCTGGTAACGGCGGGTTTGACCACAAGCATGCCAGGCTGGGCTGAATGTTACAGAATTGATGCTTTGAATTACACCAGCACCGATAAAAATTCACCCACTTATATCGAGCCAGGTAGGGGAACCGTCGGTTACTGGGCTGGTTCCGTTGATACAGCGGGATCCGCAGGGACTTTGCCAACCGTCATCAATATCAATAACTCGACTTTCCAGCCAGATGGCACTTTGATCGCCAGTGGGATAGTCAGTTTTTTACAATCCGGAGAGCAACCTTACACCTCTGACCAAGTGCTGTTCCGTTGTACCGCCAGTGAAGCAGGTAAACTGTATGAATACTATGCCACCAATGGTGACGACTACTACGGGGGTTCCTTGGAAATCGGCACACCTTATGGCCTACCGGAGACCTACCAGACTTGGATTACTGGCCTGGGGATACGCGCCACCAATCTGACAACCGGAGAATATTATTCCCGTTACTGGAAAGCACGTCTATTGACCAATCTGGATACCGACTCGCTAGGGTGGATACTGGTTAAAGCCAAAAACTTCAGTGATTCAAAAGTGGAGTTATTCAAATTAAGCAGTGCTGTTGCATGGTCAGAACCTGGCATTTATGGACGATATCAACCGGCTGCCTATATCGCTTTCAAGGGCGGAAGCCTCTCCCCAAACTTAAGCGTAGGAGCAGATTCCGCATCCTACTGGCTGGGTTTTCCTGGCCATTGGCCTGGCGCAATAAACCTGTATAACAACATTTATATCCGCCGTTCGGCCACTTGTTCAGTCACCAATGTCACCCCCACCGTCACCTTCCCGATAATTTCGGTGCCAGAATTAAAAGCCGGTGCTACACGTCAAATGCCGATTACCATTCAGTTTAGCTGCCAAACCGGGGCGCCGGCCAATAACAGTGTAGCAGCAATAGCCAGCGGTATTGCTGCTAACCAGACCGCCATGGGGATTCTGGTCAAGCCAGCCAATGCCGCGGCGGCCATCGATGCGGGTTTGGGAACCGCGGGTTCCGGGGTCAAATACCTGTTATCTGATGGTTATGGTAAGGACCCCAATGTAGCTACCGGGGTCGGCATTCAGATTTCACGCCCCAATGGTACTCCATTAAACCTGCTCAGTACCCTCAGTGGCGCGGTACTTGGCGGTAACAATGCAGGTTGGTACCCGGTATTGGATGATGCGACCCCAGGGGCTGTGGCCAATGGTGTCACCACCTATACCAAAACCCTGAATGCCACCTTGAAAGCGTTACCCGCTAAACCAGTCACTGCGGGTAGAGTGTCTGCCACAGCACAAGTCATTATTCAGGTGCAATAATGCGGAAATTAATCAAACTCTGTATGGCCGGTGGATTATTTATCAGCAGTTGGGTACAAGCCGGGGTGATTATTGAATCATCACGAGTGGTTTTCTCGGCCACCGATCGTGAACGCTCGCTGCTGTTGTCAAACGGAAACCCCTATCCGGTGATAGTACAAACCTGGATTGACGATGGGGCACCGGAAGGAACCCCAGAAACAGCGGGAGAGGTTCCCGTAATCCCCTTGCCAGGGCAGTTTCGCCTGGAGCAAGGGGAGAAAAAGAACCTTCGTCTATTGGCAACCCAGACTGAGCAACCACAGGATCGTGAGTCTTTGTACTGGCTCAATATTTACGAAATCCCACCTACCGATAGCCAATTACCCCCTGGTGTTCCTAGGGTGAAAGTGGCGATACGCCTGCAATTGAAGATGTTTTACCGGCCCAAAAACCTGCAACCCAGCGTTAATAAACTATTGGAACTGCAACAATTTAGTCTAATCCGCTTGCCGGGGACGCTAAAACTTAAGGTGGAAAATAGTTCACCTTATTATGCGACCTTCAATGCCGCCAAGATAATGGGGAAAACGCAATCATACCCGGTAGATATTGGCATGTTACCCCCTTTCTCCAGCAAAACGTTGGATATCAGTGGTGCGATAGCCTGGCAACCGGACAGTATCAGTTACAGTTTGATTAACGATGATGGCAATGCCATCGCCAACAAAAAAACCATCAATAAATAATGAGTTGCGACAGCTTTTGGCTGATAAGGGCGCACTGGTGCGCCCTTGGCCTGGAGGAGTGGTAACGACAACCTGAATAGTGTTCTTCAGGTTGTTACCTTTTATTGATCCTTGGACGGTTATTGATCCTTGGAAGGGACTTCCAGCACATCAATCACGTCTTCATCTTTGCGATACAGGCTGATCAGTTTGAATAACAGGCTTAGGCCAACACCCACCACCGTCGCCAGTGCCATCCCTTTCAATTCTGCCGCACCAATATGCACCTTGGCACCACTGACACCGATAATCAGGATCACCGAAGTCAGGATCAGGTTTTTCGCCTTGTTGTAGTCCACTTTGGATTCAATCAATACGCGAATACCGGAAGCTGCAATCACCCCGTAAAGTAACAGAGAAACACCGCCCATCACCGGTACTGGAATTGCCTGAATCGCCGCTGCCAATTTACCGATGCACGAAAGCAGAATGGCTAAAATTGCCGCACCACCGATAACCCAGGTGCTGTACACCTTGGTGATGGCCATGACACCAATATTTTCCCCGTAGGTGGTGTTCGGTGTTGAACCGAAGAAACCGGAGAACACGGTTGAAATCCCATTGGCAAACATCGAACGGTGTAAGCCCGGGTCACGCATCAAATCTTTTTTAACGATGTTCGCCGTCACCACCAGATGACCAACGTGTTCAGCAATCACCACCAGCGCTGCAGGCAGAATGGTAAAGATGGCAAACCACTCAAACCGTGGGGTATAAAAAGTGGGCAGAGCAAACCAGGGAGCTTCACTAATGGGGGTTAAATCGACCACACCCATAAAGAACGACAGTGCGTACCCTACCAACACCCCAATCAAGATGGGGATAATCGCCAGAAACCCACGGAACAGCACTGAACCTAACACCGTCACACCCAAGGTTACCACCGAGATAATGATGGTGGTGCTATTGGCGGGGCTACCTTCCGTCGGCAATAACCCGGCCATATTGGCTGCTACACCGGCCAATTCCAAACCGATGACCGCAACAATCGCCCCCATTGCTGCTGGCGGGAACATCACATCCAGCCAGCCGGTGCCGGCCTTTTTCACAATCAAGGCCACCAGGCAAAAGAGTAGGCCACACATGATAAAGCCACCCAGGGCCACTTCATATCCCAAGGGTAATAACAGCATGACCGGGGAGATAAAGGCAAAGCTGGAGCCCAGATAAGCGGGAATTTTGCCCTTACAGATAAACAGGTATAACAGCGTGCCGAGACCATTAAACAGCAGCACAGTAGCTGGGTTAATGTTGAACATGATCGGCACCACCACCGTGGCCCCAAACATCGCGAACAAATGTTGGAAACTCAGTGGGATGGTCTGTAATAGTGGTGGACGTTCATTAACGCCAATGGCGCGACGGGTCATGGGTGGCTTTCCTCTGTGTTAAATCAATAGTGTCTATTCTAGTAGCGATTTTATCTCTGCTCTGCTCATTGCTCGCCGACGTGTTAACAGCAACCACGTTGACGCCTGAAAGACAAGGAGCATTAAAAAGCCGACTCTCTGGTCGGCTCATCATTTATTTGGTACCGAATATCTTGTCGCCTGCATCCCCCAAGCCGGGCACGATATACCCCTTCTCGTTCAGACACTGGTCAATAGAAGCGGTATACACTTCAACATCCGGGTGGGCTTTTTCCAACGCCGCCAACCCTTCAGGGGCCGCCACCAGCACCAATACCTTGATGCTGCTACAACCGGCTTTTTTCAGCAGGTCGATGGTGGCAATCATCGAGCCGCCGGTAGCCAGCATTGGGTCGACCACCAAGGCCATACGCTCGGCGATATTAGAAACCAGCTTTTGAAAATAAGGCACTGGCTCCAGGGTTTCTTCGTCACGATAAACCCCTACCACGCTAATACGCGCGCTTGGCACATGTTCTAATACCCCTTCCATCATGCCAAGACCGGCACGCAAAATGGGCACGACGGTAATTTTTTTCCCTTTGATTCGTTCCACTTCTACTGACCCGCACCAACCTTCAATGGTGACGGTTTCTGTCGCCAGATCGGCCGTCGCCTCATAGGTCAGTAAACTACCCACTTCAGAAGCCAACTCACGAAAACGTTTGGTGCTGATATCATGTTCACGCATCAGTCCGAGCTTGTGTTTAACTAGCGGGTGTTTCACCTCAACGATCTTCATTGTTCTTCTCCTATTAAGGCGGTTTAAGGCGGTACGGCCAAAAAAATCGCCGGATTATACCGCCTTTTCCTGAGCACGCCACTACCCAGAGCCCGATCAAGATCAATAAAAGCGTAATAATCACCATAGGCTCTGATTGATGCAAATGATCACCGATAAGCTATAACTTATAGACGAAAATCCCAGTGCGTGTCACAAAGCCTCTCGCAAACGTTTGCTTACGCTGTTAGAATTGGCGCGCCTTGTTCCGGAATCAACACCGGCAGCACCATTTCAAACCGCAAACCGTCGTGGGGATCGCGCAGTGACCGATAAAACCTCTCTCAGCTATAAAGACGCAGGTGTCGATATTGATGCAGGTAATGCATTGGTGGACCGCATCAAAGGTGTAGTAAAACAGACCCGTCGCCCAGAGGTCATGGGTGGCTTAGGGGGGTTTGGTGCCCTATGCGCATTACCACAAAAATATCGTGAGCCGATACTGGTTTCCGGCACCGATGGTGTTGGCACCAAACTGCGCCTGGCTATGGATCTTAAACGCCATGACACCATTGGTATCGACCTGGTAGCGATGTGTGTTAACGATCTGGTGGTTCAGGGGGCAGAACCCCTCTTCTTCCTTGATTACTATGCCACCGGAAAATTGGATGTCGATACCGCTGCCAGTGTGATCAGCGGCATTGCCGAAGGCTGTAAACAATCGGGTTGCGCGCTGGTAGGCGGCGAAACCGCCGAAATGCCAGGTATGTACCACGGTGAAGATTACGATGTCGCCGGTTTTTGCGTCGGTGTGGTCGAGAAATCAGCAATCATCGACGGCAGTAAGGTACAGTCAGGGGATGTCTTGATCGCTCTGGGCGCTTCAGGCCCGCACTCCAATGGTTACTCGCTGGTACGCAAAATTCTGGAAGTCAGTCAGACCGACCCCACCACCACGTTACTGGCTGGCCAACCCCTGGCTGACCACCTACTCGCCCCAACCCGGATTTACGTAAAATCGGTCCTGGCGTTGATTGAGCAGGTCGATGTACATGCCATCGCTCACTTAACCGGTGGCGGCTTCTGGGAAAATATTCCACGGGTGTTACCCGCTGGTGTGCAAGCAGTGATTGATGAATCGAGTTGGCAATGGCCTGCTATCTTCAATTGGCTACAGCAAGCCGGTAATGTCAGCCGCCATGAAATGTACCGTACCTTTAACTGTGGTGTGGGTATGGTGATTGCATTGCCAGCAGAATCAGCAGAAAAAGCGCTCGCTTTACTCTCTGCGGCAGGTGAAAAAGCCTGGAAAATCGGTACACTGACGGCCTCTTCTGACCAACAACAAGTGGTTATTCAGTAATGAAAAAGATTGTGGTGTTGATTTCAGGCCAAGGAAGTAACCTCCAGGCACTGATCGATGCCTGCCAACAGGGCCGGATCACCGCCAATATCGTGGCGGTGATCAGCAATGTTCCCCAAGCCTATGGCCTGCAACGGGCCAAAGAAGCGGGTATTGCCACTGATGTGCTCGAGGCCAAAAACTTTGTTGACCGCGAAGCCTTTGATAGTGCACTGCAACAAACCATCGACCAATATCAACCGGATCTCATCGTGTTGGCGGGTTATATGCGCATCCTCAGTAACCCCTTGGTGCAACATTATGCTGGGCGTATGTTAAACATCCACCCTTCCCTGCTGCCCAAATACCCCGGGTTACATACTCACCGCCAGGCTATTGATAACGGTGATAGTGAACACGGTACCTCGGTACACTTTGTCACTGAGCAACTCGATGGTGGCCCGGTGATCCTGCAAGCTAAAGTGCCGATCTTCCCCGGTGATGAGGAAGATGAGGTGATTGAGCGGGTGCAGGCTCAGGAACATACCCTCTATCCGCTGGTGGTGAACTGGTTTATCGAAGGGCGACTGGAGATGCGTGATAACGCCGCCTGGCTGGATGGGCAACGTTTATCCGAGCAAGGATACGCAGCAGACTAATATCTACCCCTGAAATAACGCTGACGAGATGGCCTGGATACGCACTATCCAGGCTCTATTTTTTTAATCAGGCTCAGGGGTTATACCTTATACTCTCCACAGATGAAAACTGTGAGGAGAAAATATGCCGAGCACCACCAACGTTAAACTGCGTCCATTAGAGCGAGACGATCTGGTTTTTGTTCATCAGATGGATAACAACGCCAGTGTGATGCGTTACTGGTTCGAAGAACCCTATGAAGCCTTTGTCGAGCTTGCCGATCTCTACGATAAACATATTCACGACCAAAGTGAGCGGCGTTTTATCATCGAGCATCAAGGAGCCAAGGTTGGCGTGGTAGAGCTGGTGGAGATCGACCATATCCATCGTCGGGCCGAATTTCAGATAATTATCGACCCCACCCATCAAGGTCAAGGCTATGCCAGCACCGCCGCCAAGTTAGCCATGGATTACGGTTTCTCGGTACTTAACCTCTATAAATTGTATCTGATCGTCGACAAAGAGAATCCTAAAGCGATCCATATCTACCGTAAACTGGGTTTTGAAGTTGAGGGGGAGCTGATTGACGAGTTCTTTGTTAATGGTGAATACCGTACGGTGTTGCGTATGTGCATATTCCAGCCCCAATATCTGGCGATGTTCAAAAAGCCACAAGCATAATGGCAATAAATTGGGGGGGACTCACCTCCCCGGTAACAGATGAATAAATCAGCTAAACAAAGGGTTCTGCCAGCATCCATAAAAAATGAATATGGCAAGTCTCTACCAGATAACTTGAACCACAATTGAAGTATTGAGTATTATCCCCCACACCAAAGCGGATAACGCTCACAGGAACAGTGATCTTACTGTGGGCAGGTTGTGCCGGACACACCACGCTCCGTTGCAAAATGAACGTTAACTGACCTAAAAATATGCGTAATTACAACTTGTTATGGTGTATCTGGGCATTATGGGTTCTATTTATCATACTCTGGCTAACAGGGTTCAGCCTTGCAGGTGTCTACTTTAAACGTGGGCTACTGACCGTTTTGATATTGGCGTCATTAGCGACACTGGTTTTTATCTGCAAAATAACAAAGGTGAATAAAATGCTGTCATTCAACAAACAAAAAAAAACCAACAACACCCCAACCCCCGATGAGCTGCCCGAACAGCCTTCACCGCCCACTGAATCAGCCATGATGGCCGACGCCATCGATGCCATCAAGCCTGTCCGGGCTAAAAAAGATACCTTTATCTCCACAGGTACCCAGTTTACCGGCATGTTCGAAGCGGAAGGGAGTATCATCGTTGAAGGGAGAATCGAGGGTAATATTACCTGTACACAAAGCGTTCGTATTGAACACAGTGGTCAAGTGAAAGGTGAGGTCCGTGCCCAGCAGATCATGATCAATGGGTCAGTCGAAGGGCGTTGCTATGCGGACTCACTGTCAATTCTGACCAAAGGGAGTATGCAGGGTGATATTTATGCCGATGAAATTTCCATTGAGAAAGGTGGCTTGTTTATTGGTCAATCTCATCTGATGCAAAAAACGCCTCCGCAGATACAACCAGGGAAAGAAAAGGCCGCTCCGCTGAAAATAGGCAGCAACTCGGCCAAGTCAGAAAAGGATGAACAGGCCAACATATTCGACCAGGTCAGTAAAACCTAAGCCCCCTTGGTCAGTAATCTCTCCTTCATGCTTCGGGAAATATTGCTGACATAGCATAACGGCGGGGGCAACCCCGCAGATAAGTTGGGCATTCCTGTCAATCTCTCGCAATAATAATGTAGGACACTCAGCAGTATCGCAGATCCATTTATCACATTGAATTGGAGTAGTAATGAGTCAGGAAAAGCTCTACATCGATAAAGAATTAAGCTGGTTATCCTTTAATGGACGTGTACTACAGGAAGCAGCAGATAAGAGCAATCCCTTGATTGAGCGTATGCGCTTTCTGGGCATTTACTCCAACAATCTTGATGAATTCTATAAAGTCCGTTTTGCCGATCTGAAACGGCGCCTGTTAATCAGTGAAGAGCAAGGTTCAGCAGGCACGTCCCGTAATTTACTGAAAAAAATTCAGGCCAAGGTGTTAAAAACAGACCAAGAATTTGACTCCTTGTACAACGAATTATTGTTGGAAATGGCACGTAACCAAATCTTCTTGATTAACGAACGCCAAGTATCAGAAAACCAGCAAATCTGGCTACGCCAGTATTTTAAGCACAACCTACGCCAACATATCACACCGATACTGCTCAACCGCGATACCAATCTGGTGGAATTCCTAAAAGACGATTACACCTACTTGGCGGTGGAGATTATTCGTGGCACACATATCGAGTATGCGTTACTGGAAATCCCTGCTGATAAGGTTCCCCGCTTCGTTAATCTGCCACCTGAAGCACCAAGACGTCGCAAGCCGATGATCCTGTTGGATAATATTCTACGCTACTGCCTGGATGATATCTTCAAGGGGTTCTTTGATTATGACGTACTCAATGCCTATTCAATGAAGATGACCCGTGATGCAGAATACGACTTGGTGACCGAAATGGAATCCAGCCTGTTGGAATTAATGTCATCCAGCCTCAAACAGCGCCTGACTGCAGAACCGGTACGCTTTGTTTATCAGCGTGATATGCCAAGTGAAATGGTAGAAATGTTACGTGGCAAGCTGGGGATTTCGAATTATGATTCGATTATTGCCAGTGGCCGCTATCACAATTTCAAAGATTTCATCAGCTTTCCAAATGTCGGTAAGGCCAATCTGGTCAACCCGCCGCTGCCACGCCTGCGCCATATCTGGTTTGATAAATTCCGCAACGGCTTTGATGCCATCCGCGAAAAAGACGTGCTGCTGTACTACCCCTACCATACCTTTGAACATGTGTTAGAACTGTTGCGTCAAGCATCGTTCGACCCGAGCGTCTTAGCGATCAAAATCAATATCTACCGGGTAGCCAAAAATTCGCGCATTATCGAATCAATGATCCACGCCGCACATAACGGCAAGAAAGTGACGGTGGTGGTGGAGTTGCAAGCGCGTTTTGATGAAGAAGCCAATATTCACTGGGCCAAGCGGCTAACAGAAGCGGGAGTGCATGTCATTTTCTCTGCACCTGGCTTGAAGATCCACGCCAAACTATTCTTGATTTCACGCCGTGAAGGCGATGACATTGTGCGCTATGCTCATATTGGTACTGGCAACTTTAATGAGAAAACAGCGCGTATTTACACCGACTACTCATTACTGACGGCTGATGCTCGCATCACCAATGAAGTACGCAGAGTATTCAATTTCATTGAACATCCTTACCGGCCAGTGACCTTCGATAACTTGATGGTTTCACCACAGAACTCGCGCCGGATGTTATATGACCTGATCGACCATGAAATTGCCAATGCATTGGCCGGGGAAGACGCTGGCATTATGCTAAAAATAAATAATCTGGTGGATAAAGGGCTGGTTGATCGTTTATATACGGCTTCCGCCGCTGGCGTGAAGATCCGCCTGCTGGTTCGCGGTATGTGCTCGTTGATCCCCAACCTGGCGAAAATCAGTGAAAATATTCAGGTAATCAGTATAGTAGACCGTTTTCTTGAACATGATAGGGTCTATGTTTTTGAAAATAAAGGTGATAAACGGGTTTATCTCTCATCTGCCGACTGGATGACACGCAACATCGATTACCGTATTGAAGTCGCGGTATCGGTACTGGATCCCACACTGAAACAACGTGTTCTGGATATTCTGGAGCTCCTGTTCAGCGATACCGTTAAAGCCCGTTATCTTGATAAAGAATTGAGCAACCAGTACGTCCCTCGTGGTAATCGCCGTAAAGTACGTGCCCAGATGGCGATTTATGAGTACTTAAAAGCTCTGGAACAACCGGAAAATCAGGTCAGCCTATGCCAATAACCACCAGCTCTACGACCAATAAACCGCAAGAGATCGCGGCTATCGATCTAGGATCGAACAGCTTTCATATGGTCATTGCCCGCGTCGTCAATGGTGCCTTACAGATATTAGGCCGTTTAAAACAACGAGTGCACCTCGCTGATGGCTTGGACAGCAATAATGTGCTCAGCGAGGAAGCCATAGAAAGAGGGCTGGCCTGTCTGGCACTGTTTGCTGAACGGTTGCAGGGTTTCCCCGCTGACAACGTGACAATTGTCGGCACTCATACTTTGCGCGAGGCGGTCAACGCCGAAGTTTTCTTGAAACGTGCTGCTAAAGTGATCCCTTATCCCATCGAAATTATCTCGGGCCAGGAAGAAGCGCGTCTTATCTTTATGGGGGTAGAACATACCCAACCAGAAAAAGGCCGTAAGCTGGTGATTGATATTGGCGGTGGCTCCACTGAGCTGGTGATTGGTGAAGGCTTCGAACCCTTGTTGGCAGAGAGTCGCCGTATGGGGTGTGTGAGCTTTGCTCACCAATTTTTCCCCGCCGGTGAGATAAGCAAAACCAACTTCAAGCGGGCCCGACTGGCCGCCGCACAGAAGCTGGAAACGCTGGCCTGGCAATACCGTATTCAAGGCTGGCAATATGCCTTGGGGGCCTCAGGCACCATTAAGGCGGCTTATGAGGTGTTGGTTGCCATCGGCGAAAAAGAGGGCCTGATTACCCCTGAAAGGCTCGAAATGCTGGTGGAACAAGTCTTGCAGTTTAAAGACTTCAGCACCCTGAACTTACCAGGGCTGTCGGAAGACCGTCAATTTGTGTTTGTTCCCGGCTTAGCCATCCTTTGTGGCGTCTTTGATGCGCTGGCGGTGCGCGAACTCCGTCTTTCCGACGGTGCACTGCGCGAGGGCGTGCTCTATGAAATGGAAGGTCGTTTCCGCCATCAAGATATTCGCAGCCGTACTGCAGCCAGCCTGGCTGAACACTACAATATCGACCGAGAACAAGCCAAGCGAGTGCTAGAAACCACAGAACTGCTGTACGCCCAATGGATGGCTCAAAATACCAAGCTAGTACAACCGCAGCTCGAAGCGTTGTTAAGATGGGCCGCCATGCTGCATGAGGTCGGATTGAGTATCAACCACAGTGGCATGCACCGCCATTCTGCCTATATTCTGCAAAACACCAATCTGCCCGGCTTCAATCAAGAGCAGCAACTGCTGCTGGCAGCATTGGTACGTTTTCAACGTAAGGCAATCAAGCTTGACGAATTACCCCGGCTAAATCTGTTCAAGAAAAAATATTACCTGCCATTAATACAGCTATTACGTCTGAGCACCCTGCTCAACAACCAGCGTCAATCCACCACCACGCCAGAAACACTCCGCCTGACAACCGATGATAACCACTGGACGCTACGTTTTCCCGCTGGCTATCTCACTCAGAATAACCTGGTCCAGTTGGACTTTGAGCGGGAACAGACCTACTGGAATGATGTGGTTGGCTGGAGGTTGATTATTGAAGAAGAGGGTGAGGCAGACAAAATTCAGTCAGACTAATATCGTCGTCGAGGATCATTGGTTGGTGGTTATTGGTAACCCCTCCGCCTCTATAACTCCGCCTCTATAACAAAGAGAGGCGGAGAATCAAACACGCTGGTTTACTCCTGGTTTGCCTTTGGCGGCTTTACCAGCAAGGATTTCAACGGCTGAGGCCGGCCAATAAAGAACCCTTGCATGTAATCTACCCCCAAACCTCGCAGGGCATCCCGCTGTTCTGCCGACTCCACATACTCCGCCACAATGGATAACCTGCGCATCAGTGCCACTTTACAAATAGAGGAGACAATCTGGTAATCCACCCTGTTGGTCAACATATTCTGCACAAAACTCCCATCGATCTTCACCGTATCCACATCCAGTGCTTTAAGACGGTTGTAAGTGGCATAGCCAGTACCAAAATCGTCCAGAGCAATGCGACAACCTAATTTGCGCAATTCTCTTAACGAATTTTGTGCATATTTAATATCCCCCATCAAATGGGACTCGGTGATCTCCAGAATAAGCTGATAAGGCTCAATGTTATATTGCCGCAACGCGTGCCGTACATCCTGCCCCAAACCGGGTCGGCACAGCGAAAAGGGTGACAAATTTACCGACAACCGTACACTGGGTAGCGTATCGCGGTTGCTATCCATAAATTTCAGCGTTTGGTTTAACACCCACATATCCAATTTATAGGCCAGGCCGAACTCATGGACCACCGGTAGAAATTGATCAGGTAGCAGGCAGTTGCCCTGATCATCGAGCATACGCAATAGAATTTCATGGTAAACATCACCACGGATACCGACGATGGGTTGAGCCATCAAAATAAAACTGTCGTTATCCAATGAGCTTTGCACCGAATGTAACAAAGAGACTTTACGCTTGATCTCATTTTGTACGATATGCTGAGTACCTTGCATATTTTCCGGCTGACCCGTGGTCAAAGATAACTCCGCCAATGAGCTCATTTCCCCCAGCAGCATATGCAAATGCTCAACCTCTGAATAGACGGTGCAATAGCTCATGCCTAATGGCGGATGAATTAACAGACCGTTCCACACCAAACGGAACTTATCCAGTACCTCTTGGATATTAACCAACCGGGCTTCTGCATCGAAACTATTTAGACGAATCAACAGTTCATAACCCGGCATATGGTAAACTTCTTCCCCCTCTTCCAACACCTTGGTGCGCAATTCCGTCGCCAACGCCTGTTTAAAGTGAATACGCAGTTGCATACCATAGTTACGGCTGAGCAGATCCAGCTCGGAGATACGCAAAAAACAGAGTGTTGAACGTGACGCTTTAGCCAGATCGAGTTTTAACGCACGCAGGTTGGGCAAACCAATGACTGGATCCTTCAATGAAGCATTCTGCGCCTTGGCATGATCAATCCGTTGCCGGGTGTGCACCGCAGAGGTCAATAAAATACTGAGGGTGAAGGCCAGCATCATTGCAGAGATCATGGTCAGGTTATGCAACAAATTATTCCACTGCACATAGCCCTGATAGTTGAAAAACAGTACCAGCAGGCTTGCCGCCCAGACAATACCGTTAAACTGGTAACCATAGCGCATGGCACTATACAGCATCACCGGTAATAACAGCGTTAGCGTATAATCAGGAACCTGCAAAAAGCCAATTTCGGCGGTGTGATAAGACAGGACTAGCAAGAGAATAGCCAGTACCGCAAACCACAACTGTAACTCGCTATTTTTTACTGAGGGTGCCATCTCCCGGCGAATTCGCCCCAACAGAACGCCAGCAAATCTAGGGGTTTTAAGCACCCGTAGCACGCAATAGAACAGTTGCATGGAAGAGAGGCAACCAAGCACCATCGCCTGGAGGTTAATGAGTGCATACAGATTATTGTCTTTATTAGACAGCATACCCAATTCGTCAGGCAGCAGACCCAAATTGATAATTATCTGTAATGTGAAAATCATGGCTATCGGTGGCAACACCACCAGCCAGATTAGCCGATGTTTACCCAGCTTCAGCTCAGTAAACCCCAAACACCATTGGCGCTGGGTCTGACAACGATATCCCCACCAGCACGCGCTCAAGCAGCCAACGTAGACCAACATCATGATCAGGTCAATTTGCCAGCTTCCACGGTTGGAATAACGTATAAGTATCGCCAGCGCGATGCCTGGCAGCGCACGCCAGTTATACACCATCAGCAAAGAAAGGCAGGCGGCTAGTGGCAAATAAACCAGGTAAATTTTACCACCGGGCAACATCAAGCGCGGTGAAAGCCAGCCAGCAATAGGTAACAATAGCAGGCTCAACACGAACGGTTGCCCCCACCAATGGTCACGTAATTTATCCCAAAACTTTAAAATAACCATCAAGATACTGTATCCGCCAAGACATGATTCACTTTGGTACTTAAGGGTATTTAAACCGTAGATAAGGCAGGGTCCTATCCAGCCGCCAGTCCATTCGAAGAGTTGACTAATACATTCGGCTCACATCAAGAACGGCTGTAAATTCTACTCATAGGCATAGCTTAACATTGAGTCATAATCAATTATATAGAGCAAAAACCAATAAAAAACCCTAGAATATTCCTTATCTATAGTCCCAATACTCTCGTAGCTATTCAAGCTGCGGGTATATTGACTGCACTTTGAATAGACTAGGGCATAGCATGTCCAATACTACACATAACGTTAAGAAAGTCGCCGAACATCGTCAACGCATTCTCGGGCTGCTATTAAACAACAAACCCTTGGTCGATGATATACTTGGCCGCCCCACAGTAGGAAAACAGTTTCGCAAAAGGAGCCTGCTGAGCGATACTGCCGAAATCACTCATCTGCTGGATGAGATGCACGCTGCCGACCTGGCAGACCTACTGGAAGCCTTGCCACAGGATGAGCGTCTTGCACTATGGCGTCTGGTGGACAATACCAAACGTGGTCAAACACTGGTGGAAGTCGCAGAACCGGTCTGGGATAGCCTGATCGAAACCATGAGCGATAAAGACCTGCTCAAAGCGATCAAAACATTGGATGTCGATGAGCAAGCCTATCTGGCGCAGTATCTACCGCGAAATCTGATGGGGCGCCTGCTGACATCACTGCAACCCGATAAACGTGCCCAAGTCCGTGAAGTGATTCAATACGGTAAGGATACGGTGGGTTGGATGATGGACTTTGAATTGATTGCTGTACGTCCAGAAGTCTCTCTCGGCACCGTGCACCGTTTCTTGCGCCAACGTAAAACCATCCCCCAAGCTACCGATAAACTGTTTGTGACCGACCGTAAAAATACCCTGCTCGGTGAACTGCCTTTAACCGCTATCTTACTTAATGATCCGCAAACGCCAGTATCACAAGTGATGGATAATGACCCGACGACCTTTCAACCTGAAGACAAAGCGGAAGCGGCAGCCAGTGCCTTCGAGCGCTATGACCTGATCAGCGCCCCCGTCGTCGATGGCAAAGGCAAACTTATGGGCCGTCTCAGTATTGAGGAAGTGGTGGATGCCGTTACCGAAGAGAGTGATAGCACACTGCGCCGCATGGGGGGATTAAGTCCGGAAGAAGATGTGTTTGCGCCGGTCTATAAAGCAGTAAAAAACCGTTGGACCTGGTTAGCTATCAACCTGTGCACCGCGTTTATCGCTTCACGGGTTATTGGGCTGTTTGAAAACACCATTTCACAGTTAGTGGCGTTAGCGGCCTTAATGCCTATTGTTGCCGGGATCGGTGGAAATACCGGTAACCAAACCATTACCATGATTGTACGCGCATTGGCATTACACCAGATCGAAGCCGGTAATATCCCCCGGCTGTTACTCCGGGAACTTGGGGTGGCCATGATTAACGGCATCGTTTGGGGGGGCATTATGGGGCTGGTCACCTATTTGCTGTATGACGACCCAGCAATGGGGAGCGTGATGGCACTGGCGATGCTTCTCAACCTATTGGTCGCCGCCTTGATGGGCGTTGTCATACCGATGACCATGCTTAAACTGGGCCGTGATCCTGCGGTGGGTTCCAGCGTACTGATTACCGCGCTGACCGATACCGGTGGTTTCTTTATTTTCCTCGGTTTGGCGACTATTTTCCTATTGTAAATAGAATAAATATGTTTATTTCAATACCAATTAGAAACAATATAATTACATAATCGTTTGTGACCTTATTATACTATAGGGGTTAGCTTTCAAGTTGCTTGCTAACGAGAAAATTGAGGAAAATCAGTCAGAAATTGATTTGCATGCCGTAACCTAAAAATATTAAGAAAAATAACCTGAAGAAAAATCGCCGGAATGCGACTTCTTATCCTGTTGTACAGTTGTTCGCAACCCCTCCGAAAGGGGAAAAGCCATGGAAAGGCGCAATAATAACCTGCCCCAATAGCCAGAAGAGCCATGGGGATAGTGCAGTAGCCGACAGAACAGTAAGGTTCTCCATGGATATCAGTACCGTTACCCCGCCAAGCAAAAAACAAGGTTCTGTCTTCACTCACGCCTTGCTAACAGCAATTATTGTTTTCCTGTTGGCCTATATTTGCCTGACGCTTTCCTTTGAAGCCAAGGCATTTACCCCACTCTGGTTCCCCACGGCAGCCATCATTATGCAGCTCTACCGCCGCCCAAGGCATAGCTGGGGGTTATCATTACTCTTCAGTGGCACCGCTATCTGTGCTGCCAATTTCCTGTTGTTCGGTCTAGGCTGGTTACCCGTCAAATTGATGTTGATTAACCTGCTGGGGGCTTCCCTCAGCACCATGCTGTTACAGCAGATACTGCCAGCAAACGATCCCCTTAACAGTCTGGTCAATTGGCTGAAGTTTGTCGGTTGTGCCGTCATTTTTACCCCTTTGATCACCGCCCTGCTGGCAGCAACCGTGGTAGCCAAACCCGAAGTCTCATTTTGGCGCCCCGTCGGTACCTGGTTTATTTCGGAGGCCATCGGGGTATTGGCTCTGGCACCGATCGGGCTGGTCTATCGCCGCTCAATGTTAAAGATAGATAATCTGTTCAAGTTGTTATTGGTATTGGTGGGCACCTTGGTGCTGACCTATCTGGCCCTGCTCAATCTGCCCTTTCCCTTTACTTTTATTATTCCTCCACTGCTGTTGGCCGCACTCAGCCTCCCCCGGCTGGAAACCTTTATCACCGGCTTTGCGGCCACCTTAATGATTACCATTATGACCTCCCTCGGGGTACTAGATCTTCAGGGTCGGCTGCCCTTTTTGAGTGATTTAGAGGTCTATATGCCACTGTTGCTGATTTTGATCCCAGCGCATGCCATGGCGATGGTCATGCATACCCTGCGGGTAGAAAAGCGGCATATTGTAGAAAGTGAGACCCGTTTCCGTAATGCATTGGAGTATTCAGCCATCGGTATGGCGTTAGTGTCACCGGAAGGAAAATGGCTACAGGTTAATCAGGCTTTATGCAAACTGCTGAACTCCCCTGCTGAGGCACTACACCACCTGACATACCAAGAACTCACCCACCCAAGCGACTTGGAGAGTGACCTGGCACAACGGCAAGATCTGCTGGCGAACCGTATCAGTAGCTACACCATGGAAAAACGCTACCTTCGTCAGGGAGGGGATAGCATCTGGACCTTACAAGCGGTATCACTGGTGCGTAATGCGAAAAACCACCCTCTCTATTTTATCTTCCAGGTGGAAGATATCAGCGAACTGAAACGTACCGAGGCAGAGAATCGCCGTTTGGTGGAGCGTATTACCTTGGCCAATCAGGCAGGTGGGATTGGTATTTGGGAATGGGTGCCCAGTGAGAAGAAACTCAATTGGGATAAACGGATGTTCGAACTGTATGGTTTGGCGGCAGACCAGACCCCAACACTCAAACTTTGGCAATCAATGCTGCTACAGGAAGACCGAGAACGTATTAAACAGCAAATGATGGCGATAACCGAGCATGCCCAAGCCTTTGTCATGGAATTTCGTATCAAAAAACCTTCAGGCGAGATCCGCCATATGCGCAGCCAAGGTAACGTGATTCTGGATAAACAGGGTAATCAACAGCGGATCATCGGCACGCATATCGATATGACGGAAGTAAAGTCACTGACCGAGGCTCTGCACCAAGAAAAAGAGCGTTTACACATTACCCTGGACGCCATCGGTGAAGGGGTTATTTCTACTGATAGCGAAATGTGTATCACCTTTATGAACCCAGTGGCTGAGCAGATGTGTGGCTGGCCGTTAGCCCAGGCACTGGGCATGCCCATCAACAACATCGTACACTTGACTGATGGTATCGATGGCCCCAAGGTGGAAAACCCGCTGCTATACACTCTGCAGGCAGGTAAAGCGCTACCCTCAGATAATTCACTGGTGCTCCATAACCGACATGGTCATTGTTTTGATGTACAAGAGTCAATATCACCGTTGAAAACCATTGATGGCGACGTGGTAGGTACAGTAATCGTACTGCAAGACGTGAGTGCCGCACGGGAATTGATGAATAAACTCAGCTACAACGCCTCACACGATGCCCTGACCAATTTGAAAAACCGCACCAGCTTCGAACAACAGCTGAAATATGCTATTGCCAATGCCAGAGATAACCACCAACGCCATGTCTTGGTCTTCCTCGATCTTGATAAATTCAAGGCGGTTAATGACAGTGCTGGGCATGCGGCAGGTGATGCTCTGTTGAAAGAGATTAGCCAGTTGATGCTACGCCAACTGCGTAATAACGACTGTCTGGCGCGACTGGGCGGTGACGAATTTGGCATGATCTTATTTGGTTGTACGCTAGAAAATGCCCAGACTCTGATGCAACAGATGATTACCCAGATAAAAGAGTATCCATTCTATTGGGAAGGCAAAATACACCATGTCGGTGCCTGCGCCGGCATCACCGCCATTGATGCCCAGAGTGGCACCAGTGAAGCGTTGCTCGCCGAGGCCGATGCTGCGTGCTACAAAGCCAAAAATGGCGGGCGTGGGCAGGTTTACCGCTATCAAACCGATGAAAGCAGCGACTAAACTCAATTAACGTATAACACGTCATTATGCCAGAGATGTAACGTGGCATAAGAGCGCCAAGGCCGCCAACGTTCGGCATAGCGTTCAATCTGGCGCGGTGTCATGCCGGGGAAACGCTGTTTAATCAGATAGTCCCCTGCCAGAAAAACATCCGGCCACGACCAGGCACGCATGGCGATATAACTGGCCGTCCAACTGCCAATTCCCGGTAATGCTGTCAACGCCTTGATGCCCTGCTCAATATCCAGCACATTATCCAGTTGCAGCCGCCCTTCGCTCACCGCACGCGCAACACCGATCAACGCCGCAGCGCGTTTCAATTGAACCCCTAATGGACGCAGTTCTTCCGGTTGCAACTGCGCTATCCGTATCGCATCGGGAAACAGATGGGTGATCTCGCCATAAGGTTGTGGCAAGGGTTCCCCCCACTGTTTTGCCATCCTGCTGGCAAAGGTGGCCGCCATTTTGACACTCACCAGTTGCCCCAATATCGCCCGCGTTGCCTGTTCAAAACTATTAACACAACCGGGTAAGCGCATCCCTGGCTTATCCATCGCCAGTTCCCCCAAGACATCAACAATAGAGTCTGGTGAGGCATCCAAATCAAACAGTTGCCGGATCCGCTGCAAAACCTCTGTGGTCACACGACTGAGTGAAGGGGCAATTTCCACTCGTACCCGGTGACGAGACGTTTCCGGGCTGACACTCACCCAACCAGAATAATCAGCTCCCCCTTGGCGGATAGTGATTGAACGCAGATAGTGTCTTCCGACCACACTCTCTACCCCACTGACGGCACGCGCCTGCAGAAAATCCAGCATACGTTGCCAATCATAGGGGGGACGATAACCCAGATGAAACACCAACCCCGCCTGGGTGGTCTGCCGATGCTGACCAGCATTACTGCGCAATTGCGAAGGAATCAACCGATAACGGCTTTTAAACAGCTCATTGAAACGCCGTAAGCTACCAAACCCAGCGGCAAACGCCACCTCACCCAGCGGTAAGTCGGTGTCCATCAGTAGTCGTTTAGCCTGTAATAAACGAAATGACTGCGCATAGTCAATCGGCGATACACCAAACTGTTCGGCAAAAATACGCCGCAGGTGGCGATCAGAAATACCCAATCGAGCCGCCAGTTGTTGGCAACTATGTTCCACCAAATAGCCTTGTTCAATCAATTGCACCGCTACCTGCGCATAACGATTGCCCAAATCGATCAGTGCCAATCCTGGTGCCAGCTCCGGGCGACATTTCAGGCAAGGACGGAACCCCGCCAACTCAGCAGCGGCAGCACTCGGGTAAAAGGTACAGTTTTCGATTTTTGGCGTGCGAGCACTGCACACTGGGCGGCAATAGATACCGGTGGAAGAGACGCCGACAAAAAAACGGCCATCAAATTTAGGATCTCGTGCACTTAATGCACGATACAGCGCGTGTTGTTGGTTTTTCATGGCATCACTTCAATCGACTTTTCTGGATTATGAAACTTAAACCCAGCATTGACGTGCGGGAACCGGACATCAACCTGATCAAGATAAACAGGTGGACGCGACCTTGGCTAAATATTTATTCATTGACGGTATGCATATTGCCCAGCGTAACACTCTCCTGTAAAGTCGCCCCCCTTCATTGGCATGGGGAAAGAAAATGGGCATGGGGAAAGAAAATGTTTATTGGTTTTGACTATGGCACCGCTAACTGTTCTGTTGCCATCATGCACAATAATCACCCGGAATTATTGTCGCTAGAAAACAACAGCCCTTATTTACCTTCTATGCTGTGTGCGCCAACACGCGAGGCGGTCAGTGAGTGGCTGTATCGTTATGCTCAGGTACCTACCGGCAGTGATGATAATCAGCAACTGTTGCAACGTGCCATCACCTTTAATCGCCACGAAGATATCCTGGTCAGCAGTGACTGCGTGTCGTTTGGTCAGCAGGCACTGGCACACTATTTTGCTGAGCCGGAAGAGACCTACTTTGTCCGCTCACCGAAATCCTTCCTGGGTGCCAATGGGTTGAAACCGCAGCAAATTGCCCTGTTTGAGGATCTGGTGTGCGCCATGATGTGGCACATTAAGCGCCAGGCAGAAAGCGTTTTGCAACAGAATATTGAGCAAACGGTGATCGGCCGCCCCATCAACTTCCAGGGAAGTGGCGGTGAAGAGGCTAATCGTCAGGCGGTAGGCATTTTACTACGTGCCGCCGAGCGAGTGGGCTTCAAGCAGATTGAATTCCAATTCGAACCGGTGGCTGCCGGGCTGGATTTTGAAGCCACACTGAGCGAAGAGAAAACCGTACTGGTGGTCGATATCGGTGGGGGAACAACGGACTGCTCAATGCTATTGATGGGCCCGCAATGGCGAAATCGCGTGGAGCGTCAGCAGAGTCTGCTCGGGCATAGCGGTTGCCGTGTAGGGGGTAATGACCTCGATATCATGCTGGCCTTTAAGCAGTTGATGCCACTGTTTGGCTTGGGTGGCAAAACCGAAAAAGGTATCGCCCTACCCGCGTTGCCTTACTGGAACGCCGTAGCAACTAACGATGTTCCGGCACAAATGGATTTTTACAGTACCACCACCGGTCGCCTGCTACGTGATTTAATCCGTGATGCCGCTGAGCCAGAGAAAGTGAAATACCTGTTAAAAATACACCAGCAACATTTAAGCTACCGGCTGGTAAGAAGTGCGGAGGAGAGCAAAATCGCCCTGTCTGAGCAGAAGAGCAACTGTACTCAGTTGGCGTTTGTGCACTCGGGACTGGAGAAAACCATCACTCAGGAGCAACTGGCCAGCGCGATTGAGCAACCTTTGGAACGCATTCTGGAGCAAGTGAGAGCGACACTGGCCACCAGTCAGTGTAACCCACAAGTGATTTATCTGACCGGGGGCAGTGCCCGTTCGCCATTACTGCGTAGCGCACTGCAACAGCAATTACCCGGTATTCCCATCATCAGTGGTAACGATTTTGGTTCGGTCACTGCAGGTTTAGCTCGCTGGGCACAAACCCTGTTTAGTTAATGGCTGGTTACGGTTAACTCATATTGACAGGTTTCCTGGTAAGGCGTTGGTCAGGTGGTGATGTACTGAGTGGGATGTTGGAGGAGTTCTGGTGCAGGCGCTGAGTCAGTTGTGCATGCCATTGAAGCCACGCCTTGCGTAGGGTTCCGATATTTACCCTCTCAGTAGCGCCAGTCCTTAGTGTGGAACTGGCGAAACGACAGTCTGCACTCCCGATCAACAAGGTGCCCCCTGCAGCGGCAGCAACGCCCTACAGACGTGTTTCCGGCCAACCTGTAGACGCCGCAGAATACCCGTCAGCCAGGTTCGCGGTTTCCAGCAGGCTCATGATTTTTGCTGCATGTTGCTCCTTGCGCGCTCTTTGAACCATTCCCGCAACATAAACTCATGACCACATTCCTCACAGATTATTTTCGGGTCATCCAATGGCGACACCGTGCGCCCCTCCGTCGTTAAATTCAACGAATGGCAATGCAAACATCTTACCCCCTGTTCCCCTGGTGTAAAACCCAGCAACCAGCGGGGCCGTGGGGTGAGCGGCCTTCCCTTCAGTTCTTCAAATAACGGTTGAAGCCGTTTTTCATAGATTCGAAATTGATTAACCGAAGATGATCGGCATATCGGCAGCGCTTTTGTCAGGTACCACTGCCCCCACAGTAACACCAACACACGATAGAGCCCCCAATAACGGTCTTTGGGCATTCTATAAAAAACTGTTCCTGTCGCAGCGACAAAGGTTGCACCACAGGCGGGGCAGGCATAGCTTTCCGAGCCGCTTGCCGGCTGGATAATACGGTGATTATGGCAATATGGGCATTCCTGTACGCGATTCAGATCCGGGTTCTGCTCATCCAGACGATCCACCAATTCACGCAGTACCGGTTCCCGGTGCCAGACTGTTACCAGGTGTTCATACTCAGCATTTGACGTATGATCAAACTCCTTTTCAAACCAGTCAGGCACCTCTGGTTGAGTACCATCACGCAGCATCCCCCTGGGCATATTCGGATGCATCACAAAGTGGTGCTGACAGACTTGGCAGGATAAATCCGGGTTAGCCGCAGGCATCAGGTCTTTATACCTCACCTGGTGAGAGTGGCAAGACGGGCAGGTCATCCCCTGCTGCTCGGGTGTGAACCCATGCAGATAGCGAGGAAAAGGGGTAACAGGTGCCGGTAACGCAGCCAATATCGGCTCAAGCCGGCTGGCATACTCTTTCCAGTAGATTTTGTTATGGCACCCTGAAAGCCAGACCACATCTTCGATATAGTCATTAACCCAGTGTGTCATCAGCACGGCATACAAAATATAATATTTCCGACGGTGCAAGCCTGCAAAGGGGGTTTCGGTAGCAGGGGAACTCTGTTTAAGACAGTCCAGACAACGGTATTCCCATTCGCGGGAATTAGGCACATAGTGATCACTGCCACAATGAGGACAGTATTTGTGGGGATGCAATGCGGGGTTATCTTTATCCAGGCGTACCACTGCTGCTCGCAGCACGGGCTCCGCTCCCCATAACTGTTTCAATGCATCGATATCTTGTTTTGCCAGATGTTCAAAGGCATCAAAGAACCAGACGGGGAGTGGTATCATGGCGCTTTTACCTGTTGTTTTATCAGCACATAACGGTTAAGCAATTGCGCCAGTCGCTGCTCTGCCTGAGACTGCGCATTGGCCGATAAGCTGTTATCTGTTGAGACCGCCGCCAGTTGGCGCAGTTGCTCTTCCATCGGCACTGTTTTGCCAAATTCCTGGGTAATGGCAAACACCATGGTTTTCAGTTCACTTCCCGTCAGGTATTTACCCTTGCGTTCATCCAGCGCATTCAGGCTGTCAGTCAATTGCTGGAGTTTCACCATCCCCTGATGCCAGTTGTCCAGTGCCGTCAACGGCAAGGCATTGGCTTCCAGCTGTTGTTGCCAGGCTGTATGCATCTGTTCTGCCTCCGGGTTACCCGGCCACAGGGTCTGAGACTGCGTAATCAGTTGCTGTCCATACTGCTGCGACCAACCCGGGGGCAGTGCCATCAACCAGTTAAGCTGCGCCCCCTGTTGCTGTACCAGACTCTCCGCCTGCCGCTGGGCCAGTGAACCGGGCTCACGCAATTCATTGAGTTGACCCGCCTGACGCGGGAGTTCCGGCAACGGCGTTATTGATGCCACCAGTTGTTGCTCCACCGCCGGGGGCGAATACTGGTGCTGCCAACCCCAGAGCAGCAGCCCCCCCACCAGTAAGGCACTACTGGCCCC
>NZ_AYKS02000027.1 GCF_000496755.2 Serratia sp. DD3
AATCCTGCACGACCCACCATCTCTCTTAATAACACTCAATCATTCCCAAACACTCAACCTCATAGATCCCACGACTCAATCCTGCACCCCAAATGATTTGCACAGTTTTAAATAGTAGTAACCATGTCTTGAGCAGTTAGCTCACTAATATGGGTCGTTAGCTCAGTCGGTAGAGCCGTTGACTTTTAATCAATTGGTCGCAGGTTCGAGCCGAGCGAAGCGAGACGACAACGCGCAGCGTTGCCCGCAGGGCGAGGCCGGAGGCCGAGTCAATCCTGCACGACCCACCATCTCTCTTAATAACACTCAACCATTCCCTAAACACTCAACCTTACAGATCCTACGAACTTATCCCCACCTACCCCACAATTAAACGCAACTATTTAGCCACTCTCGCTATTTAATTTTACTTATTGGCATTTTCGTCGGCGCAGTCAAACAGTTGTCATCCATGTTCTACGATACTAGGTGCAACAACTCGCACTCAAAACTGCTTAGCCAAGCGCATTTAATCAAGGAAACATGATGGATGGAAAAGAGAGAATGGCAACCTCGCTGGCCGAGGTGAAAGCCCATGCTGCACTCCCTACTGTTGGGCAAACGCTGCTGCTAAAAAATGCTGACCTGCTAGTAACAATGGATAAAGATCGCCGGGAAATTAAAAAAGGCTGCCTGTTTATCAAAGGCAATACCATTGTGGCGGTAGGCACGGAAAACGAAGTGCCGCAAACAGCAGACCGCGTTATCGATCTTAAAGGTCATATTGTGATCCCTGGCCTGATTAACACCCATCACCATATGTACCAAAGTTTGACCCGCGTGATCCCAGATGCACAGAATGGTGAACTGTTCAAATGGCTGACCGCGCTCTACCCTATCTGGGAAAAACTGACCCCGGAAATGATGAAAATCGCCACCAAAACCGCGATGGCCGAGTTAATGCTTTCTGGCTGTACCACTTCCAGTGATCACCAATATGTTTACCCCAATGGCATCAAGCTGGATGACAGTATTGAAGCTGCTCAGGAGATTGGGATGCGCTTCCACGCCTGTCGCGGCAGTATGAGTGTGGGACGTAAGCAAGGTGGTTTACCGCCTGACTCCATTGTTGAAAATGAAAATGCAATCCTTAAAGACACGCAAAGAGTGATTGAACAGTTTCACGATGCCAGTCGCGGGGCAATGATCCGTATCGTGGTTGCCCCCTGTTCACCTTTCTCGGTGAGTGAGCAACTGATGCGCGACTCGGCAAAACTGGCACGCACCTATGGCGTGTCGCTGCATACACATCTGGCAGAAAACGTCAGCGATATTGAATATAGCCAAAAAACCTTCAATAAAACCCCGGCTCAGTATGTGGAAGATCTCGAATGGGTCGGCCATGACGTATGGCATGCGCACTGTGTAAAACTCGACGACTACGGTATCAAGCTGTTTGCTCGTACCGGTACCGGGGTAGCCCATTGCCCATGCTCCAATATGCGCCTGGGGTCGGGTATTGCACCAATTCGCCAGATGCTTGATGCTGGCATGCATGTTGGCCTTGGCGTTGATGGCTCCGCCTCCAACGACAGTGCCGACATGATAGCGGAAGTACGCCAGGCATTATTATTACAGCGCGTCGGTTTTGGCCCGGAAGCACTCACTGCCCGTGAAGCATTGGAGATTGCCACCTTGGGTGGGGCTAAAAACCTTAACCGTGACGATATCGGTTCACTGGCACCCGACATGATGGCTGATATTGCCGTGTTCAATCTCAATAATATCGGCTTGGCTGGCGCACAGCACGATCCCCTCGCAGCACTGGTGTTTTGTAACCCAGGGAAAGTGGCCTACAACATCATCAATGGCCGCATCGTGGTGGAGAATGGGAAAGTGGTCACGGTAGATATGCCGCTGGTGATCGAGCAGCACAATCGCCTGGCACAACAGTTGGTTACTGGCTCGTGATCTCCACGCCATGTAAAAATAGGACACTACCCGTTGCCAGACCTATCGGTTATTGAATATATACCCACCGTATATTACTGCGGTGGGTTTCTCTTCAACGGTTTAACCAGATAGTCCAACCCTTCAATTTTAATCGCCAGCGTCATTTCCATCAGCATGCCCAACTTACCGTTAGGGAATTCACCCTTGCGGGCAAACCACAGCAGATACTCCTCCGGTAAGTCAATCAATGCCCTGCCCTGATACTTACCAAAAGGCATAATGGTGTTGGCGATCTCAATCAGGTTCTCTTTTTCCATCAGGCACCCAACAGGCGGATCATTTCCGCTTCGTCGATCACCTTGATACCCAGCTCCTGAGCCTTGGCCAACTTGGAACCGGCTGCCTCACCAGCAATCACCAGATCAGTTTTTTTAGAAACACTGCCGCTGACCTTGGCACCTAACGCCGTGAGTCGATCTTTAGCTTCATCGCGAGAAAGCTGGCTGAGCGAACCTGTCAACACCACGGTTTTACCAGCGAACGGGCTGTCTATCTCTTCGGCAACAATCACCGCCGGCGCTGGCCAATGAATACCTACCGCTGGGCTGATCAGCTCGGCAATCACCTGTTGCTTATGCGCTTCAGCAAAGAAATTCACCACATGGCGCGCAACGATCTCACCAACATCTGGCACCTGTTTTAGCGAATCGAGAGTTGCCGCTTGCAGGCTTTCTAACGAACCAAAATGTGCCGCCAGATTGGCTGCTGTCGCTTCACCCACCTCACGAATACCCAGCGCATACAGGAAGCGAGCAAAGGTGGTTTGTTTGGCAGCCTCTAATGCATTAACCAGATTCTGTGCCGACTTAGGCCCCATTCGATCCAAACCGGTGAGCAAACCCGCCGAAAGATGGAACAGATCAGCCGGATTTTTGACATACTCTTTATCCACCAGTTGTTCGATGATTTTATCGCCCATACCATCAACATCCAGCGCACGACGGGAAACAAAATGCTTCAATGCTTCTTTGCGCTGGGCGGCACAGAACAAACCACCGGTACAACGAGCAACCGCTTCCCCTTCTACCCGTTCGATATCAGACCCACAAACCGGGCAATGGCATGGAAACACCACTTCACGCGCATCCAGTGGGCGGTTTTCTGTTATCACCCCCACCACTTGCGGGATCACATCCCCCGCACGACGCACAATCACGGTGTCGCCAATACGCAGGCCGAGACGTTCAATTTCATCAGCATTATGCAATGTGGCATTGCTGACCACCACACCCGCCACCTGTACCGGTTCCAAACGTGCTACTGGCGTGATGGCCCCGGTGCGACCAACCTGGAACTCCACTTCGCGCACTAGCGTAATCTGCTCTTGCGCCGGAAATTTGAATGCCGTCGCCCAACGTGGTGCCCGGGCAACAAAACCCAAGGCTTCCTGCAAGTCGATATCATCAACCTTGACCACCACACCATCAATATCAAAGCCAAGATGAGCACGCGCTGCTTCTACCTGGTGATAAAATGCCAGCACTTCAGCACTGCCAGTACAAAGCTTGACTTGATTACTGACAGGCAAGCCCCAGTCTCTGAATTGCATCAGGCGTTGCCAATGGCTGCGCGGCAATTCGCCCCCTTCCAGCACCCCTACCCCGTAACAAAAAAAGGTTAACGGTCGCTTGGCGGTAATGCGTGGATCAAGCTGACGCAGTGAACCTGCAGCCGCATTACGCGGATTGGCGAAAATCTTTCCGTCTTTACGCCGTGCTTCCTGGTTCATCTGTTCAAAACCGGCCTGTGGCATAAACACTTCGCCGCGCACTTCCAAACGGCGTGGAATATCGGTTCCAGTCAAACGCAGCGGGATGGCCCGGATAGTACGCACATTGGCAGTAATGTTCTCGCCAGTGGTACCATCACCACGCGTGGCCGCTTGTACCAGTTCACCATCCTCATACAGCAGACTCACCGCTAACCCATCCAGCTTTAGCTCACAACAAAAGGTTAGTGCTTCACTGCTTTTCAAACGATCCTGCACACGCTTGTAAAATGCCAGATAGCTCTCTTCATCAAAAACGTTATCCAACGATAACATCGGAACTTCATGGCGCACCTGTTCAAAGGCGGTCAACGGTGCCGCACCGACTCGTTGTGTGGGTGAGTCTGCGGTGACCAGTTCTGGATGTGCCGCTTCCAACTCACGCAGTTGATGCATCAGGCGATCATATTCCGCATCTGGGATCTGTGGTGCATCAAGTACGTGATACTGATATTCGTGGTGGCGTAATGAGGTTCGTAGTTGATTGATTGTTTCGTTAATCGAGGCCATGACCCACCATTAAAGATAAAAAACCCCCGGCTGGCGGAGGTTTAGAGTTGTTAACAAAAGAACAGTTTTGCCAGCAAACTATCGAAGATTTGCACCACGATATCCGTTGGCTCACCCTAGTTGTCAGTCACGCTCCCCCATCAGGAATGGGGAACGCTGTAATTTATCAGGACCTGCTTTCCAACACTGCTCGGATGCGGGCTTTATAGGTTTCCAACTTTTGTGGTGTCATCAGATGGCGTTCATCATCCAATACCACACCACCGACATCATCAGCAATACGCTGGGCCGACTGCAGCATCAGCTTGAAATTTTGACTGGCGTCACCATAAGACGGCACCATCATAAATATTGATACACCCGGTGTAGAAAAGTCTGACATGGCTTCAGGATCAAAAGAACCCGGTTTGACCATATTAGCTAAGCTGAATAACACAGGGCCACTCCCGGCCGGGCTGATATGACGGTGGAAAATGCCCATTTCGCCAAACTGAAAACCCGCCTGCAAGATGCTCTGTAGCAACAACTCACCGCCAATCAGGCCCCCATGATGTGCCGATACATGCAACACCAGAACTGTCTCTGCCCGTTTTGCTGATTTTACCGGTTCTTGAGCCGGCTGTGAGGACGGTGATACTTCAGCCACTTTTGTTTCTGGTTTAGACTGATGCAGCGGTTCCGTTGGCTGGGAGACTGGCGATAAATCTTCACGCTGAGGCTCACGATGTGATGCTGAGAACGGCTGCTGATGAGCGTCGTCATTCTGCCCGTAGTTATCCAGCAGAATATCACCATTATCCTGCTGCGCTGCCAATGGCTCAGACTGATATATGTCTGACGAAGAGGAGTCAACGGTCTGTGGAGAGCGCGCGGGTTCTTCGTGTTCCGTATCAAAACGCCCCATTGTCGGCTCACTCTGCGAACGAGTGGAACGAATACGAACCTCTCCTACGCCTTCGTCAGGATCATCAAGTGGGCTTAGCTCACGCTCGTTTTTGGCACGTTTTATTGGGCGATCACGAAAAATTGACGAGCGTTCTTTACGGCTGGTCCACAACCCATGCAATAACAACGCTATTATGGCGATCGCGCCAACAACGATTAATATAAGACGCAAATCTTGCATCATTGCTATCTCTAGTTGTTTCGATACATTGCCACCACGGCAAACATTCACTCTTTAACTTTATTTGCCTGCAGGCACAAGTGCAAGCCCGGACTGAACTTTATGGCCATAAAGATGATGATATTGCATTTTTTTGCTTCTTTTTCAGCCAATCACACCCTAGCAAGAAAAAACTCATCCCGATATGATAGCGCTGCCCATTCAGATGAAGAGATAAACTTAACATGTCCTATATGCAGCCTCCAGCCAAACCCCGCAGCGGTATACATTATTTTACCGAAGGGTGGCGACTGATTTCACGCCCGGGGATCAAACGCTATGTCGTCTTACCATTGCTGGTCAATGTGCTGCTGATGGGGTCCGCTTTCTGGTGGCTATTCAGCCAGTTAGGCCAGTGGATCCCAAGCCTCATGAGCCATATACCGAGCTGGTTGCAATGGTTAAGCTACTTGCTCTGGCCACTGACGGTGGTGACGGTTTTATTGGTATTCAGCTATCTGTTCAGCACCATCACCAACCTGATCTCCGCACCGTTTTGCGGTTTACTGGCGGAACAGTTGGAAAAAAGCCTCACCGGTCAACCTCTGCCGGACACCGGTATACTTGGGATCGTTAAAGATCTGCCACGTATCATGTCCCGTGAGTGGCGCAAACTGATGTACTACCTGCCACGTGCGTTAGTCCTGGTATTGCTTTTTTTCGTACCAGGCATCGGCCAAACCGTCGCACCGCTATTATGGTTTCTGTTCAGTGCCTGGATGTTAGCAATTCAATACTGTGACTACCCTTTTGATAACCACAAAATCAGTTTTGCCGATATGCGCAAAGCCTTGCGTGCACGCAGAGCCGATAATCTGCAGTTTGGTGCCTTGGTGAGCCTCTTCACCATGATCCCGATCCTCAATCTGGTGATCCTGCCCGTCGCGGTGTGTGGTGCAACGGCAATGTGGGTGGACCACTATCGTGCGCAATTCGTCCGCTAGAGACTCTGTGGTACGGAGAGTGCCATAAAGTCGACCAAAGGAAGGAACTGACAAAAACGCATATTTTCTCCCTGTCCGCAGCCGATAACGCGCTGACAGGGAGAAAAAGTACCCAATTAGAAGTTGTAGTTAATGCCCAACATCACGGTAGTCTCACTGTAGCTTGTCGGATAAGCAACCAGGTTTATTTGCATTGCTACCAACTCCGTTACAGCGCGAATGATTAGGGGTATAAAACTTATTTCTTAATAACATATCGTTATAGCAATTCCTTTCTTCCTTGCTGGCAGAGTTAGCGTATGCTCTGTATGTTCCCTAAATTTTCATAGAGTTAAAGGAAAGGCTATGAGCAAGATATATGAAGATAACTCATTAACAATCGGCCATACGCCGCTGGTTCGCCTGAACCGTATCGGCAACGGGCGTATTCTCGCCAAAGTTGAGTCTCGTAACCCGAGTTTCAGTGTCAAATGCCGTATCGGTGCCAATATGATCTGGGATGCCGAAAAACGCGGCATTCTAACCCCGGGTAAAGAACTGGTCGAACCTACCAGCGGTAACACCGGGATTGCACTGGCTTTTGTCGCCGCTGCTCGCGGTTATCCGTTAACCTTGACCATGCCTGAAACCATGAGTATTGAGCGTCGTAAACTGCTCAAAGCCCTGGGTGCCAACCTGGTGCTGACGGAAGGCGCTAAAGGCATGAAAGGGGCGATAGCCAAAGCCGAAGAGATTGTGGCAACCGATCCTGGCCGCTATATCCTACTGCAACAGTTCAGTAACCCCGCCAACCCAGCGATTCATGAAAAAACCACTGGGCCTGAAATCTGGGCAGATACCGACGGCAAAGTCGATGTGTTTATCGCCGGCGTTGGCACCGGTGGCACCTTGACTGGCGTCAGCCGTTACATCAAGAACACGCAAGGCAAGGCGATTATCAGTGTAGCGGTTGAACCCACTGACTCACCCGTGATCAGCCAGGCACGAGCTGGTGCTGAAATCAAACCCGGTCCACACAAAATCCAGGGCATCGGTGCCGGTTTCATTCCAGATAACCTGGACCTGAGCCTGATAGATCGCGTTGAACAAGTCACTAACGATGATGCAATTGCCATGGCTCGGCGGTTAATGGAAGAAGAAGGCATACTGGCGGGGATTTCATCAGGGGCCGCCGTCGCAGCCGCAGCCAAACTCGCCGCAGAGCCAGATTTTGCTGACAAGACCATTGTGGTTATTCTGCCTTCCTCGGGTGAACGTTATTTAAGCACTGCGCTATTCGCCGATTTGTTTACCGAACAAGAGTTACAGCAATAGACTAAATGGCTCAAAAACCGCTCAAAAAGCATCCTTTCGGGTGCTTTTTTGTGGTCTACTTCAAAGTTTACACTACTTGAAGATTGCTTTTAGCGGCTGGCTTTAGTATTTAAGCGAGCAATTATTTTGGTGCATAAAATTAATCGCCTTCCTGCTATTGTTTCAGCTGAATCGATTTACCCATTTGTCGCTTCAGTAGAAAACACGGCATAATAAGAAGCTGATTCAAACGACGTCGCAAGTTAAGTTTTTTGATCTGAACTGCCTAAAGCGTCGTTTTTTGTTGCATCAACCCTTGCCCCTGTAACAACATAGTCAGGCGCTAAACAGACAAGCTAAAATGACGCCTTCAGGCTAAACTTTAGCTCCACAACATTAATCCTAATAAGTTGGGGAAATACCAATGTTCCAGCAAGAAGTTACTATCACCGCACCTAATGGTCTGCATACCCGCCCTGCTGCTCAGTTCGTTAAAGAAGCCAAAGGCTTCGTGTCTGACATTTCTGTGACTTCCAATGGCAAAAGCGCTAGCGCCAAAAGTCTGTTTAAACTGCAAACGCTGGGTCTGACTCAAGGGACCGTAGTCACCATCGAAGCCACCGGTGAAGATGAGCAAAAAGCCGTTGAGCATTTGGTAAAACTGATGGCAGAGCTTGAATAACCAGCTCGTCTTTTTAGTTAACACCAGTCATGAGTAAGGTAGGGTTATGATTTCAGGCATTTTAGTATCACCGGGTATTGCTTTTGGTAAGGCGCTCTTACTGAAAGAAGATGAGATTGTCATCAACCGGAAAAAAATCTCGGCGGACCAGGTTGAACAAGAGGTCTCACGTTTTCTGGCTGGCCGAGCCAAGGCTTCTGAACAGTTGGAGGTGATCAAGACCAAAGCGGGCGAGACCTTCGGCGAAGAGAAAGAAGCTATCTTCGAAGGCCACATCATGCTGTTGGAAGACGAAGAACTTGAACAGGAAATCATAGCCCTCATCAAAGACAATCTGGCCTCTGCTGATGCTGCGGCTTACAACGTGATCGAAGGCCAGGCGAAAGCACTGGAAGAACTGGATGATGAGTACCTGAAAGAGCGCGCAGCCGATGTGCGCGATATTGGCAAGCGTTTGTTGCGCAATATCCTGGGTATGCCCATTGTCGATTTAAGCGCCATTCAGGACCAAGTCATTTTGGTGGCTGCTGACCTGACCCCTTCCGAAACGGCACAATTAAACCTGGATAAAGTACTGGGTTTTATTACTGACCTGGGGGGCCGGACTTCTCACACCTCGATCATGGCGCGTTCTTTGGAATTACCGGCTATCGTCGGTACCAGCGACGTGACTACGCAGGTGAAAAATGACGATTATCTGATCCTGGATGCCGTCAATAACCATATTTACGTCAACCCCACAGCAGATGTTATCGAACAGCTTAAAGCTATTCACAATCAATACGTCTCTGAAAAAAACGAGTTGGCTAAACTGAAAGACCTGCCAGCCATCACGCTGGATGGGCACCAGGTTGAAGTCTGCGCTAACATTGGTACCGTGCGTGATGTCGCGGGTGCTGAGCGTAACGGCGCGGAAGGTGTCGGCCTGTATCGTACCGAGTTTCTGTTTATGGACCGCGATTCTCTGCCAACAGAAGATGAACAGTTCCTGGCGTATAAAGCGGTTGCACAAGCCATGGGCTCTCAGGCAGTGATCGTTCGTACCATGGATATCGGTGGTGATAAAGACTTACCGTATATGAACCTGCCAAAGGAAGAGAACCCATTCCTTGGCTGGCGTGCGATCCGCATCGCGATGGACCGCCGGGAAATCCTGCACGCACAACTGCGCGCTATTCTGCGAGCTTCTGCATTTGGTAAACTGCGTATCATGTTCCCCATGATCATCTCAGTTGAAGAAGTGCGCGACCTGAAAGGCGAATTGGAAACCTTGAAGGCGCAACTACGGCAGGAAGGCAAAGAGTTTGACGAATCCATTGAAGTGGGTGTGATGGTCGAAACACCAGCTGCTGCTGTGGTTGCTCACCATCTGGCGAAGGAAGTTGACTTCTTTAGTATTGGGACAAACGATCTTACCCAGTATACTCTAGCGGTAGATCGCGGTAATGAGCTGATTTCTCATCTTTACAACCCGATGTCTCCATCTGTATTAGGTCTGATTAAACAGGTCATTGACGCATCTCATGCGCAAGGCAAGTGGACCGGTATGTGTGGTGAGCTTGCGGGGGATGAGCGTGCTACACTGTTGTTATTGGGCATGGGGCTGGATGAATTCAGTATGAGTTCGATTTCAATCCCACGCATCAAGAAAATTATTCGTAACACGAACTTCGAAGATGTGAAAGCATTAGCCGCGCAAGCCTTGGCACAACCCACGGCGAAAGAATTGATGGATTGCGTAGATAAATTCATCGAAGAAAATACACGCTGCTAAACTGCTACGACACTGGAAAGCCGCCCAATTTAATACTTAGGAGAAGATCATGGGGTTGTTCGATAAACTGAAATCTCTGGTTTCTGATGACAAAAAAGATACCGGCACAATTGAGATCGTTGCTCCAATTTCTGGCGAAATCGTCAATATCGAAGATGTACCAGATGTAGTATTCGCTGAGAAAATCGTTGGTGATGGTATTGCTATCAAACCCGCTGGCAACAAGATGGTCGCCCCAGTGGATGGGACCATCGGTAAAATTTTCGAAACCAACCATGCGTTTTCTATCGAATCCGACAGCGGTATTGAGCTGTTTGTTCACTTTGGTATTGACACTGTAGAACTGAAAGGCGAAGGCTTTAAGCGCATCGCGGAAGAAGGCCAACGTGTCAAGAAAGGGGATGTGGTGATCGAGTTTGATCTGCCGCTGTTGGAAGAGAAAGCTAAATCAACCTTGACGCCGGTTGTTATCTCCAACATGGATGAGATCAAAGAGTTGATCAAACTGTCCGGTAGCGTAGTTGTGGGCGAAACCCCGATTATCCGCATCAAGAAGTAACTGTCGTCTGTCGTAATGCCACTAAACCCCATGTTTACATGGGGTTTTTATTGTCTATAGAACTATCACATTCATTATTCTACTTTTTTACCTTGTCTAAACGCCTCCCTAGCTTCATTCAAGCTCATTCTGTTAGCTCCTCCTGTATATGATGGTTCCTTCGATTGAACTGGATCATCCTCCCATTTACATATGGGGCAAATTTCATAGTCACCTATGTTATCTATCGTTTTTCCACCACAACATGGACAATTAAATTCATCAGTCATTGTTTTTCGCAATACTTTATTTTATCAAAAGGTTTAAACATAGTTTTAGGCACATCATCTAAATGAATGATAGTAAGTATTCAGTGCCCCAGCACTAACAAACCGTTAATCAAAGACACCCGTAGAGAGGTAGCGATCACCACGATCGCAGATAATCGCCACAATCACACTACCGGGGTTGCCCTGCGCCATACGCAATGCACCCGCAACTGCGCCACCAGAACTGACGCCACAAAAGATCCCTTCCTGCTGCGCTAATTGGCGCATGGTTTGCTCGGCGTCACTTTGGCTCATATCCAACACCTGATCGACCAACTCCGGGCGGAAAATCCCCGGCATATAGCCCGGTGACCAGCGGCGAATACCCGGAATACTGCTGCCGGGCGCAGGTTGTAACCCGATAATTTGTACCTGTGGGTTTTGGCTTTTCAGGTACTCCCCCACCCCGGTAATGGTGCCGGTGGTTCCCATACTGGAGACAAAATGGGTGATACGGCCCGCGCTCTGCTGCCAAATTTCTGGGCCAGTGGTGGTGAAATGCGCATAGGGGTTAGCCAGGTTATTAAACTGATCCAGCACCACCCCTAGCCCTTGTTGTTGCATTTCCAGCGCCAGATCTCGTGCCCCTTCCATCCCTTGCTCTCGGGTGACCAGGATCAGCTCGGCACCATAAGCTTTCATCGCCGCCTGGCGTTCGATGCTCATATTATCCGGCATGATTAATTTCAGGGCGTACCCCTTCATCGCACAAATCATTGCCAGTGCGATCCCGGTATTGCCGCTGGTTGCTTCAATAATCTGATGCCCAGGTTTAAGCCGACCACGCTGTTCCGCTTGCTGGATCATCGCCAGAGCAGCGCGATCTTTCACCGAACCTGCCGGGTTATTCCCTTCCAGTTTAACCCAGACTTCACTGCCTGAACCTTCAGCCAAGCGTTGTAGTTTTACTAATGGCGTATTGCCAATGCATTGTTCCAGAATCGTCACTCTTATTGCCCATATCATGTAAAAGGCAACCCGAGGTTGCCTTAAAATAGAGATAACAAAAAACTATCAGGCGATCTTGGCTAACGCAACCGGTTGTAATAGTTGTTCACCGGCATAGAGGCGCGCATTAAGACTCCCTACATAGTAACGGTCACCACGAGCGGGGGTGATATGACCGAGCGGTAACACCACCGTGATCGGCTCTTGATGCCAACCAATCGGTTGTACCGTCAATTGCCAGAAGTGACCACGGGGGCTCACTTCCAAAACTTGCACCGGTAATGGGCAGCGCTCACTGCTTTTGCTGCTAAGCTCCATCTCCCAAGGGCGTAAGAACAGATCAACCGGCCCCTGATAAATGGGTTGGAAAGAGAGTGGCCAATGGTGAGCCCCAACAAACAGCTGGGTCCCGCGAATTTCGCCATGCAGGCGATTCACTTCCCCCATAAATTCCAGCACAAAGCGGCTGGCAGGCTCACGCATAATCTCAACCGGGGAGCCGACTTGCTCAATATTCCCCTGACTCATCACCACAATGCGGTCCGCCACTTCCATTGCTTCTTCCTGGTCGTGGGTGACAAACACACTGGTGAATTTCAGCTCTTCATGCAACTGGCGCAACCAGGTGCGCAGCTCTTTGCGCACCTGGGCATCCAAGGCACCAAAAGGTTCATCCAACAGCAGGATCTGCGGTTCCACGGCTAATGCACGCGCCAAGGCCACACGCTGTTTTTGTCCACCAGATAGCTGGGACGGATAGCGGTTAGCTAAATGGCTCAGTTGGACCATTGCCAGCAACTGCTCTACCCGCTGTTTGATTGCCGCGCTATTCGGGCGCTCACGGCGTGGCAGCACCGTTAAACCAAAGGCAATATTGTCAAACACCGTCATATGACGAAATAAGGCATAATGCTGAAACACAAAACCGACACGACGATCACGCGCATGCATGCGGCTCACATCCGTACCGTGAAACCCCAGCTTGCCACCACTTTGGGTTTCCAACCCGGCGATAATGCGTAGCAAGGTGGTTTTGCCAGAACCCGAAGGCCCCAACAGCGCCACCATCTCACCAGAAGGAATAACCAGCGAGATATCGTTCAATACCTTGGTACGACCAAAAAACTTATTGATACCACCAATCTCAATACTCATAGTTCCTCCTGTTCGAGACGAATATTTTGACGAGCCAAGCGCCATTGCAAGGCACTTTTCAAAAATAGTGTCACTATTGCCATTAAGGTCAGCAGAGCCGCCGCCGTAAATGCCCCTGCGGTGTTGTAATCCTGATGCAGTAATTCAACCTGCAGCGGCAACGTATAGGTTTCGCCACGAATGGCACCGGAAACCACTGAGACCGCACCAAATTCACCAATCGCGCGGGCATTGGTCAGCACCACCCCATACAACAGCGCCCAACGAATATTCGGCAGGGTCACGCGGCGAAACATCTGCCAACCAGAAGCGCCAAGCAACACTGCCGCTTCATCTTCCTGACTCCCCTGGCTCATCATCAATGGCACCAGTTCGCGCACCACAAACGGGCAGGTGACAAATACCGTTACCAACACCATACCGGGCCAGGCAAACATCAATTGCAAGTCATGGGCCTCAAGCCAACCCCCTAGCGGCCCATTACTGCCGTAGAACAGCAGATACAACAACCCAGCCACCACCGGCGATACAGCAAACGGCATATCGAACAGCGTCAACAGCAACTGGCGGCCAGGGAAAGTAAAACGTGTCACCAGCCAGGCCAGCAAGGTACCAAACAGCAGATTGACCGGAACCGTGATTAATGCCACCAGCAGCGTCAGCCAGATAGCATGTAACATGTCCCGGTCAGCCAGGTTATGCCCTACCGCAGCGATACCCGAAGAGAATGCTTCAATGAAAATCATCGCCATCGGCACCACTAATAGCAGGATCGAAAACAGCACGCCCACCAAGATCAGTAACCATTTAAGCCCATTGATACGTGGGCGTGTTGCCTCATCTACAGCAATAAGATCAGCCATCAGCGCCCTCCAATCCGCCGACCAAAGCGGCTCTGTAAGGTGTTAATTGCAAACAGTAACAGCAGTGATACCGCCAAAATCACCGAGGCAATGGCACTGGCGGCCGGGTAGTCGAACTCCTGTAACCGCACAAAAATCATCAAAGAAGTCACTTCTGTTTTCCAGGCGATATTGCCTGCAATGAAGATCACTGCGCCAAACTCACCGAGACTACGGGTAAATGACAGCGCCGTACCCGCCAACAATGCAGGAGCCACTTCAGGCAAAACCACCAACCGAAAGCTCTGCCAACGGTTCGCTCCCAAGGTTTCCGCTGCCTCTTCATATTCTGGGCCCAGTTCTTCCAACACTGGCTGCACAGTGCGCACCACAAAAGGAATACTGGTGAACGCCATCGCCACCGCAATCCCTAGCCAGGTAAAGGAAACCTTGATATCGAAATGCGCCAGCCACTGACCATACCAACCGGTGGTGGAAAATAACCCGGCCAGGGTCAAGCCCGCCACCGCCGTCGGCAATGCAAAAGGCAAATCCATCAGCCCATCAAGCAAAGCCCGGCCAGGAAACTGATAACGCGTGAGGATCCAGGCCATCAACATGCCAAATAACGCATTAAAAATACTGGCCACCGCCGCAGCCAATAGTGTGACTTGATAAGCGGCAACCACTTGAGGATGGGTAATAACCTGCCAATACTGTGCCAGGCTCATCTGTGCCAATTGCATCACCAATGCACTGAGCGGCAACAGTAAAATCAGGCAAGTGTAAAGCAGGCTACTCCCCAGGCTGAGAGTGAACCCGGGTAACACTCGCTTGCTGGCTATAGAAAACATCACTTACGCCCTGCTGCTAACAGTTGGTCCAACTCCCCACCGGTTGCAAAGTGGGTACTCATCACTTGTGGCCAACCACCGAATTGCGCCTCAACGCTAAATAGTTGGGTTGCCGGGAACTGGCCTTTCGCTGCGGCCATCACCTGTGGGTCATAGACGCGGTAATAAAAGCTGCTGATAATCTGTTGCGCTGCGGGGCTGTAGAGATAACTCAGATAGGCTTTGGCGACGTTTTCGGTGCCGTTTTTTTCAACGTTTTTGTCCACCCAGGCCACCGGAAACTCCGCTAAAATATTCACGTCAGGAACGATGACCTGATAGTTCTCCTCACCGTATTGTTTGCGGATGTTATTCACTTCAGATTCAAAACTGATAAGCACATCCCCCAAACCACGTTCAACAAAAGTGGTGGTTGCTCCCCGGCCTCCGGTGTCAAACACCACCACATTTTTCAGCAAGCGGGTCATAAACTCACGGACTGCGGCCTGATTGTGATCGGTGGCTTGGCTGGTGGCCCCCCAGGCAGCCAGGTAAGTGTAACGACCATTGCCGGAAGTCTTCGGGTTTGGGAACACTAACTTGACGTCGTCACGTACTAGATCAGCCCAGGTGTGAATCCCCTTGGGATTATCCTTACGTACCAGAAATGCCATGGTGGAATAGAACGGTGAACTGTTGTTCGGCAAGCGCTGCTGCCAGTTTTGAGGAATTAATTGCCCACGAGCGTGCAAAATCTGTACATCACTCACCTGGTTATAGGTCACGACATCAGCACGTAGCCCCTGCAAAATAGCCAAAGCCTGTTTAGATGAACCGCCATGAGACTGTTTGATGGTTAACTTGTCGCTTGGGTGTTGCTGGTTCCACTGTTGTTCAAAACCAGGGTTGAGCGCTGCAAACAATTCGCGCGACACATCATAAGAACTGTTAAGTAATTCAACTGCCGAGGCGATACCACTGCTGGTCAATAACACCACCGCCAAGTAGCCTTTCAACACTCTATTTGGGATCCAGGTATATTTCATTGTGCACCTTGTCACTCACCATCAAACCAGAAAAACGACGTTTCTATATTGACCAGTGTATGGATAACTCGATGCAGAGTTGTAACGCTTTTATAGAATGTTTAGTGCTTTACCATCATCAAACGCTATAAGGCAAGGCGCACGGTAGGTAGCAGAGGGAGTACCACGCAGGAAGAGTAGCAAGCTAGAGCCAGTAAACTGGCTCCGAAGAAAGAGATTAAAGCGATAACAAGCGGGTCAACGAAGGGGCAAAGTAGTAACTGCCCGTCACTGGCTTACTGAAACGCAGCACCGCATCATGTTTGCCATCCAACTCACCAAACATGCTCAACAGCTGTTTTTCTATATTATGCAAGCGAGCACAGTAGGCAATGAAATAGAGGCCATGTTTGCCGCTGGCGGTACCATAAGGCAAGCTCTGACGCAGGATTTTCAACCCTTCCCCGTCCTCTTTCAGATCAACCCGGCTAACATGTGAAGTATCTGGCCGTTGATCCGCTGGCAGCTCCTCACTATCTTGCTTGGTGCGGCCAATGACCTTTTCTTGCTGTTCAGTGGTCAACCCTTGCCATGGACGACCCAAATTATGCTCGTAACGTTGTACCAGGACGTAACTCCCGCCGGCATCCTCTTCACCTTCACCAATCACCGCAACTTCGGCGCGTTGTTCCCCTTTCGGGTTTTCAGTACCGTCAATAAAGCCACTTAAATCACGATCTTCCACCCAGCGGAACCCATGGGTTTCTTCTTCAATATGGATCGCGGCACCAAAAGCAGCTAACGCCGCTTGTGCCAAGGTGAAATTGACGTCATGACGTAGTGACTGGATATGAACCAACATATCGCGCTGAGTTGCCGGTGCCAGCCCTTTGCCTAGCGGGACGAAAGGCTTCAGTTCTTTAGCACCTTGACCATTGGCAAGGGCATGCCAAATCTCAGAACCAAAAGCGACCACTGCGCCTAAATGGGCATCAGGAAATTTCTGCTGTAACTCACCTAGCACCTGACAAAACTGTTTGCAGCCCTGACGTACCTCGGCAAGTTCCCCTTGCAGCCTGGCTTCGAGAAAAATAGCAAACCGGCAATGCTCCAACAGAATACCGCTCTGAACCTGTGTCATATCATTATCCTCAACTTTCTGAATTCGTAAGCAGATCATTTCCCTACGAAAAATGCGTTACACCCTATATCTGGTAAAAGACGCAGCTCTACCCGAAGACAAAGCAGTTAACGGCAACCCGGCGATAAATTATTGTGCTTTCGCATGCCAGATAATTTTACTTACCGTCCAACTCTGCAGGATATTGTCAGGTGGAATAATCTCTTGCGGACCTGCCCATTGGCCGTTAAATACATAGCTGACATGGCGACTCTGAGTGGCTACGCACTCGACTTTGCCAGCATTATCACCTTCACCCGCTTTGCACGCACCATAAGCCTTGCTGAATAACTCACTAAATGGTGTGCCAAGTTTACTGCCCCATTCGGTAGGCACTTTACTGTCCATGACCTCGATCCGTTGTACCGACCCTTTAAATTCCCCAGTAATCACCAGCTTGACGTCATTCCCCGCCATCGCTTGAAAGTAGGAAACGACTTGCCCTTGATAGCTAGTCATACCGCTCAGAATTGGATAGTTATCCTGCAGGCCTTTGCTAATGGCTGAGGCTGTCATCGGTGTTGTCGCGGTGATATCACCGACCCCTTTCTCACTCACCACCATGCTGCTACTACCAAACCAATTAAACGGTGACAAGCTGGACCAAGAGAAGCTAGGCCAAGAGAAGCTGGAACTGCTAGAACACCCTGCCAGCAACAGCGGCAGCCCTAATAACAGCGGGCGAATAGTCATCAATAACTCCTTAATATAAAACATAATTTTAATACTCCACGTTACTTGGGTGTTGACTACACTCTGATACTCAGCACTTCCTGAGCCTCGTTCCTTCGGAGCCAGCACAAGCGCTGTTCAAAACACACAGCGTTTTGTCAAGAAACGCGAATTATTTTGAGTACAGATTAGCGACTTAAGCCCCATTACCGCAGGGCTCTAGCGTAAGTTGCCAGTTTGGAGTACAAAAATTGGGAAAAGTGCCACCAAAAAACAATTAACCCCGTTACCAGACACCCCATTGTCAGCCCCGCCACCCACTAGGTGCACTGACCTGCGTCAACTCGGTTCCACCGGCTGGGAAAAGCACACTATCAAGCGTTGATTCAGTAATAGATAGCTCAGCGCCAACGCATCAAGCAACACCAGGAGGATATCTACCGGAGGGACGTTCATCTCTTGCTGTTGCCACACGCCGTAAGCTGACCCCAGTAGAGCAACAGCCACAGCAATGACTAAGACCCAGCGCCAGCAACACCACAGACGGGGCCAATGCTGACGACGTCCACTGATGACAAAAGCCAGGGCAGCAGGTAGCCCCAGCAACATGCCAAACCAAAAGCGCTGAGTATCAGGGTAGAACAGTTGCAGTAACCCAGCCCCTTGGTCACGGGACACTCCTGCCATGACAAACAGTATCCAGGTACGCGCCTGCAGAATTAATACTCCCCAAAACCACCATGGTAAACGCAATACACCATGCTGATCATAATCATCCGGTGAAAACCGGAGAACGGTGCGTTTCAAAGGTTGTTGCTTACTCATCTTATGACGTCAGTCCCCATTCTCAGACTTACTCTCGTTTATGCTTATCACTTGCTAAACTATAACGATATTATCTCTCTCGTAGGTAGCGACGACCCGTTGACGTTATCATTACCTCCTAGCTTAAGGATCACCCATGTCAATAACAGCAATGTGATCTCGCTGGCACAAATTTACCAGCGCACGATCACCTCAAAACCACCCTGCGCCGCATGACCAAAGCAAATCTTCATCTTATGTAGTGCTGCAATACGTTTAACAATCGACAGCCCCAAACCACTGCCGGTGCTTACTTGGCCTGGTGGCCGCCAAAATCGCTCCCCTAATCGCGTTAAAACCTCCTCAGTGACACCGGGGCCATTGTCACTGACCCTGAACTGATGCTTCTCGAGCGTCACTTGTACCACACTGCCGCACGGACTGTAGCGGATGGCGTTATCGAGCAGATTGCGTACCAGAAGCTCAATCAATAACGGTTGTCCGGTGTAAAGTCCATTATCTACCTCCAGATTGAGGTGTATATCAACGCCCGCCTGTTGCGCTACAGGGTAAATATCCATCACTGCCGACTGTAAAAGTTCTGCCATTGCGATAGCCTGAACTTCCTCCAAATGATCCAGTGAATCTAGGCGTGACAGTATAAGCAGTTGTTCCACCAACCGACTCGCACGTTCAATACCCGTATTCATCTGCAACAATGCTTTTTCAAGCGCCTGCTGATCCTCCATCACCAACTGTGCGACATCCGCCTGTACTTTTAATGCAGCAAGTGGGCTACGTAGTTCGTGAGCAGCGTCGGAAGTAAAGCGGCGTTCACGCAGCATCAGTGCCTGAATACGTGAAAACAGTTGGTTAAGTGCATCAACTAGCGGGCGCACCTCCCCTGGAACCTGCTCGGTATCCAGGGGTTCGTCGGCATCGGCTGCACGGTTAAGTAGCGCATTGGCCAGTTGCTTAAGTGGCTGTAGTTCCCAACTCAGCAGGATTATCAGTGATAAAAACATCAAGGGCAGCGCAACAAGCCAAGGCTGCAGTTGCGACAAAATAATCTCCAGCGCCATCTCTGTACGGTATTCTTTCTCCTGCCCTACCACAATCCGGTGTTGTTTATCAGGCGTGCTGAGCCACAAAAAACGCCATTTGTCGTCATCATCTTGTAACTGTCCATCCTTAAACCCTTCATGTTGATAATGCCAAGGGATCTGCGCGCCATTTTCCCCATCATGTAGAATTCGTTTGCCTTCGGCGGTAAAAACAGCAAAAGCCAGTGCATCGTCGTCCGAATAACCGCCAGTATCCTTTTTCATCGGATGTACTACCGACTTTGATGCATTCAACCCACTAAAGTCCATTGCACTGATACGCTTGGCAAACAACAACTGTTGGGTGTCGAATAACTCATTCAATTTATGCGTCGTCTGCTTCCAAGCCACAAAGCTGGCGCAACCCCAGGCGACGACAGCTAGCGACAGAAACAGTAATGTCAGACGCACACGCAAGCTCAGCCGTTGTGTCCGTTTCATGCCTCCCCCAGTGTGTAACCAATACCATGAACTGTGCGAATGAAGGTACTACCCAGTTTGCGTCGTAAATGGTGTACGTATACCTCAATCGCATTACTGGCGATATCATCGTTCCAGCTATAAAGTTTTTCTTCTATAAGTTTGCGCGGCAGTACACGGCCCGCGTTACGTAGCAGCAATTCGAGCAAGGCAAACTCTTTGGGTTTTAGCATAAGTGGCTCACCATCAAAACTGGCGATTAACCGAACTGGGTCTAACGTAACCTTGCCGTGAGAAAGTTCACTTTGTGTCTGCCCATAAGTGCGCCGAATCAATACTTGCAAGCGTGTTGCGACTTCGATCAAAGCAAACGGTTTGCAAAGATAATCGTCCGCCCCTAAACGTAAACCATCCACCCGTTGCGACAACGCATCACGCGCGGTGAGAATCAATACGGGTTCTTGGCGATTATTCTCTCGCCATTCGCGCAAAATAACCAAACCATCTATTTCAGGTAAGGAGAGGTCGAGGATCACCGCATCGTAAGGCGCACTGAACAGCGCATTTTTCCCCTCACGCCCCGACGTAAACCAATCTACGCTAAAGCCAAGGCGCGTCAGCCCTACCTTGATACCATCACCAATCAACCTGTCATCTTCTACCAGCAGTATGCGCATCAGTATTCCTTTATTACACCTCTTCCGGTGTCAATCAAAGCGACTCATCACGCAGATGTACAGCAAAATATTTTCTTTTGACACCTTAAGGAATCGTTAAGAATTATGAGGTTTAATCACTGTGAAAACCAACAGAAAGGATCAACATGATGAAAAAATTCGCGATTAGCACGGTTATCTTTGCTTTATCTACCGCTCCAGTGTTTGCCGCTCAGCAAGGGGGATTTTCTGGGCCGCAAACCACAGCACAAGCCGGTGGCTTTGTTGACAAAAATCACAGCATCACCACAATCGCCAATGCCAAAGAGCAACGCGAAGGTACTTGGGTCAGATTGCAAGGCAACATCATCGAACGCGTATCGGATGATACCTATATATTCAAAGATGCCAGTGGTACGATCACTGTCGACATTGACCATAAATATTGGAAAGGCGTTACCGTCGCCCCACAGGATTTGATTGAGATCCAAGGTGAAGTGGATAAAGACTGGCGTAACGTGGAAATCGATGTAAAACAAATCAATAAAATCAATCCATAGTATTTTATTTATACTCGACATCCTTCAAGTTGCACGGGTGTTGGCTGTGTCCAGATACTAGGCTCGTCCTGAGCCGGGCCGCTGCCAGCAGCGTTCAAGTCTGCTCCCGGCAGACTTGTCGCACCAGTCACACTCGCACCAGTCACATAGTAGACTATGCTCTTGGCGACTATAGAACTTGCCGCCTACATGCAACTCGAATTATTTAGAGTCTATTAATACCTATAGACCTGTGATACTTCAAATGGCTTGAAACTCTTGTTGAGTCTTAGATACCCGGGACAATCGTACTGAGACCCGTTCCGACGGCTAACGCCGCTAGGAACCCTCAGCACGCCTTTCCTAATAACAGGCTTGGTCAAACATCTGCAAGTTGATCGGGTATAAAGGTTAAATTCAGCCCAATTGACTGGGTATTGTCGAGCTTGCCACAAGCGCTTAAAACCACTATTTTTTAATTCAATAAGACGTTTCAGCTGTTCGAACAATACCTTAGTCAATTATTAGGACACTATTTAGTATTCCTGATCCTCAATTAACCTTTTACCCAGGCAGGTTATACTCTGGATCTCGTAACCGATCTTTTCATACATCTCAATAATGGTATCGTTATCTTCACGTACCATCAGTTGAATTTTCGGGCAGCCTCGAGCGATCAGTTTTTTCTCCAGGCGGTTAATTAACGCATTGGCGATACCACGCCCACGATAATCGGGGTGAACCCCCAGATAATAGGCTGAACCACGGTGGCCGTCATAGCCCCCCATGACCGACCCCACCACTTCACCCCCCACTTCCGCCACTAAAAACAGTTCCGGATCGTGGTTCAATTTACGCTCAATGTCCATTTCAGGGTCATTCCATGGGCGCAACAAATCGCAACGCTCCCACAGCGTGATGACCTCTTCAAAGTCCTCTTGTCGAAATACGCGAATCTCCATCGGTGCTCACCACTGTTATTTAATCTGTTTACCTGATTATCGCGTGATTATTCTATGACGCAATATCAAACTGAAATTTGCCTCTGCTATCGCACAAATTACAGCGCCCTTAGCGGTGTACAGTGACTGCTTGGTGGTATTGTCCCCCTATTCCTTAACTAAGGGTTAAGCGAGCAAAAATTCGTTTTTTATCTTCTAGCCACGACTCAAATAAGGAATTACATAAAAATATCTTATGTTTTCACTGGGGCGCGTTTGACCGACAATCATCAAAAGCAGTATGCAATAATTTCTATTGATTCCTCTTTCAACGCAATGCCTTATATTTTAATAACTAATTAGAGGTATATGAAATTTAGTGCTGCTTCTCAAAATTCAATCAAGTCTTCAAGATCTCCTCGTAAATTGACCAAAAACAACATTTTTTATGTGGCCTATGTTATCCCTACAAAATGTGGTGTTGAAAATCTGTTCTTAACCGAACCTAACAACTAATAAAGTACTGCGTTAACGCAGACCAACTGGATGGGATGCTTATGAATAAGGTCAGCAATGTATTGACGCTATTTCTAGCAGGGATGATTACGGGGTTCTTGTCGTTTTCGGCACTTGCCGCCGAGGCACCGGGGAAGATTGAGGCCAGAAACGAAACTTTCTCTGCTTCTCACCCGGATCAATACCAATCTTGGAAAGCCACCGCTGAACAATCAGAGCGTGTAGACGCTTTAGCAGCAGACCCTCGTCTGGTGATTCTTTGGGCCGGCTACCCGTTTGCCAAGGATTACAATAAGCCGCGTGGTCACGCCTTTGCCATGACGGATATCCGTGAAACGTTACGTACTGGCGCGCCAAAAACAGCGGAAGACGGGCCATTGCCCATGGCCTGCTGGAGTTGTAAAAGTCCAGATGTCGCCAGAGTGATCGCCGAACAAGGGGAAGCGAACTACTTTCATGGCAAATGGGCGCGTGGAGGGCCGGAAATTGTTAACGACCTCGGTTGTGCCGATTGTCACAATACCGCTTCCGCTGATTTTGCCGCTGGCAAGCCCATGCTGACCCTTTCCCGCCCTTATGCCGATAGAGCCATGCAGACGATCGGTAAATCCTTTGATAAAGCGGGTCGCTTCGAGCAGCAATCTATGGTCTGTGGGCAGTGCCACGTCGAATATTATTTTGAAGGCAAAGACAAGGCGGTGAAATTCCCATGGGACAAGGGAACAACGGTGGATGACATGGAGGCCTATTACGACAACATCGCTTTCTCCGATTGGACCAACCCATTATCGAAAACACCGCTGCTCAAAGCTCAACACCCAGAGTATGAAACCTGGAGTGCCGGGATGCATGGCAAGAACAATGTAACCTGCATCGACTGCCATATGCCGAAAGTGCAAAACGCTGAAGGCAAGATCTATACCGAACACAAGATTGGTAACCCGTTAGATAACTTTGAGCATACCTGCAAAAACTGCCACACCCAAGATAAAGCCAGCCTGGAAGCGGTGGTGGCCAAACATAAGCACGACATTAACGAGATCAAATTGAAAGTGGAGGATCAACTGGTTCACGCGCACTTTGAAGCCAAGGCTGCCTGGGATGCTGGCGCAACCGAAGCCGAGATGAAACCTATCCTGACCCATATCCGTCACGCCCAGTGGCGTTGGGACTTTGCTATCGCTTCACACGGTATTCATATGCATGCACCGGATGTTGCATTGCGCATTCTAGGCACGGCGCTTGATCAAGCTGCACAGGCTCGCACTCAGCTCATCCGTTTGCTCGCCACCAAAGGGGTCACCCATGAGATAGCGCTGCCGGATATCTCTACCAAAGAAAAAGCCCAATTGGCTATGGGGATGGATATGCCGAAGTTGAATGCCGAAAAACAAGAGTTCCTCAAGACAGTCGTTCCCCAGTGGGATGAGCAGGCAAAGAAAGCCGGGCTGTTAAGCCATTAACCCCTTCGCCTCGTTCGCGGGGCGTAAAAAAATGGAGTCAATATGAGCGTACTGCGTTCGTTATTAGCTACCGGGGTGCTTGCCTGCAGTCTTTGGCTGACAGTATTACCGGTATCAGCACAAACCGAAAGTCCCGCAGCCAAACAGAATTCTGCGGAAGTTACCCTGCAACGGAACCCAGATGATGCCTGCTTACGTTGCCACAAGCCGCAACAAAGTGCGATGCATGGCAAACATGAGGGTGCCATCAACCCAAATAACAAATTACCGGTGACTTGCACCAACTGTCATGGAACCCCGTCATGGCACCACCGTGAAGGGGTCAAGGATGTAATGCGTTTCAACGAGCCGATGTTCGGTGTCGAGCAGCAAAACAGCGTTTGTCTGTCTTGCCATTTGCCCGAGGCATTGCAAAAAGCCTTCTGGCCGCATGATGTGCATCTAGCCAAAGTATCTTGTGCCAGTTGCCACCAACTTCATCCTGAGCAGGATAAAATGCAAGGGCTGAGCGACAAAGGGCGGATACAAATCTGCGTGGACTGCCATCGCCAACAGCAGCAGAACCCAGCGTTTAATCCAGCATCGGTCAAGCTGGATAAGGAGCAGCCATGAGCTGCTCACGGCGCCGTTTTATCGCAGGAATAGGTGTGCTGGCCATGACCTCTATGGCGGCGGAAAAACTCTTGGCACGCAGCATGAACGTGAACGGCATCCGCTACGGCATGGTTCATGATGAATCACGCTGTATCGGTTGTACTGCCTGTATGGATGCCTGCCGTGAAGTCAACCAGGTACCGGTGGGCGTTTCACGCCTGGAGATTATCCGCAGCGAGCCGATAGGCCAGTTTCCTGATGTGAAATACCGCTTTTTTCGCCATTCTTGTCAGCATTGTGAAAGTGCTCCGTGCGTGCATGTTTGCCCAACCGGGGCTTCATTCCTGGATGCTGCCAGTGGGATTGTCGACGTTAATCCGGATCTCTGCATCGGTTGTCAATACTGCATTGCGGCCTGCCCTTACCGGGTACGCTTTATTCACCCGGTAAATAAAACGGCGGATAAATGCGATTTTTGCCGCAAGACCAACCTTCGCCAGGGCAAGTTGCCTGCCTGCGTACTTTCCTGCCCAACTCAGGCCTTAACATTTGGCAACCTTGACGATCCTGATAGTGATATCTCGCGTCTGTTACAGCAAAAAACCACTTATCGCTACAAGATTGCATTAGGAACACACCCCAAAATGTATCGTGTTCCGTTTAAATATGGGGAGATAAGTCAATGACTTCTGCCTTCCATTTTGAGTCTCTGGTCTGGGATTGGCCCATTGCCATTTACCTGTTTCTGATTGGTATTTCTGCAGGTCTGGTGACTCTGTCCATCCTGCTGCGGCGTTATCATCCCGAGGACGGCTCCTCAAAAAGTCAGATCATGCTGACCACACTGTTTATCGCGCCCACCTCAATTGCGCTCGGACTGTTCATTCTGATTTTTCACCTGACCCGCCCGTGGACCTTCTGGAAACTGATGTTCCACTACAGCTTTACCTCTGTGATGTCGATGGGCGTGATGCTGTTCCAGATTTACATGTTAGTGCTGGTGTTGTGGCTCGCGCTGATTTTCCGTGATGAATTGGCCTCATTGCAACAACGCTGGCTACCAAAGCTGTCGGTGATCCCAACATTGTTGGCTCGCCTCTTACCTTTGTTGCGGTCAATAGAAATACTGATGCTGGTCCTGGCAGTATTGTTGGGCGCTTACACCGGCTTCCTGCTTTCGGCATTGAAGTCTTACCCCATGCTAAACAACCCTTTGTTACCGGCGCTATTCCTGTTCTCCGGTATTTCATCGGGGATCGCGGTCGTCATGCTGGTGGTCACCCTCAGGCCCAAAGGCGATATCCACAGCCGTGAGATGCATTTCCTTCACCGCCTTGAAACACCCGTGGTATGGCTGGAAATTTTCCTGCTGGCTGCGTTCTTCATCGGATTAGCGCTGGGGGATGACGGTAAGCTACGTGCCTTATCGGCTGCGTTGGCTAGTGGTTTCTGGGCCTGGTGGTTCTGGTTGGGCGTAGTTGGCCTGGGGCTGGTTCTTCCGTTGCTACTGAAAGCCGTAGGCTGGGGTAAAACCCGGCTCCATATCCTGTTGATCAGCGGCTGTAGTTTGTGTGGCGTATTATTGCTGCGTTATTTTATTCTGTATGCCGGGCAAATGACGGTTGCCTGAGTGCTGTAACCAAATAAGGCAGGTTGTTGTGTTGTGGTTAGCCGAACTGGGATTTATTGCCTTATTACTTGCCTGTGTTGCGTCATTACTGTTGGCGAGCACCACGTTGTTTGCATTGATAAAACACCGTCAGGTGTTATTGCCAGTACGAGAATGGAGCTATGCCATTTTTGCCCTGATCGTACTGGCATTTGCCATTCTGCTGCTGTTGTTTTGGCGTAATGATTTTTCCGTGTTGTACGTTGCCCAACATGGCCATCGTCAATTACCGCCCTTGATGAAAGTCGGCGCATTATGGGGCGGGCACGAAGGCTCGTTACTACTTTGGTTGTTGTGCCTCAGTGGTTGGTCGGCCTGCTTTGCCCTGTTCAGCGCTAAATCAGAGCGTTCTGTGCAGCCTCTCCCCCTGGCCATTCTGGCGTTGATCAACGGCTGCTTCCTGATTTTTATTCTGTTCTTCTCCGATCCTTTTGTTCGTGTCTTTCCTCCTGCAGTTGAAGGGCGCGATCTCAATCCCATGCTGCAACATATCGGCCTGATCTTACATCCTCCATTGCTTTATCTGGGCTATGGCGGGTTTGCCATTTGCAGTGTATTGATGTTGTCCTCCTTGCTGCGAGGCACATTTACTGCAGAGACTGCTCGGCAGTGCCTGCTCTGGGCCAAACCTGCATGGTGTTTTCTGACTGCCGGGATCATTTTGGGGTCATGGTGGGCATACAGCGAACTGGGCTGGGGCGGCTGGTGGTTCTGGGATCCTGTCGAAAATGCCTCTTTATTGCCTTGGCTGACGGCCAGCGCCTTATTGCATAGTTTGGCAGTTAGCCAACGTACCGGTGGCCTGCACCATTGGTCGATACTGTTAGCATTGGGCACCTTTATACTCAGCCTGCTGGGCACCCTGATCGTTCGTTCCGGCGTGCTGGTTTCGGTGCATGCCTTTGCACTGGATGAGCTGCGTGCATTGCCCTTGTTTATACTGTTTACTTTCCTAAGTGGCGCGTCGTTCCTGGTTTATGCATTGCGAGCTAACCGCCAGCAGGCTTCAACAACCAAAGCTAGCCCGGTGCTGTTGGGTGCACTGCTATTATTCAGCTCTGCCGCGCTGATTGTACTGGTCGGTACCTTGTACCCGATGTTTTACCGGTTGATGGGATGGGGACAAATTTCGGTCGGCGCCCCTTATTTCAACCTGGTGCTGTTACCGTTTGGGCTGTTTGGCTTGCTGTTAATGTGTTACGGCGGGTTCGATCGACAGCGGTTACCACAATGCATTGCCCATGCCGGCGTGCTGCTGACGGCGTTAGGCATTGCAAGCTCAGCGCTGCAACGCCATGAAATCAGCCAGAATGTCTCTGTCGGCGAAACTGTCTCCCTGGCAGGGTATGAATTTAAACTTCGCTCAGTCGACCTATTGGCTCACCCCAATTTCACCAGCGAACAGGCCATTATCGATGTTTCGCAGCAAGGCAAACTGGTGGCTCAACTGATGCCAGAACGGCGGTTTTATACCGCCCGTCGGCAACAGATGTTTGAACCGGGTATCGACTGGAATGCGTTTCATGATTGGTACGTGGTGATGGGCGAAAAAAGCGGAGAGCAGCGTTACGCCATGCGTTTCTATGTGCAGAGCGGGATCCGCTGGATCTGGTGGGGAGGTGGGCTGATGATCATCGGTGTGTTGGCAAGCGGTTGGCAAAGGAGACAGGCATGCGCTGGCTAGCTTTCTTGTTGTTGTGGGGAAACATAGCGTGGGGAAGCATAGCGTGGGGAAGCCTAACGTTACCACTGGCGGCGCAGATTGTGGATACTTGGGCCTTTACCTCACCAGAGGTTCAAGACCAAGCCTTGGCTGTAGCGGCTCAGATACGTTGCCCTCAATGTCAGAATCAGAACTTACTGGAGTCTAATGCCCCGGCGGCCGTGGCAATGCGTCACGAAGTATTCGCCATGACCGAGCAAGGGAAAACAGCAGACGAGATCCTGAATTTTATGACCGCGCGCTACGGTAATTTTGTCCGTTATCAACCGCAGTTAGAACGCTCTACTCTCGTACTTTGGGCGCTTCCGGCAGTGATGCTGGTGTTGATTTCGCTAGTGTTATGGCGGCGTAGGGACAGGAAATGAAACGAGGCACTTTTCATCTGTTGTTTATCGGGTTGGTACTTGGCATCAGTGCCTGTTGGTATGCAGCCAGTGGCCGCCCAGCCAGCGTGCTCACCGAGATACACAAACCGGTTCAGCCCCTCTCGCCCCAAGAGCAGAATGAACGCCAATTACAGCGGTTGCAGCAAAAAGTCAGTCAGTCCCCGCAAGACAGTGTCGCATGGGCCGAACTGGGGGAATATTATCTCTACAACGATAATTTTGCCGATGCGCAGATTGCCTATCAGCAGGCGCTAACCCTGCGCGGCGACAATGCAGAATTATACTCAGCACTGGCTACCGTGCACTATTACCAGGCTGGGCAACGCATTACCCCACAGGCAAAGAGCTATATAGAAAAGGCCCTGGAGTTGGATAAGAATGAAGTCTCGGCATTGATGTTGTTAGCGGCCGATGCCTTTTCCCATGCTGAATATGCCAAGGCGATAGCCCTGTGGCAACAGCTGTTAGACAGCCAATCACCACGGGTAAACCGGCCACAACTGATCGAGGCCATCAATATGGCGAAGTTACTGCTGCGGTAGCAGTAAATCACGCGATGCGAATTATTTTGGGTCTATATTCTAACTGCAATTTAAATAATCTTAAGTGTATACTTATTTAGTGCTCTCAATATATCTGTACTCAATAGTCAGGAAATAAATAGCAATAGTTCTCAAGTCGATTAATCATCGTCGATGCGCTATAACGTCGCGGCGATCAATTTATTGAGTTGGAGATGTGTGTGATGAAAAAACAAAATAAACCTTATTTTAATTTTGCCCCCCTCACGACTTCAACAACACGTCGGCAATTACTGTTATCAGGTTTGGCTTTCGCCTTACTCGGTAGTAAAGCGGCCTACGCCCAAACCAGCAATAATCGTGGCGGTATGTTGCGTAACCAGCGCAGCCAACCAACACCCAAGCAGGCGGGCAGTAAAAGATTAGTCATGCTCGACCCAGGGCACGGGGGTATCGACTCCGGCGCGGTAGGGCCTGAAGGTTCAAAGGAAAAGCATGTGGTATTGGAAATTGCCAACCATGTGCGCCGTTTTTTGCAGCAACATGATCAGGTGGAAGTGCGCCTGACACGGGAAGTTGACGAGTTTGTCCCGCTATTTCGCCGTGTAGACATCGCTCATCAACATCGGGCCGATCTGTTTATCTCGATCCATGCTGATGGTTATACCAGCCCAGACGCTGCAGGGGCCTCCGTATTCGCCCTTTCCAACCGGGGTGCCAGCAGCGCGATGGCTCGCTATCTCTCCAGCCGCGAAAATGCCGCTGATGAAATTGCTGGTGGCAAATACCGGCAGCAGGACAATTATCTGCAACAGACACTGTTCGATTTGGTACAAACCGATACTATCAATAACAGCCTGACGCTAGGTCGCCACGTGTTGGGGCAGATCCGTCCGGTACACCGTCTGCATAGTGACAGTACCGAACAAGCAGCATTTGCGGTGTTGAAGTCCCCGTCTATTCCTTCAATTCTGGTAGAAACCTCATTTATCACCAATCCTTACGAGGAACGCCTGCTAGGCACCACCGCTTTTCGTGAGAAAATTGCCCATGCGATTACGGATGGTGTGATCAACTTTTTCCAATATTATGATGCACACCAGCGAAGACCGAGCTAGTCTGTCACGCACAAAATAGAAATGACCACAGCCACATCCGGTAAATCGCGGATCACAGGGGAATAATAATGCAGATTTGGGTTGATGCGGATGCTTGTCCCAATGTTATCAAGGAGGTCCTGTTTCGTGCTGCCGAGCGTACCGCGATACTGGTTACCTTGGTGGCCAATCAACCTGTGCGTACCCCCCCATCGCGATTTATCAATACATTGCAAGTGCCAGCAGGTTTTGACGTTGCGGACAACGAAATCGTGCGCCTTTGTCAAACCGCCGATCTGGTGGTCACTGCCGATATCCCACTCGCGGCAGAAGTCATAGAAAAAGGGGCTATTGCCCTCAATCCTCGCGGTGAACGCTATACGCCAGACACTATTCGTGAACGGCTCAATATCCGTGACTTCCTCGATACATTACGTTCCAGCGGTATTCAAAGTGGTGGGCCAGCGCCGCTTAATCAACGTGAGCGCCAGCAGTTCGCTAATGAATTGGACAAATGGCTACAGCAAGCCAAGGGATCTTTGCGCTGATAACGCCTGCCATCATGTGACAAATATGTGAATATTGTGTGAGCGACAGCTCAAAAACAAACCAATTTCGTGCTGATTTTTCCGTTAAAAACGCATTAAAAACCCATAATCACCCCCCTACTCATCATCAATAAAAAAATAACCTACTGATAAATAAAAATATTATCAGTAATGGCTATTTTACTGCTAATGAATAATCATGCCCCCAGCCCTAGTTGCGCTTACCTGTATATACGGGTATATGTTAAAAAATGATTATTACACTGATGGTGTAGCCATAGGGATAGACCCATCCCTATCTACATCGTCTTAATCTAGAAGGATCTTATCCTATGTATGCTTCAAACACATTTGCGCGTACTGAAGTACAAGCCCTCAGTAGTTACAATGCCGGACTCTCTATTGAAGCGGTACAAGCAAAATATGGTGTTTCACAGGTCGCCAAACTGGGCAGCAATGAGAATCCATTGGGGATTTCGCCAAAAGCCTTAGCCGCCTTGACGGCAGAAGCCCGTAATAGCGCACTTTATCCCGACCAATCTTGCCATCTATTGCGCACCGCGCTGGCTCACAAACTGGCTATTGATGAAAAACGTTTGGTTTTCGGTAATGGCTCTGAAGATCTTATCAGCATACTCTGCCGGGTATTTCTCGATCATGGGGACCAGGTGGTCACCATTTTACCGTCTTTTGGCCTGCATATTATCTACCCACAAGCGGCTGGCGCTGAAGTGATCGGTGTTCCCATGGGGCCCGATATGCGTATTGATGTACACGCATTGATGGCTGCAATAACACCGCGCACACGCATGCTGATGTTCTCATCCCCATCTAACCCAGTGGGTTCAGCACTTAACGGGGATGAACTGCAATATGTGATTGATCACTTGCCAGCCCATACTCTGCTGGTATTTGACGAGGCGTATTTTGAATATGCCAACGGTGAAACGGATTATCCCGACTGCCTGAACATATTACAGAACAGCCAATGCCATTACGTGATTTTAAGAACGTTTTCTAAAGCTTATGCGTTAGCGGGATTACGCATCGGCTATGGTATTACCAGCGATGCCACATTGGCAGACATGATTGACCGACTCCGTACTCCTTTCAATGTCAACCGCTGTGCTCAAGCGGCAGCTGTTGCTGCCCTGGCAGACACGGATCATTTGCTTGCCAGTGTCGAACATGTTCGCAGTGAACGACGCCGTATGGAGCAGGTTTTACAGCAGCATTTAGGGTTACAACCGATTCCATCGGTCACTAATTTTATATTTCTTGCCAGCCCAGTGGCGGTAAATACGGTGAATACGGCCTTATTGCAACAAGGGGTGATTATTAAACCTTGGCTTGAAACAGGCTATGACCGTTTTTTACGTGTTTCCGTTGGCAGCCGTAATGATAACAATATGTTCCTTCAGGCACTTGAGAAAGCGTTACACCAATAAATAGTGCCCGGTGATTTGGCTAACCCACCTTCGTTTATTCAGGTTGTATTCCCTACAACCTGAATATCGAAGGTTATAGTGAAATAGCGCCAAATCCTGAGAGATATATTCTACTCAAGAATAAGGATAATTATGACCACGACTAAAGCCACACCATTAATAGAATCACGCATCATCGATTTTATCCCTGAAAATGAAAGGCATGGCAGTCCATTCAGCCAATTTACCCTCTGGTTTGGTGCCAACCTGCAAATTACCGCTATTGTGACCGGTGCATTAGCGGTGGTTCTTGGTGGGGATGCCTTTTGGTCCATTATCGGTTTAATGATAGGCCAGTTAATTGGCGGGGTCATCATGGCGTTGCATGGTATGCAAGGGCCAAAACTCGGCTTACCCCAGATGATTTCCAGCCGAGTGCAATTCGGTGTGCTTGGGGCCTCTATTCCGATTGTCTTAGTCTGCGCACTCTACATGGGGTTCAATACCATCGGTATTATCCTAGCCGGGCAAGCGATCTCCCATTTGGCCAGTGTCAGCAATACTGCCGGGATATTGACTTTTTCTGTCATCATTATTATCTCTGCCATGATTGGTTACCGCTTTATTCATCGTCTAGGGCGTATAGCAACTATCTTTGGCATCGTGGCATTTACCTATCTTTTTATTCGCCTGCTGTCTGTTAATGATATTTCTTTACTGCTGGATAACCGTTCTTTTGCCTGGGATAAATTTCTGATTGCTATTTCGCTATCTGCATCGTGGCAAATTGCGTTTTCTCCTTATGCATCTGACTACTCGCGCTACTTACCCAGTAATACACCATCGTCGAAAGTTTTCCTCGCTATCTGGTTAGGATCGGTTGGCGGCTCGCAAATTTCGATGGTACTGGGGGTGTTTGCCGCTGCATTAGCGGGCAATCACTTTGCTGGCAATGAAGTTGGTTATATCGTCAGCCTCGGGGCCAACGGTATCATGGCTGCCCTGATCTATTTCAGCATCGCTTTTGGTAAAATCACCATCTCGACACTGAATGCCTACGGTTGCCTAATGTGTCTGACAACCATTATCAGTGGTTTTAAAGGCCATATCAGCTACAATAGATACCAGCGACTTGCGGTGGTTATTTTTATTGTTGGTGTTTCTACCTGCCTGGCGTTTCTGGCTAAAGATGATTTTTTAAACGCGCTCAGAGCATTTCTGCTGTTCTTACTCGCCCTCTTCACCCCCTGGGCCGCCATTAACCTCACTAGTTTCTATTTTGTTGCTAAAGGTCATTATGACAAGGCTGCATTGATGGATCCGAATGGCTGCTATGGTCGCTGGAATATTTTCGGTATCAGCATCTATTTGCTCGGTGTGCTGATTCAGGTCCCATTTATTTCCACTACACTGTATACCGGCCCGCTGTATGATTTTATCGGCACAGATATCTCCTGGATTGTTGGATTAATGATACCAGCCATACTCTATATTACCTTTGGCAAAAACGTTGCTCTGCGGCAGGCTACCGCCACTTAAGGCCAATATATCGCCTGACATCTCGACGGCAAGCTGCCAGCCGAAACCTCAAGGATGAGGTTTATTCATTCATCAAGTTGCTAACCTTGCCATTAACGCAATAGTAAGGATACGTTGATTTAAGCGTCTATTAAGGGTATACCTATTAGCCATATAGACGTCTAAATGGATGAATGACCATGCAATCTGTAGCGCCCATTGAAGGGAAGTTCAAACGCACCATGAAAACCCGGCATCTGGTGATGCTGTCTCTGGGTGGTGTTATCGGCACCGGGCTGTTTTTCAATACTGGCTATATCATTTCCACTACCGGGGCACTCGGCACCTTGTTGGCCTATTTAATCGGTGCCTTGGTGGTTTATCTGGTGATGCTGTGTCTGGGGGAGCTTGCCGTCGCCATGCCGGAAACCGGTGCATTTCATATCTATGCGGCACGCTATCTTGGCCCAGCCACGGGCTATACCGTCGCCTGGTTATATTGGCTCACCTGGACGGTGGCGCTAGGATCCAGTCTCACCGCCGCGGGTTTCTGCATGCAATACTGGTTTCCACAATCCCCAGTGTGGTTGTGGTGTTTGATCTTCTGCACCATCATTTTTCTGCTTAATACCATTACCACCCGCTTTTTTGCTGAGAGCGAATTCTGGTTCTCACTGATCAAAGTGATCACTATTCTGGCCTTTATTGTGTTGGGTGGTGCTGCGGTATTTGGTCTGTTACCGATGAAAGACGGCAGCCCCGCCCCCTTCCTGCATAACCTGACTTCATCCGGTTGGTTGCCCCATGGCACATTACCCATTCTGATGACCATGGTGGCGGTCAATTTTGCCTTTTCCGGTACCGAACTGATCGGTATTGCCGCCGGTGAAACCGAAAATCCAGAAAAAGTCATCCCGTTGGCTATTCGCACCACGGTATTGCGTTTGGTGGTATTTTTTATCGGTACCGTATTTATTTTGGCGGCGTTGATCCCAATGGAACAGGCGGGTGTGGTTAAAAGCCCCTTTGTGCAGGTATTTGAACGTATTGGCGTGCCTTATGCGGCTGATATTTTTAATTTTGTTATCCTGACGGCGATTCTCTCCGCAGCGAACTCCGGGCTGTATGCGTCAGGGCGGATGTTGTGGTCGCTAGCCAATCAACGTACATTGCCAGCCTATTTCTCGCGCCTGAATGCTCGGGGCATTCCCATCAATGCACTGACTTTCAGTATGCTCGGTGGTGTACTGGCCCTACTGACCAGCGTGATCGCCCCTGATACCGTGTTTGTCGCACTGTCTGCTATATCCGGCTTTGCGGTAGTCGCCGTATGGCTGAGTATCTGTGCCTCACACTATGCTTTCCGTCGCCATTACCTGCGCAGTGGTCAACCGATAGAAGGGCTGAAGTACCGCGCCCCAGGTTATCCACTAACCCCAATCGTCGGGTTCATACTCTGTTTATTGGCTTGTATTGGTCTAGCATTTGATCCAGAACAACGAGTGGCCTTATTTTGTGGCCTGCCATTCGTTGCTCTCTGTTATCTGGTCTATTATCTGACGCGCAGCAGCGGTCAAAAAGGCACACTGAATAGCGGAGAAGAACATGTCAGTTAATAACCCTCTCACCCCACTGCTGGCGAATAACCGCACCTTGGTGCTAGACGGTGCCCTCGCCACTGAGTTGGAAGCGCGCGGCTGTGACCTCAGTGATCCGTTGTGGTCAGCAAAAGTGCTGATTGAAAACCCGCAACTGATTTATCAGGTACATCTTGATTACTTCAATGCAGGGGCACAATGCGCCATTACTGCCAGCTATCAAGCGACACCACAAGGCTTTCAACGCCGTGGACTCAATGAGCAGCAGTCGCTGGCACTGATCGCCAAAAGCGTAAAACTGGCACAACAGGCGCGAGATGATTATCTGGCTCAACAGCCGCAAGCCTTGCCGTTGTTGATCGCCGGTTCTGTCGGCCCTTATGGTGCTTATCTGGCAAACGGCTCGGAATATCGTGGCGATTACCATTTGCCACCCAATGAAATGGCGGCTTTCCATCGCCCTAGAATCGCAGCACTGGCCAAAGCAGGCGTTGACCTGCTGGCCTGCGAAACCCTGCCCTCATTGGCTGAATTACAAGCACTGCTTAAACTGTTGCACGAATTCCCCACCTTGGGCGCCTGGTTCTCCTTCACCTTGCAAGACAGCCACCACTTGAGTGATGGTTCACCGTTGAAGCTGGTGATGGAGCGGCTGGCGGACAATCCGCAAGTGTTAGCGGTGGGGATCAACTGTATCGCATTGGACAGTGTCACCCCGGCGTTACAGCAATTGGCGACATTGAGTGATAAACCGTTAGTGGTTTACCCGAATTCTGGCGAACACTACGATGCGGTCAGTAAAACCTGGCATGGTTGTGGCACAGAGCAAAACCAGTTGAACAGTCAAATCAGAGAGTGGCAGCGTGCGGGTGCCCGGTTGATCGGCGGTTGTTGCCGCACCACTCCGGCAGATATTCAAGCTATTGCGCAACAGTGCCATTAATAGATAGATAGATAGGTAGATAGATAACCCGCCTGGTCGCCAACTTAAGCGACCAGGCGGGGCTACTGATTACAGTGCTGTCGTCTGCGCCTCCACCACCGCCAGCGCCACCATGTTGACTATGCGGCGTACTGAAGCCACCGGCGTCAGGATATGTACCGGTTTAGAAACCCCCATCAACACCGGCCCTACGGTCACCCCTTCAGAAGAAGAGACTCGCAGTAGGTTATAACTGATACGTGCCGCTTCCATATTCGGCATGATCAGGATATTCGCCGCGCCTTTCAGTGGGCTGTCAGGCATCAAGTTATGACGAATGCTTTCCACCAGGGCAGCATCACCATGCATCTCACCATCAATCTCCAACTCTGGTGCCCGCTCACGTACCAACGCCAGCGTTTCACGCATTTTGGTTGCCGTTGGGCAATTGGCAGAGCCAAAATTGGAATGGGATAACAGGGCTACCTTCGGCTCAATACCGAAACGCCGCACCGTATTGGCCGCCATCAGCGTGATTTCTGCCAATTGTTCCGCCGTTGGGTCATCGTTGACATAGGTGTCAGTGATAAATGTATTGCCACTCGGTAGCATCAGCGCATTCATCGCCCCCGCCACATGCACCCCATCACGGAACCCCAATACCTGTTCCACCACCTCATAATGTTCATGGTAGCTACCGATGGTGCCGCAGATCATGGCATCGGCTTCCCCACGGTGCACCATAATGGCGGCGATCAAGGTGGGATTAGCCATCACGGCACGGCGCGCCTGCTCCTGTGACACACCACGGCGTTTCATCAGTTGATAATATTCTTGCCAATACTCTTTAAAACGCGGATCAGACAGGTTATTCACCACATCAAAGTCTTTACCAGGCGTCAATTGCAAGCCCTGTTTCTTCAGACGCATTTCGATAACGTCCGGCCGCCCGATCAGAATAGGATGTGCCAACCCTTGTGCCACCAGCTCTTGCGTAGCATGCAGTACGCGCTCTTCTTCCCCTTCTGCCAGTACCACACGTTTCATGTCCTTCTTCGCCTGCGAGAAGATCGGTTTCATAAACAGGTTGGTTTTGTAAACAAACTGGGTCAGATGTTCTACATAGGCGGCAAAGTTTTCAATCGGACGCAAGGCGACACCGGAATCCATGGCCGCCTTGGCCACTGCCGGTGCAATTTTGACAATCAAGCGGGGATCAAAAGGCTTTGGAATAATATATTCTGGGCCAAAGCTCAGATCCTGATCACCATAAGCGGAAGCCACCACATCACTCTGTTCCGCCATCGCCAGATCAGCAATGGCATGCACACAAGCCAGTTTCATCTCTTCGTTGATGGTGGTAGCCCCTACGTCCAGTGCACCACGGAAGATAAAGGGGAAACAGAGAACGTTATTGACCTGGTTAGGATAGTCGGAACGGCCGGTACAAATAATGGCATCTGGGCGGACCGCTTTAGCCAGCGGCGGCAGGATTTCCGGTTCAGGGTTAGCCAACGCCATAATCAGCGGGTCTTTGGCCATGGTTTTCACCATATCCGGCGTCAAAACGCCAGGGCCGGAGCAACCTAGGAAAATATCGGCGTTAGGAATCACTTCCCCCAGCGTGCGCAGGCCTTGGTCTGCAACGGCATACACGGCTTTGTTATCTTCCATATTGGTGTCACGGCCTTTATAGATAACCCCTCTGGAGTCACAAACCGTAATGTTCTGCTTGCTCATCCCCAGTGCGACCAGCAGATTGAGGCAGGCAATGGAAGCGGCACCGGCACCTGACACCACCAGTTTGACGTCAGCGATATTTTTCTTCACCACTCGCAAGCCGTTCAACACTGCGGCGGTGGTGATAATCGCAGTACCATGTTGATCATCATGGAACACCGGGATCTTCATGCGTTCGCGCAGTTTCTTTTCAATATAAAAGCATTCTGGTGCCTTGATATCTTCCAGGTTGATACCACCAAAGGTCGGCTCCAGTGCGGCGATGATGTCGACCAGTTTATCGGGATCATGTTCGTCCACTTCGATGTCGAACACATCAATACCGGAAAACTTCTTAAACAGAACCCCTTTTCCCTCCATCACCGGCTTACCCGCCAGTGCGCCGATATTCCCCAGCCCCAGTACCGCCGTGCCGTTGGAGATCACCGCCACCAGGTTGCCTTTTGCGGTGTACTTGTAGGCGGCCTGTGGATCGTCAGCAATTTCCAGGCAAGGCGCTGCTACGCCGGGTGAATAAGCCAAAGCCAGATCGCGCTGCGTAGCCAGTGGTTTAGTTGGCGATACCTGAATCTTCCCGGGGATGGGAAACTGATGGAAATCAAGAGCACTCTGTTTGAGTTGTTCGTCCATTATGGGGTCCTTGTTTTCTACTATGTATGTTGAGGTAAAGCATTAATCTGCAACCAGTATAGTGAGATAAATGTTCCAAACTTTGAAGCACCCCGTAACCTTGAGTAAAATTCGCAAATAAAAGTTCAATTACACTTATCGAGCACCATTATTTTGTGTTACCGGTGTGGCGATGGCCGGATAGGTCGGCCAAGGGGATTTGCAACGCAGCAAAGGGGGGCTTTGTTACCAGAACCACCTGTAGGGATAATTTTATCAATATTTACCCCCTGATTTACTCCTGCGATTAGCGCGGTCACTGTAAAGCCAAAAAATTACGCCATCAGTTGGGTTATCTGTAGATGTTGTAACAGCATAATGGTTTTGCCATCTTTGAGGCGGCCATCAGCGATCATCGCGATAGCGTCGCTAAAGGGCAGCTCCACCACGTCAATATCTTCATCTTCAATACCGCCGCCTGCGCTAGTGCGTTCGCTATCTTGATACTCGGCAATAAAGAAATGGATCAACTCCGTCACTCCCCCGGGTGACATATAGGCTTCAAAAACTTTTTTCACCTCGGTTAGCTGAAAACCGGTCTCTTCCATCGCTTCACGGCGGACGCACTGCTCCGGGGAGTCATTATCCAGCAGCCCGGCACAAGCCTCCAACAACATGCCACTGGTGTTGCCGTTAAGGTAGGTCGGCATTCGGAATTGGTTGATTAATACCACGGTGCCCTTGGCACGGTTATACAACAAAATAGTGGCCCCGTTGCCGCGATCATAAACTTCACGTACCTGCTCAACGGAACCCCCTTTTTCCCTTTTTAAATCATAGGTGTATTTATTCAGTGTGTACCAATTATCCGACAGCAGCTCTTGCCTGATGTTTTCAATTTTCGATGACATGGATCTTTTCCATTAGCGGGCTGATTGGCAAATAGCAAAGCGCAACCCTGAAAAATTTGCAATAAAAAACCCCGTAGGCCATTTCGCACCACGGGGTTTTTTTAGCCAAACTTAAAAACCGTTTGGCACTATGGGGTTTTGCTAGCCAAACTTAAAAGCCGTTTGGCACTTCGCGCATATCGGGCAGTTTATGTGCAATCCCTTTATGGCAATCAATACAGCTTTTGCCTTCGTTAATCGCCTGGTTATGCATTTTGGCCGCCACAGTTTTCTGTGCGCTAAGGTCCATATACTCAAAGTTATGGCAGTTACGGCACTCCTGCGACTTATTGGCCTTCATCCGCGCCCATTCGTTGCTGGCCATGGTCAGACGATGTTCCTCAAACTTCTGCGGTGTGTCGATCAGGCCAAATACCTTGGCATACAACTCTTTGCTGGCCTTGATCTTACGCAGCATTTTCGGCCCCCACTCATGGGGAACATGGCAGTCCGGGCAGGTCGCACGCACACCGCTACGGTTGCTGTAGTGCACGCTTTCCATATACTCCTCGTAGACGGTAGAGCGCATTTCATGGCAACTGATACAGAACTGCTCGGTGTTAGCCGCCTCCATACCGGTGTTAAAGCCCCCCCAAAAGAGAATACCCCCCACAAAACCGATCAATAGCAGCGTTCCCAAGGCCAGACGACTCGGTCGACGCCACCAGCGCCATATACGGCGGATCAAACCGACCTTTTTCTCGGATACTGCATTGTTACCTTCAGACATAACTCCCCCGCTTAGTGCCCAAAGCCCTGCATCGGCTTGAAATCATTACCGATAATAGGTGCGGCATTGGTTTGTGGTACGTGACATTGCAAACAGAAATAACGGCGAGGGGCCACTTCCCCCAATACTTTGCCATCACTGTCCATAAAGTGTGTCGGGCTGATACGGGGTGCCCCGGTGGTACGATAACTCCCCACCCCATGGCACTGCAGGCAACGGTTGGTATTCTTGGTAACCTGATAACCATCAATACTGTGGGGGATCATCGGTGGTTGATTGACGTAATTTAATGCCATCTTTTCCTGCTGCTTAGGCATTTTGATCTGCCCTTCAACAGTTCCGGAAACCTCTGGCGATTGCTGGAGATCCACATCACTGGCTGCAAATGCCAAACTTGCCACTATCAGTGATAACAGCGCGCCCCATAAGGAAAGCTGCTTTTTCACAACACTGCTTTTCATTTTTTGGCTCCCGAATAATAAAATTTACTCTTAATTTCGTATACATTCTCTGCACAGACATCGAGGCAACGTCCGCAGGCAATACAGCTATCACTGGCCACTATGGGGGTGCCTTTTTTAAGTAATACTGGGTCACGCAGAATTTGTGGTTCTGGGCAGACGTGAAAGCAATCCATGCAACGATTACAGTTTTCCCGCCCTTCTGCGCTGATCTGTACCATGCCTTGACTGCCAATCACCCCATACAAGGCCCCCACGGGGCAAAGGTGACCACACCAGCCATGTTCAACCACCAGCAGGTCAAACAGAAACAGGGCTACAATCAGCCAGATACCAGCACCAAAGGCGGCGACTAACCCCTGCAGCCAGTTTAAAACGCCGCTACCGTCCCCATGAATAAGACCCCGCCCCATCAAAGCGACCGGATTCACCCACTCCCACAGCAGCGTGCCACTGATGGCACTCCCCGCCAGAATCAGCAATAAAATGCCATAGCGCAGACTGCGTGGTAGCGTAGCCGACTGGCGTAACCCCAACTTGCGTCGCAACCAACTCGCCAGATCAGTGACCGGGTTCAAGGGGCATACCCAACCACAAAACACCCGGTTACCAATCAAGCCATAAATCAGTACCACCAGCGCGCCGACCCAGGCCAACCAACTGGGCCAATGCCCTGCCAGCAAGCTTTCCAGCAGCATTAGCGGGTCGGTCAGCGGCAGCGTATCCAATAGCAGGCTGGCACTGTAGTTGCCGCGCAAAATCCAGACACCCCAAAGCGGACCAGATAAGAACATCAGCAAGATCGATAACTGGCTGCAACGCCGCAAGATCAGGAAACGATGGCTACGCCACCAACCATGGCGTAAACGCGCCTCACGCCCAGCTTGGGCGACAGGATTGGTCATCATCCACCTCCCATTCCGCCACGCACTGGCAACTTGAGCTCTTCCGGCACCAGTGAGTGCCCAGCTTGTTCTTTTTCCTGCCAGCCCCAGCGATAGTGTTCACCCAACTGCCCCCGCGCTAATGCCAACGGCAACACTTTAATCGCCGCCTGTTCCAGCACACAGGCCTGTTCACACTTGCCACAACCGGTACAAGCATCGCTATGGACAGTTGGCAGGAATTTGGCATGTTTGCCGGTACGTTCGTTATGCTGCAGTTCCAGCGTAATCGCCTGATCAATCTGCGGGCAGACACGGTAACAGACATCGCAACGCAGCCCCTGCCAGTTGAGGCAGCTCTCATGATCCAGCAACACCGCCAGCCCCATACGCGCATGGTTGATATCCGTCAGTTGTGAGTCCAGCGCGCCACTGGGGCAAGCCAACACACAGTGGATCTCTTCACACATCTCGCATGGCGTGTCCCGCGCCACAAAATAAGGTGTGCCAGCCGCTTGAGTTGACAACAACGTTGCCAACTTCAGGGTTTGATAAGGGCAAGCCTGCACACATTGGCCACAGCGAATACAGGCACTATCGAAAGCCGAGCCAGCCAAGGCCCCAGGGGGCCGTAAAAACAGCCCCTGTGCCTGAGACTGTCTTTGTTGCAACCCCAACAGCACACCGATTCCCACCAATCCGGCAGCACTACGCGCCGCATCTCGCAGAAAACGCCTTCTGGCTGGTGCCTTATCCCGTTGCTGGTCCATGGCGCCGCCTTATACCTTCTCCAACTTCACCGCACACTTCTTGTAGTCAGTCTCTTTTGACAGCGGATCAGTAGCATCCAACGTCAGATTATTAACCAACTGCGCGGCATCAAAGAATGGCATAAACACCAGACCTTGCGGTGGACGGTTACGGCCACGGGTTTCAACAATACTCACCACATCACCACGGCGTGACGCCACTTTGACGCTGTCACCACGGCGTAGATTGCGATCTTTGGCATCTAATGGATGGATAAAGACCACTGACTCAGGGAAAGCACGATGCAACTCCGGCACTCGGCGCGTCATGGAACCAGTATGCCAATGTTCCAACACCCGGCCAGTAGAGAGCCACAGGTCATACTCTTTATCAGGACTCTCCGCTGCGGGTTCATAAGGCAGCGCAAAGATCACCGCTTTGCCATCCGGCTTACCATAGAAACGCACACTCTCACCGGCTTTCACATAAGGATCTTTCCCTTCGCGGTAACGCCACAGTGTTTCTTGGCCATCCACCACCGGCCAACGTAAACCTCGGGTCTGATGATACATATCAAAGGGGGCCAAATCGTGGCCGTGTCCGCGCCCAAAAAAGGCGTACTCCTCAAACAGCCCTTTCTGAATATAAAAGCCGAATTCACGCGACTCATCATTCAACTGTTCTGCCGGGATCTCTTCCAGCTTATATTTGTTGACTTCACCATTGGCGAACAGCACGTCATACAAAGTTTTGCCGCGATACTCTGGTTTCTGATTCAACAATTCAGCAGGCCAAACCTCCTCGACCTCGAAACGTTTGGCAAACTCCACCAACTGCCACAAATCTGATTTAGCCTCGCCCGGTGCTTTCACCTGCTGGCGCCAAAACTGGGTACGGCGCTCCGCATTACCGTAAGCCCCCTCTTTCTCTACCCACATGGCGGTTGGCAGGATCAAGTCCGCCGCCAAAGCACTCACTGTGGGATAAGGGTCAGAGACGACGATAAAATTACGCGGATCACGCCAACCCGGCATACGGTCAGCATTGATATTCGGCCCCGCCTGCATATTGTTGTTACACATCACCCAATAGGCATTCAGTTTGCCATCTTTCAGGGCGCGGTCTTGTGCCACCGCATGCAGGCCGACCTTCTCGGGTATCGTCCCGGCGGGTAATTGCCACTGTTTTTCGGCAATCTGGCGGTGTTTTTCGTTGGTCACCACCATATCTGCTGGCAAGCGGTGGGCAAAAGTCCCCACTTCCCGCGCGGTACCACAAGCAGAGGGTTGCCCGGTAAGCGAGAACGGCCCACTCCCCGGTTTAGAGATCTTGCCAGTTAACAGGTGCAGGTTGTAACACAGGTTATTAGCCCAAACGCCACGGGTATGCTGGTTAAAACCCATGGTCCAGTAAGAAACCACTTTCACATTGGGGTCGGCATACAGTTTGGCCAAGGCTTCCAACTGGTCTTTCGGCACACCACTCATCTGCGCCGTTTTATCCAGGGTGTACTCCGCCACAAAGGCTTTGTACTCTTCAAAATTGATGGGATCAGAGGCATCACTACCCGGGTTTTTCGCTGCCTTTTCCAACGGATCATTTGGCCGCAAGCCGTAACCGATATCGGTGGCCCCTTTGCGGATATTGACGTGCTGTTTAAGGAATTCCTGATCGACGGCGTTATTTTGAATAATATAGTTAGCGATGTAGTTCAGGATCACCAGGTCAGTCTGGGGTTTGAACACCATGGCATTATCCGCCAGTTCAAAACTGCGGTGTTCAAAAGTAGAGAGGACCGAGACATTGACTTTATCGTTGCCCAAACGGCGGTTGGTGATGCGCGACCAGAGGATCGGGTGCATCTCCGCCATATTAGAGCCCCAAAGCACGAAGGCGTCAGCCTGCTCGATATCATCATAGCAGCCCATCGGCTCATCCATACCAAAGGTACGCATAAAGCCCACCACAGCAGAGGCCATGCAGTGACGTGCATTGGGATCAAGGTTATTGGTACGCAGGCCCGCCTTGAACAATTTGGCCGCTGCATAACCTTCCCATACGGTCCACTGACCAGAACCAAACATACCTACCGCTTCTGGCCCCTTTTCCTTCATGGCACCTTTAAATTTCTCAGCCATAATATCAAAGGCTTGATCCCAGCTAATCGGGGTAAACTCGCCTTGTTTATCATATTGGCCGTCTCTCATCCGCAACAGTGGTTGCGTCAAACGGTCTTTGCCATACATGATTTTTGGCAGAAAATAACCTTTGATGCAGTTAAGGCCACGGTTGACGGGAGCATCCGGATCCCCCTGAGAAGCCACAATACGACCATTTTGTGTGCCCACCAGTACGCCACAACCCGTGCCGCAGAAACGGCAAGGTGCTTTGTCCCATTTTATTTCGTCACCACCACCAACCACAGCTTTGGCGACCGTTGGGATCGTCAGCCCGGCAGCCGCCGCGGCCGCTGCAGCAGCGTTAGCTTTCATGAAGTCTCGACGACTGAGTTTCATGCTATTACCTCACCTTGCTCATCCTGCTGGTGATAAACCAGCGACACTGCCAGCACGCCATCCAAATTGCGTACCGACTCAATATTTTCCAGCAATCTCTGGGAACATGCTGCTTGCATCACCACCACCAATTTCCCCTGCTGTTGATCTTGGGTGGGAATTTCTGTCTCCGGAATTGCCAGCAATGCCGGGATCAGTGACGGGAACTTTTCCGGCCGAGCCTGCACCATTAGCCCGCTGACATGCCACTCGTTATTCATTATTTTCACTCCGAATTATGGCGATTGCCGTAACAGGACAACCCGCGACACAGGCACCGCAACCGGTACATGCCTGCACATCAAGCCTGGGATGGGCAATCCCCCCTGGTTGGGGAACAAAGCGAATGGCCTGTACTTCACAATTATCCTGGCAACTGCGGCATTCAACCCCACGTAACGCCAGACAATGCGCTGCAATGGTTGCCACTTGTTGCCAAGGTAAATGCTGTGGTGGATAGAACAGTGGAACTTCACAAGCTTCTGCGCATTGCCGACAAAAAGTACATTCTGCACGCTGGAAATCAATCTCGGGAAAACCGCCACTGCCTTTGATCAACACCCCAGTCTCACAGGCCTCAATACATGCCTGACAGCGGGTACAGCCAGCAACAAACAGTGAAGCTGCGCGCGACCACGGGGGACGGATCGCGTCAGCGTGATGATGCCATTGTCCGCTAAGCAATCTGCGCCGCGACAATTCGGCCATAAAGTCATTCCCCAATCAGTTGAAAACACACCTACGTGCCTACATGCAAATAATCGTTATTGCGTTTTATTATTTTTATCTCCCACCAGAGGATGGGCATGGGTAACATAGGCGCAAGACAAGGGGTAGATAATCCCTCTTTAGGGGTAAATCCTGGGGTTGATTGCGCTAGATCAATCTCTGGCCCAGCACAAAGCGACTTTGCTGATATGAATCTGTTAAATCGTTATTTATTTTTTTATATAGCGCTTGGCTGTTGGTGAAAATCCAACGCTCATTGGGTAAAAGAGCGCTTGGCCATGACCCTAGGCCCGGTTTACTCAAATTGGTGAAAAAAGGAGAGGAACTTGCTGGTAAAACGTTCGGTAACGGCAACACTCGCCAAGATGCTGGTGAGCATCGTGATTCTCTCAGTGCTAGCGACTGGCCTGGCGTTGATCACTGTCGCTGGCAGCCTGCGGGATGCTGAAGCGATGAATATCGCTGGCTCTTTACGGATGCAGAGCTACCGCCTGGCTTATGAACTCACCAACGGTTCCGAGCGACTTGGTGAACATCTGTTGCAGTACCAACAGTCTCTGCAAGCCCCGGCGCTACGCAATCTTGAGCGGTTTTATGTTCCTGGCGATGTCCGGCAGAAATACCTGGCGTTACGTCAATCCTGGCAGGATCTGGAAAAACAGGTCCTGATGGGGCCCGCAGGAAACTATCAGTCTAACGTCGCCAGTTATGTCAATCAGATAGACCATTTTGTTCTGGCATTGCAGCGCTATTCTGAACGGAAATTGACCATCGTGGCCGCCATCAGCGTGATGGGCTATATCGTGGTAATTGGGTTGGTACTATTTTGCATCCGTTTTATGCGCCGGCAAGTAGTGACCCCCCTTAAACATCTGGTGGATGCCAGCCTGAGTATGCAGCAGCGTAACTTTAATCATCCACCCCTGGAAGTTTCTCTGCCGAACGAGTTAGGCGTGTTGTCACAAACCTTCACCACCATGTCCGGCGAATTAGCCAAACTGTATCAATCATTAGAACAAAAAGTACGGGAAAAAACCGAGCGTTTACAACAAGCCAACCGCACACTGGAAGTGCTTTACAACTGTTCCCAGGCACTTAACGCCGAACAGCTCGATCAGCGCGCATTTGAGAATCTGTTGAATATTGTACGGTTAAGTGAGCAATTACAATGTATCCAACTCAATGTGCAAGACAGCCTCACTCAATGGCAGGTTGCTAGTGGTGAGCCACAGCCCACTCTCCCCTGGCATTCATTAATGATTATGCAAGACCATAAACCGCTGGGGAGCCTGAGTTGGCAATATCATCACCAAGCCCCCCACCCGCAGTTGATGCAAAGTGTGACCAATATGCTCAGCCGCGGGGTCTATTTTAACCGGGCACAAAAGCAACATATGCAATTTCTGCTGATGGAAGAACGCGCCACCATTGCCCGTGAACTACATGATTCGCTGGCACAAGCACTCACCTTTCTGCGCATCCAACTGACATTGCTCAAACGCACACTGGCGGGGAGTTCTTCACAATCAAACGAGATTATTGATGATTTTGATCGTGCCCTGGCAGATGCTTATCAGCAACTGCGCGAATTGCTCGCGACCTTCCGCCTGAGTATTCAGGATGCCGATCTCAATGCCGCGCTCCAGCAGGTATTGGAGCCATTACGCCTTCTAACCAGCACGCAGATTCAGTTACACTGTCTGCTTGCCTCACAGGCGTTAAATGCCCAGCAACAGGTCCATGCCTTGCAGATTGTGCGTGAAGCCGTGCTTAATGCGATCAAGCACGCCAATGCGCAAGAAATTGTGATCCGTTGTGAGCTGACACTGGAAGGCAATAACCAGATCATCATCTGCGATGACGGTTCCGGTATAGGCAGCCTGGATGAACCGGAAGGCCATTACGGACTCACCATTATGAGCGAGCGCGCGGCGCGCCTGGGCGGCACATTAGCTATCCGACGCGGCAAGCTGGGGGGCACGGAGGTTTGCCTGACTTTCCCGCCATAAGGGAAACGCCCCCTGATTAGCCGGTGGATTGTCGTTGATGACGATGCTTTTAAAGGGCCAGATGTGTGTTATCTGGTACCATGCGGTAATGTTACTCGCTACTGGAGCTATCCCATGATAATAAAAAATTACAGAGTAATGATCGTTGATGATCACCCCTTGATGCGACGTGGTATTAAACAATTACTCGGGCTGGACCCCGCTTTCAATGTGGTGGGCGAAGCCAGCAGTGGTAATGAAGCCATCGCCTTGGCGGCACAATTAACACCGGATGTCATCGTCTTGGATCTCAATATGAAGGGGCTTTCCGGGCTCGATACCCTGAAAGCATTACGTCATGACGGTGTTGATGCGCGGATCATCGTCCTCACGGTTTCCGATTCACGCAGCGATGTCTACGCGCTAATCGATGCTGGCGCTGACGGCTATCTACTGAAAGACAGCGAGCCGGAACAACTGCTGGCTGATATTCGCGAAGCTGCCGCAGGCAAGAATGTGATCAGTGCCGCCGTGGCAGATTATCTTGCCTCACGTCGTGAGCAGCATGATCCCTTTGCAGACTTGACCGAGCGTGAACTGGATGTCCTGCAGGAAGTGGCCCAAGGGATGTCCAATAAGCAAGTGGCGGCACAGTTGCATATTTCCGAAGAGACGGTGAAAGTTCATATACGTAATATGTTGCGTAAACTCAATGTCCGTTCGCGCGTGGCGGCCACCGTTCTGTACTTGAGTTCTAAAGGCCAATAACCAGCGTGGAATCCCTGGCTCGGCGTTAACACGCTGAAGAAAAAACTCAGGGATAAGGGGCTAGTGGGCGTAAACAGAGTTTGGATAACATCAAGTTTATTTACATGATCTCCATTTTTTCTCCACGCTTTCCCGCCTTATGCCGAGTAAAGTGCACTACTTGAAATGATAATATCTCTTATTAGGTATGACGAGGTTGATGCTGGATGGCTAATTTTTTTATCGATCGCCCGATTTTTGCCTGGGTCCTGGCGATTATTCTTTGCCTGACTGGCACCTTGGCGATTTTTTCTTCACCCGTCGAGCAATACCCGAACCTCGCCCCCCCCAACGTGCGTATTAGTGCGAACTATCCCGGGGCTTCAGCACAAACCCTGGAAAATACCGTCACCCAGATCATTGAGCAAAGCATGACTGGCCTCGACAATATGATGTATATGTCGTCGCAAAGTACCAATACTGGCCAAGCCTCGGTAACGCTAACCTTTGAAGCAGGCACCGACCCCAATCAAGCCATGCAGCAGGTACAAAACCAGTTGCAATCAGCCATCAAGCGGCTGCCACAAGCCGTGCAGCAACAAGGCGTGACGGTGTCCAAATCCGGCGATACCACGCTAATGATGGTGGCCTTTGTCTCTAATGATGGGAGTATGGATAAACAGGATATTGCCGATTATATCGTTTCAAATCTGCAAGACCCCCTTAGTCGTATCAGCGGTGTAGGCAGTATAGATATTTATGGTTCGCAATATGCCATGCGAATCTGGCTCGACCCCACTAAACTCACCGGTTATCAGCTCACCACTCAGGATGTGATTAACGCCATCACCGCCCAGAACGCTCAAGTCGCCGTCGGTCAATTAGGTGGGTCACCTTCAGTTGATAAACAGGCGTTGAATGCCACTATCAACGCCCAATCGCAATTACAAACACCGGAACAGTTCCGCCAAATCACACTGCGTGTCAACCAGGATGGTTCACTGGTCACCTTGGGAAATGTAGCAACGGTTGAAATGGGGAGTGAGAATTACAACTTCCAGAGCCGCTATAACGGCCTGCAAGCCGCCGGGGTGAACATAAAACTGGCGTCAGGTGCCAATGAATTGGAAACCGACCAATTAGTAAAAGCCAAAATTAGTGAACTTTCACACTACTTTCCTGCTGGGTTGGAAGCCAAGGTCGCCTATGAGACCACGCCATTTGTCCAGGCTTCAATCAGAGATGTGGTAAAAACCCTGTTCGAGGCCGTGCTGCTGGTGTTTCTGGTGATGTACCTGTTTTTGCAGAACTTCCGCGCGACGCTGATTCCGACCATCGCCGTCCCGGTGGTGCTATTGGGTACGTTCACTATCCTTTCCGCCTTCGGATACAGTATTAACACCCTGACCATGTTTGCCATGGTGTTGGCGATTGGTCTGCTGGTAGATGATGCGATTGTGGTGGTAGAGAACGTTGAACGGGTGATGAGTGAAGAAGGCCTCTCGCCACGCGATGCTACCCGCAAATCCATGGGGCAGATCCAGGGGGCATTAGTCGGTATTGCTCTGGTGCTTTCTGCCGTTTTTGTCCCCATGGCCTTCTTTAGTGGTACCACCGGTGCTATCTATCGTCAGTTCTCAATCACTATCGTTTCTGCCATGGTGCTTTCCGTCCTAGTGGCGATGATCCTCACCCCGGCATTATGTGCCACGATCCTTAAGCCAATAGCCAAAGGGCAGCATCATGAAAAGCGCGGTTTCTTTGGCTGGTTTAACCGCATGTTCAACCGCAATAGTGCACGCTATGAGCGAGGCGTCAGCAGAGTCCTGCACCACAGCGCCCGTTATATGGTGATTTATTTGCTGCTATTGGGGGGCATGGCGCTACTGTTTATCAAACTGCCCACCTCATTTCTACCGCAGGAAGACCGCGGTGTGTTTACGGTTCAAATACAACTGCCAGCAGGTTCTACCCTGCAACAAACCACCAAGGTGGTAGAAAAAGTTGAAGAATACTTTCTGACCAAGGAGAAACAAGATGTGTTGTCGGTATTCGCGACTATCGGTTCCGGGCCCGGAGGCAACGGCCAGAACGTTGCCCGGATGTTTATCCGCCTGAAAGATTGGTCGTTGCGTAGTTCGGGTGCCAATAGCTCGTTCGATATTATTGAGCGTGCCACCCAGGCTTTTAAACAGATCAACGAAGCTCGCGTCATTGCCAGTAGCCCACCGGCCATTACCGGGTTAGGTAACGCTGCCGGTTTTGCTATGCAACTGGAAGACCACGCAGGTCAAGGTCATGGCAAACTGATGGCGGCACGTGATCAATTGCTGCAGTTGACAGGGCAGAACCCGCTGTTATCACGGGTGCGCCACAACGGCCTTGATGATACCCCGCAGTTAAAAATTGATATCGACCAACGTAAGGCACAAGCACTGGGTGTTTCCATCAGCGAGATTAACAGTACGCTGTCCACCGCCTGGGGGTCGACCTATGTTAACGATTTTGTTGACCGTGGTCGGGTCAAGAAGGTTTATGTCCAATCCGCCGCGCCGTTTCGTATGCTGCCGGAGGATATCAACAAGTGGTACGTGCGCAACAACAGTGGCGGAATGGTCCCCTTCTCTGCCTTTGCCACTACCCATTGGGAATATGGCTCACCACGGCTAGAGCGTTACAATGGCAGCTCTTCGGTGGAGATTGTTGGTGAGGCAGCTTCCGGGGTCAGTACCGGTACCGCAATGGACGAGATGACAAAACTGGTCAATCAGTTGCCGAGAGGTTTCGGGTTGGAATGGACGGCCATGTCGTACCAGGAACGCTTGTCAGGCTCCCAAGCCCCGGCGCTATATGCAATCTCACTCTTGGTGGTATTCCTGTGCTTGGCAGCCTTGTATGAAAGCTGGTCAATTCCATTCTCGGTGATGCTGGTGGTGCCATTGGGCGTTATTGGCGCCGTAACAGCAACCTGGCTACGCGGGCTGGAAAATGATGTTTATTTCCAGGTGGGTTTATTGACGATCATCGGTTTGTCCGCCAAAAACGCCATTCTGATCGTTGAATTCGCCAATGAGCTGCATCAGAAAGGAAAGGGGCTGGTGGAAGCCACACTGGAGGCTTCACGTATGCGTTTGCGCCCTATCCTCATGACCTCTCTGGCCTTTATCTTCGGCGTACTGCCCATGACCATCAGTTCTGGAGCCGGCTCTGGCAGCCAACATGCGGTAGGCACTGGCGTGATGGGGGGGATGATTTCCGCCACGGTTCTGGCGATATTTTTCGTACCGCTGTTCTTTGTGCTGGTACGCCGCCGTTTCCCTGGCAAACAGAGGCTTGCGGGGCCAAGTGATAAGAAAGCGTCATCAGTGGAAGCACGTGACCACTAACAGGATTACTAGAATGGATACAGTCACTTATTGACCTAAAAAGAAAAGGCAGCACCGGTGTTCTGATACTGCCTGATTACCTTGTTGCTTTACTGCAATGGTAATTTTTTACCCACGGTGTTTTAACAAAAAAAACAATCGTTCTTTGGATACTCCAGCAAGATATTACTTAGCTAACATCTCGTCGATGAAGTCTTTCCAGTTTTTTAACTCACGATCTACCATGATACTTCACATCCTCATGTACAACTGTGAAGCTAATATTTTACGCTGATTTTTTAACCAAGTGAAGAATATGTGCCGTTAAAAGCACGTAAAATAGGCATTTTAAGATTAATCCCAATCCTTGCCCGTGTACTGCTGCCAATGACAGGAATGAATTGAGTCGAGGACACACTCAATGTGGAACTCATCACCATTTTCAGCAGGCCGGGGGGTTTTCCATTTTATGCTCCGCACGGTTTAATACCGGTCATGATCGGCATCTTGTGCACAGAAGGTTTTTCTTATGCTGTTGATCACAGCACTATTGTCAGCAACAGGTTTAAACTCAACTATCTTTTATCATTGGCGCCTATTCTGGACATCTTCATCAGGTGATGGAGGCCCTGAAAGATCTGTTTGTAGCAACGCCTGACAGTTTAGCTCAGGGATTTTGCCACCAACTACAGGACGCAGAGTCATAAACCTGAAACTTACAGTCTGTATGATCGACCTTGCTTTCGGCAAATTCATTGAAGATTTTGCCAGTAAAATAAAAATGGGGAAGAAATCACAATGCTTATTATAAAAGCAATAAAAAACTTAACGCTGGTTGTACTAATGAGTTTATCGCTCTTTGGATGTAACAACGCTGATAACGCTGATTCGGAAGCCAAGAAAGATGACTCTAAGGAATTATCACAAGCTTCTCATGTTATGACGGTACATTTTTATATGCCCGATTGGAGCCATGGGGAATTAGTTTATCGCAGCAATCCAGCCGAGGCAGAGTTTCAGCGCCTTGCCATGACAAAGAATGAAGAAGGCTGGTGGTCGGCAGTGGTTACGGCGGACAAGCTGGAATTCTCGTTTGAAGGGGACAGCGGAATGATCAACCTTGGCGCGACTCAAGGGTGTTATTCAGGCTCTCATTATAAGTGTGAAAATAATGAAGGAGACCCGGCAGAAAATTTTCGTAGCAGTGCGGAGCAGGTATGGGTGAAGAATGGTCTGCTTTTTACCGTTAATCCCGCGAGTAATAACGCTGCGGAGAATTTTACGGTGCTGAGTGTCAATCTGCATACCTATCAGGAGTTCAAGACACCCGGTGTTAAAGAGTCTGCTCTGACCGACAGCCAGGCGATGGAACGTGTGAACCAGCACGGAGTGTTGTTCGACCAAGTAGCTGCAGCGATTAATCAACTTAACCCGGATGTGGTGTGCCTGCAGGAAGTCGGGGAGTGGCACGGTAAGCAGAGAGACGATCTGGAGACTGTGCAATTCGGTGCGACGGACAGCAATATGGTCAAGCAGATCCTCTCCAGGCTCGACAATAAACAGTATGACTATGTGATGGACTGGTCCCATTTTGGATGGGATGTCTGGATGGAAGGTTCCGCGGTACTTTCCAGACACCCTATTGTTAAAAAAGATTCCCGCTATATCAGCGACGTTAATAATGGTACGCGTACCTTCTGGAAGTCACGTAATATTCCGATGGCTCAGATTGATCTTGGTGGTCGTTTAGGTCAGTTGAATGTTTTTTCAATTCACGCTGGCTGG
>NZ_AYKS02000028.1 GCF_000496755.2 Serratia sp. DD3
TCAGCAACAGTTTATGGATAGCCAGTCACTTTATTGATTAATGTTCTTTGGGAACAGATGGTTGTCATCGTATTACAGGTGTGAGTGATGCACCTTAGCCGATCACCCCTCGCTGGGACGCGTGATACGCGCCCTCAAGGATGGGTTCACGACGTGTCGGCGTTGCGCTTCACTTTCACCACCCTGATGCTTAGTGTGAAGTGATAGTAAGTGTAGTTATTGAGAACAGAGGGAGCTTGTCACATGAATACACGCAAACAACTTAAAAACGGCGGTGACCCGCGCGCCCTGGCGGATTATGCTGCGCTACGGGATGAGATGATGAAGCTTTCCCATCCGGCTCGGCCAGATGTGAACTGGAAGCAGGCGGAAACCCTGTGCCTGCGGCTGTTTGAACAAAATGGCGTCGAGCTGCAGACCGCTGCCTGGTATACCCTTGCACGTACCCATATCGCCGGGGTGGTGGGGTTTAACGAAGGGCTGGCGCTGCTTGATGCGCTGGTGAGTTATCAATGGGCGGTGATGTGGCCGGGGCATAGCCATGCGCGGATAGAAATCATCGCCGGGCTTAGCCCTCGTTTACAGGCGGTGTTGCGCACCTTTCCCCTGGATACCCGTGATGAATTGCCGGCGTTGTATCAGGCGGAGAAAGGGCTGAACAGCTTTTGTGAGGCGCTGGCGCGCCATGAACTGAAACAGGCCAGCCGCATGGACGGGTTGTTGAATCAGGTCAAGCAGGCCATTACCCGGTTGGAAAATTCCCCCCATGAAGAGCAATCTGAGCCGACGGTGGCTCTGCCGCCACAAGCCGTCACGGCAGAGCCGGAGACTGAACTGAGCGGTCATCAATCGCTGGTGTATGTTGCCCAATCGCTGCCGGAACCGCCGCCAACATCATCACTACCCCCATCAACACCCTTACCTCAATCACCGCTACCTCCATCATCGCTACCCCCATCACCACCGCCACCAGCGGATAAACGGGGTTATGTGTGGTCGTTTATCGGCGGGGCCAGTAGTGCCTTACTGGTGGGGGG
>NZ_AYKS02000029.1 GCF_000496755.2 Serratia sp. DD3
CCAGCCGATGACGGCTCGCGACCACAGGTCAATCACCACCGCCAGGTAAAGCCAGCCTTCATCTGTACGCAAGTAGGTAATGTCACCCGCCCATTTCTGATTCGGCCCACAGGCGGTAAAGTCTTGTTTCAACAGGTTTTCTGACACCGGCAAACCATGCTCACGGTAACTGACCGGCCTGAACCGGCGCGAGGCCTTTGCGCGCAGCCCCTGACGACGTAGGCTAGCGGCGATGGTTTTGACGTTGTACGCTGGAAGCTCATCAGTAAGACGTGGCGCACCATACCGCTGTTTTGCGTCACTGAATGCCTTTCCAACGGCCTCATCGCAGACAAGACGGAACTGCTGACGCGGGGTTATCTGATGATGACGTAGACGCCAGGCATACCAGCCACTGCGGGCGACACGGAGCACCCGACACATGGCTTTGATGCTGAACTCAGCCTGATGTTTTTCGATAAAGACATACTTCATTTCAGGCGCTTCGCGAAGTATGTCGCGGCCTTTTGGAGAATAGCCAACTCTTCATCACGTTCGGCTAATTGGCGCTTTAAGCGGGCATTTTCAGTAGCAAGAGTCTGTTCACGCTCAGAAGCAGATAGGTTTTGCTGTTGCTTAGTACGCCAAGCGTAGATTTGCGATTCATACAGACCGAGTTCTCGCGCAGCGGCGGCCACCCCAATACGTTGGGCGAGCTTAAGTGCTTCGTCACGAAAGGCGGGCGTATGTTGTTTACGGGGCTTGTTTTTCGTTGTTGATGTTTTAGTCATGAGTCACCTCTGGGTTAAGAGTTTACTCACTTAGTGCCGTGTCCACTATTGCTGGGTAAGATCACATCGCTTGGAAAGAGCCAAAATCGTCTAGATCACTTAATAATTTTCGAATATAGGATTGTGCTTGAGGCAATCCTTCGCAAATTTTCTCGAGGCTTTTGAGTAGTTGGCGTTGCCGTTCGGCTCCACGTAATTTAACTAGAACTTTTTGTACTAAGAGCTGGTCTGTAACATCTGAAGATTCTATCTTAATATGTTCAATGTTAAATGCGTGATAACGAACGAATTCCTCTATGAGTCGGTAGCCAAATCCAAGCCCATACTGCTGCATTATTTCATGGATTTCTGTTAGTTTAGGTTCCGATATCGCACATGCAGTGCGAAGATTTGGATAACGAGTCGCTAGTAGTGTTAAGAAACCCGAAGTATCTACAGTAGACATATCGATTACAGATGCCCTATCCAATACCTTGTCACTAATTGGGTTAGTTGTTTCATCAACATTAATGGTACCAATTATGAAAAGATTTGTTGGCAACGGTAATTCCGCACGGATGCTAGTTCCTGTGCTGCCTTCCAGGGGGACATTATTAGAATGTAACTGAAGGCTCCCTCCAGTTTCCATGCAGGATAGTACATCGGAGAAATAATATTCTATTCGGGCTAAGTTCATCTCATCAAGTACAACAAATACTGGGGATTCACGATGTGCAGTCGCAACTAAAACTGCCTCAAGAAAGGTCGGCACAACATATCGGTTTGTCAGTACGTCGTAATAACCTGTTAGACCTGTAGGATCAGTCCATTCCGGTCGAATTGGGCATTCAAAGAGCAAAGGGTCAATATCTTCACTATTTTTTAGTCCATGAACAGCTCTTGCATATTTCAATGCAAGTTGTGTTTTCCCTGTGCCTGACAAACCAGAAAGTATTACGAAATGTTTATGATCGAGGAAGTTTAGTGCTGCATGAAAGCGCCTTACTTCTCCATTCGGATAGTGTCCTCCTAGAGTTTTAACAGAGTCCTCGATCTCGTTGATTGACACGGATGAAGGCATGCGGAGCATTGAAGGTTTCAATGCCACTACATCATGCCATACTGTTAGTTCGCGAATTTTTCCCCTACCTACAAGTGTACCGAGCCATCCGATAAATTCTCTTGCTAGTAAACTACGTCTAGCAGAAGCTGTAGGGGGATGCAGAGCAATAACAATCTCATCTATTGTTACAGCGGGTTCGTATTGAGAAAGATCAAAATTTAGACTGTTCCAGAAGCCAGCATTACGCATCCAGAGTTGCCCATCCTGTGCTAAGTAGAGCGACACTAAGTTGTTTCTGTCACTATATTTAAAAGTTTTATCTGATTCGCTTGAGTCTGATTCCTCCTGACTATCATCATCCTGCCCTTTACCTGTAGCTTTACAAGCTAATCCTAGGCGTTTCATATCGGCAAGACGGGTAAGAAAATTGGCTTTGTCTTTACGAACGAGAATTGCAAAATAAACCTCATCCTCTGGAGGAAACTTCATAACACTCGCAATAATGAAAGCTTCAGCATCATCTCGGACTGCTTGAAGGTTTGCCACTCCAATCTGCATTCCCCCTTCAACGATCTTTGCACTATTAGATACTCCGAAAAGCTTATTAGTGCGGGTAGCCTTTGTAGCTCCAAAGTGTTTTTGTACTTCACTTAGGAATTTTTGTTGTCGTTCTTCAAGACTCATCTGATGCACCTTTTTCTTTATTTTTAAGTGTTTTCATCATGTGCATAGCTAATGCCTTAGCTAGTAAAGGTGGAACAGCATTTCCAATCTGTTTGAATGCAGGGTTCATTGTACCGCTGAAACGGAACCCATCAGGGAACGACTGTAAACGAGCCGCTTCGCGTACGGAGATCGTTCGTGCTTGCTTGCTATCATAGTGAATGTGACTATAACCGTCTTTACCTAAGTGAGCCATAAGTGTTCGTGCTGGTTGGTTATCCCACATTTTGCGCCATTTGTTTGGAAATTTGCTAGCATCATAAGGCGGAACAATTGAGTCCCATAATGCTTTGTATTCGGCAGTTCCCTCTATGAGTTTTTTTCCATTGGTTTGCACAGCAGCTAAACGTTCTTTAAACATATTAACAGCATGTGCATAAGCTTCAGGATACTGATCACCCTGACTCATCCGGGAAAATAACTCATAATCTCGAGGTAAAAAACGAATTACATGATCTCTTATACCATCAGTGGGGGCTTCATGCCCTGGCCAATTTCGCATTAGATCAGCATATGCGGATGCTTTCTTGGTACTATAGTCGACAGGTGTATCGAAACGGCGAGCTCCACGTGAAATGGCCCCAGTTGCTAGTAATTCACGAGCATTAATTTCTGGTAAGTCACCTAATGCATCTTTTGCGGTAACCACTGAAGGTAGATCATCTAAAGCTGCGGGCGGTTCTATATATGAATGTGTTGCATCTAAGCGGCCGCGTAATGTTTTAAGGGCAACAGAGCGAGAGCCTTCATACCCTGGTGGTAGCACTAACCAGTTCGTCGGTTTTGGGAAAGAAACTTCACTAGAAATTTCTTTTCTATATGCAATCAAGAACATACGTTCACGCATCTGAGGAACACCATAAAACGCGGCGTTCAGTAATGTGTAGCCACAGATGTAGCCTTTTGCTTCTAAAACTTCGCAGGTCTCTTCTGCAATGTTTTGTCCGCCATGATTCAGTATATCGGGTACATTTTCCATGAGGACAGCTAATGGTTGGAAAGCATCAACATACTCTAAATATTTTTTATATAACTGAGCTCGAGGATCATGAATAAATGCCTCTGGATGCTCTTCTATTTCACGTAACTTAGAACGGCCAACACGGGCAAAAGCTTGGCATGGCGGGCCCCCTATAACTACATCAAATGCATCTGAAACAGTACCGAGCTCCAGTTGAGAACATAACTCAGTCGGTGAAGTTTTTGTAATATCGATAGGAGTACTATGTTCTTCAGCGCCATTGTGAAAATTTATGCCATGGGACTTTGCTGCTTCGGGATCAAACTCCACTGCTCCGCGAATTTCGAAACCAGCGGCTTCGAAGCCAAGGGATAGCCCACCACAGCCAGCAAAAAGGTCCAAAACACGAGGTTTTGCCGAAGTCTGCAGTCGTTCCAGCTTACGAAGGATGATGTCATTACTCATTGTGATTCTGAACCTTGTCGGATGGACCGAAGTAACAGTAGCTGTGATTTCCCATGATGTTCATTTAGAAAACATTGTACAGCCATGCGTATGATCCATGCAGACGAAACCTGGTTAGCCTCAGCTAGCGCTTGTACTTGTGAATGAACATCTTCAGATAGCATAACTGAGGTTCTGACAGATTTCTTGTCAGCGTTGATGGGGATGCGAGCCATGAATTAGTCTCCGTCAGTTTTTTTGTTGGCACCATTATGCATCACTATACATCATTTCACACCACGCATATATTCGACGCTACCTTTTTACTGTGTGCAGTGTTTTTTACCCTGGTAGTGTCTCTGGCACAACACGCAGTACCAGGATTTGGTTGCAATCGGTGCCGGTAGCCAGCCCATCGTTTTGCGCAATTCTGCATCCCTGATGCCACTGCCGCTCGTCTTCCTGCTTCTCCGCCGGCAATTAATCCCAACTGATGCTGCATATTTTGCAGTAATGTCGAAGACTGCTGTTGTGGGCCAGCAAAGGGAGCCAGCGATTCAGCAAAGATCTTGCGTGAACAGGATGGGTTACGACAGTACCAGTGCCGGACGGTAAAGATTAACCAGAGTGTCTGGCCTGAGCATGGAAGATGCTGTCTCCGTCGTCGACGGCAACTATGAACAGAGCTGCTGCGCTGAAGACATTCAGGGCATTGCGCTGTTTTACGCGTGGCACGGAGATGTAGGGTGAGCCCATCAGAGCTAATAATTTGTCGGCTGGATTGCCATCCACAAGGTAGCTGCAAAAGTGTCTTAAGTGAGGGCATCTCGTTATCCATAACTTAAAACAGCTTAGATCCTTGTTAACTAAAAAGTTTCATTGTTTTTCTTCCACCTAGGTTGCGGAAGACCCAGCTTTGCATTGTTGGTAACAACAAGGCGATACGCAGACGCTCGGCACTTCCAGCCCTAACCTGACGGCACTCTTCGATGACTTCAGCCCACTGCTGAGCAATACGTGGCGTTTCATTAACAGATGAATTGGCTCTTACTTTTGAGCTCGTTAGATTTAGGTTGGGACCTTGAGGATGAAAATCGGCGTCTCAAACGGATGTTTGCTGACCTCAGGGTACGATGTCAGTCGCTGTTATCTGCCCGAGCTTCGACGCACCACAAAAAGATGTCCCTGTTATAGGGAAAAAGATCGATTGCACCATTTTCAAGCCAATACTTTACTGACCGATAGGTTTTTTATGATGTAGAAACAGTCGACGGTACCAACGTGAATTCGCTCTGCTATAGTGCTAAATACTTTGGCAACCACATACTGGGAAGTTTAACCGAAATGGATAGGACACAACCATCTGAGAAGCTTTGCCTCCGCAACATCTATGAAGTTTTAGGGGAAGCGTTTTACATCCCCGCTTATCAGCGAGGGTATCGCTGGGGTGCTATCCAGGTGAAGGAACTACTGGATGATATTTGGGAGTTCAGTCAACTGGCTGGGGGTAACGACTCTACATTTTATTGTCTTCAGCCTGTGATTGTGGTTCGAGAGGAAGATCGTTGGCAGGTTGTGGACGGACAGCAAAGGTTAACTACGCTTTATCTTATTTTGTATTTTTTAGAGCAAGAGCACCTAAGACGGCCTTTGGCTGATGCTTACAAAAAAAACTTGTATACGTTGCATTATGAGACACGCCCTAAATGTGAAGCATTTTTACAGAGTATTCATGAGCAGTCCGATACTGACAATATTGATTTTTTTCATATGGCTCAGGCATACCAAGCTATTCAAAATTGGTTCTCTGAAAAAGATTATAATGACAATAACAAGTTGCTAGCGACGTTATTGGCCAAGTCGCCTGATGAACGCTCCGTAAAGGTGATTTGGTATGACTTAAGTGAAGAGTGCGCTAATAATGATTATGCCATTGATGTTTTTTCCCGTATTAATATTGGTAAGATTCCTCTGACCAATGCTGAGTTGGTTAAAGCACTATTTTTGCAACAAAACCACTTTTATAGTGACCAAGCGAGATTGAAGCAGTTGCAGATTGCAACTGAATGGGATGCTATAGAAAAGAGGCTGCAGGAGCCTGCATTCTGGTATTTTATCAGCGATTCAAGCAAGCGTTATTCAACTCGGATTGAATACATCTTCGATTTAATGAAGAGGAAAAAGTCTAGTGACGAGGCATTTTTCACATTCCATAAATTTCATGAAGATTTCAAAGCTGGTACGGTCGTTATTGAAAATCTTTGGCAAGGGGTTAAACGTTATTTCCTAACCTTTGATGAATGGTTTCATGACCGAGAGCTGTACCACTTGATCGGTTTCTTAGTGGATTGCGGTGAAAAAGTTGCTGAGTTAAAGGCTGAATCGGAACGTTTGGGTTCAACGAAAACGGATTTCAAAAACTATTTAAAAGATCGCATCCGCCGACAAGTTAATTGTGCCACTACATTGGAAGAGCTTGAGTATAGCGACTTACGCATCAAAAAGTTGCTCCTGTTATTCAATATTCAAACATTATTGTCTACTAAAGAAGCTGACATTCGTTTTCCTTTTGATCGTTATAAGCAAGAAAAATGGGATATTGAACATATTAGATCGCAAACCGGCTTGACTCCTACTGGTACTGCTCGCTTGGAATGGCTAACGGATATTAAAAATTATTTTAATGGAAGCCGTTTTAAAGATGCTTCATTGGAAAAGGAGAAAAAGTATGCTGTCAAGGCAGTTGAACTGTTAGCTCAGGATCGTATCGGTGATGATGAATTTGGCACATTCTACACTGAAGTTGTCAGTTACTTCGAGCAAGGTGAAGTATCTTGGGTAAACCAACTAGGCAACCTAGCTCTGTTAGACCATTCAACCAACCGAAGCTACAAAAATGCGCTGTTTACGATCAAACGTGAACGCATCATAGACAATGATAAGCATGGGATTTTTGTCCCTATTTGTACTAAGAACGTCTTTTTAAAATATTACAGTCAGTCTGTAACCGAGTTTATGCACTGGACAGAGTTGGATGCTAAGGATTATCTGATGGAAATATGTCGAGTCTTGAAGGAGTATTTACCTGAAGGAGAAGAAAATGAGTGATGAAAAAAACAATACAAGCTCGGGTGAACGACTCAGTTTTTATCAGTTGTTTGAACAAAAGAACATGAAGGTAGAGATCCCTATTATCCAACGGGATTATGCTCAAGGGAGAGGCGAAGCCCAAGAGGTTCGGGAAACTTTTCTGCAGGCTTTGCACGACTATCTGGAGAAGGGAGAACCTTTCAGGGATTTGGATTTTGTTTATGGAAGTGTGACTGATAATGTTAATGGTCGGGATTGCTTTATACCGTTGGACGGTCAGCAAAGATTGACGACACTTTTCTTACTACACTGGTATCTTGCACAAATTTCCGATCAGGTAGAGTCATTCCGGCAGGTATTGAGTACGGGAGGATGCTCCCACTTTACCTATGAAACGCGGAGCAGTTCGAGAGAGTTTTGTAATGCGTTGGTCACTAATGATATCGATTTCAGTACGTTATTAAGGGAGTACGGTGCCGAGTGTTTGAGTAAAACGATCAAAGACAAGGCGTGGTTTTATTTGTCATGGGAAAATGATCCTACTATTCGTTCAATGTTGACGATGCTGGATGCGATTCATCGCCAATTTTCTGAGAACACAGATTATTTTGACAAGCTGACAGATAGAGAATACCCAATCATTACATTTCGATTTCTGAATCTTGCTGAGTTTAAACTTACGGATGATCTCTACATAAAAATGAATGCTAGAGGAAAACCTCTGACGGATTTTGAAAATTTTAAGGCGAGACTGGAAAAAATAATTAAGTCATTTACCGGGGAATGGCCGGAGTATCGATTGTGTTTTAAGGATGCGCCTGTATCTTGCTATGAGTATTTCATTCATAAGATTGATACGGATTGGACGGATTTGTTCTGGTGCTACCGAAACGTTGCAACGAAAGATGACACGTTCGATGATGAACTGATGAACTTTATTGCCCTGAGTGTTGCCAACTTTCTGATGCTGAAGGATTCAAGAGGAAGTTATATTTTGCAGCAACGGCTATTTGGTTTAGGCGGTAGAGTCAATCAATTATCCCTGATGGAGTATGAGCAAAATGGGGATCTATCCCAACAACTAATCATTAATTTAATAGCACAATTGGATGTTTTGCAGGGTAATTCCACTTTATGCTCAGGTGTATCGAGGTATCTGGAAAAAAATAAGTACTACGATGAAGATGCTATATTCAAGAAAATTATCACCAACAACTCAAGCTTTGCAGAAAAACTGAGATTTCATGCTTTTTATGCCGGGGTGGGTAATGGTAAAATGGGCTCTGAATTATTGTCTTGGATGCGAGTCGTTTTCAACCTCACTGAGAACACTATTTTTAACACTATAGATGATTACCATAAGGCATTGCTGTCTATCAGTGAGTTGGCCAAAATGGATGGCAATATTTTGAATTTGCTAATTAATGATGTGCAAATAAAAGGTTTCCTTACTGTTCAAATATTTGAAGAGAGACTGAAAGCTCATCTAATTATGAAAACCTCTGAGTGGAGTACAGCTATTATTGAACTGGAATGTCATGAGTTTTTCAGGGGGCAGATTGGTTTTGCATTAAAATTTAGTGGAATTGTCGACTATTTTTATGAACAGGGTAATGTTGAATGGCAGGATGCTAATGAAAGCTACTTTCAGAAATTCAAATACTACGCCATGTGTGGTTCTGTAGTTTTTACTGAAATTGGACTCCGTAGAAGTATTATTAATTATGCTTGGGAAAGAGCTGTTCTTTCAAAAGGTGATTATCTCACAAGATCCAGTGCAAATCGATTTAATCTGCTCAGTACTCGTACATTTAACAATAACATGGCTCGTGACAATTCTTGGCGACGATTTATGAGGCTCTCTTTGCAGCCTAATGACTCGTGGAATCAGCAACAACAGTATGTCAAAGATGTGCTTGATGATCCCGCTTTTGATCCATCTGACTTAAGAGGGGGACTAGAAGCTATTTGTACTAAGGCGTTGACCGAATGCCCATTTGGTTGGCGTTTCATGTTGATTGCTAAGCCTAAACTAATAGGGCTTAGCAATCAGGGTTTTATTGTGAGGACTTCTGATGAAGTCATTCTGTTACACCAGTCTCAACGGAATCACTACCATAGCGAGCTTTACTCCAAATTCCTAGAGTTGGAGCTGAGAGATAGCAGAATAAATACTGCACCTTTCAAAAAAATAGAATATAAAAGTGTTCGTAGTGGTGAGGATATATCTTTTTTGGCCTTCAACGGCTTATTTTTAAATGAGCAGGAGTTTGAGTTAGAGATATCCTACAGTCGCAACCAATATTGCCTTTTGTTCTATCGCGATGGGTCATCCCCTTTTCCATATGAATTGCAGAGTACTCTGCGCTTTTGCGACTTTACTGTTCTTAATGAATTAGAGGGTTTTAATCAAGCCGATTGGGATTGTAACGATGATAATTATGTGTACTACTGCGGCACACCTCAACAGGCGTTTGCAAAGATATCTGAGCTTTGTACTCTACTAGTGGAATTAAGTGATGACTAGTAGAGTTATTATCAATGCAAGAAGGATATACCTCTAATCTGGATTATAGGAATTATTCTTTTATGACTTAATAGGAGGGCCTTTACCGGCTCTCCCGCAACCCTGAGAACTGTTTCATATAGCTTTAGTTGAAATATTGTAGGCCCTACTGGGCCTGAAAAGGTTATACAAGTTTGAGGGTTGGTTTCGCAGCAGGTGAAGAATACCCGCCACCCTCGACAGCCGCAACACCAAATAACAGGCTAGATAGCTCATCCAGCGGAATATTTAGTTTTTTGGCAATCACAGGCAATGTTACACCTTCAGCCTGAAGCATTGATAAAACTCTATCAATGATGAGCGATCTTTCCCTTTCGATTCCACCTGGCTCTCCATAACGGTAACCTCTGGCAGAAGCATCTCTCATGAGGCTGTTGTACTGCCACTCTGATAAACCACAAAGGTTCCGCATACGAACGATAAGCGCAATAGCTGAGACGAGCCAATTCGATTTAAGCTGTATAATCTTATCCAATGTTGGGACAGCCATTTTAACTGCAAGTACGTTCTCTTTTGGCATAAGGAATGCGGAAGCAAATGCATCAGCCTCTTTCTCAATGTCAGCTCCTTGCAATACACCATGGCGATGCATGACCAAATGCCCAAGTTCATGAGCTGCATCAAAACGACTTCTTTCACCTGTTTTTTTTGTATTCAGGAAAATGTAAGGAATACTGTCTTTCCAGAATGAAAATGCATCGATATCAGCTGTGTTCTCTGACAAGAAAAATACCTTAACGCCATTCTTTTCCAGGAGATGAACCATGTTAGGAACACTTTTCTTCCCAAGATGCCACTCTTCCCTCAGAGCTTCAGCCGCAGCCTCTGGAGCTGTGCCTCTCATGTCAGGGAGACAAGGAACTGGTAAATTGAATCTGGTGTTAAAATAAGTCGCAACAATAACCCCGAGGCCTCCAGCACCAATTGCTGCATGTTGATCGACAGCTTTAGTCCTACGTAACGAGCGAAATGACACCGTAGATGGATCTATACTTTCAAGGTCATCACCGAAGAAAAACGACTCTGGATAATGCAGTGCTTTTGAGTAAGCAGCTACAGTGGCTGGAGTGGGTTCATACAGACAATATGATTTTTCATATTCAATGATGATGCGTGAAGATAATCCAGTTACTTCGGCAAGCTCTTTCAGGGTTAACTTTCTCCGGATACGTGCCAGTTTTAGTCTGGAAGGATTAAACAGACGCCTGTTTTCTTTATCGTTTGTATTCATTTCATTTCATTTCATTTCATTTCAATAGAAATAGAAACATCATCCGTGAAATCTTCTTCTGGGAAGATGTCAGCGCCATCAAATGGTAGTGGATTGATAATTAACCTCTCGCTCCAGTAATTAACTTTCGCGAAACCATTCACCATCTTCATGCCTACGGGGAAAGAAATCTCACAGCGGATTTCTTGCTTGCCTGCATCGTAGTAGTAAAGCACGATATATGTTCTAGTGCTGTCAGCAGAAGAAACTGGCAGCAGAGCTAGGCCATCTGTTGAGTGCATAGGATGTTCTGACGGGAACATTTCAATCGTATCGGAGTTACTGCTCACGATACTCATTGTTGCTTCACCTTTCGCATTTTTAGTTTTCGGCCATCCATCAGCTAGCCCTGTATCTTTATCCCCTGATGTGATGATCAGATTGACGCCATGTGTCGGGTTGGATACGAGTTCCATGCGATTCTGACGTACCATTGTCCAACCGCAATCTTTGGAAATTAATACGCTGCGCATTGATGCGACCAACTCACTCCAGAATCGAAAACCACCATCAATAACAGGGTGTAGTTTGGTTGTGCGACGCCTCTCGTAAAGCGCTGAGGTTAGAGCATCAATAATGTCTTGTTCATCAATCCCCATTTTCGTCAAGCAAGCCTGGGAATCCTGCGGAGAAAAGGTCCTGCATTGTGGAACGCTCATAGATGGAACCCTTTAAAATAATCACTTCATGATTTTTACATAAAAATTATGATGAAATCAAGAAGTGAAATATCTAATTTTTTTCTTAGATGAAGATATCTTCCAAGGCAGAAATTCTTAGATAATTGGTTTTTCAGTACAGACTATAAGCGACACTTAGTTTCATTATGTACCAACTTTTTATAAAATGTAATAAAATACAAAGAGATGGCTGTGCACTGTTGGTGATAGTATTGGGTTTATTGGAGACGAAACTCTCGGCGAAAGGAGACTAGCAACTACAGTTCTTTTTTCTACTGCTTGTTTTCTTTCTGGCTTTGCTTGAGGGCGGCTTTATCATCAAGAGAAGGAACCTGCAAAAAGGCCTGTTTCCATTGCACTACCTGTGCAGGGTAAAGCCCCTTTTTACGGCAATATTCTGCGATTTCCGTTTCACTCAATGTGGCGGTTTCCACGATAACCACCAGCCGCGCTTCGGCAGGCCACTGTTCACTGTTTTTCTCTGCACCGGGCACCGGTTTCCCCTCTGTTTTAGCCTGATTACGCCAATTGTAGAGAGTAGCTTCCGATATCCCTTCCATCTGTGCAACAGCTGCGACGGTCATATTGTAAGGGGGCAGTAATTTTGCCAACACGCTGACTTTACGTTCTGAAGAAATTCGTTTCACTTGTCACTCCGTCGCCCTCTGGATCTATGTTTAGAAGGGGGTAACAACTATGCTGACACTGAGGGGAGCTTGTACTAGGTTATCTCAGTAAAGGGCTAAATTTAATGGAGCTTTATGTTGGGAATTTTAGAGAACCGCGTAAGGCTCAAGAAATTTAGTACAACTGACACCACATCGTCGCAAAGCCTACCAGTGTGGTGTCAGTTGATACTAATTTGCAACGTAAATGGTGATAACCTAAATCATATGCCAGTAGCTGTACGAGTACCACCACCGTGCAGAGTAACCCGCGGGCGACAGTTGACCTTGACGGTGCTCCGCGTGAAGGCCGCATCGGTTGCCCTGCTTGCCCACACGAAGGCTTCACCAGGTGCTAAGCGGCTCAAGTCTTCAGGCTCCAGGTGCCGCAGGGCGGAATTGGCCTTCTGGATGTGTTTCAGCCAGGCGGGCGAGTTGAAGCGGTGGAGATAGAGCTGTGTCGACAGCTCTATCAGTGCCACGGGAACGGACGGCGGGTCCTGTGATGCCACCAGAATACTGGTAGCCTTGTGGCGCATCTCACGAACAATTTCTACAAGGCCCGCTACCAGACCGTCATCGCTGATGTACTTGTGAGCTTCATCGAATACCACCAGCTTGCTGAAGGTCTCACCCTGCCAGGTGGCTTCAGCAAATATTTGCAGCATTACGACAAACAGACCCAACGCCTCGGCCTTCTCGATGTACTCGTCACGTAGGTCGACAATAATCAGTCGCCCTGGTCGTAACAGCGTCTGCAGACGCTGAGTGTCATCAATATACTCACTGGCAAAATTCAGGCGCTGTTGTGCCATTTTTTTCTTCTGCGTGCCAAGTTCGGACTCGTTCACGGCCTCACGTAATGTCTCAAGTGTGAGCTCACCACGCAGTGTGCGCATTAGACCGTTGATTTGACGCACATACAGACTTGGGTTGCCCACCGTACCCATTAAAAATTTCCAATGTGATGCATTGAGTTCAGCAGCAGAAAACGCGATGGGGAGAACGGGAATGTCTGGGTGTTCCTCCCGTCGCTGCGCCACCTTGCTGGCCGGTGTCAGAATCAGCACATCCTTCAGTGCTTGTGGTGTAGCCCGGTATTGCTCTCTCAGCCGCGCAATATCCGCCTCTACCGAGTTTGCTTGCCCCATGGAGGTAAACTCGGGAGCGTAATCCTGTGTTGTACTGTAGTGGAAGATAACCCCTGCCCGTGGGGCGGGCAGGGTATTGATATTGTCGATACTGGCCAGGGTCATCTCGATGAGCGAGCCCAGCGTATAGCTTTTACCACTTCCCTGCAGACCGAAAGCGCAGATGGTTTGAGGATGGTTCAGGTCCACACCGATGGTCTTGCCATTGGCTTCGCCGAGAATGCCGTATTGTGCTGACGGTGTTTGATTAATCCCCAAAACTGTATCTACCGTTGGCGGTGGCAGCGGGATAGGTTCAGCTTTGGGCTGTGTCAATGATAAAGGGGCGGAGGGCTTTTCAGGCATCACCGATGGTGGTCGCGGTGTTGTTATCGACCGTACCACCATTGCACTGCTAAAGGTACGCCACTGATTGGGTAGGTTCAGACTGGCGTAGGTGTCTGTCTGTGTCATGTTATCGAGTATCCGGTACAGTTTTTCCGGTGCTGCAGTGTCGCTCTGATAAAACATCATTAATCCTGGATAGGCGTAATCGTCCTGAAGGTCTCTTCGGCAGAAGGATTGCCCTGTTTTCTGAGTAACAGCCTGCCAGCAGGTACCGATATCCACGCCGATACGGGTCTGGAGGTCCACCTGCGCGGCGTTGAAAAAGCACAGCAACTGATAGCTGAATCCTTTGATAGGGCCGTGTTCAAGCTTCCAGGTATATCCTGCGCAATGGCGAAAGTGCGGATGGCTGTGCAGCATGGCCAACAACTGGCGTCGGTGTTGGCGAACCTGCTCCGGTGAAATGTTGTCTTTGACTGCTTGTGCGTAGCTCAGGTCAAGCCCCACCATCATCAGTGATTTGTATTGATGCAGTAGCGAATCAATCACGCGCCGCGCTTTTTGCCGATGGAATTCGTTTTTCATCAAGAACTGTTGTACTTGATACAGGTGCCTCACCGTCTCGATGCTTTCCCGAAAGTCGTAGAATAAGCGCTTCAGCCAATTAGCCTGCTCAGCGGTGTCCTGGTGATAAATGGCGCAGTTATCATTGTGCTGCAGGTAGCTATCGTGGCATCGCTTTGCCATCTGGATGAAGCGGTCCAGTGTGGGGTGAAGTCTACGGTAGGGTGGCAGATTTTCTGCCAACAGAGCGGCTTGTCCTGGGGTTGTTAACCTCAAATTGCATTTTAAGGCATTAGAGCAGGCTAATGAGTCGTGATTGGGAAAGGTGGTTAGCGACGTTTGCTGGACCAGGCGCTGGAGTGCCTGTAGTCGTCCGTAAATATTGTCCAGAGTGTCGTAGTCGTGGGTGGGTAATAGGGTTTCAGAGCCTGACTCCTGTGTTTGCAGTAGTGAGGTGGCGAGCTGCAAATGGGCATGGTACTTATCGGTTTTAAAATGTTTCTGATATTGATTATCCATAAAGGCGCTCATGATTTATGCCTGTAAGGGGCCTGTCAGGCAGATTTGTGGTGAATGTGCGCTGGGTACTTCATTGAGGGGTGGAGTATCCAGCAACACGAAGGGTGAAGAAGGTGTTTCTCATATCCGTGGTCATGGAGATAAAAATTAACTGGAATGCGGTAGTTGCTGCAGGTGGCGGTCGCCGGTTAATGCTCAGGACGAACGGGGACGCCCACGACGAACGGCTGAGGGTTGAGCCATCTCCCCCCGCCCAAAGGACCTGGCACCGTTTGGCAACGCCAGGCGGGCGTAGGTATCGACTTTGCACAGGTAGCGAACCGCGATGTTCAATCCCTGCCGCTTGGCTGTGTCGGTATAGTGAAGCAGGCCAATGCCCGGGAAGCGATAACGTGCCTTATCAGCATTACAGTTGTGGTAATGCCCAGCCCCTGCGGTAATGACATCACGCCAGTATTCGCCCAGCAACCGTGCCAGCGTCACGTCCTGCCGGACCCGGGCCCCGTCATAGAACACCAGGAGGTGATAGTGAAAGCCCCTGTAGCGTCCGTATTCAAGCTTCCAGACATACCCCACACAGGCCTGAAACAGGCGATGTGCCTGCAGGTTCTTGAAGAAACGCTGGCGATGCTGACGGGCCAATTCGGTGGTGATTGTCGTTTTGGTCTCGTTGCGATAAGACAGGTCAACCCGGACAATCAGCAATCTGGCGTGCTGTTCAAACAGGGCGTCAGTGTACCGAAGGGCACCGCACAGATTTTTACTGGCTGCACGTTGGTATTGGCGAGATTGACGCTTGTGTGACGGTGTCTTCAGCCCAGACCTGAATTGTCGAATAAAGGTATTCAAGCGCTCTGCCAACTGTGTTATCGCTTCTGGTGTGTTATCAGTCATGGCCAGATGCTGTTGAATGTTGTGCTGACTCGCCAGTTGATGGAATAACGTCAAGGTGGGGTGAGGCTCACGCCATTCATCGTTTAAAGCATTCAGTGATAGCAATCGCTTCAGAGCGAGTAATATCCGCTTTCCTGTTGCAGTAGGCTTTAATGATGCGTACTGGGCGGATGGAACGACATGTACGCTGAATTCATCTCGGTCTGATTTGGCGATGTATTGTGTTTCATTGAAGAGATAAAGTAGCTCCTCAAGATAATTGACATCGTGGGTGACGTGTATAGACGATGCCTCGTCTTCATTGATGCTGGTCGACAGTGTCAGGTATGTTTCATAATTCATGGTCATGTTTATATATCCCAAGAGTCATGAGTGGAAAGCAGAGTCATGAGCGACTCTGCGTTATTGCTGAAGTGGATGGTGGGTTGTGTATTAAAAAATATCACCAGTCACTCTGCGTTATAAGGTGACATGCTATTCTGACGACTGTCTGTATAGGCAGGCAGTGCAGATTAAATTTACAACCATTGGTGAGAGATTAGGGCTGATTTAATTCGCAAGGTGCTTCGCGCTCTGATTGAGTTTAACCCAAGTTTAATGACTTGACTCAGTCTGACGGTTTCACTCGTTCAAGGGTTAATTGGATGGGTTGAATAACTGAATAAATGTTAATCCAATAGTGCCAATGTAATTACCAATCCAATGGCATAACTCAATCAATATCAATTCAATAATATAGAATCCCTAAATAACCACACCATCACTTAGGGTCAATGGATATCCTTTAGCAATATCCTTTACCCTATGGCAAGAGAAAACAAAAAAGAATCAGCATGGTAAGTTAGTGTGCTTTCTTGCTGGAAATATTAACGAAAATCCGGAGTTGGAAAATACAGAAGGTGAGGTTGATGATTACAGGCCGACAGTAGGCAATTCTTGATAGTCTGGAGGAATATAGTCCGGACGTGATTCTCTTATTCTTTCTACTTCCCAGGCTAACACTTCACTTTTCAGCCAGCGTGAACGACGGCCAAATTTTATGGCAGGCGGAAAGCGCCCAAGAGCAATCAATTTATAAAACCATTTATCCGTCATGCCGGTATGGGCAACGATAAACGCCATATCGACAAACTGGTCATTCAACAGACTTTTGATAGGGGATGACATGTTATTTTTCTCCATGGTGATGAGTGAATGGAGAACGGACTGCGGCAACGTCAGTTGGCATTTTGATTTATGCCAGTGCGCCACAAAGTTCTCTATCACATCAGTCAGCCAAGTAAAAAATAACCTGAATTGCTTAATGGCCTGGTTGCGATTTCATTAAAAATGATAGGGTGGATATATGTACACCCATACAACCAGTACATTTCTGTTGAAATTTTATCAACTCATTTTCTGTTTATATCCCCATCATAACTCAAGCCTCACCCCCCTCTTGGTCACTTGTTTGAGCTGGTTCATGGAGAACTATGTTGCCTCCATTTTTCTGTAAAGCGAATTATTTAGAGTTTAGTTCATGTTTAAATGCATGTAATCAGCCATTCTTATGGGGTTTTTAAATGATAAAAACCACGATTTATCTACTAAAAATCATTACTTTTAATACATAAAAACCACTAAAAATCTCTGGATTATTTCATTTTTTAACAACTGAATCGACACGTGACCTTCTTTGATATAAAGTCATTTTGGGGATTGAGCATTGATTAACAGGTGGAAGCTATGACATTCAGTGAGATGAGGGGCCGAGCAAAGGTAGGTTTTCTTGAATATAAAAAAGAGTTTTTATTTAATGAAAACGCGGCTAATCGCATTGATGTACTTAAACGAGTTGCAGCAACATTTAACCACATGACATTGTCTAAGGTAATGTTTTCACTAAAAGAAAAATGCGTAGCTATGAATTTCGCTAAAATGGTAAGATCAATAGAAAGTATGGCGTTTTGTGTCGCCAATGAGATGTACAGAACATACAAAGATAAGTCTCTGGATAAACTCATAGAGTTAAATACAAAGTTAACAGAAGATGTTTTCCCGAAAAATAAAATGGCATGGTTAAAAAAAGACAAAGAGGCTTGCTATTACCTATGGGTACTCATTATAAATATAAAGTGGAAAGATATTCTGTCATCAAAGCCAGTGGATCTCTATAATAGTTATAATTACAAGGTTGGTGATGGAAATGAAATGGCAGCAATCGACTTGCTTGGGGTTCGCGATTTTTCACCAGATCACTTAAACCGCTATTTTTCATTGGTGAGATTTTTTGAAAAACTACCTTTCCCAAGTGAAATAGGCATCAACTATCTGGATTCTATTTTCGAGGATTATAAAAACACAAAAGAAGAGTGTCGACATAAAATAAATATAAAGAACCTGACAAAAAGCGATGAATTAATAGTCTTTTCACTTGATTATCTTAGAAAGAAAGGGACGGTGAAAAGAAATGGGTTAATGCCAATCACGCATCATGACAACCGGCCTGCATTAATCACGCATATCTATCTTGAGTGTCTAGAAAATGCCGATTTCCCTGGCAGGATGAATTTGCTATTAAAGGCTTGGTCGCAGCATAAAGCACGCAAAGCGCCAAAGAAAACTGTAAAAAAAGCACAGAATCATACGCTTCCCGTTCTCAGTGAATCTGATGCTAAATTACTTCGTGAAATAGCAATGAAATTTGATGTCAATGAAGAGGGCATTTTGAGTGAAGCAATAGGCTTCTATTATGACCAGATGATGAAGTTTTAACTGTTCGCGATAAAGCTATTTTTTAGGGAAGAGGTTTTTTATAGCTTGCTCATTTTTGAGTATGAAAAACCGCCTACAATCTGGTGGTGACATAGATGCTACCAAGATAAAACCAGGTCAAATACTGGTTCGCAATTATTTAATACCTGAGTGCTAAACCAACACATTTTCACACCTATATCACTGAAGGGAATTACGCCACAGTATTAACCGTAGCGTGTGTTTTCCACTCAATGAAACAGGTCCTATCATGCACGATGAGACATCATCCCCTCCGCCGATATCTCGCTGGCTGGAGGCTTTATACACCAAAGCCCTACAAGGTGGCCCTGGCATCAGTTCCGCCTATCAATTGGCAGAGCAGTACCGCAATACCTTCTCAACCCCACAAAGCGCCGCCCTGAGTCTGGTTCGCTGGGAATCAGCCAAAGCGGCTACCAGCGGATTTATGCTGGGTGTGGGAGGCATAGTAACACTTCCCATTACGCTACCTGCCAGCCTGGTTGGGCCACTGTTGCTACAGCTCAGGTTGATTGCTGCCATCGCTTTACTGGGTGGGCAGGATGTCCACGACTTGCATACCCGCCATCTGGTTTATCTCTGCCTCGGCGGCACTGTCGCTAAAGATGGCTTGCAGGCATATGGTACCTATCTGTTCCAACAGATTTCAGCACAGGCCCTTGAGCAGGTGACCGAAAAAACCGCCACACACCTGACCACTCGACTGGCTGGCCGTCTCCCGACTGCCCATGCGAGCCATCTCGTGCCACTGCTGAGTGGCGTGGTCAGCGGTAGCTTGGATTATCTGGCAGTACGGTCAGCGGGCGCATTGGCCTGCGCCGCCTTTTTGCACAAGGACTGAGCCACTTTTTCCTTACCTGCCGCGTCACACCCTGTCCAATTCAGCCCCTCGGTGTCAGGAAAATCACCGTTTTGACCGCCATACCCTGTCAGGCCCCTCCGTTACAGTAGTCGCCAGTTCACGATATACGGCCAACACAGGAGAAATACCATGGCGACCTACCGCATCGACCCCGACCTGACATTTTTAGGGCAGTGCTCTAACGACGACCTGAGCGCACTGGTCTCCGTGCTCACCCACGATACCAAAGACGGCAAAAAGCGCTGGTCAGAAAGCCTGACCAGCACCCCGGAATACACGCTGTTTTACCCCGACCACCAGAAGTATTGGACGGCCATCGGTGCCGAACTGCAGGCCTTTGGGGCCAACAGTCTGGCGACACTGACTCGACTCAACAAAGGCGTGCTCTACCGAGAGTTGCTGACGGATGCGTGTAAAAAGCTCAAGGTCAACTTCAGCAAGGAGAGCTCCATTGAAACGATAGAACTGAACATGCTGTTGAAAGTGATGGAGAAAAGCCTGGCAGAAATGACCGAAGAGGAACTGCAGCAGTTATCTCATGACATGCAGCTCAATCTGTCCAAGCCCACACCTCAACTGGTGTTGATGGCGCTACAGGCGGCCATTCGCACCTCCGGCATGGCTGCGCTGGAGCTGGCCACACTGCTGGCCATTAATATCATCAATACCTTGGGTGGAATTGCCACGATAGGGGCCTACTTTGTTGCACAACGTGCACTGACCGTACTGGCTGGCCCCATTGGCTTGACGCTCAGTTCTGCCTGGCTCATTGCCGACGTTACTGGCCCTGCCTACCGGGTCACCGTACCGGCTTGCATTATCGTGGCCTACCTACGCCAGAAACACCTCGCACAACAATAACCCGCGCCCCTGTACGGTCGTGCAGGGGAACCTTTCACTCAGGGAATCAATTATGTCCGCACAGGAACGTCGCCATGACAGGCTCGCCTACCGGTTGGCCTCCATCATCAGTCGGCTCTTCAATGGCGAATCCCTCTCCGTGGCTGCGTTGGCACGGGAGTTCAATGTCTCGTTACGTACACTGGACCGGGATTTCAACACACGTCTGGTCGGTCTGGATATGGATCACCGTGAGGGCTGCTATCGTTTGGCTGACTCGCAGCGCCCCTTTCGTACCGACAGGGACATCATCCAGTTTGCCAGCATTACTGACGTGAAGCAGTTCTTTCCCGCACTGGATAGAAAGCTGTTGTCCGTGTTGCTCAACAAAGAGCTAGACTCGCCCTACATCGTCTATAACGCGCCCCCCAAGCGGTTGCCATCGTTATTCGGCGGGTTTTATGTCATTACCCAGGCCATTGTGGAGAACCGCATTATCCGCTTTGTTTACGAAGGCCTGAAACACTCAGCCGCAGAACCCTACAAACTGATTTATTTTGCCGGGGACTGGTATCTGTGTGCTGCCATCAACAACATCATTCAGGTGTTTGACATGCATCACCTGAGCGATATCACGCTGACCATCAGCACGTTCGTCAAAAAGGAGGCTATCAATAACATCATTAGCGAAGAGAAGTTCATAACAGCATTACCGCATTTTCAATATATCAAGGCGTTGACCGCAACCGAATCGGGTCAATAGATATCACCTAAAGGTTAAAGAGAGCATCACCATGTCTGTATTTCGTCACCTTGCGACAGCCACAGGAATTATCGCGACCTTGTTTAGCGTCTACCAAGCTCAGGGGGCCATGGCTGAACAAATGCGTAAAGACGCCTGCTCGCCTTGGGCGGTGCGGGTCGGTCGGATTGGCGCTTTGTTTGTTACCTCGTTGCTGATGGGGGGATTGGTAGATGCACTCATCCAACGCGTGTTCCCTCAACGTGGGTAACTCACGCATCCCGATACAGGGAGACGATGTTTATTTCACTGACAATAAAACAGGTACCGGGTTTTCAACTGCCCCGGATAAACAACTATACACTTAGCTTATCAATGGAGAATATCATGCGTAAAATCAGCGTATTACTTATCGGCTTCTCATGGGTATTTTCGAGCGTAGCCACTGCCAAGGTCAATTTGGCAGAGGTTGAGCATTGGAATAATATTGGTAATCAGTATCAGACCTATTCGTATTTTGGTGATGTGAGTGACAAGCTTGTCGCTGAAAAGGGTGACAATGCTGTGATATGGCAGGATGCGGGTACCAGTTGTCCTGCCGGCAGTTTCTATCTGGTCAACAAAAGACTCAAAACCTATAAAGAAATCGATAGCGGCACCTGTGATGACAGGAACTTTGCCATCAAACTGGAAAATAATACCGTTACGTTCACCTCTGAAGGAAAAGTTACTGCCGTCTATCCGGTCTATTAAGCACTGGGAGATACTTATTCTGCTAACGCCCATGGTGGGCAGTAATAGTCCTCACCCATTGAATCTTTTGCGTTAACACCAGGGAAATATTTTCCACACATCAAACAGGCTCCTCCGGTTTTCCGGTGGGGCCTGTTTTGCTTTTATGCCTTTCATCTCAAGGAGTTTATTCAACCATGAACAATGTATCACCCACACCTCAACGCGTGACCGCCACTGTTGTGCCAAACCGCCAGCGCCTCCGTTTCTGGCCACAGCACTTTGGCAACATACCGCAATGGCTCATTCTGGAGCCGCACGCCTTTGGCTGGCTTGACCGCCTATGTACTGATTACAACGGGGGCTCCTGGCACTTTTATACGCTGAGCAATGGGGGGGCCTTTATGGCACCAGAAAGCGATGAGCGGTGGTCACTGTTTAACGACATGAATGGCAATGGTGCCGAAATGGGTGCTGAGGCTGCCGGTATTACCGCTTGCCTAATGACCTATAGCCACCACGCTTGCCGTACCGAAAGCGAGGCGATGACCGAACATTTCTACCGATTGCGTGAATACGCTCTCACTCACTCAGAGTGCAAAGCCATTTTCGCCCTGATTGACTGAGCAACAAGGGACTCTCACCATGAAAATCACCTTATCCCCCATAGTGGCTGAAATGTCACCTGGCGAACAACGGACCGTCCGACGCGCCCTGAATCTGCTGGCTAAACAGTTGCGGGAACCGGGCGTAGCGTTTACCTCCACCAGCGTGACCCGTGACTGGCTGCGCCTGCATCTGACTGGGCTTGAGCGTGAAGTCTTCGTTGTGCTGTGGCTCGATAATCAAAACCGACTACTGGCTCAGGAGACGCTGTTTACCGGCACCATCAACAGTACCACCGTCCACCCGCGCGAGTTGGTGAAGTCTGCTCTGAAGCACAATGCCGCTAAAGCCGTATTGGCCCACAATCATCCGTCCCAGTTGGCCGAGCCCAGCCAGGCTGACCGACAAATCACCGACAGGATAAAGGCTGCACTGGAATTGGTAGATGTGCGAGTGCTGGACCACCTAGTTGTCGGTGGCCTGGATATCGTCTCATTTGCCGAACGTGGCTGGTTGTGAGGAGGACAAGATGACAACAACCACACCGCTTTTACGCTTTGGTCTGCAATGCAGTTCGGCCCATATCACTGAAGATGACAACACCGTGCTGTATCGAGTCTCTCATTGCCACGATGAGTTTAGTGATGGTGAGTGGATCTCATTTTCGGGCACTGGCTATCTGATCCGTCTGGATGCGTGGACCCACCCGATATTGCAACTCAAACGCCTGGGGCTCTCCAAACCCTGCCGATATCTGGTCAGCACCCTGATGAAGCGACACCAACTGACCTACCTGCATATTGATGCACTGGGTGAACTGCTACCCGACTTTGCCACCTTCGGTTGGTAATGACTCACTACACCAAAACCAGCCTTATCTACTTTCTCATCCACGATACACCCCTGCTTCATTGCTGGGCCGTGTCTATTTCAAGGAAACTTAGCGATGACAAATATCGAACCTGATAGCCCCTCCCAGGGGGCAGATATCACCCCACCAGTCTGGGGGTTAAAACGTGCCATCACGCCACAGTTTGGGGCGCGTCTGGTACAGCAAGGCCACCAACTGCATTACCTGGGAGATCGTGCAGATGTCGTGGGGACGTTCAGCGATGCCGAGTTGCGTCATCTCGACCAACAATTCCCGCTCTGGCTTCAGCAGTTGGAGTCGATGCTGATGTCTGGTGAACTCAATCCCCGACAACAACATTGCGTCACACTTCATACAAACGGACTGACCTGCGAAGCCGATACGTTGGGCTCGTGCGGTTATGTGTACATAGCCATTTATCCAACACCGGCGGCAACCGCATAAAACGGCGTTACCTCACTCAGGCATTAACGTTTTCTCCCAACCTTCTATCAGGATAACAATCATGCAAACTGTATCGGTTACCCCGAAACGGGCGGCTCGGTCCTGCCCGTCACCTATCGCCATCTGGCAGGCGTTGCTGACCCATCTGTTGCAACAACACTATGGTCTGACACTGGAAGACACCGCCTTTAGTCACGATGGAGTCATTCAAGAAAACCTTGATGCGGGTATTTCTCTGGCGGATGCGCTGAATTGTATCGTGGAAAAATATGAACTGGTGCGTATTGACCGCACTGGTTTCAGTATCCGCGAACAATCACCGTTTATTACGCCTATTGATATTCTCCGGGCCAGACAGGCTACAGGCTTGATGAAACGCCGAGGTTACAAGGCCATCACCCATATCACCAACGGTAAAAACCAACGACAGGGGACACATCCGTGAAAATCGACTTGAATATTGAAGCCGACAGTATCCTCGTACTGGGACTGAACAGGGGGAGGATAGCCGTTGACGTGGATGGTATCGAGCTGGCTGCGTTGATTAAAGCGGTCAATAACCACGGTTATTCGTTGCAGAAAACCAGTGAACCCGAATACGCCAGTGTGGCATCGCCTTGCTCATTACCCCTTGCAGAAGGGCTACAAATCCTCATTGACTGGTTGCAGGACAATATTGATTGTGACTCAACGCTCATCTTTGATAACGATGAAAAGATGACCGACTCCAGCAAACTGTTGCCTTGTGTTGAACAGGCCTTGAACGTGGTTCTCAACCTTCAGTCCATGGCAAATTAGTCAACGTAACAACCGCCATAACGTATTCCCCCTAAACAAGCATCAACGCTGCCCACTGGGTGGCGTTTTGCTTTTTTATCTCTGTCTTAAATAAAGGAAGTAAAATCATGTCGACACTCACTCACACTGAACCCGAAGTGTTAACCGGCCATATCGAAGTTATCTGCTCCACCAACATTGAACGTATCGTTGTTGGGCGTAATGCCGCGCTGGCGCAAATTCAGGCCATTATCCACCAGCTTGAAGATATCTCGACCATGACCAGTAGTATTGGCGGTGGTGTTGCAAGAGACTGGGCTATGCGTCAAGACTTCCGCTGCGGTAGTTGGCTGATGGAGAAAGTAGAAACCGCCATGAAAGTCATTACCCGCAATCTTGACCGCGAGATATGGCGAGACCTGATGGGAAAATCGGGTATGCTCAGCTTGATGGATGCTCAGGCCCGTGACCAGTGGTATCGAAATCTGGAAGGGGATAACATTCCAGCCATCAGTGAAGAGAATATCTACAGTACCTTTGAGCAACTGCATAAAAATAAAGATGAAGTCTTTGAGCGTGGCGTCATCAACCTGTTCAAAGTATTATCCTGGAATTACAAAACCAATCATCCTTGTAAATTTGGCAAGAAAATTATTGTCAGCGGTTTGGTGTGTTACAACCAATGGGGATTTACGCTAAATCATAACTACCGGCGTGACCAATTGGCGGATTTGGAGAGGATGTTGTTCCTGTTGGAGGACAAGGCGATACCGGATAATCGGAGGGATGTCACCTCTCGGCTGTATGATCATATCAGTGCCAATCGGCAGAGGGCGGAGGTTTATGAAGATGAGTATTTTACAATCAAATACTTTATGAAGGGATCGGCGCATCTGACATTTAAGAAACCGGCGTTGATGGACAAGATGAACGATATCATTGCCAAGCATTACCCAGGCGTATTGCCGGAACGGATAGGCTAGCGGTGCATGTTAGGTTGTATTAGCTGTGACCTGATCTTACCCAGCAATAGTGGACACGGCACTAAGTGAGTAAACTCTTAACCTAGAGGTGACTCATGACTAAAACATCAACAACGAAAAACAAGCCCCGTAAACAACATACGCCCGCCTTTCGTGACGAAGCACTTAAGCTCGCCCAACGTATTGGGGTGGCCGCCGCTGCGCGAGAACTCGGTCTGTATGAATCGCAAATCTACGCTTGGCGTACTAAGCAACAGCAAAACCTATCTGCTTCTGAGCGTGAACAGACTCTTGCTACTGAAAATGCCCGCTTAAAGCGCCAATTAGCCGAACGTGATGAAGAGTTGGCTATTCTCCAAAAGGCCGCGACATACTTCGCGAAGCGCCTGAAATGAAGTATGTCTTTATCGAAAAACATCAGGCTGAGTTCAGCATCAAAGCCATGTGTCGGGTGCTCCGTGTCGCCCGCAGTGGCTGGTATGCCTGGCGTCTACGTCATCATCAGATAACCCCGCGTCAGCAGTTCCGTCTTGTCTGCGATGAGGCCGTTGGAAAGGCATTCAGTGACGCAAAACAGCGGTATGGTGCGCCACGTCTTACTGATGAGCTTCCAGCGTACAACGTCAAAACCATCGCCGCTAGCCTACGTCGTCAGGGGCTGCGCGCAAAGGCCTCGCGCCGGTTCAGGCCGGTCAGTTACCGTGAGCATGGTTTGCCGGTGTCAGAAAACCTGTTGAAACAAGACTTTACCGCCTGTGGGCCGAATCAGAAATGGGCGGGTGACATTACCTACTTGCGTACAGATGAAGGCTGGCTTTACCTGGCGGTGGTGATTGACCTGTGGTCGCGAGCCGTCATCGGCTGGTCGATGTCCTCGCGGATGACGGCACAACTGGCGTGCGATGCGTTGCAAATGGCGTTGTGGCGGCGTAAACGCCCGGAAAATGTCATTGTTCATACAGACAGAGGCAGCCAGTACTGTTCAGCGGATTACCAGGCCTTACTGAAACGCCATAATCTGCGTGGCAGTATGAGCGCAAAAGGCTGTTGTTACGACAATGCCTGTGTTGAAAGCTTCTTCCACTCACTAAAAGTGGAGTGTATCCACGGCGAGCACTTTGCCAGCCGGGAAATAATGCAAACAACCGTGTTTAATTATATCGAGTGCGATTACAATCGCTGGCGTCGCCACAGTGCCTGTGGTGGTCTTAGCCCGGAACAATTTGAAAACCAAAACCTCGCTTAGCCGTGTGTCCATTGTTCGTGGGTAAGATCAATGCGGTGACATATGTCAGAACTGTATATTCAGGCAGAAGGAAGTGAAATTTTTTGGAAAGTGTGGCCTATTCCTGAAACAATTCCTGCTGGCTCAATCAGGGAAGGTAATTCATACCTGTTTGAACTCCGAGGTTGTGAGAATGCATCAATTGCAGATCTCTTTATTGATGATATACCTATTGAAGCTTTAAGATCAAAGCACGCGGATAACGCACGTTGGCGTTGGCAGCCAGGGTTTCATGCAGGTCTTGTTGAAGCCATGTTACATATTCCTGACATAGGTTATTATCGTTTTGAAATAACTACAGATCCCGATCTGCGAAAACTTACACGCAATGATTTTGACACGATGGTGCGTGAAATATTGCAGGATACTTTTTCACTATTCTCACTAAGCGCATTTCGCAAAGGTATCGCGCACCAATCCGGAAACAAAGCCCCCCCTCTCGCTCGACTTGAGTTTCTGCGCTCACGCGTGGAAGAAATAACAGAGGCTATAGATGCAATTTCCCACTCACCTCGACATAGTTTATATGCAAAAGATGTATCAATCCCAGTACATCGTGTAATTCGCGCAACAGGTCCTGAAATTCTTAAATCCTTCCGTTCGGGCACGATACTGACGGAAACTATTACACCTTCAATATTACCAAAAATACTTAGAGGTCGTCTTCCGGCTAAGATTAAACAACGACAGCGTTGTAATAATATCGATATACCAGAACATAGACAAATTAAATCCTGTCTTAAATCATGGGCCGCATGGCTTTCCAATATTGCTGATATATTAGAAAAAACAATAACCGTTAACGCTCTCGAAAAAAATAAAAATATTAATAACTGGGCAATTCGCACTAAAAAAATAGCCCATAAACTCAATAATTCGGCAAACTCTCCATTCCTAATTGAAGTCAGTGAAGCACGGGCAGAATTGTGTATGTCATCATTATTTCGGAATGACCCGAAATATAACCGTTTCTATCGTCTATGGCAAGATATGAATCTTGGGTTAGCTGCATTGTTTGGTGATTTTTTACAAATGCCGCTAGCTAAAACTCACGAACTTTATGAGCTTTGGTGTTTCCTACGCTTATTAAATGCAGCTATAAAGGAATTCGGCCAAAAAGAAGTTGATCTTAGTAAGCTATTTACTCTAAGCAGCAACAACAATGTTACACTTAGTACCGGGGCTATTACTATCCCCATAGGTCCTGATAAGATAATTTGTTTTCAACGTCGATATAGAGAGTATTGGATTGAACCTAATGGAGAGGGGAGCTTTAGTCGAGTTATGATCCCTGATGTTGTTTTTTCTGGTACAGGTTTAGGAGGCCCAGAAAAAAAAATGATCATTCTCGATGCAAAGTATCGAATTGATGAAGGGCTAAATGATGCCCTGAGTTCAATCCATACATACCGGGATGCGCTTGTCCAAGAAGCGAATAATGGCAATATAGAGGAGATAGTTACCGCTGCATATCTACTGACTCCACATACTCCCGTTCTTGACAATAACTTTCAGAAAATGTCAGTGCCGGGTCGATTGTTTCATCCACAATACCGAGGAAAATTCCGATTTGGTGCGATTACATTACGGCCAGGAATGACATTAGATGAAGTGCAGGTTTGTCTGAATAATATTTTTTCGGATGCTACAATACCGGGCAGCGCATGGCCGGTATCATGAGCCTGCTGCAAACCGCCAAACAAAATAGTATCGAGCCTTTTACCTAGTTGCGCTTCGTTCTTACCCATCTTCCGACATGGAAAAATAGCCAACCAGACGAACTGCTACCCTTCGCAAAAAAAACCTTCGCCTGACCAGCGCCAACAGAATAAGCAATAAGGCTACTTACTAAAGGTGAGACCACGGATGCTTACATTGTTAACAATGCGAGTTCATCACTCTCTTACAAAGTAGCGAGGAAACAATTTATGTCGTATTCTCTTCCGCGCTAACGATATCTTGCTCCATTATTATACTATGCCATACTATTGCATGAAATAACGTTGTTATATATTGTATTGCATGCTTATTTACTAATGGAAAAAACAATTCAGCATCATCAATATCATCTAAATTTATATTACTATTATTAGAGTGAGAAAAATGGAAAAACCTATTCCTTAAGGTTATCAAGAAAGTGTGAAACATTGAGAATGGGATTGAAAATACATCAGGTTCACTGTGGTTTTCAGCGTATGCCTCTTGTTTTTTTAAAGGGAGTATTTTTTCCTTTAGTGCATTGAATACTCTTTTTTTATAATTTTCATCACCAATAATATTAATATCAAAGGAGCTATCTAGTAACTCATCATTTTTAAAGACGTCTTTAATGAAATTACTCAAGAACTTAAGCTCACCAGTATTATCAGATGAACCAGAGGAGAACCATTTCCTTAAATTATTAAACGTATTATGATAATTATCTGTCAAAGAGCTATAAATCATTGGAAATGCATACGATATACTTTCATATGCCCTATAAATATGTACAAATGCAAGTGTGTTGTTTTTTACTTGAACATTATAAACCGCACTGCATATTTCTTGATAAAATGACTTGTAGAAATTTCTATTTTTGAATTTATTAACTTTTATGAATGTGTTATAATGCTGAAGTCTCCCACCGTCCTCATAACCATTCAAAAACTCCAAGTGACTTTTAGTTATGCTATCATTTTCCTGTTGTATCGCTTCCGTGTTTCCCTCAATATTTTCGGTGGTGCAGGTTTCAATCTCATTTAAAGGGAAAAAATAATTAATTTCTAGATCAACTATTGTATCATATGCCTTCATTTTACATGTCCCTGAAAGCAGACGAAAAATCCTGATTAACTCTGGGGAACTCTCATCCAGTCTAAATATTGAACTGCAAGGTTCCGATATCTCAATAAGTTCAATTTTCATCCCCATGATTAGTTCGACTCCGTTTCTTCAATAAAATAACCCAAAATCTCATCATAATCATCACGGAGTATATCAGCTTTAGCAAAATATTTGTGGCTCAAGTTGCGTCTAAATTTCCCTAAATTAACTTTTGAAGGGTTGATACTAGCAAATGCTCTGTCAAAGGCTTCAATATGGTTTTTAAATTCCTCTACGGAAAGTTTTTCTATGTATGAATAGCCTTCGGAATACCCAACCGCAAAACCAATCATGTTATTACTAACCCCAAACCATTTTTTATTTGTAGGATCGGAAGCCATTTTATCCATAAACTTTACTACATCATCAAACTGAACCTCTTTTTCAATCACTTCATGGGACATTATTCTCCCTAAGATTATTTCATCCATTTTTTCACTAATTATTTTATTGTTTTCATTATTTACATTACCAGTAAAGAATGCTAAATATGCCTTGGCCACATCAGCCATATCATAACTTCCTTCTACTGAATTTTCTGCCTTTTTCTTTTCAGTTTGTATAGTGATATTAACGGTTTGATAATCCAACATTTCCTCTGTTAAAACTTCGATCTGATGTCTTGGAGACATTTGTTTTTGACCGTTATTGAGAGTAATCATTCGGTAAAGCAACATATCTTTTTTCTTGGATACTATAATGCTCAAATATAACTTTTGACATAAATCAATGTTTGGGTTCTCTTTAACACCATTCAATGTATTTAGCCTTTGAATACCGTCTAAAACATATCCTTTAGATATATTTTCATTTATGAATTTCTCTATTTTATCGATGTCTCGATCACTATATAAATCATTTCCTTGTTCAACAAAAGCTAATGTTAACGCAGGCATTAAGCATCCATTTACTAAATCCTTGCTTAACCTTTCATAGAATTTCTTATTCTGTAATTTTCTCTGCGAATCATATCTGTCTATCAGGGGGAACAGTTTTTCTATAGCAAGCTCATAATTAGCTTCTGCATTGAGAACCAGGCTTTTTATTACTCTATCGTAGCCAATTGATGTTATTTTTATCATGATTTATTTCCTTTTAATTAAAATCAATGAACTTATCAGTAAAATAACTTTTAAAAACACACACAAACTCAAGGTAAAAACATAAGTATTTTTTTGAAAAACAATTTTTGTATAATACGCTCATATCGGTCGTTAAATCCACAATTTTAACTATAAATACGATCGAGGTAACTGCATAACAATCTAATTGATTAAGGCATCATCTTCGGGATATTTAACATGTGCATTGTGTGACTGTGGGAGCAGGGTATGCGGCGTAACCGGCACTGGGAACGTCACACCATTGACTGAAAGATGTCCACAACCTCAGGCGTAGTGCCTTGTTGATGGCTTTCGCCCTCTCCAAGCGACGTTGACGAAACAATGGCAAAAAAACGTGAATCGATTAAAGCCAGCAAAGTCAGATCATCACTGACGTTGTTGGCTTGTTTTCACCTTTTTATCATCCAATAGCAGTAAAGATGGCTAGCCATCTTTACTGCTGATTTAACTCTATTATCTATTAAAACAACGTTCCAACCTCCCTCAACCACACTTGCTCCCTGCTCTAAATAACTTGTCACAATAGTGAGCCACTTTACGCCATACCTTAAACCGTAAGGGTTACAAGCTTCCAACCACAAGGCCGAGCACCGATGCAGAGTACGAGCGCACCATGACAACATGTTTGAAAATACACCAAAATCATCAACTATAGCGGTACTATGAAATGCTATTTGGACTGTCCATATAATCCGCATACCACTGCATCATCTCTCGTCGTTGATCCATATATTGAGCATGATTATAAGTCCCACGGATGCTGTTCTTCTCCACATGTGCAAGTTGCGCCTCTAACCATGTAGGGTACTATTCTCACTCATGCAAGATAGTACTCATGGTACAGCGAAAGCCATCGCCAATCATCGTCCGAACTTGGCAAAATCAAACGGACTAATCATCTTCTATCTATTCACATCCAAGAAGTCAGCCCACCATTGCAGCATTAGCTTGCGTTCATCCAGATGCTCAGCCTTATGGATATAAGTCTCCCACACAGAGTTGCGTTCCATATGGCTCATCTGCCGCTCAACGGCATCTTTCGACCATAAACCCGACTCGATCAATGAACTACAGGCCATGGTTCTGAAGCCGTGGCCACAGACTTCAACCTTGGTGTCATACCCCATCGGGCGTAACGTGTTATTTGATAGTTTTCTTACACACCGAGCGGCATTGACAGCAAAAAAATGACACTTACTAGAAACCAACAGCACCAGTATTATCACTGGTGCTGTTGGCTTTTTTACGTTCTATTACTGAGCTACAGATAGCATTAGTATTACGCTCCCGCTTTCCAGGTTATCGATGTAGTTTGCATACCACTGCAACATGTCCCTCCGTTGCTCCAAATACTGCGCATGGTTATACGTGCCACGAATGGTGTTCTTATCCACATGCGCAAGCTGTAACTCGATCCAAGCCGTGTTATAGCCCTGTTCATGCAGAATAGTACTCATCGTATGCCGGAAGCCGTGCCCTGTTGCCTTCCCGTGGTAACCAAGCCGTTTCAGTACCTGGTTGATACTCGCTTCGCTCATCGGTTTAGTGATGTCGTTGCGGCCCGGAAAAACCAAGTTGTAACGGCCAGTCACCGCTTGAATCTCACGAAGTGACGCCACAACTTGGTCGGATAAGGGGACCAAATGCGGACGACGCATCTTCATCCTTTCTACCGGCACTTCCCAAACTCGTTTATCAAAATCAAACTCTTTCCATTCGGCCTGGCGTAGTTCGACAGTACGAACACCCGTCAGCATCAAAATACGTGTCGCAAGTCGGGTTATAGGGCTACCAGAATACGCGGCAAGGGCTTGCAAGAAATTGGGGAGTTCGTCAGCTAACAAATGGGGATAATGGATGGATTTAGGCGCGGTCAAAGCGCTTGCCAATTCAGAAGCTGGGTTAGTCTCAGCTCTACCGGTAACAATCGCATAGCGAAATACCTGATTACAGGCTTGGCGAATTTTACGCAGTTTATCGAGCACCCCGCGTTTTTCGAGTTTTCTCAGCGAACTGAGTACCTCAAGCGGCTTGATTTCAGCAATGGGCCGTTTACCGATATCAGGAAAAATATCATTCTCGAACGCTTCCATTAGATCTTCGGCATAGCCTTTCGACCAGTTGGGTCGTTTATACTCATGCCACTCTAACGCAATGGCTTTAAAGGTGTTTTCTACATTGGCTTTTTTAGCCAGCTTTTCTGCTTTTTTCTCCTCTCCTGGATCACCGCCTAAAGCGACAACCTTACGTGCGTCCTCACGTTTCTGTCGAGCGTCAGCCAGAGAGATATCAGGGTAGACACCAATAGAAAGCTTTTTCTCTTTACCCAAAACACGGTACTTCAAACGCCAGTATTTCGCGCCGTTGGGTTTTACTAACAGGTACAGCCCTCCACCATCGGTAAGCTTGTACTCTTTCTCTTTTGGTTTAGCGGTCTCAATCTGTCGTGCATTTAGTGGCATAGGGGGCCCCTAATTTCCATTGAACGAGATGAGCCCCCTCAAAGGCCCCCAGTCACCTCTTGATTTGGGTATAACTGGGTTGACCTCGATAGAGCTCGTGACAGAAAAATTCAGTAGTATCAGGGAGTATAAAGGATAAAAAGAGAATTCAGTAGAGTCTGGTTTACTTCAAAATGGTACGCCCTACAGGATTCGAACCTGTGACCTACGGCTTAGAAGGCCGTTGCTCTATCCAACTGAGCTAAGGGCGCATTGAGAAATGGATGCGGCAACCGAGGTTGCGGGTTGGGATTATACGGTCAGTGGTTATTGAGTCAATGCCTTTTCATAACCTGACGGCAATAGGCGTGTTTTATGGTGATTTTTCGTGCATAACATTCTGATATAACCGATGTTCACTCAAGTTGCCGCCCTCCATCTTTGATTGTATAGAAAGGAAAATACCAGGGTTCTCTGGTTGGTTTTCGCACTAACGCCGATTCAAAGCCTGACAGCGCGCCTCTCTTCTGACAAAATAGGCCTATTCCCCCCGCTTTTGTTAAATGATGGATTTCCTCACTGATGTCAGCAAAGATTATTGATGGTAAAACGATTGCGCAGCAGGTTAGAAATGAAGTGGCTGCACAAGTTAAACAGCGCCTTGCCGCCGGCAAACGGGCTCCAGGCCTGGCGGTGGTGTTGGTGGGCGAGAACCCGGCTTCACAGATTTATGTCGCCAGCAAACGCAAAGCCTGTGAGGAAGTGGGCTTTATCTCGCGCTCATACGATCTCCCCGCGTCTACTACCGAGCCAGAGCTGTTGGCGCTGATCGATAAATTGAATGCTGATACTGAGATCGATGGCATTCTGGTGCAACTGCCGTTACCGGCAGGGATTGATAATGTAAAGGTGTTAGAGCGCATCCTGCCGGATAAAGATGTTGACGGTTTCCACCCTTACAATGTTGGCCGGTTGTGTCAACGCGCCCCCAAACTGCGCCCTTGTACCCCACGGGGGATCGTCACCTTGCTGGAACGCTACAATATCGATACCTATGGCCTGAATGCCGTTGTGGTAGGCGCGTCCAACATTGTCGGCCGCCCAATGAGTATGGAGCTGTTGCTGGCTGCCTGTACCACCACCGTGACCCATCGTTTCACCAAGAATCTGCGCCACCATGTGGAACATGCGGATCTGCTGATTGTCGCCGTCGGTAAACCCGGGTTTATTCCTGGCGAGTGGATCAAACCGGGTGCAATTGTGATCGATGTCGGTATCAACCGCCTGGAAAGTGGTAAAGTCGTCGGGGATGTAGATTATGAAGCCGCCAGCCAACGGGCAGCCTATATTACGCCGGTGCCGGGTGGTGTCGGCCCAATGACGGTAGCAACACTGATCCAAAATACCTTGCAAGCCTGCGAGGAATATCACGACATTCAACCTAACTAAGTTAAGGCAGTATGGACATTTTTAATCTGGAAAATCACCCTCACGTCGAACTGTGTGATCTATTGAAGTTACAGGGCTGGTGTGACAGCGGCGGTGGTGCTAAAGAAGTGATCGCTGAAGGGTTGGTAAAAGTTAACGACCAGGTGGAAACACGTAAACGCTGCAAAATTGTTGATGGCCAAAAGGTCAGCTACCGCGGCATGAACGTGATGGTTAAAGCCTGATATTACCTGCCCGCTAAATCATGCCGGGCTAATCTATAGCCCGGCATGGTTATTTCGTTACCCTAACGCGCTAAAACGCGGCCCGATAGAGTGCTGCAATCTCTTCCAAGGTGGCGGTGCGCGGGTTACCACCGGTACAGGCATCATCAAATGCCGCCTGCGCCAGTTGTGCAATATCTTCTTTTCGTACACCTATCTGTTCAAGCGAAGCGGGGATGCCCACATCCTGGTTGAGTGCTTCAACCGCGTTCACCGCTAACTCACGCGCCTGATCCAAGGTCGCTTGTGAAACATCCACCCCCATTGCCTGGGCGATTTGGCGGTATTTTTCCCCGGTAAATTGCGCGTTATAGCGCATGATATGAGGCAGTAAAATCGCGTTAGCCACGCCGTGTGGCGTGTTATAAAACGCCCCCAGTGGGTGTGCCATACCGTGGACCAACCCTAAGCCCACATTAGAGAACCCCATCCCGGCAATGTATTGCCCTAACGCCATATCTTCTACGGCATCTGAATTGCCAGCCACTGAATCCCGTAATGAACGGGCGATAATTTCAATCGCCTTAAGGTGCAAAGTATCGGTTAATTCCCATGCGCCACGGGTAATGTACCCTTCAATGGCGTGGGTCAGCGCATCCACACCGGTCGCCGCTTTCAGCGCGGCGGGCATGCTGTCCATCATATCGGCATCAATAAAAGCCACTAACGGGATATCATGAGGGTCAACGCAAACAAATTTACGGCGTTTCTCTTCATCGGTGATGACGTAATTAATCGTCACCTCTGCCGCCGTACCGGCAGTGGTAGGAATCGCTAAAATAGGCACGCTGGGGCGTTGAGTGGGCGCGACACCTTCCAGGCTGCGGACATCGGCAAACTCTGGGTTGGCAGTAATAATGCCAATCGCTTTACATGTGTCCTGTGGTGAGCCGCCGCCGATGGCGATCAGGTAATCCGCCCCACTCTCCTTAAATACTGCTAACCCTTGCTGTACTACGCGGATGGTCGGATTGGGCATAACTGCATCAAATATCTGATAATCAAGGCCAGCTTTATCCAGTTTCGAGGTCAATTTTGCAACCACACCACAGGCCACCAAGGTGGTATCGGTGACAATCAACGCTTTACGGTATCCCCGGCGTTTAACCTCGGGTGCCAGTTGGTTGACCGCGCCACGCCCAAACCATGCGGTTTCATTCAAGATCATTCGATTTGCCATAATGAAAAGCTCCGTAGTAAGAAAAACAGTGTCCCGCCGTTTGCGTTTTACTCTTCAACCCGCAGGCCATAGCTCTTAAATTTCTCCAATACAATGGCTATTTCTTCATCAGATAACACTGGTACGGGATCAACAATCGGTAAGATTGACAGATAAAGTTCCGCCAATACTTCAACCTCATGAGCCAGCCACAGCGCTTTTTGCAGATTGGCTTCACACGCGATCATCCCGTGGTGTTGTAATAGCGTGGCTTTACGGTTTTTCAGCGCAACGGCAACTTGCTCAGAAAGCGGTTTTGAGCCGAAGGTGGCATAAGGAGCGCATGGGATAGAGTTCCCCCCGGCGGCGGCAATCATATAGTGAATAGCCGGGATGGGCCGGTTAAGAATCGAGACCGCGGTGCAATTTATAGCGTGGTTATGCACCACTGCATTGGCATCTGGCCGTGTTTGATAAACCGCCTGATGAAAACGCCATTCACTGGAAGGGACCTTGTCTGCTTCATGTTTGCCGTTGCCATCAATATAGACGATGTGCACAGGCGTCAGATCCTCATAGGGAATACCGCTGGGGGTAATCAGCATACCGTCTTGGTAACGCACACTCACATTACCCGCCGTGCCTTGGTTAAGCCCCAAGCGAGTCATCTCTAAGCAGGTGTGAATAATGTCGTGAGCGAGTTTATCTCTTGCCATTTTTTGCCTCGTTGCTCAAATTAAAAATCAAGTGAAGGTATGCACTGATATTCAACCGGCCTCAGTTAATAATAAAATTTCAGATAAAAATATGTGACAAAGCTCAATATAATCGCCCTATTTATTTAAAAACAGAATCACAACAGCAATAAAAAATGCCCGTTTAAGGTTAATTAATCGCAAACGGGCATTTGTTAGCTGGCGTTTTAAATAAATGGGTGCCTGCCGGTAAAAATAAGGTCAATAAATAGGGTTAACCGGCAGATTTAAGGCGAGAATAATGATCAGAGGTTACAACGACGCTTAATCAGTTTCATGGTCACTTTTTCTGTACGTCGTGCGGGTTGACCATCAATGGCCTGTTGCATTAATTCAAATGCTTTTTCTGCCCAGGTATCTTCATCCTGTTGCATTGACCAGACATTATTGGATAAAAAGCCCAGCATCGGGTGTTCATCAAAGGTACCGATATTAATATGATGTGGGATATCACCACAGTGCTCACGAAGCGCTTTGATCGCCCCTTCCAACATGGGTAACGATGAAGCAATAAAGGCTTCTGGCACACCGCCGCGAGCAATAAGTTGCTTCATCAATTGTGCGCCACCTTCAGGGGTATTTTCATCCGTTTGCTCAACCCATTGTGGCTCACCGGGGTGCTCCTGCTGTAATGCGTGCAGATAACCCTGTAGTCGATCATTAATGCTCGGCAACGCGGTATCTCCCACTAAAAACCACAGCGGGGTTTTAGCTGCTTGCAACATCGCTTCGGTTAGCATGACCGCCCCGGCAAAGTTATCTGACTCAACCAGGGCGTTATCGGTAAATTTAAAATCGCGATCCAGTAACACCAGCGGTTTTTTTACCTGCCGTAAATGATGCTGCTGATTTTCCAGTGTGGAAGGGGTAATAAACAGGCCATCAACATTACGGGCAATCAACGCGGTGACCAATTTATTTTCATAATCGACATCATTATAAGTACAACTGATCATTAACTGAAAGCCGGATTTACGGCAACGTAATTCTAGTTTTTCTGCCAGTGTGGCGAAGAATACGTTTGAAATACAGGGAATAATTAACCCTAAGGTGTCGGTTTTATTTAATTTCAGGCTACGGGCAGAATGGTTAATCGTATAGCCATAACGCTCTACATGCTCATTAATCCGGGCTTGTGTTTTAAGGCTAATGCGATACTGCTGCGCTTTATTACTTAATACCAGCCTCACGGTTGTAACTGACAAATTCAGGTCAGTTGCAATCTGTTCTACTGTCTTGGCCATTACTGTTTTTCCCGGAGATATCTGTTATTGAAAATTATGGTCATTATATAACAGATGTTCAATACATATAGCCAAGTTAACTCAAACTAGCGGATTGTTGGTTACGCAGGGGGTACACACCGGTGTATCCCCTGCGAAGGTTGCTGAACGGTTTGCCGCCCATAGGTAAATCAGATGATTCAAGGCAACGCTATTGTTTCTTACCAAATGGGTGCAGTAACTTATCTACCGCTGGCTCGTTAACATTCTTCATGCTGACGTATTTCACCGGGATATCGATCACTTTGGCCACCGTTTTTCCATTGATGGCGTCATCAAGCGCTTTAATCCCCTGATAGCCGATCTGGTAGGCATCCTGCACCACAAAGCCCTGAATAACCCCCGACTTCAAGAAGTTGATGATGGCTTCGGTACTGTCAAACCCTACTACTTTCACCTTGCCTTTAATGCCTAAGCTATCCACCGCGTTTGCCACCCCTAAGGTAGACCCTTCGTTGGTGGCATAGACCCCCGCCAGATCCGGGTTGGCTTGCACCATGTCGATGGTTTTATCCATCGCTTTCTGTGGATCACCATCACTGTATTGAACCGCTAGTACTGTTACCTGCGGATACTTCTCCTTCATCTGCTTGGCAAAGCCTTCGGTACGTTCAATGGCCGAAGTGGTGCCAGCAACATGCGCCACCACCCCGACTTTACCTTTGCCACCAATTTCCGCCGCCAGGGCATCGGCTGCCTCGGCACCTGCTTTTACGTTGTTGGTCGCGACAAAGCTAACCGGTAATGAAGAGTTCACACCGGAATCAAAGGTGACCACTTTGATGCCATTTTTATTGGCGGTTTCTACCAAAGGCGCCAAGGCGTTGGCATCCAGCGCGGCTAGCAGAATGCCATCTGGATTTTTCGCCATAGTATTTTCCAACAACTGGATTTGTTCAGCGATTTGCGTTTCATCCGCTGGGCCAACAAAACTGGTGGTGACACCAAGCTGTTTCGCGGCATCTTCCGTCCCCATTTTCACTGTCTGGAAAAACTCGTGCTGATAGCCTTTACTCACCACTGGAAGTGATAATGTTTTGCTGTAGGCGGTGCTGGCCAGCAGCGTGGTCAGTAATACGGTACTTAAAATAGTTTTATTCTTCATGTAACTAGCTCCGTATGTTGTGGTTTTTATTGCCGAGTAACGCGGTTTTTTCTGCTGTTATTTCAACAAATGTTATTTCATCAGGGTTAACGCATTTTTTTACGTAATGTATCGAGATAGACCGCAGCCACGACCACAATGCCCATCGCCACCATTTGCCAGAATTGAGAGACGCCCATCAGGTTAAGGCCGTTTTTCAGCACACTCATGATAAATGCACCAATAATCGTGCCGCCGATGGTACCCACGCCCCCCATCAGGCTAGTACCACCAATAACCACAGCGGCGATGGCTTCAAGTTCATAGCCTACCCCCACGGTGGGTTGCCCAGAGTTCAAGCGCGAAGCGAGGATCACGCCTGCAATACCAGTCAACAAACCACAGAAGGCATAAACGAACACTTTCACCCGCTGAACTTTAATGCCGGATAAATGCGCTGCGACTTCATTACTCCCCACCGCATAGACATAACGGCCAATCACTGTTTTCTTAAGAATGTAGGCGGCAATTAATGCGATGATCACCAGGTAAAATACCGGGTAAGGCAACACGTCGAACAAGCGCCCTTGGGCAAGCAGTTTAAAAGTTGGATAATCAGAGAAGTAAATGGCTCGCCCATCCGTCATCACCATATTGATGCCGCGCACGGACATCATCAGCCCGAGGGTGGCGATAAACGGCGGAATGTTGCCACGAGTCACCAGCAGCCCATTGACGCAACCGCAAAGCCCACCCGCTAGCATGCCGGCAATCACACAAACTATCAGCGGCATACTAAAAGAAGCACACAGCCCAACCACCACACCGGCAAACGCCACCACTGAGCCTAATGAAAGGTCAATGCCGGAGGTGATGATCACGTAAGTCACGCCAATCGCCATTATGCCAATCACCGAGGTTTGCAGGGCGATGGTCATAATATTTTCAGTTTTAAAAAAGTACGGCGAGCTGAAACTAAAAAAGATCACCAGTAATACCAGACTTAATAAAGGTGCCAAGCGCATCAGCAGGGCTTTATTGATTTTACGCGGTTTCGCCAACGGGGTGGCGGGAGTTAATGAGTCGGTCATGATTCAATCCTCTAACGTCGCATATTTCATGATACTTTCCTGTGTGGCGCTGGCGTTATTTAACTCGCCAGTAATGCGGCCATTGCGCATCACTAAAATACGGTCACACATGCCAATAATTTCCGGTAATTCTGAGGAGATCATGATGATAGATTTCCCTTTTTGTACTAATCGGTTCATTAATTCATAAATTTCCAACTTTGCACCAACATCAATGCCGCGTGTTGGTTCATCGAAAATTAAAATATCGGTGTCTTTGCACACCCACCGGGCAATAATTATTTTTTGCTGGTTCCCTCCACTTAAATAGAGCGCAGCCTGTTGTAAATGGGGCGTTTTAATCCTCAGCGTTTTCACTAATTGCTGGCTGACCTCATGGCACTGCTTTTCTTTAACAATCCCAAATTGATTGGAGTATTCAGGGAAGTTACCCAGCATGATATTCAATTCAACTGACAGGCCAAGCGCTAACCCCTCTTTTTTACGGTCCTCCGTCAAGTAGCCAATGCCCTGCTCAATGGCCTGAGAAACATGGTTAATGTGGGTTAATTTCCCATTGAGCCACACTTCGCCACCATCAATTTTATCGGCACCAAATATTGCTCTGGCCAGTTCCGTCCGCCCTGCGCCCATTAGCCCAGACAGGCCGAGGATCTCACCGCGATAAAGGGAGAAATTGATATCCCGCAATACCTCTTTACGCTGCAGGTTTTTCACTTCCAGCACTTTATCTTTGCCGGTGAAAGCCGGGCGACGCGGGTAAATATCCCCCAGTTCGCGCCCCACCATCATCGCGATCAGGTCGCTAATCTGTACCGAGTCATAATCCACCGTGGCGATAAACTTGCCATCGCGCATCACCGTGGCCCGGTCAGCAATCAGCGCCAACTCCTCAAGGCGGTGGGAGATATAAACCACACCAGTACCCTGTGCTTTGAGTAAGCGCGTCACCTGGAACAGGCTATCGATTTCACTTTCTGTCAATGCGGCAGTGGGCTCATCCATGATCAACACTTTGGCATTAACCGAAATCGCTTTAGCAATTTCCACCATTTGTTGCTGAGCCACAGTAAGGTCCGCCACCCGCATTTCCGGTTTTACTTTCAAATTTAACTTCGCCAGGATATCAATCACCTGGGCGCGTTGTTTTCTGACATCTAATTGCCAACGGTTATTCTTGCAAAACTCCCGGCCAATAAAAATATTCTCTTCCACCGTTAAGTCTGGGAACAGATTAAACTCCTGGTGAATAATGGTGATCCCTAAGTTTTGCGCTATCAGTGGGCTGGGGAATGCCACCTTATTACCTTCAAAAATAATTTCCCCTTCATCTTGCTGATAAACTCCAGAAAGAATTTTCATCAGTGTTGATTTACCCGCACCATTTTCCCCTAGCAGTGCATGAACTTCTCCACGACGTAAATTAAAACTGACGTTATTTAATGCCACCACACCGGGAAACCGCTTGGTAATATGATTCATCTGCAAAAAATTATCTGACATGGCGCTTTCTTTCCCTTGAATCAAGTGTCGCAATAGGTAGAAAACGGGAAAGACACATGCCCATCAGATCAGGGGTTGGCTGGCATGGAGACTATTTTTCGCCAGAACCTGGGGCATAGAACCCGCTCGACATTTTTAGCTAACTCGAATTAGCAATTTCTAGATAAACCTATGCAAACTCCGTCATCCAGACAAACACTTTGACGTCAAATTGTGATGACGCTCAACTGAAATAGTTTATTCCAATGAAAATAAACAACTTTTTTTATTTACCTCGGTTTATGCCTTTTCCCTATTAACCGATATTGCGCCGAGTCGTGAAAGACATCACAGTTTACGAATAAAAATATTGTCTATATCACTGACAGATATCTATGCTACATCGAGTTAGCAAAACAAAAAGCAGTGCTATTTCACGCTATTTATGCTGTCAGCAGCGCGAAATGCTATCACCTAAAACAGTTAAAAGATTTATCAGCGCGAGGGATCACAATGAACCGTTTAACGACTTTACCCAAGATTGGTATTCGCCCAGTGATTGATGGGCGCCGTATGGGGGTACGCGAGTCACTCGAAGAGCAAACCATGAAAATGGCACAAGCCACAGCTCAGCTATTGAGTGAACAGTTACACCACCCCTGTGGCGCTCCTGTTGAGTGCATTATTGCCGACTCTTGCATCGCCGGTATGGCGGAGTCTGCCGCCTGCGAAGAAAAGTTCAGCCGCCAAAATGTCGGGCTCACCATCACAGTGACCCCCTGCTGGTGTTATGGCAGTGAAACCATCGATATGGACCCATTACGCCCCAAAGCTATCTGGGGGTTTAATGGCACAGAACGCCCAGGCGCGGTCTATTTGGCTGCAGCACTGGCTGCCCATAGTCAGAAAGGCATTCCGGCCTTCTCCATTTACGGCCATGACGTGCAGGATAGTGGCGATAACCAGATCCCTGCTGATGTACAACAAAAACTGCTGCGCTTTGCCCGCACTGGCTTGGCTGTCGCCAACATAAAAGGCAAAAGTTATCTGTCAGTTGGCGGTGTTTCAATGGGGATTGCCGGTTCCATTGTTGACCACAATTTCTTTGAATCCTGGCTCGGAATGAAAGTACAAGCGGTGGATATGACCGAACTACGCCGCCGCATTGATCAAAAAATTTACGATGAACAGGAACTGGCACTGGCGCTGGCATGGGCAGATCAACATTTCCGTTTTGGACCAGATTTGAACTCGGAACAGTATCGGCGCTCACCAGAAAGCAACCGCGCGGTTCTGCGTGAGAGTTTGCTGATGGCCATCTGTATCCGTGACATGATGCAGGGTAACCCGGCTTTGGCAGAAAAAGGTTTCACTGAAGAATCATTAGGCTACAACGCCATTGCTGCCGGTTTCCAAGGTCAGCGCCACTGGACAGATCAATACCCTAACGGTGATACCGCAGAAGCCCTGCTCAACAGTTCATTTGACTGGAACGGGGTGCGTGAACCCTTAGTTGTCGCCACCGAAAACGATAGTCTCAACGGTGTTGCCATGCTGTTCGGCCATATGCTGACCGGCACCGCACAGGTGTTTGCCGATGTCCGTACCTATTGGTCACCTGAAGCGGTTAAGCGTGTCACCGGTAGTGAACTGACTGGTCAAGCCAAAAACGGCATTATCCACCTGATTAACTCCGGTTCGGCAGCGCTGGATGGCACCTGCCGCCAATCAGACAGCCAGGGTAATCCCACCATGAAGCCGCACTGGCAAATCAGCCAGCAAGAAGCCGACCAGTGCCTGCAAGCAACTCAATGGTGCCCGGCAATTCATGAATATTTCCGTGGCGGTGGTTACTCCTCCCGTTTCCTGACCCGGGGTGGCGTGCCATTCACCCTGTCACGGGTCAATATCGTCAAAGGTGTTGGGCCAGTGCTGCAAATTGCCGAAGGCTGGAGCGTTGAATTACCCGCAGAGATGCACAACGCTCTGGACAAACGCACCAACGAAACCTGGCCAACCACTTGGTTTGCCCCACGCCTGACAGGCAACGGGCCTTTTACTGATGTCTATTCAGTAATGGCTAATTGGGGGGCCAACCACGGCGTACTGACCATCGGGCATGTTGGCGCTGATCTGATTACCCTGGCCGCCATGCTGCGTATTCCCGTCTGTATGCATAACGTGGAACAGAGTGACATCTATCGCCCGTCCGCCTGGGCGGCACATGGTATGGATCTAGAAGGCCAGGACTACCGCGCCTGCCAGAACTATGGCCCGCTGTATAAGCGCTAACACCGTCATTGCCAAATAGTGGCGTGGTGTATCCCCGTTGAGGCAAGTTGCAGCCAAGCTCGTCTTCTGCAGCTTGCCTGGCAACGGGTAAACGAGGAATCATAATGAACCGTGATATTGTCATTGTCCTGGATTGCGGTGCCACCAATGTGCGCGCTATTGCGGTAAATGCGCAGGGAGAAGTGGTCGCCAAAGCGGCCACCCCCAATACTAGCCAACCCGCAATGGAAAACGACCAGTGGCATATCTGGTCACTGGACGACATATTGCAGCGTTTCGCTCAGTGCAGCCAGCAGATCGCCCCACAGTTGCAGGGGGATCGTATTCATGCACTCACAGTGACCACTTTCGGTGTTGATGGGGCGCTGGTGGACGCAAACGGGCAACTGCTCTACCCGATTATTAGCTGGAAATGCCCACGAACAGCGGCGATTATGGCAAATATTGCTGACTACATTACGCCAAGCGAATTACAAACCATTTCAGGCATCGGCCAATTCAGCTTTAATACCTTGTACAAACTGCTGTGGTTAAAGCAGAACCATCCTGAATATCTGGAACAGGCCCACGCTTGGCTATTTATCTCTTCTTTGATCAACCAGCGCCTCACCGGGGAATTTACCACTGACCGCACCATGGCGGGCACCAGTCAACTGCTTGATGTGCGTGAAGAACATTTCAGCAGTACCATTTTGCAGCGTATCGGTCTGCCCGCAACGCTATTCCCTCCGTTAATCAGTGCGGGTGAACAGATTGGTCGTCTGTTGCCACACATGGCTGAACGTTTAGCGCTGCCTGCCGGTATTCCGGTGATTTCCGCCGGGCATGATACTCAATTTGCCCTATTTGGCTCCGGTGCCGGGTTACAGCAACCGGTGTTATCGTCCGGCACCTGGGAAATTCTGATGGTGCGCACCCCGCAGGTAAATACCTCGTTATTACCGCATTTTTCAGGTTCAACCTGCGAGCTGGATAGCTGCCAGGGTTTATTTAACCCCGGCCTGCAGTGGCTGGCATCGGGGGTGCTGGAATGGGTGCGGCAACTCTACTGGCGCAATGAGGCGTTGCCTGAGGTTTATGGGCAGATGATTGCTGAAGCGCGTGCAATCCCCCCCGGTTCAGAAGGTTTGCGTATGAATTGCCACTTGCTCGATCAGCAGGCACAAGCGGGCTGGTACGGTGTTGGCTTACATACCAATCGTGGCCATTTTTATCGCTCTGCACTGGAGGGGCTGAGCTGGCAACTGCGCCATAACCTGTCGGTGCTGGAACGAATTGGTGGCTTCAAGGCCGAGGCATTGCAACTGGTTGGCGGCGGTAGCCGTAATGCCTTGTGGAACCAAATCAAAGCAGATGTGCTGAATATGCCAGTCAAGGTGCTGCAAGAAGCTGAAACCACCGTGCTTGGGGCCGCCATGTTTGCCTGGAGTGGCGCGCGGTTCTACCACTCGCCGGAAGAAGCCCGACAGCAGGTGAATTATCGCTATCACACTTACTATCCCGGTGAGCAAAGCGCTTTATACCAGAGTTTCGCTGCTGAGCACTGATGATTTTAGAAGGAACCGACGATGCTAAAAAATATCTCCCCATTGATTTCGCCCCAGTTATTAAAAACCCTCGCCGAAATGGGCCATGGCGATGAAATCATTTTCTCTGATGCCCATTTCCCAGCTCACAGTTTAGGGCCGCAGGTGATCCACGCAGACGGTTTAGCCGTAAGCGATCTACTCGTTGCTGTTATTCCCCTGTTTGAGCTCGACAGCTACGCGCCACCTCTGGTGATGATGGCCCCGGTAGCGGGCGATGCTCTGGACCCTAGTGTAGAACAGCGTTATTTGCAGGCACTGTTTGGTGCTGGGCCTACGACGCCACAGCCGATAGTGCGCATCGACCGTTTTGCGTTTTATCAACGAGCAAAAACAGCGTTTGCGATTGTTATCACTGGGGAAAGGGCAAAATATGGCAATATCTTATTGAAAAAAGGGGTTACCCCTGCATGAAAATGGCGCGTCATCAGCGTATCGTACAACTGCTGCGGCAGCATGAAACCTTGGCGACCGAAGAACTCGCCACACGTTTATCTGTCAGCAAGGAAACCCTACGACGCGACCTGAATATGCTACAAGCGCAAGGTGAAATCATTCGCCAGCATGGGCGAGCCAAGATCATTAAACGCGATACCCAAGACAGTGGCGACCCCTTCAGTGCCCGGTTGAAAAGTCACCTCAGCAGCAAAGCGGATATCGCCCGCCAGGCTCTCTCGTGGATCGAACCCGGCATGCTGATTGCGCTTGATGCCAGCTCAACCTGCTGGTATCTGGCGAAACAACTGCCTGATATCGACCTCACCGTGTTCACTAACAGCGTGCGTATTTGCCAGGAACTGACCAAACGCCAGCATATTCAACTGATCAGTTCAGGTGGTCTGCTGCAACGAAAATATGCCTGTTATGTTAATCCGGCCCTGGTTTCCCAGCTCAAAGCCTTGGAAATCGACCTGTTTATCTTCTCTTGTGAGGGTCTTGATAAACAAGGTGTGTTATGGGATTCCAACAGCACTAACGCCGAATTCAAATCCCTGCTGCTCAAACGCGCCCTGCAATCGTTGCTGCTGCTAGACAAAAGTAAAATCAACCGCACCAGCGAGGTAAAAATTGGCAACTTGGCAGAGGTGATGAGCGTGATTTCCAACCTAGAAGATATCACTGCCAGCAACTAAAAAACGGCGGCACTCGTCGTGCTGACTTCGTTGTTCCTGCCTCGTCTTACCCTACTCGCCGCTGGTAACAGCTACAGAAGAAATCACTCACCAACATCATATAGTCAATTGTATTGGGATAATGAAAAAACCCCGGGTGAACTACGCATGAAACAGACCTGTATAGCAAAAGAGCTTTTTTATTAACCCGTTCATTTACTTTTCTATACCTTGTCTTACGCTTAATGATGCGCAATACATCAACTTTTATTGATCTTACTGAGTAAGCACCGTTCAAAGATGAGCAAAATCTTGCTTTTTTTTCTAACTGGTTGTTTTTATTAACTGAATGGTTTTATTCACTGAATGTTTATCCCAATAAGTGTCATAAATACAGTCAGTTAGGGTCAGAAGTCAACCTGTACGCGCAACTTGTCAGGGGTCGATTCAGACCAAAATCAAGGTAGTACGTGAAATAGCTCCGCTGGAAGCGGTTTTTATAGTTGGCTTTATTTCACATATAAAAACAAATGGTTATCAGAAATAAATCCATTATGTCTAAGAGGCTTGTGTATGAACAAAGTTTACAAGGTGATCTGGAACGCGGTATTACGTATTTTTGTGGTTGCCAGCGAGTTAGCGAAGAATAAACAGAAAAAATCCTCTTCTGGTAACAGTCTATTGCCTGATAACCCCCAGCGATTGCACTCTCTTAACAATAAAAAAAGTAAGCTATTTAAAATCAGTGCGATAACCGTAACATTGTTGAGCGTATTCGCGCCTTTCAACCCAGTTTACGCCATTACACAACAGCAATGTCTTGATATGGGCACCGCTTGCGCCTTGATAAATAACCGGGCAGATTTACTCGAAGCTCTAAGCCCAACCGGCACCGCCACCACGTTGTTATTAACTCAAAATGTCAATTATGCTGGAGCAGCCGTAGTTCCTATTTCTCAAAACCGTTCTAATCGGCAAAACATCATTATTGATGGTGGTGGCCATTCGATAACCTTTGGAGTCATGGCCTTCGAAGTTCCTGCTGCGGATAACGTCCCCCCTACTAACTGGCCCGGTCAAAACGCCACACTCACTTTCACAAACTTCAGTAACTTTATCTCTACCACAGGGACAACGGGTAGTGCTCACCTGGTTTCAGCACAGATTGTCGCGCTCAATATGACCGTGATTATGGAAAATAACGCTATACTGCTGAATAACAAACTGGTGGCATTTGGCCCTGATACACCCTCTGGTACCCCTAATAATAACAGTATTCTACGCTTGGGGGATAATGGCCCCAGTGTGCTGAATATGGGGGCGTTCCGCCAATGGGGCGTCGCCAGTAAAGTTGAACTGACCGGTACATTAGCCCTAACAATTATACCGGGCGCTTTCCCTGCAGTATTTTGGAGTAACGCTAACGCCGCAAACAGTATCATTCATTTTACTAGCACTTCCGATGCAAGCTTCCTGAGCTCCGTTGCCGGGAACGCCAATGTCCGTTTAACCAATGGGCCGGCTAATAACACCATCAACGCAGATAATGCCACCTATAATTTTATTATTGATGATGGTGCCAAAGTTAACCTGAATATTACCGGGCAGAATGTGCTGGGGATCTCTAACTTTGGTGTACAAATTGGCTCTTACGACCCACTCACCGGGTTTGGCCCTGGAGCCGTTGTCCAGCTTAACAACTGGAGTAATACAACTGTCCCCGCCCCGGTGATTAACCATCAGATCAGTAATCTTCCTAGCACTAATGCCACCGCAGCCATATTCAACGGCCCAACCTCACCGTATGATGTTATTTATAATTTGGCAACAGGTTCAATTATTGTTGCTGCCAACAACACTCTTGTCTCGGGCATTATCGCGCGAAAAACCACCGGCACGGGGAATATTTATATTCGCTCTGGCGCACTGATTTCAGATGGTACCGCGAATGTTTCTTTGGGTACCGGGATTACAGCAGAAACCACCGCCACAACAGCAACCGGTAATATTTTAGTCAAAAACGAAGGCACCATTCTTAAAGCCACCGGTATTTTGCAAAGAATCAGCTCTACGGTTGGCACGGGGAAAGTTATTAACCAAGGAGTTATAACCAGTACCGTAGCGGGTATTAACTTGCTGAGTAATATACCAGACAGAATCGCCATGAGTATTGATAATACCAATGGGGTTATCAATGCCAATACTGGCTCAGCAATTAATATAGGCAGTGCCAACATTGATCTGGATTTGCTCGGTGGAGAGCTTAATGTTAATGGCACTGACCCTGCGATTAACGTTAACCCAGATAACGCTGGAACTCACACGATCACTGGCGTCAATGTTAACATTAATAGCGATGCTACTGCGATCACCTCAGGTTCGCTGTCTACCTTTAACCTTTATGATAATACTTTTTCTACTATCGACGGTGCATTATTTAAAGAAATAAGCGGGTTAAACTTCCTTTATGGCACCCGAAACAACATTATTAATATTTCAGGTGCAGGAAGGGGGATTTACCGGAGTTTTAATGGCATCGACCTTACTAATGCCTACTTAACCATTAATGCTAACGGTGCGGGAAGTATCGGTTTAAGTACCGCAGGTGTTCAGGATGGTGATGCAAATATTATTGTGGGTACCAATACCATTATTAATTCTACCGCAGGCAGTGCCATTGATTTTCAGAATGGGATACCCCAAAGCCTGACAAACTATGGTGAGATCAATGGCAGTGTTTCCATGGGGAACAGTGGGAACACCATTATCAATAATGGCACATTATACTCGCTTGATAGCGGAAGCGGTGATGATACCTTAACCTTCAACCCTAATTCTATCAGTCAGGGGTTAATTGATCTTAGCGATGGTAATAATACCGTAAATATTTATGATGGTTCTTATGTCAATTCAATTAATACCGCCAGTGGCGATGATATTTTCAATATCATTGATTTAACGCCCAATAGTAACACCATGTTAGGTGGCCTTGATGCCGGGGCTGGGAATAACACGCTTAACTTTATTAATTCTATTCGAGCCCTTAACCTTGCCACCCGGTTAGAAAATTTCAATAATATTAATATTGATGCCACATCAATCATTACCTTAGCCGATAGCAACAATATCAGTAGCGGTAGCCAAGTTAATTTAACCGACACCACCAGTCAGTTATTATTTGGCGATACCTACAATGGACAATTCGGCGGCATTCTGGCGGGCACTGGGGCCGCCACAGTACAAAATGGGGCCAATGTCACCTTGGTCAATGCCAGCCCCTTCCTCGGTGACTGGACCGTTGATAACGGTGGCATACTCAATGCCAGCCAGGAAGATCAATTAGGTGCAGGTTCAGTTTATTTAGCTGGGCTGTTGAACTTAACCACCATCAGCAACTTCAATAAACAGTTAATCGGTAGCGGCACACTGCATGTTGATGCCAACAATAACAGCTTTGGCTTTGGTGCCAATGTCGGTTTAGGCTTTACTGGCCTGATGGACATGAACAACGGCAGCTTTGCCCTAACGCCAGCCAATGCGCAAGTGCTCTCTAATGCAACATTGCGCGGATCCGCCAACAGCCTGATTACCGTGCCAACGGGTAACAGCCAAATAGGTAACCTCAGTTTGAATGGTGGCACCATCCAGTTTGCCGATGGTGGCGTCATCACCACTGGTCTACTCAATGTTGAAGCTGCCTCGGTGGTGCAACTGGATACGGCTAGCCTCACCGACGGTAATTTATTAGATCTGGATGTTGGCGACCTCACCACGCTGGTTGATAGCAGCAATACTCTCAGTGCTGGCCAACTGAACAGTCTTTATCTGCAGGATCTGTCAGGCAATGCCCTGTCAAACGGATCGCTGATTGACTACCTGCAAAATGGCAATCTGGTGGCAATCAATACCTATAATTTCGCCTTGTCCAGTGATCCTGGTTTGAAAATATCCTATGCACCCACGCAAATCGACCTTCAGACTGCACAGACACTCACTCTCAGTTCCGTTGGTGCAACCGATAGCACCCTATCCGCCCGGGTCACTGGCAGCGGTAATTTGGCAATTGGCAGCGATAATATCGCACTAACGCTAAATAACACCCTGAATGACTATACGGGGAATACCTCAGTCAATGGCGGTATTCTTAATGTCGGGGCAAACCAGGCGTTGGGTAACACCAATACCCTCACTGTCGCCAACACAGCTACCCTGAACCTGTCTGGATACAGCCAAACCGTGGATTCCTTGGTGAATGACGGTAGCTTTAACTTTGCTGGTGGCACATTAACTCTCCGTTCCGGGGGAAGTAGCAATAGTGTTGGTGGGCTCAATGGCGGTGGTGTGTTAAACATCAATGGCGGGACCTTTACCGTCAATGGGGCTAACAGCTTATTCTCCGCGCAAACAACCATTGCCACTGGTGCCAATGCGACACTCAACGCAGCAGATGCATTAGGCAACAGTAATATTGTGGTGGATGGCACCCTTAACCTCAATGGCGCTGATACGGCCTTTGATAACACCTTGTCTGGTGCTGGCCTGGTTAATATCAACAATGACCTGGTGTTCACAGGGAATAATCAGGCACTCTCGGGTGCTATTGATATTAATGCCAACTCAAGCCTGACTATTGATCAAACCAACCAACTCGGCACCGCTGACATTGATTTAACCGCCGGGTCATCACAGCTGATTCTGGATAATTTACAAGGCAACCTCGCCAATACCTTAAGTGGCGTAGCGGGTGCTACCGTTAGCGTGGAAAATGGTTCAAACACCACCTTGATCGGGACCAATACGCTGTTTGATGGCCTGTTTGCCATTGATGGTACCAGCCAACTTATTGTAGCCAGTGATCAACCGCTGGGTACTGCAACCATTGATATTGCCACCGGCGGGCAGTTTATTTTTAACAATTACCTTAGCGGTGTGCTCTCTGCATTAAATAACGATATCACTGGCACCGGTACTTGGTTATTAAACGGCAGCAATATCGACCTTGCCAATAATAGTCATCTCTCCACGTTCGGCGGTACGGTGAGAATTAATGATGGCTCATCCCTCACGTTAGACAATCAAACCGCACTCAACGCCAATACTATCTTTGACGTCGTCAATGGCCTTGATAGTCTCAATATTCAGGGTAATGCTGCCTTTGCTCTGGCCAATCAACTCACTGGCAACGGATGGGTCTATGTCGATAACAATGGCCAGTCATTTGATTTCACTAATAGCAATAATCAATTCACCGGCAACCTGGTGTTGCAAAACACCCAATTTGTCCTGAACGGTCTTAATACATCCACGTTAACTAATGCTGATTTAACGCTGGATACCGGCAGTAACACTACTGTGGGTGTTACCGGGGTGGCCTCTAATGAGACCATTGGCAATTTAAGCTTGAACGGCGGCACCCTCAATTTCTACGGTGATCTTCTCAACGAAAGCACCATTACCACCGACAATCTGCTCGCCAGTAGTGGCATTATCAATATTGCAGGTGGGATAACGTGGAATGACGCCGGCAGCAGCCTGTTAAATCAAATGGCGAATAACGCCTCAATGGCGCTGATTTATGCCAATATCGCGACCGGCATCGATAACCTCACCCTGCATATTGATGACACTGAGGTGACTAACCAATCGGTAGCATCTGACCTGATCCAGAACAACCTTAGGGTGGCCCAAGGGCTCTATAACTACGCACTGTCGAATACCCGGGGCGCAGACAACGGGTTATTCCTCAATTTTAATCTGATCCAGCTCAACCTGATTGAAGATGGGCAAGATGCCCTGCTGGTGGCCACCGATGCCACCCCTGGCAGCAATCATGACCTGTTAGCGCTGGTTACCGGCGCTGGGGGCATCGTTCTGGATGCGTCCGCAGCACCGCTCACTATCTCCAACAGTGGCAACAACTACAGCGGTACCACCCGGGTGACCGGCGGCACGGTGCTGTTAGGGGCGAGCAATTCCCTGGGGCTGACCCAACTGTTAACGGTGGATAGCAACGCTCTGTTGAATATGGCTGGCTTTACCCAGACCGTGGGTGAACTGAATAACCTCGGTGCCCTGACGCTCAATGGCGGTACATTAACCAATGATGGCCTGTTGACCAACGCTGGTACCCTTAACTTGGCGGGCGGTACCCTCAATCTGCTGGGTGGTGGCACCTCCACCGCCACCGATGGCCTGGCGGGTGCGGGTAACCTGAATGTGTCGGGCGGCAGCTTAATCCTGAGTGCCGATAACAGCACCCTGTCTGCTATCACTACTATAGCGGCGGGTGCCGATGTCACCTTAACCAATACCGGTACCCTGGGGAACGGTGACATCAACATCGCCGGGGTCCTGAATTTTAACCGTGATGGCAGTTTCGGCAATCGACTCCGTGGTAACGGGATGGCCAATACTAATGCCAACGTCCAACTGACCGGCAACAGCGACTTTATCGGCACCCAGTCGGTCAATGCCGGCGGTACCCTGACGGTGACCGAGGCCCACAATCTGGGGGCCGACAGCGCCACGGTGGATTTAACCACCACTAGCTCTACGCTGGTGTTTGACGGTCTTGCCGGTATCGTTGCTCAAACCCTGCAAGGTATCGCTGGCTCCACCGTCAGTATTGATAACAGCGCCGATATGTCTCTAACCGGCAATAACACCGCCTTCAACGGGCTGTTTGCTATTGATGGCGACAGCCAATTGACCGTCGGCTTGCAACAAAACCTGGGCAATGGTGCGGTAGATATCGCCAACGGCAGCACCTTGCAGTTCCTGAACTATGCTGGCAATGTGCCCACAGATCTGGCCAATACCCTGACTGGCAGCGGGACTTGGTGGATCAACAATAGCAATATCACCTTGGCAGATAACACTACTCGGTTGACTGGCTTCGATGGCCTGATAGACATCAACGGCAATGCCCGCTTGACCCTGAATGAGCTCACCAGCCTCAATGCCGCTACCCAGTTTAATGTGCAGGGAACGGGCGATAATCTCGATATCACCACATCTGGTCTGTTCAATTTCAATTATGCGCTGACCGGCAGCGGTACAGTGAATGTGGATACCGCCGGCCAGGCCTTCAGCTTTGGCAATGCGGTAGGGGCTCTGTTTGGCGGTGATGTACACCTCAACAGCAGCACCTTCTCACTGGCTGGGGCCAATACCGCGGCGCTCACCGCTGCCACGCTGGTGCTGGAAAACGGCAACACCACCACCGTCGGGGTATCCGGTACTGCCAGCAACCAGACTATCGGCAACCTGACCCTCAACGGCGGCACCCTGCAGTTTTATAGTGGCACGGCTACCAGCGCCGAGAGTACCCTGACCACCGACACGTTCACCGCCAATAGCGGGATCATTGACATACTCGGGCCGCAGTCTGCCCCGAACACTGGGGGGTCGTTACTCAATCAGATCGGTAATAACTCTGGCAAGGCACTGATTTTCTCCAACAATGCCACCAATATCGACAACCTGACACTGCACCTCAATGGCGCGGCTGTGCCCAATCAACCACTGGCTTTTGACCTGACCCAGAACAGCCTGACCGTCGCCCAGGGGATCTATGATTACGGCCTGTCGAATACCCGTGGCACAGACAACGGGTTGTTCCTCAATTTTAGCCTGATCCAGCTCAACCTGATTGAAGATGGGGCAAATGCTCTGGTGGTAGCCACCGATGCCAACCCGGGCAGCAATCATGACTTGTCGGTGCTGGTGACTGGGGATGGGGGGATCGTTCTGGATGCGTCCGCAGCACCACTCACCATCTCCAACGGGGGCAACACCTACGGCGGTACCACCCGGGCGACCGGCGGCACGGTGCTGTTGGGGGCAAGCAATGCCCTGGGGCAGACCCAACTGTTAACGGTGGATAGCGACGCCCTGTTCGATATGGCCGGTTTCACCCAGACCGTCGGTGCACTGGATAACCTCGGTGCCCTGACGCTCAATGGCGGCACCCTTAATCTACTGGATGGGGGCACTTCCACCGCCGCCGATGGCCTAGCCGGTGCCGGCAACTTGAATGTGCTGGGGGGCAGCTTAATCCTGAGTGCTGATAACAGCACCCTGTCTGCTATCACTACCATTGCCAGTGGTGCCGACATCACCTTAACCAATGCCGGTACCCTCGGTGACAGTGATATCACCGTTGCTGGCGCCCTGAACTTCAACCGTGACGGCAGCTTCGACAACCAACTCAGTGGTGACGGAGTAGTTAATACCAACGCCAACGTCCAACTGACTGGCGAGAGCGACTTTATCGGCACCCAGGCTATCAATGCCGGTGGCACCCTGACGGTAACCCAAGCTAACAATCTGGGGGCCGACAGTGCCACGGTGGATTTAACCACCGATACCTCCACTTTGGTGTTTAACGGCCTGCAGGGTATCGTTGCTCAAACCCTGCAAGGTATCGCTGGCTCCACCGTCAGTATTGATAACAGCGCCGATATGTCACTGACTGGTGATAACAGCAGCTTCAACGGGCTGTTTGCCATTGATGGCAATAGCCAATTGACCGTCGGCTTGCAGCAAAACCTGGGTAATGGCGTGGTAGACATCGCCAGCGGCAGTACCCTGCAGTTCCTGAACTTTGCCGGTAATGTGCCGTCGATGCTCGCCAACACCCTCACCGGCAGTGGTACCTGGTGGCTCAACAACAGCAATATCAATCTGGCGGGCAACACTACTCGGTTGACTGGCTTCGATGGCCTGATCGACATCAACGGTAATGCCCGTTTGACTCTGGATGAACTCACCAGTCTCGATCCCGCTACCCGGTTTAATGTGCAGGGAACAGGCGATAACCTGGATATCACCACCGCTGG
>NZ_AYKS02000030.1 GCF_000496755.2 Serratia sp. DD3
CGAAGAGCTTCTGCATCGCTTGAATGAGGGGGATATTACTCTGCTGGATGTGCGTCCCCCCGAAGAGTTCGCTTCTGGCCATCTGCCTGGAGCGGTCAATATTCCGGCCGAAGAACTAGAGGGTCGCCTATCTGAACTGCTTAAAGGACAGGAGGTGGTGGCGTATTGCCGCGGACCTTACTGCGTCCTCTCTCTCAACGCTATGAAAATCCTCCATACCAGTGGTTTTCTTGCTCGCTGCCTAGAGGATGGCTTTCCAGAGTGGAAGGCGGCCGGGCTGGAAGTGCAAACTAGCCAGTAAGCCCTCGTTTTCGCGGCTTACTAGGGCTTATTGACCTTTGTTGTTCATAATTCAGCCAATCCACATTGGCAGCCACATGAGGCAACAAGCCAAAGCCAGCGTAATTCCGGACTAACTTATCGTACCTTGTTGCTACTGAGCGGTAGTGCTTTAACCTGGCAAATGCATTCTCTACAAGGTGGCGATACTTGTACAAACACCAGTCAATATCGCCATTCCCAATCTTTGAGTTCCGTTTGCTGGGTATGGTCGGTATTCCCCTTTTCTACCGAACCTGCTCACGAGTTTTCTCACTGTCATAACCGCGATCAGCAATAACAAGCTCTGCATCTGGCAACCTATCAAGCAATTCCGGGGGAGCTTTACTGTCATGAACCTCACCGCCCGTGACAATGAAATCTATCGGTAAGCCACAACTATCAACAGCCATATGGATTTTCGTCGTGTTACCACCACAGCTTTTTCCTATAGACTCTTTCCACTCAGAGCAAGCGCCTGTCGCATACTGGTACGGTTTGGCTTCGCGGGTCGAAGCCAAATGTCGTCACATCGCAACTTCGCTCCCGCTGGGTCATATTGCAGGTTGAGTATTCTGGCCAGGTGCCTGACACCAATTATTTTGTGCATTAATCCCACCATCGGGTGAGGTATAGCCTAAACAACCGAGGATCGAGTCGAACAATTCAGCATGACGATGGGTTCTCCCCACCCGCTGCTCGGCCTGTAATTGTTCAAAGGCAGTAAGGTGCTCGGGTTGCGCCAAAAACTTATCCGATGCCCATACCATCAATGGCACGCGAAATAGCTCTGGTGGTGCCATTTCACGCGGGATACCGTGGAAATGGGAGTTATCATCAATTGACTCGCCGTGGTCTGAGGCATAAAACACCAGCGCTTTCTTATCCCGCATTTGGTCAATGACATTTGCGATAAACGAATCGGTATACAACACACTGTTATCAAACGCATTAATTAACTGCTGCTTACTACAAAAATCATCCACGCCCATGCACTCCGGCTGGTAACGGGCATAACTGCGCGGATAGCGTTGGGAATAGAGATAATGTGAGCCTTTGGTATGCAAAATAACCAAATGTTTACCCGCCGGATAACGCCTAAGCGACTCCTTTAACTCATCCACCAACAGCATGTCATCAACGGGTTTACCATCATTACGTTTCTCAGAAGCAATCAATTCACGAAATGAGTAATTATCAGTATTTGCATTGTTGTAGAACCATATTTCGCTCTGCATCGCGAATAACTCAGAGGTGAAACCTAATGATTTCATGACAGAGAATACGTTTTGCTCTTTCAGAGTGCGTTGCTGGTTATCTTCTGCGCCGCCTTCGCGTACAAACATACAACGCAGGGAAAGCTTGGTAGAGGTATCACACGAAGTACCGCGAAAGGCGACTAAATTCTTCTCTTTACTCAGGCGCGGGGTGGTATCGCGTGAATATCCCAGCATCCCCATATGATCCCAACGGGTGGTTTCACCGATAATAAACACAACATAGGTTTCATCAATGCCAGCTGGCGCGACATAAGTATGGTGTTCAGCAGGATCATACAGCGTTGCCGCGTCATACTTTTCATCGTATTGCGTGTAAGCGTATAAACCCAATGCAGCCAACCAGTTAGAAGGCAAATAAGAGTGAGCAACTACACCACCGTAACTGGGTAAATCCACGGTATTCAACAGTTCATCCGCGCGTTGTACTTTATCCAGATAGCGTAAAGGCAACCAAACCAGCCCGACCGCAACTATCATCAACACTATCGGTTTGATACGCTGCCCCGGCGTCTTGAATTGCTCCAGCAGGGTAAGCCGCAGGTTATTTTTCCAGATAAGTAACAAAGGCAAGGTGCTGATCAGCACTATCCAGATAACAAAATGCAATCCAATAACTTCTTTGGAAAGGTCTGTATCTGTAGTTAAGACAGAAATCACAATGCCATAGCCGATCACAACATTGAAAAAAGTCATGTAATAGCTGGCAGCGACTGAGATTAATACCAGTACAGTGGCGATCACCCGATAAAACAACCGCCCACCGAGGGAGATCACTCGCATCACAAAAAAGGTAAACAGAATAATGGCCATCACTTCTGTGATAGCTGACACCAATGCTATACCTTGGACACCTTGGCTAAATGAGTCAAAACGGCGATAAAAGACAGAAATATTCAGGAAAATGCCAATATAAAAAGCCAGCAACAAAGAGATACTTTGCTGCGATAAAGATTTTACTCTGTCCATAAAACGCCAGATCTCCAAAAATACTACTCAGGGGTTGAATCGAGACTATAAAAAATTTTGTGTAAACTGCTGTTTATTATAAAGAAAAATAGTCATCGATCATGATCATAAACGGCGTCACGGCTGGATTCCAATCTCGTGGTGGCATTGTCCACTTTTTAGCAATCTGGTGTAAAGCTAGATACAGCAACTTCAGCACCGCAACTCACTTGGGAATGACCGTCTGCTCTTGGTAATCTCACGCAGGCTGGCATTGATTTGAACGCTACTTGCAGCGGCCCCGTTAGGAACGAGGCGCAGGAAGAGTCGAGTATCTGGACGCAGCAACACCCAAGCCGCTTGAAGTATGAAGAGTATATCCCCATGATTTCCCCCGCCACTTGAATACTCGTGAGTAACGCTCCCCACCTTCACGCTCTCTGAACGTTTAAAAAACAGTCAACCCTACCGTTCATCGTCGGGGTAAACCTTGGTGATGATCTAACAGGCCTCTCCCTTGCTCGGTCTCGCTCATCGTTTAAAACTTACTTTCCTTTTATTTATAACTTTCGAAATAAAATATTTTTCTTTTAATGTGATCCATTTAAAACAAACAAAACAGAAAAGTGACTATCGTGACACCTATGGCCACGGAGAGCAGATCAACTCCCAGCCATAACGTCCATCACAGGAGAAAAGTAATGATTGAGCTAATAACCCACGGAGCAGAATGGTTTATCGGGCTGTTTCAAAAAGGGGGGGAAGTGTTCGTTGGTATGGTAACGGGCATTTTACCCTTGTTGATCAGCTTATTAGTGATCATGAATGCGTTGATTAATTTTGTTGGTCAGCACCGAATTGAACGCTTGGCACAGCGTTGTGCCGGTAACCCGTTCTCCCGTTATCTGCTGTTACCACTGGTCGGTACTTTTGTATTTTGTAATCCGATGACGTTAAGTCTCGGGCGTTTTATGCCAGAGAAATTCAAGCCAAGTTACTACGCCGCGGCATCCTATAGCTGTCACTCGATGAATGGCCTCTTCCCTCATATCAACCCTGGTGAACTGTTTGTCTTCCTGGGGATCGCCAGCGGACTCACCACGCTGGGTCTGCCACTGGGGCCACTGGCAGTGAGCTATTTCCTGGTCGGGTTAGTCACCAACTTCTTCCGTGGCTGGGTCACGGACCTCACTACTAGCCTATTTGAACGCAAGATGGGGATCCAACTGGATCGTCAGGTTCAACTTTAATCCGTGGAGTGCAGCATGAGTACTTATATTCGTATTGAAAAAGGGGCTGGCGGCTGGGGCGGTCCACTAGAACTCCCGGTGGTACCCGATAAAAAAATTGTCTATATCACCGCCGGTACTCGCCCGGCCATCGTCGACAAACTCAGTGAACTCACGGGCTGGCCAGCGGTGGATGGTTTTAAGCAGGGCGAACCTCCCGCCGCAGAGATTGGCATTGCGGTTATTGATTGCGGCGGTACATTACGTTGCGGTATCTACCCAAAACGCCGCATCCCTACCATCAATATTCACTCCACTGGTCGTTCCGGTCCACTGGCGCAATTTATTCTGGAAGATATTTACGTTTCTGGGGTTCGCCAAGAGAACATCAGCCTGGTTGAGCAGGAAGCGCCGGTGACTTCACAACCACCAGCACCAGCACCAGCCAAAGTACGTGATTATGATAGCAGCAAGAAAATCACTGAACAGAGCGATGGCCTACTGGCCAAGGTCGGCATGGGTATGGGATCGATAGTGGCGGTGTTCTTCCAAGCCGGCCGTGACACCATTGACACGATACTGAAAACCATCCTGCCATTTATGGCTTTTGTCTCGGCGTTGATTGGTATCATTATGGCCTCCGGGTTAGGTGATTTTATCGCCCATGGCCTGACTCCCCTTGCCAGCAGCCCCATCGGTTTGGTCACACTGGCGCTGATCTGTTCCTTCCCGCTGCTTTCCCCCTTCCTCGGCCCTGGTGCGGTTATCGCTCAAGTTATCGGCGTACTGGTGGGGGTGCAAATTGGCCTGGGCAATATTCCGCCTCAATTGGCGCTACCGGCACTGTTTGCCATTAACGCCCAAGCCGCCTGTGACTTTATTCCGGTGGGCCTGTCACTGGCAGAAGCCAAACAAGACACGGTGCGCGTTGGCGTACCTTCGGTTCTGGTGGGGCGCTTCCTTACTGGTGCACCAACCGTCTTGGTCGCCTGGGCAGTATCATCCTTTATTTATCAATAAGTGAAACAGAGGAAAATTATGAACACCATTTTCCAGACCACCATTACTCAAATCGGCGACTGTGCCCGTGATGCCCTGCTGGACAACATGATAATCACCTTTCGTGAAGGCGCCCCGGCCGATATTGAAGAGTATTGCTTTATTCATCAACACGGCGATACCACCGGGGAATTGCACGTGGGTAGCGTGATGCAGTTAGGGGAAAAACAGTACCCCATTACCGCCGTTGGCAGCGTTGCCAACCAAAATCTACGTGAACTGGGGCATGTCACCGTCCGTTTCGATGGCGAAGCACACGCCGAATTCCCCGGCACCATTCACGTCACCGGGGTAACCCCCACGGATATTCCCTTGGGTAGCACATTTAAATTTATCGCATCATCAGGAGTCGCTCATGTCTGAAGTAGCTGTAGTGATAGGCGGTGGCCAAACATTGGGCGCTTTTCTCTGTCATGGCCTGGCGCAAGCGGGTTACCGTGTTGCCGTGGCTGATCTGAATGCCCATAACGCCCATCTGGTGGCACAGCAAATCAATCAGGAATATGGCGATCAACGTGCCAAGGCTTTCCAAGTGGATGCCACCGATGAAGCCAGTGTGATAGCGCTAGCTGGTGAGGTCGATGGCGCTTTCCACCAGGTGAATTTACTGGTGTACAGTGCGGGCATTGCCAAAGCCGCCCCCATTACCGATTTCCCATTAGGTGACTTTGATCGCTCGCTGCAGGTCAACCTGGTGGGTTATTTCCTCTGTGCCCGAGAGTTCTCCCGCCTGATGATCCGCGATGGTATTACCGGGCGTATTATTCAGATCAATTCCAAATCCGGTAAAGTTGGCAGCAAACATAATTCCGGCTACAGCGCGGCCAAATTTGGCGGCGTCGGGTTAACACAATCGCTGGCGCTCGACCTGGCGGAGTATGGTATTACCGTGCACGCACTGATGCTGGGTAACCTGCTCAAATCACCGATGTTTCAATCTCTTTTGCCACAATACGCGCAGAAATTGGGCATCAAACCTGAAGAGGTGGAAAAATATTACACCGATAAAGTACCCATGAAGCGGGGTTGCGATTATCAGGATGTACTGAATGTACTGCTGTTCTATGCCAGTGATAAAGCATCCTATTGCACTGGCCAGTCGATCAATATTACCGGGGGCCAAGTAATGTTCTGAGCCGGTTTTAACGCTGACCGGGCTTTTAGCGCAGAACCGACTTTTCGAGCTAACCCGGGTTTTCGAGCTAATGGTACTACCGTCCCACGTCAAGCGGCAGGGCCCCCCTGCCACTTGAACTCATTGAGATAACGAGAGGAAAATCACACCATGACTAATGCCCTGATCTGTTTTGCTGTGATCGCCTGGCTGATGCAAATTGTTCTCGGTTGGTGGCAAATCCAGCGCTTCAACCGTGCTTTCGACCGTTTATGTCAGTTGGGCAACGTGGGGGTTGGCCGCTCCGGTGGCCGATTCAAACCCCGGGTGGTATTGGTGCTGGCCTTCGACACACAACAGCGCGTGTGTGGTAGCTTACTAATGCGCGGCCTGACTATTTTCGCCCCCCCCAAGCCGCTCCCCCAGTTACATGGTTTGCATCAACAGGCGCTACGCCCAGAGGTGATCTTTCCCGAGGATCGGGCCTGCCAAACTGCACTAGCATTAGCGATCACATCAAAATCATGATATTTTCACATTAAAAGACATTACCTTTCATAGTGAATTATTCACCGAGAGGAATGCTCAACTCTTGTGAACAGGAATCGCTATGAAACCAAAGCAGCGCCAAGCCGCTATCCTTGAATATTTGCAGCGGCATGGCAAAACCAACGTTGATATTCTGGCAGAACATTTCTCCACTACCGGCACCACTATCCGTAAAGACCTCACCTTACTGGAAGAACAAGGCGAAGTGATCCGTACCTACGGCGGTGTGGTACTCAGCCGGGATGAGGGCGATCAACCTATTGACCGCAAAACCCATATCAATAGCGAAAAAAAACGCCAGATAGCCTATGCGGCGATCAAACTGATCGATGATGGGGATTCACTGATCTTCGATGCAGGCAGTACGGTGTTGCAGATGGTACCGCATTTAGCACAGTTCAATAATATTACGGTGATGACCAACAGTTTGCATATCGTCAATGCGCTGGTGGAGCTGGATAACGACCAAACCATTCTGATGCCCGGCGGCACCTATCGTAAAAAATCGGCCTCTTTCCACGGCAGTCTGGCGGAATCGGCATTTAAGCAATTTAGTTTCGATAAACTGTTTATCGGCGCTGATGGCGTCGATCTCCATGCTGGAGTGACCACCTTTAATGAAGTGCACAATGTCAGCAAGGCGATGTGCGAAGCCGCCAGCCGCATTGTACTGTTGGTGGACTCATCCAAATTTGGTCGCAAGAGCCCCAATGTGGTGTGCGAACTTAGCGCCGTCGATACCTTAATCACCGATAACGACATTAACCCGGATTATTTGGCCGCACTGCAGGCCAAGGGGATCAATATTATTCTGGTGGGAGTGCCTGATGAATAACAGCAATGCACTGATCAATTTTGCCCGTGAAACATTAGAAATTGAACTCAAAGAGGCACAGCGTCTGCTGACTCGTCTGGATGATAACTTTGTCCGCGCTTGTGAACTGGTGTTGAATTGCCAGGGCAAAGTGGTGGTTTCCGGCATTGGTAAATCGGGGCATATCGGCAAGAAGATTGCTGCATCACTGGCTAGCACCGGCACCCCTGCTTTCTTCGTCCATCCTGCTGAAGCTCTGCATGGCGACCTCGGTATGATTAGTGTTGATGATGTAGTGATCTTTATCTCCTATTCTGGTCGCGCCAAAGAGTTGGAGCTGATTCTGCCGCTACTGGCAGAAAGCAACATCCCGGTGATCGCCATGACCGGTGGCAAAGAGTCACCGCTGGCGCTGGGCGCTGCCTGTACCTTGGATATCAGTGTCGAGAACGAAGCCTGCCCGATGGGTTTGGCACCCACCTCCAGCGGGGTCAATACCCTGATGATGGGCGATGCGCTGGCGATGGCGTTGATGCGCCAACGGGGCTTTAATGCTGAAGACTTCGCCCGTTCTCACCCTGGGGGGAGTTTAGGGGCTCGTCTGCTCAATCGAGTCCATCACGTGATGCGTAGTGGCGATCGCCTGCCAAAGGTTGAGGAAAATGCCACAGTCATGGATGCCATGCTGGAGCTGAGCCGTACTGGCCTTGGGCTGATTGCAGTATGCGACCAGCAGCATAAAGTGGTCGGGGTATTTACCGATGGTGACCTGCGCCGTTGGTTGGTCAAAGGCCATAGCCTTAGCGACAGTTTGCGCCCAGCGATCACTCGCCCGGGTTACCGGCTACCCGAGCAGTGGCGTGCCGGGGAAGCATTGGAAGCGTTGCACAAACAGCGCATCAGTGCCGCCCCGGTGGTCAATACTGATGGTGTTCTGGTGGGTGCCATCAATCTGCACGACTTGCATCAAGCCGGGATTGGCTGAAACAGAACGGCCTGGTTCACCAGGCCCATCGCTAGAAAGTCACTCACCACCAGGCATGGAAATGATGCACCGGACCAATCCCTTGCCCCACTTCAAGTGTGTCCGCTTGCTGTAAGGCTAATTGCAGATACGATTTTGCTGCCGCCACGGTCTGTTGCCAACTCGTGTGGCGTGGGCGTAATGCCGCCAACGCCGCCGAGAGGGTGCAACCGGTGCCATGGGTGTGCCGGGTGCTGATACGTGGTGAGCTGAAGCGCTGTTCAACCCCGGGCATAAATAGCCAATCCGGGCTTTCACCTTCAGTCAAATGCCCCCCTTTCATCAACACCGCCTGGCACCCCATCGCCAGTAGTGCTCGCCCCTGCTCACGCATCTGCTGTTCTGTTTCCGCCGGTTGGCAAGCCAATAAAGCGGCTGCTTCAGGCAAGTTAGGGGTGATAATCGAAACCAAAGGCAGTAATTCACGGCGGATAGCCTCTACCGCCGCCGGGTCCAGCAAAGGATCGCCGCTTTTAGCCAGCATCACCGTATCCAGCACCACATAAGGCAGAGCATAATGGCGCAGCCGTTCAGCAACCGCTAAAACAATATCTGTATTCGCCAACATGCCAATTTTGGCACTATCAATGCGCACATCGCTAAGCACTGAATCGAGTTGCGCCGCAACAAAAGCAGGCTCGATATAATATACCGACTGTACCCCTTGGGTATTTTGTGCCACCAGCGCGGTAATCACCGACGTACCATAGGCCCCTAATGCGGAGAATGTCTTCAAGTCTGCCTGGATCCCGGCACCACCACTAGGGTCGGTGCCAGCAATGGTTAAAGAATTAATCCGTTTCATTGCAGATCCTCCGCACGTAATTGATAAAGTGCATCAAGAAACGCCGGGGTAAAACTCCCAGGACCACGACAGCGCTCGGTGGCTTGGGCACCGCATAACGCCATCACACGGCAAGCGGTAGCAACATTATCCAATCGGTCACCCGGAAGGCTGCAAAATGCCGCCACCACCGCCGATAAAGCGCACCCGGTGCCCACCACGCGGGTCATCAAAATATCGCCGCCGTTTACCGCCCAATCGCGCTCCCCGTCAGTGATGTAGTCAACCTCCCCGGTCACCACCACCACCGCGCCACTCGAGCGTGCCAAGGTACGCGCTGCGGGTAACGCCGCCAATGAATCATCCAGACTATCGACACCGCGACCACTGGCTTGCAGGCCACTGAGCGCCATCACTTCTGAAGCATTACCACGGATTGCTGCCGGGTGCAGAGTCAGCAAATGCCGTGCAAAGGCGGTACGATAATCCAGCCCACCGACCGCAACAGGGTCCAGCAGCCAGGGTTTCCCTGCCTGATTGGCCGCATCAATGGCCGCCAGCATCGCCTCTGCCTGTGGCGGGTTCAAGGTACCGATATTAATCAACAAGGCATCCGCCAGGCGGCTGAACTGTGCCGCTTCTTGCGCTTCCACCACCATCGCTGGCGAAGCCCCGAGTGCTAACAGCACGTTAGCCGTGAGTTCTTGCACCACTTCGTTGGTTAAACAGTGCAGCAATGGCGGGTGACGTTTGAATTGGTTAAAACAGGCCGCGGCACGACTGCCGGGTAGTACATCAGGTCGAGTGAACATATTCCTCCCAACCGGCGTTCAAGAAGACGGGTACCGGTTGAGATACCAAGACTTCCCTACGCTGGCATAATCCAGATCAGGTAATACGGGTAAAATCTCAGCCAATACTAACGGTACAGGCACCCCGAGTCAGAACTTGCCATTATTGGGGCTGGATAGGATAAGGTCAACCATTCGTCTGTTTCCCTGTAGTAGTCCCTGAGTTATTTTCTTAACAACAGGATTGTTGCCGCCTTCGCCAAGACCTGGCCGAAAAACCGGATCAACAAACTATTACCCTACGCCGAAAACAGCTTCAGTTAATATCTGCCAGCTTATTAAATTATTTTAATCACGCAACGCTAAATAACTTCGCACATTATCGCTCCACTTCAGCCAGACCGTCTTGATTGCCGGGGAACGGTAAGCGGTAAGTGTCAAGGTAGTTGTCGTCCTGAGTTAATTTATGCGGCCTGTTTTTCCCGCTCTGGGTTGAGCGTGACGCTATCCTGCCGTTGCCAGTTTCGCGTTTGCCCTGACAAACGTTTGGGGTTCGCGGCTCTCGCAGCTTGATACACCTTGTCTCGTTGGGCCAACAACACCTTGTCCTCACCCGTATGCCGCTGTAATGGCGTCACATAGCCTATACCACTGTGCCGGTGTTCTTCGTTATACCAACCGATAAACTTATCCACCCAGACTCGTGCTTCTTCCAGCGCCCTCAGTGTCAGCATAGTTGTCACCCCCTTCTAAACATAGATCCAGAGGGCGATGGAGTGACAAGTGAAACGTATTTCTTCAGAACGTAAAGTCAGCGTGTTGGCAAAATTGCTACCCCCTTACAATATGACCGTCGCGGCAGTTGCACAGATGGAAGGGATATCGGAAGCTACTCTCTACAATTGGCGTAATCAGGCTAAAACAGAGGGGAAACCGGTGCCCGGTGCAGAGAAAAACAGTGAACAGTGGCCTGCAGAAGCGCGGCTGGCGGTTATCGTGGAAACGGCAACATTAAGTGAAGCGGAAATCGCAGAATACTGCCGTAAAAAGGGGCTTTACCCCGCACAGATAGCGCAATGGAAACAGGCCTTTTTACAAGTGCCTTCCCTTGATGATAAAGCCGCCCTCAAGCAAAGCCAGAAAGAAAACAAGCAGTTGAAAAAGGAACTGCTCCGTAAAGAAAAGGCTCTGGCGGAGGCGGCAGCGATCCTGGTGTTAAGAAAAAAGCTCAGGGACTACTACGGGGAAACGGACGAGGACGACTGACATCCAGCGAGGAACGGCAGCAGTTTATCGCCTGGATAAATGAGGCCGTCGCTGCCGGTGCACGGCGTGCGGTGGCCTGCCGCGAAGTTGAGCTCAGTGTACGTACCTGGCAACGGTGGCAAAAATCACCGGAAGACCAAAGGACAATAGTGGTTCGCCCGGTGCCAGCCAATCGCCTGAGTGTGGAAGAAGAGCAGCAGATACGGGTTGTTTGCCATCAACCGGCATATGCCAGTCTGCCGCCGTCACAAATCGTGCCACGGCTGGCGGATAAGGGAATTTATCTGGCCAGTGAATCGACCTTTTACCGGGTTCTGCGGCGTCACGGGGAAGTTCATCACCGAGGCCGTCGTCTCAAGCCAAGCCGGGTAAAAGCGCCCACCACGTTTACGGCCACCGGGCCCTGCCAGGTATGGACTTGGGACATTACCTGGCTTCCTTCAGTGGTACGCGGTCGCTGGTATTATCTGTACCTGGTGGAGGATGTGTTCAGCCGTAAAATCACCGGTGCTGAAGTGCATGAAATCGAAAGTGGTGAGTTGGCAGCCATACTGATACAACGCACGGTTCTGCGGGAGCACTGTTATCGCCAGCCACTGGTGCTGCATGCAGATAATGGTGCAGCGATGAAGTCACAGACACTACAGGTCAAGTTGACAGAGCTGAATATCTCGCCTTCGCACAGCCGACCGCGTGTAAGCAATGATAATGCGTATGTGGAGTCGTTGTTCCGCACGTTGAAATATGTACCGAATTGGCCCTCATCAGGCTTTAAAACGCTGGAAGAAGCACGAGTCTGGGTGGATAAGTTTACCGGTTGGTATAACGAAGAGCACCGGCACAGTGGTATAGGCTATGTGACGCCATTACAGCGGCATAC
>NZ_AYKS02000031.1 GCF_000496755.2 Serratia sp. DD3
AGCTAATCCCATCTGGGCACATCCGATGGTGTGAGGCCCGAAGGTCCCCCACTTTGGTCTTGCGACGTTATGCGGTATTAGCTACCGTTTCCAGTAGTTATCCCCCTCCATCAGGCAGTTTCCCAGACATTACTCACCCGTCCGCCGCTCGTCACCCAGGGAGCAAGCTCCCCTGTGCTACCGCTCGACTTGCATGTGTTAAGCCTGCCGCCAGCGTTCAATCTGAGCCATGATCAAACTCTTCAATTAAAAGCTTGATTTGCTAAGTTAATAGCGATGCTCAAAGATTACTGCATGAATTTTACTTACATGAGTCACTCTTTAAGACTTGATATTTTTTTGTTGCCGAAGCAACTGGATATCGTCTTGTGAGTGCCCACACAGATTGTCTGATAAATTGTTAAAGAGCAGTGAGTTACTGGCTTCAGCCCGTCAACTCGAGGTGGCGTATATTACGCTTTCCTCTTTCAGAGTCAACCCTAATTTTCAGGTTTTTTCTCTATCGATAGCAATTCACTAAAAACTCGACTTACGGAGACGTTATAAAACAGCCCACTAGCTAGCGCTGATGAGGGATTCACTGCAAAACGGCAGAGATTCCCCCTATTGACTCAAGCGACAGAAAGTATCACTAAGCTCGGTTTTTAATCGCTTCTGGCAGATCTTTCAGGCTGTTTAGCACCCAATCTGCCGCTTTTTCACCGTCCTCAGTGACCGGTTTACCCGTTCGAACCAAGACTTTAGTCCCAACGCCAGCACTGGTGGCCGCCTGCATATCTTCAATTTTGTCGCCAACCATATAAGAGGCAGCCAGGTCGATATTCAGTTCTTTTTGTGCCTGTAATAGCATCCCTGGTTGTGGTTTACGGCAGTCACAGACCTGACGATATTCTTCTATTGCCGCTTCGGGATGATGTGGACAGAAATAGATGCCATCCAAGTCAACATCACGGTCAGCCAATGACCAATCCATCCACTCAGTCAGGCTCATAAACTGCTGTTCACTGAATTTGCCACGGGCAATACCCGATTGGTTGGTCACTAACACTAGCGCGAAACCCATGTTTTTCAGTTCACGGCATGCGTCAATCACACCATCTATAAATTGGAAGTCATCTATTTCATGGACATAACCATGATCGATATTAATCGTGCCATCACGATCTAAAAAAATTGCTGGAACCCGCTGTGTCACCGGTATACTCCTGAAGCGCTAAGAACCGGCATAGTATCGCATGTTTTACTCAAAGCTGAGAACGACGAATGGGCGATGAAGAATAGAGTTAACGTTGACTTGGACGTCTAGACGCCTTAACATCTGTTTCATCCTTGGGTTCAGGCCCTGGTTTATTTTATTTAGCCACCAGCAACATTAGCCACGAGCAACAACGCTAAAAATAAGAAGAATATGATTAAACTTTCTAACATCAGCAAAGTGTTTCAACAGGGAGTGCGCACCATTACGGCACTGTCTGACGTTACTCTTCACGTCCCAGCCGGTCAGATTTATGGCGTTATTGGTGCATCAGGTGCGGGTAAAAGTACGCTGATCCGTTGTGCCAACATGCTTGAGCGGCCAACATCAGGTACTGTTCTGGTCAATGGACAGGATTTGACGGCATTGTCTGAACATGAGTTGACACATGCACGTCGCCAAATTGGCATGATTTTCCAGCACTTTAATCTGCTCTCTTCCCGTACCGTCTTCGGTAATGTGGCGCTGCCATTGGAACTGGGCAGTATGTCACGTGCAGAAATCAAAAAACGGGTCACAGAATTGCTGGAACTGGTTGGCCTGTCAGATAAACATGATGCCTACCCGGCCAATCTGTCTGGTGGTCAGAAACAGCGTGTCGCCATTGCGCGTGCCTTGGCAAGTAACCCTAAAGTCTTACTGTGCGATGAAGCCACCAGCGCGCTAGACCCCGCCACCACCCGATCTATTTTGGAGTTACTGAAAGATATCAACCGTCGTTTGGGGTTAACCATTCTGTTGATCACCCATGAAATGGACGTGGTGAAACGCATCTGTGATCAAGTCGCCGTAATCAGCCAAGGGCAACTGATTGAGAAAGACAGCGTCAGCGAAGTCTTCTCACATCCCAAGACTCCGTTGGCACAACAATTTATCCAAGCCACATTACATCTGGATATCCCGGATGATTATGCCAACCGTCTGGTCCAAGAGCGTGTCGATGGTCGTCACCCGCTGCTGCGACTGGAATTTACCGGTCGATCCGTGGATGCGCCCTTGCTGTCTGAAGCCGCTCGCCGCTTTAATGTGAATAACAACATTATCAGCGCACAGATGGATTACGCTGGCGGTGTGAAATTCGGTGTGATGCTGGCTGAACTCCATGGGACTGACGAAGATGCCCTGGCGGCAATTGAATTCCTAAAAGAAAATCAGGTAAAAGTAGAGGTTCTGGGTTATGTCTGAGGCAATGATGTGGTTAATGGCCCGTGGTGTGTGGGAAACCGTCACGATGACCTTTGTCTCTGGCTTTTTCGGTTTTGTACTTGGCTTGCCAGTTGGCGTGCTACTGTATGTCACCCGTCCAGGGCAAATCATCGCCAATAACACGCTATATAAGATGTTGTCCGGGTTGGTGAACATATTCCGTTCTATCCCGTTCATTATCCTGTTGGTCTGGATGATCCCATTCACCCGAATGATCGTCGGTACCTCCATCGGTTTGCAGGCCGCTATGGTTCCACTCACTGTCGGTGCAGCACCCTTTATTGCACGCATGGTTGAGAACGCCCTGTTGGAGATCCCTTCCGGCCTGGTTGAAGCGGCTCGTGCTATGGGGGCCACCCCGATGCAGATCATAACTAAAGTACTGCTGCCTGAGGCGCTACCTGGTTTGGTGAATGCAGCTACTATCACCTTGATTACCCTGGTCGGTTATTCTGCCATGGGGGGAGCGGTAGGTGCAGGCGGTTTAGGTCAAATTGGTTATCAGTATGGATATATTGGTTATAACGCTACCGTGATGAATACGGTATTAATATTACTGGTTGTCTTGGTCTATCTGATCCAGTTCTGTGGTGATCGCTTGGTTAAGGCCGTGACACACAAATAGCGTTACCCACAAGTTCACATCGACTTGATAGATTTCATCACACAGCCTAGCTGTATCTTGAATGATAGAAAGTAAAGCGTATTTGATATATGAACCTAATGAGGAAGAGATATGTCGTTAAAATTTAAATCCATTGCAGCAGTCGGCGCACTGATCGGCACGTTGGCTCTTGTTGGCTGTGGTCAGGATGAAAAAGATCCAAACCATATCAAGGTGGGGGTTATTGTTGGTGCTGAACAGCAAGTGGCTGAAGTCGCACAGAAAGTCGCTAAAGAGAAGTATGGTTTGGATGTTGAACTGGTGACATTCAATGACTATGTTCTGCCCAATGAAGCCTTAAGCAAAGGGGATATTGATCTGAACGCATTCCAGCACAAACCTTATCTGGATCAGCAAATCAAAGATCGTGGCTATAAACTGGTTTCTGTTGGTAACACCTTCGTTTATCCCATCGCTGGCTATTCCAAGAAAATCAAAGCCGTGTCTGAGTTGAAAGACGGTTCACAAGTGGCATTACCGAATGACCCTACTAATCTGGGTCGTTCCTTGCTGTTGCTGCAAAAAGAAGGGCTGATCAAACTAAAAGATGGCGTTGGTTTACTGCCAACAGTATTGGATGTCACTGAAAATCCAAAAAACCTGAAGTTGGTTGAGCTGGAAGCCCCACAATTACCACGCTCACTCGATGATCAACAAATTGCCTTGGCTATCATCAACACCACCTATGCTAGCCAGATTGGGCTGACACCAGCCAAAGATGGCCTGTTTGTTGAAGATAAAGAGTCTCCTTATGTCAACATCATGGTTGCCCGTGAAGATAACAAGGATGCCGAGAAAGTGAAAAAATTCGCTCAGGCTTACCAGTCTGAAGAAGTTAATCAGGCTGCGAACAAAATCTTCAATGGCGGTGCAGTAAAAGGCTGGTAATCATTGATACCTGTTGCCATACAAACTGCAGCCAACTTGCTGCAGTTTGTAGCAACTTGGGGATAAGATGACGGTCATATAGCTAATATGATAGCGTGAACAAAGACAAATCTTGTTATTTTTGCCAGACATTGCTTCAATAGCGCTACTTTTATAACCAGAAAGAGAAATTTCTATGCGTGTTTTCCCTCTTGGTTTGTTAGCACTTATGCTAACGGGATGTTCTACTTGGCACAGCTCTTCATCCCACAACCTGACTCCTCCGGCAAGTTCTGCATCAAGTAATACCACCTCCTCCGTTTCTGGATCTCGTGCCACCCCCGTTGTTTATAGCAGCGTAGACGAATTAGCGGGTAAACCTTTTCGTGAGTTAGGTACCGTCTCTGGCGAATCTTGCCAAGCCACAATTCAGGATACCCCACCCAATCTGGCTACCGCCCGCAAACGTATGCAAAGCCGCGCATCGACCATGAATGCCAATGTCGTGCTATTGCATGACTGCCAAATTGTCACGGGTGTTGGTAACTGTTACCGACAAGCGATTTGCCAAGGCTCGGCACTTAATGTCTCATCCAAATGAGTGAGTTTGTTGTTAACCAAATCGGCATTATCCGCTCACCCTATAAAGAAAAGTTTGCGGTTCCCCGCCAACCAGGGTTAGTGGAAGATGGGAATGGGGAACTGCTGCTCTTACCGCCATACAATCAAGTAGAAGCGGTGCGCGGCCTCAGCGAATTCAGTCACCTATGGATAATTTTTGTTTTCCATCAAACGATGGCGGGGGGGTGGCGGCCTACGGTACGTCCTCCTCGCCTGGGGGGAAATACTCGTATGGGAGTATTCGCCACCCGTTCAACCTTCCGCCCTAACCCTCTCGGCATGTCATTGATTGAACTCAAAGGCATAGAAACTCAAGGGGATCAGCTGATACTCAAGTTAGGTAGCCTGGACCTGGTTGATGGTACCCCGGTGGTGGACATCAAACCTTATTTACCCTTTGCCGACAGTAAGCCGCAGGCACAAGCAGGTTTTGCTCAATTACCACCCACGGCCGATATGCCGGTTTATTTCTCTACACAGGCGGAGCGACAGTTACAACAGCACCAGCCGCGTTACCCTCACTTACGCCGTTTTATTACTCAGGTTCTCGCGCAAGACCCGCGCCCTGCCTATCGCAAAGAATCAGCGAGCGAGCGTGAATATGCGGTATGGCTGCTGGAGTTCAATGTGCGTTGGCGGCTGGTGAATGGTCAAACAGAAGTGTTGTCATTGGATGTTCGCTAAAATTCCACCTTCTCTCTTTTGACAACCCGCTTGCGCTGGTAAACTAAACCACTTTTGAATATGTTGGCTGCCTCTAACAGCCCGATAAAACTCGCAGTTCTAACGGAACCAAACACCATGCGTACAAGCCAATATCTGCTCTCCACCCTGAAGGAGACCCCTGCCGATGCCGAAGTGATCAGCCACCAGTTGATGCTGCGCGCCGGAATGATCCGCAAGCTGGCCTCCGGTCTTTATACCTGGTTGCCTACTGGCTTGCGAGTGCTCAAGAAGGTTGAAAACATCGTTCGTGAAGAAATGAACAATGCTAATGCGATCGAAGTTTCCATGCCGGTCGTTCAACCCGCCGATCTGTGGCAGGAAAGTGGTCGCTGGGAGCAATATGGCCCGGAATTATTACGTTTTGTTGATCGCGGTGAGCGTCCGTTTGTGCTGGGCCCAACCCATGAGGAAGTGATCACCGATCTGATCCGTAATGAAGTCAGCTCCTACAAGCAACTGCCGCTGAATTTCTTCCAAATCCAAACCAAGTTCCGTGATGAAGTTCGCCCACGTTTTGGTGTGATGCGCGCACGTGAATTCCTGATGAAAGACGCTTACTCGTTCCATACCTCACAGGAATCGTTGCAAACAACCTACGACGCCATGTACCAAGCCTACAGCGCCATCTTTAATCGCATCGGTCTCGATTTCCGTGCCGTACTGGCTGATACCGGCTCGATTGGTGGCAGTGCATCACATGAGTTCCAAGTGCTGGCGGACAGTGGCGAAGATGATATTGTGTTCTCCACCCATTCTGATTATGCCGCCAATATCGAACTGGCTGAAGCAATAGCACCCGCTCATCCGCTGGCCGCAGCAAGCGAAGAACTGCGTATTGTTGACACGCCAAACGCCAAAACCATTGCTGACCTGGTTGAACAGTTCCAGTTTCCGATAGAAAAAACCGTGAAAACCTTAATGGTTCACGCTGATGAGCACAGTGGCCATAAGCTCGTTGCACTCTTGGTGCGTGGTGATCATCAGCTCAATGAAATCAAGGCAGAAAAACTACCTCAAGTCGCCAAGCCGTTGACTTTTGCTACCGAAGAAGAGATCCACGCTATTGTAGGCGCTGGCCCCGGTTCTCTTGGCCCAGTTAACCTGGCCATCCCGCTGGTTATTGATCGCAGTGTTGCAGTAATGAGTGATTTCTCTGCGGGTGCCAATATTGATGGTAAACACTACTTTGGCATTAACTGGCAGCGTGACCTGCCGCTACCAGCCACTGCCGATATCCGTAATGTGGTGGAAGGTGATGCCAGCCCTGATGGGAAAGGCACACTGCTCATCAAACGCGGTATTGAAGTTGGGCATATCTTCCAACTGGGGACCAAATACTCGGAAGCAATGAAAGCAACGGTACAAGGTGAAGATGGCCGTAATCAGGTCTTGACGATGGGATGCTACGGTATTGGTGTTAGCCGAGTGGTGGCCGCCGCTATCGAGCAAAACTACGATGAGCGCGGCATTATTTGGCCGGATGCCATTGCCCCTTTCCAGGTCGCTATTCTACCCATGAATATGCACAAATCCTTCCGTGTGCAAGCGCTGGCGGAAGAGCTGTACGACACGCTACGTTCAAAAGGCATTGACGTTATTCTTGATGATCGTAAAGAGCGTCCTGGGGTTATGTTCGCCGATATGGAGTTGATTGGTGTTCCTCACTCTATTGTGATTGGTGATCGTAACCTCGATAGTGAAGAGATCGAGTACAAAAACCGCCGCGTTGGTGAGAAACAGATGATTAAAACCAGTGAAATCATTGATTTTCTGTTGGCACAAATCAAACGCTGATATCAGTAATCAGTATCTAGAGCACCCGTAATACAGGGTGCTCTACTCAGGAAGCAGGCCAGCAAAGGACTCAATAATGACATTGTCGTGCAAATCCTCCCTCTACCTGATTGCTCTGCTACCGATGTTACTCACTGGCTGTACTATGGATATTGCCTTGTCAGAAAAAGAGCAATCAAAGTCTGCCCAGCCCGTAGATGTGCGATTTCAATCCATCAGTTCCATTCAGGGCAACACCTACCATGAAATCCATCAGGCTGATCTGCAGGAAGGGGATTTGCTGTTTTCCTCCTCCATTGGCCTGACATCACTCGGGATCCGCCTGTTCAGTGCTTCCTCGGTCAGCCATGTCGCTATCTATATTGGTCATGGGCAGGTCGCTGAATCGGTAGGTGCCGGTGTGCAGATTATCACGCTGGAAGAGATGCGCGCACATAGTGACAAGTTGTTCGCTTTACGTATGCCAGGATTAACCGCAGAACAAGCCATTAAAATCCGTGAATTTGCTCAACAAAAGTTAGGCAGTCAATATAACTATCAAGGGATAGTCGAGATGATGCCCTTTATGGTGACGAAACGACTTTGTTCATTAAATCCGTTCTCGCAGGATTTTCGCCAACAATGCGTAAAAGGCATGGCCAAGGCGCAACTCGCGACCCCCACCAATGGTGAATCCCGCTATTTTTGTTCAGAGTTTGTCCTTGCTGCTTTCGAGTATGCCGGGCAACCCGTTACGTTAGCTAAAGCGGGCTGGGTGAGTCCAGGGGATTTACTGCATATGCGACAAGGCGATATTGCCACCATAGCACCCAGTCAGTCGCTGCATTATATCGGTCACATCAAACCAGGGATTTATTTACGCTCAAAAGTGCCAGACAATGATCACTCTTCAGCGATGGAATCCCCTTCACAGTTAGCGAATCAGACCAAAGTACCCTGACTTGCGATCATCAAAAGCGATCCTGAAAATCTCAGGTTGATATCCCGCCCCCCTAAGAACAGCGAGTTTTTCTTACGGTGTACGGGATAAAACGCTCACGATTCAATCAGCTTAAATGCGATCAATGAGCACAACTCTTGCTGTTGTCAAACGTAAATTTACCGTTCGGTTCAGGGACCAGCGACTTTATCGTCCGCCCCTCTTCCATGGAAGGCTGCACACTGAAATGACCATTCAACATTAGAAATACCGGTTCGCCCGGTGCCTTACGAGCCTGCAGATAGCCTTTTTCTAACGCGATGTTATTAACCACCGGGAAGGTTTTACCGGTCACACAATCTTTAAATACCGCGGCATCTGCCAGATAGGTATAGAGCCCGGTCAGTGGCATTGAGGTCTGTGGTAAGGGCTTGCTTACCGGTGACAGCACATAATTCAGCTGGGATACAATCGGAGCACCACTTCGGTCAAGCATTCTCAACACTTTACCTTCCGGGTGAAAATAGCGTTTTTCACCGTTGCTCTCGGTTAATGTCAGCTTATCTGCAGTACGTGCCCAAGTACCATGGCTGGTAAACGTTTGATCGCCACCTTTAGCACCACGATAAGTTTGCTGTAGAACAAAGGTTCCATCTTCATCAAGAAATAGCGAGGTATCTATTCCGCTGCAATCCGCACAAGGCAATAAGCCTTGATAACTTTGTTGCATCGGCTGCAGTGCTTGTTCTTTAGCCGGGTACTGATTATTACACCCCAGCAACGAAAGGGCCCCTGCTGCTAAGAACAGAGCAATCGTTATTGTCTTCACCGTGACTCTCCTGCTGTAATTTATTTTTACCCTGAGTATAACCTACGGATGAACCTTGCTACGTAGCGCTTTAACCGCTCCTTTACGCACTTTGGTTTCCAGACGACGCAACTTTGCCCCTTTGCTGGGTTTGGTTGCGTGGCGAGTTTTTTCAACCACCATCGCCTGCTGAATCAACGCCATCAATCGGGCCAGCGCCGCCTCACGATTTAACTCCTGGCTGCGATACTCCTGAGCTTTAATAATCACCACCCCCTCGGTAGTGATTAAATGATGACTAAACGCCAGTAACCGCTGTTTATAATAGTCTGGCAGGCTAGATGCTCGGATGTCAAAACGCAAGTGAATCGCCGTTGACGCTTTATTGACATGTTGGCCACCCGCCCCTTGGGCACGGATCGCCGTTAACTCTATTTCATTATCCGGGATCATCCGGCTTTTTGACAGTGCTAACACCGATTAATCCTGCGCTTGCTGCCACTGGGCAAATTGAATTTCCAAACTATTCTGAGCATCAGAAAGCCAAATCGTCCCTTCCTGCAAAGTCGCCTGTAGTGTCATATTACGGTTGGCTAATGCCGCCAACTGTGACAATTGCTTATCATCAAGAAAGCGAATGGTCAGATTCTTGTGGTTCGCCACTTTACCCTGCATCCCTTGCCACCAAACGTATCCTGCACGTTCACCATAAGCATAGAGCACCACCCTAGGCGACTGGTTACAGGCTTTTTTAATCCGCTTCTCATCCGGCAAACCCAACTCAATCCACATTTCTAGCCCATTATGGTCGTTCCGTTGCCAAATTTCTGGTTCGTCCTCTGCACTCAACCCCTTGGTAAAGACCAGACGTTCATCCGCATGACAAATCCAGGCCAGTAAGCGGAGCATCATACGTTGCTCCGTTTCTGAAGGATGCTGAGCCAACGTGAGCGTAGTATCGTGGTAAAAATGGCGATCCATATCAGCGATATTGACCGTAGCTTTGTAAATGGTTGCTTTCAGCGCCATGGGTAACCTCATTATTAATCGCTGACAGTGTACTTGATCCAGGCGGTTAGCAGCCAGTACAGCGATAAAGATGGGTGTTAGAAAGCCGTTACCAAGACTTAATAACTCAACAACAGCTGTGCTATAGTCGTCTAGATAGGATATAACTCCGAGTATCTCTCTCTATTCCCTGCGGTATGCCGGTAATAGACAGATCTTGAAGGAGGATATTGTGCAACAATATTGTGAGTTAGTACGCCGTTTTTATGCTCAGATCGGCAGTGGGGATCTGGGTTACGTGCCTGATGCGTTAGCCTGCGTTTTAAAGGCATTGGACGAAGTGGCAGCAAATAGCGAGCTATCGTCCTCCATTAGAGAACAGGCGGCTTTTGCCGCCGCTAACTTATTGGTGAGCGACTATGTTGATAAATGATGAATACCACCCCATCAATTGTGATGACTACGACAACTTAGAACTCGCCTGTCAGCATAAGTATATTCTGAAGTTGGCGTTACGCGACGGGGAAATCATCGAAGCGAAAGCCCTCGACCTGTTGCAAAAGAAGCGCGTGGAGTATCTCACCATCGAGCAAAATGGGAGTCAACGGGATATACGTCTGGACCATATCGGCAGTTTTAGCCATCCAGATATAGGTACCATTGTCGTCAGTCTTTCCGATTGACCAGGCCGGTAATTTAATCACTACAGGGCAGCCGTTAGGCTGCCCTTCTCATTTTCAGCCAATAGCGGTTACTCTTGCTGCCAGCGAAAGCGATAAGCCGGCTCCCCGGCAGGCACTTGCCCCTCTTCGGTAATAAACAGGCCAATAGCGGCAATCAACTGCTCATCATAATAGAGTAACGGGGTACGTTGACGCAGCCAGGGGGGGACACCCAACTCCTGCCACAATTTTTTTATCGGTCTTGATCCACTACGGCCGATGATACGTACCCGCCCGGTGGCGGCGAAACGAACACTGACCTGTTCATGTTGCTGCGGTGCTCGCACTCGGCATTCACCCTCACCAACCCACAAGGTGCCTAACCCATCAGGCAATACCAAGGCAGCATCGGCATCACATTGCCAAGGTAACTGTTTTTCACTCAAATCACGCATCCGCGGCAGTAGATACAAGCGCTGACGGAAACGACGAATCTGGTAGTCACCTAATTGTAATTGCGGTTCTGCATCAGCCTGGCTCAAAGCCACCTCATGCCAAAGTTTATGCAAGCCATCGCGCGCAGGGAGAGATACACCAAACAAGGCGATCCAACGGCGCAACAACGCATAACGCTTGGCATCTGAACACGTTTGTAACCCGGTGATAGCCAGTGAATTGTGCTGATCCAGCAACAAGGCCAACTGCTCTGCTAGCAGCTCATCAAGCAGTTGCTCTTGCTCGGCACATAAGCTGGCACTGCGTGCCGTTGCAGCGGCAAAATGTGGCCAACGTTGATTTAATAAGGGCAGGACATTCAGGCGCAAAAAATTACGATCAAAACGGCAGTCCTGGTTGCTGTCATCCTCGATCCAACTAAGTTGATACTGCTGTGCGTAAAGCTCCAATTGCTGGCGTGAGAATGGCAACAATGGCCGCAGCAAGAAATTATTTCCCAGATGCGTTCTTGCTGCCATAGCAGAAAGCCCCGCAGGACCGCTACCCCGTTTTAAAGCCAACAAAAAGGTTTCACATTGGTCATCAAGATGTTGTGCCGTCAGCAGAGCTTCACCTACCAACAGGGTTTCACTGAAAGCCTGGTATCGCACCGCTCTGGCCGCGGCCTCAATCCCCCCGGCTCGACCATCCACCTTCACTTGCTGAACCACCAGCGGCATCTGCCAAGACTCACACTGTTGTTGGCAATGCGCCACCCAACTATCGGCAAAGTCACTCAACCCATGATGGACATGCACCGCACGCAGCACCAGATCAGGCTGCTGTTGGCGCAATTGAACCAACAAATGCAGCAATACCGTGGAGTCTAACCCCCCACTAAACGCCACCAAGAGTTGGCGCTCACTCCCCAGAAAATCTCTGATTTGCCTAACAAGCGGATTCGTATTCATCGATTGCGCAGAGTTTGCACCCTATCATCATTGTGTTTATTACAGTTAACAGTATTTATTACAGTTAACAGTGTTTATTACAGTTCACCGTGTTTATTACAGTTCACAGCCTGAATAAACTAGAGCTCATATAATTCCAGCGGTAACCCATCTGGATCATTGAAAAAAGTAAAGCGGGACTGGGTATAGGGATCAATACGTACCGCTTCACAGGTGACGCCTGCCGCCTGTAAATGGGCTATTGCCGCATCAATATCTGCCACACTGAATGCCAAGTGACGCAGGCCGCAGGCCTCTGGATGACTAGGCCGTGCTGGCGGCGATGGGAACGAAAACAGCTCAATCGTGTATTGACCATTCAGTGCCAGATCCGCTTTCCAGGAGTCTCGCTCCTGACGATAGACCTCTGCTAACAGGGTAAACCCTAAAATGTCGCAGTAAAAATGTTTACTGACCGGGTAATCAGACGCTATCACCGCGATATGGTGAACTTGCTGCAAAGCCAACATAAATAAACTCCACTATTTTGCCATCCACTATGTTGCCATCCACCTGAAAAATGCCTTCAGGTCCAAAAGATAAGCGATGACGCCATCAAACCGCGGTTGTTTTCAAAACATTCACTAGATAACGACCATCTTCAGTCAATTTGGCTCCGTGAATATCGGTTTCAAACCCTGGATAATGTTCACCAATTGAACACAGCATCAGCAGAAAATCGAGCACGCCGCGACTCTCTTCGGTGATCATCTCGCCAGGCATCACCAAAGGCACGCCAGGTGGATAGGGCAAGATCATGTTGGCGGCAACCCTGCCGATCAAGTGGTCAATCTCGCAGGTTTCGACATTACCACTCACCTGCTGCTGGAACATCTGGTAAGGGGTCAGTTTCATCTCTGGTAACACATCAAATGCGCACAGCATCAAGTGAGGTAAATTATGCTTGCAGATTAATTGGTGGATCCCGGCCGCCAGATCCTGAATGCGCATATTACGGTAAAAATCAGGATCCTCTGCATAGAGATCCGGCAGCATGTTCTTTATTAATAAATTGAGATCATAGCCACGTTTGAAATCGGTCAGACTACGCAGCAGGCTCATAGCCTTGGTTTTATCGATGCCAATACTGAACAAAAACAGCAAATTGTAAGGTCCGGTTTTTTCAACCACAATCCCGCGTTGATCAAGATATTTGGCCACCAGGGCGGCAGGGATACCTGAATCTTCCAACTCCCCCAGTTCATTCATGCCAGGCGTCAAGATGGTGACCTTGATGGGGTCCAGATACATATGGTCAGCATCGGTATGGCCGAAACCATGCCAGTTATCGTCAGGATCCAGTGGCCAGCACTCTGCCTCATCGATTTTTCCTGGCTGCCAGATATCAAAAAACCAGCTATCACTCTCATCTCGCAAGCGTTGTATTTCACGACGAAAATGCAATGCTCGCTCTACTGAACGATTAATGATCCGTCGCCCAGGGTTACCACGCAGCATCGCTGCGGCGGTCTCCATCGAAGCGACAATGCCATAATGCGGAGAAGTGGTGGTATGCATCATATAGGCTTCATTAAAGGTGCCCTCGTCGTAGTCACCCTTAATGTGGATCATTGAAGCCTGTGAAAAAGCCGCCAACAGTTTATGTGTCGATTGCGTTTCATAAATCACCTTACCTGGAATACGCTCGCCACTCATGCCACTTTTTCCAGCGTAAATCGGGTGAAAATTGGTGTAAGGTACCCATGCTGAATCAAAGTGAATCGATGCTACATCCAACGTCTGTTTGATGTAATCCGTGTTGTACAACAGACCATCATAGGTCGAATTAGTGATCACCGCATGCACTGGCCAACTGGCATTGGTGGTTTCTGCCACCCGTTTGGCAATGCTATCGTGGGTAAACTCTCGCTGAGGGATGCCACCTAAAATACCATACGCATTACGCAATGGACGCAGGTAAATGGGCACGATGTCGCACATCATCAACAAATGACATAAGGATTTATGGCAATTGCGATCAATCAGCACGGTACGCCCCGCCGGAATGGCATACATCCCGACAATCTTGTTGGCAGTAGAGGTGCCATTGGTGACCAGATAGCTCTGTTCTGCATTGAAAGTACGGGCAATATACTCTTCTGCTTCCAAATGCGGCCCACTGTGATCAAGTAATGAACCCAGTTCAGTTACCGAAACTGAAATATCGGCCTTTAAGGTGTTGGCACCAAAAAAATCATAAAACAGGCTGCCTACCGGACTTTTCTGAAATGCCGTCCCCCCCATATGGCCTGGGGTACAGAAAGTATATTTCCCCTCTTTCACATAGGTAAACAACGCCTTAGTTAGTGGCGGTGTGATGGTATCAATATATTCATCGGTATACTGCCGAATGCGTTGGGCGATATCATCGGCCGTACTCAGGCCATACTCAAAGAAATAGAGCACCATGCGCATTTCGTGCAGGGTGACATCAAACGTCGAATGCGTGTTGATAAAGGCATACAGTGGCAAATACTCATTGAGATCGTTGATTTCGCTGCATAACTCAAGACTGTAATCATCCCAATCGAAAATCACACCACAAATGCGCGCATTGTCCTCAATCAACTTCAACAAGTCGCCACTATTTTTGGGATAGACCAGTTGGAATCCCATTGCAGCCAGGGCAGTGTGCAGCTCCCGGATGGGCTCATCTTTGTAATAAACGCCCATCGGGCTCATGATTGCAATGATATTCATCGAATCTATCCTGTTAATTAGCCACCACTGGCTTATGTCCCAAGTTCATTCGAGTTACAGTTAGGCGGCAAGGGCGTAAATCCCAAGGAGCATAGGTAAACTATATGACTAGGGTGAACGCACGTAGCCAACACCACTGCCGCTTGAATGGCAACGGGTAGACACAAACGACAAGGGTGCTGAGGGTTACCAGGAGAAACCTGCTAACACCGCCAACACCCTTGTTAACCTGCTACTAAATATTAGCAGTAACCGTAATTCATCAACCGCTGATAACGACGATTGAGCAATTCTTCGTTACTCAGATTATCCAATTCCGCCAGGTCCGCCAGCAACTGTGCCTTCAGCGAAGCCGCCATGGCGGGAACATCACGATGTGCAGAACCCAGTGGCTCAGGGATCACCGAATCGATCAGCTTTAACTCTTTCAAACGTGGAGCCGTAATACCCATGGCTTCCGCGGCAATCGGCGCTTTATCGGCACTTTTCCACAGAATGGAAGCGCAACCCTCTGGCGAAATCACCGAATAAGTGCTGTATTGCAGCATATTGACTTTATCACCCACACCAATCGCCAGCGCACCACCAGATCCCCCTTCACCGATGACCGTACAGATCACCGGAATATTCAGGCGGGACATTTCACGCAAGTTACGCGCGATAGCTTCCGATTGACCACGCTCTTCCGCCCCCACGCCTGGATAAGCACCGGGAGTATCGATGAAAGTAATCAGCGGCATTTTGAAGCGGGAAGCCATTTCCATCAGGCGTAACGCCTTACGGTAACCTTCCGGTGCCGGCATACCAAAGTTACGACGAATTTTCTCTTTGGTTTCGCGCCCTTTCTGATGACCAATGATCATCACCGGGCGGCCATCGAGCCGCGCAATCCCCCCCACAATAGCTTTGTCATCGGCATAGGCACGATCACCTGCCAACTCTTCAAAATCAGTGAAGATATACTTGATATAATCCAGCGTATAAGGACGGAGTGGGTGACGGGCGAGTTGGGCAATCTGCCAAGCCCCAAGATCAGAAAAAATCTTGCGTGTCAGCTCAACGCTCTTTTCGCGTAATCGCTCAACCTCTTCATCTAGATTAATATCTAACTTTTCGTCTTGACGGCTGACTGAGGTCAGCGAGTCAATTTTCGCTTCCAACTCTGCAATCGGCTGTTCAAAATTAAGAAAATTCAGACTCATAGTGTTCCTATTTTAGTCAAATTCCAGTTCAACCTGTTCATTACCTACCAAGGTCCGCAAATCAATCAACAAGCGGTCAGTGGGTGTCACGCGCCAGGTTGCACCAAAGCGTAGTCTGGCTCGTGCATCTTCCCGTTGATAGTAGAGATGCACTGGAATCGTCCCCGAGCGATGAGGTTCCAAAGACTGACGGAGACGGTTCAAAAGCTGTTCATCAATTTGCCTGTCCGTTAGCGAGATAGCAAGCCCACGGGCATATTTTTCACGGGCGTCACTGATGTCCATGAGTTCACGGGCTGTCATTTTAAGCCCACCATTAAAGTCATCAAAGCTGACCTGTCCATTCGCAATCAGGATACGGTCTTTTTCCAACAAATGCTGGTATTTTTCCAATGCATCGGTAAATAACATCACATCCAGGCGGCCAGAACGATCATCCAGTGTACAGATGCCAATGCGATTACCCCGTTTGGTCATCATCACCTTACAAGCAATCACCAACCCGACTGCCGTCGTCATTTTACCCCGATCGGTCGGATGCATATCTTTCAGCCGCTGCCCACCCGCATAACGTTCAATCTCTTTCAAATATTGGGTAATCGGATGGCCAGTAAGGTAGAGCCCCAAGGTTTCCCGTTCACCATCGAGCACCACCTGTTCCTGCCAGCGCGGGACATTCGCGTAAGATTGCTCAACCTGCTCTGGCGCTTCTGCCAATACGCCAAACATATCCGCCTGACCTATGGCTTCCGCTTTAGCATGTTGATCGGCTGCTTTCAGTGCATCATTCAGCGAATTCATCAGTGCCGCACGGTGTGGCCCCAGGCGATCAAACGCCCCGGACATAATCAGTTTTTCCAGTATCCGACGGTTGAGTTTTTTGGTATCAGTACGGGCGCACAGGTCAAACAGGTCCTTGAAATAGCCCTGCTCCCCACTATTACGGGCTTCGATAATGGCCTCTATTGGCCCTTCCCCCACACCTTTAATCGCGCCAATGCCGTAAACAATCTCACCTTCGCCATTAACATGGAAATGATACTGCCCACTATTGATGTCCGGCGGCAGAATTTTTAACTCCATGCGCCAGCACTCATCCACCAGCCCGACGACCTTATCGGTATTATCCATATCAGCGGTCATCACCGCCGCCATAAACTCGGCGGGATAGTGAGCTTTCAACCACAGCGTCTGGTATGACACCAGTGCATAGGCTGCTGAGTGAGATTTGTTGAAGCCGTAACCGGCAAATTTCTCTACCAGGTCAAAAATCTTCATCGACAGTTCGCCGTCGACACCCATGCTTTTCGCACCGTCCTCAAACACTGAACGCTGCTTCGCCATCTCTTCCGGCTTTTTCTTACCCATGGCACGGCGCAACATATCTGCACCGCCCAGCGTATACCCCGCCAGAACCTGGGCAATCTGCATGACCTGTTCCTGATACAGGATAATGCCATAGGTGGGTTCTAGCACCGGTTTCAACGACTCATGCTGCCATTGGATATCAGGATAGGAGATCTCTTCACGGCCATGTTTACGGTCGATAAAGTTATCCACCATACCTGACTGCAATGGCCCAGGCCGGAACAGCGCCACCAGCGCGATCATATCTTCAAAACAGTCAGGCTTGAGGCGTTTGATCAAGTCTTTCATGCCACGGGATTCAAGCTGGAACACCGCCGTGGTTTCCGAACGCTGCAGCATGTCAAAACTTTTCTTGTCATCCAGTGGGATAGCAGAAATATCTATTGGCTCCAGCCCACTTCTAGCGCGACGGGCATTGATCATCTCCAACGCCCAATCGATGATGGTCAGGGTACGCAGCCCCAAGAAGTCGAATTTTACCAGCCCGGCATATTCCACATCGTTCTTGTCAAACTGGGTAACTGGATGCTGGCCTTCCGCATCGCAATATAGTGGAGCAAAGTCAGTAATTTTGGTGGGTGCGATCACCACCCCCCCGGCGTGTTTCCCGGCGTTGCGCGTCACCCCTTCCAGTTTGCGCGCCATATCGATCAACGCTTTGACTTCTTCGTCGGCCTCATAAATTTCTGGGAGTTGCGGTTCTGCGGCAAACGCCTTCTCTAGCGTCATGCCGGGGTCAGGGGGGACCAACTTGGAAATACGGTCCACAAAACCGTAAGGGTGCCCCAACACACGCCCCACATCGCGAATTACCGCTTTCGCCGCCATGGTACCAAAGGTAATAATCTGTGATACCGCTTCACGGCCATACATATCGGCGACGTGTTCGATCACCTGATCACGCTTTTCCATACAGAAATCAACGTCGAAATCGGGCATTGAAACACGTTCAGGGTTCAAAAAACGTTCGAACAGTAGGTCAAACGCCAGAGGATCAATGTCGGTGATTTTGAGCGCATAAGCCACGAGTGAGCCTGCACCAGAACCGCGCCCAGGGCCAACAGGCACGTTATTATCTTTCGACCACTGAATGAACTCCATAACAATCAGGAAGTAGCCAGGGAACCCCATCTGATTGATGACTTCCAGTTCCACATCCAGGCGTTCATCATACTCAACACGCCGTTGGCTGCGAACTTCAGGGTCTGGGAACAGGAACTCAAGACGCTCCTCCAACCCGGCTTTAGACTTCACCACCAGGAAGTCTTCAGTGGTCATATCCCCGGTAGGAAACTGTGGCAGGAAATACTCACCCAAGCGGATGGTCACATTACAGCGTTTAGCAATCTCGACACTGTTGAGTAGGGCTTCTGGAATGTCAGCAAACAGCTCACACATTTCATCTTCACTACGCAGATACTGCTGTGGGCTGTAGTTTCGTGGTCGTTTGGGGTCATCTAAGGTAAAACCATCATGGATCGCCACCCGGATCTCATGGGCGTCAAAGTCATCTTCTACAAGAAAACAGACCTCATTGGTGGCTACCACCGGCAACCCTCGTTCAGTGGCCAGTGCTACAGCGGCGTGCAAATAGTTTTCTTCATCTGCACGCGCCGTGCGGATCAGTTCAAGATAATAACTGTCTGGAAAATAACATTGGTAAAACTCGAGGCATTGGTCAACCAGAGCCTGGTTGCCCCGTAACAAAAATTTGCCAACATCCCCCATGCGCCCACCGGAGAGCAGGATTAAACCCGCCCGATGTTCAATTAACCAATCACGATCAATGATCGGCCCCATCGCACCATAACCGCGCTGATAGGCTTTGGAGATCAATAAGGTGAGATTCTGATAACCTTCATTGTTGGCGGCAAGGACGGTAAGCTGTGCCAGCTCATCACCCAACATGTCACTTTGTACCAGGAAATCCGCACCGATTATCGGCTTGACCCCAGCACCATGTGCATCGCCATAAAATTTCACCAACCCACATAAGTTAGTGAAATCGGTGATCGCCAGGGCTGGCATGCCTTGCGCAGCTGCTCTTTTCACCAACGGACCAATCTTGGCTAGCCCATCCACCATGGAGTAATCACTGTGGACACGAAGATGAATAAAACGAGGTTCGGCCATATCGAGATACCAACGTAGGTAGGTTCAGCAAACTGAACCCAGGTTAACTCAGATTGTTCAGCCTAATGAGGCCAATATACCCGTCGCCAATCAAACTGCAGCGGTGTTGGCCGCCTTCGCTCACCCGAATCACTTACTCTAGTAAGCTCATCGGGATTCGTTCAGTTGCCGCCTACCTGCAACTTGATTGGACTTGGGGATAGATAAATTACTGCCCCAGTACTCTTCTGACTGGTGCAAAACTGCGGCGATGGTGTTCTGTAGCCCCGAATGTCGCCAGCTTCTCCAGATGGTACGCCGTCGGGTAGCCTTTATGTTGGGCAAAGCCATATTCCGGAAAAGCCAAGTCGAGCTCGGCCATTTCTCGATCACGCGTCACCTTTGCCAGGATTGATGCTGCACTGATTTCCGCGACTCGACTGTCCCCTTTCACCACCGCCAATGAACGCATCGGTAATGTGGGGCAACGGTTTCCGTCAATCAACACCATATCAGGTTCAATATGCAAGCCGGCCACTGCACGCTGCATCGCCAACATAGTGGCATGCAGGATATTCAGTTGATCGATTTCACTGGCTTCAGCACGCCCCAAACTCCAGGAATACGCTTTGTCCATGATTTCGTCATACAATGCCAGACGGCGCTTTTCACTGAGTTTTTTTGAATCCGCCAGGCCGACAATCGGTTTGGCCGGATCAAGAATCACTGCGGCAGTCACTACCGCCCCCACCAGAGGCCCCCGTCCAACTTCATCTACCCCGGCAAACAGCCGGGCTGCAGGATAAACAAAGGGTTCTAGCATGATGTTGCCAACTCCAACACGGCCTGGGCAGCCTGTTCGTCAGCGCCACAGCGAATACTCTGATGAAGAGCCAAAAATGTCTGCTTCAACTGCTCGGTTTGCGAACTCTCTTCCAACAAGGGCAGCAGTGCCCTTGCCAGCTTATCCGGCACACAATCGTGCTGTAACAGTTCGGTGACGATTTCACGTCCAGCCAACAAGTTTGGCAACGAAACATAGGGCGTTTTCACCAGACGCTGGGCTAACCAAAAGGTAGAAGGCTTCATCCGATAACCCACCACCATAGGGCATTTCGCCAGCATGCATTCCAAAGCCGCAGTACCTGAAGCCAACAACGCCGCATCACTGGCAACCATGGCCTCACGCCCTTTGCCATCCAGCAGGCGAATATTGAGCTCCGGTGCTATCTGAGCCTTGATAGCTTCGAACTGTTGACGCCGTTTAGCATTAACTAGCGGCACAATCACCACCAGCTCCGGATAATGGTGGCGTAGCAACTGTGCAGTCTTGATAAAGTCGCCACTCAACATTTCCACTTCAGCACCACGACTGCCAGGCAGCAGAGCCAAACAGCGAGCATTGGGGGCGATACCCAACGCTAAACGTGCAGCTTGCTTATCTGGCTGCAGCGGCATGGCATCAGCCATGGTATGGCCGATAAAACGACAAGGGACGTTGAAACGGTCGTAAAACGCTTTTTCAAAAGGAAGAAATGCCAGCACCAAATTGGTTGCTTTAGCAATTTTGAAAATGCGTTTTTGTCGCCAGGCCCAGACTGATGGGCTGACATAGTGAATAGTACGGATGCCCTGTTTTTTCAGGCGCCCTTCCAGAGTAATATTGAAATCCGGCGCATCAATACCTACAAACACATCGGGCTGCAACTCACTAAACCGACGAGTCAAATCCTGGCGAATCTTCAGTAAACGAGGCAAACGCCCAAGGACTTCTACCACCCCCATAACCGCCAGCTCTTCCATTTCATACCAGGCTTCACACCCTGCCGCCTGCATCAATGGCCCTGCAACACCAACAAAACGGGCTTCAGGATGATGAGCCTTCAATGCATGGATTAAACCAGCCCCCAAGATATCACCGGAGGTTTCTCCGGCGACCAATCCAATAGTCAGTGGACGATTTTGCATAGCTCAGCGAATAATCCCGCGGGTTGAGCGGGCGAAGAAATCGAGGAACGACTGCACCACCGGTTGCTCTTTCGTCAATTCGTCAATCTCTGCTTTGGCTTCATCCAACGTTTTCTCGCTACGATAGAGGATTTTGTAGGCATTACGGATCGCCTGCACTTGATCCTTATCAAAGCCGCGACGTTTCAGGCCAACGGTATTCACACCAAACGGCGTTGCATGGTTACCTTGCGCAATAACGAAAGGCGGCACATCTTGCGCCACACCGGAGCACCCCCCCACCATCACATGAGCACCAATAACACAGAACTGATGGACTGCACTCATGCCACCAATGATGGCGTAGTCGTCTATTTCCACATGGCCGGCCAGCGTCGCATTATTTGCCAATATGCAGGAGTTACCCACCACGCAATCATGGGCAATATGGACATTCACCATCAGCAGATTATCGTTTCCCACCTTGGTCAGGCCCGACGCCTGCACCGTACCGCGGTGGATGGTGACACTTTCACGGATACGGTTACGGTCACCGACCTCAACACGTGTCGGCTCACCGGCATATTTTAGATCCTGGTTCACTTCACCAATGGAAGCGAACTGATAAATCTGGTTATCGCGACCAATTTTGGTAATACCGTTCACCACCACATGGGATTTCAGGAGGGTACCTGCGCCGATTTCCACCTGAGGACCAACGTAACAGAAAGGGCCAATATGCGCCCCCGCACCGATGATGGCTCCCTTTTCAACAATTGCTGCAGGATGGATAAAGGCGGTTTTATCAATCACAGATTATGCCTCCCGGCTGCGGGCACACATCATGGTTGCTTCGCAGACAATTTTTCCATCAACGGTTGCCACGCCTTTAAAGCGCGTCAGACCGCGACGAGTTTTTTCGAAAGTGACTTCCATAATCATCTGGTCACCAGGCACCACTGGGCGTTTGAAACGCGCTTCGTCAATCCCGGCAAAATAGTACAATTCACCCGGTTCCAGTTTGCCTACACTCTTAAATGCCAGAATACCGGTAGCCTGTGCCATTGCTTCTAAAATCAACACACCCGGGAAAATCGGTTTACCTGGGAAATGGCCCTGGAAAAACGGCTCATTGACCGATACGTTCTTCACTGCCCGCAGATATTTATGTTCTTCGAACTCTAGTACACGATCAACCAGCAAAAACGGATAACGATGAGGAAGAAGTTCCAAAATTTCTGCTATATCTAGAGTATGAGTGTCTGTAGTCAAAATACTCTTCCTGTCTTTAAAAACTTAAAGTATCAACAACACGGCCTGCTTTATGCCAAAAGAAGGGCATCCGGCAGGCCGCAAATTAACATCACTTTGCACTGTTGGCGTTAAAGCCAATGCGTTTATTTTATACCCAGTATCTCAGTGGGTAACAGTGATTAATCTTTCCCGACTTTTCGTTCAATAGCTTTTAAACGCTTGCTAATATCGTCGATATTCATCACTAACGCAGCTGTTTTACGCCAAACTTTGTTAGGCTGTAGCGGAATACCCGAGGAGTATACCCCAGGTTCAGTGATTGGTCTCATAACCATTCCCATTCCGGTGACAACAACCTGGTCAGCAATCTCCATGTGACCATTAATCACACTGGCACCACCAATTTGGCAATTGCGGCCAATTTTCAGACTACCCGCCATAGTAACACCACCTGCAATGGCAGTGTTCTCACCAATTACCACGTTATGCGCAATCTGGCACTGGTTATCAATGATAACACCATTGCCAATCAGAGTATCATCCAGCGCACCACGATCAATAGTGGTACAGGCACCAATTTCAACGCGGTCACCAATAATCACTCTCCCCAACTGAGGGATCTTGATCCAATTGCCTCGCTCATTGGCATAGCCGAAACCATCAGCACCAATCACTGTTCCTGATTGAATCAGGCAATGCTGACCAATTTCAATCTCATGGTAAATCGTTACATTCGCCCATAGACGCGTACCAGCACCAATACGAGTATATTTACCAATAAAACAACCCGCACCAATCACCACGTTATCACCGAGTACGACACCAGATTCGATAACGGCGTTAGCACCAACGGATACATTCAAGCCAAGCTGCGCTTCAGGCGAGATCACTGCACTCGGCGCAATATCGGTTGCCGGTGTAGGTGTGGTATCCATCAGTTGTGCCAAATGGGCATAAGTCAAATAAGGATTTTTAACCACTAGCGCCGCACTGCGACAATGTGGTAAATCTGCAGCGGTCAAAACAACGGCACTCGCCTGACATGCGGCCAATTGCTGTTGATAACGGCTGTTTGACAAAAACGTGATTTGCCCAGCCTGTGCAGAATGCATAGAAGCAATGCCGGTGATGACGAGATCGCCATCACCGTGCATTTGTGCATTCAACTGCTGCGCTAAATCAGCCAGTCGAATTGAAAACATGTTATTATTTAACCTGTTTTTGTACTTCAGCGGTAATATCTTGTGAAGCACCCGCATAAGCAATTGCGTTAGTGTCGATCACAACGTCATAACCTTGTTTGGTGGCAACAGCTTTCACCGCATCCTGAATACGGGTCAGGAGTTTGTTACGCTCTTCCATCTGACGGCGACGATTGTCCTGTTCGAAAGCTTGCGCTTTCTGAGAGAACTGATCACGCTGCGCCATGACTTCTTTCTCCATTTTGCTGCGGTCAGCAGCCTTCATGGTAGAAGCGTCACGTTGCAACTTCTGCATTTTAGTCTGCAGATCACGTTCCATGTTCTGGAGTTCAGTTGCACGGTTTTTGAATTCACTTTCCAACTGCTTAGCCACGGCTTCACGGGCAGGCATTTGCTGGAAAATGTTGGAAACGTTAACGACAGCGATTTTATCTGCTGCTTGAACGCCCGCTGAAGCAGCCATTGCTAAACCGAGGCCTGCGGCACATAACCACTTTTTCACTATAAACTCCTTACCATCACTCGTTTGTGTCATTTGACACTATTGAAATACACAATTTGCCAGACTTGTCACAGGCCACAATGGAAATCCACTCCCTATGACATGAGCTAAACCTGGCATTTGTGATTCTGTTTTTAACTGCCCTACACACCAGCAAACCGATTACCAGGTTTTACCAATGTTAAACTGGAACTGTTCTGACCGATCACCTTCATAGGTCTTGAACGGATCAGCATACGAGAACACCAATGGCCCCAGTGGCGACATCCATTGCACAGCAACACCAGCCGACATGCGAATATTACTCACTTTACTGTAGTCAGGTACGCCGAACATATTGGTATCAAGGGTACCATTTTCTGTCTTAGCCGTATTTTCCCACTTGGTATCCCATACCGTACCCGCATCAATGAAAAACGAAGTACGCACTGAGTTCGCGTATTTCTCACTGAGGAACGGCGTTGGTGTAATCAGCTCCAAACTGGCTACGGCGGTAGCATTACCACCGACCGCATCGCCGGAATTACAGAGCACCTGAGCTTGGCCATTCGACATAGTCGGGCAGCTAAACGAATTTGAATTATAGTAAACCGCTTTTGGACCAATGGTATTGGACTGGAAGCCACGCACCGTACTTGAACCACCGGCATAGAAGTTCTCGTAGAATGGCATCTCTTTACCGCCAAAGCCATCTGCGTAACCTACACGCCCACGACCTAACACCACCCAGGTCTTATCTTCATTGATTGGCACATACTGCGTACTGTCCAAGGTCATCTTGTAGTACGAGTTGTCCGAACCAGGCACGGCAACCTTGGTGGTAAAGGAGGTCCGGTTACCTTGTGTCGGGAAGAAGCCACGGTTGAGATTATTATACGTCCACCCCAAGCTCAGGGTGAAATCATTCGCAATATAACTGGCCGTATTGTCGTAATTTGGATTCTCACCTACCGAATTCAGGTAACGCCACATGGCCACCTGCGGTTTCATATCCGACAAGGAGTTGTGCACATAACCCAAGCTAGTACGCAGAGAGTTATATTCGTTGATCGGGAACCCTAGCGTACCATCGATACCATAACTGCTGTTGGTATACGCAGACAGATCAGCGTTGCTCGCTTTAAAGTCATTGTAGAAGATACGCCCGCCCAAGCTCACACCATCAACGGTGAAGTATGGGTTGGTCAGCGACAGCTCGGTATAAGTCTGATAAGTATTCTTGGTACCGTTAATCCCCACCGAATAGCCGGTACCCAGCCAGTTATCCTGCTGCACACCTGCTTGGAAGCTGACTCCACTTTCAGTACCGTAACCGACACCAAAGTTTAGCGTACCGGTGTTGCGCTCTTTCACTTTGTAAACGATATCAACCTGATCAGTTGTACCTGGTACACGTTGAGTTTCTACATCCACCGTTTCGAAGAAACCTAAACGGTTCAGACGATCTTTACCCTGCTCAACCTGTTCATTACCTAACCAGGCACCTTCCATCTGGCGCATTTCGCGACGCAATACAGAATCTTTACTAACGTCATTACCTTCAAACCGGATGCGCTTAACATAGAAACGGTTACCCGCATCAATGTTAATGTGCAACTTCACCGTTCTATCTGCATCGTTGATTTCAGGTTGAGTCTGTACGCGAGGATAAGCATAACCATAACGGGCAAACATCTTTTTGATGCTATCTTCCATCTTGGTCAATTTAGTGCCACTAAACAGTTGCCCTGGTTCGACTTTGGTCAGTTGAGCCACTTCTGCCGAGTGCCCTGCCAGATCACCTGTTACCACGACACCAGAAAGCTTGAACTGTTCACCTTCGGTAATGTTGATAGTGACGTAGATACCTTTCTTATCTGGCGTCAGGCTGACCTGCGTGGAATCAATATTGAAACGGGCATAACCACGATCCAGATAAAAGCTGCGCAGGGTTTCAAGATCACCCGCCAGTTTTTGCTTCTGGTATTTCTGATCAGCCACCAAATTCCACCAAGGTACCTCATCACGCAGTTGGAAATGAGCTAACAGCTCATCAGTGGTGAACGCATGGTTACCAACAATATTGATTTGTTGGATTTTGGCTGAGACCCCTTCCGCGAACACCAATTTCAGGTCAACACGGTTACGTGGCAAAGGCGTGACCACGGCTTTCACCGAGGCACTGTATTTACCTACGCTGTAGTAAAAGTCTTCTAACCCTTTTTCCATGCTGGATAAGGTGGTACGGTCAAGTGCCTCACCGACCCGAACGCCAGAGGCTTCCAGGTTCTGCTTAAGCATGTCATCTTTTACCGATTTATTACCGGAGAAAGTGATGCTGGCAATGGTGGGGCGTTCTTTGACCTGAACTATCAGCGTATCACCATCCCGCAGTACGCGGACATCCTCGAAATTGCCAGTAGCAAACAAGGCACGAATGGTATTACTGATATCTTCATCAGAGACGGTATCACCTACACGAACCGGCATATTGAGTAACGCCGCACCGACGGCGACTCGTTGCAGGCCTTCGAAATGAATATCCTTCACTACGAACCCGTCGGCACCGTATACGGTGGCGCTGCCAAACAGCAGCGACGCTATGAGCAACTTTTTCATCGCCATCGTTGTTATGCGTTCTTCCTAACCTGTCCCCGCCCCTAAAGACGAGAAAAATCATTGAAAAGTGCAAGACCCATTAGCAGCACCAACAAGATCGAACCAATGCGGTAACTGTAGTCCTGTACTCGCTCGGAAACTGGCCCCCCCTTCAGCTTTTCTATCGCCAGGAAGAGAAGATGCCCACCATCTAATACAGGTAGTGGGAATAGGTTGATGATCCCAAGGTTGACGCTAATCAACGCCAGAAACATCATGTAATACACAAACCCCACTCCCGCTGATGCCCCTGCCCCCTGAGCGATAGAAATAGGACCACTCAGGTTGTTCAGTTTCACATCACCAGTTATTAATTTACCCAACATGCTGACCGTAAGGTGCATCAGTTGCCAGGTTTTGTCCCCAGCCTGATACAGCGCCGAGAACGGTCCATACTGACGAATCGTTTTGTACTCATCCGGCAGTGGTAACACTTTCGGGAAAATACCTGCAAAACCTACTGACTTATCTTTACCAACTGATTTTGTATCTGGTATTAGCGTTAAAGACAAGGGGTTACCGCTTCTTTCTATCTCTAAAACCAACGGTTTGCCTGGACTATTGAGAATCTGTTTAACCAATGTTTCCCAACGATCTAGTGGCTGACCATCGACTTTAACGATCCTGTCCCCTACTTGTAAACCCGCCTTTTGCGCTGCTGAGCCTACTTGTACTTGTGCTAAAACAGACTCTATCTGTGGACCTCGAGGGATCATGCCCAAAGAACGTACAGGGTCCTCTTTGTCAGGTTCAAAACTCCAATGACGTAAATCCAAGGTTTTTATCACCGCTTGTGAAGAACCAAACGGTGCTACTCCTACCTCAGTTTGGGCATCCCCTATTTTAGTCACCAGAGCGAGACGAACAGATTCCCAATCAGGCGTTTCGATACCATCGACTGATTTAAGTTCCATACCAGGAGAAATTTCAGCGTTCGCCGCAATAGATTGTGGTGCTATTTCCCCAATGACTGGACGAAAGCTTGGCACACCGATAATAAATACTATCCAATAAGCAAAAATAGCAAAAAGAAAATTAGCAATCGGGCCAGCACTGATTATCGCCGCGCGCTGCCAGATGGGTTTATTATTGAAAGCCTGGTGCCGTAACTCTGGCGCAACGGGTTCAGCACGCTCATCCAGCATTTTTACATAACCGCCAAGCGGGATCATGGCGATGACAATTTCTGTACCCTGACGGTCAGTGCGGCTCCACAGTGCACGGCCAAAACCAATGGAAAAGCGCTCAACGCGCACACCGCAGCGACGAGCCACCCAAAAGTGCCCAAACTCATGCACAGTGATTAATATCCCTAGCGCAATAATAAACGCCACCAGATTCCAGAGCACGCTTAACATATAACCTTTTAAGTCTCCCGCCGATAACAGATTAAAACACTAACAGCATTAAACAAGCAAATACCGGCACAGCTGCAGTCAAACTATCAATGCGATCCAGTATACCACCATGCCCTGGAATCAGATGACCACTATCTTTGATACCCGCTTCGCGTTTAAACATACTTTCCGTCAGATCGCCCAATACCGAAGCCAGTGCAGCAATAACAGAACAGACTAACAGTGTTATCGGTGCCACAGATAAAGGGGCATAAAGGCCAAATAGCCAGGAAAGCACTGCAGAGGTCACCAGGCCACCAATCAACCCTTCCCAGGTTTTCCCTGGGGAAACTTTCGGTGCCAATTTATGTTTGCCAAACAACTTGCCAAACATATAGGCGCCAGAGTCCGCCCCCCAAACCAGCAGCATGATGTAGAGCAGACGCCAAGATCCGGTAAAAGGATTCTCCTCATAACCATACTGGCGCAATGCCAGCATCCCCCAGAAGAACGGGACAATGGTGAAGAGGCCAAAAACCAGGCGTAATAACCGTGAGTTACGCCATAATGCTGCGGAACTCGGGTAGAACAGCACCAGCGCCAGGGCCATCAACCACCATGCCAACGCCAGCCACAATGGGCCTTCCGACAACCATGGGTGACCCGATTGTGGGTAAACCTGCACACTGAACATCATCAATGCCAGTAGCAAGCCACACAATACGGCCAATAAAATACGCTGGGCGCGGGAAGTAAACCCCGCCAATTGCCCCCACTCCCAAGCTGCCAACATGCAAACAGCCAGTGTCACCAGGCCAAAGGCTAACGGCGCGAGAAAAAACAGCGCAGCGATAACAATCGGAATTAAAATCAGAGCCGTTATAAGGCGAGACTTCAGCAAAAGTTCCCCCTAGGACGCATTGGCGTCAATAGGTGTTGTACCTCCGAAGCGACGCTCCCGTTGTGCAAATGCATTTAGCGCACCTTCAAAGACAAGTTCATCAAAATCTGGCCAGAGTACATCAGTGAAGTAAAGCTCAGCATAGGCAATTTGCCACAACAAGAAGTTACTTATGCGATGTTCGCCCCCGGTGCGGATCACTAAATCTACTGGCGCGAGATCGCTCATGCAAACAGACTCATTGAGCAACTCTTCACTGATCTGCTCTGGGTGCAAACTCCCCTGCTGCACCTTTTCAGCCAACGCTTTCACTCCCTGAATAATATCCCACCGACCACCATAATTGGCTGCGACATTCAGCGTCAGGCCGCTGTTATTCTCTGTCAGTTGCTCCGAGCGACGGATTCGCTCTTGGAGACGTGTGCTGAAACGTGTGATATCACCGATCACCCGTAATCTCACATTATGTTTGTGTAGACTTTTTACTTCACTATCTAGCGCACGAACAAAAAGCTCCATCAAAGCCACTACTTCCTGCGCAGGACGGTTCCAGTTTTCGCTGCTGAAAGCATAAAGTGTGAGAGCATCCAGATGGTTACTGGCAGCAAAGCTGACCGCACGGCGCACCGATTTCACCCCAGCTTTATGCCCAGATATGCGTAATTTACCTTGACGCTTGGCCCAGCGCCCATTGCCATCCATGATAATCGCAACATGGCGTGGCATTTGAACTACCTGACTAGCTTCTTGTTGATTTGCTGACGACATAACTCGTACTTATTTCCTCAATAGAAACACCATAGCCATGCCGAAACATTGGGCTTTATACGCAAAAAAAGCCGTGTGCCTGACACAGCTTTTCAGTCTGCCCACCTTGTACCCTGACGCTGCCCGGCAAGGATTGACGAATATTCTCTATCCATTACCTGACTCGCTACAGTGCAATCTACAAGATGTTGACTGTGTTACTCGGCCTATCCGTAAATGAGTCGAGTAACACAGCCGACACACCAGCAACTTAAATTATGGCTGATAACGCAATAATTATCCTAAAGACTATAACACCTCATAACAGCCTGAACAAACAGCCACAGCATGGCAAACACGCATTCCTGTCAAAATCAGACGATCTATTATACCCAAGTTTAGGTCAGTTGCGGACTGCTAGTAACCGATTGAACTAAAACTTATTAAGATGCCTTACCTCCAATCCTCTGGCCACTCACCCGTTGCTGCTGACTGTAACCACTAAATACAGAGTGTACGAACCATACCACGGGCCATTTCACGAGCCTGACGGTCTATGTCTAAAACCATCTCAATTGAAGTGGGTTCCTTCAGGGCTAAACATTCAACAACGCTATGATTGACCGTTGAAATATCAGTAAAACGAATCTGTTCCTGCAAGAATGCCGCTACAGCAATTTCATTCGCTGCATTCAGTGCTGTGGTAGCCGCTTGGCCGGCATCAAAAGCTTTAATCGCCAGATAAAGGCAAGGGTAACGTTCAGGTTCAGGCTCAGAGAAGGTTAACGCGCCAATACGGCAGAAATCGAGTGCAGCCACGCCTGAATTAACCCGCTGTGGATAGGCCATAGCATGGGCGATAGGGGTACGCATATCCGGTGTGCCCAGTTGAGCCAATACACTGCCATCAGCATAACGCACCATGGAGTGAATCACCGATTGTGGATGTAAAATAACTTCCATTTGCTCAGCTGAAGCATTGAATAGCCAGCGCGCCTCAATATACTCCAGACCTTTATTCATCATGGTGGCAGAATCCACTGAGATTTTGCGCCCCATTGACCAGTTAGGGTGAGCACAGGCTTGATCAGGCGTCATACTGGCAAATTGCGTCAATGGTGTAGACCGGAACGGACCACCGGAGCCGGTAAGCACGATACGTGAAACCCCCTGTTCCGCCAAAGAACCATACCCTAACTGGCGCTGAATGGTTTCTGGCAGGCTCTGAAAGATAGCATTGTGTTCACTATCCAGTGGCAGTAATTGCGCCTGGCTCTTTTGGACCGCCTCCATAAACAGACGACCACATGTCACCAACGACTCTTTATTCGCCAGTAATACCTGTTTACTCGCACGAATGGCCGCCAGTGTCGGTAGTAAGCCTGCAGCACCGACAATCGCCGCAGTAACTTGGTCGACATCACTTAATGCCGCCAGTTCGCACGCTGCCTGCTCGCCCGCCAATACTTCGGTTTTCACCCCATTTTCGGCCAACAGGAGTCGCAGCTCATTCGCGGCTTTTTCATCCGCCATAGCCGCATAGTCTGGACGAAACTCAATACACTGCTGCGCCATGACCGCCACATTACGGCCAGCCACCAGTGCTTTAATCGCGAAAAGATCAGGATTCTCCCTGACCACCGCCAGTGTACTGGTACCCACAGAACCGGTGGAACCTAAAATAGTCAGTTGCTTCATAAGTAGGCTCTGAATCACTGTGCGATGAAATCCAAGATAATCGAGCATAAAAGCTGTAGCCGCGATTATCTGTGACCTCTAAAAATGATAAGACGGACGCTATACCCATCACCATTCAAATTGCAGACCACGATGCGCAAACCGCAACCTTGCAACTCAAATTATCATGGATGAGATACCACAAAAAATAAAGCGCCGCTCAGGCGACGCTTATCCCTGCATGATGATGATTAAAAATCCATCAGCTCTTTTTCTTTGTCAGCCAACGCAGCATCAAGTAACTTGATATAGGCATCAGTCATTTTCTGAATATCATCTTGTGAACGACGATCTTCATCTTCACTGATTTCTTTATCTTTCAACAGCACTTTGACTTTATCGTTAGCATCACGACGCACATTACGCACGGCAACACGCCCTTGTTCTGCTTCACCGCGGACCACCTTAATCAGATCCTTACGACGCTCTTCCGTCAACGGTGGCAGTGGAACACGGATCACAGCGCCTGCAGAGTTAGGGTTCAGCCCCAGATCAGAAGCCATAATGGCCTTTTCTACTGCTGACCCCAAAGAACGATCAAACAGATTGATCGCCAAAGTACGGGAATCTTCAACCGTTATGTTAGCCAGTTGGCGCAATGGTGTTGAAGAGCCATAATATTCCACCATGATGCCATCCAGAATACTGGGTGAAGCACGGCCGGTACGGATCTTGCTGATGTGGTTTTTGAATGATTCTACGCATTTTCCCATGCGCGAATCGGCATCTTTTCTGATTTCATTTATCACGTTGCGAACCCTTGAAAGCTGGTTACTTGGCAGGCCATAGCTCAAATACGTATAGCCCGTGAATTTTACTCTAATGGGTAGAGAGCACCTGGGGTTATCTACCCGTGATCTTTCAAGCTACAGAAGTGTTGATGGCGCTCAATCACCTGAATCATCGGCTTGCTCAAGCCTATCAGCCTATTCAGTTGCCTGCTATCGGCAACGTTACCATGAGGCCAGATACACACACTCCCGCTAAATTTGGTAGAACAGCGGTTATTTGCTGATCAACGTGCCTTCGCTTTCACCCATGACCACCCGACGCAGCGCTCCAGGCTTATTCATGTTAAATACACGAATTGGCAAACCATGATCACGAGCCAGCGTGAATGCCGCCAGATCCATCACTTTCAACTCACGCTCCAACACGTCCTGATAAGTCAACTGTTCGAACAGTGTTGCATCCGGGTGTTTCACCGGGTCAGCAGAGTATACACCATCTACTTTAGTCGCCTTCAATACTACATCGGCTTCAATTTCAATGCCACGCAGGCAGGCAGCGGAATCGGTGGTAAAAAACGGGTTACCTGTCCCTGCGGAGAAAATAACCACACGGTTGTTGCGCAGCAAGCTGATCGCCTCTGCCCAGCTGTAATTGTCACACACGCCGTTCAACGGAATGGCCGACATCAGGCGAGCGTTCACATAGGCACGGTGCAAGGCATCACGCATAGCCAACCCGTTCATCACGGTAGCCAGCATCCCCATATGGTCACCCACTACGCGGTTCATGCCCGCTTGTGCCAAGCCAGCACCACGGAAAAGGTTGCCACCACCAATCACTACACCAACCTGAATCCCCAGCTCGACCAGTTCTTTTATTTCCTGAGCCATGCGATCCAAAACGCTAGCGTCAATCCCAAAGCCTTCTGCACCTTGCAGAGCTTCACCACTCAGTTTGAGTAGGATACGCTGATAAACGGGTTTTGCATTGGTTGCCATGGTGTTCTGTCCTAAGAAGCAGTAATTGTATTGGAGGTTTGGGCTGATATGTCGCGCCTTTACTGAGTATATACCCCATCATTCAAGCGGTAGATTCTTATGACGACACTAGCGATTCCACTCGATTTAGCGAGCTATACAAAAGCGTCTTATCTACTGCTTGACTGGGGCATAAAAGGAACCGCCTGACGGCGGCTCCTTAACTAACAGGTATTAAGATTGCTTACTCATCGCTGCAACTTCTGCAGCAAAGTCGGTTTCAACCTTCTCGATACCTTCACCCACTTCAAAGCGGATGAAATTAACAACTTCGGCGTTATGTTCCTTCAGCAACTGACCCACACTCTTGTTTGGATCAATAACAAAAGGCTGACCGGTCAGAGAAACTTCGCCGGTAAATTTCTTCATGCGGCCTTCAACCATTTTCTCGGCGATTTCTTTTGGCTTGCCGGACTGCATGGCGATGTCCAACTGAACCTGGTACTCTTTTTCTACCACTTCAGCTGACACATCTTCAGGATTCACGAATTCAGGCTTGCTCGCCGCAACATGCATAGCAAGTTGTTTAACCAACTCTTCATCAGCACCTTTCGCAGCAACCAGAACCCCAATACGTGCACCGTGCAGATAGCTACCCAGTACATCGCCTTCCAGGGAAGCAACGCGGCGAATATTGATGTTCTCACCGATTTTAGCCACCAGTGCAATACGCTCTTCTTCGAACTGAGCTTTCAGCACATCAATATCTGTGATTTTACCTGCCACAGCCGCATCCAACACTTTGTTGGCAAATGCCTGGAAGCCAGCATCTTTAGCTACGAAGTCAGTCTGGCAGTTAACTTCCAGAATCACACCGTAATGACCGTCAATCTTGGTCTTGATCACGCCATCAGCAGCCACATTGCCTGCTTTCTTAGCGGCTTTGATCGCACCAGATTTACGCATGTTTTCGATTGCCAACTCAATGTCGCCAGCAGCTTCGATCAGCGCTTTTTTACAATCCATCATGCCTGCGCTGGTACGCTCACGCAGTTCTTTTACCAGGGCAGCGGTAATATCAGCCATTTCTTTTTCCTCGGTTATCTCTCACGGAGATAGTTCTCATTCAGATAAGTAAAAGGGGCCTTTATAGGCCCCCTAACCAACATATTCAATACCTGGTTAATAAGGGCTTGACCTTATTATTCAGCTTCTACGAAGCTTTCTTCCGCCTGAACGGCCAGATCTTGAGAACGACCTTCACGGACGGCAGTAGCAACAGCACCCAAGTACAATTTGATTGCACGGATGGCATCGTCGTTACCAGGGATGATGAAGTCAACGCCATCTGGATCAGAGTTGGTATCAACGATGGAGAATACCGGGATACCCAAGTTGTTGGCTTCTTTGATTGCAATATGTTCGTGATCGGCATCGATAACAAACAGAGCGTCTGGCAGACCACCCATGTCCTTGATACCACCCAGTGAGTTTTCCAGCTTGTCCAATTCACGAGTACGCATCAGCGCTTCTTTCTTGGTCAGCTTGTCAAAGGTGCCATCTTGAGACTGGATTTCCAGATCTTTCAAACGTTTGATTGACTGACGAACTGTTTTCCAGTTAGTCAGCATGCCACCCAACCAACGATGGTTCACGAAGAACTGATCGCAGTTGTTAGCATATTCTTTTACCGCTTCGCTTGCTGCGCGTTTGGTACCAACGAACAGGATCTTACCTTTACGGGAAGCAATTTTTGTCAGTTCAGCCAGTGCAGCATTGGCCATTGGTACCGTTTTTTCCAGGTTGATGATGTGAACCTTGTTACGTGCACCAAAAATGAAAGGCTTCATTTTCGGGTTCCAGTAACGGGTTTGGTGACCAAAGTGAACACCAGCCTGAAGCATGTCGCGCATGGAAACAGTTGCCATGATTAAACCTCTATAGAATGATTGGGGTTATGCCTCCACGTATCCCATAACGCCGACCCCGACAATGGCCTAAGCCATCTCAAGGCACCCCGGCGGATGTGCCGATACGTGTGTGTTATTTACACAATATGAGTGCAGTTAAATACTATCAGTTAGATACTATGACTAGACCCTTAGTCAGCAACTAGTACAAACTGCGGATCTGTCGGCGCGCTTTATACCATAAACCGGCCCGCGACACCAACTTTTGTTGCATATCGGAAATCAAATTTGGCAGCCACCTACAGGGCTGATACCATAAGTCAAAGCCTTTCATTCCTATTATCAATTAATGGCGACACCTGCGGACTAATTCATGGCAATTTCAATCAAAACACCTGATGACATACAAAAAATGCGCGTTGCAGGCCGTCTGGCCGCAGAAGTGCTGGAAATGATCGAACCCTATGTCAAACCCGGCATCACCACTGGTGAGCTGGACAAAATCTGTCACGAGTACATCACTCATCAACAACAGGCCATCCCCGCTCCCCTTGGCTATCATGGCTATCCGAAATCTGTTTGTATTTCGGCGAATGAAGTTGTCTGTCACGGCATTCCCAGTGATGAAAAAGTGTTGAAAGATGGTGATATCGTCAATATTGATGTCACGGTCATCAAAGACGGTTTCCACGGTGATACCTCGAAAATGTTTACCGTCGGCAAATCCACCATTCTGGGTGATCGCCTATGCCGTATTACTCAAGAGAGCCTGTATTTGGCGCTTAAGATGGTTAAACCCGGCATCCGCCTGCGCACTCTGGGCAAGGCGATTCAACAATTCGTTGAAGCTGAGAAATTCTCTGTCGTGCGTGAATATTGTGGCCATGGCATTGGCGAAAATTTCCATGAGGAACCCCAGGTACTGCATTATGATGCTGATGATGGTGGCGTGGTATTACAGGTAGGTATGGCCTTCACTATCGAGCCGATGGTCAATGCGGGTGATTACCGGATTCGCACCATGAAAGACGGTTGGACAGTAAAAACCAAGGACCGCAGCTTGTCGGCTCAGTACGAGCATACTATTGTGGTTACTGAGAATGGCTGTGAAATAATGACACTACGTAAGGATGACACCATCCCGCGCATTATTACGCACCCAGAGTAGGCAATCAGCATAGAACCCGTTGCAGATTTCTCTAATAACCGGCTTGATCAGTGATCTAACGCCGGTTTATACCCGGCTTTTTAGGGGCTGTGAATCATGTCTGAAAATAATTGTGAACCAGAGACAGCCAACACGCCGCCGTCACCGGAATACCCTAACACCTACGGCGATGAAGATATTAACTGCATCACGCTTAAACAACACCTTGAGCAATTCCACCTTTGGCTCAAGTCAGCATTCAATGCGGGTTCTCCTGTTGAAACCCTGGTAACGGCCCGTAGTGAATTTATTGATCAGCTCCTGCGCCGGCTGTGGATATTCTACGGATTTGCCGATATCCCCGAAACCGCGCTGGTTGCCGTTGGAGGCTATGGCCGGGGTGAACTGCATCCATGGTCTGATATTGACCTACTGATACTCAGCCAGACACCGCTGGACGACAAACAAGCCGCCGGGGTCAGTGAATTCATCACCTTGCTGTGGGATTTGAAACTCGAGGTAGGTCACAGTGTACGGACCCTGGAAGAGTGCCTGCTAGAAGGGCTGGCGGACCTGACCATTGCCACCAATCTGATTGAATCCCGTTTAATCTGTGGCGATGTTGCACTGTTCTTACAACTGCAAAAACATATTTTTAGTGATGGTTTCTGGCCTTCACCAAAATTCTTTGATGCCAAAATTCTCGAACAGCAGCAACGTCATCAGCGCTATCACGGTACCAGTTATAATCTGGAGCCAGATATCAAAAGCAGCCCTGGGGGCCTGCGCGATATCCACACCCTGCTGTGGGTGGCTCGCCGCCATTTTGGTGCAACCTCTCTGGATGAAATGGTGGAATTCGGTTTCCTGACGCAAGCTGAACGCAACGAATTAAATGAGTGTCAAAGTTTCTTGTGGCGTATCCGCTTTGCGTTACATCTGGTGCTATCACGCTACGATAATCGGCTGCTCTTTGATCGCCAGCTCAGCGTCGCCCAGTTACTCAATTACACAGGGACAGGTAATGAACCGATAGAACGAATGATGAAAGATTTCTATCGGATGACGCGCCGCGTCAGCGAACTCAACCAGATGCTATTGCAGCTGTTTGATGAAGCTATTCTGGCGTTAGAGACCACAGAAAAGCCACACCCACTCGATGATGATTTTCAACTTCGCGGCACCTTGATTGACCTGCGTGATGAACAGCTGTTTATCCGTCAACCAGAAGCGATCATGCGCATGTTTTACCTGATGGCCTGCAACCGTGAGATCACCGGCATCTACTCCACCACGGTGCGTCAATTACGTCATGCACGCCGCCATCTGGCACAACCTTTGTGCAATATCCCCGCCGCCAGAAAGTTATTTATGGCTATTCTACGCCATCCTGGCGCGGTGTCCCGCGCACTACTGCCGATGCATCGTCACAGTGTATTGTGGGCCTATATGCCGCAGTGGAGTAAAATTGTCGGCCAGATGCAGTTCGATTTGTTTCACGCTTATACCGTTGATGAGCACACCATCCGCGTGTTGCAAAAGCTGGAAAGTTTTGCCAACGAGGAAAACCGCCCACACCACCCGCTCTGTGTTGAGCTCTACCCCCGCCTGCCACAGCCAGAACTCCTGCTGCTGGGGGCATTGTTTCATGATATTGCCAAAGGGCGTGGTGGTGACCATTCCATTCTTGGTGCTCAAGACGCAATGGAGTTTGCCGAATTACATGGCTTGAATTCACGTGAAACTCAGTTGGTCGCCTGGCTGGTCAGTCGCCATCTACTGATGTCGGTCACTGCACAACGGCGAGACATTCAAGACCCTGCTGTTATTCAGCAATTTAGCAGTGAAGTACAAAGTGAAATCCGCTTACGTTACCTGATTTGCCTGACCATAGCGGATATTTGCGCCACCAATGAAACCCAATGGAACAGTTGGAAACAGAGCCTGCTGCGTGAACTCTATTTTGCCACTGAAAAACAGCTGCGCCGAGGCATGCAAAACAGCCCGGACTTGCGTGAGCGCATCCGCTACCATCGTTTACAGGCGCTGGCTCTGTTGCGCATGGACAATATCGATGAAGAGGCACTGCAACATATCTGGAGCCGCTGCCGCGCTGATTATTTTTTACGTCATTCACCGAATCAATTAGCATGGCACGCTCGCCATCTGCTACCCCATGATTCCACCAAGCCGCTGGTATTAGTCAGTAGCCAAGCAACACGTGGCGGTACCGAGATCTTTATCTGGAGCCAAGATCGCCCTTATTTGTTTGCCGCCGTCGCCGGTGAGTTGGATCGGCGTAACCTTAGCGTGCATGATGCACAGATCTTTACCAACCGAGACGGCATGGCGATGGATACCTTTATTGTTCTGGAACCGGACGGCAGCCCCGTGGCACCGGACCGCCATGCCGTGATCCGCCATGCTCTGGAGCAAGTGATCACCCAACAGGATTACCAACCACCCCGTGTGCGCCGCTGTTCCTCCAAGCTGCGCTACTTTAGCGTCCCCACCGAGGTTAACTTTCTGCCGGCTCACACCAACCGTCGCAGTTACCTGGAATTGATCGCCCTTGACCAACCCGGCTTACTGGCACGGGTTGGGGAAGTCTTTGCCGACCTTGCGCTATCGCTACACAGCGCGCGCATTTCGACGATTGGCGAACGTGTTGAAGATTTGTTTATCCTGGCAGAGAATGACCGGCGTGCCCTAAGCGAAGAAACACGCAGAAAGTTGGAACAACGGTTGACAGAAGCACTCAATCCAACCGATAAAATGTGATACAAGTAACCTTTCGTTAATAAAATCAGGATAGAAAACAGCATGCAGCAATTACAAAACGTTATTGAAAGCGCCTTCGAACGCCGTGCAGAGATCACTCCGGCGAACGTAGACACCGTAACGCGTGAAGCGGTAAACCAAGTGCTCGCCTTACTAGACAGCGGTGCCCTGCGTGTTGCCGAGAAGATCGACGGTCAATGGGTGACACATCAGTGGTTGAAAAAAGCCGTCCTGCTTTCTTTCCGTATCAACGACAACAAAGTCATCGATGGTGCTGAAACCCGTTATTACGACAAAGTACCCATGAAATTCGCTGACTACGATGCAGCACGTTTTCAGCAAGAAGGCTTCCGCGTGGTGCCACCCGCCACCGTCCGCCAAGGTGCATTTATTGCCCGCAATACGGTGCTGATGCCGTCTTACGTCAACATCGGCGCTTATGTCGATGAAGGTTCGATGGTTGACACTTGGGCAACAGTCGGTTCCTGTGCCCAGATCGGTAAAAATGTGCATCTATCAGGCGGCGTGGGCATTGGTGGCGTGTTAGAACCGCTGCAAGCCAACCCCACTATCATCGAAGACAACTGCTTTATCGGTGCACGTTCAGAAGTGGTAGAAGGCGTGATCGTTGAAGAAGGTGCGGTGATCTCAATGGGGGTTTATCTGGGCCAAAGCACCCGTATCTATGATAGAGAAACCGGTGAAATCCATTATGGCCGGGTTCCAGCAGGTTCGGTGGTTGTTTCCGGTAACTTGCCCTCCAAAGATGGCAGCTACAGCCTGTACTGCGCAGTGATCGTCAAGAAAGTGGATGCCAAAACACGGGCTAAAGTCGGGATTAATGAGCTATTGCGCACCATTGACTGACATTAATGATTGACTAACATTAATGAATAGCGGGTGAATCACCCGCTTTTTTTTGCTTTCGTTACGCTCGCCGTCACAGTCTCGGACGGCTGTTTTCACCATAATCCTTGGCAGTAGAATATCCCTGATGGATTTCAATTTTCAGCCAACAAAACTAACAATTGAATAACAGTTGGGATACCCTATAGATTGTAAGTGACAGCTAACCATACTGTGACTTAAAACAATCGGTCTATTCATTAAAAGGTGGCCAATTATGTATGACAACCTGAAAAGCTTAGGAATCAATCAACCAGAAGATATTGACCGCTATAGCCTGCGGCAAGAAGCCAATAACGATATTCTCAAGATTTATTTCCGCAAAGATAAGGGCGAATTTTTTGCCAAAAGCGTCAAGTTCAAATACCCTCGCCAACGTAAAACGGTGGTAGCCGATAATGTTGCCCAAGGCTACAAAGAGATCAATGAGATCAGCCCCAGCCTGCGCTATATCATCGACGAACTGGACCAGTTATGCCAACGAGAGCAAATTGAAGTCGATCTGAAACGCAAAATTCTGGATGATTTACACCATCTGGAAAGTGTGGTCTCTAACAAAATTGCCGAGATCGAGTCAGACTTGGAAAAGTTGACTCGCGCAAAATAAAATAGAGGCTGAGCCTTATTCACAGCACAGCCTATATCGAAAGCGTTTATCTTCTGGTTCATTCAAATTGCAGCACCTGCAGCTTGAATGAACTTGGGGAGTGGGTTTTATTTCAGCAAAGTGCCCCACTGCGTTACCCATGGGCGTGACACCACTTCTGGCTCTGGTTGTTCCATGGCATCAATTTCCAATAGGTCCCCGACACGCGTAGCACCTTGTTCTTGCAGCAGGGCATCAAATTTGTGCCCACCCCCGCAGAAGTTGTCGTAACTGCTATCTCCCAAGGCAATCAAACCGTAGTGTAACTCTGGCTGATAGCCAACCTGATCACGGATAGCATCAAATAAGGGCGCGATAGTATCGGGCAAATCCCCTTGCCCAGTGGTCGAGGTAATCACCAAAGCATAATGCTGGCGATAATACTGCCAATCTTCCAAGGTGCCTTCCTCAAACAGTTTAACCTCATGGCCCTGTTGATGAAGAATTGTCTCAGCCTCTTCGGCTACCAGCAAAGCATTACCATAAACCGTACCGATGAAAATACCGACTTGAGCCATTATTCGCGTTCCTTTGATTTTATTAACTTAAAAAATAGGTGGTTATAAGAACTCGCCCCCGACACGGTCAGCAACAACATCGAGCCAGCCAAATTGTGCCATCACGCCCTGCCAAGTATCGTCCCACGGTGCAGAAATAGACAATAACTCACCACTCACCGGATGGGTTAATTGTAGATGGCTGGCATGCAACATGAGACGAGGACAAGCGAAATAGTGCGCCATACCCCGGTTCTGACGCAGATCGCCATGAGCCGAATCACCGATAATCGGGTGACGAAGATGAGCCATATGGCGACGCAGTTGATGCTTACGCCCAGTTTCCGGTTTCAGCTCAACCAAGCTGTAACGCGCAGTGTCATAACGGCCAATGGCGACTGGCATTTCTACCGTCGCCAGCGGTTGATAATGGCTGATGGCCGGCTTGGGCTCCTTATTCGGATCCGCATACTTATCCGCCACTTTATCCAATTCTTGTGTCAATGCGTAATCAACGGTGCCACCCGATAACACATAACCCCGCACCACTGCATGGTAAGTTTTTTGCACTTGATGCTGTTCAAACTGTTGTGAAAGTAAACGCGCGACATCACTGGAGAGTGCCATTAACAAGACACCCGAAGTGGGACGATCCAAACGATGAACCGGAAAGACATGCTGGCCTATCTGGTCACGCACTGTCTGCATTACAAACTGGGTTTCATGACGAGCTAACCAGCTACGATGTACCAGCCAACCACTAGGCTTGTTAACGGCGATCAGATGTTCATCTTGATATAAAACAATCATAAGTGCCTATCCATATCTGATTATTATAATATATTGTCATTTAATTTACTGATTTTACTTGTTTTTATTGAATCTCTTAATCTTTTAACGTCTCACTAAAAACCACTATCAACCAAAGGCATTGAAGCCATGAAACCGGGCGACAAAGACAAAACTGATACCGGCGAAAACCGAGCATTACGGATCACTTGTGGCGCTACCGGAGTTAAAACTTTCTTCTACCGGTACACCAGCCCCCTCTCCCACAAACTCACCCAAGTTAAGATCGGCCACTTCCCCAACATCTCTTTAGCGCAGGCTCGCGCTCAACTGCAAACACTCAAGCAGGTAAAAAATGAAGGTCGTTGCCCTGCCAGTGAACTGAAAGTTGAAAAACAACAAAAGCAGCAAATGGAATTGGCAGCACAGAAAGCGGTTTTTACCGTCAAGGACTTAGTTGAACTCTATTTAACCCAGCATATTGAAGATCGCCATGGGAAGGATGGCAAAATCATCCGTGGAACCAGAAAGTCACCAAGTCAATACGCAACCCGGAGGCTATTAACGAAAGATGTTGTAGACAAAATCGGTCAGTCTCCCGCAGAGAAAGTCACCAGCATGGATGCGTTTGGTCTGGTTATGACTGTTGTTCAACGTGATGCTAATGTACTTGCCGGGATTATTCTACGCGAACTCTGCGCTGCTTACGAGTTTGCGCTTGGGCTCGGTAAATTAGATGAAAATTTTGCTAACCCGACATTACTAGCAAAAATCCGTTTGACCCAAGCTAAGGTGAAACTCACCCCAACACCGGGTAAGCGTGTTCTGTCAGATAACGAATTAGCCCAATTTTTGAAGTGGCTTCCAATATCTAGTTATCCGCTTAATATTACTAATGTCTTCTTATTGACCCTGCTTACGGGCTGTCGTACTGGGGAAATTTGTGTACTGACGGTAAGCATCCGGTGGTCTCACCTTGAGTAAGTAACCTGATTGGTTATTCTTTTGGCACTGCTTAGCTAAAGGGGTTTTTTGCGAAGGGTAGCAGGTCGTCCAGTTGGCTATTTTTCCACGTCGGTATATGAGTAAGAACGAAGCTCAACCAGGTAAAGGGTTCTATACCATTGAGTTTGGCGGTTTGTAGCAGACTCATGATACCGGCCATGCGCTGCCCGGCCAGCAGTGAACCTGCAAAGAGCCAATTTTTTCTACCCAATGCCACAGGACGGATGCAGTTTTCAATATGGTTGTTGTCAATGGGGATCGCGCCATCATCCAGATAACAAAGCAAGGCCGGCCAGCGTTTCAAGGCATGCAGGATAGCTTTGTGGATCCCCGAGTTACCCGGTACCTGATGTTGTTGTGCTGATAACAGTGCATGCAGCGTAGCCAGATGCGGTTTGGCATAACGGTTTCGCCATCGTTGCCGATTTTGGGTTGTTCGCGTTTTTATCAGCCGTTCTAACTTGTATAACTCGCGGATACTGTCCAATACGCGTTTGGCTAATGGGTGGTGATTGACTTTATATTGCTCAAAGAACTTGCGTCTGACGTGAGCAAGGCAGCCCGCTTCTTTTATTGCACCAGAAGCAAAGAGCGCTTTATAGCCCGCATAGTCATCGACAACCAGCGTACCGGTAAAACCGGTCAAAAAAGTCTGTGCATAGCCCCCATTGCGTCCGGGTTGGCAATCAAACATCACCATACGTTGCTCTGCCGCAGCAGGTGAAGCGTATGCCCAGAGATAACCACGCTGGACGGTGACTTTTTTACCGGCCAGCACGGTGAGTGGCGTCTCGTCAGCGTGTAGCACCTTTTGCTCACAGAGCAACGCATGCAACCGTTTGACCAGGGGGTTAAGTGCAACACCCACTTTGCCCATCCAGTCAGACAACGTACTCATCGGTAGTGTTATTCCATCACGGGCGAAGATTTGGCTTTGCCGATACAGCGGAAGATGGTCAACACATTTATTGATGGTGATATGCGCCAATAAGCCGGGGGCAGCCTGACCTTTATCAATCACCTGCGCCGGTAACTCGGCACTGTGTACCGTCTGGCAGCACGGGCAACTGTATTGTGGACGTACCGTTTTTCTGACAATAAATTGTGCCGGAATATAATCCAGTATCTCGTTGATTTCATCACGGAGAAAACGCAGTGGGTCACCGCACTGTGGGCAGTTTGTGCTGTCAGGCTCCAGCCTGATTTCTTCACGAGGCAAGTGAGCCGGTAATGCCTGACGCTTGGGTTTATTTACCGTAGCCAGTGGTGCTGCGGGCAAGGTTTTTTCCAGTTCAGCTTCCAGCGCACTAATATCAGTTTCACTGTCCTCATCCAACAGGCTGAGCTGAGCGGGTGAGAAGTTTTCTGCCTTGCGTCCAAACCGGGCTTGACGTGCCTGAGCCAGCAACTCAGCCAGACGAGTATTCTCACGCTGGAGTTTTATCACCAGAGTGCGTAATTGGTCATTAGTCAGGTCGGACGGCAATGTCATCATGGCAATCATATTACCACATTGATTAAACATCATCATTTAAATCAAACGATTATGTGGTTATTCTCATTGCCACTTCGTCAAAATTTGGCCTTCGACCTGTTGCCAGTCAATGCCTTTTATCAACCACGAAAATTGCTCGGTGGTCAGTGTCCAGGTGGTGTCACCTTCTCGAGGCCAGACAAAATGACCGCGATGTAATCGACGTACCGCCAACCAGACCCCGTGCTTATCCCAGCGCAACAACTTGATGCGAGTGCGTGCTTTATTACAGAAAATAAACGCGGCTTCACTTTGCCAGGTCTGACCGAGATGTTCGGCAACATATTGGGTTAACTTATCCACCCCACACCGCATATCTACGGGCTGGCGAGCAATCCAGAC
>NZ_AYKS02000032.1 GCF_000496755.2 Serratia sp. DD3
TAGGGAACCCAATCATCAAACAAGCTCCAGACATTGAGCTTTGTGTTGGTGAGCAGTCTATCCACCTGCTTGACGGCGTGCTTTCGCTCAAGGCCGCTGGCCAAAGAGAGGCCATTGCCAATGGCATGGATGGCCAATGACCCCGACTCAATAACCCCGTGGGTTGCATTGGCGAGCGACAAGACACGCTTGGCATGCATGTCCTGTCCGAATATGTCATCAATGTGGTTAAGAATTATTTCGTGGTTAAGCATGGAGGCTGTCTGCTCGCTATTAGCTGGTCAAGAACGGAGATCATACCTCAGAAGCCTTGCCATGCCTTGCTCATATGAGGGGATGGCTAAGCCTTTTGGGTGTCCTTCAAGAACGCTGCCTCCGCATGAAGTTTTATCGCCTTTAACGATCCAGTAGCCTGTTGCCATTTCCCTTATTCCTTATGCTGTTGCGAGCATCCACGCTAAGAGTTTAGCTTTTTAAAGTTAATGAGTAAATGTATGAAGTACTCTCAATTTAGTTCAAGTATTTACATGGCTGTCCACATGGTTAACAATACCCGCCCCTTTATTATGGCTTCCTCTATATTTCAAACAATCAGAATTATGAAAGACTGAGACTTTTTAAATTCACCAGATTTATATATCATATCACTCCCAAATTTAGACATCGCCATTTTAGAGCAAATCAATATACCATCATCAGTCCAAATTCGGAAATGCTGGTCTGATTTACCATTATATTAAAATCATAATAATCCTTAGCATAGATCCCTACATAATTAGATTTAAGATGAATTTTATTATCGAAAACTCTGAACGGCGTAATAATCAATGCAGATTTCACGGTATATGGCGTTAGCCAAGAAGTGGGCGCTGGTGACACCCTGTATAAAAAGCCTGATGTGATACATGGCTGTGTCTGTCTGGAGGCGGGAACGCTGCTGGATACCTTTACCCCTCAGCGTGAAGACTTTTTGAAATAACCAGATAACTGCGGGCCCTCAGACACAGGCATTCCCTGTGAATGGAGTCCCGCAGTTTGATTAGCGGTGGTTCGTGTCTCTCGTTATTTGAGCAATTTGAGTACCGCTTCAGCGGTTGCATCTGAAGACGCTGGGTTTTGCCCCGTAATCAGCAAACCATCCACTGCGACGTGGCTCTGCCAGTTCTCACCACGGCTGTAATGCCCACCGTTATCTTTGAGCATCTCTTCAACCAGGAAAGGCACTACCTGAGTCAGTTGTACCGCCTCTTCTTCACTGTTGCTGAATCCCGTAACCTGCTTGCCCATAACCAGGGGCTGGCCTGATGTATTCTTGGCGTGGCGCAATACGGCTGGGGCATGGCACACCGCAGCAACCGGTTTACCCTGCGCGTGGAATTGTTCTATCAGAGCAACAGAGACGCTATCTTCCGCCAAATCCCACAGCGGGCCATGGCCGCCTGGGTAAAACAGCGCATCAAAATCGTCAGCGTTAATATCCTGCAACTTCACGGTATTCGCCAGCGCGTGCTGCGCGGTGGTGTCCTGATCGAACCGACGAGTAGACGCCGTTTGTGCATCTGGCTGACTGCTTTTCGGATCCAGAGGCGGTTGGCCCCCTTGCGGTGAGGCCAGAGTAATATCCGCACCCGCATCGCGGAAAACATAATAGGGTGACGCAAACTCTTCCAGCCATAACCCGGTCTTGTGGCCGGTGTTACCCAGTTTGTCGTGAGAGGTCAATACCATCAGGATTTTCATCATTTATCTCCATTGAGCGCTATTGCGCCTGAATCAGTGAACTGGATATAAGCATAGATGAGTCGCTATAATTCTAAAAATTAAAAGCTTTCATTTCAGGTATTCAAAAAATGAATATATTCAATAAAGACCTCAATCTGCTGCTGTTTTTCCACGTGTTATATCAAGAGCGTAATGCCTCAATGGCGGCGGTTCGCATGTCTCTCAGCCAACCCGCAATGAGCCATAAACTCAGTAAATTGCGCCATGAGTTTGGCGATCCGCTTTTTGTTAGAGCGCCACGCGGTCTGGCCCCTACCCCACGTGCCCATCAAATTGCGCTTCAGGTGCAAAAGCTGGTGGAGGATATTGAGACGTTTTACGATCAATGTGAAGGTCGTGATTTTCTTGCCCGCGCCGAGCGCATCCACATCTATACCACCGATTACATGGAGCAGATCATGATGCCAGGCTTGTTGCCAATAGTGCGACAAGAGGCGCCCAATCTGGTGCTGATCACCCATAACACACGCGGCCTATTACCACGGGAAGAACTCGAAAAGGGAACCTGTGACCTGGCTATTGCCGGTTTCTACGATCAACTGCCGGATACGTTTCATCAGCAACGCTTGCTGAGTGAGGATTTTGTGGTACTCGCCGCGGCAGGTCATCATTTGCTGCAGGATGGGCTCGACCTGAACACTTATCTGGCCTGCGAGCATGTTCTGACAACATTAACTGGTGATCTCAATGGGGTGGTTGATCGTTATCTTCAACGCCAAGGCCTCGCGCGTAACGTCGTTGCTGGGCTCTCCAGTTTTCTTGCACCAAGTCGTTTAATCCGAGGCAGTGACTTATTGCTCACCTGTCTGCGTTCAGTTGGCGAAGAGGCAGTGACTCGCGATCCTGAATTGCGCCTTTACCCTTTACCCCTGGAACTACCGCGTGTCGATATGATGCAGATCTGGCATGAGCGAACACATAATGATCGGTTGCGCCGCTGGTTGCGACTGACGATTCAACAACATGCGTTAGCATTAGCAGAAAATCGTTCTGCGCTTGGTTCGGGCTCTTAACCTGTTGAATTCTTGCTCTGGATAATTTTTATTAGCGGGCCCTAACCCGCCGTAAGGGTATCGACCACGGCTTAAACAGCGCCGTTTAGCTTGTAACGGTGAACAATGTTTTGTCTTTCCTTATTTTCCATCTATGCTGGGTAGCAACATACTGACCTGTAGAGGACTTCCGATGCCTGTTCCGCCAAACGATGCCATTATCCGTATTAAAAACCTGCGCTTACGTACTTTTATTGGTATCAAGGAAGAAGAAATCAACAACCGCCAGGATATCCTGGTTAATGTGGTGATTCACTATCCAGCCGATAAAGCCCGTCATAGTGAAGATATTGCCGATGCCCTCAATTACCGCACGATCACCAAATCGATCATTCGCCATATCGAAGATAACCGTTTCGCTTTATTGGAAAAATTAACTCAAGATGTGCTCGATATCGTGAAACAACATCCTTGGGTCACCTATGCTGAAGTGGAAATAGATAAATTGTTGGCCCTGCGTTATGCCGACTCGGTCTCGATGACCTTGAGTTACTGCCGGGAGCCCTCCTATACTTAAACTGATTCAGAGAGATAAAATATCTCTCTGAATAACAGCCTATTTATACCTATCAGGGAGATCCGCCCATGAAGATCCTGATTACCGGCGCAACAGGATTGATCGGTAGCCACCTCACCAGGCAGCTGCTGCATCTTTCGCATCAACTCACCTTATTGACCCGTAATATCAGTAAAGCGCGGGAAAAATTCGGTGATACCGTGAGCTATTGGTCTTCGCTGGATGAACAACGTTCTCTGGATGGATTTGATGCGGTGATCAACCTGGCAGGAGAACCAATTGCGGATAAAAGGTGGAGTGCAACACAAAAAGAGCGGCTGTGCCGTAGCCGCTGGGAACTGACTGAACGGCTGGCGGGCTTGATCAAGACCAGCTCCCTCCCCCCTACGGTACTGATTTCTGGCTCCGCTGTGGGCTATTATGGCGATCAGGGCCAATCGGTAGTGCCCGAAGATGAGCCACCCCAGCCGGGGTTTACTCATCAACTCTGCCAGCGTTGGGAGGCCCTGGCACTTCAGGCGCAAAGTAGCCACACTCGAGTCTGCTTGCTACGTACCGGTATTGTACTGGCCCCCAAAGGGGGCGCATTGGCAAAGTTAATCCCCCTGTTTCGTTTAGGCTTGGGTGGGCCAATAGGTAATGGCCGCCAATATATGCCCTGGATCCATATTGACGACATGGTCAATGCCATTATTTATCTGTTAGATCATCCCTCACTGTCCGGTCCATTTAATATGGTGGCCCCTTACCCAGTGCATAATGAGCAATTCAGCGCCATCTTGGCGAATGTGTTGGCTAGACCCGCCTTTCTGCGTACCCCGGCATTTGCCATACGCTTGCTGATGGGGGAGGCCTCAGTACTGGTTCTCGAAGGGCAACGGGCGATACCAAGAAAATTGGAGGCGGCGGGTTTCAAATTCCACTTTATGGAGTTGGAGCAGGCACTGGATGATGTGGTTAATCGCCAGTCACAACGTTAGAATTTATTGAGAGCTTTACCATTCAAGTCGCTGGACCAAAATATTCAACGTTTTGGTCCAGCAAAAAGGTGACCCATTTAACCAACACCACCTTCAAATAATGACCATCACGGAGTTTACTTCAGTGACCCGGAAAGGAACTGCTGTAAACGGGCACTTTTCGGATGATCGAACAGTTCGTCTGGTGAGCCTTGCTCTTCAATCACGCCCTGATGTAAGAAAATAACGTGGTTGGACACATGGCGTGCAAAACCCATCTCATGGGTCACCACCACCATGGTTTTCCCCTCCTCCGCCAGCTTTTGCATGATGCGCAACACCTCCCCCACCAGTTCCGGATCCAAGGCGGAAGTCGGTTCATCGAACAATAAGACTTCCGGCTCCATCGCTAGTGCCCGGGCAATCGACACCCGTTGCTGTTGACCACCAGAAAGGTGGACGGGATATTTAATCCGCGCGCGTTCATCAATGCCGACCTTCTCCAGATAGCGCACTGCTCGCTCAAAGGCTTGCGCTTTACTCAAGCCTAATACCTGAATAGGAGCCTCCATGACATTCTCCAACACGGTCATATGGCTCCATAAGTTAAAATGCTGGAATACCATGGTTAGCCGGGTACGTAACCACTGCAGTTGCTTACTATCCGCAACTTTCAAGTGACCATCCCGATCACGTACCATGGAAATATCTTTATTGTTTAGTCTGATACTTCCCTCGGTGGGTTTTTCCAGAAAATTAATGCAGCGTAAAAAGGTACTCTTCCCCGAGCCAGATGAACCAATAATACTGATCACATCCCCGGCGTTCGCCGCCAGAGAAACGCCTTTCAATACCTCATGGTCACCATAACGTTTGTATAATCCACTGACGGCTAATTTATTTTCAGACATGACTATTTCCGCCATTTATCGATGAGTAACATGTGCCATCCAACGCTTCTCCGCTTTACGGAACAGACTGATCAACACGTAAGAGACAATCAAATACAGTGCTGCTGCGATGCCGAAGGCATAAAAGGGTTGGTAAGTCGCCGCATTAATATCACGCGCAATCTTCAACAAATCCGGTACCGTGGCGGTAAACGCTAATGCCGTCGAGTGCAGCATCAGAATCACTTCATTGCTGTATGCCGGTAATGCGGTACGCAGTGCTGAAGGTAAAATAATGCAGCGATACTGCTTAAAGCGCGAAAAACCATAGGCTTTGGCTGCTTCAATTTCACCTTCGGGTACCGAACGGATCGCCCCAGCAAAAATCTCGGTGGTATAGGCACAAGTATTCAGTGTCAGTGCCAAAATGGTGCAGTTAAGCCCACTGCGGAAAAATGCATTCAGCAGTTCGGTGCCACGCACCATCTCCAAGCTGTACACCCCAGAATAAAACACCAGTAGTTGTACATACAGCGGAGTGCCGCGAAACACATAGGTATACAGCCAAACGGGAAGACTCAGCCAGCGAACAGAAGAGACTCGCGCCACCGCCATCGGGACAGCCATTAGCCCCCCCATCACCACCGATGAAATCAGCAACCATAACGTCACCGCCACACCAGTAAAACGGTAGCCATCAGTCCACAGTAGTTGTTGCCAATACTGTTGCAAGATGTCGATCATAGCTCAACCCTTTTGACGCCCAGTGAATAACGCCGCTCAAGCCACAGCAAGACACCATTAGAAAGGGTGGTGAAAAGCAGGTAGACCGCCCCAGCAACAATGGCGTAGAAAAAAGGCTGGTAGGTGCCTTTTCCTGCCAATTGTGTCGCTTTTACCAGATCATTCAAACCCAGGATCGATACCAATGCGGTCGCCTTCAGGATCACCTGCCAGTTGTTGCCAATGCCAGGTAACGCAAAACGCATCATCGCCGGGAACAGAATACGGCGAAAAATTTGCCCTTTGGAAAGACCAAACGCCGTGGCCGCCTCAATTTGCCCCCTCGGTACCGCCAGAAAGGCACCACGGAAAGTTTCCGTAAAATAGGCACCGTAGATAAACCCCAAGGTGATAATACCGGCACTTAAAGGGTCTATATCGATCTGCGCAAAACCCAGTGACTCCGTCACGCTATTCAAGGCAATCTGCAAGCCATAAAAGATCAGCAGCATCAGCACCAAATCAGGGACTCCGCGGATCAGCGTGGTATAGGCACCGAATATTGTTGAGATGATAGGGTTGGACGAAAGCTTACCGCCAGCACCGAACAAGCCGATCGCCACCGCCAACAGAACGGAACTGAGGGCCAGCTCCAGTGTCACCAGAGCCCCCTCGAAGATCAATAGAGGATAGCCTTGTAGCATTTCTTTTATCCTGTTTTGATTGACTTATACTCTAAATAATTCGAATTGCTTGTAGGCGGCAAGTCCGAGAGTCACCAGGAGCATAGGCCACTATGTGACTGGTGCGAACTGACGTAGCCAACACCCAAGCAGCTTGAAGTATGACGAGTATAGAACCGCCACAGCTTGTCGGCGGTTCGCTAGATCATACCAGCCTATTGAAGCTCACCCAGTGGCTTCAACATGAGACAGGACGAGAATTAACCACCATAGATATCAAAATCAAAGTACTTCTTGGCCAATTTATCGTAAGTGCCATCTTGGCGCATTTCAGCAAAAGCCTTATCCAATGCTGCTTTCAACTCGGTTGCATCCTTGCGTAGCCCCATACCGGTACCGACACCAAAGTATTTGTCATCTTTGACTGACTCACCCGCAAAGGCATAATCCTTACCCATAGGTTGTTGAAGGAAGCCATAACTCCCCGCCACCTCATCCTGAAACGCCGCATCAATACGCCCGGAAGCTAAATCCGCATAGGATAAATCCTGGTTCTGATAAGGGACCACCGTGATGCCTTTAGGCTGCCAAAAAGCGTTAGCATAAGCCTCTTGTGTGGTTCCTTGTAACACCCCCACACTCTTGCCTTGCAGTGCTTCTATGGTGGGTAAAATCGTTGAACCTTTCGGTGCGATCAGGCGTGAATTAGCGGCAAATAATTTGTCGGTAAAGGCGATTTCCTGTTGGCGCTTTTCAGTAATGGAGAGTGAGGAGAGAATTGCGTCAATTTTTTTCGCTTTCAGTGAAGGGATAAGCGCATCAAAATCGCTCTCGACAAAAGTGCACTGGATATTCGCCCGTTTGCACATCTCTTTGGCCAAATCGATATCAAAACCCACCAATTCACCCTGTGCATTTTTGGATTCAAAAGGAGCATAAGTTGGGTCAGTACCAATTTTTATTGTCGTGGGCAAAGCAGCCAAAGCACTACCCATCGCCCCCAGCAGTAACACTAAGGGAAGAGCCTTAACAAGATTTTTCATAATATTCCTCGATTAGATTTTTCCGATGTCCACACAGAGGTGACCTTTTTCCGGTACCAAGGATGCAGCAATCATGCCATTTCTTGTTACAGAACACGATAAGCCATTGACTCTGCACCTATTCCATTCACTGGCGTGAATCTCACAGGACCCAGTTGGTGAAATAGACCGTTGTTTGAGTCTAGCCCTTCTCACCTTGGGTAAACACCCGTATGAAAGCATGGTGCAGCAGAACTATTATGGTGCATACGTGGCACTAAATCAGTGCAACGCTGCAAAAATGTATAGATTTAATTGTAAAATTGTTAATTAACGCCTTGCCAGCGCGTAAACAGGTCTTGCGGCAGTTCAATATCAAACTGGTCGATAACCCGGTTCACGGTTTGATCGATGATATCATCAAGGGTTTGTGGGCGATGATAGAAGGCAGGCACCGGTGGCATAATCACCGCCCCCAACTCCGCGGCCTGAGTCATTAAACGTAGATGGCCAAGATGCAGGGGGGTTTCACGCACGCAGAGGACCAAAGGCCGCCGTTCTTTTAGCACCACATCAGCAGCTCGGGTCAATAACCCATCCGTATAGCTGTTGACGATGCCAGATAATGTTTTGATTGAGCAAGGCAGGATCACCATGCCCATGGTTTTGAAAGAACCCGAAGAGATGCTGGCGGCAATATCTCGCGAATCATAGACCACATCCGCCAGCGCTTGTACATCACGCAGATTTAACGAGGTCTCCAGTGCTAACGTCTGGCGCGCGGCTTGACTCATCACCAAATGGGTCTCAACCCCTTCCACACTGCGCAAAACTTGCAGCAAACGCACACCATAGATGACGCCACTGGCACCAGAAATTCCGACAATGAGTTTTTTCATAATACGAGTCTCTGCCTAGAGATAGGCCGCTAGCATAGCTGAATTGGGGTAGACTTTGCAGCCCCCCAGCAGAAGGGATGGTGAGTGAGCTCTATGCTAGACCCGCATCGCCATTCAAGCTGCAGCAATGTAGGCTGCAACTTGAATGAACTTGGGTATAGCAGCCCGATTAGCGATTAGCCTTCATTGTGCATTTCCAGATTTTCCGCTTCGGTTTGGCCGCGCAACGCTTTGGTATCATCATTGCGCAATGTCTCCAGATACTCCAGATAGTCTTGGTCGACATCTTTTGTGACATAAATACCGTCGAACACCGAGCATTCAAACTGAGTGATATCTGGGTTCTCTTCCCGAACCGCGTCGATCAAATCAGTCAGATCCTGGAAAATCAAACCATCGGCACCAATCATCTTGCGGATTTCATCCACTTCACGCCCATGAGCAATCAGCTCTGAGGCGCTCGGCATATCAATACCATAGACATTGGGGAAACGGATTTCCGGTGCCGCAGAGGCCAAATAAACCCGTTTGGCTCCCGCATCACGGGCCATCTCGACAATCTGCTCAGAGGTCGTGCCACGCACGATGGAGTCATCCACCAATAACACGTTCTTGTCACGAAACTCAGCACGGTTGGCGTTCAGCTTGCGACGTACCGACTGGCGGCGCACTTGCTGACCCGGCATGATAAAAGTACGGCCCACATAACGGTTTTTAACAAATCCCTGGCGATAAGGTTTTCCCAGAATATGGGCAATTTCCAGCGCAATATCGCAAGATGTTTCCGGGATTGGGATCACCACATCAATGTCCAGATCTTCCCATTCGCGGGCAATCTTTTTACCCAACTTCTGCCCCATACGCACTCGCGCACTGTAGACCGAGATTTTGTCCATAAACGAGTCTGGACGGGCAAAATAGACATACTCAAACAAACAGGGGTGGTTTTTAGGATCTTCGGCACACTGGCGGGTGGCAAGCTGCCCCTGAGCACTGACATAGACCGCTTCACCAGGTGCAATGTCACGCAAGAACTCAAAACCTAATGTATCCAGCGCCACGCTCTCGGATGCCACCATATATTCACAGCGCCCATCATCCAATGTCCGCTTGCCAATCACCAGCGGGCGAATACCATTAGGATCACGGAATGCCACCAGGCCATGACCGATAATCATCGCCACACAGGCATAGGCACCGCGTAATTGCTGGTGCATTGCCGCAATGGCAGTAAAAATATTATCAGCTTCCAGCGGGGTGTGCTGGAAACGGTCAAGCTCAGTGGCTAACACATTCAGTAGGATCTCCGAGTCGGAGGTCGTATTGATATGACGGCGGCCAGTTTCAAGCAGTTTCTGGCGCAGTTCATGGGCATTCGTCAGATTGCCGTTGTGTGCCAGCGTAATACCGAATGGCGAGTTGACATAGAATGGTTGGGCTTCTGAAGCACTGGAGCTGCCTGCAGTAGGATAGCGCACATGGCCAATGCCCATGTTACCCTGCAAACGCTGCATATGACGTGCTTCAAACACATCTTTCACCAGGCCATTGGCCTTACGCAGACGAAACCCGTTATAGGCATCAATCGTTACGATGCCAGCGGCATCCTGCCCACGGTGCTGAAGCACTGTCAACGCATCATAAATAGACTGGTTTACCGGCATAAAACCGGCGATACCAACAATACCGCACATGTTGTCTTTTCCTCTAAGCCGTTACCGCCCCGGTAACTAGGGGGGTAATAAACTCGACGTGCTTTGCAGATAGTCAAAGAACCAAGTGATGATGGGCTTGAAATAGGGGATAAATTGCGACTGTTTCCAATCCGCACTTTGTGACAAGGTGGTGAAGGTATCCAGAAAAAACAGGAGCGCCGCCACAATCAATACGCCACGCAATGCACCAAAACAGACACCTAACACGCGATCAGTACCCGATAACCCGGTCTTATCGACCAATGTGCCGATCACGTTGTTAACAATAGCGCCCACAATCAACGTTGCGATAAATAATAGAGCTATCGCAACGCCATTCCGCACCAGTTCATCTTCTAAACGAGTGAAATAGGCTGCAAGGTAAGGGTAAAAATGGCTGGCTATAAAAAACGCACATCCCCATGTCACAAGTGACAATGCTTCGCGTACAAAACCTCGGACCAGGCTGACCAAAGCCGAAAATCCAATCAACGCTATAATGACGTAATCAATCCAGACCATGAACTATTCCAATGATGAATCGCCCTTGCATCTCATTCGCGGCGAATTCTAACAGAAAAAGAAAACGTTTGCGTAGCGGATTTCCCGCCACATTAAAAATATAACGCGGCGAAAAAAACCTGAACGCCATGCCATTCACCTTCAGTGTTTGCCGCCAACAGAGAGCAGTTCAGCCCCATCAACGAACACTGTACGGCTTCACCTGACCACTCAACCCACTAATGGCATTGAGTTCAGCCAAAGATGACTGCAATTTCTGCTTCGATGCATCAGGCCCCACATAGATCCGGGTAATCACCCCTTGAACCGGTGTCGAAGGCACTGTATAGGCCCGGTAGCCAGACAAACGTAATGAAGCGACAATTTCATTGACCTTGGCGGCATTTTTCAACGCACCTAACTGCACCACATAGGCCTGCCCCACCGGTGCTTTTTCTTCGGTTGCGGGTTTAGGCTGCGGTTTGGTTTCAGGCTTCACTTCCGGTTTCGGTTCAACCACTGGCTTGGGTTTCACCTCTGCTGGCTTGGTTTCCTGCTGCAGCGGGGGTTGAATCGGTTGACTGGTTGCCGGAGGCACCACAACCGGTGGCAATTGCTGCTGCTGAGTATTTTGTCTGGCGGCCTGTTGGGCTGCCGCTTCTACCGCTGCCTGCTGTTCAACCAATGCCCCCGCCCCTTCAGGGGGTTGAGAAGGTAATGGTTGTGACGCTGGCGGGATCATGTCAGCTTCATGGGAGTCACCGGGTTTGGGTACCAGGGGAATAGCGGCAAACTCATCTTCATAATGCCTTTTTTTGCCATCCAACAAACCCGGCAGAATGATGACCCCTAAGGCGACCAAAATCACCGTGCCAATCAGTCGATTCTGAAATTTACTTGCCACTCACACTCCCCGCCCCTCGTCTATAGCTGCCATCACCGGTGCTACCGTATGAAATGAGCCACAGACGATCACAATATCTTGAATATCGGCTTGCTGCATAGCCTGGCGCCAGGCAGTTTCAACATCATCAAACTGTTGTGGCTGCACTAAATATTGTGCCAGTTGTTCTGCACTTGCCCCTCTTGGGCCATCCAACGATGCGCAGTACCATATATCCACTACTTCACTCAGGCAAGCCAACGTAGCGGCGATATCTTTGTCCGATAGCATCCCCACCACCGCACGAACCTTGCCACCGTTACGTGGCAATTTTGCCAGTTGACGCGCTAGATAGCTTGCAGCATGCGGGTTATGAGCCACGTCCAGGATCACCCGTGGGTTGTGCTGTACAGTTTGAAAACGCCCAGGCAGCGTAGCCTGCTGTAAGCCACTGAAAATGGCTTTCTCATCGATGTCTAATGTTGAGTAGTATAACGCAGCCAACGCGGTTGCCGCATTGGCCAAGGGCACATTAGGCATCGGCAACTCAGTCAGGCTGGTGCCCTCCCCTTGCCACTGCCAACGCTCCCCTTGTTCACTGAACACCCAGTTGTCACCACTGCGATACAAGTGGGCCCCCAGCTCCTCAGCCACTTGCCCAATACTGTGAGGCATATCCGGTTCACCGACCACAGCAGGTTTACCACCACGGAAAATACCCGCTTTTTCACGGCCAATACTTTCACGATCGCACCCCAGCCAGTCAGTATGGTCCAGCGCAATACTGGTCACTACTGCCACGTCAGCATCAACAATGTTGGTGGCGTCAAGACGCCCGCCGAGCCCCACTTCGAGGATCACCACATCAAGTCTAGCTTGTTTAAACAGGTATAATGCCGACAGGGTACCAAATTCGAAATAGGTCAACGAGGTTTCACCGCGACCGGCCTCAATAGCGGCAAATGAACGGCAGTGTTCCGTTTCGCTGAGTTCCTCCCCCTGGATACGTACCCGCTCGGTATAGCGCACCAGATGGGGGGAGCTATAAACCCCTACCCGTAACCCGGCGGCTAGCATAATGGCCTCCAACGTGCGGCAGGTAGTACCTTTGCCGTTGGTGCCGGCCACCGTAAACACCGTCGGAGCCGGCGTAAGCAGATCGAGTTGGGCGGCAACGTGCCGTACACGCTCCAGACCGAGTTCTATCGCTTGGCTATGCAGATGTTCCAGATAGTAGAGCCACGTATTCAGGGGTGCCGTAGCTTGGGGAGTTTGGTGGTTTTGCATACATCCTATCACTGACTTTAGGTTCAAAATCCGTCAGGTGCGCCTCTTAAGTCAATCCAAGAGGGCATTCCGTGATATACCCGTCGCCATTCAAGCTGCAGGGTTGTTGGCTACTCTCATTCACCCTAGTCACATAGTTTTCTATGCTCCTAGGGACTCACTCCTTTGCCGCCTACCTGCAACGTGATTGAACTTGGGTATAACCATAAAGTGACGAAGACCCCGCTAATGCTGACACGCAGGGTCTGACATACCTTAGGCGTTGGCCTGGTTTTCCTCTGCGGCTAGCGGAGCAACACCATCAAAATCTGGCAGGGGTTGATTAGTCAACATGGAAATGATGTTTGCCAGAGTCCGGCGCATTTCTGGTCGACGAACAATCATATCGATCGCGCCCTTTTCAATCAGGAACTCACTGCGTTGGAAACCCGGCGGCAGTTTCTCACGCACTGTCTGCTCAATAACACGCGGACCGGCAAAACCAATCAATGCTTTAGGTTCGGCGATATTGATATCCCCGAGCATCGCCAGACTGGCAGAAACGCCGCCCATGGTCGGGTCAGTCAACACCGAAATATAGGGCAGACCACGTTCCTGCAATTTGGCTAACGCCGCACTGGTTTTGGCCATCTGCATCAGCGACATCAACGCTTCCTGCATACGCGCGCCACCACTGGCAGAGAAGCAGATCAATGGGCAGTTATCTTCCAAGGCTTGTTCAACCGCACGGACAAAGCGGGCACCCACCACGGAAGACATCGAACCACCGATAAAGGCGAATTCGAACGAAGCAGCGACGATGGGCATACCGTAAAGTGTCCCCTTCATTACCACCAGCGCATCTTTTTCACCCGTCGCTTTTTGCGCCGCACTTAGGCGATCTTTATATTTTTTAGAATCCCTGAACTTGAGAACGTCTTTCGGCTCCAGTTCGCTCGCCACCTCAACCTCGCTACCTTCATCCAGCAAGGTATGCAAGCGCATACGCGCAGACATGCGCATATGGTGATCACACTTGGGGCACACTTCGAGATTACGTTCCAACTCAGCACGATAAAGAACCTGACCACAGCTAGCGCATTTGGTCCAGACCCCTTCAGGAATGCTCACCTTATTGGTTTGAGTCACATTACTTTTGTTAAGAATTCGTTCAATCCAGCTCATTGATGACCTTTCTGTTTGAACCAGGCAGATGCCAGCCCGCTGTTTATGCGATAACCACCACCAGACCTCTGGCTATAGGCGGGTTCACAAAAACAGACCATAGATACTGCTCATTAAACCATATCGGCCCGATACTGTAGACAAAAAACTGCGTTAACTGACGGGTTAACCGATACTTTTACTGTTTTTGCTGCCGAGCTGCCGCACGTTTATGGCGCCAGATCTCAATAATACCCGGCAGAATTGAAACCACAATGATGGCAACAATCAAGAGTTTCAAGTTTTCTTGCACTATCGGTAAATCACCGAACATGTAGCCCGCATAAGTAAACAGCAATACCCAAACCAGTGCGCCAACCACGTTATAAACGGCAAAATGGCGATAGTTCATATGCCCCATACCCGCCACGAAGGGGGCAAAGGTACGCACAATAGGCACAAACCGTGCCAGGATAATGGTTTTGCCACCATATTTTTCATAAAACTGGTGAGTTTTATCCAGATAACTGCGGCGGAAAATTTTGGAATTGGGATTGGTAAACAGCTTTTCACCAAACAAACGCCCAATGGTATAGTTCACCGCATCGCCAAGCACCGCTGCCACCACCATCAAAGCGACCATGGTATGAACATTGAGATCATTAGATGGTAACGCCGCCAAAGCTCCGGCAACAAACAGCAGTGAGTCCCCTGGCAGGAACGGGGTAACCACCAATCCCGTTTCACAAAACAGGATCAAAAACAAAATGGCATAAACCCAGACGCCATATTGCGCCACCAACTCGGCTAAATGCACGTCAATATGCAGAATAAAATCAATGATAAACTTGATAACGTCCATAAACTCTCTCATTTTAACCGGGTAACGCTACCCAGTACTAAATACTTATCTATCTGCTATCTGACGGTTTAATCATCAGCTAAAAACAACGGCCCCAACGGGGGGCAAGGTAACGCAAAACGCTCTGGGTAATCCACCGCCACCAGATACAAACCGTCTGGCCGTGCCGTGGCGGCTGCCAGGTTGCGATCTTTCAACGCCAACAGTTCGGCTATCCAGCTCTCTTCCTGATTACCACACCCCACTTCCAACAAGCTGCCAACAATATTTCGCACCATATGATGAACAAATGCGTTGGCTTTGATATCCACCAGGATATAGCCACCATAACGCGAAACCTTCACCTGTTTTACATTGCGCCATGGCGTGCGTGACTGGCATTGCACCGCACGGAATGAGGTAAAGTCATTCTCACCCAATAAAGCCTGGGCGGCACGATGCATCCGTTCGGCATCCAGCGGGTGATAAAAATGCGTTACCCCCTGCTGCATAATCGCCGGACGGTAGCGATGATTATAGATGATGTAGCGATAGCGGCGCGCGGTGGCACTGAAACGCGCATGAAAATCGCTGCTCACCCCCTGAACCCAACGCACCGCAATATCTGGCGGCAAATGCGTATTGACGCCCATTGTCCAGGCAGCATCCTGACGACGCGCCGTGGTTTCAAAATGCACCACCTGCCCTGTGGCATGCACCCCGGCATCAGTACGCCCGGCGCAAAATACGCTGATTGGCGCATCGGCCACTTTACTTAACGCCTGCTCCAGGCAAGCCTGTACACTGGTGACTTCCTGCTGGCGCTGCCAACCGTAATAACGACTACCATCATATTCAACCCCCAGCGCAATTTTCAGCATTGGCGGGAGAATGGGCGACTCTGCAGACATCAGTACATCTGCTCCTGCAACAAGCGTTCTGCGGTTTCAACGGCCATCAAGGCACCACCAAAGCGCACATTATCGGCCACTGACCAAAACTGCAGCATTTCCGGGATACCATAATCCTGCCGCAGACAACCAATACTTAACACCTCACTCCCGGAAGCTTCCGTCACCTGTGTCGGGTAGTCGTCATCTTCACTCAGTTGAATATCATCGGCTTGCTCTAGTTCACCGCGTGCCTCTTCAACTGTCAGCGGACGCAAGGTTTCCACATGCACCACTTGTGCATGACCGTAAAATACCGATGTTTGCACACAACTGACGGAAATCGGTAACCCGGCGTCTTGCAACACTTTACGCACCTGGTCAACGATAAGACGCTCTTCCCGCACGCTCCCCTGCTCATCACTGATCAGAGGTAACAGGTTGAAAGCCAACTGCTTGGCAAAGATACCGGGTTCGGCAGGAATGCCATTAAGCAAGCGCGCACTCTGCCCAGCCAGCTCATCCACCGCTAGTTTACCGCGTGATGAAGCTGACATCAGCGTCGTTACCTGTAAACGGGAAAGACCCGCCTGTTCGGTCAGCGGTTTAATCGCGGTCAGCAATTGGCTGACCATGCAGTCGGCTATTGCCACGATATTGCGGTTACGATAATCCGCCAATACCTGCGGGTTGACACCGGGTACCACTAACGGAACATCTGGTTCCAAGGCAAAGTAACCACTGGTATCAATCACCAAGCAGCCCATATTGGCCGCCTCATCAGCATAACGAGCCGCCGCTTCGCAACCAGCAGCAAAAAAAGCCAGTTGCACCTGCGACCAGTCAAACCCTTCGGCATTCTCTACCCGTATGGATTTGCCGTTAACGCGAACCGTCGCACCAGCACTGCGCTCACTGGCTAAAGGAAACAGCTCACCCAACGGAAACTGGCGCTCCTGTAACAACTCCAGTAACGCCTCACCAACGGCACCAGTGGCACCGAGCAGAGCTATGTTCCAACCATCAGACATGGGATGTTCTCCAGAGTATCTATTTATATGGCGACAGGGATTTCACCTTGCGCCACCGTTTAGCGAACAGAAAAACCGAGTCGCTGCAACAGTTCAGCACTGGCACTGTCATCACACTGTACCCGCAGTGATGACCATTCCCGTCGATCCGGGTAATACTTGCGCAGGCGGTCAAATTCACCGGGCAGCCCGGCAACCTGGCGCAATGGCGCATCGTCGCGGCGCACATCATACACCAAGTGAATCAATCGTTTTAATTTCCCTTCATCCAACGGACCGTGGCAACAGATCTCATTGAACTCCGCCACCGGTAACAGCGACGACAGCTCAATATCCTGGGGTTGCCCCAGGTGTTGTGCCAACGCGGCAAACACCTGTGTGGTGCCGCGCGCCTTGCCTTCCAGCGAATAACCGGCGATATGGGGGGTAGCAATATCCGCCCACTCCAATAACGGCACGCAAAGGTCCGGTTCCGGTTCCCAAACATCCAGTACCGTGCTCAGCCTTTTTCCGCGCTCTAATGCTTTCAGCAACGCGGCATTGTGCACCACCGCACCACGGCTGGCATTAACCAGGATCCGCTCATCCGGCAGCGCATCCAGCAAATCGGCATCCACCAGATGCAGCGATTTATAAGGCCCGGTTTTATTCAATGGGGTGTGGAAGGTGAGAATGTCTGCTTCTGCCACCAGTTTTTCCAGTGGCCAAAATTCACCACTCTCCCCACGTTCGGCACGGGGAGGGTCGCACAACAGGGTACGTACCCCTAATGCCTTGAGGCGCGCATCAAGGCGGGAGCCCACATTGCCCACGCCAACAATCCCCACCGTTTTATCACGCAAATGGAAACCATCCCGCTCTGCCAAGAACAGCAAGGCAGAAAACACATACTCCACCACCGCGATGGCATTACATCCAGGGGCCGCTGAAAATCCAATCCCCGCCTGCTGCAACCAGGCTTCATCCACATGATCGGTGCCTGCAGTGGCGGTGCCAACAAAGCTGACTCGCGTCCCGGCTAACAATGCCTGATTCACTTTTGTCACGGAGCGCACCATCAGTGCATCGGCATCAGCCAGTGCCTGCTGCGGGATAGGCCGCCCAGGAACCGCCTGCACCTCTCCCAGGCGCCCAAACAGTTCCAACGCATAGGGCATATTTTCATCAACCAGGATCTTCACGTTTCTCTCCCATCATCTTGCAATCGCCCTATTCTATACCCAAGCGCCATTAAGTTGCAGGCTGGCATCGACAGAAAAGTGGATCAAGTTTCAAGAAGCCGAGCAGTGCCCGCATTGCGCGGAGCAAGGCAGTTTTTTTGTGGTTTAAATAGCCGTAGGGATAAAACGAACAGATACCAGCAAGCCCCCTAACGAATCAGCTCGGGAGAGTTCAAGATGGGTGCCATGATAGGTGCAGATATCGTTCACCAATGCTAACCCCAGCCCAGCACCGGGCTGATCACCGGCATTATCCAGGCGATGGAAGGGTTGCAAGGCCGCCACCCGCTGTTCCTGAGCAATACCCGGCCCACTGTCTTCAATTTCTAACTGAATAAACTCGCTAGTCACTCTCACTCGTGCAGTGACCGTCCCACCGCTGGGGGTATATTTCAAAGCATTATCGAGCAAGTTGGCACATAATTCGGCCAGCAATAGCGCCTCTCCCGCCACCCAACAGGCATCAACACCTTCATAACCCAAATCGATCTGTTTACTGCGTGCCTCAGGTAAACATGAAAAGCAGGTATCACGCAATATTTGTACCAAATTCACCGGCTGTAACTGATGGTTGGCCTGTTGACCATCGCTCTTCAGCCGAGAGAGCGACAAAAGACGCGCGGTGAGCGCAATAGTGCTGTCTAGCGTTGCATTCATTCCTTCCAGGCTCTCACGCCATTGATCCGGTTGATTACTGGTCAAAGCGACGCCAACCTGAGTTTTCAGTACCGCTAATGGCGTGCGTAACTGATGTGCTGCATCCGCGCTAAACCGCTCTTGACGCGCCACCATCAAGCGTAACCGCTCGATATAACGATTAACCGCCAACAGTAAGGGCTGCATTTCCGACCAAGGTAAAACCATGGGTAGTGGTGTCAATTCTCCCGGATCGCGGCGCAACATCAGGCTGGAAAGTTTGCCTAAGGGTTTTAATACTTGTTTCAGTAAAATAAAGGCCAACGCCAAGGTCAAAATGACCACGCCCCCCTGACTGAGCAGCGCGCTTAACAGCATTTGTCGTGCTAGATAATGGCGCGACACCAAGGTTTCTGCCACCAGAATGGTCGCCACCCCCATAACACCCGCTTCATTAACTGGCTGAAAAAGGGCCGCCACCCGAATCGGCTGGCCACGATATTGCGCATCATAAAAATGCACCAACGCCGGATAAAGCTCGGAACGAGGCGTATCCTGTGGCATGGATGGCAAGTCGTTATAACCTGAAATCGTGGTTCCCTGCGGTGAGATGACTTGATAATACAAACGGTCATTCATATTACGCTCGAAGCTATCCAGCACCACATAAGGGACATCCACCTCCAGTTTCTGGTTACGCACCACCACCCTTTCCGCCACCGTCCGAGCGGAAGCCAACAAGGTACGATCATAGGCTAATCTGGCGGCATTCATGGCGCTAAAATAATGGATATAGATTGAAACGCTGCCCAGCACCAACAAGGGTAAACCGAAGAACAACATTAATTGATAAAACAGTGAGCGCGGTGCCTTAAACCACTTCATTGCACAACTCCAGGCTGTACCCCAGCCCTCTTAAGGTCATAATCGCCACATTACTGCCCAGCAATTTCTTGCGTAAGCGATGCACATACAGTTCGATACTTTCAGGGTTGGCTTGATCATTGAGGGTAAAAACTTGTTCAAATAACTGCATTTTGGCAACCGGCCGGCCACGACGATGGATTAACACCGTCAATACCGCCAGCTCACGCGGGGTCAGTGCCAGCGGTTGACCGTCCAAGGCAAAATAACCTTCATGGTGATAAGTGAGTGCACCGAATTCCAGCGCCTGTTGCGTAATACCGACACTGCGGCGCAGTAACGCACGGATCCTGGCCTCCAGCTCATCAAGCTCAAACGGTTTGGTAAGGTAATCATCAGCGCCCAGATTCAGCCCTTTCACACGATCAGTGACCTCCGTTCGCGCGGTCAGAAGCAATACCGGTAATGCCTGACCACGCTTACGTAAACGTGCCAACAGTTGAAAACCATCCAACCGTGGCAGGGCGACATCCAATACCACCAGTGCATACTTTTCATTTAATAGCAGATGGTCTGCAACCACACCATCCAAAGCGACATCCACAGCAAACCCCAGTCCGGTGAGGGCTTTCTGTAACCAGTGTGACAACTCCGGGTGATCCTCTACAAGCAAGAGACGCATATCACATCCTGTCAATTTTTCCCGACGGTGAAAGGTAAATGAAAGGTAAATGTTTTAACAAGATATTAACTACCTGTCAGGTGGCGATATCACAAACTGAAAGAAAACCAATGGGGAAAACCATGAAAAAAATAATGACTCATACCTTTACCGCCGCACTGTTGCTGTTAGCTGCCAATCAAACCTGGGCCATTGACGCACCAGGACGTACCGAATGTATCGCGCCGGCCAAGCCGGGTGGTGGGTTTGATCTCACCTGTAAACTCCTTCAAGTTTCATTACAAGAAACCAACGCCATCAACAAACCAATGCGCGTTACCTATATGCCCGGCGGCGTTGGCGCGGTAGCCTATAACGCGATTGTCGCCCAGCGACCAGCAGAATTTGGTACCGTTGTCGCATTCTCGGGCGGTTCGTTACTGAATCTGTCACAAGGCAAATTTGGCCGTTATAACGTTAATGATGTGAAATGGCTGGCGGCGATAGGCACAGACTATGGTGCCATTGCTGTGCGTGCGGATTCCCCCTACAAAACACTCAACGATCTGATGGAGGCCTTCAAAAAGGATCCTAACGCAGTGGTATTTGGTGCTGGTGCCTCTATTGGCAGCCAGGATTGGATGAAAACTGCCTTGCTGGCACGGGAAGTGGGTATCGATCCTCACAAGATGCGCTATGTCGCCTTTGAAGGGGGTGGCGAACCGGTCACCGCACTGCTCGGTAACCATATTCAGGCCGTATCCGGTGACCTCAGCGAAATGGTGCCCTATTTGAATGGCGATAAACTGCGGGTACTGGCGGTCTATGCTGAACAACGTCTACCCGGGGATCTCGCCTCTGTTCCCACCGCTAAAGAGCAAGGATACAACCTGGTATGGCCTATCATCCGTGGCTTTTATATGGGGCCTAAAGTGAGCGAGGCCGAATATCAATGGTGGAACGATACTTTCAAGAAATTGGTAGAAACCGAGGAATTCAAAAAACAACGTAATTTACGCGGTCTGTTTGAATTCAATTTAACGGGGCCAGAACTGGATGCCTACGTGAAACAACAGGTTAACCAATACCGTGAAATGGCTAAATCATTTGGTCTCGCCAAATAACCCAGGAACATGCCATGAGTGAACGTATTTTTGCCGGTTTATGGTTGTTGCTGTGTCTCGCTGGTCTGTTTGTCGGCTGGAATATTCAAAGTGAATATAGCTATGAACCGCTGGGGCCACGCCCCTTTCCGCTGGTTATTCTAAGCCTGATGGCCTTGTGTGCCGCCCTATTGTTATTCAGTAAGCCACAAGTGATCGCTTGGCCGCACCATAAAGTCCTGCAACGCCTGCTGGTCTTGGTCATCACCTTGGTGCTTTACGCCTGGGGTTTCGAATGGCTCGGCTTCCCTCTGGCCACCACCCTGCTGACCTTCAGTATTGGCATGCTATTCCAAGCCAGCCTGATTGCAGCGCTGATCTCTGGCGTTGTCATGAGCATTTCACTGTTCTACGCCTTTGATTATTTACTTGATGTCACGCTGCCACTCGGCATTTGGCTAAGTTAACAGGAGCTATGATGGAAACCTGGCAATATTTATCACAAGGTTTTGAAGTGGCTCTGCTACCACAAAATCTGGTCATTGCACTGATTGGTTGCTTCGTCGGTACCATCGTTGGGTTATTACCCGGTCTTGGGCCAATTAACGGCGTGGCAATCTTGCTGCCGTTGGCCTTTGCACTAAAATTACCCGCCGAATCGGCGTTGATTCTGCTGGCGACGGTATATATCGGTTGTGAATACGGTGGGCGTATCTCTTCAATTTTGCTGAATGTCCCTGGGGATGCAGCCGCCATCATGACCGCACTGGATGGTTACCCAATGGCGCAACAAGGACGTGCCGGGGTGGCGCTGTCTATCTCCGCCGTCAGTTCTTTTTTCGGTTCACTGATCGCCATCAGTGGAATTATTCTGTTTGCCCCCATCCTGGCCCGCTGGTCGCTGGCATTTGGTCCGGCAGAGTACTTCGCATTAATGGTATTTGCTATTGCTTGCCTGGGCAGCATGATGAGTCAAAACCCATTGAAATCGCTGCTGGCGGCGTTGATCGGCCTGGGCTTAGCCACAGTAGGGGTCGATGCCAACACCGGGGTTTATCGCTTTACCTTCGACAGCGTACACCTTTCCGATGGCATTCAATTTATCGTGGTGGTGATTGGTTTGTTCTCTGTCAGTGAAATCCTGCTGATGCTGGAAAATACCAGTGGCGGGCAGAAATTGATCCGCAAAACGGGGCGTATGCTGTTTAACCGTAAAGAGGCTGCAGAGTGCGTCGGCCCGACCCTGCGTTCATCGGTGATTGGCTTTTTCGTCGGTATTTTACCGGGGGCCGGAGCTACCATCGCCAGTGCGCTAACTTATATGACCGAGAAAAGGATCAGCGGTAACAGCGACTCATTCGGCAAGGGCGATATTCGCGGTGTCGCAGCACCGGAGGCGGCCAACAACGCCTCCGCCTGTGGCTCGTTTATCCCGATGTTAACCTTGGGGGTCCCAGGCTCCGGTACTACCGCGGTAATGTTAGGCGCATTAACGCTCTATAATATTACCCCGGGCCCGGCGATGTTTACCGAACAACCCGATATCGTCTGGGGGCTGATTGCCGCACTGCTGATCGCCAACGTCATGCTACTGATTATGAACATTCCGTTAATCGGTCTGTTCACCCGCATGTTGAACATTCCATTGTGGCTGCTAGTTCCCGCAATTGCTACGGTCTCGGCAGTGGGTGTTTATGCGGTTCACAGTACTACCTTCGATTTACTGTTGATGGTTGGGCTCGGGGTGTTTGGCTATATTCTACGGAAATTGCACTTTCCCATGTCGCCACTGATCCTGGGTTTTGTGCTGGGTGAAATGCTGGAGCAGAACCTGCGCCGTGCGTTATCTATCAGTAACGGTGAGTTTGCTATTCTGTGGAGCAGCCCGATTGCGCAATGTCTCTTAGTGCTGGCGCTCGCCGTCTTGATCTTGCCACCGGTGCTGCGCAAACTTCGCCAACGCCGTTTGTCCACTGCTGAGTAAATAGAGAACAAGTCACCCAAATTGGCGGGATACTCCGCCAATTTAATCAACCTTATGCGGTTAGCAGCCGCACGCCAGATGACTTTCTTCACCTTGCATGCTGCCCGGCTGATCACCCAGCGCTAACGGATGACCATCACGCTGCCAGAAATCCAACCCGCCTATCAGCTCTTTCACCCGGAAGCCGAGTTTTGCCAACTTGTAAGCCCCGTTAGTCGAGCCGTTACAGCCAATGCCATCACAATAGGTCACATAAACTTTGTTCCGGTCGAGATGGCGGGTAGTGGTTTCATTCATTAGACGATGGAGGAAACTGATTGCCCCGGGGATATGCCCTGCACCATACAAAGCCTCGGATCGCGTGTCGATCACCACAATATCGCCAATGCCATTACGCAGATCTGCTGCCACATCGGCAGAATCCGTGTAATAGCTCAGCTTTGCGGCCAAGTAGTTTTGACTCTCGGCTGCCGTTGGTGGGGGAAAAGCTAACACTAGTGAAACGTCGCCCATGGTCATTGCTCCTGTCTGGCTAAAATTTAATGACAATTTTGCCTGATTTTGGTCTTATCAATAAGACCCATTTAGCCAGCACAATAAGACCAATGACACGCCAGATACTGATTCCCTTGTTTCAACAGGCAAAAAACACTGCAGGAACACGACGTGAACAGGTGTGCAGTAGTTTACGCAATGCCATTCATAGTGGGGCACTGCCTATCGGGCAACGCTTGCCTTCATCCCGAGTGCTGGCGGCTGATTTGAATATTTCACGTGTTACTGTCGAATCTGCTTATTCACAACTGGAAGCGGAGGGGTATCTGCAGCGTAAAGTGGGGGTGGGTACCTATGTTTCAATCCAAATTATCAAGCCGCCCAAGACGCCTCGACCTTCTCGGTTATTACAACTTTCTCAGCGCGGTAACCAAATTGTCCAAACCGGGGGTTGCCAGGACCCACTACAACCACAAGCCTTTGCCGCTGGCTCACCAGAACTGCGCGCTTTCCCACTGAAACTATGGAAACAGATCACCAACCAACAATTACGCATCAGAGGGGAGCAATTACTGCGCTACGGTGATCCACAAGGCTACCGGCCACTGCGCGAGGCCATTGCCGGTTACCTTGGTCAGACGCGCGGAGTGAACTGTGATGCACAGCAGGTCATCATCCTCACCAGTTCACAACAAGCATTACAGTTAATTGCCACCTTGTTACTCGACCATGGTGATGATGTGTGGATGGAAGAACCTGGGTACGTGGGGGCGAGAAATGCCTTTATCAGTATCGGTGCCAATCTCATCCCCGTCAGCGTCGATCAGGATGGGCTACAACCCAATAACACCCTCCCTGCTCCACGTTTGATCTACGTAACACCGGGTCACCATTATCCCACAGGTGTCGCGCTGAGTCTGGAAAGGCGCTTGATGCTGTTAGAGACTGCACGGAAAAACCATGCCTGGATTATTGAGGATGATTACGACAGCGAATTTCATTACACCGGTCAACCGATGCCTGCACTGCAAGGGGTTGATAACCACGGTTCGGTGCTGTACGTCGGCACCTTTTCCAAAACATTGTTCCCATCACTACGCTTGGCTTATCTGGTTGTCCCGCCGACGTTAGTTAATGCATTCACTACTGCACGCACCCTGTATGACGGGCATAGCAACCAATTGATGCAAGCGGTAACGGCAGAGTTTATTCAACAAGGGCATTTTGCCGCGCATATTCGCTATATGCGCCAGCTTTACCACAGCCGTCGTGATTGGTTGTTAACTCAAATCGAACAGCATTTAAAGCATGTTGCTACACCACAAGCGGCGAGTGGGGGTTTACAGCTCACGGTATGGCTACCCACGGGTCAAGAAAGCGCGTTAACCAGGCAGGCACAACAATTGGGCGTTATCACCCCCCCGCTATCCAGGCAGTATCAAACGACTGCGGCACAACGTGATGGTTGGTTGCTTGGGTTTTCTGCATTAACACCGGGTGAGATTAGTTTGGCAGTTGAACGACTCAGCAGAATCAAACTGCCTTAATCAGAGGGAAACCGCTACGCTCACCTGAGCACAGCTAAAAAAAGTTCAGGCACGGTAAACCGTGCCTGATAACTCAATACATTGACTGCGAATAGCGCTTGATTACGCTAGTTTACGCATCACCAATGTCGCGTTAGTCCCGCCGAAACCGAAGCTATTGGACATCACAGTGGTCAGTTCACGTTTGGTCGGTTCGGTGACAACGTTCATGCCCACCGCTTTCTCATCCAGGGTCTCGATATTGATGCTCGGTGCAATAAAACCATGCTCCAGCATCAGCAGGCTGTAAATTGCTTCCTGCACACCCGCAGCACCCAGTGAGTGGCCGGTCATCGCCTTGGTAGCCGAAAGCGCCGGGACCTGATCACCAAATACTTCACGGATAGCCCAGAGCTCTTTAACATCGCCAACCGGGGTCGAAGTACCGTGTACGTTAATGTAATCGATGGGGGTATCCACACCACTCATGGCCATTTGCATACAACGCACCGCACCTTCACCGGATGGTGCCACCATATCAGCGCCATCGGAAGTGGCACCGTAGCCCACCACCTCGGCATAGATATGCGCACCACGGGCCAGAGCATGCTCCAGCTCTTCAACCACCACCATACCGCCACCACCGGCGATGACGAAGCCATCACGGTTGGCATCATAGGTGCGAGAGGCTTTCTCTGGCGTATCGTTATACTTGGTCGACAGGGCACCCATCGCATCAAACTCGCAGGCCATTTCCCAGCACAGTTCTTCACCGCCACCGGCAAACACAATATCCTGTTTACCCATCTGGATCTGTTCTACCGCATTACCAATGCAGTGAGCAGACGTGGAACATGCAGAACTGATTGAGTAATTGACACCATGGATTTTAAACGGTGTCGCCAGACAAGCAGAAACACCGGAAGCCATCGCTTTGGTGACCACATAAGGGCCAACCGCTTTCAGGCCACGTGGGCTGCGCATGGCATCGGCACCGAACACTTGAAAACGGGGTGAGCCACCGCCTGAACCAGCCACCAGGCCAACACGCGGGTTGTTCTGATAAACCGACTCCTCTAGCCCAGCAGATTGAATCGCCTCCTGCATAGCCAGATAAGCATAAATCGAGGCATCACTCATAAAGCGAACCACTTTACGGTCAATCAGGCCAGTGGTATCGAGCTTAACATTGCCCCATACGTGACTACGCATGCCGGAATCTTTCAGCTCCTGAGAGAAGGTGATCCCAGAGCGTCCTTCCTGCAAACTTGCCAGAACTTCCTGCTGGTTGTTACCAATGCTGGAGACGATTCCCAAGCCAGTAATCACTGCACGTTTCATTCGGTACCTCTTCCACTATTTCACATTCGGGATTTTGTTCGCACTTTAGCGTACAGTTGTACGCCGAACAAGTCCGATCAGAATAATTCTCTATTAATACCATCTTGTTTGCACCGCTACCCGCCCCTGGTTAAAATCACCCCATCCCTTGAATAACGAGCCTCTTACCGTGAGCCATGCCCCCATCCAACCCGCAGCATTAAGCTGGAATGAACAGGGTACACCTGTTTCGAAACAGTTTGATGACGTCTATTTTTCCAATCAGGATGGGTTACAAGAAACCCGTTATGTGTTTCTTGCCGGTAACCGATTACCGCAACGTTTCACTGAGCACCCCCGCGCTCTATTTATTGTCGCTGAAACCGGTTTTGGCACCGGGCTAAATTTTCTTGCCCTGTGGCAAGCATTTGCCGATTTCCACCACCACCACCCTGCGGCTCACTTGCAACGGTTACATTTCATCAGTTTTGAAAAATTCCCTTTGCAGCAGGCTGATCTGGCTGCCGCCCATGCACAATGGCCAGAGTTGGCCCCTTTCGCCGATGAATTACGCAGCCAATGGCCATTGCCTTTACCCGGCTGCCACCGTCTGCTGCTTGCCGAAGGGCGCATCACGCTCGACCTGTGGTTCGGTGATATCAATGATTTGTTAGCGCAGCTTGACAGTAGTATGAATGGTCAAATTGATGCCTGGTTCCTTGATGGTTTCGCACCGTCAAAAAACCCCGATATGTGGAGCGATGCGTTATTTGCCGCCATGGCACGTTTTGCACGCCCGGAAGGGAGTTTTGCGACCTTTACCGCAGCAGGATTTGTGCGGCGCGGATTGCAACAGGCGGGTTTTAATGTCACCCGCAGTAAAGGGTTTGGCCAAAAACGTGAGATGCTCATTGGGCAATTACCGGTTAACACCGCGCCTGTGGCACATCAGGCCCCTTGGTTCCTGCGCCCGGCGGCAAAAAACCGTGATGATATCGCCATTATTGGCGGTGGCATCGCCAGTGTACTCACCGCTTTAGCCTTGTTACGCCGTGGCGCCAAGGTGACGCTCTATTGTGCCGATACCCGCCCTGCCACGGGGGCCTCTGGCAACCGCCAGGGCGCACTCTATCCGTTATTGAATGGTTCCGGTGATGAGCGAGAAAATTTCTTCAGCAACGCCTTTCTCTTTGCCCGCCGCCAGTACGATGCTCTGTTACAGCAAGGGGTCAGATTCGATCATCAATGGTGCGGCGTCAGCCAGTTGGCTTATAACCAGAAAAGTGCCGCCAAGATTGCCAAAATAGTAGCCACTGACTGGCCCCCGGCCTTGGTACAACCGGTTGATCACCCCACTCTGAGCCATCTCTGCGGCATTGATAGCGGCGTTGGTGGTATTTATTACCCCTTGGCAGGGTGGCTATGCCCAGCAGACTTGACTACCGAGGCCATGGTTCTGGCGCAACGGCAAGGATTGCACTGCTACTATCAGCATCGGCTCACTGATTTACAGCCGCTGGCTGAAGGCTGGCAACTACTTTTTGCCAATGGCGAAGCACGGCAACATGCCACGGTGATCCTGGCGAATGGCCACCAACTCTCCACTTTGGCGCCCTGCTCCGCACTACCGATCTATGCAGTGCGCGGCCAGGCTTCACATATTCCAACCACCCCAGCCTTAAGTGCATTAAAACAGGTGCTGTGTTACGAAGGTTATCTGACGCCGGTCAACCCGCGCCATCAACAGCACTGTATCGGTGCCAGTTACCAGCGCGGCATATCAGAAACGCACTACAGTGAAACAGAACAGCAAGAGAACCGTACACGCCTGCTGCGTTGTCTGCCGCAACTGTCATGGCCGCAGCAGGTCGATATCAGTGACCAGCAAGCACGCTGTAGTGTACGCAGCGCCACCCGCGACCATATGCCCATGGTCGGTGCCGTGCCAGACTATGCCGCCACATTGGCGCAATACAGTGATTTGCAGCAGCAACGGCAAGGTGGGGAAACCATTGCCCCAGCACCGCTCTATTCGGGGTTGTTTATGATTAGCGGGTTGGGTTCACGCGGCCTGTGCTCCGCGCCCTTGGCCGCAGAAATCCTGGCGGCCCAGTTGTTTGCTGAGCCATTACCTGGCGATGCTCAGATGCTGGCAGCGCTAAACCCAAACCGTATGTGGATCAGAAAATTATTAAAGGGACGGGAGGTTTGACTAGTTAGCCTGCAACGCGGCTTGATACAGCTTCTGCCACATCTCCAAGACTAACACTTGGTCGGGCGGGGAAAGTTCCCCGGCCTTGATGGCTTTATCCAGGCTGCTCTGCACCCGTGCGTCGAGTTGTTCGGCACGCTGCTCCCCTTGTTGTTCCGACTCAGCTACCGCCAAAGTCAGATGACCGCGTAAGTAGCCACCAGCAAATAGCTCATCATCGCTGGCCTGTTCTACCCTATCATCAATCAGTGCCAGAATGCGTGTTTCGAACTCTGCGATCATCTTATTTCCTCTTGTCGTGCTTATGATTCAAATGACATAACGGTGGCTGCCACTTAAATCGGTCATGGGTTACGTCAGTTAATACCCGTCGCCATTCAAACTGCAGCGGTGTTGGCTACCTTTACTCACCCCAGGAACGATCTCGTGTAAGCTCCTGGGGCTTCGCTCAGTTGCCGCCTGCCTGCAACTTGAATGAACTTGGCTAAAGATCTTCCGGATACGGGAAGTGCTCAGCGGCGAGCGGAGGCGTATGGTAAAACGATTGTAGTGCTTGAATAAAGCGTGCTGGGCGTGTGGGTATGCCTTTTTCGAGCAACTCCAGCACTCGGGTACGCACTTTCCGCTGGAAATCAATGCGATCCGGCTCAACATCACCACTAAGATTGTCGCAACTGACATTGAACGGGAACCCTGCGGCTACGCAAAACATCCACTCCAACGCCTGGGGATTGATCTCAACCACTTCAAATTGCTTTTGTGTCTGCGCATCACGCCCATCCGGGCAATACCAGTAACCAAAATCCACCAGTTTGCGGCGCTCGGCACCGGCAATGCACCAATGGGAAATTTCATGCATCCCGCTGGCATAATAACCGTGGGCAAAGATAACCCGATGATAGGAAAATTGCTCATCAGCAGGCAGATAGATAGGTTCATTGTCGCCTTTAACCAGGCGGGTATTATAGTCTTCACTAAAACATTGATTAAAAATTTCAATCAGTTGTAAATATTGGTGTTGCTGTGACATATAAAAAACTCAAATAACCATAAAATAAGTAGGCATTATATACCGAAGGGGTTTTACGTTTCAGCTATGCAGTACCAGCGCAAGTTCAAATACCACTAAAAAAACCCGGCCAACCACTGCTGAATTTCCGCCCCATGGCTATCGTAGAGCAGCTTACCACTCATCAGTAGTGACACCACGACGATCATTGGCCGGATCAGTTTTTGCCCTTTGGTCAGCACCATTCGTGCCCCTAAACGCGCCCCCAACACTTGCCCCACCAGCATCACCAGGCCAATGGTCCAGACCACGTTCCCACCCATGATAAACATCACCAGGCTACCCAGGTTAGAAGTAAAGTTTAATACCTTGGCATGTGCTGTCGCTTTAGCCAGATTGAAACCACACAACGTCACATAAGCCAGGGCATAAAACGAACCGGCACCGGGGCCAAAGAAACCGTCATAAAAGCCGATACCGGCCCCAGCAATCAGGCCAAAAGCCAATGCACCCACACGGCGCTGACGATCGTTTTCCCCCAAGCGTGGGGTTAACAGGAAGTAAATGCCGATACTGATCACCAGCAAGGGTAACATCTGGCGCAACAAGTCAGAGCGCAGGTGCTGAACCAGAATCGCGCCAATCACTGACCCTATCAGCGTCAGGAAAATCGTCAGTTTCTGGGTATTAAGATCCACCACCCGACGGCGAACAAAATAGAGGCTGGCAGAAAATGAGCCGCCAACTGATTGCAGCTTATTGGTGGCCAACGCCTGTGCCGGAGGCACCCCCGCAGCCAACAATGCCGGTACCGTCAACAACCCACCACCACCAGCGATTGAATCAATAAACCCAGCAAACAGCGCCACAAAAAACAGTATTCCGAGTATTTCGGGAGCTAACGCCAGCCCATCCATAAGTTTTCTGCCTAAAAAATGGAACCATGCCTAATTCATGCCAGTGCAGCCCTAAGAGCAGGGTATTGACCCGTCGCCATTTAAGGCTGCAGTAGCATTGGCTTCCCTAACCCAGCTCGTTACAGCGAGATTATGCTTGCTCAGCGCTTGGCAAAGTGATTATCCAACAACGCCTGACAGGTTGGCGGCAATGGTGGCGGCTCAGTCTTGACCGGGTTGGCGTTAGGTTGGTGTGGTTTAAACCAGCTAGCCAGTTCGGCTCCGCAGCCGTCACCATCTGGAGGTGGCGCTTGATCCTGACATTCCTGGCTCCCCGCAGGGCAACGCAAACGCACATGCATATGCGCGCGGTGAGCAAACCACGGGCGAACCTTGTGTAACCAACTACGATCTGACCCAGCATCCTGACATAGACGCTGTTTGATCGCCGGGTTGACGAAGATACGTGTCACTTCACTGTCTTGAGCAGCCAGTTTGATCAAGGATTCGATTTGTGGCTGCCACAGACGATCTACCACCTGCTTACCATCCGCCGCGACCAGATCAATCGGTTGCGGTTTGAGTAATTGCTGGGCACTCCAACGTTGCCTTGGCAATTGTAACCAGATGTCCACATCCAGCCCAGACTGGTGGCTGGCGTGGCCGCTACTAAAGCGCCCCCCAGCAGGCATCGCCATATCCCCAATCAACACCGTTCCCAATGATTTCTGACTAGCCTGCTGACTGAGTCGCTGGATAAATGCCACCAAGTCCGGGTGACCAAAGTAACGCCGTTGATCGGTACGCATTACCTGATAATCCGCAGAATTCACCGGCAAGGATTGTGCGCCAATAATGCACCCGTTGGAGAATTCACCGACAGCTTGGGGAGTGCCACTGACCGGGTTATTGATTTTTTGCCACGGGGTTAGCGCCATGGCAGAACTGGAGGCAACCAAGGCGGCAATGACTAACATCCATTTTTTCATTGTTATTACCCTTACCAGCGTGGAACGTCAGAAATCACATCGCCATTTTGCGCCCGTTGCCGCAGCAGATGGTCCATCAGCACTATCGCCATCATTGCTTCCGCAATCGGTACTGCGCGGATGCCCACACAAGGGTCGTGACGCCCACGGGTCACCATCTCCATCTCTTCCCCCTGGCGGTTAATGGTACGGCCCGGCACCATGATGCTGGAAGTGGGTTTTAACGCCAAATGGGCAATCACTGGCTGCCCGCTACTGATCCCGCCGAGAATACCGCCGGCATGATTACTCTGGAAACCTTGTGGGGTGATCTCATCACGGTTTTCGCTACCGCGCTTGGTGACCACCGCAAAGCCGTCGCCTATCTCCACCCCTTTCACGGCGTTAATGCTCATCAAGGCATGGGCCAAATCAGCATCCAGACGGTCAAAAACGGGTTCACCCAGGCCAACGGGGACATGCTCCGCCACCACCGTGACTTTGGCCCCAATAGAATCGCCCTCTTTCTTCAGCGCCCGCATCAATTCATCCAGCTGTTCCAGCTTGTCGGGATCCGGACAAAAGAAGGGGTTTTGTTCAACTTGCTGCCAATCTTTCAGTTCACAGTACACTTCACCCATCTGAGCCAGGTAGCCGCGTACTGTTACCCCAAATTTTTGCGCTAGATACTTTTTGGCGATAGCACCCGCCGCCACGCGCATCGCGGTTTCACGTGCCGATGAACGGCCACCACCACGATAATCACGCACACCGTATTTCTGCTCATAGGTGTAATCAGCATGGCCCGGACGGAAGAGATCTTTAATCGCACTGTAATCTTGCGAACGTTGGTCGGTATTTTCGATCATCAAGCCGATGCTGGTCCCGGTGGTCACCCCGTCAAATACGCCGGAAAGAATGCGTACCTGATCCGGCTCGCGGCGTTGTGTGGTGTAACGTGAGGTGCCTGGCCGACGACGATCCAGATCGTGCTGTAAATCAGCCTCTGTTAACGGGATGCCGGGGGGCACACCGTCAACAATACAACCCAATGCCACGCCGTGAGACTCACCAAAGGTGGTAACACGGAAAAATTGCCCAATACTGTTGCCTGCCATCCCGGCTCCTTACCGTTGGTTAACTACGATAGATGCTGAAGTGCTCTTTGCAATCAATCAGTTGTTGTTTGGTCAGCATAAATACGCCATCACCACCGTTTTCAAATTCCAGCCAGATAAACGGAATATCCGGGTATTGCTCCATCAGGTGTACCATGCTGTTACCCACTTCACAAATCAGCACACCCTGCTCGCTCAGGTAGTCTGGCGCACAAGCCAGTATGCGGCGCACCAGTTTCAGGCCATCACTCCCGGCAGCCAACCCCAGTTCCGGCTCACAGCGGAACTCTTGCGGCAAATCAGACATATCTTCCGCATCGACATAAGGGGGATTGGTGACAATCAGATCGTACTGGATCAACGGTAGTTCACGGAATAAATCAGAACGGATCGGGATCACCTGGTGCTCAACACCATGTTGCTGAATATTGCGCTCAGTCACCGCCAAGACATCAGTGGAAATATCCACCGCATCCACTTCTGCTTCCGGGAAAGCATCCGCACAAGCAATGGCAATACAACCACTGCCGGTGCACATATCCAAAATATGGCGAGGTGGATTGGGCAGTAGTGGACTGAAGCGATTATTGATCAGTTCAGCAATCGGTGAGCGCGGAACCAATACGCGTTCATCAACATAGAACTCCATGCCACAGAACCAGGCTTTGTTGGTCAGGTAAGCTACCGGTATACGCTGACTCACCCGGCGGATAACCCGCTCGACAATGCGATGACGTTCACTGGAGGTCAAACGCGAAGTATACATCTCTTCAGGAATGTCCAGCGGTAGGAACAGCGTAGGTAAAACCAACTGCACCGCCTCGTCCCACGGATTATCTGTTCCGTGACCATAGTAGATGTCGGCCGCATTGAAACGGCTCACGGCCCAACGCAGCATATCCTGGATGCTGTACAGCTCACTCACTGCTTCTTCGACGAAAATTTTGTCCAATTTACCCTCCAGCAGACAAGCTGTTTCATGATTTATCGGCATAGTTTGCCATGAAGCCGACGACAAATCAGCAGCTATAACGGCAACAAAGGGCTCACGGATTAAGTTTTGCGTCGACAGCACCTCTCGACAAGGTAAACTATCGCCATAGAGTGAATGATATTCAGTGAGTTAATGATGAAGAATAGTCACCCGCTGAGCAAAGACGAATTGCAGCTCTTCAGGGAATCGGTCGCGGGCACCAGAAGGTTGCGGCAGGATACTATCGTCCATCCCAAGCCCAAAATAATCAGCAGGAAAGTGACGCCTCAACGCCTGCTGCAAGAACAGGTGGATGCCAGTTTTTACTTTTCTGATGAATTTCAGCCACAGTTAGATGCTGAGGGGCCCATGCGTTATGTTCGCCCGGGTTATAACCATTATGAATTGAAGAAGCTACGCCGGGGGGATTACATTCCAGACCTGTTTCTCGATTTGCATGGTTTGACACAATTGCAAGCCAAGCAGGAACTGGGGGCGATGATCGCCGCCTGTAAACGCGAACATGTCCATTGTGCCTGCGTAATGCATGGTCATGGAAAACATATTCTTAAGCAACAAGCGCCACTGTGGTTGGCACAACACCCAGATGTACTGGCGTTTCACCAGGCCCCAAAAGAGTGGGGAGGGAATGCGGCGGTGTTAGTGCTGGTGGAGCTAACAGAATAGAATATAGCCGCCGTCATTTAACTCAACGGCAGCGGCAGGTCACTATGCCCTCTGTTACGACCAGAGGGACAGGAAATAGTTACATCGAATCGATATTGGAGGGGCTGCACTGCCAGACAAACTTGCCACTAGCGCCATTAACATCCAGTTCAACGTTAGCAATCGCCGAAGTGGCAAACATCGGGGGGCATTCACCCGGGCAGAGTTCAGCAACCAGATAGCCAACCAACGGCAGATGGGAAACGATCAACACCGCTCCAACCCCTTCTTTCGCCAATGCTTGCAGGTAACAACTTACCAGCCCAGCATCACCACCCGGCGTCAGCTCAGGAAGTACCTCTTCACCGTCTGGCAGGGTTAATACTTCACGTACCGTTTCTAAGGTCTGCATGGCCCGCAGATAAGGACTGACCAGAACGCATTCAATATCCACTGATTTGGCATTCAGCCAAGTCGCCATTTGTTGCGACTCATCTCGACCACAGGTTGTCAGGGGTCTTACTGAATCACTGGCGGCATCCATTGCCGCCTCTCCGTGCCGCATAATAAAAACTTGCATATTGCACCGCTGTTGTTGACAAAATAGCGCTATACAGGATGGTATCGCCGTGTTGAGTTTATCAATTCCAACTCCAACCAAAATGAATAGCGATGACACTTTTCCTTTCCATACCCAGCTTAAATAACGGCCGGTATCATAGCGGTGAGGCATTTTGCCTGAAAGTTCGTATGAAAGAAAACGCTGTTTTTACACCACTTGAGCACCAAGGTAAACCCATCACAGCTTAACATCCACACGTAGATCACAATACGCGACGTTACTCCTCCCTATCCCACGGTTATTATTGAAATTACGGTTAAAAATAGCGCTTACTACAAAGGGTGATAACGCTCACCTTGATCGGCCATACGTAACAGGCTCTCACAGGGAGTAAACCGTTCGCCATAATGATGCTGCAAATATCGCAATGTTTTCACCATCTTCTCTGCCCCCAGCTCATCCATATACCGGAATGGGCCGCCAAGGAAAGGGGGAAAGCCAATGCCCAAGACCGCACCAATATCCCCATCTCGAGCGCAGCGGATCACCCCTTCTTCCAGACAACGGGCCGCCTCATTAAGCATCATCATCACACAGCGCTGAACAATCACCGCATGCTGAATATGCACTTTCGCGGTGATCCCCAACAAAGGGTAAATACTCTTGTCTGCCTGTTTGCGTTGCCACTTGCGCAGGATATTTGTCGGGTAGAGATAAAAACCTCGGCCATTCTTACGCCCTTTGCGCCCATCATTCAGCACTGCGTCCAATGCCGCTGGTGCAGCAAAGCGCACCCCTAATTCCGCCTTAAGAATCGGGGTGATTTTGGTGGCGACATCAATACCCACTTCATCCAGCAACATAAACGGCCCCACCGGAAAACCGAAGTCAACCAAGGCTTTATCCAACGACTCGATCGGTTCGCCTTCCAGCAAGCAGCGCGCGGCTTCACTAATATAAGGCGCCAGTATTCGGTTAACATAAAACCCCGCCCGGTCAGCGACGACTATCGCCGTTTTACCCTGCCGGTGTGCCAAGGCTACGGTGGTGGCCACCGTTTCGTCACTGGTAGTCGCATGGGGGATCACCTCCACCAATGGCATTTTGTCTACCGGGCTGAAGTAATGAAGGCCAATCACCTGCTGTGGCCTGGCCGCCTTGGCAGCAATTTGGCCGATCGGCAACGAGGAGGTATTGGAGGCAAAAATAGTCTGTGGCGCGGCATACTGTTCAATGTCCTGCACCATCTGCTGTTTCAGTTCTATATCTTCAAATACCGCTTCAATCACGATATCAACACGTTCAAAACCGCGATAATCCGTTGAGCCCGAGATCAACATCATTTTTTTCTGACGCTCTGCTGGGCGCATCAGTTTGTTACGCACCCGTTTGCTGAGCAAATCCCAGGTATATTTCAACGCATGATTAATCCCTTGCGCGTTGATATCTTTAATGCGTACCGGCAATCCTGCGCGGATAGCAGTAACGAAGGCAATTCCGCCGCCCATTAAGCCGCCACCCAGAATACCGATGCGCTGTAACTCACGCGGTGTTGCGGTAACGCCATACTCTTTCTTCACCGCCGTTGATGCGAAGAACAGGCTACGTAATGCCGCCGATTGAGATGACATTGCCAGTTTGCCAAAAGCACTGGCCTCTGCCTGATAGCCTTGGCTCTCCCCTTGCTCCAGCCCAATGCGCACCACTTGAATAATACGCTCTGCTGCCGGATAGTTGCCGTGGGTTTTCGCTAGGGTTTTGCTACGCACCTGGTTTAGCAGCCAAGTTCTGGCTAATGGCAAATTAAACGCACGCGCCAACCAGGGTAACCTGCGCGGTGCTTGGCCCGCTTGTTTGACTCGCTCAATGGCCGTTTGCAGCAAAATAGCAGCGGGCACCACATCATCGACCAGCCCCATACGCAGCGCCTGAGCGGGGCGGATATGTCGACCTGTCAGCATCATATCCAACGCCTTAACCACCCCAACCAGACGTGGCAAACGCTGGGTACCCCCCGAACCTGGTAGCAGGCCGAGCTGTACTTCCGGCAAGCCGAGGGTTGTTTTATCATCCTGCGAACAAATACGGCTATGGCAAGCCAGTGCCAACTCTAGCCCCCCGCCCAGGCAAGCACCGTGAATAGCAGCCACTACCGGTACCGGAAACGCCGCAATCTGCGCCAATAGATGCTGCCCCTGCTGTGACAGCTGTTCTGCCTCTTTAGCACTGTGACAGGCGGCAATCATGGTGATATCGGCACCCGCAATAAACGAATCCGCTTTACCAGACAGAATCACTAAGCCTTTCAGCCCCGTGTGCTGTTGCGCAGCCAATAACACCTGACTGATCTGTTCGGCAAATTCAGCCTTCAGGGTATTAAGTTTTTCCCCGGGTACATCAATGGTAATCACACCAATATCGTCAGGTCGCAGAGTCAAATGAAACGCTGAAGGCTGGGCTGGCTGCTCTAGAAAGGTCTGATCTAAGCTCATTATTCCACCTCCACAATCATCGCAGCACCTAATCCACCGGCCGCACAAGCAGTAACCAATCCCAACCCACCACCGCGTCTTTTTAGTTCATGTAGCGTCTGAGTGATCATACGAGCCCCGGTTGCTGCAAAGGGATGACCATAAGCAATTGAGCCCCCCAACACATTAAACTTATCCATATCGACTGCGCCGATCGCTTGTTCACGCCCCAGTTGCTGTTGAGCAAACTCGGTACTGGCAAACATCTTCAAGTTGGCTAGGGTTTGTGCAGCAAAGGCTTCATGCATATCTATCAGTGTAAGATCAGCCAGAGTGATACCCGCTCGATCCAAGGCCAGTGGGGTAGCATAGGCAGGACCAAGCAGCATATCCTGCCTAACATCAATGGCAGCGAAGGCAAAACTACGCAGGTAGCCCAACGGTTGCAAACCCAGCGCTCTAGCCCGAGATTCACTCATCATCAGGACAGCAGCGGCACCATCGGTCAACGGGGTACTATTCGCCGCCGTCACACTGCCGTGTTTACGATCAAACGCTGGTTTCAGGCGGGCATAAGACTCAAGCGTGGAATCTTTGCGGATATTGTTATCTTCATCGCAAGGCTGCTTATAGGGCGGCACATGGGCAACCATCACCTCATCCCGCAGCCCCCCCTGTTCCCATGCTTTGGCGGCTAATTGGTGGGAACGATGTGCAAATGCATCCTGTTGTTCACGCGTAATACCATGGGTTTTCGCCATTTGCTCGGCAGTATCCCCCATACGCAGACCTGTTGAATACTCTGCCACCGCCGGGGGCACGGGCATCAGATCACGGGGTCTTAATTTGCTAAACAGTTTCAACCGTTGTGATAGCGTACGAGCTTTACTCACATCCACCAGGGTGCGAGCCAGTGCCTTACTGACACCGATGGGCAATACCGATGAGGAGTCCGCTCCACCAGCAATACCGATGCTGATGCTACCCGCCATAATACTTTCTGCCACATTGGCAATGGCCTGGAAGCTGGTTGCGCAGGCGCGTGAAACACTGTAGGCATCGGTGTGTACACTCATTCCGGTACCGAGCACAATTTCCCGAGCAATATTGGGGGCTTCAGGCATTTGTATCACCTGCCCAAAAACCAGTTGGTCAATCAATGCCGGATCGATACCACTGCGAAACAGCAATTCACTGACCACGATTTTGCCCAGATCAACCGCCGGTACACCGTGATAAGCCGTAGCCTGTTTAGCAAAAGGGGTACGTAAACCCTGAACAATGGCGATACGATCACCAGAAGCAGTAACCAGCGGCAATGCCTTATTCATAAACACTCCTAAAGAGAGGCCGTTGACACAACGAATCAAAGAGGTCTGACCTGACCCGCACATTGTTAACCAGATAATTACATTTGGCAAAGGGGGAGCGGTGAAAACTGCGAGCAGCAGCAACTTTCCTGCCAGGTAATTCAAGCCATAGCCAGTAAGTTGAATGACAAATCCCGCCATAAGCCGATTTAAATACGACCTTTCGGCAAGCTTCCGGGAACATGCTCAGAATAGGATTACTAATACGTTGAATAACGCAGGCGCTTGGGGCACAAGAGCAGACCAGGGAGTCTGCTCTTGTCTAGGCGGATAGAACTATGGGATTAACGTAATCCGAGTTGGAAAATCAGCGTTTCTGCCTGGCAGGTAAAAGTAAAATCAGCATCCAGTTGCACGCCACCTTCAACCGGTTTGATCTGGCTGCTAATGTCACAAGGATCAGACTCAACGCTACGCGCTTTCTCTGTCAATGCCGCCAACGCTTTTTCTGCCTCAGGTTGGGTGGCAAACACCTGGCTATAAGAGGCGGTACAATCGGTGTTATCCATCACTGTACCGACATCCACACAGCAGCAAGCCGCAGTTTCCTGAGCACTACATTTGTTAATTGCATCTGACATAACGTAAACCTCCTCACAAACCGCATATTGCATGCGGATAAATAGTTATTTGATTCTGTTAACTCTCGCCAAGTTATTAGCGCTATTTTACGCTTCAGACCCACCAATCACTAGATTTACTTTTCATCTCTATTTTTAACTGGCAAATAGCGTACCAGAACTCTCAATTATTGTTCTAACGCTTATTGTTCTGTCGCAAAATAGCGCATTGAACAGGTTCAATCTGGCCAAGTCGCTCCCTGGTTAAATAACCATCACCGGTTAAAATAAGCCCCTTTTTTGCAGTACAGATCTCTTTTTTGAGATCATATATGCAACATTTGGCCGTCAACATTGCGCTATTTTAATAAATCAGACTTATAATTCAGCACTGGTCCGATTTGTTGATATGGCAATGGACTATTACACTGGTACATTCGGTGTTACACCGTGTAACATTATCCAAATAATAAACCTATAAGACGAGGTTTTGGTCATGAGCCAGAAAAACCTGTTCGCTAAATCAGCGCTCGCCGCTGCAGTGGCAATTATCTCCTCCAATGTCTACGCTGCCGGATTCCAATTGAACGAGTTTTCTGCCATTGGTTTAGGCCGCGCTTATTCTGGTGAAGGTGCAGTGGCTGATACCGCTGCGTCAGCAAGCCGGAACCCGGCAACCATGATGATGTTTAGCAGCCCAATCATCTCTGGTGGTGCCGTATTTATCGACCCTGATGTCAATATCACCGGTAGGTCACCTTCCGGGCAGAGCCTTGATGCCAAAGATATCGCCCCAACCGCCTGGGTGCCAGATCTGCATTATATTCAGCCACTGAACGACCAATGGGCAGTCGGTGGTTCCGTCACCAGCAACTACGGTTTGTCGACGGAATATAGTGACAATTACCCCGCGGGCTCCGTTGGGGGAAACACCGAGCTGACGACACTGAATCTAAACCTAAGTGCTGCTTATCGGCTGAATCAGAATTTCAGCTTCGGCTTGGGCTTTGACGCCGTGTATGCTGACGCCAAAATTGAGCGGCACGCCGGTGATTTACCGTTACTGATCGCCGGCTCCGGGAAACTACCGCCCGCTTTAGCTGGCCAAGTCGCGCAACTTCCTGCTAATACACAAATTTCTCATCTGGAAGGCAGCAAATGGGGTTATGGCTGGAATGCCGGTATTCTGTATGAAATGGATGAGAACAACCGTTTTGGCTTCACTTATCGTTCTGAAATAAAAATAGATTTTGATGGTGACTACAGCAGTCAACTGCCATCGGCATACAATGGCCTACTGCAGCAGCTCGGATTACCAATGGGGACTGACGGTAATACCATCCCGGGTTATCTCACCTTGAATTTACCCGAAATGTGGGAGCTCTCTGCTTATCACAAAGTGGCACCACAATGGGCAGTCCACTACAACATGACCTATACCAGTTGGAGTCAGTTCCAAGAACTGAAAGCCACTGGCAGTGGCGGTAATACGCTGTTCTACAAGCATGAAGGCTTCCGCGATGCTTACCGCATGGCGATCGGGACTACCTATTTCCATGACGATAACTGGACCTTCCGCACCGGTATCGCCTTTGACCAAAGCCCGGTACCCGCTAATAACCGAAGCATCTCTATTCCAGACCAAAACCGCACCTGGTTAAGTGCCGGGGCAACTTACGCCTTCAATAAAAACACCTCGGTTGATGTCGGGCTGTCCTATATGCATGGCCAGAAAGTCACCATCAACGAAGGGCCTTACCGTTTTGAATCCGACGGTAGCGCCTGGTTATACGGTGCTGGAGTCAACTACCGTTTCTAATGGTTCTTAAGGTGCAGTACAGAAAAAAACGGCGGATTATCCGCCGTTTTTTATATCCTCTGTTCCGTCAAACACCTACGGAGCAGAGTCAATCTCATCCAACTCGCCCTGAATTACCTTGGCATTTGGGTTCACTTGCGATTGAAGTTTTCCGCCGCGCGACAGGAAGTCGTTGCGCTGGAAGTAGGCATCACGCACCATCAGGTAAGGATCAGAGGAGTTGCGCAGCAGTCCGTCAGAGTCCAACAACTGGGCACGGGTTTCAACCCCTTCAACCACCCATTTGCCCGCCGACATCCAGAAAGTGAGATAGCTCAGCACCGGGTAAACGCTGTCAGCCCAATCGCCACCATCTTCACGTATCGTAAAGCTGCCATAGACCGGCAAATGGACATACGGGCCATAACCAACACCATAATGCCCTAGCGTGCTACCGAAACGGCGTGGCTCTTCACGTGCCAGTTTCGGGTTAGCCATTCCTGCGACATCGATAAAGCCCCCCATTCCCAGCAAGGTATTCAAGAAGAAGCGGTTGAAGTGGATCATGCCTTGATAGGGGTTACCACGCAGAAACTCGTTCACCATGCTGGCTGGCTCTTCCAGGTTGCCAGTAAAGTTGCTCAGGCCATTACGCGCCGGGGTGGGAACATAATCTCGCCATACCACTGCCACTGGGCGCACCACATACGGGTCCAGCACATTGTAGTTGAAGTTAAACATCGCCCGGTTAAAACCTTCCAGCGGATCGGATCGTCCTTGAGGATCACTACTAGACGAACTGGCGCATCCAACTAACAGCACCGTTGCAAAAGCCAACCCAGTCAGGCGAAAATTCATATCTTTTCTCCATCAAAAACCATTGTTTTTTTGTCAGGGAACCTGCTTGTCTATCTGAACGCTGATCGGTTCCTTATCGTTCACGGTCTGCAGCTCACTTTCACCAAACCACTCCCCCGGTTGCGGGGTAGCCAGTCCATCACCGGAAAGGCGAACATGCACCTTCACCTGCTGCAGAGCCGAAAGCTGGCGTTCTGGCATCATAGCGTCACTGTCATCCAACGTAAATGACTGCGGGAAACGGCTGAGAGCCAACTTTTTAACCGCCACTGGCTGCGGATTTTCCCCATCAGTGACCGAAACCATTAGCGTTCCCTGTGGAGGTAAGGCTTTCGCGGCTTCTGGCGACAGGGTAACATTAACAGCAATGTTACCCAGTTGCCCACTCATCTGACGTTTTGCTTGCTCCATACTGCGTTTTATTATTTCTGTTCGCGTATCGTTAGCTGGCAACAATTTTAACATTAACTGCCATGTGCTGATGGCTTGCGGGTAATCTTGCTGTTCAAAAGCATTAAATGCCAGCAGACTCAGCACCTGCACATTAGAGTGATCTTCTGCCACCATCTTGCGCAACATCTCTGTCGCCTGTTTATTGTCAGCCGGATCGCCTGAACGCATCAACACTTGAACATAACCCAAGCGCACGTCCATATTATCTGGGGCCAGACGGTAAGCATGAGCAAAAGCCTGTGTGGCGGTGGTTGCGTTATTCAACGCCATACCAATGCGACCAAGCAAAATCCAGTCGTTAATATTGCGGTCATCATACTGTAAGGAGGTGCGTAGTCCCAGACCAAGACGAGCAATCTCTTCGGTACTCAACGGGTTAGCCTGCTCATCAGCCACTCGCTCACGCAGCTGTGGCAGTTGCTGCTCGACTTGATGCCAAGCCGCCACCTGAGTCAATCCTCCGGTTTTCAGATAAAAACCAACCGCGACCACGACCAGCAGTACCACACCGGGCACCAACGCCCAGCGGCTGATAGCACTGCCCTGCACTGGCGGTTGCTCGGGTATATCCTGTAACAGGTTCTGCTGTAATTCCTTTATCAGTTCACTGGGTTGAGCCACCACGCCTAACGCTTCATCCTGCATCAGTTCATCAAGATGATGCTGATAAAGCGCTTTATTCAAGGCATCTCGATTAACCGCCTCGTTCACTTTACCGCGCCGTAGTACCGGCACCACCAGCAAACAGGCCGCACCCGCTAACAACACTATGATAAGCAACCAAAAAGTCATTAGGTTTTCTTCCTGTCACGCTCTTCCAATAACCCGGCAAGACGCTGCTGGTCAAAGTCCGATAATTCTGGTTTATCCTCAACGCCGCGACGATGACGGGCCTTCAGGATCACCACACTGCCGCCAATCAAGACAAGCAAGAGTGGCCCAATCCACAAGATCAACGTCGCAAGCGTTACCGGGGGATCATAAGTAACAAAATTGCCATAGCGCGCGACCATATAATCGATGATTTGCTGTTTGCTTTGCCCCTGCTGCATCAATTCATACACTTTGGTACGCATATCCGCCGCAGTAATGGCGTTGGAATCGGCAATGCTATTGTTCTGGCACTTTGGGCAGCGTAACTGTTCTGTCAATTGGCGATATTGCTGTTCCTGTTCCAGGGAGTCGAATTGGTAGGTGTCGATCGCCGCAAACGCGTTCCAGCTCAGAAACAGCGCCATCAGCCAGGTGGAGAATCTCATGCATCCCCCCCAAATTGCCGATACAGGGGTAACACCTCTTGCTGCCAGATGCGTTCGTTCATATCACCTGCATGGCGATAGCGAATAATCCCCTCGCCGTCGATCAGGAAGGTCTCTGGCGCACCATAAACCCCCAGGTCTAACCCCAACATACCGTCACCATCGTATAAACTCAGGGCGTAAGGGTTACCCAACTGCTGCAACCAGCGTACTGCTTGACTACGGTCATCTTTATAATTCAAACCGACAATACGTACCCCCTTGGCAGCCAGCGTATTGAGATACTCATGTTCCGCCCGGCAAGTAGGGCACCAGGTGGCCCAAACATTGAGTAGCATCGGCTTACCCTTATGCAACACCGCCTGATCAAAGGTTTGCCCAGGATGTTCGAGTGATTCAAGCTTGAACACCGGCACCGGCTTGCCAATCAATGCCGACTCCAGCAGGGTAGGTTCCTCCCCTCCGGCATTACGCATTAGTTGCAACAACAGCGCCAGTGCCAATAAAAGAAACATAATTAATGGGATAAAAAGTAACTTACGTCTCATGGCTATTCCCCGCTGTTCTCGGCAAGCTTTTGCTGTTTACTGATACGGTAACGTGGGTCAAGAAGACACAACACTCCACCCAATGCCATAAATAGGCCACCAAACCAGATCCAGCGCACAAAAGGCTTATAGTAAAGGCGTACCGCCCAAGAGCCATCATCCAGCTCCTCACCTAACGCCGCATAAAGGTCACGCGTCAGGCCACCATCAATGGCCGCTTCCGTCATCATGCTACGCGCGGTATTGTAGTAACGCTTTTCCGCCCGTAAGGTCGCTTCTGGTTGATCGTTACGAGTGACGTCAATAATCCCGACACCACCGGTATAATTCGCCCCTCGGATGTCATGCACATCACGGAAGGTAAAGCGGTAGTCACGAATTTCCACGCTATCACCCATGCGCATGCGCACATCACGTTCGATGCTGTAATTCTGGCTAAATGCAATACCGATCACCGTCACCGCGACCCCCAAGTGACCCAAGGTCATGCCCCAATGGCTGCGCGGAAGGCAGCGCAAACCGCGCCAGAAACCATGGCGATGGGTGGCCCGCTCATGCAGTTCCAGCAGCGTTAACAGGATCACCCAGAACGCCATCACCAAGCCAACTACGGTCATCCCGGCAATGCTGTCTTGCAATAACCAAGGAAGTAGAACCGATAACAGCAGTGTTACCACCAGCGCCAATCCAAGACGTCGCCAAAGCTTGCCTGGTTCATCACGTCGCCAGCGAACCAGTGGCCCGATGCCTAATAACAACGCAAAGGGTGCCATCAGCCAGGTAAACATGGTGTTAAAAAAGGGCTCGCCAATAGAAATACTGCCTAGCCCTAACTGTTTATGTACCAGTGGCAATAAGGTCCCTAACAGCACCACTGACATGGCGGCGATCAACAAGACGTTATTACCCAGTAAAAAGGTTTCCCGTGAGAAAACCTCATGCTGTACCCGGCTACGTACCTGCCCGCCCTTCACGGCATACAGCAGCAGTGAACCACCAATAACAATCACCAGGTAAGCAAGAATAAACATCCCGCGCTGCGGGTCTGAGGCAAAAGCGTGGACCGACACCAGCACACCGGAACGCACCAGAAAGGTACCCAATAAGCACAGTGAAAAAGCGGCAATTGCCAGCAACACCGTCCAGGCTTTAAAGGAGCCACGCTTTTCAGTTACCGCTAATGAATGAATCAACGCGGTACCCACCAACCACGGCATAAAGGACGCATTTTCTACCGGGTCCCAGAACCACCAGCCGCCCCAGCCCAATTCATAATAGGCCCAGGCCGAACCCAGCACGATGCCCAGTGTCAAGAATACCCAAGCGGCCATGGTCCAGGGCCGAGACCAGCGTGCCCAGGCCGTATCAAGCCTGCCCGCCATCAACGAAGCAATGGCGAAGGCAAACGCCACCGAGAAGCCAACATAACCCATATATAATAAAGGGGGATGGAAAATCAGCCCGATATCCTGCAGTAAGGGGTTTAGATCGGCACCGTCGATGGGAAAATCAGGCAAAGTACGTACAAATGGGTTAGAGGTAACAATAATAAACAGCAAAAAGCCGACCGTTATCATCCCCATCACCGCCAAGACCCGGGCGACGGCATCAGGTGGCATCCGCTTACTGCAGCAGGCCACTGCCAGCGACCAACCACTTAATAGCCACACCCATAACAGCAGTGAACCTTGGTGGGCCCCCCAAGTCGCTGCAATACGGTAATAGACCGGCAGTTGGCTATTAGAGTTAGCGGCTACATAAGCCACGGTGAAATCATTGGTGATAAACGCATACACCAGGCAGAGGAATGCCAAGGTTATTGCCGCGCTCATGCCATAAGTTAACGGGCGAGCCACCGACATCATTCGGCTATCCTGCCGCTCAGCGCCCCAGAGTGGATAGATGCTTAATAACAGTGAAATCGCTAATGCCAGGCACAGTAGAAAATTACCCACTTCCGGTATCATGGCAGGTTCTCCCCTTGAGGCTGGCTGCTATAGTTGGATGCAGGGCCTTGATGGTTCTGTTGCATCGCTGCGGTCACTTCTGGTGGTGTGTATTTCTCGTCATGTTTTGCCAGCACTTCACTGGCATTGACAACATTGCCCTCGCCTAATACGCCTTGCGCGACAACCCCTTGCCCCTCCCGGAACAAGTCCGGCAGAATACCTTGGTAGGTCACATCAATGGCGCCATGAGCATCATATACTTTGAAATTCACCCGTAAGCTGTCCTGATCACGCTTAACCGAGCCAGGCATCACCATCCCGCCAATGCGCAAACGCTGACCCACTTGTGGCTTTTCATGCTTCTGCCCCTTGCCTTGTAAAATTTCACTTGGGGTATAAAACAGATCGATATTGGCACGCAGCGCATACAGCAACAGCGTGATAGTCAGCGCGATACCCATGACGACCACTATCGCCAGGTAGAGGCGGCTTTTACGACGTGGATTCACAATGATTTCTCCTGTCGATTGGCGGATTGCGGTACTGCCATTTTTTGATTTGATTGACGAATGCGCTGTTCACGGGCGGCCTGACGCCGTATCTCCACCAACAGTTGCTTACGTTGCCATAAGGTATGAGTGAGTAACCCTAGCAATGAGAGCAAGGTAACCGCCACCGCCAACCAGACGTAGAACCCATAGCCCCCCATAGCAAAAAAGTCCGACCAGGAGTTGAATGCCGCGCTACTCATGACTGACGCTCCCGATTAATCAACGCGATAACCCAGGCGCGCTGGCGCTCATGAAGCAGAATCAGATTACGCAAACGCATCAAGGTAAGTGTGATAAAGAACAGCAGATAACCGAAAATGGCCCAACGTAATGGTGTGCGCATACTTGGCGCAATACTTTGCTGCATATTGGTCGATCCTTGATGCAATGTGTTCCACCATTCAACGGAGAAATGGATAATGGGCAGATTGACCACCCCCACCAGCACCAGAATACCCGCAGCACGACCAGCCAGACGACGATCATCAAAGGCATTGTACAGGGCAATAATGCCTAAATAGAGGAACAACAATACCAGCTCCGAGGTTAAGCGCGCATCCCACACCCACCAGGTGCCCCACATCGGTTTGCCCCAAGCGGAACCGGTAACCAAGGCGATAAAAGTGAACACCGCCCCAACCGGCGCCATGGCCGCCACCAAGGTATCGGAAATTTTTATCTGCCATACCAGGCCGATAAACGCCGCAGCCGCCATGGAGGCATAGATCCCCATCGACCAGATCGCCGCCGGGACATGGATATACATAATGCGGAAACTATCACCTTGCTGATAATCCTTGGGGGCGAAGCCAAATCCCCACACCCAACCTATCAACAGGCAAAGCCCCCCCGCGATGGCAAACCAGGGAACTAAGCGCCCACAGAGAGAGTACAGACGCTCTGGATGGGCAAATTGATGTAACCATTTCCACATTATCTTTTTTGCTCACGGTAAAGAATTATTCGGTGGCGGCCCTGGGTAGTAGGGTTATAACCACGCCACATCAATGGATACTCAGGATCAATGTATCTTCACAATCAATGTATGCTCACAATCAATGTATGCTCACACGCAACGCCGCCGCAGTAGCGAAAGGCGCCAACGTGATGCTGCCTGCCAACATCGCCCCCAGGATAGCCAGATAACCATCTATGGGCATGCCCATGGCGGCAGCATCAATGGCCGCCGTAGCAAATATCAGCACCGGGATATACAACGGCAGAACCAACAAACTCAAGAGTACCCCCCCTTTAGGTAGCCCCACGGTCAATGCGACGCCAATCCCCCCGACCAAACTCAATACTGGCGTACCCAGCAACAAGGTCAGCGCCATCGCCCACCAGGTATGCATATCCAACGACAACAACAGCGCGACCAAGGGTGAGAGTAATAACAATGGCAACCCGGTAACCAGCCAATGGGCACAGACTTTGCCCAACACCGTCATCGCCAGAGGGCTCGGCAAGAGTAATAACTGTTCCAAAGAGCCATCGAGGAAGTCATCACGGAATAACCGCTCTAAAGAAAGCAGTGACGCCAGCAGCGCTGCTACCCAGATAATACCCGGTGCAATGCGCGCCAGCAGTTGCGGTTCCGGCCCTACCCCCAACGGAAACAGGGTAATAACAATCAGGAAGAACCATAACGGGTTAACAATCTCGGCACCTTTGCGGAAAGCTATTTTCAGTTCACGCCGCAGGATGATAAAAAACATCAAGAACTCTCCGCGCTTGTTGCTGCCAGGCGAATTTTCCTTACCGCCGATGGGGTACCAATCAGATCTTGGTGGGTGGTGAGTATTATCATTCCCCCCTGCTGCCGATGTTGTTCAAACAGTGCCACCAGTGCAACGACACCTTGTTTGTCTATTGCCGTTAAAGGTTCATCCAGGATCCACAGTGGTTTATGACTCAACCATAATCGCGCCAGCGCCACACGCCGCTGTTGCCCGGCTGAAAGTTGCGCCACCGGCAAATCTTCATAGCCCGTCAACCCCACTAGCTCCAGTGCCTGCCAGACTGCGCCAGGCTCCGGCTGTTGATCAACGGCTTGATAAAATTGCAAATTTTCAAATGGGGTTAACATAGATTTAACCCCTGGCTGATGCCCGAGAAATAGCAGTTGCTGATGATAGTTGCTGCGGTGGTAGCGCGTATTTTCCCCTTGCCAACACACCTCACCACTCTCTGGCTGCACTAGCCCCGCCAAAATGCGCAGCAAGCTGGTTTTACCCGCGCCATTAGGCCCTTCAACCTGGATAATCTCCCCTGGGCTCACTAAAAAACTGAGCCCGTCAAACAAGAGACGTTGATCACGGAAACAACTCAGGCTTTTAGCTTCCAGCATGGGGATTTTATACTCCTCTTTAGATTGCCAAATAATAACATAGGCCATTGAGTGCTCGTAGCCCGTACCCTCATGCAAGGCTACTCCATTAGGGGTAATATCGGGTACCAGATCAAAGTTGTGCAGAAAAAACCCGCTACGTTGGCGGCTGTTTGGGTACACCGCCACAGAAAAGTGGGCAAAAGGTCTGTTTGAACCTACCGAACAAGCCCTCTGCCCAGATGATGCTAGTGTGGTGCAGTGGAGCATGAGTGGAGGGATGGAGCTCCCTAAGCAACTCGAATAATTTAGCGCATAGACAAACTGCCCAACCTGCTGAGAAAATTTGGATAATAGGAAATTCAGGAAATTGAAAATGGAAAAAAAATTACCCGGTAAAATAGGACGATGGGTTAGCTTGGTTTTGATGCTCATGGTTTTTGGGGCCAATGCCGAAGAGAATCCACTGACCGTAAAAGAGAGCACTGAAGAGAGCATTGACAATATCGCCACGCTATCAATGCCTGAAGCTGAGAGTAGCCTGAATGATCTGATCAGTGAGCTCGGTCACTCCATTAACAGACTGGAAAGAAAACGGGGAGCAGCCTCTGACTTCTTTGACGCGACTGATCGTAAAATGGAAATCAGCCAAAAAAAGCTTGACTCATCCATTGAATATGAAGAACCCTTTACATTACTCACCAGTCAACAATTGACTGAACAGCTCAATTTACTTAAAAAGCAACCGATTAAATTCAAGCAAATACTCTCATCCGAAAACTCTAAGATCCGCTTTTCTGATCAAAATCTCGATGATCTGGTTGGACTGACTTCCTCCTTAGCGGAATATAAAATTACCCATCTCTATTTCAGCGATGGCAGCGAACAAAAATTTGCCCCGACAATTGAAGATCCGTCCATTGCGGCTGATGGTTACCAGGAACTTAGCAGCCCATTAACACTGACAACCAAAAAACCCTTAGATCGCATGGTAATGGACGTTCGTTACTCTTTTTATCCCTCTTACCAAAAAGTCGTCCTAGACAAAGATAATAAAAAAGTCACTAACGATGATGGTTCAAGCTATGAGTTGATTGGTATGCAGGAGGGGATGGTTGCATTGCAATTCACCCTACCCCTGTCAGCCACTTATCTGGTAGAGGGCTTGACCGCTGGCGGGAAATCATTGCGAATGCCTGGCAGCACTACCCTTTCTGTCCCTTCTAAAGGGCAAATAGAACAGCTCAAACTTTACCATCAAGCTTTGGTTAAAACCCGGGACAATATTAAACAGTTCGCTGATAGCAACAGCTTGCAGCAACATCTGGAAAAAATCTCTGCAGAGTTTAAAAACGACCCTGAGGATAAAATACTGATACTAAAGAACCTCACTTTTGTTGCCCAACCGCAATCCGTGGTGCTCTATATCCTCCCCGAAGAGCAAACACGTACTGTTAGCCAAAACTTCGCCAACAGCCTGGCTAAGCAAGATTTATACATCGCCAAAGATGATGCGACCGACAAGTTTGGTTTTATCGATAAACGTGGCAACTGGGTCATCAAACCGCAGTTTGCTGTTATCGAATCTAACGATCTCAACATCAAAGGTATTTACCGCGTGCATAATGAAAATCCATCTCAAAATAATGAAGATTCATCCTGGCTTATCTCCAGCTATATCTCGGTCGATCCCAAAACGCGCCAGATAATAAAAATGCCGTTTGAAAGTATCTTGGAGAATGTTGGCGATGACCTGTATCTGGTTCAGAAAACAACCAATGGCAGTTATGGGCTCTACAATTTCCGTACCCGGCAGTTTGTCATTCCGATGAAGTTTGTTAATCCCAAAATTGTTAACGGTCTCTTTATTGCTTCACTGGGAGAGAAAACGGATGATTACCAACGGAAATATGGTGCTTATACCCTAACGGGCAAACCCATTCTGCCACCCAATTATTACCGTATTGAATACCTCAATGGTTACCTCTATGCGACACCGAAACAAGAGGGTCAGAAAGAGGTTTACACACTACAAGGTAAAAAAATCAATCCCCCAGGCTAAACGGTTGTTGGCAGCTTTATCGATGCGAATGGTAATCGGCTCAAACGATCTAAAAACCCGTGATCCTGATACAGGATAACAGTAGGAAATGGGGAACCGTTAGGGTTCCCCCTATTAGGGGAGCGATTTACTCTCCAGCTTTAATATTGACAAGTTAACGTATATCACGGCGCGGTGACTCGCGCCGCAGGTGATAATCCACCTGGTACTCACTGGCATTACGGAACATCACCGAATAGTTAAGAAATTGGCCATTATCGCTGTAAGAAAGGGAGGTAATTCTTAAAATCGGTGTTAGCGGTTCAATATTGAGCAACGCGGCCATTTTTTTATCCGCCAATACTGGTGTTAAACTTTCATAATTACCGCAAATAACTATTTGGCACTCATCTTCAATATAAGTAAATTTTGACCCTTCCAGATGCGCTAGCGACAGATTGCGAAACAGTTTTACTGGCATATAACTGTCTTCTACCATCAAGGGTTTGCCATCTACTGAACGGACACGACGTGAATAATAGATCCGCTCATCAATCTTGATACGTAGCTGACTGGCAATGGCCGGTGGCGCTGGCATGACCACAAACTCCAGCACTTCACTGATCACCTGCTTGCCCTGATTTTTCATCACTTCAATAAAACCCGTCAGATTGGTGGTTTCATGATGCACATCTTTTTGTGCAACGTAAATACCGCTGCCATGGCGCCTGACCACCAACCCCCAACTTATTAATAAATCTACAGCCTTACGGATCGTCATACGCGAAACGTTAAACTCCTCTGCCAGGCGTTTTTCACTCGGTAACGGGCTGCCAATGTTGTAATCGGCAGAGTTCAAACGAATTCGCAGTTGATCGGCAATGGATTTGTAGATCATCAGCAGATCTCTTTTAACCAAAAAATCATCAGGTAATATTCCCTATAAATATTTATTAAACAGTTAATTATACTTAATTTTGCTAACCCACTTTCTAAGTTAAAATTCTTTTGTCTAGAAAATCATTAAAAATTAGACAACTTTGGCGCAATAAAAACCATGCGTGCGATCACGAATCGCCACAACTGACCAAGCTATATCACTGACCACTTCTTATGCTCCCCCCAGCTTCATACTAAAAAAACCATCAATAATTATTCAGGTTGTTACATGAGGATTTAAGTATGCTCAGTCAAATACAACGTTTCGGCGGCGCCATGTTCACCCCAGTGCTGCTATTTCCTTTTGCCGGTATGGTGGTGGGTATCGCCATCATGCTACGTAGTCCGATGTTTGTTGGTGAGGCGCTGGCAGACCCCACGCATTTATTTGCACAAATTGTTCATATCATTGAAGAAGGGGGTTGGACGGTATTTCGTAATATGCCGCTGATATTCGCTGCAGGCTTGCCTATTGGTTTGGCTAAACAAGCTCAGGGGCGCGCTTGTCTGGCGGTATTAGTCAGTTTTCTGACCTGGAACTACTTTATTAATGCCATGGGAATGACCTGGGGAAGCTACTTTGGCGTAGACTTCACTGCTGAACCCACCGCCGGCAGCGGCTTAACCGTCATCGCCGGGATTAAAACTCTCGATACCAGTATTATTGGGGCTATTATCATTGCCGGGTTGGTCACCGCCATCCATAACCGCTATTTCGATAAACCCCTACCCGTATTTTTAGGTATTTTTCAAGGCAGTTCGTTTGTGGTCATTATCGCTTTCCTGGTGATGATCCCTTGTGCCTGGTTGACGCTGCTAAGCTGGCCCAAAGTCCAACTGGGTATTGAGTCTTTACAGGTTTTTCTGCGTAGCGCAGGAGCCCTTGGGGTCTGGGTTTATACTTTCCTCGAACGTATTCTGATCCCAACAGGTTTGCACCACTTTATTTATGGCCCCTTCATTTACGGCCCGGCTGCCGTAGAGGGGGGGATTCAGGTTTACTGGGCGCAGCATCTGCAAGAATTCAGCCAAAGTACCGTGCCGTTAAAAACGCTGTTCCCCGAAGGCGGTTTTGCCTTGCACGGTAACTCGAAAGTGTTCGGTTCTGTCGGTATTGCGTTGGCACTGTACTTCACCGCCAGCAAAGAAAATCGTATCAAGGTTGCGGGATTATTGATCCCTGCCACCCTCACCGCCATGTTGGTTGGCATCACTGAACCGCTGGAATTCACTTTCCTGTTTATTTCACCAGTGCTCTTTGCTGTCCATGCCGTTCTCGCCGCCACCATGGCAACCGTGATGTACCTTTTTGGCGTGGTCGGCAATATGGGCGGTGGCTTACTTGATCAGTTCCTGCCACAGAACTGGATCCCGATGTTCCATAACCATGCCTCGATGATAGCCACACAAATAGGTATCGGTATCGCGTTCACCGGGATCTATTTTGTGGTCTTCCGCACACTGATCCTGCGCTTTAATCTGAAAACCCCGGGTCGCGAAGAGAGTGAAATCAAGCTCTACAACAAAGCTGACTACCAAGCTGCACGTAAACAAACCACCGCGATGGCAAGCCAAGGCGCTAACAACCAACAGGCCGCTGCTTTCCTGCAAGCTCTAGGAGGAAGTGACAATATTTCCAGCGTCAATAATTGCGCCACTCGCTTACGTATCACCTTGGTAGATATGGCGCAAACCGCCAGTGATGATGTCTTCAAAGCACTGGGGGCACATGGTGTGGTGCGTCGCGGCAATGGTATTCAGGTCATTGTCGGCCTGCATGTTCCTCAAGTCAGGGATCAAATTGAAGCCCTGATGAAAACTATTCCTATTCCCGAAAAAACAACCATGATGGAGGCTATATCATGAAAAAATTCTCAGTCGTTGTCGCTGGTGGTGGTAGTACCTTTACCCCCGGTATTGTCTTGATGTTATTAGCTAACCAGCACCGTTTTCCGCTGCGAGCGATTAAATTCTATGATAACGATGGTGCACGTCAGGAAACCATTGCTGAAGCCTGCAAAATCATTCTGCAAGAACAAGCACCAGACATTGAATTCAGCTATACCACCCACCCACAAGCCGCTTTCAGTGATGTGGATTTTGTGATGGCACATATTCGGGTGGGTAAATACCCGATGCGGGAAAAGGACGAGAAAATTCCGCTCAGTCATGGCGTTGTCGGCCAGGAAACTTGCGGCCCAGGGGGGATCGCCTATGGGATGCGCTCCATTGGCGGTGTTTTGGAGATTGCCGATTATATGGAAAAGTACTCCCCTAATTCCTGGATGCTCAATTACTCCAACCCGGCGGCGATTGTTGCCGAGGCTACGCGCCGGCTGCGCCCTCAAGCCAAAATTCTCAATATCTGTGATATGCCGATTGGCATTGAAGCCCGCATGGCGCAAATTGCCGGGTTGCAAGACCGCAAGCAGATGCGCACTCGCTACTATGGGCTGAATCACTTTGGCTGGTGGACGTCTGTCGAAGATCTGGCAGGCAATGATTTAATGCCGAAAATTCGTCAACATGTAGAAAAATTCGGTTATGTCCCACCAACAGACCATCACGCCACCGAAGCCAGTTGGAATGATACCTTCGCAAAAGCGAAAGATGTGTGGGCCTTGGATCCTACCACGCTGCCGAACACCTATCTGAAGTATTACCTGTTCCCCGATTACGAGGTGCAACATGCCAACCCGCAACACACCCGGGCAAACGAGGTTATGGAACACCGTGAAAAACAGGTCTTTGGTTCCTGTCATGCCATCATTCAGGCGGGGAAATCCTCCGCAGGTCATTTGGAAATTGACGAACACGCTTCCTATATTGTTGATCTGGCCACCGCTATCGCCTTCAACACCCAAGAACGCATGTTGTTGATTGTGCCCAATAATGGTGCCATCAATAATTTTGATCCTGAAGCGATGGTGGAGATCCCTTGTCTGGTGGGAACTAACGGGCCAGAGCCCTTGGTGGTGGGGAATATACCGCAATTTCAGAAAGGTTTGATGAGCCAGCAAGTGGCGGTGGAAAAACTGGTGGTCGACGCCTGGGAACAAAGGAGTTACCTGAAACTGTGGCAGGCGATCACCTTGTCTAAAACGGTACCGAGTGCTTCAGTTGCCAAGGCTATTCTTGATGACCTGATCGCCGCCAATAAGGAATACTGGCCAGAGCTACACTAAGCACTGTTAAGTAAGCACTGTTAAGTAAGCACTGTTAAGTTGTGTTAGGAAAAGGCCCCGAAGGTTATCCTCGGGGCTTTTATACAGAATTGCCTAGGCTGTCTGCGATTGCTTTTTATAGATAGAGCGGTAGTGATTAAGACGCTCTAAAAAATTATCGCACTGTTCAGGTGACATATTACCAGCCACACCATTAGCATCGATTTCACGCCCTTGAAACTCTAAGAATGCTACTGTAGAAGCGAGAAAATCCATGTTGCTCGTATTTTTTGCGTAAACGTAACACTTTTCCAAGGTTTCCATTGCCTCCTCCTGAACGTTTTACAGTAAAAAAACAATGTGTTATCACTTAGATGCTGATAGCTCACAAAGTAAGCTACAGACATAATAATACTCTTACTGAATAAAAAATATACACACCCTGTACAATTCAGTAAAAAAAGCATAGTTCAAAATCGGAACCCTGCCACACAAAGATTCTCGTTCATTACCGGAGGCTGTCTACCCTTGGCTATCGTCTGGTATAACTGATTACGCGGTAGACGATTTGGCGGGTTTGATCAGCCCATCAGCCCGGAACATCGCCTTGATGCCACGCACCGCCTGGCGGATACGATCCTGGTTTTCAATCAACGCAAAGCGTACATGGCTATCGCCGTAATCACCAAAACCAATTCCTGGTGAAACGCACACTTTGGCCTCTGCCAGCAAGCGCTTGGCAAATTCCAGTGACCCCAGATGAGCGTAGGGCTGTGGAATTTTCGCCCACACATACATCGAGGCTTTGGGGTTCTCCACCATCCAACCGGCTTCGTGCAACCCTTTCACCAATACATTACGGCGCTGACGATACTGCTCGGCAATATCCAGCACACACTGTTGATCCCCTTCCAACGCAGCAATAGCAGCCACCTGCAGTGGGGTAAAGGTACCGTAGTCGTGGTAGCTTTTAATCCGCGCCAATGCACTGACCAGTTCTGGATTACCCACCATAAAACCAATACGCCAGCCCGCCATATTGTAGCTTTTTGATAGCGTAAAGAACTCTACGGCAATCTCTTTGGCACCGGGTACCTGCATAATGGAAGGGGCCTTCCAGCCATCATACACAATATCGGCATAGGCCAGATCGTGAATCACCAACACATCGTATTGCTTGGCCAGTGCCACCACGCGCTCAAAGAAATCCAGCTCAACACATTGCGCCGTCGGGTTAGACGGGAAGCCAAGAATCATCATTTTTGGCCGTGGAATGGTTTCACGAATGGCCCGCTCTAATTCACCAAAAAAGTCGCCCCCTTCCACTAACGGCACCGAGCGCACCTGAGCACCGGCAATCACCGCACCGTAAATATGGATCGGATAGCTGGGGTTTGGCACCAACACCGTATCCCCATGGTCAAGGGTCGCCAACATCAAATGTGCCAGCCCCTCTTTCGAACCAATGGTGACAATGGCTTCACTTTCAGGGTCGATATCCACCTGATAGCGCTCCTGGTACCAGTGCGAAATGGCCCGGCGCAAACGAGGAATACCCCGTGATGTTGAGTAGCCATGGGTATCTTCCCGTTGTGCTACCGTGCAGAGTTTTTCAACAATATGTGGGGGTGTTGGCCCATCCGGGTTACCCATGCTGAAATCAATAATATCCTCACCGCGACGGCGTGCAGCCATTTTCAGTTCAGAAGTGATATTGAAAACATAAGGAGGAAGACGTTCAATCCGTGTGAAACGGCGTGGGTTGTTATCAGACATAAATACCTCAAAAGACGTTAGCGCCCGGACCATCCGAGCGACGTTGACCACTGAGTGGCCAGCGTTTGAACATATCCCACCGCCGTAAGGCTGTCGAGTCCCCCCAATAAAAATTTTTTCCGGCTTGATACCACGGCTCAGCAGCGCTGTATCCCTTAGCCAGGCGTTGATGACCAACAGGCTTTTTGCACTTAGCCCCAGACTGAGAATAAAGATTGACGAAACCCTTGCCAAAAACTGACATCAGTTTCGAATAACGAAAACAGGGAAGTTATGAATGAAACACTTCCCTTTATTTCCCTCTAATAAAACCGGATAATGGTTAACGTAAAAACAACAAAACATCAACCTTCTCTCTGTATCCAGTGCATTCAAGTTGAGGTCAAACTCCCCGCGCCTTAAATGGCAACGGGTATGCCCTCGCTCAAAGACCACCCAAGGAGAACACTCATGGCTTCCTTACTTATCGATAACATTCCTGCCGCAATAAACACGGTCAAACAGCAGTTACGCCAAGCGCTACCTAACTACCGTGAAGTCTTCCTGGCTCTGGAAGATGATATTCGCCAGCAGGTTGAGCAAATCCGTCAGGAACTGGCAAATGGTCAGCAGGCGGTTCCTCAGCTTGATGCTGAAGATATTCTCCAGCATCGCGTCAGCGAGCAACAAATCGCATTAATTAAACAACGCGGCGTCTGTGCGATTCGTGGTGTATTTCCACCAAGCCAGGCGGAAAACTGGAATCAGGAGATCGGCGACTATCTGGAGCGCAATAACTTCGTTGAGCGGCTAAAGAACGCCGCCGAAGATAACTACTTCGGTAAACTGGAAGCCAAAAAGCCACAAATATATGGTATCTACTGGTCAAAACCACAAGTTGAAGCCCGCCAGCACCAACGTATGCACGCCGTACAGGTATTTCTCAATAGCCTGTGGGAAACGGAAAGCAACGGTAAACAGCACTTTGACCCCACCCGCGTCACGACTTATGCTGACCGTACCCGTCGCCGCCCGCCAAACTCCTCATCACTGGGGCTTTCCCCGCACGTGGACAGTGGCACAATCGAGCGCTGGCTGGATGAAAATTTCCGCTACGTCTATCGCCATGTATTTTCTGGCGATTGGCAGCAGTATGATCCTTTTGCTGCCGATGGTCGTACCGAAGTACGCGAAATCGCCTCACCGGCGGTGTGTTCGATGTTCCGAACCTTTCAGGGCTGGACGGCATTAACACCACAACGTACCCATGCTGGCACACTCAATGTGGTACCGATCGCCAATGCCATGGCTTATATCCTGTTGCGTGCGTTACAAGATGATGTGGCTGAAGATGATTTATGTGATGCAGCACCTGGGCGTGCCTTGTCGATATCAGAGAAATGGCATCCCCTTTTATTACAAGGATTATCCCCTATTCCCGATCTGGAACCCGGTGATACAGTATTTTGGCACTGTGACGTGATTCATTCTGTTGAAAATGAGCACCATGGTGAATTTGACAGTAACGTCATGTACATTGCCGCAGCACCCGGGTGTAAGAAAAATGATGCCTACTTGCAGCGGCAGTTGCCTAGCTTTCTGTCAGGTAAAACGCCACCTGATTTCGCTGCAGATGATTTTGAAGTGGATTTTATTGGCCGTGCCGGTGTTGAGATGTTGACCCCGCTGGGCAAAGCTCAGTTAGGTATCAAGTAATAGCCAGGCTGCCTAACCACGGCAGCCATTAAACAAAATGAGTCTTCCTTCACCACCGGGCTCCCCCTTGCCGTTTCAATGGTGACGGGTATTGGCCAGTCATTATCTACGTGGGCCTTTTGGACCACGATAATAATACCCTGGTGGCGGCATACGATAATGTGGCCGTGAATGCCACTCCCGTGGTGGAGGCCCATAATAGTAGCCCCGTGGTGGCTGGGCATACTGCGGTGGCGCATAATGGTGATGATGCCGATGCCTCCTAGGTGGTTCACGCCAGTAGTCACCATCCCAGTAATAGCCGCGTGCATCACGATCCCCCACATGCAGTGACAGACCGGGCACGTTAACACCGATGGATACCTCCGCATGAGTCACCATCGGCAGGGCCGATGATAGCAACATCCCCAGTAACAATGCTTTTCTCATTAACTCAACCCCTACAGAATGGAATCTGCCTGTTCAGCCATTACTGTAGCGCCACCACAGCGCGCATACTAGAGGGAAAAAGCCCAATTACCTGTTTCAGACGTATTCTTCACTATTTCTGCACAATGTTGGCCTCCTTGCCCGAAGGATCCCCTACAAATGCATGCCCAAGCTTTGACGCAAATGGGCCCCGGCCCCTAATAAGCCCGGTTGAGGGTGAGTGATCATAAATACAGGAATTTCCTGCACATACTCTCTAAAGCGGCCCTTATCTTCAAACGCATCGCGAAACCCGGAAGCCTTAAAGAACGCCAAGAAACGTGGCACAATGCCGCCAGCAATATATACGCCGCCAAACGTTCCCAAGTTCAGTGCCAGGTTGCCACCAAAACGCCCCATCATCACACAAAACAGCGATAATGCACGGCGACAATCGGTACAGCTATCCGCTAACGCTCGCTCGGTAATATCTTGCGGTTTAAGCGCTTCCGGTTGACGCTGTTCCGCCTTGACAATGGCTCGGTACAGATTCACCAGCCCAGGGCCAGACAATACCCGCTCAGCCGAAACGCGGCCTATTTCGGCACGTAGCACCTGTAAGATGCTGTGCTCTTCGTCGCTGTTTGGTGCTAAATCGACATGCCCCCCTTCCCCAGGCAAACTGACCCAGCGCTGGTTAACCGGCACCAAATGTGCCACGCCCAAACCCGTACCGGCGCCATACACCGCGATGGGTTTATCTTTACGCGCTTTACCGCCGCCAAACTGTAAAACATCTGCCTCTGACAGCATCGGAATTGCCATGGAAACAGCGGTAAAATCGTTAATCACTTCCAGATGATTAAGCCCCAGGTTAGCTTTCATCTGTTTAATTGAAAAAGCCCAGCTATGATTGGTCATCGCGACCCAATCATCTGTAACCGGGCAAGCAATGGCAATACAGGCATTTTCAACCCGCTGCTGCTGCTCGGCAAGATAGTGACCAACCACCACCTCAAGGCTCTCAAACTCCAGGCCGGAGTAGGTTTTATCCTGGGTAATCTCACCCGTTTCAAGAGAACACAACGCCAGACGGGCATTGGTACCTCCCACATCACCTACGAGAGCATAGGTCATTAATATTTTCTCCCTAATCAGTAAAGCAAAACGGTATACACAGTAAAATCATATCGCTAAACCCACCTACTCCATTCAGCCCTCAGGCTCCAATAGCGAACCCGATCACAAAAAATATTGCACACAGCACGATTTTCAACCATCTATTGAGCTATTATTGCTTGTTGATGCTTAAGACAGTCAAGGGAGGGTCAGCTCAGTGCATATCTGGCTGCGGCATAGGCGTGAATTGCCGTGGTATCGAAGACCGGTACCGTGGCATCTTGAGCGCCAACAAGGAGGCTAATCTCCGTACAACCAAAAATGATCCCTTCAGCACCCTGCTGTTCCAGTTTACTGATAATCCGCTGGTACTCCGCCCGAGAAGGCGCAAGGATATGACCCAAACACAGCTCTTGATAAATAATACGGTGGATAATCTCACGGTCCGCAGCGTCCGGTGTGATAACCTCAAGACCAAATTTATCCTGCAGACGCCCACGGTAAAAATCCTGCTCCATGGTAAAACGCGTTCCTAACAACCCGATACGGCGGATATCTTGTTGGCATACCTGTTCTGCGGTGGCATCCGCAATATGGATTAACGGTAAGCCGCTGGCTTGCTCTATGGCATCTGCCACCTTATGCATGGTGTTGGTGCAAATGACAATGGCCTCAGCACCTGCGGCACGCAACGCGCTGGCGGCGGATGCTAACAGGCGCCCGGCCCCGTCCCAATCCCCTTGATGTTGCAACCGCTCCACTTCGTGAAAATCCACGCTATAAAGCACAATTTTTGCCGAATGCAGGCCGCCAAGCTGAGTTTTTACCTGCTCATTAATCATGCGATAATACGGTATGGTGGATTCCCAGCTCATTCCACCTAATAAGCCCAGTACCTTCATTTTTCTCTTCTCACTGTTATTAACCACATCAAGCAAACATTACTCGAGATCGAGCAATCTGACGACATCATTATGTTAAGTGAGAATATTGGTCATCACTGAGGAAAAGCATGGTTATAACGGTGGTCTAAAAAAGACTACTCACCAGTAGGTAACCATTCAACCCCACCACCACCACCACGATGGAAATACCGATGTATTGGATGGTGCGGCTGTTAACCATCTCCCCCATCAGTTGACGATTACTGGTAAACACCAGCAACGGTACCAGCGCCAGAGCAATCCCAAAGCTCAGTAGGACCTGGCTGAGTACCAGTACCCGTGTTGCGTCCATCCCCAGCATAATGACAATAAACGATGGCAACATGGTAACCACACGTCGTACCCATAGGGGAATGTAAAAACGAATAAACCCTTGCATCACCACCTGCCCCGCCAGTGTTCCCACCACGGTGGAGGAGAGACCCGCAGCCAGCAAGCTCAAGCCAAAAATGGTTGCCGCTGCGTTGCCCAGCAACGGTTGTAATGTCAGATAGGCTTGATCAAGATCGACAATGCCAGTGTGACCGTTAAAGTGAAATGCCGCGGCAGCGGTCGCCATCATCGCCAGGTTAACAAAACCGGCAATGGTCATGGCGATAGCGACGTCCACTTTGGTTGCTGCATAACGCTCAGCTTTAGAGTCTTTCCCGGCATTCTGCGTCAATGACGAATGCAGATAGATCACATGAGGCATGATAGTCGCCCCCAGCACCCCGGCCGCCAGAAACACGGCATCGCTATTGGGTAAATCCGGTATCGCCATGCCCTTCAATACCCCACTCAATTGGGGCTGAGAAAAGGCCAATTCGACAATGTAAGCCGCAGCCACAAACAGCAGCAGGCCACCAATAACCAGTTCCAGTGGCTTTTGATCGCGTCTTTGCAACATCAGGATCAGGAACGTGGCAATAGCGGTCAGGACGGTCCCCTGTAGCAACGAGACCCCAAATAGCATTTTAAAACCGATGGCCGCACCGATAAACTCGGCCAGATCAGTGGCCATAGCGATAATTTCTGCTTGTACCCAATAGGCCCAAACTACCGGACGAGGGAAACGATCACGAATATGTTCAGCCAGGTTTTTATTGGTCGCAATGCCCAGCTTGGCGGAAAGCAACTGGATCAACATCGCCATGACATTGGCCCATACCACTACCCACAGCAAGGTATAGCCAAAAGAAGCACCGGACTGAATATTAGTGGCGAAGTTACCGGGGTCAATGTAGCCAATAGCCGCAATAAACGCAGGCCCCATCAGAGAAAGTTTGATCTTTCTCGACCTGCGGATCGATGTTGTTTCATTCACTGTGCGACTGTTCAGCATTGTCTGAACCCCTTGTTAATGATTCCCTGCCATATACTTTTGCACTAATGATAATAATTATCAAACGCATTTATTATGATAATACTTATCGCTGCGATAACCAATAAGCCAAACCTTATTCATGGATCGCGCTAAACCTTGCTGTTTTACTGACTGAGTATGGCAACACCCGGCTAAAAATACACACATAAGTAACATTAGTCGTTACATTTAAACCAATGATTAACATTTTATTGCTGGCGCGACTTTAGTCAGCATCCTGTCTGCTGCCATCGCCGGCCTGATATTAGGTTGTTAACATAGGAAAATGCCCGGTTAAACTCACCGGGTATTCTTCATATTGGAAAGTAGAATGCGCTAAAAGCAAAAAGCCGACTTAAAGTCGGCTTTTTAGAATGATGGTGGAGCTAGACGGGATCGAACCGTCGACCTCTTGCATGCCATGCAAGCGCTCTCCCAGCTGAGCTATAACCCCACAAAGTGCTACGCATTAACCGGCGTTACGGTGTTCACCGACTCTTTATAAAAGAGTTTGGTGGAGCTAGACGGGATCGAACCGTCGACCTCTTGCATGCCATGCAAGCGCTCTCCCAGCTGAGCTATAACCCCACAAAGTGCTACGCATTAACCGGCGTTACGGTGTTCACCGACTCTTTATAAAAGAGTTTGGTGGAGCTAGACGGGATCGAACCGTCGACCTCTTGCATGCCATGCAAGCGCTCTCCCAGCTGAGCTATAGCCCCAATCCACAATAACAAAATTCAGTGAACGGGGCGCATAATATGAAACCCCTGAAACAGTGTCAACGGCTAAATTGAATTACTCGATCAAGCGCTGAAAAAGCCACCACGTCAACACCATTAATGCGAAAAAATCACCTTACCCGCTCAACAGCATAAAGCTCAGCCGATCACTTCTCTGGGCTTTATCTGTTGCTGGTCTGACTTAAGCCTGGGCTTCACGCTGCGCAATATAGGCCAACGCCTGGTCGATACGCTTAAGCGACCGCGCCTGGCCGATAGCATGCACGGTCACATCCATACCTGGCGACTGACTGACACCAGTAACGGCAACGCGCAATGGCATCCCGACCTTACCCATGCCTAACCCCAGTTCATCTGCGCTTCCCTGAATCGCATCATGTACATTTTCTGGTGTCCAGGTCGTGATCGCCGCCAGTTTGGCACGAACCACCTCCAAAGGTTGCCGAGCTACCGGGCGCAAATGCTTCTTGGCAGCATCCGCATCAAACTCACTAAAATCTTGATAGAAGTAATGGCAAGATTCCGCCATCTCCTTCAACGTTTTGCAACGTTCTCCCAGCAACTTAACGATATCTTTAAGTTCTGGGCCATTGCGGGTCTCAATCCCTTGCTGCTCAATATGCCATGCCAGATAGACCGCCACCTCTTCTGCTGGCAGGTGGTTAATATAGTGATGGTTTAGCCACTGTAGCTTCTCTGTGTTGAAAGCACTGGCCGATTTATTAATCGCGTCCAGTGTGAACAGTTGCTTCATTTCGTCAATCGAGAAGATCTCCTGATCACCGTGTGACCAGCCCAAACGCACCAGATAGTTCAGCAGTGCCTGCGGCAGATAGCCATCATCACGGTACTGCATCACGCTCACTGCACCATGGCGTTTAGACAATTTCTTGCCATCATCCCCCAGGATCATCGACACATGAGCATATTCCGGTACTGGCGCGCCCAGTGCTTTCAGGATATTAATCTGGCGCGGGGTATTATTGATATGGTCTTCACCACGGATCACATGGGTAATTTCCATATCCCAGTCGTCGATCACCACACAGAAGTTATAGGTTGGTGCGCCATCGGTACGGCGGATAATCAGATCATCCAATTCCTGATTACTAAACTCTATAGGACCGCGGATTTTATCGTCAAAAATGACCGAGCCTTGTTGCGGATTGCGAAAACGCACCACATAAGGTTCATCAGCAGTATGGCTACACTCACTATCACGGCAACGGCCGTCATAACGTGGTTTTTCGCCATCGGTCATTTGCTGCTCACGTAATGCCTCCAGCCGCTCTTTGGAGCAGTAGCATTTATAGGCGGTTCCCTGTTGCAGCATTTCATCGATCACCGCATTGTAGCGATCAAAACGCTTGGTTTGAAAATAGGGGCCTTCATCCCAATCCAGATTTAACCAGTTCATGCCATCCATAATTGCGTCGATAGCCTCCTGGGTTGAGCGTTCGAGATCAGTATCTTCAATACGCAGTACAAACTCACCACCGTTATGGCGGCTAAACAACCAGGAATAGAGCGCAGTACGGGCACCACCGACATGAAGATAGCCGGTAGGGCTAGGGGCAAAGCGGGTTTTAATTTTCATTGGGTTCACAGCCTTATTATGCAACGCTTCTCGGCAGAGTACCGATAATTGCTCGGAATTTAAAAAGTGGACGTCATTCTACCACTCCATGACAATTCCTCAACGCTGGCAGATTATCGCCACCGCTCATTGAACGCGCTTTACACGCTCTCGCTTTTCCTTTGGCGATATGAGCCCTGCCTAATTTTGCGGCGAACAAATAAAAACGCTTTAAAAACCGTTGACTCACTTTCAACTATCCCTATAATGCGACTCCATCAAGACGGGGCGATTAGCTCAGTTGGTAGAGCATCTCCTTTACACGGAGGGGGTCGGCGGTTCGAGCCCGTCATCGCCCACCATCTCGTCTGATAGTTTAAATGAGAATATGAGGGTGATTAGCTCAGTTGGTAGAGCATCTCCTTTACACGGAGGGGGTCGGCGGTTCGAGCCCGTCATCACCCACCATCATTTTCTCAGGGTTGTACCCGTAGTCAGTTATATTGTGGGTGATTAGCTCAGTTGGTAGAGCATCTCCTTTACACGGAGGGGGTCGGCGGTTCGAGCCCGTCATCACCCACCA
>NZ_AYKS02000033.1 GCF_000496755.2 Serratia sp. DD3
GGGTTAATATGCGACAAGTCACTATTGTTGCTTATGATGAGCAGTGGCCTAGCCTATTTGAGGCTGAAAGCTCACTGTTACAGATAACACTTGGCAAGGTGATCTCGCGGATTCACCATGTTGGCAGCACGTCGGTACCGGAGTTGGCAGCAAAACCAGTCATAGACATATTGCTGGAGGTTGTTAGTCTGAATGAGTTGGATAACTTAAACGTTGAAATGGTGCGAGCTGGATATAATGCACGTGGCGAAAATGGTATTTCAAATCGCAGGTATTTCACCAAGGGCGAGGATCAACGTAGTCACCAAGTGCAGAAGAAATTGATATCCCTGGTGGGTAAGCGCATTTGTTGCTATAAAATTTACACTCACCGCAATCTATTATCACTCACCGCAATTTATTTTTTTCATCGACTTAAAAGGGATCTTTATGACTCAAACATTTCGCCGCACATTATTAGCCATCGCCCTGGCTTGCGCCAGTGTGACTCCATCTGTCAACGCCGCCAGTGTGCCAGCGCAGCAGCAAACCCAGGTTCCCGGTTACTACCGCATGATGCTGGGCACTATGGAGGTCACGGCGCTGTATGATGGCAATACGATGTTAAAGACCAGCCTATTCCACAACATCAGCGAACCCGATATGCAAAAGCTGCTGGCCCGCATGTTTGTTGACAGCACTTCAGGGATTCAAACCGCGGTTAACGCTTTCTTAGTGAATACCGGAACGCATCTAATCCTGGTGGATGCAGGTACGGCGCAGTGTTTCGGCCCAACGCTAGGTAAGATTCTGGGCAATCTGCGTGCTGCCGGTTATCAACCTGAACAAGTCGACAGCATATTGCTGACCCACTTGCACCCGGATCACGCCTGCGGCATTAACGATCAGGGTAAAGCAGCCTTCCCTAACGCGACTGTGTATGTCGCCAAGGCAGAAGCTGATTACTGGTTGAGCAAGGAGATCGCACAAAAGGCACCAGAAGCGGCACAGCCGATGTTCAAACTGTCGCAAGAGGCCGTAGCACCTTACGAAACCCAAGGGCGGTTGAAACGCTATGCGCCGGGCGACACGTTGTTCCCCGGTGTAGAAGCAGTATCAACGCCGGGCCATACGCCAGGGCACACGGCATACCTGTTCAGTTCCGAAGGGCAAAATCTGTTGTTGTGGGGTGATATTGTACATAGCCACTCGCTGCAGTTTGCTCAACCCAAAGTCACGCTGGAGTTCGATACCGACAGCAAGCAAGCCATTGCTACGCGCCTGAAAGTTTTTGCTGACGTCGCCAAAAAACAGCTTTGGGTCGGTGGTGCACACTTGCCATTCCCAGGGTTGGGGCATGTTCGTGCCGAGAAATCGGGTTATGCCTGGGTACCCGTTGAATATGCACCGGTAAACAGTAAAAAGCCGTGATGCGCTATTCCATCCTTTAATGATAGGAGCAGATAACACTTACCACCGCATGGCGCCCTTCTCCCCGGTTAAGTTACGTCAATATCCGGCGGTGGTAGTCCTCATCATCAATATAGGGATCCGTTTGGAAAAGGGGGTAGAGTCGAGATGTGGCGCGGTACCTTCTGGTGGGTGACCAGTGACAGTTTAATTGATAGGATGTTTTTTCACCTATCTATTTATCTATCTATTCATCTATCTATTCATTAAGTGATTCAACATTATGCCTACTCGCTCAGAAACGATACGCCAGTTGCTCAGCCAGGAACCGAGAACGGCAAGGCAACTAATTGAAATAATGAATATTAGCCAACCAACAATGTCCCGCGCATTGAAGATTCTTGACGATGACATTGTTCGAATTGGGGCTGGTCCATCTATTCAATACACTCTACGCGATGCCTATCGCGGATTCAGGTCTGCGCCCATTTACCACATCACCGATGAAGGGCGCATTAAGCCCCTTGGTGAGCTCATTCCTGTTCGCCCGGGTGGGTTTGTTATGGTGCAAACCAACAATAAGAGTCGACATAGTGACGGGCTACCGTGGTGGCTGTTTGACATGCGACCACAAGGGTATCTAGGGCGAGCCTATGCATCGGCCTATGCGGTTGAGCTCGGCCTGCCGGCGAATCCAGAGCAATGGGCAGACGCGGATATGATTAGGACATTGCTTGCACACAGTCATGATGCTATCGGCAACCTGCTGATAGGGGAGCAGGCACGGGAGCGTTTCTTGGCAATGCCAATACCCACCCCAGTTGAGCGTGCCACAACCTACCCCGCGTTGGCGTTGGCGGCTGGAGCCGGTGAAGCACCGGGGTCATCTGCTGGGGGGGAACAGCCGAAATTTTGCACTTATACAGAACGTGGTCATGTGTTAGTGAAATTCTCGGCTCCAGACGATAATCCGGTTAGCGAACGCTGGCGCGACCTTCTGTTGGCCGAGCACTTGGCACTAAGGGTGCTGGGTGTAGAAACAGAGGTATATGATTTTGATGGCCAGCGCTTCCTCGAGATCCCCCGGTTCGACCGCGTTGGGCAATTAGGTCGTCTCGGCGTTTGCTCGCTGCGGGCACTTGATGCGCAGTTTGTCGGCAATGCCAGGGCTCCTTGGCCTGTTCTGGTCAATAGCCTAGTTGCGGAGGGGCTTGTCCATCCGGATGCCGCCGCCAGCACCGCTCGACTTTGGGCATTCGGGATGCTAATTGGCAACACCGATATGCACCACGGGAACCTGTCGTTCATCAATAGCCATGGCCGCCCGTATCACCTAGCGCCAGCCTACGACATTCTGCCTATGGGGTTCGCCCCCAGAGCGAGTGGTGCAATCGTGAACGAGCTTCAACCGGCGTCACTACCGGAAGTGATTAGCGGGGATATCTGGCGAGAGGCACTGAGTTTGGCGGAAAACTTCTTGGTTATCGCCAGCAGTTGCAACCGCTTCTCCGCCAATTTCACTCCATGCCTTGAAGCATTACACCACCACCTTGACGAGGCCAGATCGCGTATCGCCCGCCTAGGATAAGCGAGTTCAACTTTTACTGAGCCACTTGTTTTTCAGACCAACATAATCCCAAGGGGGCGGGTATATCAACGGTGTAACTTCAGGTGCCCTGCATCATTATTATCTGATTTCTCATGGACAACATCTCCTCCCCCTGAATGACCGAATTTTACGGTGCAACTTGATAGCACTAATTTAATGGTAACTTATTGAATATACGTTAAATATGTGGGAAATTATTGGTTAAAAGCATACGCCCAATATTTACCATTAACTTTACCCAGGAGGATACTTGAAAAAATTCATTCTACTTTCACTTTTTATCGCATCTGGCGTCGCAAATGCACAGGCCTGCTTTGGTGACCCCCAGCCCAAAATGGCTGAAATGTTACATGCATTTCATGAGGTTAAACTGCCATATACATACGTACCTAATGTCATCGATTATGAAAGTAATGATGCTATACTCCCTAAAGCACTAGAGTTCACCAGAAACTATCCACTTCAATTACAGCAAATTGCTGCAATACAGGAATGGAAATCGCAAGATAAAAATTCACCGCACGAAGAATTAGATGTAATTAAAAGCAGGTTTGATATTTATATTGATGAGGAAAATGCATTTATCCGTGATGACTTTTTTTTACCTCTATTCAAGTTTTCATTACGAGAAGGTAAAGTGGCTATTGTTCTGAGGGTATTGTCTTCATACAGCGAGGCTACCGAGAAGACATGGGTCGCGGTTTTATGCCCTGATGGTAAAGTTCAAAAGGTAAGTGACATTGAACCTGGTTCCGACCGTTCAGATATATACAACTATATATATACAATAAAAAGTATTATCAATGCTGATATGACGGTCACTTATTGGAGAGAGATATTAAAAGATGGCGCTGATATTGGTGGCCAACCTAAGCCATATGATAAAGGTACAATTAACTTACTGGAATAATATCGTCTCCCCTACGTAGGATTCGTGTAAATGGTTTAAGCCCCGGGCCGACTGAAACACCGGCATTGAACAAAGTTGGGGGCGGAGTGGATGCAGATAAGTTCAGGGAAGATGTTCGAGCTCTGGTACCCATCGGGCGTTTAGGAACCCCCTATGAATTAGCTAAGGCAGCCGTTTTCCTTGCTTCTGATGAATCTTCATACGTTGTTGGTGCTGAGCTACTGGTTGATGGCGGAGTTGGTAATCTTTAGCTGATTAGTATAACCGTGGTCTGGTTGAAGGGTTATCAGGCCACAATAAGCGAGGATCGGACCCTGGCAATCGACTTTTAAAAGATGAATACCTAATACTGCGAATATTCACCCTAGACACAGATTCATCCAGAAATCATCAGCATTGTATACATTATTTCTGTTCAATTGCATCCGCGATACAGTTCGTTTAATCTAATGATAATTATAAAAATGTTTCAAGGATCCATATATGGAATGGGGATGCACAAAGTGTGGGGTGGAAATACCACAAGAAAGAGAGTTTTGCGATAAATGTGAAGAAAAACATCTCAGAAAAATTGGTGGGTTTCTGTTTTTACCCCTTATAGGATTAGTGGTCACTGCTGCTTCTTATCTATTTTCAATGACAGATTTGTTTAAAGTTATGACGGATAATTATTCGTACTTGAATGTAAATGCAAAAATCTTCTTCATATCTTCCATTGCTATTCATATTGGGTGATTTTTATTTTCAGTCACAGTCTTTTCATTTTTCTTAAAAAATAAAAAACCCCTGCCAAAGCTTTTTATTTTATTTTTGATATCTGTCGTGGCGATAATGTCATTAAATGTCTACATGCTTTACATATTAACCCCCGGTGTGGGAATTGGATACAATGAACTTGTTCCTGTTTTTAGAAGTGTGATATCGGCTGTTATTTGGATTCCATATTTCCTTACATCAGTTCGTGTAAAAAGAACTTTTATCCGATAGGAAGCCGCATTAGTGGCTTCTCATTACTGATGATTGAACATGCAGAGCACTATTGACTTACCTCTAATAATCAAAATAGAGCGGACGCTATCAATATCCGCTTTTGGCACGAAACGGACAGACTGACGGGCTGTCAGGTCTGCTATGAGCGAGGATCAGACGTTCTATCCACATTTTTATTCATTAAGCTCGCGTTGGCAGTCATCCACTCAGCTAAAGAATCAAGTGTCGGACGCAGCGATTTACCCAACTCGGTTATTTGATACTCCACTCTCGGTGGAACTTCAGCGAACACTTTTCTGTTAACCAACCCACGAGCCTCAAACTGCCGCAGTTGGCGAGTAAGTTCTTTCTGAGTGATAGGTCTGACCGCCCGTTGTAACTCACTGAAACGAACAGGTTCGCCTAATAAAATCAGACGATAGAGGATTGGGATCGCCCACTTACCGGCTATCAGATTCACAAAACTGACCATCGGGCATCCTGTGTTACTCTCAGCTAAAGTCGAAATATTTTGTTTCATTGGGCCCCTAGTCTCACTTCATAGCATCCTATATGGTTCCTTAGTATCTCTATGGTACCTACTTCCCAAAGGATACTAAAGGATAAATAATTACTCCACGAATAAAACGTGGAGTGGGAAAATGGGCAGACTTGATGGTAAATATGCACTGATTACTGGAGGTACTAGCGGCATTGGTTTAGAGACTGCGCGTCAGTTTCTGGCAGAAGGAGCCCAGGTTGCCATCACTGGTCGTAGTGAAAAAAAACTGCTGGAGACAAAAAAAGAGTTAAGTGACGTTGTTCTTTTTCGAATTGAGGCAGGTGATATACCTCAACAAACTAACCTGGCTGGGGCGTTACAGGAGCTATGGCCGCGACTTGATATCTTATATATAAATGCAGGTGATGTTACGCATAAGCCCCTGGAGTCTTGGGATGAGCAGGCTTACGATGTTCTGATGAATACAAATCTTAAAGGCCCATTTTTCCTGATCAAAGCACTGCTTCCAATGCTTTCCAATCCGTCCTCCGTCATTGTTTGTGGCTCAGTTAGCGCTCGTATTGGTTTCCCACAAAGTAGTGCTTACGCTGCAAGTAAAGCCGCGATACTCTCTCTGGCACGAACACTTTCTGCAGAACTTCACCCGCGTGGGATTCGTGTAAATGGCTTAAGCCCCGGGCCGACTGAAACACCGGCATTGAACAAAGTTGGGGGCGGAGTGGATGCAGATAAGTTCAGGGAAGATGTTCGAGCTCTGGTACCCATCGGGCGTTTAGGCACACCCTATGAATTAGCTAAGGCAGCCGTTTTCCTTGCTTCTGATGAATCTTCATACGTTGTTGGTACTGAGCTACTAGTTGATGGCGGAGTTGGTAATCTTTAGCTGATTAGTATAACCGTGGCCTGGTTGAAGGGTTATCAGGCCACAATAAGCAAGAAGCGGACTGCTGGGTAAGATCATAGAGGTGATGTCATCACCTCTACCACTAAACAGGTCACAGAACGACTAACCAAACGAGGCGGGTTTTCTGCTCACTATTTCTTCAAAGTGATCTGTTTTAATGCATACCATAAGCGCTCTTTATCGCCCTGTTTTAATTGAGCTTGATCAAGCACGCTCATAAAGGCGGTTGGGTCGGTAAATGGCTGCCCCTTGGTTAATTGGCTACTGATATCAGCTAGAATGCGCGTGTTTAAGTCGCTAAGTTTTGCTCTTACCTGTTCCAGTGGTTCAGGCTGCCAACCTTTTTCTGGCATCGATAGCCAGTCTGCACGGTAACGATATTGAATCGCCTTGGCAGCATCCATTTGCGCTTGTATAAAAGGTTTTACCGACTCACTATCCAGTCCTGACTTTTCTGCCTCAAGCACTGAATTGGCTAATACTTTGGCCTCCTGAGGTAAATCCTCAATGGCAAGATGATGGTTCTGTTTATATCCTGCGACGTCCTTCATATAAGACAAACGCTGGTTAATCAATGAAGCCACATCGTCGTTTTGCGTTGATGTTGGTGTTGGTGTCGCCATCACGGTTGCAGAAAAAAATAATCCCGCCAACAGCAGCACTCTTCCAAATACTTTACTCTCCATTTAACTTCACCTCTTTTGCAATTAGTCGCTTCATATAGGTAAACAATGCTGAGTGTCACACCAAGTTATTCGTTGAAAGAATAATGCAGAACCTAATAGCGATCCAATAAACTACCGTTTTGTAGACGCCATCAGGCACAAGAAAAATTCATCGGCCTTACCGTACAACCCAACACCAAGGCTTTGTACTGCAATCAACCCAACAAATAACCATGGCGAAATGTTTATCGGTCTAACCTTAAGAGAGAGGATCCATGCCACTGTATTATCAGCAGCATGGATTTAGTTTTGATTGTGCCGCAAATTATCACAGCACATTGTCAGTCAATGTATTACCGACTCATTTGACTGTCACGGTGACGGGTGCCGTCTCATTCTGTGCCGCATCAATAGCACTGATCAAGTAAGTATAACTTTGATCCTGATTATTACTGTCCTGATAATTGAAGTTATTACCTGTCCCCCGCCATACTTTGCCAATGATATTTTTTGGATCGGCAAAGATGGTACTTGGCTTGCCGGTACCACGGTAGATCACATAGTAGCGTGTATCGTTATCCGCGCTGTCCGACCAGCTAAAGGTATTTTTACTGTCGGAATCAAAGTGAGCTTGCTGCGGCAAAGCGGTCACTTTATGATCCAGCCAAGGTTTGCTCGGTGGCAGTGTCGGCGTACTGAGATAAGTTTGCGACAGCAGCTCAATAGAGGTGTTCTTCGCGCCGTAAGCCGCCTGCTGTGCCACAGCTTGTGACGCAACATTAGACACTGACAGATCGTTATAGCTGAAGAAAACACTGCCAGAAACATTTTTAAGTTCCTGATTATACAAAATTTGATTAGGGATCTCATTAGGGTTCATCCAAGCAGCATCGGCGGAGGCATTAGAAACATGCTTGTAATTGGCATGGCCAATATAGAGTTGCGTGTGGGAACCTTCCATCTGGTTATTCCACCAAGTGGAAAGTTCGCCATAGGGTGCTGCCGCTTGGTCAAAACTCCAGTAAATCTGTGGCACAACATAGTCAATCAGTTCTTCCTTAACCCACTTCCGGGTATCGGCAAAAATACTACCACTGTATGACTGTGAAGAACCGAGCGGTGTATTAGAACCCAGCTCATTACGCCCTTTATGTTCCCAAATACCAAACGGACTGATGCCTAACTGCACCGCCGAACCCTTATCCTGATTATGCTTAGTGATGACACTTTGCACGCCAGTAATCAGGCGAGTGATATTATCGCGGCGCCAATCCTCAATCCCTTGCGGGGTATCAGGATACTGGTTATTAATCAGACCATAGGCTTCGAATGCCGCTCTATCCTCGCCCTTATCCCCAAACTGCACAGTTGCACCATTAACCGAGATGCGGTAAGGATAAAAATAATCATCAAAATGGATGGCATCAACATCGTAGCGGCGCACGACTTCTTCCACCGTATCAACCACATGTTCAATGACTTCAGGGATTGCCGGATTTAAAAAGAATTTTTCGTCAAACATTAATACCCATTGTGGGTTTTTCGCCGCAAAATTATCTGCAGACAGAATACCGGCGCTAACCAGATAGCCAATCTGCTGTTCTGTCGTCGAGGATAAGATTTGTTGAGTAGACAACCCCAGCGAATTAGTTTTCAACAGGCTGCTAATTTTGATATTGGTCACCCGGTAAGGGTTAAACCAGGCATGATATTCCATACCACGCTGATGGGTCTGTTCAATCATCCATGTCAGGGGATCATAACCAGGATCTTTACCCTGCTTACTACTGAGAAACTGTGACCAAGGGTTAATCTCGGAATCGTAAAAAGCATCCAGCATCGGGCGTATCTGGAAAATCATCGCATTCATATTCAGTGCGCTAAATCGGTCCAGTATGCTCAAATAGGTTGTCTTAAAGGTATCCTCACTATTGACAATCGGAATATTGAGATTACTAATGGTCGCTACCCAAGCGCTTCTGAAAGCATGTTTCGGTGCAATATAATTATCGGGGATACTGATAAACTGATTGGCACCTTTATAAAGATCAACGGGAATATTAGTATCGTAACCGTAAGTTCCGTCACTGTTTTTAACATATTTATACAAAGGGGAATAAGTTTGTACCGGCTTATCGGTATCGTCAGTATCGGTATTGCGGTTGTCGGTATTGCCGTTATCGGTGTTGCCGTTATCGGTGTTGCCGTTATCGGTATTGCCGTTGTCGGTATTGCCGTTATCGGTGTTGCCGTTATCGGTGTTGCTACTGTCGGTATTGTTAGTACCATTATTCGCTGTCGTTTCGCCAGAGTCACAACCAAACAGCATTCCCGTAGCGAGAACCAGTGCAATCATTTTTGCGGTGATAGAAAAAGTGCTGTTATACATTTCAGTGTCCTTGAAGGTTTGATGATATAAGGCCGAGCTAACTCCTTGCTAATTCAGCCTCTGAAAATGTCATTACCAAGAATAATTAACACGACGGAGTACAAGCGGAAATCCTGCTGGTTATTATCTCCGTGAGTAATGGTCACTAGCTGATTATTTTTAGACTTATCCCAATGGGTGGTTTCCCATGCCATATTCGTCCATAAAGTCATCTTGGCAGTCAGGTTATAGTTAACAATCAAGCCGAGCCTTAACTCACCTAAATCAGCGCTGTTAGTCGTTCCCCCGTTAACGGGTTATAGCTTAGGAAAAAGCGAAAGTATGGCTGAAGGTTCCAGTCTTGGTTAATCTTTGTGGGGAAGTAGCCTCGGAAAGGACCATCACGCATGCCACCATGGCTATCATTCCTATCTTATTCACTGTCTTCCCTCTCCTCATCCATATAAAATAAGAATAATAAATTCCAAAGCATAAAACAAACTAATAAGTTAATATTTTGTTGTTGATCACATTACGAGGGTTCTGTTCTCCTTGAGACGCAGTCCTTAGAACAAGGAGACCTAATTGACTAAAGTAAAACATCATTCCAATGAAATTCGCCATACACCATTCATTGGCCTTTCACGGCTGTGGTCAAAATGCATACCCTGGGCAACTAGCAGGATCTCTGTTTAGGAAGGGGGGATGACAACTAAGCTGATACTGAGCTGATACTGAGGGTCTAACCGCGAAGTTGACTTCATCAGCTTACTGATTTAGAAAAAAAAGAGGCTATTGCAGTATTGCTTTCTCGAAACAGTAAAATAGGCTAAATCCGTTAAAAATCGCCAACCGTATTATGAGCAATCTGCGCCGTTGCTGTCTGGTTTTCCAATAACACGAATAACTACGTTAGAAAGGATGGCTCTCCCCATTGAAACTCAATGGGGCACTAGGATCAGAACCGGATGCTGAATCCACCAGTGGCATTCCACGGGCTTTCGATTTTGTTACCATTCAGGTAATTCATCTCTGCATAAACCGCTGTGTTCTTGGGGATATTGGCACTGATGCCGAGCCCATATTTACCGACATTGCCAGAATAGTTGTTATCCTGGCTAATATCGTTAATGGTCACGCTGCTGTTGCGGGTAAATTCACGCGCAATAGCCAGTTTGACATAAGGCACGACTTCTACCTCATTCAGCATCAGTTTGGTGCTAAGAAGCGTTCCGACCTCCCCTTGCACACTATTCGCCACATGGACCGAGGCTTGCATAGCATTACTTAGTGCATAATCGGCGGAACCAAGACGCGAGTAATTGACTTTGGCATACGGCTCCAGAATAACTTGTGCAGAAAGCGGTAAGCTGTAACCTGTTTCCAGTGAAGCGGTCAGCGTATTTTGGTTGTACTCCCCTTTGCCAATCGCGTCACTGTTCATTTGTGCCCGCACCGTTTGGCTTAAACGATTACCTTCCAGCCTGCTCTCCAGATACCAACCTGAATCAGCCAGATAGCTGGCATGCACACCGCTACTGTAACTGGCTACATCACCATCACCACCCGGGTTAAAGCTGACATGGGATTTGCTGTATGCGGTAAAAGCCCCCAACAGCAATTTGCCACCGGTGATATCCAACGATTTATCAGCACCAATCTCCATACCATTCAGTGTATTTTCAAACTCGGCATAACGATGGTCATTCAACCTGCTGTTATCACTCAAATAGTGAACCCAAACCCCGACATCGCCCACGCTACTACGCGGGTTACCCTGCCCTTGGCGCAAAGTACTCAGTTCGGTATTGAGAATATTCTGTGAATCTGCCGCCGTGCTCAGTATGTCCTGAGCACTGGTGCTAAGGGTTGGCGTAGGGGTTGGCGTGGGGGTGGGGACCGGTTCGCTAGGTTCATCGGTATTCTGCTCTGGCACCGTGCCCGTCTTACCGCCCACCAGATACCGCTGGGGATGGCCATCTTGAGAGCTGTTATGTAGCCAATACTGGTAAACACCCGCCTCAATGATTCCCACCTGGTTCAACAGGTTGAACTTGGCATCGCCACTGTTGATATAAACCAAGGGCACGTTGACCGGTTGCGCGATCTCCCGGCCACTATCCTCTACTAACAGGCCAAACTGCCCGGTTGCTTTCTGTGTCACTCGGATGCTGTCACTGACACCATCAGCCAGGCTGCTGACCAGCATAAAGGTCCCCTGACCAGAAAGATTTTCCACATCCAGATGATTAACCTGGTTGGCTGGGGCATAAGGAATCATCTGCAGGCTACCGCCTTGCATGGTCAATGTGCCTACCTTGGTGATGATCACCGGGCCGATTTCCGAGGTTGGCGGGGCTTTACCTAGATCATCCTGATAACCTGACCAAGAAGGTCCGATGGTAACTTCATCGGCAACTGTCAGTTTTTCCAGTGTAATATTGATCGGTTCAGCAGGCACATTGGTAGTAACATCAATTATCCGAGAATTAGTATTGATAATAAGGAGTTCACCGCCCTCTGCCACCACCAACTCTCCCTGTGAGCGACTGTTGGCCTCCATTGCCATACTGGCACCGCTATTAATCTGGGTGTTGTCAACCGTACCCATCGATTTAACGGACAGTCGCCCCCCTTGATTGCCTACGGTGTCATTAGCTATCGAGTTGTTTTGAACCTGTAACCAACCATCCTGACCAACGGTGGTAGCATTCCCTTGAGAATAATCATCAAGATAAATCATGCCTTTGCCATAGACGACGCCATTATTAACAATCCCTTTGGTGACGAATTGATCCGCATATGTCCCACTTTCCGTCGTTCTAAAAGCCGACTTATTATTAACCGTAATCCCATCGCCTCGGCTCGTATAGGCCTGTGCCTGAGCCGCCAATCCGCCATGACAAAGTGCCATCACTAGCGTTAAATACTTTTTTTCCATCATTCTTCTACTTTGTAACATAATAAAAATGCACAGAGAGCCATTTCTCCACTGAGTGGGAAGTCACGGAGATATCGAGTCTCTGCAGCTATTGCAGCGCGGGGAAAGAACCAACAAGGAAAGATGATTGAGGCCATCCTTAACATAGCGGGTACGCATCCATTCTTTGTCACCAAGGATTACAGCTCACCCACTGTTGGCATGATCTATCCATTGGTTATAAATCGGGCAACAGTATAATGTACTCCATTGGTAATACCCAATCATTTCGGCACCCTGCCTGTGTCCATAGGTTGTGCTGGCCGTAATTCGCGAAAATCAGCAAAAGCTGGCGTATCTACTGGAATAATCTCAATATACTCTTTGGTTATCCTGCTAATACTCGCAAAGCCATCGACATAGAAAAAATGGAGTATGTTAATCCAGAGCTGGCAGTTGACCATATTATTGAGTTCAGTGCCCACCTGAGCGAGCACCTTTTAATTACAGCGGCAGTTACACAGATTATTTAAAATGTCCTATAGATTACTGCCGAAACCTCACCACACAAGTCGATTTTTTTCGCATCCCAACCAAGCTTATTTGATTGTTTTAATGTGTAGCTTTATTTTCTTCATCGCCCAATCATAATGACTTGCTGTGACAGATACGCAATAACTACCTAAAGTAGAACCGCCTGTCCATGAAAAAGAACCTTTGGTAAATAGTTCATCATTTGAAAAAGGTTCAATAAGTGCCATTACTGCCGAATGGCTTTCCTTTACCATTTTTGTTGATTTGTCGTAAGGTGTACCTTGATGCTTTTCCCATAACTCAATATTCATATCGCCATATGTTTTCCAATTATATGATTCAAGTAAAAATGGCCTTTCCTCACCGTGTTGGTTAGCCTTTACCCAGTTCAATAATAGCTGCTGCCATTCATACAAATGGATAAGCACATCACGCAAATTTTTATCACGCGCCCAATGCGCTTCTTTTCTATTCTTATCATCACCGAAATTAAAGGTTGCATTTTGCTCATCGCTTGTCATGGAATCAATGAGCTGCCACATCTTCGCAAATTGCTCGTTAGCCGCCTTGATTAAGTCCGGCTTTGTTGTTGGTCTTGGCATGCTGATACCTCCGAAATGTTTACTTTATCCTACTATGTTAAACGCTGAAGCCAACCACATGTCATGTTAACAAACTATCCCCTTGCCTTTAGTCAACATTGCCGATGAGATAATCATTGTCGATTCAGGGAGTTCTGACGCCACACTGACGATTTGCCAGCGATTTGGTTTGGTAACGCGTCATCACCCTTACGCCACCCATCGTGCACAGATAAAACATTACCCCCGCCCTTGGTTCTGAGTGCTATGATAATCGTTACTCAGTCGGTTTAAGAAGGTCAGGTTGATGAGTAACAGCCCAATAAGTGGTGATGCTCCGTTTGGAGCCTTACTAGGATATGCACCAGGTGGCGTCGCCATTTATTCCTCAAATTACGCTAGTTTAGCTCCTCGCCCCCCCTCCATAGATGTCTCATTTCGCAGCTATATCAATAACGAATACATGGGTCACAAGTGGCAGTGTGTCGAATTTGCCCGCCGTTTTCTGTTCCTGACCTATGGCTTTGTCTTTACCGATGTCGGTATGGCCTATGAAATTTTCTCACTACGTTTTTTGCGCCAGGTCGTCAATGACAACCTGTTGCCATTGCAAGCCTTTGCCAATGGCTCAAAACGGCCGCCGCTGCCGGGTTCATTGCTGATCTGGCACAAAGGGGGGGAATTTAAACATACCGGCCATGTGGCAGTGGTTACCCAACGGGTGGGCGATAAAGTCCGCATTGCAGAACAAAACGTGGTTCACACGCCATTGCCACAAGGGCAACAGTGGACACGCGAGCTGAAGTTGGTAGAAAACCAGGGCCATTACACTATCGAAGACAGCTTCGATGACACCACCATTCTCGGCTGGATGATCCAGACCGACGACCGTGAGCATAGCCTGCCACAACCGGCATTGCCGGGAAAAGCATTAGTGATTGAAAGCGCACGGCTGGAAAATAACGGGCAATACGTGGGTAAATGGCTCAACGAGCAAGATCCCCTGCAGGCGGTCTATATCGAGTCCAAAGGGCACTTTATTAATAAAGATCCCTGCCAGTATTTCACCATCAGCCAACGTGCCGAGCAGGAGTTGGTCAAAGCCACCAATGAACTGCACCTCATGTACCTGCACGCCACCGATAAGGTGATGAAGGATGACAACCTACTGGCGCTGTTCGACATTCCTAAAATTCTATGGCCACGGCTACGGCTTTCCTGGCAGCGTCGGCGTCATGATATGATCACCGGGCGCATGGATTTCTGCATGGATGAGCGCGGTCTGAAGGTGTACGAATACAATGCAGATTCAGCCTCTTGTCACACCGAAAGCAAGCTGATCATCGAGCAATGGGCAAAAACCGGTTACCAAGGCAAAGGCTACAACCCCTCCCAAGAGCTATTAAGTGAATTGACCGGTGCCTGGAAGCACAGTAAAGCGCGTCCCTTTGTGCATATCATGCAAGATAAGGATCTGGAAGAGAACTACCACACCCGCTTTATGCAGCAAGCCCTCACTGATGCTGGGTTCGGCAGCAAAATTCTTAACGGGCTCGATAAACTCAGCTGGAATGCCACCGGGCAACTGATTGACAGCGACAATCGACTGATCACCTGCGTGTGGAAAACCTGGGCATGGGAAACCGCCATCGATCAGGTGCGCGAGGTCAGCCCAAGCGAATATGCCGCCGTGCCTATTTATACCGGCCACCCACACAAAAAAGTACGCCTTATCGATGTACTGCTGCGCCCTGAAGTGATGGTTTTTGAACCACTATGGACCGTGATCCCGGGTAATAAAGCGATCTTGCCGGTGCTCTGGCAGTTGTTCCCTCATCATCGTTACCTGCTGGAAACCGATTTTGTGCTCAATAACCAATTGGCGAAAACTGGCTATGCGGTGAAGCCTATTTCTGGCCGCTGCGGTGACAATATCGATTTGGTTAGCCATGACGATAAACTGCTTGATCATAGTTCCGGTAATTTCCTCGATCGTAAAAATATCTATCAGCAACTCTGGTGTCTGCCTAATATTGCTGGCAAGTATATTCAGGTTTGTACCTTTACGGTCGGGGGTAACTATGGGGGAGCCTGCTTGCGTGGTGATGACTCGCTAGTCATTAAAAAAGAGAGCGATATTGAACCGCTGATGGTTGAAAAGCGTTGAGGAAATTGACCTTCATCGAAAGGCAGGGCTCGTCAAAGAGCCTTGCCATTAAAGCTCCCTGCCACCGCAGTGTTATTCGGGTGATACACTGAACGGAGCTAGATAGTCTGAATAACCGCTATATTAAGTGTTCTATCGAAAAGATAAGCCAATTCTCCAGCCCTTACTGATCTACCCGCAAAGTTAATGCAAAACAAAGAGATTGTATGTTTAACACGTTGTTTGGCACCATTTGCCTGCTGTTTGCTGCTTTCTGTTATGCCCAATCACCTACAACGATAACCGGCAAGCAATACGCGAGATTCACTCATTGTGTTAATCCAGCTTGACTTTGACAGCATAAATTAAATGTAGTAACGTTACTACATGGTGAGTTGTTACTGGAGGAGTTGGATATGCCCATCACGACATTTTCTAGCAGAGAACTGAATCAGGATGTTACCAGAGTCAAAAAAGCAGCTCTGAATGGCCCGGTGATAATTACAGATCGGGGTAAAGCTGCTCATGTTCTTCTGAGTATCGAGGAGTATCAAAGGTTGACAAAACAACGACGGAGTATTGCCGATGCATTAGCTATGCCTAGTGCGGCTGATGTTGAGTTTGAGCCGCCCCGCGCGTTGATCGGAACGAAGCCGGCTGATTTTTCATGATGTACGTTCTCGATACTAACGTGGTGTCTGAACTGCGTAAGGTGCGGACCGGCAAGGTAGATCCAAGCGTGGCAGCATGGGCTGAAAGCATGGATGCTGCTGATCTCTTTGTATCTTCGATCACCATCATGGAGTTGGAACTGGGGATCCTGTCTGTTGAGCGCAGAGATGCAGCACAGGGTACAGTGCTTCGAGCTTGGCTCGAACAGCAGGTACTGCCTGAATTTGCCGGAAGAACGCTGCCTGTTGATACTGCGGTAGCGTTGCGTTGTGCTCGGCTACATGTTCGCGATAAGCCCGGTGAACGTGATGCCCTTATCGCGGCCACGGCACTTGTGCATGGAATGGCCGTAGTGACTAGGAATGTTGTTGATTTTGAACAAACAGGTGTGGAAATTATCAATCCATGGGGTCTTGGAAAAAGATAAGCCAATCCTCCAGCCCCTACTGATCTACCCGCAAAGTTAATGCAAAACAAGGAGATTGTATGTTTAACACGTTGGTTGGCACTGCTTGCTGCTTTCTGTTATGCCCAATCACCTACAACGATAACCAATAAACCTTCCCCACAAGAAGCTAAGGAAGCTATTCAATCGACTATAGAAACGATTGTTTTTTATCCAACGCCATTGAGAGTAGCGCTACGCCGCTTTGGTGCTAATCCGTCAGGAGGCGGATGGCGGTTTTTCTGCCAAAACGGCTGGTTGTCCCTTAACGCGTGGATATCGCCACAACCAGCGGCCGCTGACCATGCGCCAATAGAAAAAAGTACCGCGCACAATCCAATCAAAGAACATACCCAACCAGACGCCGACCACCCCCATGCCAAGTACCACACCGAGAATATAACCGACAATCACTCGGCAACCCCACATACTGAGCATCGCAACCCACATGGTAAAACGAGCATCACGCGCTCCCTTTAACCCGGGTGGCAATACCCACGAGGCAGCCCAGATGGGCATAAAAGCCGCATTCCACCAGATCAACGTTTTCACCACTTCTTTAACGTCGTTTTCCTGGGTATAGAAAGAGGCCAATAGCCCGGCGAACGGCGCTGTTCCCCAGGCAATAAGGGTTAAACCAAGGGTTGCCAGCCAGAATATATGGCGCAATTGCCGCTCAGCCTGCCCTCTCTGCCCTTTACCCAAGCGGCGGCCAACAATGATCATTGCAGAAGAACTCAAAGCGTTACCCGGCAGGTTAATCAACGTCGCAATGGAAAATGCGATAAAGTTACCGGCGATAACGTTAGTTCCCATCCCGGCAACAAACATCTGCGTCAACAATTTCCCGCTGTTGAATAGTACTGACTCAATACTGGCTGGAATGCCGATCCCCAACACATCCCACAAGATATTGCGGTTGAGTGGCTTCAGGTAACTCTTGAGTGAAATACGTAGCGCCGGGCTGACACCCACCGTCAACACGTAAAGAATACAGACGGCACCGATATAGCGGGAAATGGTCAACCCTAGGCCTGCACCGACAAAACCCAATCCATGCCAATCAAGCAGGCCATAAATCAGCACACTACTGATCAGGATATTTAAAATGTTCATACCGCCATTAATCAGTAGCGGAATTTTGGTACTCCCCGCACCACGCAAGGCACCACTGCCGATCATGGTAATGGCCGCTGCCGGATAACTCCACACGGTGGTTTGCAGGTAAGAAAGCGCCAGGGTTTTCACTTCCGGCGAGGCTTGACCGGCAATCACATCAATAATCTGTTCCCCTGCCAGATGGATCCCCAATGCCAGCAAGAGCGCCACAGCGGCCATCAATACCAGAGATTGGCGCGCGGCCGCCCGTGCCCGCTTGCGATTCCGGGTGCCCAGGCTAAAGGCCACCACCACAGTGGTCCCCAAATCGACGGCAGCGAAAAACGCCATAATGAGCATATTGAAACTGTCTGCCAGCCCCACCCCCGCCATCGACTCCTTACCAAGCCAACTCACCAGAAAGGTGCTAAACACCCCCATCAACAAGACACAGGTATTTTCCAAGAATATCGGTATCGCCAGTGGCGTGATCTCTCGCCAAAAAAGCACCCGATAACTCTTTCTCTTGGCATACCAAGGCGTTTTGCCAACACTTTGGTGAAGTAGCCTATGTAAGTTCAAAGTCAGCCTGCTGGGGGAAAGTGAAACGTCGTTTCGAATGATGATTTATCTCTGTTCACTCTGCAAGATATTCCTGTTGAACGAGGATTTACAATGGCAACAGAGTGGCAACCATGATACCTGCAGCTTAAACAGCGATGGGCAAAATTTGTCGGCTTAATCGACCAAACCGGAATTATCCTAGTCAGTATCCTCTGACGATACCATCACCTTGATTTTGTTTGATGGCTGACTAATGATGTCAGTTCCCACTATTTTCAGGAAGATGTTATGAACCAGTCAGCCTTTGTTCTCTACACGGATGCAAACTTTTTCAGCCCTTATGCCATGTCAGCATTTGTGACACTGACAGAAAAAGGGATCCCCTTTACCATTAAACCGGTAGATTTATCTCAAGGGGAACAGCGGAGTCAAACCTATGGCAAACTGTCATTCACTCATCGTGTACCCACGCTGGTGATGGATGATTTTCATCTTTGCGAATCTTCAGCCATTGATGAATACTTGGAAGAGGCCTATCCCGCACATCCAGTCTATCCACAGGATATTAAACAACGCGCTAAAGCCCGTGAAATCCAAGCCTGGCTGCGTAGTGATCTCTTGCCATTGCGCACTGAGCGACCAACGGAGGTCATTTTTGCTCAGGGCAAATTTGCACCTTTAAGTGACGCTGCCCAGCAAGCTGCTCAAAAATTACTTAACGCGGCGCAACAATTGTTGAACCATGGTCATGAGAATTTATTCGGCCAGTGGTGCATCGCTGATACCGATCTGGCGCTGATACTTAACCGATTGGTTATGCACGGTGATGAGGTACCGGAAAATATTCGCCACTATGCACAAAAACAGTGGCAACGCCCTTCGATACAGGCTTGGTTGGCATTACCCAAAAATTTTGGTCGCTAAAACTATCGTCGCTAAAACTATCGTCGTTACAATAATAGCAGGGCAGCCACAAGGGCTGCCCTGAGAGTGATACTTATTTTTTGTCTTCCAACAGACAGCGGTAAATCAACCCGCCAATAATGCCGCCAATTAATGGGATCAACAAGAATACCCAGAGTTGCTGTAGCGCCCAAGTGCCTTGGAATATCGCCACACCCAGACTGCGTGCTGGGTTAACTGAGGTATTGGTGACTGGAATGCTGATTAAGTGAATCAATGTCAATGCCAGACCAATAGCCAGTGGAGCAAAACCTGCCGGTGCACGCTTATCCGTTGCGCCATGAATAACAATCAAGAAGAATGCGGTCAGGACTAATTCAATAACAATGGCTGCTTGTAGAGAGTATCCATCAGGCGAATGCTCACCATATCCATTCGAAGCAAAACCACCTGCGGTAGCATCAAAGCCGGTTTTACCGCTGGCAACTAAATAAAGCACTGCGGCGGCGGCGATACCACCAATAACCTGAGCAATAACATAAGGAACAACATCTTTTGCCGGGAAGCGGCCACCAGCAAATAATCCCATGGTCACTGCCGGGTTAAAATGTCCACCTGAAATATGACCGACAGCATAAGCCATGGTCACCACGGTGAGACCAAACGCTAACGCTACACCCGTAAACCCAATACCCAGTTGTGGAAATGCAGCAGCTAATACTGCGCTCCCACAGCCACCAAATACTAACCAAAATGTACCAAAAAATTCAGCAAAAAGTCGCTTTGACATAGATTGTATCCTACAAGAAAAAATAAATTTCTATCAGAGAGATACTCGTCATACTTCAAGTTACATCGGGGAGGCAGAGACTGATTACTCGGCTCTTCCCTGAGCCCTGCCCTTCTGGGCCAACACAAACGCAATTCAAAATACGCTACTCTTTTGAATTGTGACTTGATTTATTTAGGGTATGGATTACAAATGCGTGGAAAGTAAAAACTGATCAGCTGACTTCGGTCAATAGTTCTGTTTTATAAGCATTACCAGCGCACAGGCAACTTAAATTATGATGGTCTATCTGATATATCCCTATTACGGCGGCTATTAAATGCCTATTTTTTTATCTTGTCTATGCCTATAGTGACCAGTAATAATAATAAAATGTAAAATAATGTGTCCGATTTTTTACCGAGAGTGATGTATTCAATACATTGCTCGTCCTGAAAGCATAATGCTTATTCTCAATTGAACCCATATAATCACACTGATTTTACAACACCCATTAAATTGCTAACAATATGTTTTTCTCACGATAATTCGTCGTTATTGGCTACATGCTGGGTTGGCATTATCAAAGAAAAGCATGTATTGAGAAGATAGGGCAGCCTTATTAAGCCACCCTCAGTCTTAATCAAGCAGGTGGGAAATATCATCATGGGTGACTGCTGGGGGATCCTTGCGCAATCCTTTGGTCAACCATAGCAGATAGATAAAACCGGCCAGCAACCAGCCTAGGCCTACTTTCAATGCTTCACTATCCAGGTTAAACCACAACCATACTGACATGCCAAAACCAATCAGCGGCAACAAGCCATATTTGAACATCGCCTTCAGGCCCCGCTGCTTTTCATTAATCAGAAAATGTTTGATTACGCTGAGATTAACAAAGGTAAATGCCCCCAATGCCCCAAAGCTGATCATCGACACCACCATGTTCAAATCCATACACAGGGCCAATAAAGAAACTATTGCCACAAACACTATCGCCCGCCATGGTGTACGAAAACGGGAATGGAGATGGAAGAATACTTTACGCGGCAGCACACCTTCACGCCCCATGGCGTAGAAAATACGCGAGACACTGGTTTGTGCGCTCATGCAAGAGGCGTATACCCCCGTCAAGTAAGTGGCCATAAAGAAGTTGTACATCCACTTGCCACCCACATGTTCAGAGATAATCAAGCTGGCAGTATCCTGATGAGGAATCAACGCTTGCCAGTCTGGATAAGCCAGATGTGCAGCATAAGATACCGCCACAAAAATGGCACCGGCACTGATCACCGTAATCAGGATCGCTCGTGGCAGAGTATTCTTAGCGTCGTCAGCCTCTTCTGCCATGGTGGCGATAGCATCAAAACCAAGAAATGCCAGGCAAAGTACCGCGGCACCAGCAATCAGGCCGGAAAAGTTACCCGCATCCACCAAGAGGGGTTTCATCAACGCGGCGGGGCTGAGATCCGCTTCGCTAAATGACAACACAATAAACAGCACAATAAACACCATCTGCAAACCAATCAGCGTAAAGTTGACTGAGCTCAACAGGCGGACACCCAGAATATTCAGGGCGCTGACACTACCAATGGATGCCAGAATAAACACATAGGCCGGAATCGATGGAAATGCCTCATGCAAGAAAATACCTAAAACCAAATAGTTAAGCATGGGCAGAAACAAATAATCCAGAATCTGCGCCCAACCCACCAGAAAACCAGTTTTCCCACCAAAACTGCGTTGCACATAAGAATAGGCCGACCCTGCTAACGGCATCGCGTTAGTCATCCGGCAATAACTCAGTGCGGTAAACAAGATGGTCACAATGGTCACCAGGTAAGCAATCGGCAAATGGCCTTGGCTTAACACCGTCACCTGACCATAGGTGGTGAATACGCCCAACGGCACCATATAGGCAAGACCAAATGCCACTAAGGCTGGGGTTTTAAGAACTCGTTGCAACTGAATATTTTGTGGCATTGCCGTATCATCTCCTGGCGCAGCGCCATTCCCTCAGGGCCGATTCCCATGGGTTATTCTGTGCTGCGGAAAAAACAAGGCACGGATTCTGGCACAAGAAAGGCTACCGGGGAAGTGAACAATTCGCTTCACGCCCATCTGGTGACAAGAGGTAAAAAATTCGCTACCAACCCGTTGATTTAATGTTTCAACAATATGTCGATAGCATTGCCATAAGCAGCCAATAAGTTCACCAGAAATGATGGGATAACAAATCTATTTAAGCAGATTTAAAGGCTTTTGCAGGGGGAGGTTACCCTTTCCCCCTGCTAGTTAAACAACAACGTTGGTACTAGGCCTGATAGACCACTTCCCCCCCCACCAGCGTCCGCTCAATACGGGTTTGATATATCTTATTCGCCGATTGTTCGAACAAATTATGGTGCAGCACGATGGCATCAGCAAATTTGCCCACCTCAAGCGAGCCAATATACTGCTCTTTAGCAATCATGTAGGCAGCATCGATGGTCGCAGCGCGTAATGTTTCAATGAGGGTTAGGTCACGATCATTATCCAAGCGTGGCCCAGTAGGATTCCCTTCAGCATCCCAAGCGCAGCGTGTCATCCCCACTTGCAGGTTATACCACTCATCCAGCCGGTCAATGGGCCAGTCACTGCCATAAGCCAAGCGCACCCCGGCATCGAGGAAGCGAGCTGCGGGTTCCAGATGAAGGAATCGCTCTTCACCGAGCATTTCACGCTCTTCATCAATCAACACCGCTGGTAATCCCGCCCATTGGAACGACAGTACAGCGGTAGCCCCAAGAGCGGCAAAACGTTCATATTGATGGGCAGCCACCAGCTCTGCATGGGCCAACCCCGGGCGGACATCTTTACCAGGGCAGGCATCACGCATCAACTCAAGTGCATCCAGTACCTGCTCAATAGCCCCCTCACCCACAGTATGGGTATGTGGGTGCAAACCAGCGCGGCCACATTCAACAATCAACGCATTGAGCACCGGCGTAGTGAAGTAGAGATCCCCATAGCGATCACCCGTTCCTTCACCATGATGTTCGCGATACGGCTCCAACAGCGCTGCCGTCATGGTTGGGGGCTGTAAAACGCCATCAACAAAGAGTTTGAGATGCTCAACCGCAATACCGGCTTTGGGTGTCCAGGTTTTGTCGCTCCACTGGTTGGCAAAATCAACCACTTCCTGCACCGCACGTGCCGCATCTTCTGGCCCTGGGACGCTATCTGGCGTCACTTCTTTGGCCCCAAGCATCCGTAGCGTCAGTTCTCCGCGAGAACGTAGCGTGGCAAACGCCTGGAGTTGCTCGGCAAATATGCGGGTATCCATGACGGTGGTGACCCCTTGGGCATGTAACGCCTGCTGCACGCGGGCCGCTACCTGTACGCTCTGCTCTGCAGTACCGGAAGGAATGCTGTCGAAGGCGCGCATGGCGGGGGCATCTTCCAGAATCCCGGTTAATTGCCCATCGGCATCTCGGGCAATCTTACCATCTGATGGAACAGGGGTATTTTCATCAATACCCAACATGACCAAGGCGCGGCTATTGGCGGCCAGGGTATGACAATCATTAGAGAACAGTGCCACCGGGCGACGCGTATTGAGGCCATCCAACAGCGCACGGCTCATATCAGCCCCCGCCGGAACCATTCCTTGACGCTGCCAGGCACGTACCGTCAACCACTCATCATCAGCTGCGGGGTATTTATCCAAATGCGCCTGAATATGCTGCAATGTCTGTTCCACCGTCAGCGCCGCATAGTGCAAGCTGCATCCTTGGAGTTGCTTGCCCCCCCAAAAGGGGTGCATATGGCTGTCGATCAGCCCCGGCATCATCATTTTACCTTGCAGATCGATACATTCTGTCGCTGAAGAGGCCAGTGCCAGCACCTGTTCATCGCTCCCTACCGCTAAAACGTATCCCTGCCCGATCGCCAATGCACTGCAAATGCTATTAACCGCATCCGCTGTATAAATGGTGCCGTTGTAATAAATCACATCGGCAACGTTGGTCGCTGGTGTCATATTCACTATCTCAAAACCACATAAAATGACCCTAAGTATATACTCAAGTCGATTCAAGTGGCAGGTAGAAGGTGCTGGCGTTTATCCCTATAGAATGTAATGAAATAATCAAGATCCATGCGCACTATCACATTCGACATCACATTCAACCGCTCTTCTGTTCCCAAGTCAGTAAACAACAGCTAGATTTATCTCATCCGACCACTTTTCGTCATCGCCCGCTGGGCTTGAATGGTGACTGGCATAATAACTCTCGGAGAGTGCGATGAATTCATACCCCCATCTGTTGGCCCCGCTCGATCTCGGTTTCACCACCCTGAAGAATCGCGTGTTAATGGGATCGATGCATACTGGCTTGGAAGAACTGCCTAATGGAGCTGAACGTCTGGCGGCCTTTTATGCCGAACGCGCGGCCGCAGGCGTCGCCTTGATCGTAACCGGGGGCATCGCACCCAATGAAAAAGGCGTGGTTTATCAAGGGGGGGCCGTGCTCAATCAGCCACAGCAGGTGGCACACCACCGCATCGTCACTGATGCCGTCCATCAGGCGGGGGGTAAGATCGCGCTGCAAATTCTCCATGCCGGGCGCTACAGTTACCAACCACAACCGGTTGCCCCTTCGGCGCTACAAGCCCCCATTAGTCCATTTTGCCCCACCGCCATGGCGGAACAAGAGGTTGAACAAACGATTACTGACTTCGCCCACTGCGCTGTGTTAGCACAACAGGCCGGTTACGACGGTGTGGAAGTGATGGGTTCTGAAGGTTACCTGATTAATCAGTTTCTGGTGGCGCGCACCAATCAGCGCAGTGATCAATGGGGTGGCAGCTTTATCAAACGTATGCGTTTTGCGGTGGACATTGTGCGGGCGGTACGTCAGGCAACAGGGGCACAGTTTATTCTGATCTACCGCCTTTCGATGCTCGACCTGGTGGAAGACGGCGCCAGTTGGCCTGAGATCGAACAACTTGCCAGTGCCATCGAACAGGCGGGCGCGACACTGATCAACACCGGTATTGGCTGGCATGAAGCGCGTATCCCTACCATTGCCACCCTGGTACCTCGCGCAGGCTTCAGTTGGGTGACAGCAAAATTGATGGGCAAAGTGGGGATCCCACTGATCACTACCAACCGCATTAATGATCCGGCCGTGGCAGAACAGATTTTAGCTAGCGGTGGTGCTGATATGGTGTCTATGGCGCGCCCTTTCCTGGCGGATGCCGCCTGGGTAGAGAAAGCGGCTGAAGGGCGAGCCGACGAAATCAACACCTGCATTGGCTGCAACCAAGCTTGTCTGGACCAGGTTTTTATGGGGCAAGTCGCGTCTTGTCTGGTTAATCCGCGCGCCTGCCACGAAACTGAAATGCCCTGGGTTGCCACCACTTCAGTGAAAAAACTGGCGGTAGTCGGTGCCGGGCCTGCGGGATTAGCATTCGCCACCACCGCGGCCCGGCGTGGACATCAAGTCACGCTGTTTGATGCTGATCATCAGATTGGTGGTCAATTCAATATTGCCAAGCAGATCCCCGGCAAGGAAGAATTCCACCAGACACTGCGATATTTTCACCATCAATTAAAGTTGAATAACGTGGTGCTGAAATTGGGGCAACCAGTACAGGCGCAGGATCTGGCAAGCTTCGATAAAGTGATCCTCGCTTGTGGCATCAAGCCACGCCTACCGGACATTCCCGGTATCAAGCACGGGATGGTGATGGACTATCTGGCGGTATTACGGGATAAAAAGCCGGTTGGTCAGCGGGTGGCGATCATTGGTGCGGGTGGGATCGGTTTCGATACTGCCGACTATCTCAGCCAAAGTGGAGCTTCCAGCAGCTTGCACCTAGAGGCGTTCAACCGTGAATGGGGTATCGACCCGCAGTTTACTCACCGTGGCGGTCTGAGTGATCAAGGGCCAATCGTGCCCGCAGCCGCACGCCAACTGTTTCTGTTACAACGCAAAACCAGCAAAATAGGCGAAGCCTTAGGTAAAACCACCGGTTGGATCCATCGCACCAGTTTGGCAGCGCGCGGTGTAAAAATGCTCAATGGCGTCAGTTATCTGCGCATTGATGATCAAGGGTTACATATCCTGCGGGATGGGCAAGAACACTGTCTATCGGTAGATACCGTGGTGATCTGTGCTGGGCAAGAACCACGTCGCGAACTACAGCAACCGCTGCTGGAGATGGGCAAAGTGGTTCACCTGATTGGCGGCGCAGATAGCGCCGCCGAATTGGATGCCCGCCGGGCGATTGAGCAGGGTATGCAGCTCGCCATGGCACTTTAGCGCCCATCATCGCTGCGGGTATAGGTTGGGCGATCCCGGCCCAACCTAACCACTAACGGCGTACGCCAGACTTAACCGCCTTGAGGATCAGAAACTTCTTATTGGCAGCGACCGTGGTGCAGTTGCCAAACAAGCGCTGCAACTTCTGGTAGTAGTCAAGATGACGGTTACCAACAATGTACAACGCACCACCCACTCGTAGACAGCGTTTGGCATCGCAGAACATCTGCCAGGCAGTATGATCAGTGATGGCATGCTGTTGGTGGAAAGGCGGGTTACACAATACTGCCTGCAGACTGCCACCCTCAATACTCGCCAGTGAGTTATTCACTTTAAACTCACAGCGCTCCAATGCCTGCGGTAAATTATGCGCCACATTCAGTTCGCTGGAAGCCACCGCCATATAAGATTCATCAATAAAGGTGACCTGCGCTTGCGGATTCTGAACCAAGGCTTTCATACCGATAAGGCCGTTGCCGCAACCCAGATCGACAATATGACCGTTGATATCCTGCGGTAAGTGTTCCAGAAACAGACGAGCGCCAACATCCAGGCTACCACGGGAAAACACATTGGCATGGTTATGAATCAGCCAATCTGTACCATCAAGCGGCCAGTTGGTGGTTTCCGCTGCCGCTGGGGGCACGATATCAGCGACCTGGCAATAAATCAGGCGAGCCTTTTTCCAGGCCAGGCTGGTACGCGTTGGACCAAGTACCCGTTCAAAGAGTTGTAACGTGGAAGTATGAACATCCCGTGCTTTGGCACTGGCTACAATCAGGGTATCTGGCGCGACCACCTGACGTAATGCCCGCAATTGTTGTTCCAACAACGCCAAGGCTTTGGGAATGCGCATCACCACGACAGCCGGGTTGGCAGGCAATGCGGCCAGGCTGTCTTGCAGTGTTACCTGCTCTACATCCAATTCATTAAGCTGCAGATTATGGCGGGTTGCCAACTGGCTCATCAAGGAATCACTGATGCTGTAAGGCTTGTAGCCATGCAGGGCACAAGCCAGCGCACCGAAGTTATCGTTGAAGATCAGCAGTGGGCGTTCACCTAGATCAATGTTTTCAACTTGTTGCAGCAAATATTCATCTGCTGCCTCCCATGCCTGGAGTTGACTGGCCTCTTCCTGTTGAGGATAACGCTCCAGCTCCAGTTGCTGTGTTCCTAAATCGAGTTGGCTCATTGCCGCTCCTGACCAATAAATTTGGGCTGTTTATCCCCTAAAAACGCTCAGCAGTAAAATGTTTTTTTACCAAGACGGGAGCAGCGCGATATGATTGAGTACACTGACCAGGCCAAATAACCGCACTGCCCCTCTTCCTCCAGCAGCTTGATTGGTGACGGGTATAACACGGAATATTGAATCACATGCCTCAACTGATCTACCTGCAAGGCTATCCCGACCACCTGCAAACGCAGGTGCAACAGCTTATCGAACAGCAACGGCTGGGAGAGGTACTGTTACAGCGCTATCCGCAGGTTCACGACTGCACCACTGACAAGTCGCTGTATCAGTTTACTGTCGATCTGAAAAATCAATATCTGCGTAATGCGCAACAACTCAGTAAAGTGGCCTACGACAGCAAAATTCAGGTGTTAAAACAGGCGTTAGGTCAGCATACCGCCATTTCCCGCGTACAAGGTGGCAAGCTGAAAGCCAAGGCCGAGATCCGCATCGCGGCAGTGTTTAAAAATACCCCAGAACCCTTCCTGCGTATGATCGTGGTTCATGAATTAGCGCACCTGAAAGAGAAAGAGCACAATAAAGCGTTCTACAGTTTATGTTGCCATATGGAGCCGAGCTACCACCAATTGGAATTTGATACCCGCTTGTATCTGACGCATCTGTCACTGTTTGGTGAGCTCTATCCCCCGCCAGGTAACCTGCCAGATATTAGGGATATTCGCCTAACATGATTCGCATGCTAATCTGCTGTAAATAATTTTCCTGAGCAACCGGAGTAACCTATGATTCGCTTTGCTGTTGTTGGTACCAACTGGATTACAGAACGCTTTGTCGATGCTGCTCATAAAAGCGGCAAGATGCAACTGACCGCCGTCTACTCACGTAAACTCGAACAAGCGCGGGCATTTGCGGCCAATTACCCCGTTGAACACTTCTTTGACTCGCTAGAAGCACTGGCCCAGTCCGATGTTATCGACGCAGTGTATATTGCTAGCCCAAACTCACTACATTACTCGCAATCCCTGCTGTTCCTCAGCCACCAGAAACATGTGATTTGTGAAAAGCCATTAGCCTCTAATTTGCGTCAGGTGGAAGAATTACTGGCTTGTGCGCGGGAAAATCAGGTGGTGGTATTTGAAGCCTTTAAAACTGCCTACTTGCCAAACTTTGCCGTACTGCAACAAGCCTTACCAACGCTGGGTAAGCTGCGTAAAGTCTTTCTTAATTATTGCCAATACTCTTCCCGCTATCCGCGTTATCTGGCTGGTGAAAACCCGAATACCTTCAACCCGCAATTCTCCAACGGTTCGATCATGGATATCGGTTACTACTGTGTCGCCAGTGCAGTCAGCCTGTTTGGTGCGCCTAAAGAAGTGAAGGCCAGCGCGACCTTGTTGGACACGGGGGTCGATGGCCACGGCAGCGTTTGCCTGAATTATGGTGACTTTGATGTCACTATTTGCCATTCCAAGGTGAGTAATTCCGATATCCCAAGCGAAATTCAGGGGGAAGAGGGCACGCTGGTGATCGAACGGCTCTCTGAAGTGCAAAATGTGGTGCTCACACCACGGGGTGAGAAATCACAAGTCCTGACTCAACCACAACACGAAAATACCATGCTGTACGAAGCACAGGTATTTGCCGATTTGGTAGAGAAACAGCAGGTCGAGCATATTGGTCTGGAAAACTCACGGCACATCGCTCAGTTATTGACTGAGATCCGCCGCCAAACCGGCGTGGTGTTCCCAGCAGACAGTGAATAACCGATGAAACCGCAGCTGTTGATATAAACCGGTGTTGTTGATGTAAACCGGTGTTGTTGATGTAAACCGCAGCTGTTGATGTAAACCGGTGCTATTAAAGCAAAGCGGTAACGCCCGCAACGTATCTTGCAGGAACAGGCTAGCGATACGCCGTTAAGCCAAAGCCTGTTGCAGAATTTCATCCGCTCCGTGGGTGTACAAAAAATTGTGCCATAATAAGGATTAACGTTGACCAGCCGCACATTTTGTTTTAACTTCCTGCGCTGCAAAGGGGAGTAACTTCATTGCCGGTTAATCGTCAATACGGTGCGCAAGCATCCGGTTACCGGGCAATCTGATGTTGAAGGTGTTTATCACCACATCAGCGTTGTAAGTGAGACCTTGCCGGAAGGCGAGGTTTGCTTGTAGCGTTAATCATAGCGGCTAGCGTCTTCCGACGTTGGCCGTTTTTGTTTTGTAGAAGGATTTCCTGAATGATAAATACCGTTGGCACCCCTTGGTTGTGGGGCAGTTTTGCTGTCATCATTGTCGTAATGCTGGCCATAGACCTGTTTTTACAGGGCCGTAAAGGCGCGCAGACCATGACATTTAAGCAGGCTGCCAGCTGGTCACTGGTGTGGGTGAGCCTGGCGCTGTTATTCAACTTTGGTTTTTGGTACTACCTGAATCAAACCGCAGGACGCGCAGTAGCCGATACTCAAGCGCTGGCTTTCTTGACCGGTTACTTGATTGAAAAATCGTTGGCTGTTGATAACGTCTTCGTTTGGCTAATGCTATTCAGTTATTTCGCCGTTCCTTCCCATTTACAACGCCGAGTGCTCATTTACGGTGTGCTAGGCGCAATCATCTTGCGTACCATCATGATCTTCGCAGGAAGTTGGCTGATTACCCAATTTGCCTGGTTGCTCTATCTGTTCGGTGCTTTCTTACTGTTTACCGGTATCAAGATGGCCATAGCGAAGGAGGATAATGCCGCCATTGGCGATAAGCCCCTAGTGAAGTGGCTGCGTAGCCATTTACGCATCACCGACAACCTGGAAGGGGAGCGTTTCTTCGTACGCCGCAATGGGATATTGTTTGCTACCCCTCTAATGCTAGTACTGATTTTGGTTGAACTGAGCGATGTTATTTTCGCCGTTGACAGTATCCCGGCGATCTTCGCGGTGACCACCGATCCGTTTATCGTGCTGACCTCCAACCTGTTCGCCATCATGGGGTTGCGCGCCATGTATTTCCTGTTAGCCAACGTGGCTGAACGTTTCTCATTGCTGAAGTATGGTTTGGCGGCGATCCTGATGTTTATCGGTATCAAAATGTTGATTGTCGATTTTTATCATATCCCGATTGCCATCTCATTGAGTGTTGTCGCAGGGATCCTCCTCGTGACATTGCTGATCAATGCCTGGGTTAACCAGCGCAATGATATTAAATCTCGGCAAAAACCATAATCTATTATTTGGGGTGTTAATCACCCCATTATTGTTTGGCGATTTCTTATATATACAGAATGTTATCAGGGTCACACAAATGTAAATGAAATGTATTTGGCCAGTTATCTACGCATATTATTTCATCGTCTCCCCTTTTCAAGGCGCATTGTTTACTGAATACTAACAAGGCAAACACACTTCGTTACAGAGACAACCATAAATAACCCGGCAACGTTCCTGCCAAGGTAGAGAGCTCTGTATGTCATCTTATCAGGGAGCGGAAACGCAAAAGCATCATGAATAAATTATTAGCACGAATCACTCAGGGCAGCCTGGTTATACAGATCATGGTTGGCCTTGCTGCAGGTATTATCCTGACACTGGTGTCACCCCCTGCTGCCAAGGCAGTGGGTTTATTGGGCTCGCTGTTCGTCGGTGCGCTGAAAGCGGTAGCTCCACTGCTGGTACTGGTACTGGTTATGGCTTCCATCGCTAATCATAAACAGGGGCAAAAAACCAATATCCGCCCAATTTTGTTCCTTTATCTGTTAGGCACTTTCGCCGCTGCGCTTTCCGCGGTCGTGTTCAGTTTCCTGTTCCCGACCACATTGACTCTGGTTGTGGGAAACACCGACATCAGCCCGCCAAGCGGTATTACAGAAGTCTTGAAAGGCCTGCTGATGAATGTCGTCGCCAACCCGTTCCATGCCCTCACCAATGCTAACTATATTGGTATTCTGGCCTGGGCTATCGGGCTGGGACTGGCATTGCGTCATGCCTCTGACACCACCAAGTCATTAATCACCGATATGTCCCACGCAGTAACCATGGTGGTACGGGGAGTGATCCGCTGTGCGCCACTGGGTATCTTTGGCCTGGTGTCATCGACACTGGCAGAGAGTGGTTTTGGGGCGCTCAGGGACTACGCACAATTACTCGTGGTGTTGATCGGCTGTATGTTGCTGGTGGCACTGGTTTTAAACCCGCTGATTGTTTACTGGAAAATCCGCCGTAACCCTTACCCACTGGTCTTGACCTGCCTACGTGAAAGTGGCGTAACGGCCTTCTTTACCCGTAGTTCCGCCGCCAATATTCCGGTGAATATGGAACTGTGCAAAAAGTTGAACCTGAACCAGGATACCTATTCAGTTTCTATCCCACTGGGTGCAACCATCAATATGGCTGGCGCTGCGATCACCGTCACTGTGTTGACCCTGGCCGCTGTTCATACCCTCGGTATTGCTGTTGATATTCCTACCGCGCTGTTACTGAGTGTCGTCGCCGCAGTTTGTGCTTGCGGTGCTTCTGGCGTGGCTGGTGGCTCCCTGTTGTTAATCCCGCTGGCCTGTAATATGTTTGGTATCCCTAATGATATTGCCATGCAGGTGGTAGGTGTCGGCTTTATCATTGGCGTGCTGCAGGACTCAGCAGAAACTGCTCTCAACTCCTCTACTGATGTGGTGTTTACCGCAGCAGTCTGCCAAGCAGAAGATCAGCGCTTGGCTGATAAGGACCCACTAAAGGTTCGTTAATGCCCCCCTTACCCTCTCCTTGCGAGAGGGTAAGACACTTCACGTACTCTCTGGTTTAACTGGCTGGCATTGCGCTGTCGGTAGCTCTTTTTCCACCGCAAAAGGATCGATGCCACGCAGTTGCAAGCGCCGAAAACGGATAATGTTAACAGCGTTGATCAACAGAAAACTCCCTTCAATCAGTGAACCGCCTATCGAGCCGAGCCAGATATTGTGTGTTAACCAACATGCGGTTGAACACCACAGTACACAACGGGTGGTCAAACCACGGGTGCGGAAGAGTGCCCAAGTGGTGATGGTGGTACCAAAGATAGGCAACAACTCGACCCAGTATTGAAAACGCCATAAACCGATAGACAGGGTCAGGATGATAAACAGCCACATCACCCACAAACTGCGAACCCGCATGGAGACCAGGTTGCGGCAGGCGCCGATCAGGGCGCTGGTCCCGGCGGCATTCACCCCCATCATAAAGAAATGGATACCGATAACTAGGCTGTAGCCTGACAGTTGCAACTTAAAACGCTGATCATTTCGATTGAAAAAGCTGGTGATACCGACAAAAAAAGCCAGCACACCGACTGCCTGGGCAAACCAATAAAACGTCATGAATGGATCCTGAGAGGGGAAGGGGTAAAACAAAATAACGTTTTATTTTACCCCTGATACTTTACAGCGTCACTCCACTTTTAAAAATAGCCAGTTCGCGGAAGTCATTCACTTCGTTACATGTCGGTTTACCATCAGCAATGGCGACAATTAAATCGATAAACTGCGTCAGCAGTTGCGCCATCGGCACGCCATGGATCAAGCGGCCAGCATCAAAATCGATCCAATGCGGTTTTTTAGCCGCCAACTCCGAATTGGTGGACAACTTCACCGTTGGAACAAAACCACCGTAGGGTGTTCCTCGCCCAGTAGTGAATAACACCATATGGCAACCCGCCCCCGCCAGCGCGCTGGTAGCCACCGCATCATTACCGGGTGCACTCAACAGGTTCAGCCCTGGCCGATGCAGACGTTCACCATACTTTAAAACATCCACAACCTCACTTTGACCCGCTTTTTGGGTACAACCCAATGACTTCTCTTCCAGCGTGGTGATGCCACCGGCTTTGTTACCCGGTGAAGGGTTCTCGTAAATCGGCTGGTCATGCGCAATAAAGTACTGTTTGAAATCGTTAACCATGGCAACGGTTTTTTCAAAAGTCACCGCATCCTGACAACGGCTCATCAGTATCCGCTCGGCACCAAACATTTCCGGCACCTCGGTCAGTACCGTGGTGCCACCGTTAGCGATCACATAGTCAGAAAAACAGCCCAGTAATGGATTGGCGGTGATCCCCGATAACCCATCAGAGCCACCGCATTCCAAACCAAACTTCAGCTCACTGAGTTTGCCTGGCTGGCGATGATCATCTCGCATGGTCTGGTATAACGCCTGTAGAGAGGCCAAACCAGCTTCAACTTCATCATCCTGCTGTTGGCAGACCATAAAACTCACGCGCTGCGGGTCAAAATCACCCAGCGTACTGCGGAAAATATCTACCTGGTTATTCTCACAACCTAAACCAATCACCAATACCGCACCCGCATTGGGATGACGCACCATATTCTGCAACATGGTGCGGGTATTATCATGATCCTGCCCAAGTTGAGAGCAACCGAACGGATGGCTGAATAGATACACACCGTCAATCCCGGGTGCTCCTTCGGTCACTTTCAGAAAACGCTGCAGGATGTGACGTGCAGTACCGTTGACGCAGCCTACCGTCGGGATGATCCACAGTTCGTTACGGATCCCAACCTCACCATTGCTACGCCGATAGAGTTGTACTTCACGATCAGCCGCTTGCTGCGGTAACGTCTGGAATTCCGGCTGATATTGATAGCTATCCAGATCACTCAGGTTGGTTTTGATATTTTGCGAATGGATATGCTCACCCGGCGCAATAGCAACCAACGCATGGCCAATCGGTAAACCGTACTTGATAACCCTCTCCCCCGCAGCAATCGGTTCAAGGGCAAACTTGTGCCCTCGAGTCACGTCCTGCACCAAGGTAATCGTCTGGTCATCCCATGTTAGTCTTTCACCAGTAGGCAAATCACGTAGCGCTACCGCCACATTATCTTTTGCATGAATCTTTATAATGCTTTGCATAAACCAACCTTGAGTTCTAACTAGCCCAATTCGATAGCGAAATAGCGTTTAGCGTTGTCGAAGCAGATGTTTTTCACCATGTCCCCCAGCAACACCATATCTGCTGGCGCTTCGCCATCAACCACCCAACGGCCAATCATCTGGCACAGAATACGACGGAAGTATTCATGCCGCGTATAAGAAAGGAAACTACGGCTATCCGTTAACATGCCGACAAAACGGCTAAGCAAGCCAAGTTGAGCCAACTGAGTCATCTGACGCTGCATACCGTCTTTCTGATCGTTAAACCACCAGCCAGAACCAAATTGCATCTTGCCTGGCATCCCTTCCCCCTGGAAGTTACCGATCATGGTACTGAGCACTTCGTTATCACCCGGGTTGAGGCAGTAAAGGATGGTCTTCGGCAAGGTTCCTTGTTTGGCCTGAGCATCAAGTAAACGTGACAGCGGTTCGGCCACCGGTTGATCGTTAATGGAATCAAAGCCAATATCTGGGCCAATGTGGTTAAACATCCGGCTGTTATTATTGCGCAGCGCACCAATGTGATACTGCTGCACCCACTCACGGCGCTGATATTCTGTCGCCAGGAACAGTAAGACCGCCGTCTTGAACTGGGCAACTTGCGACGCTGTTGGCTGTTTGCCACTCAAGCGTTGCGCCAGAATGTTATCCAGTGTGGTTTCATCGGCCTCGCCATAAACCACCACATCCAGCGCGTGGTCGGAAATCTTGCAACCATGTGCAGCAAAGTGGTCCATCCGTTTTTTCAATGCATCGCAGAGATCGCTAAAGCGGGTAATTGAGGTATCCGCAGCGGCTTCGAGCTTTTGCATATAATCATTAAACCCGGCAGATTCAATGTTAAAGGCTTTATCAGGTCGCCAGCTTGGCAACACCTTGATAGCAAAACTGCTGTCAGCCGCAATGGCTTTATGGTGCCGCAGATCATCGATCGGATCATCCGTGGTACCCACCATTTTCACCTTCATCTGCTGCATAATGCCGCGAGCACGAAAAGCATCCTGCTCCAACAACTGGTTACCGCGCTGCCAAATTTCATCCGCAGTAGTAGGGGAAAGGAGTTTACCGGTGATCCCGAATGGACGGCGCAATTCCAGATGGGTCCAGTGGTACAGTGGATTGCCAATGGTATGCGGCACGGTTGCTGCCCAGGCATCAAATTTCTCACGGTCAGAAGCATCACCGGTACACAGACGTTCTGCGACACCATTAGTACGCATAGCACGCCATTTATAGTGGTCCCCCTTCAGCCAAATATCGTACATATTCTGAAAACGGGTGTTTTCGGCTATCTGCTGCGGTGGCAGATGGCAGTGATAGTCAAAAATAGGTTGCTCCGCAGCATAGTCGTGGTACAAGCGACGGGCAAATTCACTGTCTAGCAAAAAATCATCACTCAAAAACGTGGCCATATCGGGTTCCTCACCTTGTGTCCTATCTAGTATCGCTGTCATTCCAAAAAGATATTATACCAATTCAATGAAGCACCCCGCACCATATTGACTTGGTTTATACCTTTTCATCGCACCAAAGCCCATTTCGCGGGAAATTCATCGTTAATTTAGTGCCATATGATGCGTTTTATTATTACTTAATAAAATAACGCTTTTTGTGATATCACTCAACTTTCAAAGTTGTATGACAAGTTATTGTGACACCATCCTGCCAAGGGCTTTTGGCAATTCACTATCCCAATGCCCAGGCTGTGCCGGTAAAGGAATATCGGCAACAGGATGAAAGGGAATCAGTATCAGAGGTGACTTCAATGTCGGTTTGCCTATCGGCGGTATGTTCGCACCACCGTTGGTCGTCGCGGCCATTGTGGCGCGCAACTGGGAAGTGACAATCGCTAACGGTATGGCCACCTGGACCTTGTTGCAAAACCACTCAGTTGTGGAGTTGGAACAGGAACGACTAAAAATAATAGACAATTATAGTTAACCCTACCTGAAGCCCGGTCATCGTACCGGGCTTTTCATTGGCAGCCATGGGGGTTAAGTGGTATAACAACCCTCATTACAGCCTATTTTCCTGCCTACCGCCGAGTATTCATTATGGAATTCACTGAAACCAGACGCCTTTATCAGCAGTTAGCCGCCGAACTCAAGCGACGCATTGAAGGAGGGGTTTATTCAGTGGGTGATAAATTGCCAGCCGAACGTTATATCGCTGAAGAGATGAATGTGAGCCGCACCGTGGTGCGTGAGGCCATCATCATGTTGGAAGTGGAAGGTTATGTCGAGGTACGTAAAGGTTCTGGGATCCATGTCATTTCCAACCAACAGAAGAATCTGGTGGGGAGTAGCGACAATCTCGAATTTGCCACTGCCGGGCCTTTTGAACTGCTACAGGCGCGCCAGTTAATCGAAAGTAACATTGCCGAATTCGCCGCGACCCAAGTCACCAAGCAGGATATCGTCCTGTTGATGGAAATCCAGGAACAAGCGCGCCAGGAAGACCGCTTCCGCGATTCGTTATGGGATCTTAAATTTCACGTTCAAGTGGCCCAAGCGACCCAGAACACCGCCATGGCGACCATTGTAGAAAAAATGTGGGCTCAGCGTGTCAGCAACCCTTACTGGCTCAAACTGCATGAACACATCGACGCACGCTCGATTGCCAGTTGGTGTGACGACCACGATGAAATTCTCAAAGCCCTGATCCGCAAAGACCCCCATGGAGCCAAACTGGCAATGTGGCAGCACTTGGAAAACACTAAGCAGATGCTATTTAACGCAACAACAGATGACTTTGAGTACAATGCAGACCGCTACTTGTTTGCAGAGAACCCGGTGATCCATCTCGATACTCTGGCAACCGGTAGCAAATAGTCTTTATTTTTGTCTGCTATTCAAGCTCCCCTATACCGTGAATAACGACAGGTATAAGGTCATCCAAGAGTAATGCATGGGGCTTCAGTGTCAGGTTTTGTAAAAACGGCTGAATCGATCCCAGATTCCCTTACTTTCGTGTCATATTACGCCGCTTTCAACATAGATTTCCCTGTTGCCAATCGTGCTATTTTGGTAAAGTGAGACCACTTTTTTATCTGTGGATACTGGGGCGGAACGCGAATAGATGCACGGGTTGTTTGCCATGCTGATTGTACTTTTTTGTTGGGCCGATTCGGCTACCGGCCAAACATCTCATGCAACTAAAACCACCGGTATCGTTGCCTCGCTCAGTGCTACAATCGCTGATGAGCACCCCGGGATTTCAGCTTCTGAACATCATGTTGAGCTTGATCGTCCATCCAGTGATTTGCGCCGTAAGCCCCTTAGCCAGAGACCGCAACTGTTGCTCCGGGTACATGCCTACGCTAATTCACTGCTCGCTTCTTCCTGGTTGGTTCCGGCCTATACTTTAACGGCAGAAACTCCAGAGCCAATCGGTGGTATGCGGCAACAATGGCGGTCAGTTCCCCCTATTGCCCAACGACTTCAACAGATCAACTGGATGCTGCACTCACCAGCGCAACAAAACAGAGTCGGCGGTTGGAAAGAAAGTAACATACTCTACCGTGGCTCACTGACTTATGATTCGTGAGCGGGTGTTGCCCCAAAAGAAGTGAAGTAAAGAATAACGCAGCCCTGTCTCATTATTTTCAGTAGTTATAGGCTTTCGCGATCATCTTGTTTACCGCCGCCCAACTGCTGAACGAAAACAAACAATGACGTTTTTAGGAACACCGGATGGAAATTATTAAGCAATTGTTGCATGCATTATGGCAACAAGACTTTGAAATGTTGGCTAACCCCTCGTTAGTCTGGACACTTTATGTCTTGCTGTTTCTTATTTTATTTCTGGAAAATGGCCTGCTACCCGCCGCCTTTCTACCGGGTGACAGTCTGTTGATCCTGGTGGGAGTGCTGGTCGCCAAAGGGACCATGAACTTCCCCGTCACTATCTTGATTCTGACGACGGCAGCCAGCCTGGGGTGCTGGCTCAGTTATATACAAGGCCGATGGCTGGGTAACACACGTATTGTGCAAAACTGGCTTTCACACTTGCCAGCACATTACCACCAGCGCGCTCACCAATTGTTTTATCGTCATGGCCTGTCAGCACTGCTGATTGGCCGTTTCCTGGCGTTTGTGCGTACCTTGTTACCGACTATCGCCGGTTTGTCCGGTTTAAGTAATGTTCGTTTTCAGTTCTTCAACTGGGTTAGCGGATTGCTGTGGGTATTGATCCTGGTTTCTGTGGGTTTTAGCTTGGGGAACACCGCCGTGTTCCATCAATATGAAGAGAAACTGATGTCCGGGCTGATGATGTTGCCAGTAGTGCTGCTGGTGCTTGGATTTTTCGGTTCCTTGGTGATGCTATGGCGTAAGAAGCGTGCTAATAAGCAAAAGTAACACGCCTAACAAGTAGAGGGGGAACATACGCAAGTGTGCCCCTCTTTGTGGTATCAGATCTTTGATATCAGGAACAGTAACCCACTCCGCCCCCTGTAACGAGTCCATTACGATAGATATAGTCACAATTGTGGGCTACATCCCTTTGCTCTCCCCCATAAATCAGCTATGTTGAAGCTCTGTCCCAGTTAATCTTAAGGAGTCGTTACCATGGCACAAGATCCACATACAGAAAGTTTACGCACCGAACTAAAGTCCTTGGCCGATACACTGGAAGAAGTACTCAATAGCTCCTCCGACAAATCGAAAGCTGAGCTCGAAAAACTCCGTGCCAAAGCAGAAAACGCACTGAAAGATAGCCGCGCTCACCTCAGCGATGCGGGTGATAAATTAGTCCACCAAACCAAACAGATTGCTGGTCACGCTGATGAGTATGTGCGTGGCAATCCGTGGGCTGGTGTAGGCATCGGTGCTGCAGTTGGCGTGGTGTTAGGCGTTCTGCTCGCTCGCCGCTGATTATGGCAAATATTCCACAATCTCGTGAACAGGGCCCCGCTAAAGGGGTTCTGGATATTGCGCAACGTATTCTTACCATCTTGGTCAGGATGGTGGAAACGCGAGTCAAGCTGGCTGTTATCGAGTTGGAAGAGGAGAAAGCCAACCTCGTCCAGTTACTGATGATGGCCGGGATCACCTTGCTGTTTACCGCCTTTGGGCTAATGAGCCTATTGCTGCTGATCTTCTGGGCAGTCGATCCGGCTTACCGTCTGATAGCACTGGGTACCACCACGGCTGCTTTGCTGTTCCTGGCAATCGTGGTAGGCATCTGGACATTAAACAAGGCTCGCCGTTCAACCCTACTAGGGGCAACACGCAAGCAATTAGAACTCGACCGTTCGGCATTGGAGGGGGAACATGAATCACCGCCAATACCGTGAATGGCAAAAAGAGCAATTGTTACTGCAGATCCAGCAACAGCGGCTGGATCTGGCTGCCAGTAAAACCCTATGGCTGGAAAAAACCGCCCCCATCGATCACGGCTGGCAGGTGGTATATGGCCTACGTAAATATATCGCCATCGGCTCCACAATTTTTACGTTTTACAGCCTGCGACACCCCAACAAGCTGATGCGTTGGTCACGACGAGCATTGAGCTTATGGGGAACATTCCGCTTAATGCGTAAAAGTTATCGGGCATTACGGGTAAAGAATTAAGCGCCGAGTATGCACTCAAATGGCAGCACCGCTAGGACCATCACTATGGGCATCCCCCATCTGGAGGCTTTAAACACCGCTGACATACTCATTTTTTTTGAAAGAAAACACCAATAATTATTACTAACAACCTAAACCATCCCCGTTTAACATTCACTCCACTAATCCGTTTTGGCTAAGAACAGCCATAATAATGCAATAACAGCCAAGATTGGCTTTTTGGAGTTAATGATGAAAAAATTAGAAGATACAGGTTTATTGGTTGCTCGTATTCTGATGCCTATCCTGTTTATTGTTGCTGGTTACGGCAAAATGGGTGATGCCTATGCCGGTACGCAAGCCTACATGCAAGCGATGGGCGTACCTGGCTTTTTACTGCCACTGACCATCCTGCTGGAATTAGGCGGCGGTTTGGCTATTCTGTTCGGCTTCCTGACCCGCACGGTGGCGCTATTCACCGCTGGTTTCACTATTCTCAGCGCCTTTATCTTCCACTCTCAGTTTTCTGAAGGCGTCCACCAACTGATGTTTATGAAAAACTTGAACATTGCTGGTGGTTTTATCGTTCTGGCAATAGCAGGCCCAGGCAGTTTCAGTATTGACCGCCTGCTGAACAAAAAGTGGTAATTTTAACAATCTATACTCAAAATAATTCGTGTTGCTTGTAGGCGGCAAGCACTGGAATCCCCAGGAGCATAGTCCACTATGTGACTGGGGTGACAGAGCACAGCCAACACCCAAGCAACTTGAAGAATGAAGAGTATAAATGTGTTCAAGTTGCAGCTTACCTTCCTGCAACTTGAATTATTTAAGGTATAAAAGTAAAGATTACTGCTTTTCCTGCCGGGCAAACAGACGCGGGATCTCACGCAAAAACCAGGATTTAGCCTCCCCCATGTTGTCACGCCGCCAGGCCATGATGATGTCCACTTCCCTTTTGTATTCAGGCCCCACCACTCGCAAACGCCCCTGTTCAATATCTTGTTCCACCATAGGATAAGGCATGGTGGCCACTCCCAGCCCGGCCAGTAAAGCTCGGCGTTTATCTTCAATGCTACTCACGGTCAAACGCTGCTGTTTATCCAGTAATTGCACCGTCAATACCGGCCTTTCCCGCGCGGTATCCGCCACGGCGATCCCACGGTATTTGACGCGGGTAAGTTCTGATAACGGTTCAGGCTCTTGATGGATCGGGTGATCCGGTGCCGCCACATAGACACTCATGACTTTATACAATTTGCGCGTGTTAATCTCAGAAGAGGCGCGAAAGTGAATATCCGGTGCAATAACGATATCCGCCCGCCCTTGATCCAAACGCTCCCAAGCCCCAGCCAATACTTCAGTAAGAATCGAAACCTGAGTATCCGCTTTCAACGCCAGCTTATCGAGCAACGGAAACAATTTAGCAGCCGGTGACAACGTTTCGCTGACAATGGTGATATGGGTTTCCCAGCCCCGAGATAGCGCCTCGGCATCGGTGGTCAGTTTATCCGCTGCCTCAAGCAAGATACGGCCACGCTCAAGTAACATTCTACCGACATTAGTAAATTTGGTGCGATGACCTGAACGGTCAAACAAGACCACATCAAGCTCTTCCTCCAATTTCTGCATGGTATAGCTCAATGCAGAAGGCACCCGCCCCAGCTCATCGGCAGCAGCAGCAAAACTGCCTCGGCGGTCAATCGCATCCATGACCCTCAACGCTTCTAGTGTTAACGCACGCTCTCTGGCCATCGAATCTCTCTTTCAGGAAATTTGAATATGCCTACCAGATTAACTGGCTAACAATCTGCCGTCCAGATGCTTACCCTATAAACCATCAATTTAAAGAGTCGATTGCCATGATAATCCGTAGAACAGCACAACAATGTGGGCAAGCTGACTTTGGTTGGCTACAAGCGCGTTATACCTTCTCTTTTGGTCATTACTTTGATCCCAAACTGATGGGATACGGTTCACTGCGGGTACTCAACCAGGAAGTCTTAGCACCAGGAGCCTCATGCCAACCACGCACCTATCCTAATGTGGATATTCTGAGCCTGATTTTGCAAGGTGAAATCGAATACCGGGACAATGACGGCCATACTATCCGGGCTGGAGTGGGCGAAGCGCTGTTGCTGGCGACTCACCCGGGGCTAAGTTATAGCGCTCGGAATATCAGTAACACCTCCCCCTTGACCCAAATGCACCTGTGGTTAGATGCCTGCCCGACACGCAGCAACCAGCAGGTACAGCGTCTGAAGCTGCCGACGCAACCTCATGCGTTACTGGCCTCACCCGATGGTGAACAAGGCAGCCTGCAACTACGGCAACAGCTCTGGATACATCATCTGGAGTTACAGCCTGGGGAACAGAAGACAGTGGCCCTTAATGGATCACGCGCTTACCTGCAATCAATCAACGGCTCGGCAACGGTAAGTGACGAACATCACCCTAGCCAACCTATCAACTGTGGGGATGGCGCATTTATCCGCGAAGAGAAACAGCTGACCATCCAGGCGGTTACACCACTACGTATGCTATTGATTGATTTACTGGCGTAGCGATATCGCGAGTTGGGGAAGTTGAGAGAAATTGGGGGAAGTTGGGAAATATATATAAAGAAAGAAAAACCCCGTATGGCGAATACCACACGGGGTTATCTGTATAACGAAAGTTGACCGATAAGCCGGGTTCTGTCGTGGACAATCATTCATCTAGGCCAGCAATCGCTCACTGGCTCAAGCAGCCTACCCGGGTTCAGTACGGGCCGTACCATGCGAACCCCTATTTGGCCTTGCTCCGGGTGGAGTTTACCGTGCCACGAACTGTTGCCAGCCGCGCGGTGCGCTCTTACCGCACCCTTTCACCCTTACCTGATCCCGCTTGCGCGGGCCATCGGCGGTTTGCTCTCTGTTGCACTGGTCGTAGGCTTGCGCCCCCCAGGCGTTACCTGGCACCCTGCCCTATGGAGCCCGGACTTTCCTCCCCTTTACTCGTCTCCCCGAAGGGGACGGCAATAAAGCGGCGATTGTCTAGTCAACTCCGGCGCGGATAGTAGCGTGGCGGTTACAGCAGGTCAAATGTTTTACTTTTCTTGATGTTCCAACCCATGCTTATACAGCGCATTTTTTTTCACCCCATGGATCTCTGCCGCTAATGCTGCTGCCTTCTTCAAGGGTAGCTCCTGTTGCAACAAGGCCAAGGTCCGCAGCGCTTCAGGGGGTAAGCTCTCCTCTTGCACTTTGTGACCCTCGACAATCAGCACCATTTCCCCCCGGTGACGCATTTCATCTTCCTGGACCCATGCCAATAACGCCCCCACCGGGGCGCCGTAAATGGATTCCCAGGTTTTAGTCAGTTCGCGAGCCAACACCACATAGCGTTGCGGCCCCCACACAGTGACCATATCTTGCAAACTGTCCAATAAACGGTGGGTCGATTCATAGAAAATCAGGGTCCGTGGTTCGGTCGCCAATGCCAGCAAAGTATCCTTGCGACCTTTGGTTTTAGCTGGCAGGAAACCTTCATAACAAAAACGATCAGAGGCGACACCGGCTGCGCAAAGTGCAGTAATCGCTGCACAAGGACCCGGCAAGGGAACCACACGCACCCCCGCTTCACGACAGCGGCGCACCAGGTGATAGCCGGGGTCATTAATCAGTGGTGTGCCAGCATCACAAACTAATGCTATGCTCTGCCCTTCCTGCAATTTGACCAGCAGTTGATCCGCTTTCTGTTGTTCGTTATGGTCATGTAGCGCAAACAACCGCGCGCTAATAGCAAAGTGTTGCAACAGCAATCCGGTATGACGCGTATCTTCTGCCGCAATCAAATCAACGCTTTTCAGTACCTCCAGGGCTCGATAAGTGATATCACCCAGGTTACCGATAGGGGTAGGTACCACATACAGCGTTGATGCAGAAATAACTGATTGTTGGTGTTGATTCATTGTCTCATCCGGATTGCCGATTTAATATTGAGCATCTTGAAAAGAACATCACTGGATACAGTATGCTTTCCTCAACGTTCGTTCGTTCCAAAGTAGGGCGTGTAATACCTGCGATGCTGGTAGCCCTCCTATTAGCTGGTTGTCCTAGCCGAGCACCGCAAACTCCGCCTGCCAATATTCAGGGCGAAGCGAGAGCCAGTGCCTATTATTACCTGCAACAGTTGCAACAAAGCACTGATGATAACAAGGCTGACTGGCAATTACTTGCTATTCGCGCGTTAATTCGCGAAGGCAATCTGCCACAAGCCACCCAGCAACTGAATACCTTGCCGCACGACATGACAAGTCTACAGCAACGAGAACGACTATTACTGAACGCCGAATTACAAGTCGCCGGCAAAGATTATGCCTCTGCCCGAGAGACTCTGAGTCATGTTGATAGCAGTATGCTGTCATCTAATCAGTTGGTGCGCCTCTATCAGGCTCAGATCACCGCTCACCAGGGGCAAGCCTCATTAGCGTTAATCCGCACCTATATTGCTCTGCAACCCTTACTGAAGGGTCCGGCATATCAGGATAACCTGGATAAAACCTGGCAGACATTAGTGGCGCTGAAACCAACAGAGCTCAACAGTCTGGTGATTAATGCCGATGAAAACGTGCTGCAAGGCTGGTTGGATCTGCTGCATATCTATCAGGATAACCGACAGGATCCTGAACTACTGAAAGCCGGGATCAAAGACTGGCAAAATCGTTATCCACAAAACCCGGCCGCAACAAGCCTGCCAACCCAGTTAAGCCAAGTGCAGAATTTTACTCAAGCTTCCGCTTCACATATCGCCTTGCTGTTGCCCTTGAACGGCCAAGCTAAAGTGTTTGCTGATGCTATCCAGCAAGGCTTTGTCGCAGCCCAAAGTGGCGTAACACTCGCCATGCAGGTCCAGGCTCCAGCAGCAACCAATAGTCCTGATCAGGCGGCTATCGGTAGCAACACCGAAAGTGCTGCTGCGCCTGCAACAGAGGCGGAAAATACAGCCCCGGTGACTGCGGTGGAAACCGCCACAGCGGTTCCCACTCCAATGACTATCAGTAGTCAGGTAAAGGTTTACGATACTACCAGCCAGCCTTTAACCGCTTTACTGGCTAAGGCGCAGCAGGAAGGGGCAACTCTGGTGGTCGGTCCATTGCTGAAAACCGATGTAGAACAACTTGCTGGCACACCGACCCCGCTCAACGTACTGGCTCTCAATCAACCAGAGCAACCCAAAGATAATCCCAATATCTGTTACTTTGCCTTGTCTCCTGAAGACGAAGCCCATGATGCTGCACACCATATTTGGGAACAACAGAAGCGCCAACCCTTGTTGTTGCTCCCTCGTGGCGCATTTGGTGTCCGTATTGCCAAAGCCTTCGCCGAGGAGTGGCAGAAACTGGGGGGGCAAACCGTACTGCGGCAAGAGATCGGTTCGGCTGGTGAGTTGCGCCAGATGGTCAATGGGGGTGGTATCCGCATGAGTGGTACCCCCGTCACCGTATCAGCACCAGCAGAACAGTCTGTTACCATTGCAGGTCTGACTATCCCTGCTCAACCCAGCGAGACCTCAACAACCATCGGTGGAGGTGTTGATGCGGTTTATATTGTTGCAGGGCAAAATCAACTAGCCCTGATTAAGCCGTTGATCGATATGACCACCAACTCTCGCAGCAAACCGGCTATATTTGCCAGCTCGCGTAGTTATCAAGCAGGTGCTGGCCCGGATTTCCGGCTGGAAATGGAAGGAGTGCAGTTCAGCGATATTCCTTTATTGGCCGGTGTCAATCCACAGTTGCAACAGCAAGTCAGCCGACAACTCCGCAACGACTATTCTCTGGTGCGCCTCTATGCCATGGGGATGGATGCTTGGGCATTGGCCAACCACTTTGCTGAAATGCGCCAATTGCCTGGATTCCAGGTGGCCGGGGCCACCGGTGTGCTATCATCCTCACAAAATTGTGTGATAAACAGGAAACTGACTTGGCTGCAATACCGTCAAGGCTCGGTCGTACCGGTCTCCTGAGTCAACGCGCCAAGGGGGCGGGCTATGAACGACAAGCCCGCCATTATCTTGAACGCGCAGGATTGACCTTCACGGCGGCCAATGTCGTGATAAGAGGTGGTGAACTCGACCTCATTATGCGTGATGGTCAAACCTGGGTGTTTGTTGAAGTACGCTACCGGCGCAATGCGGCTTTTGGCGATGCGGCCAGTAGCGTAACTTACCGTAAACAACAACGTTTGCTGCATGCTGCGGCTGTTTGGCTGGCCAAACGAGGTGCCAGTTTTGACACATCATCTTGCCGTTTTGATGTTTTAGCCATTACTGATAACCAATTAGAGTGGATACCTAATGCCTTCAACGCAGATTAATCATGGTATGACTGATGCCGACCATTCTGGCTCAAATGACTCATAAATACTCGTCGTCATTCGAGCGGTAACCAGCGACCAGCAAGTTGAATGAACCTGGGTATAATAGCCTGATAAACCAGGCACTTATATGGATTAATACAACGTGTTAGATAGAATCAAAGCTTGTTTTACCGAGAGTATCCAAACCCAGATTGCAGCGGCAGAAGCCTTGCCTGATGCCATATCCCGTGCAGCAATGACCATGGTGCAATCACTGCTTGATGGTAACAAGATTCTGTGTTGTGGCAATGGTGCCTCGGCGGCCAATGCTCAACATTTTGCTGCCAGTATGATTAACCGTTTTGAAAGTGAGCGTCCCAGCTTGCCTGCCATTGCATTAAATGCCGACAGCGTAGTGCTAACAGCAATTACTAATGACCGCCTGCATGATGAGGTCTATGCCAAACAGGTACGCGCTCTGGGCAACACCGGTGACGTCTTGCTGGCCATTTCTACCCGGGGCAATAGCCGTGATATTGTGAAGGCGGTTGAAGCTGCAGTAACGCGGGATATGACCATTATTGCGCTTACCGGTTACGATGGGGGTGAGTTGGCGGGTTTACTGGGTCAGCAGGATGTGGAAATACGTATTCCCTCTCACCGTAGCGCGCGTATTCAAGAGATGCATATGCTTACCGTAAACTGCCTATGTGACCTGATCGATAATACATTGTTCCCCCACCAGGATGATTAAGGAGCAGAAATGAAGCTAAAAGCCACATTTGTGGTGCTGTTAAGCACTTTGCTATTACAAGGTTGTATCGCTGGCGTCGTTGCCGGTGGTGCCGCTGTTGCAACCAAAACGGCGACCGACCCACGTAGCGTAGGAACACAGGTAGACGACACCACATTGGCAGCCCGGATCGAGAATGCCGTGCGCAAAGATCAACAACTGAAAAAAGAAGCCCGCGTAGTCGCTACGGCCTACCAAGGCAAGGTTTTGTTGACAGGTCAGGCCCCTAATACCGAACTCGCCACCCGTGCCAAGCAAATCGCCCTTGGCGTTGAAGGTGCCACTGCCATCTATAATGAAATCCGCCAAGGGACGCCGGTCGGTTTGGGTACCGCGTCTTCAGATGCCTGGATTTCCACCAAAGTTCGCTCAGAGCTGTTAACCAGTGATTCGGTCAAATCCTCCAATGTGAAAGTGACCACCGAAAATGGCGAAGTTTTTCTGTTAGGGCTGGTGACACAGAAAGAGGGACAATCTGCGGCGAAAATTGCCAGCCAGGTTAGTGGGGTAAAACATGTCACCACCGCTTTTACCTACGTGAAGTAAACAAAAAGTGAGAAAAGCAAACCTGCAGACTACAATTGGTAGTTAAACTGGGTTCAAATACCACAACAACGGAAGGTGAATATGAAAAAGACATTTAAAGTAATGACGGCACTGACGCTACTGGCTGCCAGTTCTTGGGCGATTTCTGCCGACTTGGAAACAAGTATGGGAGCGCTCGCGACCAATTACAAAATCGTATTAAAAACTGACTCTATCGATACCTTCAAGATGAGCCTGCAAAAAATGCATCAGGCTGCCATAGATTCTCAGCAAGGTACCCCAGCAAAACTGGCAGGCAAAGATAAGAACAGCCCTGAAATGCAACAATTCCGCGAAGGGATGTCAACCCTGACATCACAGATTGAACAAGCCATGGCGCTGGCGAATGAAGGCAAATTGGAAGAAGCACGCAAAGTAGCACAAGAGTTTAAACAGACCCGCGATGTCAACCACAAGAAATTCCGCTAATCGATAGGCGGTGATGAGCTACGCTCAAAACGATTCGAGTAAAACAATTCAAGTTGCTTGTCAGCAAGCAACTTGAAGAATGAAGCGTAGAGATCTTATGAAGGGCAGACTGAAAAGTCTGCCCTTGCGCTTTAGAAGCCAGGAAAAGCGATTAACTGCGAAGCTATTGACACCTTAGCGGTGATATTCGCCCGCTGCTTCCGGTTGATACAGCAGCTCCAACACCTCAATCTGCGCTTCCTCGCCGTTTGGCAATGTCCAACTGATCTGTTTGCCAACATGCATGCCTAACAGCGCCGCGCCCAACGGGGCCATTACCGACAGTTGTTGGTTGCTGTCTTTGAGGGAAGCCGGATAGACCAGCGTGCGCACATGTTCCTCCGAGGTATGTAAATCCCGAAAACGCACACAACTGTTCATGGTGACGACATAGGGCGGAATTTGCGATGGCGGCACAATATCAGCACGATCCAGTTCAGCATTCAGTGCAACTGCAACATCAGTGTTAGCAAAAGCTGGCTGTGCCAGCAGTGTATCCAGACGTTCCGCATCCAGCTCATTAATGGTAATGGTTGGTTTGCTCATTCCACTCTCCAGTCCAATCAAAAGGCGCCCTTCTCGCGCTCATAAATTCGGAAAAACAACACAAAGCAACACCCCCGCACTTTTAGGCACGGGGGTGTTGGAAATGCTGACTTATCTTGATGATAGTAGGCCTTAATGGCAAGAAAAGAAAGAGATCTCGATCACGAAGCCTAGGCGATAATTTCCGCAGCGGCTAACTACCTGCCATGGCACTGAAATACCAGACAAAATAATCCTCTCCCCCTGGTTTTGAGAAACCGATCCCCGGCTGCCACTTAATTTCCAGTTCGAACTGGAAAAAAACGGACTACACAATAAATTCTCCTGCGGTTAGGGTAAAGGCATCAAAAAAAGCATCTGTCCAGATCAATATCCAGAGGTAACTGAAAAGTGAATGAAGGGATAGCTTCGGCAAATAAAATAGCACAGGTTGATATTAGTAAGGCCTCAGCAATAACCACGCAGGTACTGGCTGATATCAGCACCATGCTGAGTGCAAATAATATTTACACCAATGCGGTACAACAGCAAATGCTGGAGTCGCATATCCGCGCGATGGTATTGCGCTCAATAACCGGTGAACCATTACCTGAAGTTGATAAATCACTGTTTGATGAAATATCTGCCGAATCAATGCAACTAGCAGAACAGGTGGTGGACAAATTCCCCACCTTACCGATAGAGGAAGCGTATCTACTTTCTGTCCATTTTGAAGTAGCTAAAGATAATAACCAATAAATATCGTTTAATCAGGAGAATACACCATGACACAAATCACAGTAGTTATCGGCGACCGTCTGGGTAAAGGGCAAAAAGTAGGCCTGGGCATCGAAAATGCGGGGGCCAAAGCCATCGTAATCCCTGGTATGGCGGCAGATATGAAACTGGGTGATGTGATGAAAGCAGAAAACGCCCAATTGGGTATTTCCTTCTGTGGTAGTGGCGGAGCCGGAGCCATTACTGCCCAGAATAAATATGGCTATAAAGCGAAATATGGCATGCGCTCTGTTGAAGAAGGCGTCACGGCAATTAATGAGGGCTATAACGTATTAGGCTTTGGCTTTATGGATAAAGAGGAGTTAGGCCAGCGCTTGGTAGAAGCCTACATCAAAAAATATGGCAATGCATGATGAAAGAGCTCTACACAACGTCAGTCAAGGTGGAGGGAAAAGGCGATACTAAAGCAAAAGCCTTTGCCTCTGCATTAGCGAATGTGCAGGGTGCGATTTTAAAATCCACCAATAATATTCTGCTGCGCATTGAGCCGCAGGACGTCAGCATATTAAAAGCGGAAGAAAAAACAACCAGAGAAAAATTTCTTTTCTTCTTTCTACCGCGTGAAAGGAAAAGCTATAGCGTTTCTTTGGAAATAACCGTGACTGTCACCATCATCAATACGGAACAGGTGGTCTTTGTCACAAAATAAAAACGTTATTCCCCTAATCACTTAAGTTATGAACCATTGACACCACTTATAAGTTCCAGGGGATATAACATAAAAAGGGTATTATGATGTTTCTAATCATCTTATTTAAGTCGATTATTATCGGCGGGCTGGTAGGTGTCGGCGTAGGAGCCGGTGCCGCACGTATGTTCCATGCCCCGACGACACAGGGTATGGGTGCTTTCCGCACCTTGGGTGAGCTGAACTCCTGCGAAGGAGACCCTGCATCTCACTTCTCTTTTGGTCTTGGTTTCTTCTTCAACGCCTGGGCATCGTCTGTGGCGGCGGGTGCCTTCACGCAGGATGTTGACCACCGCATTATTCCCAACTGGGGTGCCGCGGCCTTGATGATCAAGAACCGTAATGTGGCAGAAACACTGCACGACCCGAAAAAAATGGCCATTGCCTGCGGCATTATTGGCATTTTGGTGGTGGCGTTCCTCAACACCACGGCTTCAGCAGTCCCTGCCGCTTTGCAGGTCACCGCAATCAAAGTTTTGGTACCTGCGGCTAACCTGCTGGTCAATACCGTAATGCCGGTGATCTTCTGGCTGGCGGCCATCGAAGCCGGTAAACGCTCGGGTTTCTGGGGCACTATTTTCGGTGGTTTGGCACAGTTAATCATGGGTAACGCGGTTCCCGGCCTGGTGTTAGGGATCCTGATCGGTAAAGGTGTGGAAGAAAGCGGCTGGAATAAAGTGACCAAAATCATGATGGCGGTGATTGTCCTGCTGTTCGTGCTGAGCGGTTTCTTCCGTGGCTTTGATATCAAACTGCTGCAATCCTTCAGTCTGGGCATCCCTGGCTGGCTGGACGCCATTCACAATACCCTGAGCGGTAAATAAGGAGCTAACTCATGGAAGCACAGACTCAAAAAGGCTTCTGGTATGCCGACTGGTCATTTCCGATTTTTGTTGGCCTACTCTCATCTGGCGTGTTCGCCGGTACACATATGTATTACCTGTACGGTATTGGCGCGTTTAACGAAGTGGCTTTTGTTTCCATGCTGCGCGCTGGGATGGATACCGGGGTTTACGGTGCAGTGGCGGCGTTCGGTGCCAGCTTCCTGTTTGCCCGCATCATCGAAGGTTCACTGGTGGGTATTCTGGATATCGGTGGTGCGATCCAGACCGGGGTGGGGCTTGGTGTCCCCGCACTGTTATTAGGTGCAGGCATTGTTTTTCCCGTTGCCAACTTTGCTGCATCGCTGGTAACGGGCTTAGTGATTGGCCTGGCGATCGGTTATCTGATTATTCTCGCCCGTAAGTTCACCATCAACCAGAGTAACTCAACCTACGGCGCCGACGTGATGATGGGTGCGGGTAACTCCTCCGGGCGTTTCCTTGGGCCGTTGATCATCTTGTCTGCCATGGCCGCGTCAATTCCCATTGGTGTCGGTTCTTTGCTCGGCGCACTGCTGTTTTACATCTGGGGTAAACCTATCACCGGTGGAGCCATCTTGGGTGCCATGATATTAGGGGCGATTTTCCCGGTAGCTATTTCTTAATCTTAATTTCCCCCTGGCTCACCGCCCAGGGGGAAAGGAGTACCTCGTATGTATGACCTCATCATTCGGCGCGCCAGACTGGTGGATGACACCTTGGCCGATGTAGCTATTGTGGGGGGTAAAATCGCCACTATAGGGCAACTGCCTGAAGACGCTCACGCTCACAAGTTACTGGATCTGGCGGGCATTTATCGCCTGAGCGCTGGCTGGATCGATAGCCACGTACACTGTTATCCCTCCTCACCGATTTATCATGATGAGCCGGATCGCGTTGGCGTGGCAGCCGGTGTCACTTCGGTAGTCGATGCCGGTAGTACAGGAACTGATGACATTGATGAGTTTTATGCCCTGACACGCAGTGCTAAAACCAACGTTTTTGCCTTCCTCAATATCTCCCGTATCGGCCTGTTAAGACAAAATGAACTGGCCGATATAACGGATATCAATAAGGAACAGGTCAACAAGGCCATCAATGACAAGAGCGGTTTCGTTATTGGCATCAAAGCGCGCATGAGTAACAGCGTCGTGGGTCAGAACGGTATCAAACCGCTGGTGATGGCAAAAGAGATCCAGCAGGAGAATCACTCATTGCCACTGATGGTGCATATTGGCAACAATCCGCCCGATCTGGATGAAATTGCCGATTTGCTGACCCAAGGTGACATCATTACTCACTGCTACAACGGCAAACCAAACCGTATTCTGACTCCCGCAGGCAAGTTACGCGCCTCCATCGAGCGTGCATTAAAACGTGGCGTCTTGCTGGATGTAGGTCACGGTAGCGCCAGTTTCAGTTTTGAGGTTGCCCGGCAGGCCATCGCACTGGGGATCCTTCCGCACACTATCAGTTCCGATATTTACTGCCGTAACCGCATGGCTGGCCCAGTGCATAGCCTGGCAACCGTGATGTCAAAATTCTTTACCATCGGGCTTTCTCTGCAACAGGTGATTCGCTGCGTGACAGAAAATGCCGCCGCAGCACTACAGTTGACGAGCAAAGGGCAACTGCACCCGGGTTTTGATGCCGACCTGACCATTTTTGACATCCACACAGCACCACAGGTGTTCGCTGACTCTGAAGGGGAGTCAGTCCATGGTGAACAACTGTTGGTACCACTGGCCGCCATTGTGGCTGGTGAAGTCCTATTAACCGATGAAGGAAAAGCGGCTCATGTCTTCAATCTATAAAAAATATAATTTAAAGCAGGTGATCAATACTTCGGGTCGTATGACCATTCTCGGTGTTTCTACACCACGCCAGGAGGTGATTGACGCCGTAAACTACGGCCTGAATCATTACTTTGAAATCAAAGATCTGGTCAATAAGACTGGGGCCTATATTGCCAACCTGCTGAATGTGGAAGATGCGGTGATTGTTTCTTGTGCGTCTGCGGGTATCGCCCAATCGGTAGCGGCAGTGATCGTCAAAAATAACGCCAATCTGTTAGTCAATCTGCATTCGGCACCGGTCAATGAGCCGCGCGAGATCGTGTTGCCACGGGGTCATAATGTCAACTTCGGCGCCCCGGTAGATACCATGGTGGCACTCGGTGGTGGCAAAGTGGTGGAAGCGGGCTATGCCAACGAATGTTCCCCAGAGCAGCTAGAAGCCTGCATCACCGCGCAAACCGCCGCCATTTTGTATGTGAAGTCCCATCACTGCGTGCAAAAAAGTATTCTCTCCGTTGAGCAGGCCGCCGTGGTAGCACGAAACCATAATCTACCGCTGATCGTCGATGCTGCTGCAGAAGAAGATCTGATGTGTTACTACCAGATGGGCGCAGACCTGGTGATTTACAGTGGTGCCAAAGCTATCGAAGGCCCCACCAGCGGTCTGGTGATCGGCAAGAAGCAATATGTGGAATGGGTGAAACAGCAGTCCAACGGTATTGGTCGTGCCATGAAGGTAGGCAAAGAGGGCATTATTGGCCTGACACAAGCGATTGAAAGCTATCTGACGCTTGAACAAACCACTGGCGCGCAAATGGTTGAGTTGATGACACCGTTTATTACCCAGTTGAATACCCTGAATGGCATTAGTGCCAAAACTGTCTGGGACAGTGCCGGGCGCGATATCGCCCGAGTTGAAATTACCTTTGATGAAGCGGTACTGGGGATGTCCACCGTGGATATCGTCCAGGCATTGAAAACCGGCGATATTGCTATCTATTTCCGTGGCTACAAGGCCAACGAAGGCAAAATTGAAGTGGATGTCCGCAGCGTTAACCAACAGCAATTGATGACCATTTTTACCTGCATTAAAAATCTGTTTACGGAGCAATCAGCATGAAACTGAAACCGAATTATTATAAAGATCGTGTTTGTCTTAACGTGTTAGCAGGGTCAAAAGATAATGCGCAGGAAATCTATGACGCCGCGCAAGGGCATGTGCTGGTGGGCGTACTTTCCAAAAACTATCCGGATGTGGACAGCGCCGTGGCGGATATGAGCCGTTATGCCCGCCTGATTGACAATGCGCTCTCTATCGGATTGGGTGCTGGTGACCCGAAACAGTCAGCGATGGTCAGCCTGATCGCTCAACAGGTTCAACCACAGCATGTCAACCAGGTGTTTACCGGTGTGGGTACCAGCCGCGCTCTGCTTGGGCAAAGTGACACGGTGGTTAACGGCCTGGTTTCACCCACTGGTCGCGTGGGTTGGGTCAAGATTTCAACCGGGCCATTAAGTGCACTGTCGGCGGATGGCATCGTACCCGTGGAAACTGCCATTGCGTTACTGAAAGATATGGGAGGCAGTTCGATTAAATATTTCCCTATGGGCGGTTTGAAACACCAGGACGAATACCAGTACGTGGCAAAAGCTTGTGCCGAACATGACTTTATGCTGGAACCTACTGGTGGTATTGACCTGGAAAACTTTGAGCCCATCCTTGAGATTGCGCTGCAAGCGGGTGTCAAGCAGGTGATCCCGCACATCTACAGTTCAATCATTGATTCCACCACTGGCAATACCCGCCCTCAGGATGTTAAAACTTTGTTGGAAATCAGCAAAAAACTGCTAGGGTAAACATCAGCGGTACGACAAGACATAACTTGTATAGCAATGCAGTCACACCATTGCCTGCCTGACACCGTTAGGCAGGCTCATTGATAACGGAAATAGAATGGTAAGGTTCCCCTATCCACGCCTGGCGTACCTGTTTGATGCCTTGCAGTCCGAGGTGTTACCTCAGGAAGAGTTGGCAAAGCGTTTTGCCGTCTCTACCCGCACAGTACGCACGGATATCACGGCGCTAAACGAGATACTGAAAAACTACGGCGCACACTTTGTGCATAGCCGTGGCGCTGGCTATCGTCTACAGGTAGACGATGAAACCCTGTTTAGTGCCTTGCAACAGAAAAAGCACAAAAAGCAGGCCACTCCGCGCAGCGCACAAGAGCGAGTAAATTATCTGTTGATCCGTTTTCTGACCTCAGCTTTCTCGATGAAGCTGGAGGATCTGGCCGATGAATGGTTTGTTAGCCGCGGTACGCTGCAAAACGATATGGCTGAGGTGAGAGAACGGCTGGCACATTACCAATTAACCATTGAGACCAAACCACGCTATGGCATGAAGTTGTTTGGTTCAGAAATGGCGATCCGTGCCTGCCTGACCAACCTGCTGTTTCAGTTGCATCTGACCGATGCGGAAAGCCCCTTGCTGAACAATAACATCCTTCACCAACCGCAAGTCGCTACCTTTGCCAGCTCACTACATCCCTTGCTGTCCCAATACGCTATCCGCCTGACAGATGAAGGCGAACAATACCTGATTTTCTATTGTGCCGTTGCGCTACGGCGCATCATCGATGGCTATCCACTCCAAGAATTTGAGGTGGAAGACGGCGACGAAGCGGTACGTAAAGCATCAACCTGGCTGGCTGGTGAACTGCGCAACGCCGCGGGCAAGGCGATCTCCTCAGCGGAAGAAGCCTATTTGCGCGTCAATATTGCCGCCAGGCAGGTACAAAATGTACAACCCAGCAAAATCAATGCGGATGATGAAGAGGCGTTGGGAGATTACATTCTCTCCTATATCAACTCGCACTATAACTACAACCTACAAGGCGATAAGCAATTACGGGCAGACCTGCTCACCCATATCAAAACCATGATCACCCGGGTGAAATACCAGATCAACATCCCCAATCCGCTGTTGGCAAATATTAAGCAGCATTATCCCATGGCCTATGATGTGACACTGGCGGCCATCTCCAGTTGGGGTAAACACACGCCTTATACCTTGAGCGAAAACGAAATCGGCTATCTGGTGCTGCATATCGGTGTCGGTCTTGAGCGGCACTACAACATTGGTTACGAACGCCATCCACAAGTGATGTTGGTATGCGATACCGGTAACTCGACGATACGGATGATCCAGGCTCAAATCGCACGCAAATATCCGCAACTGGTGATCACACGCACCATTTCACTGCGCGATTATGAGATTCTCAACCATATTGAAGAGGATTTTATTATTTCCAATGCCCGTATCAATGAAAAGAACAAACCGATTGTCGTGATGTCGCCATTCCCTACAGAATATCAGTTAGAACAGCTAGGTAAGCTGGTCCTGGTGGATCGTACCAGACCCTATATGCTGGAAAAGTTCTTCGATGCCGACCATTTCATGGTTATTGATGAACCGCTTTCTCAACAACAGTTGTTTACCAAGGTTTGTTCTCAGTTAGAGCAAGAAGGCTATGTTGGCAGTGATTTTTACCCTTCGGTAGTCGAACGAGAAGCCATCGTTTCTACTCTGTTAGGGGAAGGGATTGCCTTACCACACTCTCTGGGGCTACTGGCAAAAAAAACCGTGGTGGTCACCTTGCTGGCCCCTCAAGGGATCTCTTGGGGGGAAGGAGAAGTGGCTCATGTCATTTTCCTGCTGGCGATCAGCAAAGATGATTATGAAGAAGCCATGGCAATCTATGATTTGTTTGTCACCTTTGTGCGTGAACGTTCGATGACCCGCTTGTTGGGCAGCGATAATTTCGAATGTTTTAAAGCCGTTGCCCTAGACTGCCTGAGCCGAATTTAAGCCACTCGATACGCTTAGGGAATAAAGGAGAAAACTGCTGGCCTTATTTCTCCTTCTTATTGCTCAACACCTTGATCAACGCCCCAATGAGCAGGCCCAGCACAATACCCACCAGTATCCAGTTAATCAGACTCATGTTCGCTCTACCTTAATTATATTTATTGTCATTCAACCAGAAACGCCCGTTCAATCATCAGCGCTCTTTGTTCTGTGGAATAAGTCACCCAGGAATTTTTACTGTTGGATCTCTCCAATACCGTGGCAAACGCCTGTTGGCTGAGAGGAAGGGCCTGCTGCCAGAAAGGAGCAATGGCATGGCGGGTGATAAAGTCACTCAGGTAACGTTCTGGAGCACCCTGCTGTTGTGGAAACAATCGCAAGGCCAGCTCCGCCATTAACAGGCGCTGTTGCGGGTGTGCACTTTCAGCCAGCAGTTCAAGAAAAGGTAGCAGTAAACGCCCACACACCTGCCCATGGTGATAATCTCGCAGGGCGCCGATCTCGCCAGCAATACCATGGATCACCCCCAACCCTGCCATGCTCAGCGTCAAACCACCAAGATAGGAAGCCTGCATCATCGCCTCTCGGGCTTTATCACTCCGATTCAGATCAGGCCAGGCCGACAGAAAGTGACGCATACCCACCAGCGACATCTCTCGAGACCAGTTACTGGCCTTGTCAGAGAGATAAGACTCCAACAGATGCGTGAAAGCATCAATGCCACAACAGGCCAATAGGTTATCTGGTGTCCCTGTTAACAGTTCGGGGTCAAGGATCGCCACTTGGGGGACAAAATTGGCGTGCCGCAAAGAGGCTTTCACTTTGCTGATCTCGGTATCGGTAATCACCGCATTTTGCGTGACCTCACTCCCGGTACCGGCGGTGGTAGGAACGGCGATTAATGGCAATGTGGCACCACTGATTTGGCTATCCCCGACCTTCTCCATATAACGTAGGGTCGGTAAAGGATGTTCGATCAGCGCAGAGAACGCCTTGGCAGCATCAAGCACGCTCCCGCCACCAATGGCCACCACGCGCTGCACTTTTCCACGCCAGCGCGTAACCCATTGGTCGATCTCCTGGGGTGAGGCTTCATGAGCGACAATCTCACTACCGACTAAGCATGGTGCCAGTGTATCCGCCAATGAGCCATAAATAGGCCCATTAAGAAATGAACGGCAGGTGAAAAGTAATGTTGGCTGCGGCTCACTGCGCAGCAACGGAATCAAACGCTGGATAGTGCCATGACCAAACCAGGTTTGCCGGTTGGTAATCATCAGGCTTGAAGCCATGTTCGTCACCTTATACCTGTCATACCTCAAGCTCTAGAAGTCAATATCAGAGATAAACAACAAAGAGCAAACATTGATAACGGAGGTTAATCTTCATCAAAACCGGAATTAAACAGTTCAATGACCGCCGCCAAGGCCTGCTGTTCCTCTGGCCCGCTGGCTTCGATCTCAATATGGCGACCCTGAGCAGAGTCCAACATCAGCAGCGCAATCACGCTGCTGGCCTCTGCCTCTGTCCCACTGTCATTACGTAATAACACTTCGGCATCAAAGCTCTGCACTAACTCAAACAACTTCATGGCAGGCCGCGCATGCATCCCCAAGCGGTTTTTGATCTCTACCGTTTGCCTGACCGTCATTGCTTACGCTTTTCCAGCGTGCGGTGACGTGACTGCACATTCTTACCGCGCGAACGAAAATAATCCGCCAGTTGTTCCGCCACATAAACCGAACGGTGCTTACCCCCGGTACAACCAATCGCTACAGTCAAATAGCTACGATTATTGGTCTCTAACATCGGCAACCACTGTTCCAGATAGCTGCGCGTCTGATAGATAAAATTGTGAACTTCCGTATGACGATCAAGAAACGCCGCCACCGGTTTATCCAGACCGGTCATCGGCCGCAGTTTGGGATCCCAATGCGGGTTGGGTAGAAAACGCACATCAAATACATAATCCGCATCGATAGGAATGCCATGCTTGAAGCCAAAGGATTCAAATACCATCGTCAGTTCCCGCTCACGCTTACCTAACAGGCGGGTACGCAGCATCTCAGCCAACTCGTGAACTGACATTTCAGAAGTATCAATGATCAGATCAGCGCGCGAACGTAATGGCTCCAGCAGATCATTTTCTTCATCAATGGCACTTTCCAATGACAGGTTTTTAGCCGAGAGTGGGTGCAGACGACGAGTATCACTGTAACGACGGATCAAGGTGTTACGATCAGCATCGAGGAAAAGGAGTTGCGGCGAGAAGCTCTCTGGCAACTGAGTCATCGCATACTCAAAAACTTCCGGCGATTCCGGCATATTACGCACGTCAATACTCACCGCGGCAGAACTATTGCGCTCAGCCAATGTTTGGGCAAGCTGTGGCAGCAGTACCACTGGCAGGTTATCAACGCAGTAAAAACCCATGTCTTCCAGCGCCCGCAAGGCGACAGATTTTCCAGAACCGGAACGGCCGCTGACTATCATCAGCACCATGTGGCAACTCTCCCTGACATTAGCGTGGTGGTAACACCACGGTTAGGTTTAATAAACAATACAGGCGCTTTCCATACAGGAAGTCTCTGCCTATGTTTACTCGGTGATAATCTGGTACAGTTCTTCATCACTTTGCGCCGTCCGCAAGCGGCGACACACCGTTTTATCAGCCAATCGTTTGGCGACCAGCGACAAAGTATGCAAATGAGTTTTACATTGATCCGCCGGGACCAGTAATGCAAAAAGTAGATCCACCGGTTGATTATCAATGGCATCAAAGGCAATAGGTTGGTCAAGACGGATGAAAACACCTACCGCTCGCAACGTGTCTTCCTCCAGTTTGCCATGCGGGATGGCGATACCATTACCGATCCCTGTGCTGCCCATTCGTTCCCGCGTGAGAACCGCATCAAAAACCACCTGTGAAGGCAGGTTAAGCTGAGTCGCGGCCAATTCACTGATAATCTCCAAAGCTCGCTTCTTGCTGGTGCAGTGTACCGAGCTTTTGGTGCACTCGATGTTTAGCACCGAGCTTAATTGCATTATTTCGTTGTTCATCTTATTTTCACTTAAAACTGCCTCACTCCGCGCTCTTATCAGTAAAAAAGTGAACTTGATTGCGGTGATAAAACAGTTTTCGCCTATTTAACCCTGATGGCTTATCAGCACCAGCCGTTGTAGTAGATAAGGTGCCGATGGTCGTTATGTAGCCAACTCAGCTACGATATGGGCCACCACCGCATACGACGGTGGTAGCCCAGAATGTCAGTATTGTTTTAGTTTGTCTTTATGTTTGTTCAATTGACGCGCCAATTTGTCGATCAGGCAATCAATCGCGGCGTACATATCTTCTTTTTCCGAAGAGGCGTGCAACTCGCCGCCATTCACATGCACCGTTGCTTCCGCAATCTGCTGCACCTTTTCCACACTGAGTACGACATACACCTGATTGATGTGGTCAAAATACTGTTCGAGTTTGGCAAATTTATTATTGACGAACTCACGCATAGGTTCGGTGATTTCGATGTGGTGTCCGGTAATGTTGAGCTGCATAATGTCTTCCTTCTCTATTGAGGTCAAACCAACTTTTTACGTTGATTAGACGGCGGGATGGACAAAGACTCTCGATACTTGGCGACAGTACGCCGAGCTACCATGATCCCTTGTTTGGAAAGCATTGTAGCCAGTTTGCTGTCGCTAAGCGGCTTAGCGGGATTTTCCGCCGCAATTAATTTCTTCACTAACGCCCGGATTGCCGTTGAAGAGGCTTCACCGCCACTATCGGTATTCACATGACTGGAGAAGAAATATTTCAACTCGAAAACACCACGCGGACTGTGCAGAAACTTCTGCGTCGTCACGCGCGATATTGTCGATTCATGCATCTCCACAGCCTGAGCGATATCCGCCAGTACCATGGGTTTCATAAACTCGTCGCCCTGTTCAAAAAACGCCTGCTGCTGCTCAACAATACAACGTGTCACCTTGAGCAGTGTTTCGTTCCGGCTTTCCAAGCTTTTAATCAGCCATTTCGCTTCTTGCAGATTGCTGCGTATAAACTGGCCATCTGCATCATTACGTACACTGTTGCCCATTGCCGCGTAGTGCTGGTTGATTTTCAGACGTGGAATACTATCTGTATTAAGTTCCACCAACCATTGGTCTTGCCCCTTACGCACCAGCACATCAGGGATTACATACTCTGACTCGCCGGTGTTGATCGACTGCCCTGGCCGCGGCTCAAGAGACTGGATCAACACCATCACCTCTTTTAGTGTATCTTCTTTTAGCCGAGTTGTTCGCATCAAGCTACGAAAGTCATGATTAGCCAGTAAATCTAAATGTTCACTGATGATCAACCGGGCTTGTTCAAGATAGGGGGTCTCTTTAGCATATTGCGACAACTGGATCAGCAGGCAGTCACGCAGATCACGAGCGGCGACGCCGACTGGGTCAAAACGCTGTACGCGCTTCAATACCGCCTCAATCTCATCCATCGCCACATTATCATCACCAATACTCTCGAGAATATCGTCCAGCGATACGGTGAGATAACCGGTATCGTCAACAGCATCAACAATCGCAGTAGCAATCGCGGCATCAGTATCAGAGAACGGCGTCAGTTCCACCTGCCACATCAGGTAGTCCTGCAAGGTTTGTGTGGTCTCCCCCTGATAGACCGGCAATTCATCATCACGATAATCGGTACCGGTACCAGACGGGGTGCCCGCCGTATAGATTTCATCCCAAGTGGCATCCAGCGGCAACTCCTCGGGCATCTCCTTTTGCTCCAGCGCCGTGCTGGTATCCATCTCTTCAGTATCGACGGTTTCTTTAGCATCAATTTCCTGATGCTGATCCTCAAACTGTTCAAGCAGCGGGTTGCTCTCTAACGCCTGTTGAATCTCCTGCTGAAGCTCAAGCGTAGACAGCTGCAACAAGCGTATCGCCTGTTGTAGTTGAGGGGTCATCGCCAGCTGTTGGCTCAACCTGAGTTGCAAACCTTGCTTCATAATCTTCTGTTTATTTCCATTAGCAGCGAACTGTGGACGGACGACTGCAATCTAAAGGCGGAACTCTTCGCCCAGATAAACGCGCTTCACCTGTTCATCCGCTAAAATAACGTCCGGCGTACCATGCGCAATCAGTTTGCCCTGGCTGACGATATAAGCATGTTCACAGACGTCTAACGTTTCACGCACGTTGTGATCAGTAATCAATACGCCCAAGCCACTGTCGCGCAGGTGCTCGATAATCTTTTTGATATCGATAACAGAAATCGGGTCAACACCCGCAAAAGGTTCATCCAGCAAGATAAATTTGGGATTAGCAGCCAGTGCCCGGGCTATCTCCACCCGGCGGCGTTCACCACCGGAGAGTGACTGGCCCAGGTTGTCACGCAGATGAGAGATATGGAACTCTTCCATCAACTCAACGGCGCGATCATCGCGCTGCTCATGTGTGAGGTCAGAGCGGATCTCTAACACCGCCATCAAATTATTGTAAACACTCAATCGACGAAAGATTGAGGCTTCCTGAGGCAGGTAGCCAATGCCACGGCGGGCACGAGCATGCAGCGGCAAAATACTGATGTCTTCGTCATCGATCACAATGCGCCCGGCATCACGCTGAACGATACCGACCACCATATAAAATGTGGTGGTTTTACCTGCACCATTTGGCCCTAATAGACCGACAATTTCGCCAGATTTCACTTTCAGACTGACGTCTTCAACGACTTTACGGCCTTTATAGGCTTTCGCCAGATTTTCTGCGATGAGTGTTGCCATAGATGATTAGTTACTCTTCTTTTGAGCGTTTTTGTCTTGCAACTGTGATGGGACCAACACGGTGGTCACGCGTCGGCCTTTATCGCTAAACGCCTGCATCTGTTGTTGCTGCACCAGGTATGTAATACGATCCCCCTGAACGTTGCTGTCAAGCTGTTCAAGGAAAGCATTACCCGTCAGTGTCACCAATTGGATTGCAACATCATAACGCACTTTCTGCGCATGGCCTTTCACCAGTTTGCCATCGTCCTGCATCTGCTGGAAGGTGACGGGGTTACCGAACGCCTCAATAAAGGTTTTGTTCTGATCACCGTCAGGACGAGTCACCACCACTTTATCGGCTTTGATCTCAATCGTCCCTTGCCTGATCACCACCTCATCAGTAAAGGTGCTGACATTGGTTTGCATATCCAGTGACTGTTTCAACGAATTGATGTTGATCGGTTGATCAGCGTCAGATTTCAACGCTAATGCTGACGTGCTGGCGGTTAAAACCAGGCTGACGATCAATAGATTACGGAGTTGTGTTTTTACTTGGAATTTCATAGTTGGTCTTAACCTTATCAATCAGCTCAGCGGTTTTTTCCCGCAGATTGCCACGCATTCTCATTCCGTTAGAGGTAAAATTCGCCCCGAACAGCGTCACTTCATCATCGGAAGAAACATCTTGGGTTATCAGATTAATCTGAGCATTATCTGTTTTGATTTTTTCCAATTGCGAGGTCGTCGTCAAACTGTTCACCTCAACGTTACCATACAGATACAGCATACGATCTTTGGTCAACTTGGCACGATCTGCACGTACTGACCAAGTAGCCAGCGCATTAGTATCAAATAACGTCATCACCGGTTGAGTAAACCAGGTTACTTCATCCTCGGTGTAATGATTAACCTCTTCTGCCACCAGTTTATAGCTCAACTTACCTTCTGGGTTATAAACCACCGTCACCGTATGTTGACTCTGATAAGTCGGCATCTGATTATTGACCGGCATGGTGCCACTGTCATGGCTAACCTCAGTCATATTCCAGCCGATCAACGCCAGCACAATCACCAATAAAATAAGGGTGATACCCAATTTGGCTCTACTCATATCGACAGCCCTTTGGCGCCCTCCAGCTTATTTTGGGCCAGAAGGATCAAATCGCACAATTCACGAACGGCCCCACGCCCACCCGCAATGCGGGTGACATAATGAGCCCGCGGCAACAGCAGAGGATGAGCATCCGCCACCGCCACTGCCAACCCTACCTGGGCCATGACCGGCCAGTCGATCAGATCATCGCCAATATAAGCAATCTCTTCCGGCACCATTGATAGTTTATCCAACAGTTCCCGGAAGGCCAAAAGCTTATCGGACTGCCCTTGATACAGGTGTGTAATATCCAGCGTTTTTGCCCGGTCTTCCAACAATTTAGCTGAGCGACCTGTAATGATAGCCACTTCGATACCGGATGTTTTCAGGCAGCGGATACCGTAGCCATCGCGCACATTGAAGACTTTCAGCTCTTCACCCTGGTTGCCCATATAGATAAAACCATCTGATAGTACACCGTCAACATCACAAATCAGCATACGGATCTTACCGGCACGCGCCATTACGTCTTCAGTTACCGGCCCGTAGCAGGTTTCAACCAAACTCATTCAGTTCGTTCCTTGTATTAAACGACGCCAGCACGCAGCATATCATGCATATGTACCACACCCAGCAATTGGTCGCCATCAGCAACCAGCACTGCAGTAATATGGCGTTGTTGCATCAGGTTAAGCGCATCAACCGCCAACATGTTTGGCCGCACTCGAATACCCCCTGAGGTCATGACATCAGCGATCTTGGCATTGTTGAGATCAATACCCATATCGAACACCCGACGTAAGTCACCATCAGTAAAGATACCAGCAATTTTCATCAGGTCATTGCAGACAGCAGTCATACCCATATTTTTACGCGTAATTTCCAGCAAGGCATCTCGCAAGGAAGCTTCTGCACTGACGTGTGGCATCTCATCACCGGTGTGCATAATATCACTAACGCGTAACAACAGACGACGCCCTAAAGCCCCACCTGGATGAGACAAGGCAAAATCCTCCGGCGTAAACCCACGGGCTTTCAGCAATGCGACTGCCAAAGCATCCCCCATCACCAGCGTGGCGGTGGTACTGGTGGTGGGTGCCAAACCCAGCGGACAAGCTTCCTGCGGGATCTTGATGCAAAGGTGGACATCGGCAGCTTTACCCATGGCACTTTCCGGGTTGCTGGTCATGCAAATTAGCCGGATCTGCAGGCGTTTTAAGACCGGAATCAATGCCAGAATCTCATTAGACTCACCGGAATTAGAGATAGCCAACACAATGTCCTGTGCTGAGACCATGCCAAGATCACCGTGGCTGGCTTCCGCCGGGTGTACAAAAAACGCCGGAGTGCCGGTACTGGCCAAGGTAGCGGCAATTTTGTTGCCAATATGGCCGGATTTGCCTATCCCCATCACCACCACTTTACCACTGCATCCGGCAATCGCTTCACAAGCGCGGGTAAAATCCCCATCAATATACTGCTCAAGTTGAGCCAGACCTTCGCGTTCAATTTGTAGTACTTCTTTGCCGGCCTGCTGAAAATCAAAACCTGGTTGCAACTGGATAGATGACATACACATTCCCATCGATTTTTACCCGCTATCCGTCAGGAACGGCGGTATTGGCTCTCTCTTGGTGCTATAGGACAAAGCCATATGAACTGAAAGGGTTGAAAAACAGCACTGCAAGATACGTAATAAATCCACATAATAACAGAGCCCCCGCCAGATGACCGATACGATGTTTGCGACCAATACAAAGGACGGTAAGCAACATGCTGGCGGTCAACATCACCCAGTAATCGCGCTGGAAAGCCGCAGGATCAATACTGCCCGGTGACAACAGCGCCGGGATACCCAACACAATGACGGTGTTAAAAATATTTGACCCGATGATATTACCGACGGCCATATCATCTTCGCCTTTTAATGCACCGGCGATAGATGTCGCCAGTTCAGGTAGGCTGGTACCAATCGCCACCACGGTCAGGCCAACCACCAATTCACTCATATCAAAGTAATGCGCAATCACTGTGGCATTATCAATCACCATTTTTGACGACAGTGGCAGGATAACAAAGGCCAGAATCAACCAGAGTATCGCGACGGTACTGCTGCTATCTTGTGGCAACTCTGACAGTTGTTCTACTGTCAGTCTATCGTTGCCCTCGCGCTGCGCCAACCTGGCGATTTTCAGCATCAGCAGGATAAATCCCGCCGCTGCAAGCAACAACACCACGCCATCCAACCGACTCAGGGTATGATTCATCAGGACAAAGCCACATAACAGTGTGACCGCTAACAGCAACGGCAGTTCACGCCGCAATACCTCAGAATGTACAGCCAAAGGATGGATAAGCGCTGCACCCCCAACAATCAATAAGATATTGACGATATTCGACCCTAAAACGTTACCGACAGCCATATCTGGCTGCCCATTCAACGCAGCAGTGACCGAAACGAGCAATTCCGGCAACGAAGTACCGATACCGACAATAGTCATGCCAATAATCAGTGGTGGGACACCCAGGGAACGGCTGATGACCGCCGCGCCATACACCAACCTATCTGCCCCATACACCAATAAAAATAAACCAACAATTAACAACACTACCGCGAAAAACATTCAGCGTCCTTTATTGGGTATACTTGCCACTCTTCAAGTCTCAGATGCGTTGGCTGTCGCTTGAATCAATTTGGGTACCAATACCGTAATAACCCGATTATTTACTGCTCATCGTCAGCAATGATCGAGCAACAGAGGTGTTAAATGGCGAAAAGTTAAACAATTTGATTATTTTGCGTTATTGCTTAATTTTGACCGTCTGGGGACAAAAAGTAAAACTAATGACATCATGGGTAGCGAAATAGCGCTATTTTTTTGTAAAAATAGAGTCCATCGTGCGCATAACAGGATGACAGCTCGCTTCAGGACAAAACGCCAGGCGTTTTTTAACAGCGATAGCACTGGCCACTGGTGGCTGAGGCCTCAATTGAGCCAAGTAACGCGGCAAACGAGTTTACCCTCCTGCAATTTGCCGGGGAACAAGATATATTGCTTTGCTGGCACCCAGTGATTTGGCAAACATGACCTGTACAGGATCAACAAACATGTATCAGAAGGCAGAGAATGTGGTCGAAGTGCGCAATATGTGTTTTTCACGTGGCGATCGGCTGATATTTGAAGACATCAATCTGACCGTTCCTCGTGGTAAGGTAACGGCCATCATGGGGCCATCCGGTATCGGTAAAACAACACTGCTGCGTTTGATCGGTGGCCAACTGGTTCCTGACAGTGGTGAAATCTGGTTTGATGGTGACAACATTCCCGCCTTATCCCGCCATCAACTCTATGAATCGCGCAAAAAGATGAGCATGTTATTTCAATCCGGGGCACTATTTACCGACCTGACCGTATTTGAAAACGTCGCGTTCCCGCTGCGTGAGCATAGTTGTCTGCCGGAACCGATTCTGCGCAGCACAGTCATGATGAAGTTAGAGGCAGTTGGGCTACGTGGCGCGGCAGATCTGATGCCTAATGAACTTTCCGGTGGTATGGCACGGCGTGCAGCCCTAGCTCGGGCTATCGCGTTGGATCCAGAAATGATCATGTTCGATGAACCTTTCGTTGGTCAGGATCCCATCACCATGGGAGTATTAGTGAAACTGATCGCGGAACTGAATCATGCGCTAGGCGTCACCTGTATCGTGGTCTCACATGATGTACCGGAAGTGTTAAGTATTGCAGATTACGCTTATATCGTCGCGGACCACCATGTGATTGCCGAAGGATCACCACAGCAATTGCAAAGCAATCCAGACCCCCGTGTACGTCAATTTCTGGATGGTATTGCTGATGGGCCTGTGCCATTCCGTTACCCCGCAGGTGATTATCTGAGCGAACTTTTAGGGGAAGGGAGAAAATAACCTCATGTTTTTACAGGCGTTGGCGTCATTAGGACGTCGTGGCATCAATACCAGTGCCTCTTTGGGACGCGCCGGACTGATGCTGTTTCACGCACTGGTCGGTCGCCCCGAGCCACGCCGACAGTGGCCGCTGTTGCTTAAACAGCTGTATAGCGTTGGCGTTCAATCACTGTTGATCATCATGGTTTCCGGTGTCTTTATCGGCATGGTTTTAGGGCTGCAAGGCTATTTGGTACTGACCACCTATAGCGCAGAAGCCAGTCTGGGTATGATGGTGGCATTATCGTTACTGCGTGAACTGGGGCCAGTGGTTACCGCCCTGTTGTTCGCTGGCCGTGCAGGCTCTGCACTAACGGCTGAAATTGGCTTAATGAAAGCCACTGAGCAGATCTCCAGCCTGGAAATGATGGCCGTTGACCCACTCCGGCGTATTGTGGCTCCACGTTTTTGGGCTGGCCTGATCAGCATGCCGCTACTGACAATGATTTTTGTGGCTGTCGGTATCTGGGGAGGCTCCATCGTCGGTGTCGATTGGAAAGGGATCGACAGTGGTTTCTTCTGGTCAGCCATGCAAGAGGCGGTTGAATGGCGTAAAGATTTACTCAACTGTCTGATTAAGAGTGTGGTGTTTGCGATTACCGTGACCTGGATTGCGATTTTCAATGGCTATGATGCGATACCGACTTCTGAAGGAATTAGTCGGGCAACGACACGTACCGTAGTACATTCGTCACTGGCGGTGTTGGGATTGGACTTTGTGCTGACGGCACTGATGTTTGGGAATTGATACAATGCAAACGAAGAAGAGTGAAATCTGGGTTGGTGCGTTCATGCTAGTGGCACTGTGTGCTATCGTCTTCCTTTGTCTCCAGGTGGCGAATATCAAATCGATCGGTAATGAACCGACCTACCGCATTTACGCCACATTCGATAATATTGGTGGTTTGAAAGTGCGTTCTCCCGTGAAAATTGGTGGGGTAGTGGTTGGCCGGGTAGCGGATATCTCTCTCAACCCGAAAACCTATACCCCTCTCGTGGCACTGGATATTCAAACCCGCTACAACCAGATCCCGGATACCAGTTCGTTGGCCATTCGTACTTCCGGTCTGTTGGGTGAGCAATATCTGGCACTGAACGTAGGTTTTGAAGACCCTGAGATGGGCACCAGCATCTTGCAGGATGGTGGGACGCTTCAAGACACCAAGTCAGCTATAGTTCTGGAGGATTTAATCGGCCAGTTCCTGTACAAAAGTAATACCCCGGCAAGTAGCGATAAGCCGGATACAGTAACGGAACCGGCAACTAATGCCCCTCCTCCACCCGCTAACATTCATTAATAATAGAGGACAACTGGATGTTTAAACGTTTACTGATGATTGCTTTGTTGATGGTTGCGCCGCTGGCTAACGCAGTTGACCAAACTAATCCTTATAGCTTGATGCAAGATGCTGCGGCGAAAACCTTCACTCGCCTGACAAACGAGCAAGCAAAGATCAAGCAGGATCCTAATTACCTGCGTGCTATCGTACGTGAAGAGTTAATGCCGTTTGTTCAAATTAAGTACGCAGGTGCTCTGGTTTTGGGGCGTTATTATAAAGATGCCACCCCAGCACAGCGTGAAGCCTATTTCACCGCTTTCCAAGCGTATCTGGAACAGGCCTATGGTCAGGCACTGGCGATGTATGAAAATCAAACCTACCAGATTGATCGCCAGCAGCCCGTGGATAATGCCGATATTATTGCCATCCGTGTGACTATCATTGATAACGGAGGGCGTCCCCCGGTACGTCTGGATTTCCAATGGCGAAAGAACAGCAAGACCGGCTATTGGCAGGCCTATGATATGATTGCCGAAGGGGTGAGTATGATCACCACTAAGCAGAATGAATGGGCCGCAACGTTACGTCTTAAAGGGATTGAGGGACTGACTCAGCAACTGCAAGCGGCAGCTAAACAGCCCATTACGCTGGATCGGAAAAGCTGATGGCTGAAGCATTAAGCTGGATGTCACAACAGCAAACTTTAGTGTTGCGAGGCGAGCTTGATCGTGAAACGTTACTGCCACTCTGGCAACAACGTGAGATACTGTTGGCGGATAAAACCGCCATTGATGTGGCTCAACTACAACGAGTCGACTCCTGTGGCTTGGCATTATTGTTGCACTTACGCCAGCAACAGCACCTGCAAGGGGTTGAATTGAAAATTTTGGGGATCACTGAACGGTTACAAACACTGATCAATCTCTACAATTTACAACAGATCATTCCCGTTGAAACCACTCATTAGCGCTGTTTCTGCTTACAGTGAGTTACGCCAGGTTTATGCACGTTGCAACAAAAACATTAAGCGTTTTTAAACAGCTCTTGCCCGGCTCCCGAAGGAAATCCCCGGGAGCCGCGCCATAACCCTGCTGCTTAAATAACGACGGACATAGGGTCAATTGGCTGATCTCAGGGCCAATACCGAACTGAACACTATACAAAACTCGATACTATACAAAACTCAATACTATACAGAACCGAATACTATGGAAAATAGCAAAATTGAAGAGGTGCTGATGAACGCATTGGCACTGGATGAAGTCCATGTTACTGGCGATGGTAGCCACTTTCAGGTGGTTGCAGTGAGCGAACAGTTCGCCACCATGAGCCGTGTCAAAAAACAGCAAGCCATCTATGCACCGCTGATGGAGTACATTGCGGATAATAGTATTCATGCTTTATCCATCAAAACGTACACCCCTGAAGAGTGGAAGCGGGATCGCAAACTCAACGGATTTTAAGGCTGTTTGCCGCTAGGCAGGCAGCTCAGAATAGATAATAGAGAGTAGTCAAATGGATAAATTTCGTGTGCAGGGTCGAACCTGTCTTCGTGGTGAAGTCACCATTTCCGGGGCAAAAAATGCTGCCCTGCCGATCCTGTTTGCCGCCCTGCTGGCAGAAGAGCCCGTTGAGCTGCAGAATGTCCCGAAACTCAAGGACATCGATACCACCCTCAAACTACTCAACCAGCTAGGTACCAAAACCAAGCGTAACGGCTCAGTGTTTGTTGATGCCAGCCAAGTCAATGAATTTTGTGCGCCGTATGACCTGGTAAAAACCATGCGGGCCTCGATCTGGGCTCTGGGGCCATTGGTAGCACGTTTTGGCCGTGGTCAGGTATCGCTACCTGGCGGCTGTGCTATCGGCGCTCGCCCGGTTGATTTACATATCACCGGCCTAGAACAACTGGGTGCTGAAATCAAGCTGGAAGAAGGGTACGTCAAGGCTTCGGTGGAAGGTCGCTTGAAAGGCGCACATATCGTTATGGACAAAGTCAGCGTAGGTGCCACCGTCACCATCATGAGCGCGGCAACCTTAGCGACAGGCACCACCATTATTGAGAATGCGGCCCGTGAACCGGAAATTGTTGATACTGCCAACTTCCTCAATACGCTGGGTGCCAAAATCAGTGGTGCAGGCACCGATAGAATCACTATTGAGGGTGTTGAACGCCTGGGTGGTGGGGTTTATCGTGTGCTGCCAGACCGCATTGAAACCGGTACCTTCCTGGTTGCCGCTGCTGTCTCCGGTGGTAAAGTGCTGTGCCGCAATACCCGTCCAGATACACTGGATGCAGTGTTAGCCAAACTGCGTGAGGCAGGCGCTGATATTGAGATCGGTGAAGACTGGATCAGCCTGGACATGCATGGCAAACGCCCCAAAGCGGTGACCATACGCACAGCCCCACATCCTGGTTTCCCCACCGACATGCAGGCACAGTTTAGCTTGCTGAATCTAGTGGCAGAAGGAACCGGCGTGATCACCGAGACCATTTTCGAGAACCGTTTTATGCACGTTCCTGAGTTGATCCGTATGGGGGCCATCGCCGAAATAGAAAGCAATACCGTGATCTGCCATGGCGTAGAGCAACTTTCAGGTGCGCAAGTAATGGCAACGGATTTGCGTGCTTCCGCCAGTCTGGTATTGGCTGGTTGTATTGCACAAGGCGTGACGATTGTTGATCGTATCTATCATATTGATCGTGGCTACGAACGTATTGAAGACAAACTGCGTGCGTTGGGTGCCAATATCGAGCGCATAAAAGGCGAGTAATAGATTTGTCATGATCGGGGCTCACCCACATGCCCCGATGCAACAAACAAACGTTTAAGTATTATCTTCCGGGAACTCCCCCACCGTCATAGTCAATGTCATACGCTGACCATCACGCAATACCACTACCGGGATCTCGGTACCCGGGCGGATCTCTGCCACTTGGTCCATGGTTTCCAATACGGAGATCGCGGGTTTGTTATTTACGTTGATGATGATGTCGTTAATATGAAACCCTGCTCTGGCTGCTGGACCATCAGCTGCAAGCTCTGTCACAATGATCCCTTGCAGATGTTGAATATTGCTATTGGTGGGGCGAGCGGGAATGATGTCCTTCCCTTGAATACCAAAATACCCACGAATCACCCGACCATCGCGAATCAGCTTATCCATAATTTTGGTTGCCAGTTCCACCGGTATCGCAAAACCTAATCCTTCCGGAGTCTCACCATTAGTAACTTTATCGTAAGTCAGCGTATTGATGCCCATTAACTCACCCAGTGAGTTCACCAAGGCACCACCAGAATTGCCGCGGTTAATTGAAGCATCGGTTTGCAGAAAAGTTTGCCGACCAGTGGTACTCAAACTGACTCGGCCAGTAGCGCTGAGGATGCCTTGAGTTACCGTCTGTCCCAGGTTATAGGGGTTGCCTATCGCCAGGACAACATCACCAACATGGGCTGGACGCGCCTTGTTGATAGGGATAACCGGTAAATTACCTGGATCGATCTTTAATACCGCCAAGTCGGTTAAGCTGTCTGCACCCACTAATAACGCTTCATAGCGACGACCGTCCTGCAACACGGCGGTGATTTGCTGGGCATCTTTGATTACATGACGATTGGTGATGATATAGCCGCGATCATTCATAATCACACCGGAACCCAGCGAAAGCAGATTAGTTGCTCCACTTATATTGCGATTATAAATATTAACCACTGCCGGGGCTGCGCGACGCACACCCGCATTGAAGCTAAGGGGGATTTCATCACTGGTACTCTCAGATTTGCTGGTAAATAGATTGCTGGAAGAACGCAACACGGGCATGACCGCCAGCAACAGGCCAGCGACAATCAAACCAACAACAATAGAACGTAATAACTTAGCAAACATGGAGTTTCAGTGCATAGATGGAACGATTGAGAAAGGATAACACGAGTTAACTGGGCACAGTATGCCACTGAGCCCAGTTTTTGAACAAGTTAACGCAATAACAGGTAGATGTTTTCGTCACCGCGTACAATATTCAGCGCTATGACTGCAGGTTTGTTCTCCATCTGCTTACGCAACGCCGTGAGATCCTCGACACGTATACGGTTGACACCGATAATCACATCCCCTTTTTGCAGGCCGACTTGTGCCGCTGGGGTACCCTTATCAACGTTGTCAATCTTCACACCTTTATCGCCGTTGGGTAAAACGCCATTACTCAAGGATGCCCCTTGCAAGGAAGGCGACAAAGTCTCGGCATTGGTTGATGCACTTTCACTGTTATCCAACGTAACAGAAAGCTCCATCGATTTACCTTCACGTAGTAGGCCCACTTTAACGCTTGTGCCTGGAGCGGTGGTACCTACCTTGGCTCGAAGTTCAGCGAAACTGCTGATAGGCTTGCCGTCCAGAGAAATCAGGATATCACCAGCCTTGATACCTGCTTTGGCTGCGGCCGACTTTGGCAATACTTCACTGACAAAAGCACCGCGCTGCGCCTCGGAATTGAACGCTTTCGCCATATCGGCGGTCATTTCACTCCCTTTGATACCCAGCAGGCCGCGTTTCACTTCGCCAAACTCGATCAATTGTTTACTCAGGTTTTGTGCCATGTTGCTAGGAATGGCAAAACCGATCCCGACATTGCCACCGCTTGGTGCTAGGATCGCGGTGTTGATACCGATCAATTCACCATTCAGGTTAATCAACGCGCCACCGGAGTTACCACGGTTGATAGAGGCATCGGTCTGGATAAAGTTTTCCAGCCCCTCCAGATTCAAGCCACTACGACCCAGTGCCGAGATAATCCCTGATGTTGCTGTCTGACCGAGACCAAAGGGGTTCCCTACCGCCACGGCAAAGTCACCGACACGCAGTTGATCGGAATCCGCCATTTTTATCGCTGTCAGATTTTTGCCATCAGTAACCTGCAACAATGCAATATCAGATTGCTCATCACGGCCAATCAGCTTGGCACTATATTCACGGCCATCATTGAGTAACACGCTAATTTTATCAGCGTTATTGATCACATGGTTATTGGTTAAAATATAACCCTTTGCGGCGTCAATAATGACACCGGACCCCAATCCTTCAAAAGGACGTGAGCCTCCCTGTTGCGAAGGTCCATTCGGTCCAAAAAAGAATTTAAACTGCTCAGGTAATTGTTGGCGTTGCACCTGAGTACCTGCCACACGCACACTCACTACAGCAGGCAGTACTTTCTCCAACATCGGTGCCAAGCTTGGCAGTGGTTGCCCTTCAACAGCTACAGGCATTGCGGCGTTGACCATTGGAACAGAAGCAAACGCCAAGCTCATACCTATTGCTAATGCACTAAGAATTAAAGATGGTTTCTTCATCATTAAGAACTCTCTCTTTATACCTGCAGGTGAAATAATGATAATAAAGCAACAGTAACATGTCAGTGAAGTGTAAGACTGTAAATTTGCGCAAAGTATTCACAGGGCTATCAATCAATGATAAGCCACTCTGATACCGATGCACAAATTATGACCATCCTCATGCGTTTCGAACAGCATGGGCATGTGACAAATGGCGAGGCCCAGAAATGGACCTCGCAGTGGAAAAAGAGACGTTCAACCGTAATGGAAATATTCCCATTGGCCGAAATTAATCGCGGTTTGTTGTACCACGCAACAAACCAGATGCCCCTTCAGAGTAGTCACGCGGCATCTCCACAGGTGCTTGATCGTTATCTGCTTCTGATTCAGTCAAGCGATAGCGAAATGGGTTATCCTGTACGGGAAGATCCGGCAACAAGTGATTAGAGCTTTTCGCCATATGCTGATACAACTGACGATAGTCACGCGCCATGTTATCAAGCAACTCGGCACTGTGTGCGAAATGGCCTACCAGTTCCTTACGATACTCTTCCAATTCGGTTTTACTTTTATCCAGCTCGCTCTGCAGGGCTTTTTGTTGCCGTAATTTACTATTACCGAAACGCATCGCTACCGCGCCAATGACGATACCGACCACCAAACCAATCAGCGCATACTCCCAGGTCATAATGACTCCTATGTTAACTTCGTTGTTCCGCAGGGATTTTTTTACTTAATAATATCCACTATAACCGTTAACCTTGTCTAAGTGGAATCTTGTTAAACCTTTACCTGATGTTTATTGGTTTTTCCTCTGGATATAGTGCTGATAAATACCATAAACAGGCAGTGAAGTTGCAGCTATCCGCCACGAAAATTTGCTAAATTAATTCTCAATGTTCTTAGGGATTTTTGAATAAATGCAAGTACAGTCACCATTATCACGCTACCAGCAGGCTCTGGACGCGGGGCAATATCAGGCCGATGCGGTCCAGCACCAGGCTGTTACGCAGTTGGATCATATTTATCAAGCCTTGCAACACCGGCCGACTGACGTTGCGACCAAAAGAGGGAGTCGCTGGAAACTCAGCCACTGGCTGGGCAAAGGGCCAGCAACGACACACCCGCGCCCGGTGCAGGGCTTATATATGTGGGGCGGTGTGGGTCGTGGTAAAACCTGGCTGATGGACTTGTTCTTCCACAGCTTGCCAGATGACCGCAAACTACGCTTGCACTTCCACCGTTTCATGTTGCGGGTGCATGAAGAACTGATGACATTACAGGGACATGAAAACCCGTTGGAAATCATTGCCGATGGCTTTAAGGCACAAACAGATGTGTTGTGTTTTGATGAGTTTTTTGTTTCTGACATCACTGACGCCATGCTGCTGGCAACACTACTGCAAGCCTTATTCGCCCGAGGTATCACGCTGGTCGCCACCTCAAACATTCAGCCAGACGATCTGTACCGCCATGGTCTGCAACGCGCACGTTTCCTACCCGCCATTGCGTTGATCAAAGCGCATTGTGAGGTCATGAACGTGGATGCTGGCATCGATTACCGTTTGCGCACCTTGACACAAGCGCATCTCTACTTGACCCCACTCACTGAGCAGACGCAAGAGGCAATGGACCATATGTTCCTCAGGCTGGCAGGCAACATGGGTAATGCAGGGTTGGTGTTACAAATCAATCATCGCCCCCTCCCAGTTCTGCACGCCGTGGATGGCGTATTGGCCGTTGATTTCCATACATTGTGTGAAGAAGCGCGCAGCCAGTTGGATTACATCGCCTTGTCACGCCTTTACCACAGCGTGATGCTATACAATGTCCGCGTGATGGGGCCACTGAACGAGAGCACCGCTCGCCGCTTTCTGGCGCTGGTTGATGAATTTTATGAACGCCACGTCAACCTGGTGATCAGTGCCGAGGGGTCTATGTTTGAAATTTATCAGGGGGAACAGTTAAAATTCGAATTCCAACGCTGTTTATCGCGCTTGCAGGAGATGCAGAGTGAGGAATACCTAAAGTTACCCCACCTGCCGTAATACTGAGCAATGGGGCTTTTTTTGGCATCCGCCCCATTATCCAGTCTAAAGGGGCATAGTTCCCCCTCGGCGACACAAATAATTGCGCTCAAAATCAAAAACTGTTCGATCTTTGATAGTGACTTCTCTATAATCCTGCGACCCCACGTTACAACAAAGTTTTTTTCCCAAAAACTTTATAGTGCCGGCAATGGCTATTCGAAGGGGTAGGTTTGCTGGACTTGATGGTCGTGTGAGCCTCAACTGTTTTTAAGCGTTGGGTGAACACCTACGTGTAACTAAATTATTGGGTAAGCTTTTTAATGAAAACTTTTACAGCTAAGCCAGAAACCGTCAAACGCGACTGGTATGTTGTTGATGCAGACGGTAAAACCTTAGGCCGTCTAGCGACTGAACTGGCTCGTCGTTTACGCGGCAAGCATAAAGCGGAATATACCCCGCACGTTGATACCGGTGATTACATCATCGTTCTGAACGCAGAAAAAGTGGCCGTTACCGGCAACAAGCGTACAGACAAAGTGTACTATCACCACACTGGCCACATCGGTGGTATCAAAGAAGCGACCTTTGAAGAGATGATTGCCCGCCGTCCTGAGCGTGTGATTGAAATCGCGGTTAAAGGCATGCTGCCAAAGGGCCCGCTGGGTCGTGCAATGTACCGTAAACTGAAAGTTTACGCTGGCACTGAGCACAATCACGCGGCACAGCAACCGCAAGTTCTTGACATCTAATCGGGATTATAGGCAATGGCTGAAAATCAATACTACGGCACTGGTCGCCGCAAAAGCTCCGCCGCTCGCGTTTTTATCAAGCAGGGCAGCGGTAACATCGTTATCAACCAGCGCAGCCTGGAACAGTACTTTGGTCGCGAAACTGCCCGCATGGTAGTTCGTCAACCACTGGAACTGGTCGATATGGTTGGCAAACTGGATCTGTACATCACTGTTAAAGGTGGTGGTATCTCCGGTCAAGCTGGCGCTATCCGTCACGGTATCACCCGTGCACTGATGGAGTATGACGAGACTCTGCGTTCTGAACTGCGTAAAGCTGGCTTCGTCACTCGTGACGCTCGTCAGGTTGAACGTAAGAAAGTCGGTCTGCGTAAAGCACGTCGCCGTCCGCAGTTCTCCAAGCGTTAATTTCTCCTGTTTCGACAGTACGATTTACGCGAAAACCCGGTGCTTCACCGGGTTTTTTTATTGTTACAATAAATTAAAACAACCAAATTTCGCGGTCATACAGATAATTCCACATGAAATCACTGCATGCCCCCCACAAAAAAATCAAAATCTGGTAAACTATTATCCACTTTTGCCCCTGTTCACTACGCAGCTACTGCGAGTCTACCTTTGAGGCCGTGTTCTTGACCTCTGGTTTATCTGTGGCCTGAATGATGACGGGTATTCATCATCGCCATCAGCAGCATAGAGTGAGTAGCATGCAAGGTAATGGGTATTTGGCTATTTGCCATATTTTCTAGATAAAACTTGGAGGTTTTCATGGCTGTCGCTGCCAACAAACGTTCGGTAATGACGCTGTTTTCTGGCCCGACCGACATCTTTAGCCATCAAGTACGTATCGTACTGGCGGAAAAAGGGGTCAGCGTCGAGATTGAGCAGGTTGAACCGGACAATCTGCCGCAGGATCTGATTGACCTCAATCCTTACCAAACCGTACCGACACTTGTTGATCGTGAACTGACTCTGTATGAATCACGTATCATCATGGAATACCTTGATGAGCGTTTCCCTCACCCACCGCTCATGCCGGTCTATCCTGTGGCGCGTGGTGAAAGCCGTTTGATGATGTTGCGTATCGAGCGAAACTGGTACTCGCTGATGTACAAAATCGAGCAGGGCAACGCACAGGAAGCTGAATCAGCACGCCGTCAACTGCGCGAAGAACTGCTGGCCATTGCGCCTATCTTCGCTCAAACCCCTTATTTTATGAGTGAAGAGTTCAGCCTGGTCGATTGTTACCTCGCCCCATTGTTGTGGCGTTTGACGCAATTGGGTATTGAACTGAGCGGTGCCGGCTCCAAAGAGCTGAAAGGCTACATGACCCGCGTCTTCGAGCGTGACGCATTCCTGGCCTCCCTTACTGAAGCCGAGCGCGAAATGCGGCTCCAAACTCGAGTCTAAGTGTTATGGATATGTCGCAAATGACCCCACGCCGCCCTTACCTGTTACGGGCATTCTATGACTGGCTGTTGGATAATCAACTGACCCCTCATCTGGTGGTGGACATCATGTATCCTGGCGTTCAGGTTCCTATCGAGTTTGCTCGCGATGGTCAGATTGTGCTCAACATTGCGCCGCGCGCGGTCGGCAACCTGCTACTGGCTGATGAAGAAGTCAGCTTTAACGCCCGCTTTGGTGGCATTCCTCGCCAGGTTCAGGTGCCGATGGGTGCCGTACTGGCGATTTATGCCCGAGAAAACGGTGCAGGTACCCTGTTCGAACCGGAAGCTGCCTACGAAATCGAAGATAACCTCGGTGAGATAGACCAGCCAGCAACGCCAGCAGGGAATCTGATGTCATTGATTGATGGTGATCGCCCAGATAGCGATGATAACCATCACACTGATGATGAGCCACCACCACCTCCTCGTGGTGGCCGCCCAGCGTTACGAGTGGTGAAGTAACCTGAAATAGCTAGCGTCCAGAACATAAAGCCTGGACGCTATGCATTCCTGAATACCTTTAAATCCCACAGTTGCAAGCATGCTCGACGATCACCTTGGCAATCGCCAAAACCCAATGGGTCAATCAGCAGCCTGATCCACCAAATACAAAATATTGTTATAGGGGATACCTGCATGCTGGCTCAACCCCATCTCACAGGTACGGCTATTACTAAAACCTTGGCGACAGTCAGTAGGCACTTGATGGCGCAAGCTCGATAGCGCAGAGGCGTTTAACTCAGGTGTCATCAACCCCTTATCACCCGCAAAACCGCAACACTGGATGAACTCCGGCACGACCACTTCTCGGGCACAAGCTTTGGCTACCGCAAGCATGGTGCTCTCCAAACCCATGCGCCGGCTGCTACAAGTCACATGCAGCATCACCGTTTCATCAATGGGCGTCACTGTTAGATAAGGCATCAGATGCTCAAGCACAAAAGCAGCCGGTTCAAAAACCCGCAGCCCCCTGCCATTCTCTTCCGCTCGTTCGCCTACCAGTAACCGCTGAACACAGGGACTGGTATCCAGCAGCACTGGCCAGCGGCCTGACTCACTTGCCTGCCACAATGCCTCAGCCAACCCCTGACGTTTGGTTTCTGCAATCTCGCTCATTCCTTTACTGTCGAACGGCATGCCGCAACAAAGCCCATCAAGACCTGTTGGAACAATCACCCGACAGCCTGCTTTAGCGAGCAGCGATTTTACCACCTCGGGTAAAGCCGGTGCGTCGTTCTGTTGCCCAAAGACACGACTCGCACACGAAGGCATATAAACCACGGCCCGCTCTGCCTCTTCACTGAGCAGCACCTTTTCACTTTGTAACTGGTAACGACTCGGCCCCGGCAACGTCGGCAGCCAAGCGGGAGTACGCTGCCCACTCATACGCCGTACGCCATTAACCAGACCTGCCAGCGGGCGTTCACCCACGATTTTACTGACTATCCCCCTGAGCTTCAGTGTGCTGCGAGCCACACTGGTGATACCGGCAAAATGCACCGCACTCCAGCGAGCAATAGGGACAAAACGACGATATTTTTCACTACGCAGTTTTTTTATCAAGGTGCCGGTGTTGATACCCACGGGGCAACGGTCAGCACATAATCCGGTCGCGGCACAGGTTTCCACGCCCTGATAGTCAAAAAGCTTGGCAAGTTGTTCCGTGGCCTCCCCACTACGTTCACGCCGAGCTAGTTCCCGATAGAGCACAATACGCTGACGTGGTGACAATGATAGCGTGCGTGAGGGGCACACCGCTTCACAAAAACCACATTCAATACAGGGGTCCACAATGGCATCACTGGCTGGCATCGGTTTCAGATGAGTCAAATGCGCCTGCGGATCATCGTTGATAATCACACCAGGATTAAGCAGGCCTGTTGGATCGAGTAATGCCTTGATGCGTCGCATCAAGCTCATTCCTTCCGGCCCCCACTCCAACTCCACATAAGGTGCCATATTGCGTCCGGTACCATGCTCAGCCTTGAGGGAACCCCCGAAGCGAACCGCCACCAATTCGGCAACTGCATCCATAAATTTACCGTAACGCACCACCTGATCTGGGTCCTCAAACCCCTGAGTAAAGACAAAATGCAGGTTTCCCTCCAGCGCATGGCCGAAGATAATTGCTTCGTGGTATTCGAAATGGTCGAACAGCTGTTGTAGTTCAACCACGCCTTCAGCCAACCGCTCAACAGGAAAAGCCACATCTTCAATGATGACCGTGGTGCCCGTTGTACGCACAGCACCTACCGCAGGGAAAAGCCCTTTACGGATCGCCCAAAGCGGATCACTGTCTCGAGTAAAAGGGAGTGATGACAAAGGTTCAAACGCGGCAACGCACGCCATTACCTGCTCACAGCGCGCGTTCAATTGCGCCTCATTTTGCCCATGCACCTCCACCAGCAAGGCACAGGCAGCAAGACTCATGCCGTTGATAGAGTCGGGCAAACCCGGCTTACCGGCCACAGCGCGTAATGAGCGCCCATCCATCAACTCCACAGCCGCAACAGGCTCCTGACGCAGACGTGAAGTCACCAGACAGGCTTGTTCAGCGTCTTTAAAGATCAACAACGCAGACGCCTTGAAAGGATGTTCTGGCACGGTATCAAGCACCAATTCGGCGATAAACCCTAAGGTTCCCTCCGAACCGATCATCAGATGAGTCAATATGTCGATGGGATCTTCAAAATCAACCAAGGAATTGATAGCGTATCCCGTGGTGTTTTTAAGACGGTATTTATGATGTATTTTAGCGCTAAGGGCTTCATTGGCCAGAACCTCAGCACGCAAAGCCGCAAGGCCATTGATCAGATCCGGGCGCGCAGCAGCAAAGGCGAGACGACTTTGAGGATCTGCACTATCCAGTAACGTACCATCCGCCAGTAACAACGTCATGGCATGTAAAGTATGGTAGCTGTTTTGCGCCGTACCGCAGCACATACCACTCGCATTATTAGCAGCGATACCGCCGAGCTTACAAGCATTGATGGAGGCCGGGTCAGGACCTATTTTGCGGCCAAACGGTGCCAGATAGCGGTTAGCATCAGCACCAATAACCCCGGGTTGCAGGGCAATACGGCTGCCATCATCCAAAATACGCTGGCCACGCCATTCATCGGTCAACGTGATCAACACCGAATCACTGAGCGCCTGCCCAGAAAGACTGGTGCCCGCAGCACGAAAAGTACAGGGCAAATTAAGTTCTCGGCACACGCCCAAAACAAAACGAACTTCATCCAGCGAGCCAAGGCGTACCACACGCTCCGGTATCAACCGATAGAAACTGGCGTCGGTACCATGGGCGAGACGAAGATCCGGGTCTCGAATGATGCGCTCGGCGGGAATTCGTGTTTGTAATGCAGTATCAAAATCATGCCAGCCCATCAACAATCCTCCACTAATATCACCAGTAAGCGACTCGGACCATGAGCGCCATAGGCTAACGTCTGCTGTATATCGGCTGTTTTCGATGGACCGGATATCAGCAATAAATTTGTCGGCATCCCCTGCTCGAAAGCGTTATTCGCTACCCATTGAGCAAAATTGTCAACAAGCGTAGAGGCTGCGAGCAAAGCAATATGGCAGGGGGGCACTAACGAAAGCGTACGTGGCTCTCCGGCGTCCGGCAACAAGATTAACGTGCCGGTATCAGCAATAGCGGCATAACAATGAGTAATGCCCGCCTGGCAGCGGTCAAACAACGCCTCTTTCCACTCAGCAAACTCTCCCTCAGGGCGTAATACGTCACACCCCTGTATAGCCTCATTCACCGCGTTCTCCCAGCGTCCTCCTCGGCCACAAACCAGGGTCGTTATCTGCTCACGGTTGAGCCACTCCCCTAGTTTCTGAGCAAGCAACCCGTGCTTTACGCTCAGGACTTCAGCATGCGCTGCAGTGATAGCCATACAAAAACGTTGCCTTCTAGCACTATCATCAGCCCCCGTCCAAGGTTGCCACTGAGAGGGATAAACAGGAAGCGGGGCAACATTAGCGCTGCGCAAACGGTTTAAAATAGCGGCCTTACTGGACATCTGTCACTCCTTTCTTTGTTGGCGCAGCAAAGTATTCAGGCTCTTGGGCGCGGGTTTAGGCACCTGCCGACAACGCGTCCAAGGGCCAAGGTGTTTCGGTATCAGGCGCTGAAAACGAGCGATAATCGCGGTGAAAGTATGATAGAGGCGCGGATGGGTGGCTAGCACGGCAAACCCCCGCATCAAAACACGTTCAATCGGTTTGGCTGCTTTACCCTGCCCAGCGAGCGGTAAATGGCCTGGTGCCGCAGGGTGTTTGGCTTCACGCCGCAAGCGCTGCAGCAAATCAGGAATCGGAATACGTACTGGACACACTTCACCACAGGCGCCACACAAGCTGGAGGCGGTGATCAGATGCTGGGTGTTCTCAAGCCCCAGCAAATGAGGAGAGATTATCTTGCCGATAGGGCCGGGGTAGACCGTACCATAAGCATGGCCGCCAATACGGGTGTAGACTGGGCAATGATTCATGCAGGCACCACAACGAATGCACTGCAAGGTCTGACGCAAAGCCGGGTCCTGATAAGCTTGGCTACGGCCATTATCAAGCAGCACCAAATGCACCTCGTCTGGGCCATCAAGCTCCCCAGGGCGACGCGGACCACTGATCAGATTGAAATAGGTGGTGATGGCCTGACCGGTGGCCGATCGCGTCAACGCACTGTACAGCGGGGGCACATCACTCAACGACGCCACCACCTTCTCAATTCCGGTAATGGCAACATGTACTCGCGGTATGGTGGTACACATACGGCCATTGCCCTCGTTTTCCACCAGACAGAGGGTACCGGTTTCAGCGACCGCGAAATTAACGCCCGATAACCCCATATCGGCTCGGCGAAATTGTTCACGCAATGCCCTGCGCCCAGTCTGAATCAACGCATCCACATCATGGGTAGGGGTAAAACCATCAAGGTGTTCAGCAAAGGTATCGCTGACTTCCTGTATGTTCTTATGGATAGCCGGCATGATGATGTGAGAAGGGGCGTCACCGTCCAGTTGGACGATATACTCCCCCATATCGCTTTCCAGGCAGTGGATGCCATGAGCAGCCATCGCATGGTTGAAGCCCACCTCTTCGCTCACCATGGACTTGCCTTTGACAATAGTCTGCACTTGGTGACGCTTTGCTATCTCATAAATGATGGTATTCGCTTCATCTGGCGTCTGCGCCCAGTGCACCTGAATACCATTCTCCTGACAGCGTGCCTCGAGTTGTTCCAGCAATGCCGGCAAATGCGAGAGACAGCGCTGGCGGATCTGCTCAGCAGCATCACGCACTGCCGCTTCTTCCGCCGGGTCAGCAAACGCCTCTCGTCGTTTAGTGCGAAGGTAATCCATCGCTCCACGAAAATTCTGACGCAACACCGGATCCGCCAACGCTGCCTCCGCCTGCGGATGGAAATTGCGGGGTGAAAATTTAGCCTGTGTACTCATCCTTTCCCCCCTCTTTGTGATGAGTCAATACCGGGTTGCTCTGTTCACTCTCTTTGGGAACGCTCTCCTGCCGCTGGCTGTGAGCCAACAAAAAACTGGCCAGATGCTGAGCGGGTAACACCTTCCCCTGATAAGCCAAGGCCCCCTTGATATTCAGCAGACATCCCCAGTCAGCACTCACTAACATTTCTGCTCCGGTATTCTGCAGATGGCGAACTTTGTCTTCCACCATAGCCTCGCTAATCGCCGGGTGTCGAACCGAGAAGGTACCACCGAAACCGCAACACTCACTCTCTTCAGCCTGTTCAAGTAACGTGACCCCCGCTAACTGCTCCAGCAGGCTGCGCGCTGTGGTATGCACCTGCATCTCCCGCCGAGCCGAGCAAGCCGTATGCATCACAATTCGTGCCTCTCCCACGCCAAACCAGCGCACCCGACAAACGTTTACCAGAAACTCGGTAAGCTCAAATACGCGATCACAAAAAGCGGCCACTGCGCCACTGTCAGGAAACAACCGCCGATAATGATGGTGCATCATTCCACCACAAGAGCCAGAAAGCACCACCACCGGCCAAGGCTCAGGAAACAACGCCATCTGGCTGGTTGCCACCGCTCGCGCTTCGTCCTCGTAACCCGAGGTATAAGCAGGTTGGCCACAGCAGGTCTGTTTCGGCACAAAGTGTACATTGACGCCTTCACGTTCAAGCAAAGTGATCGCATCAACTCCTGCTTGTGGTTCAAACAGATCCACCAAACAGGTCGCGTAAAGGTATACATCAGCAGGCTTGGCAGGATATACGCGCATGACCTTCATCGTGTTCTCTCCTTACTTTAACTGCATCAATACATCAGTTACCTGGAAACCGTAAATCAATAACAAACCGATAAGACCGGTCGCTAAAAGGTAATATAACGTCGGCAGCACGGTCTTGCGCAGCGTCACCCCTTCTCTTCCAAGCAAGCCGACAGTGGCTGAGGCAGCGACCACATTATGAATAGCGATCATGTTACCCGCTGCCGCACCTACCGCTTGCAGAGCCAGCATAACCACAGTAGAAATCCCAAGAGTCTGAGCCACTTCAAACTGGAATTGACTAAACATCATGTTCGATACGGTATTAGAGCCAGCAATAAAGGCCCCCAACGCGCCGATAGTGGCACTGAGCATAGGGAAAAACTCGCCAACCAAACCCGCAGCAAAGTTAGCGGTAGCCACCGGCATACTGGCAAGATCAGCACCATTAACACCTGAGTTAATGAAAATACGCACCATAGGGACGGTAAACAGCAACACAAAACCAGCACCGATCAGCGTACGCCCAGATTCGCCCAGCGCCTTACCCACGGGTGCCAGTGAGCGACAATGCATGAGGCTTGCCATCACTGCACAAAACACCAAAAGCCCGCCAGGTAGGTAAAGGAACTCAATGGAGGCGCCGACCCCTTTTTCGCCCAGTAAATCGTTGAACGCCAGATTCACTGACAGTAATAGGGTTTTAAATTCAGGGATGATGCGGCTTGCCACTAACAACAGAGCCAACAGCACGTAAGGCAGCCAAGCTAATGTTAACGACATAGGGCGTTCGGTAGTCGCTTTTCGATCGAATTTGATAGAGCCGAGCCACACCGCAGGCCATTGAGATTCTGGCGCAAAGTCCCAATGCTTTTTCGGCACCAGAAAACCATAACGCGCAGCGGTAACCACCAAGACCAACCCAACCAAGCCACCCACCAGTGAAGGAAATTCTGGGCCGAGCAGTATACCGGTCAAAGCATAGGGCACAGTAAAGGCCAACCCAGCAAAAATAGCGAATGGCAAAATGGCCAACCCTTCACGCCAACTGCGGCCAGGCCCAAAGAAGCGGGTCAGCATCATCACCATCAATACGGGCATAAAGGTACCAATGCTCGCGTGGATCAGCGCAACATAAGTTGTCACCTGCTGCAAATAGATGTCCCAGCTACTTCCTCCCGCCGCCAATGTTTGGCCAATGGCTTGGCTATCAAGCCCTTTGTTAATCCCCACCAGTATCGGGGTTCCCAGGGCGCCAAAAGAGACCGGTGTTGACTGAATCATCATGCCGAGCATCACGGCAGCAAGCGCCGGAAAACCAATCGCCACCAACAGAGGAGCAGCGATGGCGGCCGGCGTGCCAAAACCAGACGCACCTTCAATAAAGGTACCAAAACACCAGGCAATGATAATGGCTTGAATACGTCGATCAGGTGAAATATGGCTAAAACCGCTTCGGATCGCCGTAATAGCACCGGTGTGTTGAAGCGTATTGAGCATCAGAATGGCGCCAAATACGATCCACAAAACGGTCAGCGTAATCACCAAACCCTGCAAGGTAGAGGCAAGCACCCTGTTCGGGCTCATCTGCCATCCCCACAGGGCGATCAATACAGTTAACAGAAAGGCAATCGGCATGGTCCGCTTGGCTGACCAATTAAAACCGACCAAAAGCACGCCACTTACCACAATAGGCGAAAAGGCCATCAAGGCCTGTAGGGTATCCGTCATCATTGCATCCTTATTCTGGGTGGCGCTACTGCGCCCGCCTTGTTGCTATTTTGTTATGCAAAAGTGACTTTACTCTGTTCGATTTAAACGATATATGGAGTTAATGAATAATATTTGTTCCAAAAGTGGATTAATATGGCCAGTACTGATGACCTTATTCTGTTTGCTCACGTTGTAGAAGCCGGCTCTTTCAGCAAGGTTGCTGAGCAGTATTCCCTTACAAACTCAGTGGTTAGTAAACGGATTGGGCGCCTTGAAGAACAACTTGGGGTGCAATTGTTCTATCGCACCACCCGAAAACTTACCCTGAGTGAAGCAGGTAAAACGCTCTATCAAGGTGCGAAAAATGTGAAGGCTGCCGCACTTGAAACCTTCGATGCGGTTGCAGGATACGGAGAAAAACTCACCGGTCATCTGCGCATATCAGTACCGACGATTTCAGGGGAGTTACTACTGGCTGATGCGGTGGCCGAATTCTGCCAACAGCACCCAGGATTGACTGTAGACATGTCGTTGGAGAACCGTTTTGTCAATCTGGTGGAGGAAGGATTTGATCTGGTGATCCGCACCAGTGTTATGGACGACTCAAACCTCATTGCCCGTCACATCTTGGATTCACAATGGGTGATCTGCGCGGCACCGGCCTACGTGCGGCGCTTCGGCATCCCCCATGAACCTAATGACTTGCTCACTCATAACTGTTTGCATTACCTCTACCAGAGTACCGGGGCATCAGAATGGGCTTTCAAAGGCAAGCATGGTAACTATCTGCTGTCGGTTTCTGGCAATTTCTCAACTGACAATGCTGGCGCCCTGCGCAAAGCCGCGCTAGGAGGACATGGCATTGTGTATGTGCCGCGCTGTCTGGTCTATCACGACCTAATGAATGGGGATCTGGTAGAACTGCTTTTGGATCAGGTCGGCAAGAAACTTGGTATCTATGCGGTCTATCCTTTTACCCGCCAGCCACCCCGCAAGATCCGGCTGCTGATCGAACATATCCGCCAACGTTATCTTGAAATCGCCCACTATTTCGTTTGAGCAGAGGGCAGCAGATTGCCACCGTTCCTGATTGCCTTGCTGGAAAAGCAACACCAAAGCTGGCGCGATAGGCATAATCGAGCTGGAAGGTGCGTTTGCAGGACTGACAACGGTAACGCTAATGGCCTCTTTTGCCATAACCGTGTTTCCTCACAGGGTCCGTTTGTTCACAAAACGGATACCTTACATCAACTTTAGCCATTCTCTCCCCACATCCAGAAGCAGAGATTTTACACTGCACTCAACACATTGAATACTTGACCCAGTTTACATTGGTGATAACTTAATTCCTTCAGCAATAGCAATGACCGCAGTTACACCAGATGGGAGATTCACAGTTAGAGCAACAATATCCAACGGATTGTTTCAAAATAGAAAATAATATAAGGAAGAACTATGTCACAAATAGAAACTCTATTTAATTCAAAATCAATAACATATGTACCAACATCTGATATGGTATTAAAAAGCCAAAAAGATATTGGAATAATATTTCCAGATTCATATGTTGAATTTACATCTTATTATGGAATAGGTACATCAAATGGTTTTTTTATTATAGACACCCCAATTACCCTTAAAAATTACAGTGGCCTTCATAACAGAATAATTCAAAATAAAAATGCATTTAACTCAAAGTTACAACCTGCGATTGATGATGGGTTTAATATAGGAGACATTGACTGCCTTGAACCTCTGGACAAAGAAAGTGAATTTTTAGTTGAACACATAAGCAATATAATTATATATGGAAGAAGTATTAATGGTGATTTCCTGGTTTGGGCTAGCAACGGAAATATTTTTAAGTTTTTTTTCGTCGACTCTGATTGCTTTTCTATTAGATATACAGGGGAAAGCATACGAGATTTAATTATAAAAACACAGACCGAACAGATAAAATATATACTTGGCACCGGATATTCTCCTTTGCCACGTATTTTTGATGGAGCAAAGAATTTAGATTGATATTTGAAATAAAAATATATCATAGCCATTTCAATAGAGGAGAGTGTAAGTTGAACTGTATCCGGCGGACGTTCTTGCCTCCCTGACATTACCACTTAACCTGATGTCCCCGTTCTTTGACATCGTAAACTAACCCTGTTTTCATTTGCGAAGATCAACCAGGCTCTGATTTTTGGTCTCCGAACCGAGTTGTATGGCCGGATAAGGTTGAGGCTCGGTGACAGTTTTTGCGAGGTAAGAGTTTAACCCTTGTGCGAGATGGCGAGAAGCAGGAAATTGCGACTATAATGCAGCGATACTCGATGAACTTAATGCACTAGAAAAAACTGTTAATGCAAACAATTGTAGCAAAAAATGCGCGGCGTTGAAAATACGCCAGTTACAACTGAGATATAGACCTTTTCTGAGTACAGGGGCTTTAACCTTAGCAAAACCGTGTTAATGGAGATTAAAATGTTTTATTCGTTAGTATCAAGTTTTAAGTATCATCCTGATGCCTGCTTACAAGAAACAAATTATGAGGATGCTATTAGGGTAAATAACGACATATTTGATAATAATATCAATTATAATGGAACATTTATTGCCAATGACTTTCCTCCTGAGTCTCTTATATTCACTGACATTATAGATACCTTATCAGGAATCAAGGTGGTTTCTCATAATTTTATGGACTTTTTAACTAAAATATGTCCCAGTGAAGTTATTTTTTCAGAATGTACATTAACATATTCTGGTCATAACATCCTGGATTACATCGGAGATGATGTTAAGGGGTTTTATATTATGAAGGTAGTTAAATATATAGATATTATTGATAAAACCAAGAAGCCAATAAATTTTTATCCTAAATTAAAAAAATTCAAGCTTGAAGATTTTGTTATGAAGAAAGTAGATGATGATTTTTCTCTTTGCCGGGATGAAAAAGAACTAAATAAAGTGATTTCATCTGAGGAAATGAAGTCTTTATGTGAGACAGCGGGAATGAATATTGATTTTCGTCCCCTGCCGTACCCATTCTAGATTATGTCAGGGCTTAATCCATCTCAAGCTGTCTAACCACCACGTGTACAGTTTTGTACAGTTAATGAATGATAGTTACTTGCTCTTTGACATCGTAAAACCGTTATCCTCTTTGCCGAAGATCAACCGGATTCTGCGTTCTATTCTCCGAGCTGGGTTTTCGCTTGAATCACTTGGGCGGGGCATGAGGAGGCGATGAAGACGCAGCAGCTTGGCATTAAACCACAAGCTACAGCCAATGTTATCTTGAAATCGCCCACTATTTCGTTTGAGCACCAGACACCAACTCGGTTGAGCAGAGGGCACCCAAAAGGTGCCTCTGCCTTATCAAGCTGTGCTAAGACCCTCGGCAAAAAGAGGGCTTAATACACTACTAAACCTCGAGATAACTGAGGATCCCCTCAGCAGCCTTACGCCCTTCGGCAATCGCCGTGACCACCAAGTCAGAACCACGAACGGCATCACCACCAGCGAAGATTTTAGGATTACTGGTCTGGAAAGCACAATCAACGGACTCCGGTGCCAATATACGGCCCTGCCCATCAAACTGTACCCCTTGCTCACTCAACCACCCCATCGAATGAGGCCGGAACCCAAAGGCCATAATGACCGCATCAGCATCAATCACATGCTCTGAGCCGGGCACTTGTTCAGCAACCTGGCGACCGTTGGCATCCGCAGCCCCTAATTGTGTGCGCACCATTTTAATCCCCGCCACACGGCCAGCACTATTCACCTCAATGCTTAATGGCTGCAAGTTGAATTTAAATTCAACCCCCTCCTCGCGCGCATTTTTCACTTCACGCCGGGACCCCGGCATATTGACTTCATCACGGCGGTAGGCACAGGTGACCTGCGTCGCCCCCTGGCGAATAGCAGTACGCACGCAGTCCATCGCGGTATCACCACCACCGAGTACCACAACACGTTTGCCGGACAGGTCGATATAAGGCTCATCCGGCTGTGCAGAGTACTTCATCAACTGCTTGGTATTGGCGACCAGGTACGGCAGTGCATCATAAACGCCCGGAGCAGCTTCGTTTTCCAAGCCGCCTCGCATCGACTGATAAGTGCCAACACCAACGAACACCGCGTCGTAGTCACTCAGCAGTTTATCCATGGCGATATCTTTACCGATTTCCGTATTGAGCTGAAATTCGATACCCATGGTGCTGAAAATTTCGCGACGCTTGATCATCACCTCTTTTTCCAGCTTAAACGAGGGAATGCCAAAAGTGAGCAGGCCACCGATTTCTGGATGGCGATCATAAACCACCGCCTTCACACCGTTACGCGCCAGCACATCCGCACAAGCCAAGCCCGCCGGGCCTGCCCCAATGATAGCCACCGTTTTACCGCTGGGATGAACATGAGTCATGTCTGGCCGCCACCCCATTTCGATGGCTTTATCACTGATATAACGCTCAATGTTACCAATGGTGACGGCACCAAACTCGCTATTCAGCGTACAGGATCCCTCACACAAGCGATCTTGCGGACAAACGCGGCCACAAACCTCTGGCAGGCTGTTGGTCTGGTGCGCCAGATCCGCCGCCTCCATAATCCGCCCTTCATTCGCCAGCTTCAGCCAGTTGGGGATATAGTTATGAACCGGGCATTTCCACTCACAATAAGGGTTGCCACATGACAGGCAACGGTCAGCTTGTGCTTTCGCCTGGGTTTCTGAAAACGGTTCGTAAATCTCAACAAACTCGACTTTACGGATCTTCAGCGGTTTCTTTGGCGGATCAACACGCTGTAGGTCGATAAATTGATAAACATTCTGACTCATTCAATATGACCTCTTACTGTGCCTGAACCCGCAGCTCAGCGGCGCTGCGACTACGGTGACCCAACAATGCCTTCACATCACTGGACTTCGGTTTGACCAACGCAAACTTCGCTGCCCATTCCGGCCAATTCGCCAGGATCTCTTCTGCGCGTGAGGAACCGGTCGCCTGTACATGTTCGGTAATCAAACCACGCAGGTGTTCTTCATGGATGGCCAGTTGGTCAACAGCCAAGACTTCCACCAGTTCTGGGTTAACACGTTTACGAAACTCACCGTCTTCATCCAAGACATAGGCGAAACCGCCGGTCATTCCCGCACCAAAGTTAATGCCGGTTTTACCGAGGACACAAACAATCCCCCCGGTCATGTATTCACAACCGTTATCGCCAATTCCTTCGACCACGGTAATGGCGCCGGAGTTACGCACCGCGAAACGTTCACCCGCACGGCCTGCCGCGAACAGCTTGCCCCCGGTGGCACCATATAGGCAGGTGTTACCCACAATGCTCGCTTCATGACTGCGGAAGAATGACCCCACTGGCGGACGCACGGCAATACGGCCACCAGCCATCCCTTTACCCACATAGTCGTTGGCATCCCCGGTCAGGGTCAGTTCAACCCCACCGACATTCCATACACCAAAACTCTGCCCAGCAGTCCCGGAAAAATGCACTTTGATCGGGTCGGCAGCGATGCCCTGGTCACCATGCCGCGCGGCAATTGCCCCTGACAGGGTTGCACCAACCGAACGGTCAGTATTGCAGATATCAAAGTAGAGCGTCTTACTTTGCTTGGCTTCAACATGCGGCAACGCCTGCGCCAGCAACGCTTTGTTTAGCACGCCGTGATCGAATGGCGGGTTACTGCTTTCGGTACAAAACGGCGCTTTACCTGCATGAGGTGTCGCGGTTTGCAGCAACGGCGACAGATCCAGCTTGCTCTGTTTCGCCGTAATCCCATCCAGTTCGTTAAGCAGATCGGTGCGGCCAATCAAGTCAACCAGTTGGCTAACACCCAATTCCGCCATAATTTCGCGGGTTTCACGGGCGATAAAGTGGAAATAGTTAACCACCCGCTCTGGCAGACCGTGATAGTGATCACGGCGCAATTTTTCATCCTGGGTCGCAACCCCTGTCGCACAGTTATTCAGGTGGCAAATTCGCAGGTATTTACAACCCAGCGCCACCATCGGCCCGGTACCAAAACCAAAGCTTTCTGCCCCCAGGATCGCCGCTTTAACAATATCAACACCGGTTTTCAGGCCGCCGTCCACCTGTAGGCGAATTTTATGACGCAGACCATTAGCCACCAGCGCCTGCTGAGTTTCCACCAGCCCCAGTTCCCACGGGCAACCTGCGTGCTTGACCGATGAAAGCGGACTGGCCCCCGTACCACCGTCATAGCCAGCAATGGTGATCAGGTCAGCATAGGCTTTCGCCACCCCAGTCGCGATAGTCCCGACCCCCGGCTCTGAAACCAGCTTCACCGAAATCATGGCCTGTGGATTGACCTGCTTAAGATCAAAGATCAACTGAGCCAAATCTTCGATGGAATAAATATCGTGATGAGGAGGTGGTGAAATCAGCGTTACGCCCGGTACGGAATAACGTAATTTAGCAATGTAAGGGGTAACTTTATCCCCGGGTAATTGCCCCCCTTCACCGGGCTTGGCCCCTTGAGCCACTTTAATCTGGATCACATCAGCGTTAATCAGGTAAGCCGGGGTGACACCAAAACGGCCAGATGCCACCTGCTTGATACGAGACACTTTGTTAGTGCCATAACGCGCTGGATCTTCACCCCCTTCACCGGAATTGGAGAAGCCCCCCAGGCTATTCATCGCTATCGCCAGTGATTCGTGTGCTTCCGGGCTGAGTGCCCCAATGGACATCGCCGCCGTATCAAAGCGCTTAAACAGTGACTCAGCCGCTTCAACCTGCTCAACCGGAATAGCCGTCTGTTGCGGTTTGATGGCCAACAAGTCACGCAACGTAGCTATTGGGCGTTGATTTACCAGCTTGGCATAGGCCAGGTAATCACGGTATTCGCCACTGTGTACTGCCTGCTGCAATGAATTGACAACATCAGGGTTATAAGCGTGATATTCCCCACCATGAACAAATTTTAGCAACCCGCCCTGCTCCAACGGTTTACGTTTCATCCAGGCGCGCTTGCTCAAATTCTGCAAATCTTGTTGAAAATCAATAAAGTTGGCACCACCAATACGGCTGACCACCCCTTGAAAACACAAATCAGACAACTCACGGTGCAGGCCAACCGCTTCAAACAATTTCGAGCAACGGTAAGAGGCAATAGTGGAAATGCCCATTTTGGACATGATCTTGTAGAGCCCCTTATTAATGCCATTGCGGTAGTTCAGCATTACATCGCGGTGTTTTTTATCGATCGCCCGGTCATCTACCAGCTTGGCTAAACTTTCATAAGCTAAATAGGGGTAAACTGCGGTGGCACCAAAACCCAACAGTACCGCAAAGTGGTGAGGATCACGGGCGCTGGCGGTTTCTACGATAAGGTTAGCATCACAACGCAGGCTTTTTTCCACCAGCCGGGTCTGAATCGCCCCCACGGCCATTGGTGCAGGAACAGGCAAACGCTGGTTGCTGATAGCGCGGTCAGACAGCACCAGCAATACCGCCCCACTACGCACCTTACGCTCTGCTTCATCACACAAAGAACGGATAACCTGCTCCAATTCTGCTTCTGCCGGATCAAAGGTCAGATCAAGAATATCGGCTCGATAGTATTCACCTTCCAGCGTGGTGAGCTGCTTGAAATCTGAATACAGCAGAATCGGGGATTTAAAGCTCAAACGGTGGGCCTGACCTTCGGCTTCACAGAACACGTTCATTTCACGACCAATACTGGTGGCCAATGACATCACATGCGCTTCACGTAATGGGTCGATAGGTGGGTTAGTCACCTGGGCAAACTGCTGGCGGAAGTAATCATAAATAATGCGTGGACGGCTGGACAACACCGCAAATGGGGTATCGTCCCCCATTGAGCCGGTTGCTTCCTGGCCCATATCCCCCAACACTCGAACCACCTGTTCAAGCTCTTCACTGCTGTAACCAAACTGCTTCTGGTAAGTCTCCAGGGTGGCATCATCCATTTCACGGCTGCCCACCTGATCATCCGGCAGATCTTCAAACGGCACCAGACGCTTAACGTTTTTCTCCATCCACTCTTTATAGGGGTGGCGACTTTTCAGGTCATTGTCGGTTTCGGCAGAATGCAAAATCTGACCCGTGCGAGTATCAATCACCATCAACTCACCGGGACCTACACGGCCTTTTTCCACCACTTCATCGGGCTGGTAATCCCAAATACCCACTTCTGACGCACAGGTAATCAATTTATCTTTGGTGATCACATAACGTGCCGGGCGTAGACCGTTACGATCCAGGTTACAGGCTGCATAGCGGCCATCGGACATCACGATACCTGCCGGGCCATCCCACGGCTCCATATGCATCGAGTTGAAGTCAAAGAAGGCGCGTAAGTCAGCATCCATATCCGGGTTGTTTTGCCAAGCTGGTGGCACCAACAGGCGCATAGCGCGGATTAAGTCCATTCCCCCACTGAGGAACAGTTCCAGCATATTATCCAGCGAACTGGAGTCAGAACCGGTTTCATTAACAAACGGCGCGGCATCGCGCAGATCCGGAATCAGTGGCGTTTTGAATTTATAGGCACGAGCCCGCGCCCACTGGCGGTTACCGGTAATGGTGTTGATCTCACCGTTGTGCGCCAGATAGCGAAATGGCTGCGCCAAAGGCCAACGCGGCACGGTATTGGTAGAAAAACGCTGATGGAACAGGCAAATAGCAGATTCCAAACGCAGATCTGCCAAATCGAGATAGAAGCGCGGTAGATCTGCCGGCATACACAAGCCTTTATAGATCGTCACCAAGTTGGAGAAACTGCAGACATAAAAGTCATTATCCTCCACGCGCTTCTCAATACGGCGGCGGGCGACAAAAAGGCGACGCTCCATATCCCGTGGACGCCAGCCTGCGGGAGCATTAACGAAAATCTGCTCAATACGCGGCAAAGAAGAGAGCGCTATCTCACCCAGCACATCCGGGTTGGTGGGAACCTCACGCCAACCGACAATCGACAGTGTTTCGTTCTGCAGCTCCTCTTCAACAATACGGCGGCTGGCACGGGCCTGCTCTTCGTCCTGACTGAGGAACATCATCCCTACTGCATAGTTTTTAGCTAAGCGCCAACCGCGATCTTCCGCCACCATGCGGAAAAAACGGTCAGGTTTTTGCAATAACAAACCACAACCATCCCCTGTCTTACCATCAGCGAGAATAGCACCACGGTGCTGCATACGAGCCAGTGCGTGGATCGCAGTACGCACTACCTTGTGGCTAGGTTCGCCTTCTATATGGGCAATCAGGCCGAAACCACAGTTGTCCCTCTCTTGGGATTTATCGTACAACATCATCAATGAACCTCCCCGGGCTCTGTGTAACGCTTACAACCTACTGCGAGGGGGCTTCCCAAGAAGTCCAATCAGCAAGGTCAAGATCGACAATCTGCTTTTCCGCCCTCTATCAATGGCCTCTGGTGAAAAGATTCACAAGTGGTAGCTAACTTGTTCTAAGAGGGGGTCTTAAGTTAATGCATAATTATGACGAGATATTTGCCCGCCAAGAAAGCTTTCCAGCGGACTCCCAACTTAGCGAGAAAGGATACTCAGGTCAAATATCGCTTACACAGCGGCTTTCACGCTAGAAACAGCAATTAATCATCTGAAAAATAAAATATTTTAGCATTTTTGACCGTAATGAAAAGGCAGATGAGTAGAGTGAAAAACGTGAGCGACATCACTATACTTTCCCCATCACATCTCTTAAGCATGCTGATTAAAGTGATATATTCAGATTATTACTCTTATAAAGGCATAGTAATTATTATTTGTAACTATTTTTCACTGTTATGCCATAAATAACTTAACCCAACGATGAGGATTAGCAAATTTAATTACCACTCTAATGAGTTTATTTGCACTAATGATGAATAGTTATGTAATTTTCCGCCTTTAAAGAAAAGCGTTGATCTCGGTCATCGCAGGGAAAGTCTTTTCTGGTTATACCTAGGGGACTGACATGACAAGCAGCATACACCGGGCTGCCCGCCTCTCTGTAACTTGAATGACGACAGGCATCATCCCCCGTTTTAAACACAGAGAGACCTCAGAATTATGCAGTTGCCACAGCTAGTCAATATGTTTGGCAGCGATCTTCAACGCCGTTATGGTGAAAAAATCCATAAACTCACGCTGCATGGTGGGTTTAGCTGCCCAAATCGTGATGGCACGCTAGGAAGGGGAGGTTGTACTTTCTGCAACGTGGCCTCGTTTGCCGACGAACAGATGCAACAGCAAACTATCGCCGCGCAGTTAGCCATTCAGGCGAAAAAGGTCAATCGGGCAAAACGCTATCTGGCCTATTTCCAGGCCTATACCAGTACCTATGCGGAAGTCGAACTGCTGGCCAATATGTATCAGCAGGCGCTGATGCAGGCAGAGATCATCGGTATCTGTGTCGGCACCCGGCCAGATTGTGTGCCCACAGCGGCGCTTGATCTACTGGCCAGTTATCGTGAACAAGGTTTTGAAGTATGGCTGGAGTTAGGGCTACAAACGGCACAGGATAAGACCCTCAAACGTATCAACCGTGGTCACGACTTCGCCTGTTATCAGCAGACCACACGCCTGGCACGCCAACGCGGTCTGAAAGTCTGCTGCCACCTGATTGTTGGCCTACCAGGGGAAACACACCAGCAACACCTGTCTACACTACAAGCGGTCATTGACTGCGGGGTTGAGGGTATCAAGCTGCACCCACTACATATTGTCACCGGTAGTATTATGGCACGAGCCTGGCAGGCCGGGCGTCTGCCCGAGTTGCCCCTGGAAGAGTATGCTTTCAGCGCCGGTGAAATGATCCGCCATACGCCTAAAGAGATTATTTACCACCGTATTTCCGCCAGTGCACGCCGCCCCACCTTACTGGCCCCGTTATGGTGCGAAAACCGCTGGAATGGTATGCAGGCTGTAGGGGGCTATCTCCTGAACCAAGGTGGACAAGGTTCTGCCCTGAGTTCAGACCAGCGCTATCATCCCTAGACTGACTACCGGGTAGTAATTTGCAATCACTCCCACACTTCATTGTAAGGTTGCTTATTTCCACCCTATTTTGCGGTATGATTTATATCCGTCATCAATCATGCTGTCGCGTTGTTGACTGCAACTGAAAACCACTGACCTCTGCTAGGAATAGCTCATGAAGCAAATCCGGATGTTAGCGCAGTATTATGTTGATTTAATGGTAAAACTAGGGCTGGTGCGCTTTTCGCTGTTACTGGCTTCCGCGCTGGTGATTCTGGCCATGGTGGTACAGATAGCGGTCACCATGCTGTTGAGTGGTCGGGTAGAAATGCACGATATTCTCCCTTCTATCCTGTTCGGTTTAGTCATCACCCCTTTGGCAGTCTATTTTCTTTCCGTGGTGGTGGAACAACTGGAAGAGTCGCGACAACGCTTGGCTCGGCTGGTGGATAAACTGGAAGAAATGCGCCACCGTGATCTCACCCTGAATCAACAGATGACAGAGAACATCACCCAACTCAATCAGGAAATTGTTGACCGTATCAAAGCGGAAGAAGAGCGCCACCAGGTGATGGATAAACTGACCAAAGAGATGGAACAGCGTGAAATTGCCCAGGTGGAGTTCGAACAACAGTCCGTTCTATTGCGTTCCTTTCTCGATGCTTCACCAGATTTGGTTTACTACCGTAACGAAGTTAGACAGTTCTCCGGCTGCAACCGGGCAATGGAACTGTTAACCGGCAAAAGTGAAAAACAATTGATTGGTCTTACCCCCTTTGAGGTGTACAGCAAAGAGGTCGCGGAAAAAATCATCGAAACCGATGAAAAAGTCTTCCACCACAATGTCTCTCTGACTTATGAACAATGGCTGGTCTATCCCGATGGGCGCAAAGCCTGTTTTGAACTACGTAAAGTGCCCTTTTATGACCGCGTCGGTAAACGCCACGGGTTGATGGGCTTTGGCCGTGATATCACCGAACGCAAGCGTTACCAAGACGCCTTAGAGAACGCCAGCCGGGAAAAGACCACCTTCATATCCACGATCAGCCATGAGCTGCGTACACCGCTGAACGGCATTGTCGGATTAAGCCGCATTCTGCTCGATACCGAATTGAACGACGAACAACTGAAATACCTGAAAACTATCCATGTCAGCGCCATTACCCTGGGTAATATTTTCAATGACGTCATCGAGATGGATAAACTCGAACGCAACAAAGTACAGCTTGATAATCAGCCCGTCGATTTTACCGGTTTTCTAGCGGATCTGGAGAATCTTTCCGGCCTATTAGCCCAGCCCAAAGGGCTGCAATTGGTGATGGAACCGCAACTGCCACTACCAGCTCAAGTCATGGCTGACGGCACGCGCTTGCGTCAGATCCTGTGGAATCTGATCGGCAATGCGGTGAAATTCACGCAGCAGGGGCAAATCGTCGTACGCATCAAGTATGAGGAGCAAAAACGGCTGGTGTTTGAAGTGGAAGACTCTGGCATGGGGATCCCGCTGGAAGAACAAGAGAAAATTTTCGCCATGTACTACCAGGTCAAAGACCAGCATGGTGGCCACCCAGCGACGGGAACCGGTATCGGTCTGGCGGTTTCTAAACGGCTGGCACAGAGTATGGGCGGGGATATTACGGTAAAAAGCGCACCGGGGCAGGGTTCCTGCTTTACCTTGACCATCGTCTCTCCAGCCATGGAACCGACAGAGGACCAGATAGAGGTTGAGGAAGAGCTACCACTGCCAGCACTGCATATCCTGTTGGTGGAAGATATTGAGCTGAACGTCACCGTTGCCTGCTCGGTGTTGGAAAAACTGGGAAACAGCGTAGAAGTCGCGATGAATGGCCATGATGCGCTAGCGATGTTTGACCCTGATGAATTTGATCTGGTATTGCTGGATATACAATTGCCGGATATGACTGGACTGGATATCGCACGCATATTACGCGAGCGTTATGCTCACCGCACCCTGCCCCCATTGATTGCCTTGACAGCTAACGTATTGAAAGACAAAAAAGAGTATCTGGCTGCAGGTATAGACGATGTGCTGAGCAAACCGTTATCAGTACCCGCCCTAACCGCGATGATTAAACATTATTGGGATCATCAACCGCTACATACCCTAAAGAAAACGGAGCAAGAACCGATGCAGATTAATGAGTCGTTTCTGGATACCACTATGTTGGAGCAATACATAGAGCTGGTTGGGCCTCAGTTGATTCATCAAAGCCTGGCCATGTTTGAACAGATGATGCCAGGTTATCTGGCGCTGCTGGATTCCAATATGACCGCACGCGACCAAAAAGGGATCGCTGAAGAGGGGCATAAAATCAAAGGTGCCGCTGGTTCCGTAGGACTTAAACATTTGCAGCAATTGGCACAGCAGATCCAGACGCCAACCTTACCAGCTTGGTGGGATAACGTGCAGGATTGGGTCGATGAGTTGAAACAAGAATGGCGCAATGACGTAGCGATGTTACGTGCTTGGGTAGAGAGCGCTGAAAAAAAATGACCCCGACCGAAGCCGGGGTGCGCGAAGTATTGCGCCAACACCAGGGAAATCGACTACCTGTACATTGGTATTGCGTGTTCTGTCGAACAGGTCTTAAATAACTCATGCACATCATACAGTGAACAACATAGCAAATGTAAGTGTTCTCGTTAGAAGATTCATTAAAAAATGTGATGTACTTATTATTTGTAAACACTAAGTCCACCTTGATAGGTCATCCTAACCGGGAGAGCCGCAATCAAGCGAGTGAGTATCGTGCTAAGTGGTTAGCTATTGATGATAGTGCCCAGATCCATAAAGTGTTCCTTACGTTAATCGCATAAGATGATATTGGTATACCAGTGGTTTCTTTTTATACAAAAAGAGAGCAACAACCTATAATTAAACAGTTATCCAGCGATAAAATACCCGGGCAATGTGACGTTTTTTTTGCGGCGACATCGATTATCCGAAGAGAAATTTATCGCCTATCACAAACAGATGCTAATCAATTGGGTGGGGTAATCGCTCTTGGTGGATGCACTGGGGTAAAGAATTTGAGTGATTTTACTAATGATGGTGCTGAATATTTGGCTGATAAATATTTAGCCAAACTTACTCAACCAATGCATAAGATAGGTAAAACAATAGAACTTATCTGCTTTCCCTTTGTTTTATTGCCCAAAATTCACGTCTGACCATTGGAATCGTTCCCTCTCTTGATAACGTGATGGATAACCTGGGTAGGGAAAAGGTGATTTTCTCTGTCGATGATATCGAGACAAGTGAGTGTTGAATTTAACGAAATGAGAATACTTTCACGCAAAACCCTATTGCCTCGCCTGTGGTCTTGGGCAAAACGTGGTGCCATAACCCTCATGGGCTTATGGTTGGCAGGCATTATCCTGTTTGCTTTTCTGCCTGTACCATTTTCCGCCGTAATGGTGGAACGACAAGTCAGCGCCTGGCTCAGTGGTAATTTCCGTTATGTGGCCCATTCCGACTGGGTTGCACTGAATGATATTTCACCCAATATGGCCTTGGCCGTGATGGCTTCTGAAGATCAAAAGTTCCCTGACCACTGGGGATTCGATATTGATGCCATCGAAAAGGCCATCAGCCATAATGAAAAAAACCAGACGTCTATCCGTGGCGCCTCTACACTATCGCAACAAACAGCAAAGAACCTGTTCTTGTGGGATGGCCGTAGTTGGCTACGCAAGGGGCTGGAAGCTGGATTAACAACAGGTATTGAACTTGCCTGGGCCAAGCGCCGTATCTTAACCGTTTACCTGAATATCGCCGAATTCGGTGACGGAATTTTTGGTGTAGAAATGGCAGCACAACGCTTTTTCAACAAGCCCGCGATACGCCTAACCTCTTCCGAGGCGGCCTTGCTGGCAGCCGTGTTGCCTAACCCGCATCGTTTTAAAGTGAATGCCCCTTCTCGCTATGTGATTCAGCGACAACAATGGATTTTGCACCAAATGCAGCAACTCGGAGGAAAGAGCTTCCTCAAGGAAAATGAACTGAATTGACCGACGATTTCACCATAGGGGCGCTCTGGTGCGCCCCTATGATGCTAAATACTCGACAACTCAACTACTGATGTTTATTAGCAATGTTTATTACCGATGCCGGTACATTTTATTATCGTTGGGCATCACTGCCCGGCGATTTTCATTTCTGGCAACAGAACAGAACCACATTGAATATTGCTACGTGTTTCAATATCACTACCGATACTCACAATATTGCGTAACATATCCTTCAAATTACCAGCAATGGTGATCTCACTGACAGGATATTGGATCTCGCCGTTTTCAACCCAGAAACCAGCAGCACCACGGGAATAATCGCCGGTAATACCGCTGACCCCCTGCCCCATTAACTCAGTGACCACCAGCCCTGTCCCTAGCTGCTTAAGCATGCCAGCAAAATCATCCCCTTGCCCGGCTATGCGCCAATTGTGGATCCCTCCGGCATGACCAGTGCTACGCAACCCCAGCTTACGTGCCGCATAGCTAGTCAGGAGCCAAGTCTGCAACACGCCCTCTTTGACAATATCACGGCGTTGAGTGCGAACACCTTCGCTATCAAAAGGCGTTGAAGCCAACCCTTTCAGCAAATGTGGGTGTTCTTCAATGGTCAGCCACGCAGGCAGGATCTGTTGGCCCAGCGAATCAAGCAGGAAGGTGGACTTACGGTAAACACTACTACCACTGATGGCACCCACCAAATGGCCAAACAGACCGGTTGCCACTTCAGAAGCGAACAATACTGGCGCTTTCATGGTCGCCAGCTTACGAGGTGCAAGACGGGCCAAGGTGCGGCGTGCGCACTCCTGCCCCACCCACTCCGGGCTCGCCATATCTTCTATTGCGCGGCCAATGGTATAAGCGTAATCACGCTCCATATCACCTTCTTGCTCGGCAATCACACTACTGGAGAGCGAATGGCGGCTAGAGCAGTAACCTTGCAACATGCCATGACTGTTACCGAACACCTTGATCCCGTAATGGCTGTTGAAACTCCCGCCCTCGGTATTGGTAATCCGCTTGTCGGCTGCCAGTGAAGCCTGTTCGGCACGAGCCGCCAGTTCAATACCTCGGTCAGCATCCAGTTCTGTGGGGTGAAAAAGATCGAGATCAGGGGCATCAAACGCCAGTAACTCTTTATCTGCCGGACCTGCGTTAGGATCTGAAGAGGTATAACGCGCGATGTCCAACGCCGCCTGGACTGTGCGGGAAATAGCGTCTGGGCTGAGATCGGTAGACGAGGCACTGCCTTTACGGTTTTGACAATAAACCGTAATACCTAATGCGCCATCGCTGTTGAATTCAATGTTTTCCACCTCACCAAAACGGGTGCTGATGCTAATACCGGTGGTTTTGGTCACGGCAACTTCTGCTCCATCGGAACCGGCACGCGCCAACTCCAGAGCCTGTGAAACCGCTTGTTCCAGCGCCTTGCGCTGTTCTGCAACTTGAGTGACTACTTTCATCAGTCGGCCATCATTGATCAGAGAATCGTTGGAAAAAGTGCCGTAGCGGCATAATCTTACACCCAATAGCACGCTAAAATTATTTCAGGCTGCACATTTATGCTCAAATGATGCCAGATTGGAAGCTCAAATGATGCCAGATTGCAGTCTGAAATGAACTCGAATAGATGAGTTTGAGTCTAACAGGAACCGCACGAAATTTCGCATAAAGCCGACAACCTGTTAGGATTAGCCTCTTTTTAACGGAGCCTGCCATGAACAAACTGCCTAAAGACTGGCTCGACGATGTCCCGCAGAACGAAAACCAGGACGAAGACGAGATTATCTGGGTCAGTAAAAGCGAAATAAAACGTGACGCTGAAACACTAAAAGACTTGGGAAGCGAACTGGTCGAGTTGGGTAAAAATGCGCTGGAGCGTATCCCGCTGGATGAAGATCTGCGCGCAGCCATAGAATTGGCACAAAAGATCACCAGAGAAGGTCGACGCCGCCAGCTTCAACTGATCGGTAAAATGCTACGTGCGCGTGATGTCGAACCGATTAATACCGCCCTCGATAAATTGAAGAACCGCCATAACCAGCAAGTTTCGCTGTTCCACAAGTTGGAAACGCTGAGGGATCGTCTGGTGGAAGAGGGTGACGATGCCATCCCCTCGGTGTTGGAGTTATATCCAGAAGCCGATCGTCAACAATTACGTGCACTGGTGCGTAATGCGCAAAAAGAGAAGGCTGCTAACAAGCCGCCGAAATCATTCCGCCAAATCTTTCAATACCTGCGCGATCTGGCTGAAGCGCAACAATAACTCACCCACCGCCTCACCAGGAATGAATGATGCTCATCCCTGGTGATGGGTTAGCGTATTGCTGACCTCTCGCATATTGAACCGCAGTTTACCCTCCAGCTCTTCCTCCGCTTCCTCAAGTAACAGAATAATGGCGCCAAAACGGCGTGTGCGGCGAGCATTAAGATTGAGAAATTCAATCTCCACCGGCAGATTAATACCGCCAGTCACCTCATCCCATAACGCATCAAGATTGGCACCAAATTCGCCATTTTTACCCAATCCGAATTGTTCGGCAAAGCGGCGATAGAATGTTGGCAAGTCTGGTATCTGGTTAAAATCAAACTCTACTTTCCCCATTGGCTCACTCCACTCGAACGAAGTTTTTATAATGGTCATTGGTGGCAAAAATCAAGCCATCACTGGAATACAACAACCGATCACTCCCGCGGTGACCACATTGATAGTTAATATCCGCTTCGTACCATACTCGTTTGTTGGTAGTAGGTAACTGCCGTTCACGATTTGAAAAATAGTCACCGCCAATAGCCTTACCCGGTAATACAGAACAGAGATCGCCTTTGCGGGAATTCCAGCCTTGCTCCCGTGCCTGCTTTTTCGTGATGTAGTAGTCCGGCAGCCGCCGATGCTGCTGCAAATAGCTAACCACGCGTTTCTGCTCTGTCAGCTTATCGATGCTTTCCGCCGCTGCTGCCGGGGCAGAAACAGGAGCGATAACACGCCCTTCATTCTCATATAGCACACTGAAACCGGCGACAGCAGCAATAAGCATCGCTATTAGCGTACGTTTACTCATACATTCCCTGATTAATAGCAAAAAATAATGAATTAAGGATGACAGCCCAGTAACATTTGCTCTGCCATTGACGGCAGGCAGCACCAACAGATATCGCCATCAATCATGCCACTTTCTAACACACCTGACACCTTGTATCCTCAGGTTGATGCATGCTGCAGCGGATATCCCACTTGAATCCATCTGAGGATTAAATCTGTCACCTTTCTTTTTATCTCATCGCGATGAGCCCCCCTTTACCTTCAAATGGCTCTGATTCTCTATTAGAAACTTTAGGCTATTTTCATCCACTCGCCAAACGGTTATGCGATAAAAATAGCTTAACTCGAGCTAAAAATTCGTCGAGATAAACATTTAAAGCATATCCCACCAATTAAGTTGAGATGGCGATTCTGACCCCGATCTGGCCCCGGTTAGTGCCTCTTGCTTCCATCCCAACGGATATGATTTATTAATCCGTTCCGGCAAGGAAAGTGGCGTTGAAACGACACATTGAGATTCATGCCACCAACACAATATCAATACAATAATAGGAATCACCATGGAGAAGATCCCACGCACGCATGTGGTTTACGCCATGTCACGTGATAATGCCCCTGTCATCAGTATCGCCAGCGGCAGTGACGTTTGTTTTGAAACCTGTGACTGCTTTGAAGATCAGATTGCTTCTGAGCAGGCCACGTTTACCGAATTAGATTGGAGCCGAATCAACCCAGCCACTGGCCCAGTTTACGTACAAGATGCCGAGCCTGGCGATATATTGCGGGTCGCAATCAAACGTATTACCCCACGCAGCAACCAGGCGGTGATGGTCACGGCTCCCGGTCTGGGAGTGATTGGCGATCAACTCCAGCAACCGCAAATTCGTACCATCCCCTTGGAAGAGGGATACGCACTACTGCCAGGCGGTGTGCGCTGGCCGTTAAAACCGATGATTGGTGTAATTGGTGTTGCCCCAGCAGGGGAAGCCGTGCCTTGCGGAACACCTGATGCTCATGGCGGTAATATGGACTGCAAAATTATCACTGAAGGCTGCACACTTTGGCTACCGGTGAACGTTCCTGGTGCCCTGTTTGCCCTTGGTGATTTGCATGCCGCCATGGGCGATGGCGAAGTGTCAGTCTGTGGGCTGGAGATCCCAGGTGAAGTCGTGGTGAATTTGACCGTAGTAAAAGAGTGCACTCTGCCCACTCCGATGATAAGTACCCAGGAAGCACTCTATACCGTGGCCTCGGCGAAAACCCTGGATGACGCGGCCAAATTGGCGACACACAATATGGCACACTTTGTCGCCGATCACAGTCAGCTTTCCCTCGCCGATGCCATTAATGTGCTGAGTATCACTGGCGACCTGCAAATCTGTCAGGTGGTTGATCCACTGAAAACTTGCCGCTTCTCGCTACCACGTAGCGTGGCAACCCAGTTAAACATCAGCCTGGACTAGGAGTCCGAAGCATGTCTGTAGAACAATTTGGCTATAAACAGGAATTGCACCGTACCCTGACACTTAAAGATCTGGTGATTTACGGCATGATCTTTATGGTGCCCATCGCCCCCTTTGGCGTCTTCGGCTATGTGTGGGATGGCTCAAACGGAATGGTGGCACTGGCTTATCTGATCGGTATGGTCGCGATGTTCTTCACCGCGATGAGCTACTGGTCAATGTCCCTTGCCTTTCCGGTTTCCGGTTCGGTTTATGCTTATGCGCAGCGTGGTATTCATGAAACCGCCGGTTTCTTTGCCGGTTGGCTAATCCTGCTGGATTACATTCTGGTCCCTTCACTACTGTATATCGTCAGCGCGGCGGCTCTGAGGCCGATTCTGCCTGATGTTCCGTCCTGGTTATGGATAGTGAGCTTTATCGTCATCAACAGTGCCGTCAACCTGGTAGGGATTAAATTCACTGCCCGGGCTAACCGCTACATTTTGGTCGCTGAGATTGTGATCCTGACCATCTTTGTAGTGATGGGGCTGATTGCACTCTATTCCGGCGAAGGGGCGGGTGGGCTGACGCTAAACCCACTCTATAATGCCGAAAAATTCAGCCTGCCGCTGGTTATGGGGGCGGTCTCCATTGCGGTGCTCTCCTTCCTGGGTTTTGATGGTATTTCGACATTATCTGAAGAGAGTAAAGGTGGCGCCGATGCTGTAGGCAAGGCCTCCCTGTATGCCTTGCTGCTGGTAGGGACGCTATTTATCCTGCAAACCTGGATCGCGGCAGACTTGGCTGCAGGTAAAAGCTTCACCAATCTGGATACCGCGTTCTATGACACCGCCAATCTAGCGGGGGGAACCTGGCTAAAACAGGCCACTATCTGGGCAACAGCCATCTCTTGGGGGATCGCCAATGCGTTAGTGGCACAGGCGGCGATCTCACGCATTCTATTTGCCATGGGGCGTGACCGTCAATTGCCGCAGATCCTGGCAAAAGTACACCCCCGGTTTAAAACCCCTTATGTCAGTACGCTGCTGGTTGCGGTGATCTCTCTCGCTTCTGGGATCTATTTTGATGGCAGGATCGATAACCTGAGTCGTCTGGTTAACTTCGGGGCTTTGATGGGCTTTATGCTGCTGCACCTATCAGTGATTAACCACTACATTATCCGTCAGAAATCCACTGCGTGGGTGAAGCACCTGTTGTTCCCGTTCGTTGGTCTGCTCATCATCGGCTTTGTGCTGTATGAAATGGATATGGAAGCGAAAATCCTCGGTCTGAAATGGCTGGGCTTGGGCATCGTCTACTACTTTGTGCTGCGGGTGGTTCTGAAGAGAAAAGCCGTGCTAAATTTGGAAGATTAACCCGCTATAACGATAAAACCAGCTATAACGATAAATTGCCGGGCAAAGCGGTAATACGTTTTTGAACGGTACTTGCATCGGGCCTCGACATGTAGTGTCGAGGCCCGGTGATTATTACGCAGTGCCACCAACGGTTAAAGAATCAAGCTTCAACGTCGGTTGCCCAACGCCAACCGGTATACTTTGCCCCTCTTTACCGCAAACACCCACGCCTTGATCCAGCGCCAAATCGTTACCTACCATCGAAATCTGTTGCATCGCCTCAATACCCGCACCAATCAGCGTAGCCCCTTTCACCGGGGTGGTAATGCGACCCTTTTCGATCAAATAAGCCTCTGACGTGGAGAACACAAACTTGCCAGAGGTAATATCCACCTGACCTCCACCAAAGTTTGGCGCATATAAGCCATAATCGACGCTGGCGATAATCTCTTCCGGTGTAGATTTCCCCGCCAACAGATAGGTATTGGTCATGCGCGGCATCGGTAAATGGGCATAAGACTCACGGCGACCATTACCCGTCGGGGCCACTCCCATCAAACGCGCATTGAGTTTGTCCTGCATATAACCTTTAAGAATACCGTTTTCGATCAACACATTGTACTGACCTGGCACCCCTTCATCATCAATAGACAACGACCCTCGACGCCCCTGAATCGTGCCGTCATCCACCACGGTACAGAGTTCAGAAGCCACCTGCTTGCCCATCTGCCCACTGAATACCGAAGTACCACGGCGGTTGAAATCACCTTCCAAACCATGCCCGACAGCTTCATGCAACAGCACGCCAGGCCAACCTGCCCCCAAGACCACCGGCATGGTACCAGCAGGCGCGGCCACGGCGGAGAGGTTGAGCAAGGCCATACGCACCGCTTCTTTGGCATAAGCGTCAACACGGATTTCACCCTCAACGCTTTGCAGAAAATAGTCATAACCAAAACGACCACCGCCGCCACTGGAGCCACGTTCGCGCTTGCCATCCTCTTCCACCAGCACACTAACGGAAAAGCGCACCAATGGCCGAACGTCCGCAGCCAAAGTGCCATCGGTTGCTGCCACCAGCACTTGTTCATAAACACCGGTAATACTGGCCGTAACTTCCTGCACCCGTTTATCTTGCGCGCGTGCCACTTTATCCACCCGATGCAACAGGGCAATTTTCTCTTCACGCGGCAGGCTTTGTAGCGGATCAAGCAGTGGATACAGCGCCTGATGGCTGATTTCACCCAGGGTATGCACTTTGCCGTTGCCACCGTCACGCACAATGCTGCGTGCCGCCTGAACACTTTGGTTCAACGCATTCAACGTTAGCTGGTCGGCATAGGCAAAACCGGTCTTTTCACCGCTCACCGCACGCACACCAACACCTTGATCTATATGGTATGAGCCCTCTTTGATAATGCCATCTTCAATTCCCCAAGCTTCATGATAGCTGGATTGGAAATAGAGGTCGGCGTAATCAAGGCGGCGTTCAGCCAGTTGCCCCAATGCGGAGAAAAGGTCTTGATGACTCAGCTTATTCACAGCGAGTAACTGCTCACTGACAAACGTCAGGCTCATAGTTTTTTCACTCTTTATTGGCGGAAAGGGATTCAGCCGGTGCAATCAGCGTTGGCTGGAATCTATTGTGTTGCATTACGGGCATCTGGCTGCGTATTGTTTGTAACTTACTGCGATCCACACGCACCTTCAGCGCACAGACCCCATCGGCGTTTTCTGCCAACACATTGCCCCAACCATCGACTGCCATGGTATGTCCCCAGGTACGGCGCGTGGTACCGTGGCGGCCAACCTGAGCTGGTGCCAGGATCACACACTGGTTCTCGATAGCACGAGCACGCAGCAAGATCTCCCAATGCGCCTCACCAGTCACCCGGGTAAATGCCGCAGGCACCGAGATTAACTCAGCCCCTTGTGCCCGCAATGCCTGAAACAGACCGGGGAAACGCAGATCATAGCAGATTGTCATGCCCAAACGGCCCACCGGGGTGTCAACCACCGTCAATTGGTGACCATGCTGATAGGCGTCAGATTCACGGTAATGTGCATGCACATCGTTAATATCCACATCAAACATATGCATTTTATCGTAACGACCACGGATTTCACCTTGATCATCAAACAGTAAGCTACTGGCGGTAATACGCTGTGGGTCTTCGCGGCTAATTAGCGGCATCGACCCTACCAACAACCACACCCGATAACGGCGGGCCATTTCACGCACGGCCTGCTGCAATGGTCCATCCCCTTGCTGTTCTGCATGCTCACGATAAGCAGCGGTGTTGGCAAACAGTAAGGCATTCTCTGGTGTCATAACCAGTTTAACCCCAGTACCGAGTTGCTTAATCTGCTGCTCTATCTGGGCCAGGTTATCTCGTACCTGTTCACCACTACACAGTTGTAGCAACGCAACATTGGTATTTTTCATTGTGCCTTCTCCTCCCTTGGCTTCCGTAACACCTCATTAATATTGGGTTGATCGAGGCTACCGGTAATGTCATAACGAATAAACGAAATCTTGCTCCACAAGGGGCCCAACACTTTCGAAGCAGCAAATACCGCGACCCCAACAATCGGGTTAATCACAAAGGCCGTCGCCACGCCCACTGTCGCAGAAATTTCTGGGGCAATCACTGCTTGCATGGCAATCTGCCGATTGACCAGATCAATATGCCCACTCATGCCAATATCAGCGGACAGGCCATCAATCAACAAGTTATCCGTATGCATTATGCCATTTTTCACACTGGCCGTGCCGCGTATTGAGTCAAAGTAAAACCCGCTACCAAAGATATCGCTAAAATCGAACTGCAATTTGCGTAACAAAGCATCAAAGCTGACCAGACGCAATAACTGCCCAGCCCGCCCCGTCTCAATAACATCACTCTGGCCTTTACCCAAGTCAATGTCCAGCATGCCGTTTAATGTATTGAACTGCGGCTTCCAGGGTTGCCCACGCCAATTCAGATCAAAATCAATATTGTAAGGCGCATTCTTCAATGGAATGGTTATGCCAAAGAAACCGACGGTCTGATCAATTTTACTGCCCTGTAGTTTACCTTTCAGCGCAGTTCGCTCCTCCTGGCTACTCTGTTTCCACAAACCTGTGACGTTCATCCGACCATAGCCGGTATCCACCACGCCATGCTCCAAGACTAATTTGTCATCCAGATGCTTAATATCAGCTTCTACCATCCCCAGGTTCTGCCCCATAAACCAGCAGGATTTACAGCGCAATATCAAAGAGGGCAACCCGCGGAACGAGATCTTCTCAGAGGTGGCAAATGGGTTACTCGGGCCAGTACCGTTGTTATCATTGGAAAACTGCGGGTTATAATAAAGATAAGCGAGATCCGCACGCCATGGGCCATTGTCCGGTATCGACAAGCGGCCATCCAGCTCTTTGCCTTTAGCAACTACCATCACACCCGCCAGCTGCTGTTCCACCGCGAGGTGGATATCACGCCACAGTTGTCCACCCAACTGTAATTGGCTGGTATTGAGTATCAGCATGGCCGGGAAATTAAAACTCCCCATGTTGTCTGAGCCACTGCGCTGTTTTTTTGCCGGAGCCATTAACGCTAACCATGGTTCACCATCCACTGTCGGCAAATTAAGGACTAACGATTTATCCTTGGGTAAGGCGGGCGTCACCGTCGTATTGTCGTCCCACACTGCGCGCGTCAAGTTCACCTGTTGTTTTGACAGTAACCACTCACTATTAAAATGATTCTGCTTACCAACATTCCCTTTGAGCATAAACCCGTTCAGGCCACCATTAACATTAATACTAACCGGTAATACTTCGCCAGCTGCTTTACTCAGTGGAGCAGGTAAGTGACTACTTACTTTTTTCAGGTCGGCATTAACATCAATATTATAACTGGGCTGACCTGTTTGGTGAGGCAGATTAATCGCCACCTTCCCTTGCCAACCGGCATTGCCGGCGAGCGATTTAGCCAGCTCAGGGGATAGCCCCTCAAGCTTGGCCAGTTGCCAGTTACCTTTCATAGCAACGTTAACTTTATAGTTGTCAGCCCCGTCCTCAGTAGTAAAGTTGACCGCCAGCGGTTGCCCGAACCAATTAGCAGCCAGGGTATCACTCTCCAGGTTACCGTTATTGAAACGGAATTTACCACTGACTTGTTCTAACTGACTGCCTAGGGGGTTAATCAATAACGCGTTGTTATTGAGCGTCACTTCACCTTTAGCAATCACCTGCTCACCATTAAGTGGAATATCAAGATGTAAGCGCCCACTAACATTCCCCCCTACCTGCAATTCATCCAGAGCAGCTCCAACTGAATCATCCAATGGCGTCTGTAGGAAATAGTCATGGATAGCCTGCCCTGTACCCGCGACTTCGGCATCAATAACTAGCCGTTGCATCAGGTAATCAGAGATCACCGCAGAGATATTGCTACCCACGACATTACCCAACAGCGTCTTCGGAGCCTGCATCCACAAACCCTGGTTGGAGAAATCAAGATCAATAGCCAGATCATGCAACGCTGGCCAACCCGGCTGAAACTGGAAAGTGGCATGGCGCAACGGGACAGATACCTGGAAATGGCCCTCATTTTGCCTATAGGGAAAGTTTTGTGGATTACCGGCATAGATCAGTGAAGCATTGTCTACCTGCCCCCCTTGAATAGCTGCGCTCAGGTAGTCCACCAGATGTTTACCCATCAAGGGTTCGGGGAAATAGCGCCAGGCATCAGCGCCATCATACAGACGGATCCCCGCGAGAATCTCCAGCCAGGGTTCCCCGTTCACCGGTTGCTGGTAACTGAAATCACCATTAGCCCACAGCGATTTGGCTTGCACATCCAACCCCTGCCCCGCCAGTTCCCAGCCCTGGTCACTGTGCTGCCAAGTTAATGAGCCCCGCGCACGGCTTATCAACAATGGCGCACGAAACATATCGCCATAGGGTAGTGTGCTATTGTTTAACGCTAAGGTCAGGCGGGCATGTTCCGTGCTCCCCTGTAATTCACCAGAAAAGTGATTTCCCCCCGGTAAACCTTGCCAAGGCTGCCAATTCAGATCCTGCCACCAGGCCTGAAAACGGATTTTTTCTGGCTGCTGCAGCGGAATATCCAGTGCCAACGCCGGTAACTTGCCTTGTGGTTGCAGGTGTTGCCAGTATGACATCAACGTTGGGCTGAGGAATGAGAAAGCCGGAAGCAACCCTTCAAGGCGTTCCAACTGAATATTGCTGGCTCGGATACGCAGCTCTTCCTGCTGATTTGATCCGATGGGTTGGCGACGTTCTGGCAGCCATAGGGCGGTAAAAGCCCCCGGAGGCCAAGCCTGGCCATCGGTTTTCAGCTTCAGTTCCGGCACATGCAACTGCCAGCCACTGTCTTGGTTACTGAGCATCAACGCCAAATTATCCACCGCTAACTGGTGGCGATCACTGCCTGCCAACCAACTGGCGGTCCCCTGCTTGAGTAAAGCATCCCCACTGCGAATTTGACCCGACTTGAGATGTAACCAAGCGGCAAGGCTGAAGTTGGCACTTTCCAGACCGGTGTTCGTTTTCAACCAGCGACTAAACCAGGGTTTCATGTCAATATCATCGGCCTGCAGATAAATAGTGCCGGTATTGAGTAAGCCTTCCTCATCACGCAGGTCCAGGCGCAGCTGTAGCTCACCATGCTGACCATTGAGCGTCGACAGGCTAAGCTGCCCCTCTGCGCGGTGGCGGTTATGATTATTTAGCCAAGTGAGTTGCGGGATATGGAATTGAACTGGCGAGCCGGAGGGTGCCAGAAACGAGACCCGGCTGTCACGCAGAACAAAATGGTCCAACTGATAGAGAAAAAGATCGGTGACTCTGCCCGGCTGGAGCCCATTGCTGTTCTCATCACTAGTGGTGAGCTGGGTGTTCAGATCGAGTTGTAGCTGATAGAAAGTCAGATCGCGGAAACGCCAACGCCAGTGCAACAAAGACTGCCACACATCTAACGCCAACGTCACCCGGGCTATCTGCAGGGAACTTTGCGGGAGCGTCAGGTGGATATTGCGGACTTCCAGTGTCGGCCCAAAGGTTTCCCAACTGCCTTGAACAAAGTCTGCTTCAACCGGCACCCCAGAGATGGCCTGCACTTTTTCCAGCAATTGCGGGCGATAGCGGTCCAGCTCAGGTAGCACCAAACGCAACCCGCTGATCAGCAATGCCACCACAACAATTAAAATGGTGCCTGTGGCTAACAGGATCCCGGGCAGTCGCCTCACGCACTTCTCCTTGTTTCCGTTGACTGGCAACGTGAATTCTCTGCACCAGCGAGTCAGTCTACTGCCCCTACCAGGTAGGTGTTTCAGCACAACCAAGCCGCTACATCATCACAACATCAAACTGTTCCTGGCTGTACAACGGTTCGATCTGCACCTTAACCTGTTTACCCACAAAGATTTCGACCTCCGCCAGAGCATGGGACTCTTCACCTTTTAATGCATCACCCACGGCGGCTGACGCATAGACCAGGAAACGATCAGAATCGTAAGCATGGTGAACGCGCACAATTTCACGCATGATCTCATAACAGACGGTTTCTACCGTTTTCACCGTTCCTCGGCCATGACAGGTCGGGCAATCGTTGCACAGCACATGTTCGATGCTTTCACGCGTCCGTTTACGCGTCATCTCTACTAATCCTAGCTGAGAGAAACCGTTGATCGTGGTTTTTACCCGATCTTTACTCAATGCCTGTTCTAGAGAATGCAATACCCGGCGACGATGCTCTTCATTACTCATATCAATAAAGTCGATAATGATAATGCCGCCCAGATTACGTAACCGTAACTGCCTGGCAATCGCCTGAGTGGCTTCAATATTGGTATTAAAGATGGTTTCATCAAGATTACGGTGACCAACAAAAGCCCCCGTATTGATATCCACGGTGGTCATCGCTTCAGTTTGATCAATAATCAAATAACCACCGGACTTCAACTCAACCTTACGTTCCAGCGCCCGTTGAATTTCGTTTTCCACATCGTACAAATCGAAAATCGGTTGGCTACCGGCATATAGTTCAAGTTTGTGGCTAATATCCGGAATATACTCGCTGGTGAACTCCACCAGTTGATCATGGGTCAGCCGTGAATCGATACGGATCCGATCCAGCGCCGCTCCGGCAAAATCACGCAGAATGCGGTGTGCCAGCGCTAACTCACCATACAGTTTGCACTTGGTCTGGTTACGCTTTTTGCGCTCCATCACCTTGGTCCACAGACGCTTGAGAAAAGCCGCATCCTGTGCCAACTCCTCTTCACCCACGCCTTCAGCCGCAGTGCGGATGATAAAACCACCTAAATCGTCGCAATATCCCGCTACCGCCGCCTTGAGTCGTTCACGTTCGGCCTCACTTTCAATCCGCTGAGAAACGCCCACATGGGCGGCTCCGGGCATAAAAACCAGATAACGTGAAGGCAAGGTAATATCCGTTGTCAGCCGAGCCCCTTTAGTACCCAGCGGATCTTTCACCACCTGAACCATCAGATCCTGCCCTTGGCGAACCAATTCGGCAATATCACGTACATTGAAATTCTTTTGTTCATCACCCGCGACACACTCGGTGTGCGGCATGATATCGGAAGCATGCAAGAATGCTGCCTTATCCAGGCCAATATCGACAAAAGCCGCCTGCATACCGGGCAACACCCGGCTGACGCGCCCTTTGTAGATATTACCCACGATACCGCGCTTAGCTTCGCGCTCAATATGGATCTCTTGCAGAATACCGCCATCAATATAGGCAACCCGCGTTTCAGCCGGTGTGATATTAACCAGTAACTCAGCTGTCATGTTCTCTCCTCGGAGCCTGGGTATGGGTTGCCATTAACCTTCCATTCTTCACCATCGCCAACTTTATACCGTGTGAACGACTATAGGGATGCAACACCATCAACCGACCCTTGCTTTTTGTAATGCAATAAAATGATTGAACAGTTCCTGAGTCTCCACCAAGGGTAAGCCAACCACTGCGTGATAACTCCCGGTTATCGTTCTGACGAAACACCCGCCCTTTCCCTGGATCCCATAGGCGCCCGCTTTATCCATCGGCTCACCGGTGGCGATATAGTCGCGAATATCTTGCGGCAACAAAGTGCGGAATGTCACCTCAGTCACCACCCGTTGGCACAGCACGTCCCGCTGGTCAGCAATCGCCACTGCCGTCATCACCTGATGTTGCCTACCTGATAATGCCGCCAGCATTTGCGCCGCATGTTGCTCATCCTGAGGTTTTTCCAGTATCTCGCCATCCAGCACCACAATGGTATCCGCCCCCAACACAGGCCGATCTGGTGGTGCCAGAAGCACACCGGCACGGGCCTTATCTTGCGCCAGACGGCAAACATAATTTTCCGCTGTTTCACTCTCCTGACGTTGCTCTTGCGTATGCGTCAAAATAACGTCAAACGAAATGCCAAGCAGAGTCAGTAACTCACGCCGACGCGGTGAAGCAGAAGCAAGATAAAGCGACGACATCAATATCACCTCATTGTACGGCAAACTGACGGCGAATCTTGCGCATCAGCAAGAATAGCCATGGCCACAGCACACCATTGACGACACTGCTCCAGAATATCTCCGGGCGGAAAGAAACGTTGATCACCATAAACTCAGCCCAGAAGACAATCACATCCATGGCCAATGATAACAGCACCACCACCAGCGCTTGTTGCCACAGGGCCATATTGCGGAACAATTGACATTTGAATGCTACCAGGTAGGCAATGACCCCGAGCGCCAACGCACGCACTCCGAGCGTTGACCCCAGGATCAGGTCCATGATAAACCCGAGAATAAACCCCGTCCCCACATTAACCCGATGTGGTAAAGCCATCACCCAATAAGTCAGGATCAGCAATAACCAAGAGGGGCGGAACATATAAATCTGCTCCGGCCATGGCATGATTTGCAGCACTAATGCGATTAAAAACGACAGCCAGATTATCCAGCGCCCATGGCTGCGATAACTGTTCATCTAGGCGCTCCAGCGCCCGTGGGCGTGCTGGAAGGAACACTTTGGGGCTGCGTGGTTTCGGCCGCTGGCGGCGGTGCCGGCGGCCCCATGGCATCCGCTGGGGGTAATACATGCGGCATCATTTGCATTAAACGGTCATTGGCAACACGATGTACTTCGTCGGGCGCTAATGGCATCACACCATTACGATCTGCCCCCCACAGCAACAATAAATAACGCAAACGTTGTAAGCCTGCCGTAGGTCGAGCCTGAATCACGGTATAAGCACGTTCATTATCCACCTTCACCGAAGAAACCACCGCGACCGGATACCCCTCGGGGAAACGACCACCTAAACCGGAAGTCACCAAAACATCGCCGACACGGATATCGGTATTACTCGGTAAATGTTCCAGTTGCAAGTCATCCGTACAACCGCTACCCGCAGCAATGACGCGGATATCGTTACGCAACACCTGGATAGGTAGAGCATGGGAAGCATCACAAATCAGCAGGACACGACTGGTCATTTTCGCCACGGCCACCACCTGCCCAACCACGCCTTTATCGCTGATAACCGGCTGACCGACATACACCCCGTTGTCGGAACCTTTGTCGATCACCACTTGGTCGGTATAAGGATCAGTGTCAGTAGATATCACCTGCGCGACCATTTTTTGTTCATCCTGACGTAAAGGAGAACCTAATAGTTCACGCAAACGGGCATTTTCCTGTGTGAATTGACCAAGAAGAAGGGTATCGCTGTTTTTCAGTAACAGTTCCTGCCGTAGAGCACGATTTTCCAGTTCCAACTGTTGGCGAGTAGCCAACGTTTCAGACATGCTGTCCAAAAGCTTACGCGGCCCATTGGCCAAAAAATAAAAAGGGCTGACAGCGGTATCCATGTAATTACGTATTTTACCGAAGGTACCGAGTCGGCGGTCAGCAACGATCAGGACCAGAGCCACGATCACTGCCAGAAAAAGGCGTAACTGCAGGGAAGGTCCCCTGCTAAAAATTGGCTTCATAAATTATGCGCGTTCCTCGACAACAGATAGAGGAGAGCACCAGATGCCGTTAACGCCATCTGTTACACTCCCTCCACTCTGGGCTGCAAGCTATTCTTCGCTGAACAAATCGCCGCCATGCATGTCGATCATTTCCAACGCCTTGCCACCACCGCGAGCCACGCAAGTCAATGGATCTTCTGCCACCACAACCGGAATGCCGGTCTCTTCCATCAGCAAACGATCCAGATTACGCAACAATGCACCACCACCGGTCAGCACCATACCACGCTCAGAAATGTCAGACGCCAATTCTGGCGGACACTGCTCCAGTGCAACCATGACCGCACTGACGATCCCCGTCAGCGGCTCTTGCAGTGCTTCAAGAATTTCATTGGAATTCATCGTAAAGCCACGCGGCACACCTTCTGCCAAGTTACGGCCACGCACCTCAATCTCACGCACTTCATCATCAGGGTAAGCCGAACCGATGCTGTGCTTGATGCGTTCTGCCGTTGCTTCACCGATCAATGAGCCGTAGTTGCGGCGCACATAATTAATGATGGCCTCATCAAAACGGTCACCGCCGATACGCACGGAAGAGGAATACACCACGCCATTGAGCGAGATCACCGCCACTTCGGTAGTACCACCACCAATATCCACCACCATGGAGCCAGTCGCTTCAGAGACAGGCAAGCCAGCACCGATAGCAGCAGCCATGGGTTCTTCAATCAGGAATACTTCCCGTGCACCGGCGCCTTGAGCAGACTCACGGATTGCCCGACGTTCAACCTGAGTGGCACCAACCGGTACACAAACCAGCACACGTGGGCTTGGGCGCATAAAACTGTTGCTATGAACCTGTTTAATAAAATGCTGCAACATTTTTTCCGTCACGAAGAAGTCGGCAATAACACCGTCTTTCATCGGGCGGATAGCCGCGATATTACCAGGGGTACGCCCCAGCATCTGCTTGGCTTCATGACCTACGGCTGCAACGCTCTTGGGTGAACCTGCACGATCCTGGCGTATCGCCACGACAGAGGGTTCATTCAATACAATGCCTTGTCCTTTAACATAAATCAGGGTATTGGCGGTACCCAAGTCGATGGACAAGTCATTAGAAAACATGCCACGAAATTTCTTAAACATAACGAAAGGATAATCCTGCAATCTGAGGGCGGAAAATAAGATCCGCCTACTTTACCAACCACTCGAAGCAGCGACAAGGCGCAAAAATGTTCTACTTCGGTGAAAAATAGTCTGCATTACTGACCTATGACTGCATGTACGAAAAGCAAACGAGTACTGAAACCCAACAACACAGGCCCAGCTCCCCACCCGATAAACGTACCCAACGGGGTAACACAGCGCATAAAATCTCACATTTCTCCTGATAACCAACGGTAAAAAAAGCAACCACTGACACTCACGGAAAAAGAGTCTCTATTCTACGTTAATTTTTACCCGATCATCAGGTTAAACACGATAATGACGTGAATATTTTTTACAACTCACGTCGATAGGTTCCGCCAGAGCAAAAAAATCACCCTGTCCACCGTGAACTCCACAGGCTTTCAACGTCTGCCACTCATTGCGCGAACGAACCCCCACAGCAAAAACCTTAGTCTGAGTACCTTCACAAGCCCCAGCCAAACTCTGCACAAAGAGTTGGTTCTCATCACGCCGATCAATACTCCTCACCAACCCCGGGTGAAGTTTAACAATCTCCACCGGTAACGACTTGATATAAGAGATACTGACCAGCGTTAATCCAGCCTGAGAAATAATCAAGCGACAACCCAAGCCCGTAATCAATCGTAACACCTGACGCAAACGGTCGATATGTTGACACACATCTGCCTCAGCAAGTTCAATCAGAATTCTCCTACGGTAACTTTTTTCACACTGTAACAGCATATCGCGCAAACAACGTTGAAAACTACGCTGCAATAATGAGCTAACACACAGGGGAAATGCCAGATCCTCTTCCGGCCATAACGCCAATAACGGAATGATGCGACTAACATGCTGGCGGTCATAACTCTCTGCCAAGCCAAACTGCTCGATCAGCGGTAGATACTCCGCAGGCAGTAACTCCTGTGTACCATCATAGATACGGCTCATCACCTTACGGTGATGCACATCTCCCTGGATGGTGATCGCCGGTTGCAAATAAAGACGCGGCCCACCACGGGCCAGTACCTGTTCGAGCAAAGTGCGCCATTTAACATTACCACGCCCTTTCTCAGGCACATCACTATCATAAACATACCAACCATTCTCTCCTTGCAGTACGGCATTTCGGCTGGCCTGTTCTGCCTGATCGATTATCTGCTCTGTGGTTTGCCCACTACGGTAAGCGACAATACCAATATGTAAGAAGGCTTCACGATCAACGATCTGCATCGTTGGTGGTAAACTATCGATAGCATTAATCAATTGGGCAGCGATCACATCCGCCTCTTTTAGCGTGCGATGCGGCAATAAAACAGCAAAGTCACTGTGAAAATAGCGGGCCAGCAGTGCGGCAGGGTAGCGCATGATAAAAGTAGAAAGCAGGTTCACCAACAAGTACATCAACTCCTGTACTGCGGCGCTGCCATGAGCTTCACGCAAGGTATCGAAATCAGGCAAGCGCACTATCATCACAATCCCGTGAGCCCCTTCCTCCTCCAACAGCGTCGTGAGCTGATTATCAAAAAACAAACGGTTATTCAGACCCGTCTTGGCATCTTGTGCGGCAAACGCGCGGATCAGGGTATCAACCCGGCTGCGTTCCTCGCGTGCTTCCGCCAAATCCGCTAGTAGGCGGTCTAGTGCACCACTCACACTGGCGGGCCATTCACGCACATCGCCCTTCAATACATCTTCCCGCTCACCGTTAAGAATACGTCGCGCTCGATGCTCAAGGCGCTCTTCACCCTCTGCCTGTTCACGTAACCAGCGCAAACTGAGCATCAGGATCATCAGCATGACAATAATAGACAGGGTTACCGCACCGGTGGATTGCAATGAGAATACGTTCACCGCGAATGGATCACGATAGGTGATCTTCAACTGGGTACCAGGATGATGCATCAACTCCAACGAAATTTGCCGATAGCCCATCAGTGTTCCCCATGGCGTTGTTGGCATAGGTACGTTGTAAGATAAAAGGGGGTGATTTTCGCTATCCGCTTCGATTGTTGCTAGGGGATGTTTTTCGCTATCCACTTCGATTGTTGCTATCCCTAGCGGCTTCATCACTTGCGGTACCCAGATGTTCAAGTCTGATATCTGGCCGAGCAACATAGCCTGATCAAAAGACGTTGCCAAGGCTTCAAAGCGACGTTCCATACGTTCTTGCGTGATAGAGAAGAAACTGTATGAACACCCAATCAACACTAAAAACATCGCCAATACCACCAGCAGAGTAATTAATGCAGAGAGTTTGGTGGTGAATCTCATCCTTGTACCTTGCCCGTGATGATTAAATAAAGAGTCAGCTTTTCTCGCCACCCTTCAAGATGAAGAGTTGCTGACTACCTGCGCCAATCGAACAAATAAAATTGTGCAAACTATTTTTTTTGCTCACCCGTGATTACCTACCGACCCTTTCAATCAACCTGAATGTAAAAAACCGGATCTTGCTCAAAGGCATTGCTGCCCCTTATCACCTGCAGTAACTTTAAGTATAGAGAATAAAAAACAAGGGGAATAATGACATGCGTGCATTGTTATTGGAACAACGAGACAATCAAGTCCTGGCGCAAGTGACAGAGATAGACAGCGCTCAATTACCAGAGGGTGAGGTGCTGGTCGATATCAACTGGTCAAGCCTTAACTATAAAGATGCGCTAGCCATTACCGGCAAAGGAAAGGTCATTCGTCATTTTCCCATGGTGCCGGGTATCGACTTTGCCGGAAAGGTTCACAGCAGTACAGACCCACGTTTTAAACCGGGTCAGCAGGTTATCCTCACTGGCTGGGGTGTCGGTGAAAATCACTGGGGGGGCTTGGCAGAACAGGCCCGTGTCTGCGCCGAATGGCTATCACTACTGCCATCAGGGCTGAGTGAACGCCAGGCGATGATCCTCGGCACTGCGGGTCTGACCGCCATGTTATGCGTGATGGCGCTGGAAGAGGGGGGAGTTACCCCCAACAATGGTGATGTTCTGGTCACCGGAGCCAGTGGTGGCGTAGGGAGTACCGCTGTCGCCCTGCTTGCTGCCCTGGGCTATAACGTCACCGCGATCAGTGGCCGCAGTAGCAATACCGACTATTTACACTCACTGGGAGCCAAAACCGTTTTGCCACGCAGCGACTATCTTGAATTACCACGTCCATTGGAGAAACAGCTCTGGGCGGGAGCCATTGATACGGTTGGCGACAAATTACTGGCTCGCGTATTGGCACAGATGAATTATAACGGCACCGTTGCTGCCTGTGGGCTAGCGGGGGGCTACCAACTGCCAACCACCGTGATGCCCTTTATTCTGCGCAATGTTCGTCTGCAAGGGGTGGATTCGGTACAAACCCCGTTACATCGCCGCCAAATGGCCTGGGAACGCCTGGCCACCCTCCTGCCGGAGAGTTTCTACCAACAGGCAACTCAGGAAATTCAACTGGAAGATGTCCCTGCTACCGCGGCCGCCCTGATCAATAACCAGGTGACAGGCCGTACCTTGGTAAAGGTCCGCTGACAGCTGCGAGTCGCTCTACACCCCCTTGTCATACAAGCTGCTGCAAAGTTTACTGCAGCTTGCATAACAAGGGGTATAAGCACCAAGTTCTTAGGCAAACAGCCAATCTTCACATTTTGTTTATATAATCATTATGCTTCTGACACGCCTGCTTTCCCCGCTTGATTTTATACTTAGCCATACATTGCGGGACAAGACAGGTGGGAAACCAAAAATGAAACCAAACATGAAACAACCACGAAAACTGACCGAAGCCGACGTCACGCCGGAAAGTGTATTTTATCAACGGCGAAAAATACTCCAGGCGTTAGGGCTCAGCGCCGCCTCACTGGCGTTACCCACCCCGAGTCGGGCCGACTTATTATCTTGGTTCAAAGGCAACGATCGACCTAAAGCGCCACCGGGAAAACCCCTGACGTTCAGCACCCCTGAAGTCTGGCAAGCCAAACTGGCCCTGACACCGGAAGACAAAGTGTCTGGTTACAATAACTTCTATGAATTCGGTCTGGATAAAGCCGATCCCGCGGCCAATGCCGGCTCGCTGAAAACTGACAACTGGCAGGTGAAGATCGATGGCGAAGTGGGTAAACCCATCACGCTAGATATTGATGACCTGATCAAGCGTTTTCCCTTGGAACAGCGTATTTACCGTATGCGCTGCGTCGAAGCCTGGTCGATGGTAATACCTTGGATCGGTTTTGAACTGGGTAAGCTACTCAAGCTGGCCGAACCCAACAGTCACGCCCGCTATGTCGCCTTTCAGACCCTGTATGACCCAGAGCAGATGCCCGGTCAGAAAGATCGTTTTATCGGTGGTGGCCTGCAGTATCCCTATGTTGAAGGTTTACGGCTTGATGAAGCGATGCATCCTCTTACCCTGTTAGCCGTCGGCGTTTATGGCAAGATGCTGCCACCACAAAATGGAGCCCCGCTGCGCCTGGTTACGCCCTGGAAGTATGGCTTTAAAGGCATCAAATCGATTGTGCAAATCAGCCTGACACGTGAACAGCCACCCACCACTTGGAATCTGTCTGCCCCCGATGAATATGGCTTTTACGCCAATGTGAATCCCCATGTCGACCACCCGCGCTGGTCACAAGCAACCGAACGTTTTATTGGTGCTGGAGGCGTTCTGGATGTACAGCGCCAACCCACGTTACTGTTTAATGGCTATGCAGACCAGGTAGCTTCGCTCTATCGCGGTCTCGATTTACGGGAGAATTTCTAAATGCGTTTAACCGCCAAACAGATTACCGGACTCAAGGTGCTGATCACGTTGGCGGCCTTACTGCCATTCCTTTGGCTGGTCCTGGCAGTGATGCACGGTGGGTTAAGCGCTGATCCAGCCAAAGACATTCAGCACTTTACTGGCAGGATGGCGTTAAAATTGCTGCTGGCCACGCTACTGGTGACCCCACTCGCACGCTACACCCGGCAACCGTTGTTAATGCGTACCCGCCGGCTGCTGGGTTTGTGGTGTTTTGCCTGGGCAACCCTGCATCTGGTGAGCTATTCGACACTGGAGTTGGGGCTAAGTAATATCAACCTGTTAGGGCATGAGTTAGTCACCCGCCCCTATCTGACCCTGGGGATGATCTGCTGGCTAATCCTGCTCGCGCTGGCCGCCACCTCAACATTATGGGCACAACGCCAATTAGCGGGGAAATGGCAAAAACTGCACAACCTGGTTTATCTGGTGGCGATTCTCGCTCCCATTCATTACTTATGGTCGGTGAAAACCGTCTCACCACCACCGGTGATCTATGCCACATTGGCACTACTGTTATTGGCGTTGCGCTATAAGAAATTTCGTTTATGGTGGCGCCCTAAGTCATAGAGAACGACAAGATTATTTGCCCCAATCCCCCGCTAAAATACGGAACTTTTCTGTGTTCTACCCCTCATAATCCAGTAGCAGTATGCATTGTTTGCTGATTTAGGGTTGAATATCTTCGCTGATAAGACCACTATTTAGCTGCGAATTGCTACGATATCATTATAATGCCTGACCTTGTCCCTGCCGTTGGCATAAAAACCCCCGGTAACAGGTGACAAATGGGTGACATCAGGTTATTTTTTACGATGATGGTTTTATTGCCGGAGATACCAGCACAATGGCGGATAAGTTTCACATTTTGCTTCTAAACGGCCCCAATCTGAATCTGCTGGGGACGCGTGAGCCGGAAAAGTACGGCAGCACGACACTGACAGAGATCGTTAATGGATTGGAAAACCAGGCACTCGCTTTAGATATCACCTTGGGTCATCTGCAATCCAATGCCGAGTTTGCATTAATTGATCGCATTCATCAGGCACAGGGTAATACTGATTTTATTTTGATTAACCCAGCGGCGTTCACGCATACCAGCGTAGCGCTGCGTGATGCACTGTTGGCGGTACAGATCCCGTTTATCGAGATCCATCTGTCCAATGTGCATGCCCGCGAGCCATTCCGTCATCACTCTTACCTGTCTGATATCGCGGTAGGGGTGATTTGCGGTCTCGGTGCCGAGGGCTATACGTTTGCGTTACAGGCAGCGGTTAACCGTTTGTTAAAAACCCATTAATTGTTATACCCAAGTCGATTCACTGGGTAGGTAGGCAGCAACAGAGCCCATTTTCTGTAACCGGGTCAATCCGGTAAGGGAGAGGCGTGAAGGACGTTGCCAGCTACCGCTTGAAGAAGCACGGGTAGACACCAAAAGAGTACGGAATCACACTCATGGATATTCGTAAAATCAAGAAACTGATCGAGCTGGTTGAAGAATCAGGCATTTCTGAACTGGAAATCTCTGAAGGCGAAGAGTCAGTTCGCATTAGCCGTGCTGCACCTGTGCAGGCTTTCCCGACAATGCAACAGTACGCCATGCCAGCCCCTCAACCTGCCCCGGCCACCATCAGTGCACCTGCTGCCGCAGAAACGCCTGCAGCACCAGCAGCCATGAGTGGTCACATCGTTCGTTCCCCGATGGTCGGCACGTTCTACCGTACACCTAGCCCTGATGCCAAAGCGTTTGTAGAAGTCGGTCAGACTGTCAACGCCGGGGATACACTGTGCATCGTTGAAGCCATGAAAATGATGAACCAGATCGAAGCGGATAAATCCGGTGTGGTCAAAGCTATCCTGGTAGAAAACGGCCAGCCGGTTGAATATGACGAGCCATTGGTCGTCATCGAATAACGAGGCGCACCATGCTTGATAAAATTGTTATCGCCAACCGTGGCGAGATTGCGCTTCGTATTCTGCGTGCTTGTAAAGAGCTTGGCATCAAAACCGTTGCCATTCACTCAAGTGCAGATCGCGATCTAAAACATGTCCTGCTGGCGGATGAAACCGTCTGTATTGGCCCGGCTCCATCGGTCAAAAGCTATCTGAATATTCCAGCAATCATCTCGGCTGCTGAAATTACCGGTGCTGTGGCTATCCACCCAGGCTATGGTTTTCTGTCTGAAAATGCCGACTTCGCTGAACAAGTTGAGCGCTCGGGCTTTATTTTCATCGGCCCTCGCGCTGAAACCATCCGTTTGATGGGGGATAAAGTTTCCGCCATCAATGCGATGAAAAAATCAGGTGTTCCATGCGTACCCGGCTCTGACGGCCCACTGACGGAGGACATGGATAAAAACCGCGCCTTCGCCAAGCGTATTGGTTACCCGGTGATCATCAAAGCCTCTGGTGGTGGTGGTGGTCGTGGTATGCGCGTTGTGCGCAGTGAAAAAGATCTTGAGCAGTCCATTTCCATGACGAAAGCGGAGGCCAAAGCGGCTTTCAATAACGACATGGTTTATATGGAAAAATACCTGGAAAACCCACGCCATATCGAAATTCAGATATTGGCTGACGGCCAGGGCAATGCTATCTATCTGGCTGAACGTGACTGCTCTATGCAACGCCGCCACCAGAAAGTGGTCGAAGAAGCACCAGCTCCCGGGATCACCCCGGAACTGCGCCGTTATATCGGTGAGCGCTGTGCAAAAGCCTGTATGGAGATCGGTTACCGTGGTGCAGGTACCTTTGAGTTCCTGTATGAAAACGGCGAGTTCTATTTTATTGAAATGAACACCCGTATTCAGGTGGAACACCCGGTGACTGAGATGATCACTGGCGTTGACCTGATCAAAGAGCAACTGCGTATCGCTGCCGGTCAGCCGCTTTCGATCAAGCAGAAAGAAGTGAAGGTTCATGGCCATGCGATAGAGTGTCGTATCAATGCCGAAGACCCGAATACCTTCCTGCCAAGTCCAGGTAAAATTACCCGTTTCCACGCCCCTGGTGGTTTTGGCGTTCGTTGGGAATCTCATATTTACGCCGGTTATACTGTACCGCCGTACTATGACTCAATGATCGGCAAACTGATCACCTACGGTGAGAGCCGAGATGTCGCTATTGCCCGGATGAAAAACGCCCTGGCTGAGTTGATCATTGATGGCATCAAGACCAATGTGGAACTGCAGCAAAAGATCATGAGTGACGAAAACTTCCAGCATGGTGGTACCAACATCCACTATCTGGAGAAGAAGCTCGGACTGCAATAAATCGACTAATCCGTTAGTCAGTCATTAAAAACACCGTCTCAAATTTGAGGCGGTGTTTTTTTATTTGTCGCTATGCCCCCGGTTTTCCCTTCAATCAGCCCGCCATTAACCGGTTTTTTTATCGCTCTTGATAAGATTACAGCTTGGCAAAAGCGCCCCTTGTCGTAAAATCCCCTCCTTTGCCAACCCATAACCGTAAACCCTTGGAGGCACGGATGGAACCCCGCTTTGTTCAAGCTCACCGTGAAGCACGCTGGGCCCTGGGCTTGACACTACTTTATCTGCTGGCCTGGTCGCTGGCGGCTTACCTGCCAGACAACGCCATTGGCATCACCGGTCTACCGCACTGGTTCGAGATGGCTTGTCTGTTATTGCCACTGCTGTTTATCGGCCTGTGTTGGCTGATGGTACGTGGCATCTTCCGCGATATCTCGCTGGAGGATAATCGTGCAGATTGAAGTCATTGTGCCGCTAATCGCCTATCTGTTACTGGTATTTGGCTTATCGTTTTATGCCTATCATCGCCGCCAGAAAGGTAACTTCCTCAGTGAGTATTTTCTCGGCAGCCGCTCGATGGGAGGCTTTGTTCTGGCAATGACATTGACCGCCACCTATATCAGCGCCAGTTCGTTTATCGGTGGACCCGGTGCTGCCTATAAATACGGTCTGGGCTGGGTGTTGCTGGCGATGATCCAACTCCCTGCGGTGTGGCTTTCACTCGGCGTACTCGGTAAAAAGTTTGCTATTCTGGCAAGGCGTTACCAGGCCATCACACTGAACGATATGCTGTTTGCCCGCTATCAAAGTCGCCTGCTGGTATGGCTAGCCAGCCTAAGCCTGCTAGTCGCCTTCCTGGGGGCCATGACTGTACAGTTTATTGGTGGTGCACGCCTGTTGGAAACTGCGGCGGGTATTCCTTACGATACCGGCTTGTTGATTTTTGGCGTCAGTATTGCGCTGTACACCTCGCTGGGCGGTTTCCGTGCCAGTGTGCTCAACGACGCCATGCAAGGGCTGGTGATGCTGTTAGGCACCATCTTGCTACTGGTTGCCGTGATCCATGCCGCTGGGGGTTTGCACAGTGCGGTAGATAAACTGCAACAGATCGATCCGGCGTTAGTCACCCCACAAGGGGCTGAGCAGATCCTCAGTCTGCCGTTTATGGCTTCATTCTGGATCCTGGTGTGCTTCGGGGTTATTGGCTTGCCACACACCGCCGTGCGTTGCATTTCTTATCGCGACAGTAAAGCCGTGCACCGTGGCATGATCCTCGGCACTATCGTGGTGGCGGTGCTGATGTTGGGTATGCATCTGGCGGGAGCGCTAGGGCGTGCCGTCCTTCCCGATCTGACCATCCCTGACCAGGTGATCCCCAAACTGATGATCACGGTGCTCCCTCCTTACGCCGCTGGCATCTTCCTGGCGGCACCGATGGCCGCCATCATGTCGACCATCAATGCGCAGTTATTGCAATCCTCCGCCACGATTGTCAAAGATCTCTATCTAGGGATCCGCCCACAGCAGATGCAAAATGAGACCAGGATCAAACGCTTCTCCAGTGTTACCACCTTAATCCTGGGATTGCTGGTGCTGCTGGCGGCCTGGCGACCACCTGAAATGATCATCTGGCTCAACCTGTTAGCCTTTGGTGGGCTAGAAGCGGTATTCCTGTGGCCACTGGTATTGGGATTGTACTGGGAACGGGCTAATGCACAGGGAGCACTTAGCTCAATGGTCGTTGGTGCGTTATGCTATACGCTATTAGCCAGCTTCAAGCTGCAACTGGCCGGGCTACACCCTATTGTGCCTTCGCTGCTGCTTAGCCTGTTAGCGTTTTATCTCGGTAACGCCTACGGTGAAAAGCGCCAGATGGCGTCATCCTTACCCTCTTAAAGAGAGATTGTTATGCCTTGGATCCAACTAAAACTAAACACCAGCGGCAGCCAGGCAGAAGACCTGAGCGATGCGCTGGTTGAAAGCGGTGCCGTATCCGTAACCTTTCAGGACACCCACGATAACCCGGTATTTGAGCCTTTACCCGGTGAAACCCTGCTGTGGGGAGATACAGATGTCATCGGTCTGTTTGATGCAGCAACCGATATGAGTGAAGTGGTAGCGATGCTCGAACAGCACCCGTTGTTGGGTAGCGGTTTCCTGCACAAAATCGAGCAATTGGAAGATAAAGATTGGGAGCGCGAATGGATGGATAACTTCCACCCGATGCGCTTCGGTGAACGCTTGTGGATTTGCCCCAGTTGGCGCGAAGTCCCTGACCCTAATGCGGTGAATGTGATGCTCGACCCTGGGCTGGCATTCGGTACCGGTACCCACCCCACGACAGCGCTGTGCCTGCAGTGGTTAGATGGCCTGGACCTGAACGGGAAAACCGTTATCGACTTCGGTTGCGGTTCTGGCATCCTGGCAATTGCGGCACTAAAACTGGGTGCCGCGCGCGCCATTGGCATTGATATCGACCCCCAAGCGATTCAAGCCAGTCGCGATAATGCCCAGCGTAATGGCGTCTCTGAACGTTTGGAGCTCTATTTACCCCAACAGCAGCCCAGCAATCTACAGGCTGATGTCGTCGTCGCCAACATTCTAGCAGGCCCACTGCGCGAATTGGCCCCCATTATCAGCGAACTGGTGAAACCGAACGGCCACCTTGGGCTCTCTGGTGTGCTGGCGACTCAAGCGGACAGTGTGGCACAAGCCTACCAACAGCAATTCAAGCTTGATCCGGTGAGTGAGCGTGAAGAGTGGTGCCGGATTACCGGCCAACGCAAATAGTTACACTTATTTCCATCAAAATAAACCATCGTAATTTCAATAAATTATGATGGTTTCACCTTATTTTAGGACAAACAGCCAATTTATTATTAAGCACGCTAAGCGTATTCTTCCTCACGAAATGATGATAGCGGCCCCACCGAGGCTATCTGACCAAAGTAATCGACATTTTCGTTAGAAAGGATAACGCAATGAAAGGAAAAGTATTGTTAGCTGCCCTATTGGCGGCCAGTTTCTCAATTTCTGCGGCAGAGCAGCATGCACATTGGAGTTATGAAGGGCAGGAAGACCCCGCTCATTGGGGTAAACTCTCGCCAGATTTTTCACTGTGTGAAACTGGTAAGAATCAATCTCCGGTCAATATTCAAGGTGCATTGAAAACTCATCACGGTAAGCTTGAACTGGCTTTTCAGCCGGGTAAACAGCAAATCGTCAATAATGGCCATACCATTCAAATCAATGTCAGTGAAGGGAACACGTTACGTTTAGATAACGACACCTTCACGCTACAGCAATTCCATTTCCACGCACCAAGCGAAAATGAAATCGATGGCAAGCAGTTCCCGCTGGAAGGTCACTTTGTTTACAAAAATAAAGCAGGCGCTCTGGCTGTATTGGCACTGATGTTCCAAGAAGGAAAAGCCAATCCGCAGTTGGCGCAAGCCTGGCAACAAATGCCAACGGCGGTTGACCAACCTGCTGTGTTAAACAAACCAGTCGATCTCAAGGCCCTATTGCCTAAAACCTTTAAATTCTATCGCTTCAGTGGTTCGCTGACCACGCCACCTTGTTCTGAAGGTGTTAGTTGGTTGGTGCTGGAACAGCCTGTAAGCGCTTCTGCCGAGCAAATCAGTCAGTTCCGTGGCGTTATCCACCATGCCAATAATCGCCCGGTACAACCACTGAATGGCCGTGTTATTGTCGATTGATAGTGGACTGAGATTAGCCCTGCCTTTACTCAGGCAGGGCCCAAGGATGGGCCACATGTACTCACGCTGCTAACATCCCTGCAACTTGTATAAACTTGGGCCCGCGTTACTGGATGCCAAGATAATATCTTGTTGAGTGGAGAATATTTTATTGTGCAAAAAACAAACAAAAATTCGTAATTCATTGTTAAATAAAAACAATATCCCTATCGTTCACTGTGTTGCGCATTTTTATTGATAAATTGCAGTAAATTGGTCAAAGTTTGGCCTTTCATCTCAGCGAAAAAATGCGTAATATACGCGCCCTTGCAGACACAGTATGGTTATTCTTTGTCAATGCGCATTGGACACCACCAGTTAACAAATTGCCTGATTGCGGCTCCGATGGCCGGTATCACAGATCGCCCATTCAGAACCTTGTGTCATGCAATGGGGGCTGGGATGACGGTATCTGAAATGCTCTCCTCCAATCCAGAGGTGTGGCGTACAGATAAGTCGCGTTTGCGTATGGTACATAGTGATGAACCCGGGATCCGCTCGGTACAGATAGCCGGATGTGATCCTGATGATATGGCGGCGGCGGCGCGCATTAATGTGGCCAGCGGTGCCCAAATCATCGACATCAATATGGGGTGCCCAGCCAAGAAAGTGAACCGTAAACTTGCCGGCTCTGCATTACTGCAGTACCCGGAACGGGTTAAACAGATCCTCCTCGCGGTAGTTAGCGCGGTGGATGTGCCGGTAACACTGAAGATTCGTACCGGCTGGGAGCCAGAACACCGTAACTGTGTAGAGATTGCCCAACTGGCCGAGGATTGTGGCATACAGGCCCTGACTATTCATGGCCGCACCCGTGCCTGTCTGTTTAACGGCAGCGCGGAGTATGACAGCATTCGAGCAGTTAAGCAGCGTGTCACCATTCCGATTATCGCGAATGGCGACATTACTGACCCGCATAAAGCCAGAGCAGTACTCGACTACACTGGGGCCGATGCCCTGATGATAGGCCGTGCTGCTCAGGGGAGACCTTGGATCTTCCGGGAAATCCAGCATTATCTGGACACAGGGGAGTTGCTACCACCGATGCCACTTGGCAACGTGAAGCACTTGTTGTTAGAGCATATTCGGGAATTGCACGGCTTTTATGGTCAAGGCAAGGGATTCCGGATTGCTCGAAAGCACGTCTCTTGGTACTTACAGGAGCATGCCCCGAATGACCAGTTTCGGCGCACATTCAACGCCATTGAGGATGCCAGCGAACAGCTGGAGGCGTTGGAGGCATATTTCGAAAATCTTAGCGTAACAAAGAGCTGACAGAACTATGTTCGAACAACGCGTAAATTCTGACGTACTGACCGTTTCAACTGTAAATTCACAGGATCAAGTGACTCAAAAGCCTCTGCGTGACTCGGTTAAGCAAGCACTGAAGAACTATTTTGCTCAATTAAATGGTCAAGATGTTAATGAGTTATATGAGCTGGTACTGGCTGAAGTGGAGCAGCCACTATTGGACATGGTGATGCAATACACCCGTGGCAACCAGACTCGTGCAGCTCTGATGATGGGTATCAACCGCGGTACACTGCGTAAGAAATTGAAAAAATATGGTATGAACTGATACTAGTCAGTTAACCTATTGATAAAAGGCGCTTTTCCTTATCGGGTTAAGCGCCTTTTTGTTTTTGCGTGAGACACAGCAATTTGCGTGCTCAAAATATCGCCCATTTCATAGGCTCTGGCGGTTCCGGCACCATAGAATATCCCCTACAACCATACCAAACACACCGGCAATCACCACAAACAGCGCCACCAAATCCGGTTGGCCACCCATCTGTTTTGCTGCTTTGCCCTCCCGCATTCTTCACGATCGAGTGATAGCTGGTGCATAGAAAATTATTGAAGAAGCTAAGGCGAGAAGGAAACGGGTTTGATGCTACCTGTCAAATAGACTGACGATCAAAAAACCTATGTCTGGTAGGATTTACAGTGCTCCGTAGAGCAGATAAGTGTTGTAGCCAAGATAACACAGTAAAAGCAAGACACCTTCGCCACGCTTGATGCTTTGTGATTTACCAGAACGCACTATTAACATCAAGAGCGCAGTGGCAAATAGCATTGATGTCCAATCACGCCAGAAAACTTCAGCACCAATATTGGTAATTGGTTCAATGGTGCCTGCGATCCCAATGACCGCTAATGAATTAAACATATTGGAGCCAACGATATTCCCGACTACGATGTCATGTTCACCTTTCCGAGCAGCCACAATTGATGTTGCCAACTCAGGAAGAGACGTCCCAAAAGCGACAATAGTTAATCCAATCAGCAGATCACTGACACCGAGTTGCTGGGCAATTTCAACCGCACCCCAAACCAGAATTCTGGAACTGACGATTAATAGTGCTAAACCCAAGATCAGCCAAAAAATAGCCGCCTTGAGCGTTGTCACATTTGTTGAGATCTCTTGCTCGACTTCTTGTTCTAAAGGGTCACCTTTTGAACGAAATGCGCACCAGATTGACCAACCTATCAGCAATACAAACCCGCCGATCAGTCCCCACGCTTCCGCAACGCCTATTTGTTGGTTCCATAACATAGCTCCCACCACTGCTGTGACTAGCAAGAGAATCGGCAACTCTTTACGAATGATGTTCGAATGAACCGCGATAGGGGCGATAATCGCTGTAATACCCAATATCAAGGTAATATTGGCAATATTTGAGCCAAGTGCATTACCAAGAGCAAGAGCAGGATTACCTTCCATTGCAGCCATGGCTGATACCACCATCTCGGGAGCCGATGTACCAAATCCCACAACGATCATACCAATCAATAACGGTGGCATTCCCGCATAGTTGGCACTGGCGGCTGCACCTTCGACAAATTTGTCAGCACTCCAAACCAGCACTGCAAAACCAACCATGATGGCAAACGTCGCTAGTAGCATATTTTTATCCACGAGTTTTAAGTACACCTAATTATAGAATGTTAAGCGAGAAATTTGATCGGATTGAAGATAGAGCACCGGTGTTGATCACCCGTCAGCATGGCGAATCTTGAGTGTTGATGTCACTGGAAGAAAAGGCTTATTTACTGAGTTCACCCAAGAATGCTCGCAGATTGATGGATTCCATCGAGAGTCTCAAAAGTGGTGAGGTGTAGAAAGTGAAATTATTGATATGGTGCCATGGCAACTATCTTTCCAACTGTGCTCAAGCCTGGGTTGCTTGCTACCGCGACTACTGGCCACCACCAAAGTAAAATATGGCCCCAACGCTGCCCTTTGTGCATGGCCCAATGCCGTAATGACACGACGAAACCTCTGCTATACTGGTGATAATTTTGATAAATATTCACCAGGACTTGATTAAAAATCGGCTGATTGCCCCTCAGGTATAGTCCGTCTGTGGAGTCAACAGCCTGAGAAAAACATTATTAACTATGTCAGATAGAGCATCTATGCGGTGGAAATCTCTGCAAAAAGTAGCCCCCGGGCTAGTGAACCTGTTCGCTTATGAGCGCACTTGGCTAAAACCTGATATCCAAGCAGGCCTCTCTGTTGCCGCCGTGGCGTTACCGGTAGCGATTGCCTACGCCGAATTAGCCGGTGTCGGCGCCATCGTTGGGCTTTACTCCTGTATTCTACCGATGATTGCCTACGCCATATTCGGTTCATCACGGCAATTGATCGTCGGGCCTGATGCGGCAACCTGTGCAGTCATTGCCGCCGTCGTCACCCCCCTGGCGGCAGGCAATAGCGAACTCCATTGGCAATTAACCATCATTATGACCTTGATGATGGGCACCTGGTGCCTTATCGCCAGCCGTTTCAAGCTGGGTGCTATTGCCGACCTTTTGTCACACCCGATATTGCATGGGCTACTCAATGGCGTAGCACTAACAATTATTGTAAATCAAATCAGTAAGATATTTGGGTTCCCCGCGCCATCCAGTGAACTGATTGAGCGCATTTACGCTCTACCAAACAATTTACTCAACAGTCACTGGCCCACCATTGGTGTCTCGCTACTGACACTGTTGATCCTGCTGGGGGTACACCGCGCCCGGCCTAATTGGCCAGCTCCGTTATTCGCCGTCATCCTGACCACCGGGCTGACCTGGCTGGTAAATTTGCCACGCTTTGGGGTGGAAACTGTATCAGCGGGCTTTAGCGGTGGGGGTTTGCCCATGGTAACCTGGCCTGACTTCAAACCAGGTTTACTGCGTGAACTGGTGCTACCGGCGTTAAACCTGGCGGTAGTCAGCTTTGTCAGTATGATGCTCACCGCACGCAGTTTCGCCGCCAAAAACGGGTACGAGGTTGATGCCGACAGTGAGTTCCGTGCGTTGGGGTTAGTTAATATCGTCTCCGGGCTATCACAAGGGTTCGCCATCAGCGGGGCAAACTCCCGTACCGCTGTGAATGATGCCAATGGTGGCAAAAGCCAATTGGTCTCCATTATTGCTGCACTGGCAATCGGCTTAGTGGTGATATTCTGTCGCCAACCTTTACAGTTTATCCCCACAGCAGTGCTGGGCGTGATACTGATTTACGCCTCCTGGTCGTTGCTGGATATGCGCAGCATTACTCGGCTACGTAAACGCAACCGTCCGGCGTTTTATCTGGCCCTGTTTACCTTCATCAGCGTACTGCTGATGGGGATTATCCCCGGTATTGGTCTTGCTGTTCTATTGGGGTTATTACAGTTTTTAAAAACCGTTTTCCGCCCTACCGAGCAGTTGCTCGGGGTTAATAATGACGGAATGATCCATTCGATTGGTAACAATAATGGTATTAAACCGGTGGATGGCGTCATCATGTACCGTTTTAACTCGCCACTGACCTATTTTAATGTGGCCTACTTTAAACGGCGAGTCACCAATCTGGTGGACGGCACGCCTTTCCAATCCCGTTGGGTGGTGATTGACGCCGTAGCCAGCTTCACCCATCCAGATATCAGCGTACTCGCCGCTATCGATGAGTTAAAACGGGAACTTAAATTGCGCGGTATAACTCTGGTGCTGGCTGGCCGACGTACCGAGCTGACACGTTGGTTCCGCATAAAACACTCTGACAATAAAGAGCAGGACCTGATTCTGGTGCCCGACCTGTATCTGGCATTGCGTTTGATTCAAAGTAAAGAGTACAAAGCGAAAGGGGATCATCACCCAACAACCAGCGCACCGATACCAGTGGCTAGCGAGTAATATCACGCCTTGGCAGAGGAAATATCAGTAGAGAAGAAAGAACAGCAGGGCCGAACAACGGCCCTGCAGCAAACCAGGTTTAAATCGCCCAACCACCCGCATAAAACGCCACCAATGCAATGGCAATCAATACAGTACCAATATTCAGTTTACGCCACTCGCCTGAGAATATGCGGCCAATCACCAGCGAGCTGAAGCCCAGCATAATGCCGGTAACGATATTACAGGTCAGCACAATAAATACTGCACACAACAGACCCGACATCGCATCAACAAAGTCGTTGAAATCCAGTTTGGTGACGTTACTCAGCATCAACAACCCCACATACATCAATGCGGGTGCTGTGGCATAGACCGGAACCAGGTAAGAGAGTGGCGACAAGAACAGGATCAACAAGAACAACAACCCAACCACGGTTGCCGTCAAACCAGTTTTACCGCCAGCGGCAGTACCTGCAGCAGATTCGATATAAACCGCTGCGGGTGAAGCACCCACCAACCCGGAAAAAATGCTGCTCAGGGAGTCAGTAGTTAATGCTTTACCCCCGTTGATAATCTGGCCATCTTTATCCAACAGATTAGCCTGCCCAGCTACCGCTCGGATAGTCCCAGTGGCATCAAACACCGCCGTCATCACCAACGCCAACACGCTTGGCAATACTATCGGTTGCAAAGCCCCTTTGATATCCAGGCTAAAAATCAGTGAATTGCCATCAGCATCTGCCAAACTTGGCATAGCGAACAGCCCCTGATATGTCACTGCCGGGTCGAAAATCAGGCCAACAACCGAGATAACCACGATCACCAGCAGGATCCCTCCTGGCACGCGCAATTTTTCCAAGCCAAAAATAACCGCCAAACCCACTAATGTCATCACCACCGGAAACGAGGTGAAAGCGCCTAATGTCACCGGCAAACCATCCAGTGGGTTCTTCACCACCAGACCGACACCGTTAGCGGCGATCAACAACAAGAACAGCCCGATACCAATCCCTGTACCGTGAGCCACCCCCATGGGTAAATTACGCAAAATCCAGGTGCGGATACCCGTTACCGAGATAAAGGTAAACAATACCCCCATCAAAAATACCGCCCCCAACGCGACAGGAATGGAGATCTGCTGACCCAACACTAAGCTAAAGGCGGTGAATGCGGTCAATGAAATCGCACAACCAATCGCCATTGGCAAATTAGCCCACAACCCCATCAGCAATGAGCCCAGCCCTGCAACCAGACAGGTCGCCACAAACACGGCCGTTGGTGGAAAACCCGCTTTACCGAGCATACTGGGGACCACGATCACTGAATAAACCATTGCCAAGAAGGTGGTCAGGCCTGCTACCACCTCTTGACGCACGTTGGTACCACGTGCTGAAAGCTGAAAATATCCGTCAAGCACGCCCTTTGGTTTCCCGGCGTTATTCGCTTGAGAATTCGACATGTTGTTATCCCCTGTGTTTTATTGTCCACCTCTCTACCCGTCGCCATTAAAACGGCGGCGGTTATCAAGAGGTACTTTTAAGGCAAACGATTATCCAACCTTAGATAGTGTCTAATCAACCCAAGATCGCGACAATTTATGCAGAAGGTATGAGATCAAGCATAGCCATAGGCAAGCAAAACTGGCCAGCGCGTTGTGAACACAGCAAAATTGTCGTTCTGACTCAAGAGAAGGGATGAGTCAGTCATTGTATTTAAGGGAGAGCAAATTTCGTTCACCACGGCAAACGGTATTAAATGCAATAAATTAGGGCTTAACATCGAATAATGGAAAAGACCTTACCATTTTGGTATATAGTTTTTCATTGTTATTAACCGCATACTGGATCTATATAAAACAGGAGGTTTATCGATGCGTAAAAATATTCCAAGCTTATGTCTTGTTAGTTCCGTTTTGTTTATTTGCAATAATGCAATTGCTAATAACGATTGTAATATTTCCAATTATCACGCTAACAATATAAGTGTTGCCATCAACTCAGCAATTAATAACTTCAACAATAAGAATGCTAATGATATTCATAAGTATATAAGTGAAAGTCGTTACATCCAACATGTTCCCAATGGTAAGGACGGGTCAAAGTCATTGGCTAACTTAATCGGTTATATGAAGAGTAATATGCCGACATTCGAAGTGAAGAATGTTCGCTCTATAGCTGAAAATGATCTTGTGTTGACCCAGTCAATCGATTACTTGAAAGGAAAACCTATTGAGATAAGTTATGACTGGTATCGTATAAATGATGGCAAGATCACCGAGCACTGGGATGTTGTAAACGAACTTCCCAAAGACGCTGACCCCTTAATTTATACATCGGGTCATAACTTGGATGTAACCAGTTGTCTTGATAAAGAAAAAATTCGCTCTATCGCTCTAGACTATTTCTATACAACTTGGTCTGACTTGGATTCCACTGCCATTAAAAAGCACCTATCCAGTGACTTTGTCCAGCATAATCCAGCGGCGATTGTTGGTGGAAAGTCAGATAAGGATGCATTAATAGACCTCGTTTCTGAGCTAAAGAAATCGGGGAGCAAGAACCATATCGACATATCAAAAGTTATTGTCATGGGGGATTTTGCAGCGATCCATGCCAAGTGGTCTGATGGCAAAGAGGTTTTATCCGTTACTGATGTACTCAGGTTTGATAATAACTATAAAATTGTTGAGCATTGGGATGGACTCAAGGCGATACCTAGAGATAATATAAACAACAGGGATGCTGTTTTTTGATACTGGTTGCTCTATGATCGACTTGAATGCAATAAAACTTTTTTGTGAGGTTGCCCGTATGGGCAACTTTAGTGCCACCTCACGAAAACTGTCTATACCTATCGTTACGATAATTCGCAAGATTAATGCCCTCGAAAAGGAATTGGGGGTTAATCTATTTTATCGAACCACAAGAAAAGTAACATTAACTAAAGATGGTGATCGTTTTTTAGAGCGCTTCGGTAGCCAGTTAGAAATTTTACAGCATGAATTTATCCAGCATAAAAAAGAACTGGGAAATTCACATCATGTCGTAAAAATAGCAACACTGCCTGAATTGGCTCAAGTTTATATATATCCAATATTACCAATGTTACTCGATAAACATCCATCGATCCAATTGGAGTTCGAGTTTTCAAGCGAACTTGTTGATGTTAATACTGAAAATATCGATTTCGCTTTGCGGGCTGGCATTCCTGATAATATTCAGCTACGTGTGTGTAAGGTAGGCACTGACAGGTTGTCAGCATATAGACATGCAAAAATTGATATCTCTGAGGCATTACCATTAGCTACCTATGATAAAACATTCATTTATGATGAAAGGGTTCCGCATTTGGTCGTTCCTTCCATGCAGTTATTAAAGTCATTAGCCGAAACATTACCCATTGAGGTCTACCTTTCGGAGCGATGGCTAGAAATAGAAAGGTCTGAAAATTTGCATGTAAATGCTAATCTGATTCCCTATGAGTATGATATATACCTTACTTATGGTCGAAACAGTAAATTAAGCAACGCAGCCCGAATAGTTTTGGATACTCTTAAAACCTATATTTTTGATAAAAATTAAGTTTTACACCTTAGCAAGGGGCACCCAGCGTATCACGACCTAAAGCTATTTACTCAGTAGCTGTCGGAATTGAGCCGTATTACTCCTAATAAATTGAAGAAATAGTTTTGACTTTTGCGGTAAATGAGCTCGGTTTGAATAGACTAATAATTGGCTGAGATCCTCGATTGGTTTGCTCAGGGGAATTACGATTATGTCACTCACGATGTAGAGAAAGTTTTGGGTAGACCAGCCAGAACCTTCAATCAATTTGCAGAAAAGTTTGCCACTCTTATATAACTGCGCCCAATAGCGAACCGCTTTATATTTCAGATGGGTGGCTATAATGCAGAAAACCGACATTACCTAATCTATACACAAAGTAATGCGAGCTGCTTGTATACACAACGGCTCCCTATGCAGGGAGCCGTTATATTGCCGCTAGCGCACTTAGAACGGAATATCGTCGTCAAAGTCCATCGGCGGTTCATTGCTGGTGGCTGGCGGGCTGCTTGGTGCAGGGCGCGCCGGAGCCGGAGCGGACTGACCACCGCTGAACTGGTTGCTGCCTTGTGGTTGCTGAGGCTGCCCCCAACTCCCTTGCTGCTGCCCACCCGCAGGTGCGGCACCACCACCACCTTGGCGGCCACCGAGCATTTGCATGGTGCCACCCACATTGACCACAATTTCAGTAGTGTACTTTTCTACACCGGCCTGATCGGTCCATTTACGGGTTTGCAGGGCACCTTCGATATAAACCTGAGAACCTTTACGCAGATATTCACCCGCTACTTCAGCCAGCTTGCCAAACAACACCACACGGTGCCATTCAGTTTTCTCTTTCTGCTCGCCAGTGGTTTTGTCACGCCAGCTTTCAGAGGTCGCCAAAGTGATGTTGGCCACTGCGCCACCATTAGGCATGTAACGAACCTCAGGGTCTTGGCCCAGATGCCCGACCAGAATTACTTTGTTTACGCCTCTGCTGGCCATGTTGAATCTCCTGATGAGTCATTAAGTGGCTCTAAACCACGTTTTGCTAAGTCTAAGCTACAAATTGTAGCATGCCATATGCTTAGATTATACCTGCGAAGTATGTTCCATTATTGTCTCTGTAACCAACTTTATTGCATTCACATACTGGATATTCATTCAGGCTTTTTTATGCCATAATTATGCGTTTCGTACTGGCCGTGCCGTTTTTTTGGCTCCCTGAACCACAAAATAGCGGGCAAAAAAACCTGATCGGGTGCGGTGTATTATCAAGCCGGGAAGTGTAAATGGACAATATCGAAGTTCGTGGTGCTCGTACTCATAATCTCAAAAATATCAATCTGATTATCCCGCGTGACAAGCTGATCGTCATTACCGGCCTGTCTGGTTCGGGCAAATCATCACTGGCCTTTGATACCCTGTATGCCGAAGGGCAACGGCGTTATGTCGAATCACTCTCTGCGTATGCACGCCAGTTCCTGTCGTTGATGGAAAAGCCGGATGTCGATCATATTGAAGGGCTTTCGCCCGCGATTTCGATCGAACAGAAGTCCACTTCACATAATCCGCGTTCTACCGTCGGCACCATCACCGAAATTCACGACTATCTGCGCCTGCTATTTGCCCGCGTTGGTGAGCCGCGCTGCCCACAGCATCAGGTTCCGCTGGCGGCACAAACCGTTAGCCAAATGGTGGATAACGTGCTCAGCCAGCCAGAAGGCAAACGCCTGATGTTGCTGGCACCGATAGTGAAAGATCGTAAAGGTGAGCATACCAAAACATTGGAAAACCTGGCGGCCCAAGGTTATATCCGGGCGCGTATTGACGGTGAGGTGTGCGACCTTTCTGATCCACCCAAGCTGGAATTGCAAAAAAAGCACACCATTGAAGTGGTGGTGGATCGTTTCAAGGTCCGTGACGATTTAGCGCAACGTCTGGCTGAATCCTTTGAGACGACCTTGGAGCTCTCTGGTGGTACGGCAGTGGTTGCCGATATGGACGATGAACAAGCCGAAGAGTTGCTGTTTTCCGCTAATTTTGCTTGCCCAATTTGCGGCTACAGTATGAGTGAGCTGGAACCCCGTCTGTTCTCATTTAACAACCCAGCAGGGGCTTGCCCCACTTGTGATGGGCTTGGGGTGCAACAGTTTTTCGACCCTGAACGTGTGGTGCAAAATCCAGAACTGTCACTGGCGGGTGGGGCGATTCGCGGATGGGATCGCCGCAATTTCTACTATTTCCAGATGCTACGCTCACTGGCGGATCATTATGATTTTGATGTGGAAGCACCATTCAACAGCCTGAGTCGCCAGGTTCAGCAAGCGGTACTGAATGGTTCTGGCAAAGAAACCATTGAATTCAAGTATATCAATGATCGCGGTGATACCACCGTGCGCCGCCATCCGTTTGAAGGTGTGCTGCACAATATGGAACGGCGCTACAAAGAAACCGAATCCAGTGCGGTGCGCGAAGAACTGTCCAAGTTTATCAGCAATCGCCCTTGTGTGACCTGCCACGGTACACGCCTACGTGAAGAAGCACGTAATGTGTTTGTGGAAGATACCACCTTGCCAGAGATCTCCGATCTCAGCATCGGCCATGCCATGACCTTCTTCCAGAATATGAAGCTGAGTGGTCAACGCGCCCAGATCGCCGAAAAAGTATTGAAAGAGATTGGTGACCGCCTGAAATTCCTGGTTAACGTCGGCTTGAATTATCTGTCCCTGTCCCGTTCTGCAGAAACCTTGTCCGGTGGCGAGGCGCAACGTATCCGTCTGGCCAGCCAAATTGGTGCGGGTCTGGTGGGCGTAATGTATGTGCTGGATGAGCCCTCCATTGGCCTGCACCAACGTGATAATGAACGCCTGTTGGAAACCTTAATCCATCTGCGTAATTTGGGTAACACGGTGATCGTGGTAGAACACGATGAAGATGCTATCCGTGCCGCAGACCATGTGATCGATATCGGCCCCGGTGCCGGTGTGCACGGCGGGCAGGTGGTCGCTCAGGGCAGCGTTGACGATATCATGGCACAAGCGGATTCATTAACTGGCCAGTTCCTGAGTGGCAAACGTGAAATCGCCATTCCAGCACAACGAGTACCTGCCGACCCTAGCAAAGTGTTGAAGCTGACCGGTGCTCGCGGCAATAACCTGAAAGATGTGACGCTAACCCTGCCGGTTGGGCTGTTTACCTGCATTACCGGGGTTTCCGGCTCAGGGAAATCCACGCTGATTAACGATACGCTGTTCCCTATTGCCCAACGCCAGCTCAATGGCGCGGTGATTGCCGAACCCGCCCCTTATCGTGAAGTCAGCGGGTTGGAACATTTCGATAAAGTGATTGATATCGACCAGAGCCCCATTGGCCGAACACCGCGTTCTAACCCAGCCACTTACACCGGTATCTTTACGCCAGTACGTGAACTGTTTGCCGGTGTGCCGGAATCACGCACCCGTGGCTATACGCCGGGCCGCTTCAGTTTTAACGTTAAAGGTGGCCGCTGTGAAGCTTGCCAGGGGGATGGGGTGATCAAGGTAGAAATGCATTTTCTGCCGGACATCTATGTTCCTTGTGACCAATGTAAAGGTAAGCGCTATAACCGCGAAACCTTGGAAGTGAAATACAAAGGCAAGAATATCCACGAAGTGCTGGAAATGACCATTGAAGAGGCACGCGATTTCTTCGATGCGGTGCCAGCACTGGCACGTAAGCTGCAAACACTGATGGAAGTGGGCCTGTCCTATATCCGCTTGGGTCAGTCGGCCACTACACTGTCTGGTGGTGAAGCCCAACGGGTGAAACTGGCGCGTGAATTGTCAAAACGCGGTACCGGGCAGACACTATACATCCTTGATGAACCGACCACTGGCCTACATTTTGCTGATATCCAGCAGTTACTGGCGGTGCTGCATCAGTTACGCGATCAAGGCAATACCATCGCGGTGATTGAGCATAATCTGGATGTGATTAAAACCGCAGACTGGATTGTCGATCTGGGCCCGGAAGGTGGCAGCGGCGGCGGTGAAATTCTGGTTGCTGGCACGCCAGAAACCGTGGCGAACTGCAAAGCATCCCATACGGCGCGCTTCCTGAAGCCGATACTGAATAAAAAGTGATGGTTACCGCTCCTGTATCAAGCAGGAGCGGTTTTCGTTATACCCGTAATACTTAAATACAACGCGAATTATTCAGGAGATACAGATTCCCAGTTCCTGGCGCTTCTTCTTCGATAACCCCGCCACCACCAGTTGATATGACATATCAATCAGTTGGTAAAACTGTAAGTCTGGCAAAGCGCCATCCAGGTAGATACTGTTCCAATGCGCTTTATTCAAATAGTAACCAGGGATAATTTCAGCATGTTGCTCACGCAGCTGTTCCGCCAGTTCTATGTCACACTTTAATGAGATCACGGGCCGCCCATAGGCTTCACCAATAAGTGCAAACATTTTCTCCGCGACTCTAACCCGATCGGCCTGCCAGTCGCTCTGATAATCCTGTTCACTGCCCGGTTTAGTCAGGCAGTAATCCAGCAATTGCTGTTTGTTCACAGTTATCTCCTTTGATAACGGCCCGGACCGCCTTTACTGCACCGCAGCAAAGGCCTCCGCCACCTGACGAACGTTATTATGATTCAGCCCTGCTACACACATGCGGCCACTGTGGATCAAGTAGACACCAAACTCTTCACGCAGGCGTTCAACCTGTGCCGCGCTAAAGCCGGTGTAACTGAACATGCCACGCTGCTCCAGCAGGTAATCAAAATTACGTTGTGGTAATGCGCTTTTGAGCGTAGTAACCAACACTTTACGCATTTCTAAAATACGCTGGCGCATAGACTCCACTTCTGCCAGCCACTCGCTGCTCAATTGCGGATCATTGAGCACTTTTGCCACCACTTGTGCACCAAAATTCGGCGGACTGGAGTAGTTACGGCGCACCGCCGCTTTCAGTTGCCCCAGCACGCGTTCAGCGGCCTCACTGCTTTCACACACCACAGAAAGCCCCCCTACCCGCTCACCGTAAAGCGAGAAGATTTTCGAGAACGAGTTACTCACCAGGCATGGCAAACCTGCAGCGGCAATCGCACGGATAGCATAAGCATCCTGCTCCATACCACCACCGAACCCTTGATAGGCGATATCGAGGAACGGTATTAATTCGCGTTCTTTAATCACATCAACCACTTGATCCCACTGCTGTGCCGTGAGGTCTGATCCCGTCGGGTTGTGGCAGCAAGGGTGTAGCAGTGTAATGCTCTTGGCAGGCAGTTGCTTCAGGGCATTCAGCATCGCCGTAAACTTCACAGTCAGGTTTTCGCTGTCGAAATAGGGGTAAGTATTCACCTCAAAACCCGCACCGGCAAAAATGGCTACGTGGTTTTCCCAAGTCGGGTCGCTTACCCAAACCTGCGAGTCCGGGAAATACTTTTTCAGGAAGTCGGCCCCCACCTTTAATGCACCTGAGCCGCCTACGGTTTGGATGGTAGCGATACGCCCTTGTTGCAGCATGGAATGCTCAGCACCGAATAGTAACTGCTGGATTGCGCTGCGGTAAGGTTGCAGACCTTCCATGGGTAAATAAACAGATGCCCCCTGCTCAACGCTGTTCAACTGGGCTTCCGCCTCAGCAACCGCCTTCATCTGCGGGATGATGCCCTGCTCGTTATAATAAAGACCGATACTCAGGTTCACCTTGTGCGCACGGGGATCTTTTTTAAATTTTTCCATCAGCGACAAGATCGGGTCACCGGCATAAGCATCAACATTCTGGAACACGGGTTGGTTCTCCTGATTTGGGTTAGTTGGCCGTTCAATAAAGTTCAGCCTGATTTCACTGGGGGGTATACTCGTCATCCTTCAAGTTGATTGGGTGTTGGCTTCCCTCAATCACCCCAGTCACTTACCAGTGTAAGCTCCTGGGGATTCTCTCCGTCGCCGCCTGCAAGCAACTCGAATTATTTAGAGTATAAATTTTCCGAGCTGTTTATCTCACGACTGGAAGTAAACCGCCTTCCTTGATCCGCTCAAGTACCACCGCTGTTTTTATATGGGCCACACTCTTGTGGCGGGAAAGCGTCTGGCTGATAAAGCCGCTCAATGCAGGCAAGTCAGCCACAGCTACTTTTAGCAAATAATCGGCATCACCGGCAATCTTGTAAGCATCAACAATCGCCTCCACTTCCCCCAACATTTGATGAAAACTGTCTATCTGTTCCTGGCTATGGGTGATCAGGCTGACCTCTATCATGCCGACTAATCCCAGGCCGACAGCTTCTGGTGCCAGCCGGGCATGGTAGCCCTTGATCAGTTCGGCCTGCTCCAGGCTGATACGCCGCCGCGAACACTGGGAGGCGGAAAGCCCGACTAAATCACTCAATTCCTGGTTTGTCAGACGGCCATTAGCCTGTAACAAAGTCAGGATTTTCATATCGAAATCGTCAATGTTGTACATAGCCACCTGTAAAGTGTGTTAATAAATATTGACGTTACAGCCTATCAGTTTTTTTGGCCTTGAAACCAGCTCCATTGCCATGTTGCGAGTCACTTAGCAGTAAAGTCAGTATCTCAACTCTGCTATGGCATAAAAAATGGGTAAATCACGCAAACCAACAACAATTGACGGCTAAGTAGCGCATAAAACCACGAATGTATTTGCCCTATGATTTTAAGCTGTCGGCTGTGTTTGCAGCGCCCCACTGCCATCAAGTACCGGAGTACCTAGGCAGATGGCAGTTTGAAAGAGGATGGGCTCCACAAGGATATGATATGAAGAAAAGACTCTGTTTACTCTTACTGCTTGCTGCTGGCGGAGCCAGTGCGCAATCCAATCTTGACAAGGTATTGCAGCAAAAAGTTCTGACGGTCTGCACCACTGGTGACTACAAACCTTATACCTTCCTGAAAGAGGATGGCAGCTATGAAGGTATTGATATCGCGATGGCGGAGTCGTTAGCCAACAGCTTGGGTGCCAAGGTGCAATGGGTAAAAACCACCTGGAAAACTCTGATGCCAGACTTTGTATCGGGGAAATGTGATATCGCCATGGGGGGCATTTCGGTGACGCTGAAACGCCAACAACAGGCGTTCTTCGCTGAACAGCTCGGTACAGATGGCAAGATCCCGCTGGTACGCTGTAGCGATGTAAAAAAATACCGCACTATCGCCCAAATTAATCAGCCAACCGTGCGATTGATCGAACCCGCTGGGGGCACCAACGAAGCCTTTGTCCACGCCTATCTGCCTGATGCCAAGCTGACACTTTCCCACGACAATATGGGCATATTCCAACAGTTGGTGGACCATAAAGCCGATGTGATGATCACCGACGCTTCCGAAGCGTTGTATCAGCAGAAACGCTATCCGCAACTCTGCGCTGTCGATCCAGACAAACCAATGCAATATGGAGAGAAGGCATACATGCTGCCACGTGATGATATGAGCTGGAAGTTGTATGTTGACCAGTGGCTACACCTGAGCAAAGCCACCGGGGAGTATCAGAAAATCCTCGACCACTGGCTGGCCGTTAATAAATAACCTGCGGTTATCCCCGCCGCTTTATTAGCGGCGGGCAATACTCACTCGCCAAGATATTCTATTGCCACACGCTGAGTCAGTTTGGTGATCAACTCATAGGCACTGACACCGCTGCAAGCCGCAACCCGCTCAACCGGCAGTTCGTTACCCCAAAACACCACTTCATCGCCTACTTTATCGCTGGCATCTGGCCCCAAATCGACCGAGATCATATCCATGGAGACCCGGCCAACGATCGGCACCTCGCGCCCATTAACCCATACTGGCGTACCTGAAGGCGCGCTACGCGGATAACCATCGCCATAGCCCATGGCCACCACCGCCAGGCGCGTATCGCGCGGACTTACCCAGGCGCCACCATAGCCTACCGGTTCACCGGCTTTATGTTCACGCACCGCAATCAAACTCGACTTCAGCGTCATCGCCGGTTGCAAGCCAAAACAGCTGGCATCCTGTGTCTCCAGTGGAGAAACGCCATACAGAATAATACCCGGACGCACCCAATCATGGTGAGCCTGCGGCCAGAGTAAGATCCCGCCGGAAGCAGCGATGGATTTTTGCCCCGGCTTAGCGTCAACAAACGCGTTAAAACTGGCGATTTGCTTTTCGGTCACCCCCGCCTGCGGTTCATCGGCGCGGCTGAAGTGACTCATGATATTCACCGGATGCACCACATTGTGGCAAGCACTCAACCGCTGATAAAACGCCTCGGCTTGCTCCGGACGCACCCCTAAGCGGTGCATGCCCGTATCCAGTTTCATCCATACCCGTACCGGCTGAGCCAGTTCACACTGCTCCAGTGCTTCCAGTTGTTCAATGCTGTGCACCGCCGTTTCGATATTGTTCACCACCAGCATCGGCAGGTCGCTGGCACAAAAAAAACCTTCCAGCAGCAGGATCGGCTTCACTATCCCCCCCGCTCGCAGCATCAGGGCTTCGTCAATGCGCGCCACACCATAACAATCAGCATCCTGCAACGTGTGGGCCGTTTCCAGCAGACCGTGCCCATAAGCGTTTGCTTTGACAACAGCAACCAAGCGACTTTGTGGTGCCAGACGACGCACCTGCTGCATATTATGTCGCAGAGCACGGCGGTCGATTACAGCGGTTGCCGCTTTCATTTCAGTTCCTTAGCTGATTACTCATCATCATATTGCGGCCCCGCATAGTTATCGAAGCGCGACCACTGTCCGTTAAAGGTAAGACGCACCGAACCGATAGGCCCATTACGCTGCTTACCCAAAATAATTTCTGCCACCCCTTTCAGGTCGCTGTTTTCGTGATAAACCTCATCACGGTAGATGAACATAATCAGGTCGGCATCCTGCTCGATAGAACCCGACTCACGCAGATCAGAGTTAACTGGGCGCTTATCCGCACGTTGTTCCAGGCTACGGTTCAACTGCGACAGCGCCACCACAGGCACCTGCAACTCTTTTGCCAACGCTTTCAGTGAGCGGGAAATTTCAGCAATTTCCAGCGTACGGTTGTCAGACAGTGAAGGTACACGCATCAACTGCAAATAGTCGATCATGATCAAGCTAAGCCCGTCATGTTCACGGAAAATACGCCGTGCACGAGAGCGCACTTCAGTGGGGGTCAGGCCAGAGGAGTCGTCAATATACATATTGCGCTTCTCCAGTAAGATCCCCATGGTGCTGGAGATACGTGCCCAATCCTCATCATCCAACTGACCGGTACGAATACGCGTCTGGTCCACCCGCGACAAAGAAGCCAGCATACGCATCATAATCTGGTTACCAGGCATCTCCAGGCTGAAGATCAGCACCGGTTTATCCTGCATCATGGCCGCATTTTCACACAGGTTCATGGCAAAAGTGGTTTTCCCCATCGAAGGACGGGCAGCCACAATAATCAGATCCGACTTCTGCAGGCCGGCGGTTTTCTTATCCAGGTCACCATAACCGGTGGACACCCCGGTAACGCCATCATGGGGGCGTTGGTAGAGCTGTTCGATGCGGGCAACTGTATCTTCCAAAATACGCTCGATACCTTTTGGCCCTTCATCTTTGCTGGCACGATTTTCAGCAATCTGGAAGACGCGGGATTCCGCCAGGTCGAGCAGATCTTCACTGCTACGCCCCTGGGGATCGTAACCAGCATCGGCAATTTCATTGGCGACAGAGATCATTTCACGCACTACCGCACGCTCACGCACAATATCCGCGTAAGCACCGATGTTCGCCGCACTAGGGGTGTTTTTCGACAACTCAGCCAGGTAGGCAAAGCCCCCTACTGAATCCAGATCGCCTTTCTGTTCTAATGATTCGGACAGCGTAATCAGATCGATGGGCCGCCCCATCTCCAGCAGACGCTGCATCTCGGTAAAGATCAACCGGTGTGGGCGGCTAAAGAAATCATTGGCAACGACCCGTTCGGCGACGTTATCCCAGCGCTCATTATCCAGCATCAACCCACCCAATACGGACTGCTCAGCCTCCAACGAATGTGGCGGCATCTTCAGCCCTTCCATCTGGCGATCTCTGGGTTCGTTGGTGTTGGTCTTAAAAGGGGGTTTTTTACCTGCCATGAAAGCTATTTTTTATCCCGTTGCCAATAATGGATCCTGATGCGAGAGTATACGTGATTTTTATCCACGATTCTTGCGCCATCACCTATGGCTATATCCTTAATGACATACTCACGGCACCACGGTGAATTAAACAATTAAGGCGCATCACCTGCAAGACGTGCCTAAAACAAAATCAGAGGATTAATCGAGGTAACAACATGGCAAAGCGCATTGAGTTCTCCACCATCGGTGGCCCGGAAGTGTTGCAGTTAGTTGATTTTACACCTGTCGATCCCGTTGCTGGCGAAGTTCAGATTGAGAACAAAGCCATTGGTATCAACTATATTGATACTTATATCCGTAGCGGTCTCTATCCTCCGGCACACTTACCCAGTGGGCTAGGTACCGAAGCTGCAGGTGTGGTGCTAAAAGTGGGACCGGGGGTGAGTGCCATCAAACCCGGCGATCGGGTGGTTTATGCCCAATCATCGCTGGGTGCCTACAGCGAAATTCACAACGTTCCACTGGAAAAGGTAGTGATCCTGCCCGATAACCTGAGTTTTGAGCAAGGTGCCGCTTGTTTTCTCAAAGGATTGACGGTGCATTATCTGTTACGTCAAACCTATGAAATTAAACCTGGGGAAATCTTTCTATTCCATGCCGCGGCGGGTGGCGTTGGGTTAATCGCCTGCCAATGGGCCAAGGCATTAGGCGCCAAACTGATCGGCAGTGTCGGTTCCGACGAAAAAGCCGAACTGGCAAAACATGCGGGAGCCTGGGCAACCATCAATTATCACCAGGAAGATATCGCTGAACGCGTTGCAGAGTTGACCCATGGCGAGAAGGTCAATGTCGTCTATGACTCTGTAGGCAAGAATACCTGGGAGGCTTCCCTCAACAGCCTGAAACGCCGTGGGTTGATGGTGAGTTTCGGCAATGCATCCGGGCCAGTGACTGGCGTCAATCTCGGTTTGCTTAATCAGAAAGGTTCACTGTATGTCACTCGGCCATCGCTCAATGGCTACATTACCAACCGCCAGGAATTACAGTTTGCCAGTAACGAGTTGTTCTCGTTGATTGGTAGCGGGGTGATCAAAGTTGACGTGAAACCAGAGCAGAAATTCGCGCTAGCTGATACCCAGCGGGCACACCAAGTGTTGGAAAGCCGCAAAACCAGTGGGTCCAGTCTGTTAATTCCCGGGCTTTAATGCGGCAAGGTTAGTCTGGTCAATTACCGGCAAATCGTCAGCAACCCATCATCACCAAGGGCAGATATCGAACTCTGCCCCGTGATGCACTGACGCATGACGAACCTTTACAGCAAAAGTGGTCAGGCGCTTGGCGCAATAGACGGTTTTGATGATATGGAAAGTATTAATAACCGCGCGGCTGAGGTTTCTTTATTGCACGATATATCCATACCACAATCACCGCCAGGATCAGCCAGGGCAACAGTTTAATCACCATGGCAACCATCCCCCCCAGCAGCATGAAAGCCATCGCCACAAACAGGGCAAGAATCACGCCTAACAATGAAACACCTGTCACCACCAGCATGACCACAAAGCCAATCAGAAAAAATAGTTCCAGCATAGGTTGCTCCTCAGGAAATCAGGTTGTGCTGTTTGTATGGTTATTAACAAATATATTGCTATTAGCATTGTTATTAATATTGTCATTAACTAAGCAAGAAACAGGCCAACTTGCCGAAAGTCACATGCTATGGCGGTAATACCCGCCATCTACAGGTTGCCAGATAAACACAGCCGGTCAAATTAAATGAATTAGGATTGGCTCATGGTCAAAAAAACCAACTTTTGGTTAAAAATATTGGCGAATTAGACGTTATTTGATACCGGCTCCCCACCCGCTAGCGACGCACCAAGGCTAATGCCTGTTCAACAGTGTTGACATCTGCACCCGGTTTATGGGCATTTTCACTCAGGTGACGACGCCACTGCCTGGCTCCGGGCACCCCTTGGAACAGGCCAAGAATATGGCGGGTAATATGGCCCAGATAAGTCCCGTTCGCCAGTTCACGCTCAATATAGGGGTAGAGTGCTTCAACAATCGCAATACTATCCTTCACTTCACTCTGGGAACCGAATATTTCACGGTCGACAGCGGCCAAAATCGAAGGGTTTTGATACGCCTCGCGCCCCATCATCACGCCATCCAGATGTTGCAGATGCTGTTTGGCTTCTTCCAGGGTTTTTACCCCACCATTAATCGCAATGCTCAGTGCCGGGAAATCACGCTTCAACTGATAAACGCGGGGATAATCCAGTGGTGGAACTTCACGGTTTTCTTTCGGGCTCAGGCCGGAAAGCCAGGCTTTACGGGCGTGAATGGTGAACGTCTCGCACTCGCCGCGCCCCGCCACCGTAGAAATAAAGTGGCACAAGAACTCATAACTATCCTGCTCGTCGATGCCAATACGGGTCTTTACCGTCACCGGGATCGAAACTGCATCGCGCATTGCCTTAACACAGTCAGCCACCAAGTCAGCCTGCCCCATCAAACAGGCACCAAACATCCCATTCTGCACCCGATCTGATGGGCAACCCACGTTAAGATTGATCTCATCATAGCCACGCTGTTGTGCCAGTTTGGCACAATGCGCCAGAGCGCTGGGATCACTCCCGCCTAGTTGCAACGCAACAGGATGCTCCTCCTGGTTGTAAGCCAGATAATCCCCTTTACCGTGGATAATCGCACCGGTGGTCACCATTTCGGTGTACAGCAAAGTTTGCTGAGTCAACAGACGGTGGAAGTAACGGCAATGGCGGTCAGTCCAATCGAGCATTGGCGCGATGGAGAAACGGTGAGAGGGAAATTGAGCTGATTTTTCAGCTATCACGCTAGATTGAAACGCGTTTGGTGCTTGTTTATCTTGATGCATGTTTAAGCTTTTTGCTGTGTTTGGCATTCTCGCCCCCTGACAGGCCACTTACCAATGACCAATGAGGACCGGCGGAAGAGAATGAAATAGGGCCTACTATAGCATAGTGAAATGCCAGCGCGCAGAGGGCGCATTGAAGTATCAGCCCTGCATTGTTGGTAACAAGGAACGCCGTTGATCATCACCAAAGCGGCTCAACAGTTGGTAAACGTCACTGCACTCAGTACACCGCAACCGCATCAGGAAAAACGCCTAGGCTTGATAGCTGATGACATCAACGCTTACTGTTGGGTCTTGGTTTTAGCCGTTATCTTGGGTACGCCCGAAAGTGATAATAACAGCGCCGTATTATGATGCCCGTTAAATCCATGGCTAAGACTACCGCTGACAGTCACGTGCCTACCAGCAAAATCCGCTAGATCGACAGCACGGGGAGGAATCAAGGTCACCTCAATCTGCTCTTTTTCAGCTTCATTAATATCGTCACCAACAGTACAAATTGGCTTATCCAAGAAAAGCAGCCCCTGAATATTTCGGCTGTCAGTTTCTGGCTCCTCACCAAAATTTGGTGGACCAAAGAACACACTTATTTCGACAATGCCGCTGAAGCTGACAGGTTGTTCATAATTCAGACAGCGATCAGTTGCGACTACCACATTGGTCTCGTAACCCGGTAGATTATTTAACGGTAACACCAGTGTCTTATTGATAAATTCAGCGGTGTCAGGATCTGAGGTGGTTTCTGTAATCCGGACAAATCCTGGTTTTGCCGGCTCGGGGGTCACGAGTGCCCCGGTAAACTGCTCTATGGCACTGACGTTGGAGCTCACACTGGGAATAGCCGGTGTCCACTGCGCGTATTGGATATCGTACAAATGAATTGCCAACCAGCTCCCTTGCCAACGCTGGTCAATCAGTTGCAGACGATCGCGCCCGCTGCTGTCGAGCCCCGGAACTACGACCAGCGATGCGTTAATGCACTGAGGTATGATTGTCGGTTTAACCTCTGCATTTGACGTCCAGAGATAGCAATGGCAATTGTCGCCATTATTACAATCGCCGCCGGTTTTAGCGTTGCGGCTATCTACCCAGGCATATTGTCGTTGGAGGCCATCGAACTTGCCCCTGACCACTTGGCGGCTATCATCATCAAAGCCAAGATTGGCATCGGTAATACCATCAGACTCAGCAATAATCTGCCATTTCCCCGCCGCATTCGGTTTTATATACAGGCTGGCGGGGTAGTTTTGCGTTTGCCCCGCCACATTCACCTGTTTTACAAACTCGGCACGCAAACGATCATCCAGACCGCCATCGTCAGTATCATTCCCATTGACGTTAACCGTGATCGTGCTGACGATGGCTTGTGACAAGAACTTCTTTTTCTCTGCATTGAAAAATGCGGCCTTATTAGCCATGACGGCTTCGCGCGTGACCATTTTATGGAAGTAATCCACTTGATCCGCATAAAGCGCCGCCAATTCTTTTAGATCTTTATTCTGATAGGCAAGCTGCCAACGCTCAACCACAAGAAGCGCCTGTTGCTTAGCGGCCGGGTTATCGAACATCTCCTCTTCAGCCGAGCACAGGGTGCTGGCGAGCAGCATGCTGAGGCTTAACAGCACTCTTGCTATCGTGTTCATTTGTTAACAATCCATCAAACAAAATCAATGATTGCATCATGAGGGAGTTGTTTGCAGGCGGCAAGTACTTCAGACAAGTACGTGGTTCTCACTGCGGTGACAATAATTAGCCCGAATGACGAACATCGTCAGTTCGGGCATGGTAACAGGTTAGCGGGCAAGATCGGCGTTAGCCCGGGAAGGGGTGTTCGGCCAGTAGCGCATCATCCATTGCCTTGGCGCGTAGATAAGCCGGGCGTTGCAGGATAGGCTCCATGTAACGCTCGAAGGCTGGGCGTTTTTCAATGGCACCGGAATACATTCCCCAATTAAGACAGGCCGCCAGATAGGCGTCTGCCACGCTGAACTGCTCACCACACAGGTAAGGCCGCCCCTGTTTGATGGCAAACTCCAAGGTGTTCATGGTTAATTCATAGCTGCCATACCCCACCATAAATGCTTTGTCTGATGGCGCTAACTGATCAAGCAACTTGCCCGTAAATGCCGCTTCCAGCGGGCCAGCAACAAAAAATAGCCAGCGATAGTATGCCGCTCTCTCCGGGCTACCGGGCGCAGGGGCCAATTGTTTTTCCGGGAACAGATCCGCCAAATAGGTACAGATGGCCGCGGTTTCAGTTACCACCGCGTCACCGTGGGTCAGCGCAGGCACCTTGCCCATGGGGTTAATCGCCAGATACTCGGCGCTTTTCATGCTGGTGCCATAATCAAATATTACGGTATCGTAACTGGCACCGCACTCTTCCAGTAACCAGCGCACTGTGCGGCCACGGGACATAGGGTGGGTATAGAGGGTAATTTTGCCATCATTCATTTTAAAGCGTCCTTAGGTTGCGGTGATTAACATGGGCAGTATCTGTTGCCCGAGTGTCAGAAACTGGCAGTAGTGTTCGGTGCGTACCAACAGGAATGCAACTTGACAGATAATGTAAACAACACGAATTCATAAGTAAAAATAATAAATACCACTAAAGCCATACTGAAAGAGATGCTAATTACTTGAGCATATTCCTATTTGGGTTATCAGAAAAATAAAAAAACCTGATGAGTACATATTGCAAAATAATAATCCCGCCACCTGCTTGTTTTATGAACAACTTTTTTAGATAATTATTTCACCATCATTGGGATGGTTAGGATGAAATATTAATAATTGGATTGTTACTTATGAAAAAATTAATTCTTGCTTGCAGCCTGTTAGCGATGTCCTCTTCCGTTTTTGCTGGTGAAATGACCGATACATGTAAAAAATATGTTGAGGAAGTTGATGCGTTAATTGCCAAAGCGTCTGAAACCAATGACGCGGCAAAACAGCAAATGGAAGCATTAAAAACCCAGATGGAACAGGCCAAGCAACAGATCTCTGCCATGCCTACAGAACAACAAGATCCAGCTTGCAAGCAAGGTCTTGATATGATGGCTCAAATGAAAACTTCAATGGGCATCAAATAATCCCGCATCAATATTGTTTCCGTGCCTATCTTCGGTGCGGAAATCAATCCCTCCCCGTTACCACTCAAGTTACCGCCCTGTTAATCATCATTTCATCATGATGGGATCTAATAATCTTACTAACCACTATGTTAGTCCGGCAAACGCGTCATGACACTTGTTATTCCCCTAGGCACCTCTCGGCGATTGCCGATGAATATGATAAAATCAGCGCCTATTCACCTACCGGGATATTGGCGATGAACTCAACCAATCAGGAAAAGCTACTCACGCAGGCTGAACTACTCTGTCAGCAGCGCAATGTAAGGCTGACCCCACAACGGCTTGAAGTGTTACGTCTGATGACTGAACAACCCGGAGCCATCAGTGCTTACGATCTACTGGATCTGTTACGTGTCGCTGAACCTCAGGCCAAACCGCCCACCGTCTATCGAGCGCTGGATTTCTTGCTGGAGCAGGGATTTATTCACCGCATAGAATCTGCTAACAGCTACGTACTGTGCCATCACTTCGAACAGCCGATGCACACCTCTGCGCTATTTATCTGCGATCGCTGCAGGCAAGTCACTGAAAGGACAACAGAGGGTGTGGAAGAAACGCTACAGAAACTCGCCCTGGAATCAGGTTTTGTCTTACGCCACAGTGTGGTTGAAGCACATGGGTTATGCTCCGCCTGTGTTGAAATAGAAGCCTGTAACCACCAACACAGTTGCCACCATGATCACAGCATAGTGATAAAGAAAAAATAGAGAGTTCACACTCCTTTCACACCACAGCAAAACAAGTGACATTATTCACCCTTGGCAGGGATTGAAAACCAGGTTCCGCGTACCTGATGACGGTGCCATATCCACCCCAGCGCAACACCACGTAATGCCAGGAATACAGCCAAAGCCAGCCATAGCGCATGATTACCTAATAGTGGCAGTGTAAATAAAGTCAGCCCATAACCCGCTGCTGCCACCACCATGCTGTTGCGCATTTCAGCGCCACGGGTGGCACCAATAAACATACCATCCAGTAAATAACACCAGACTCCCACCACAGGCAGCACGACTTGCCAGAGAAGATAGTGACTGGCCAAGGTACGCAACAGCGGTAATGAGGTTAAAGCCGCGACAATATAAGGCCCAGTAAACAGATAAACCGTGGCAAAGCCCAGTGCCAGCATACCTGCCTGACGACAAGCGGCATACCATATCGCATGCAATTGACGGTCGTCCCTTGCGCCATAGGCGTAACCGGAATGGACCTCAACGGCATAAGCAAAGCCATCCAAAGCATAGGCGGTAAATGTTAACAAACTCATCAATATCGCATTGACGGCCACCACATCACTCCCCATGCGCGCCGCAAAAATCGTTAACGAAGAAAAACACAATTGCAGCAGGAGTGAGCGCAGCATGATATCGCGGTTAAGTGCCAACAAGCGACGTAAGTTACCGCGCCAGGCATGCCGCAACATCGCTAATGAGATGCCACGTGAACATAATACCCGCCAAGCAAGCCATAACCCCAACAGCAGTGTGGCATACTCCGCCAGCACCGTTGCCGTAGCAGCCCCCGAGACACCCCAACCCAAGCCGATCACCAGCACGATATCCAACACGATATTCAGCAGATTACCCGCTATCAGCATCACCACCGGCGCACGCACATATTGAACACCGAGCAACCAGCCGAGCAATACCATATTCGCCAGTGCTGCCGGGGCACTCAGCCAGCGGATCTCCAGAAACCGTCTAGCCTGTACTAATACCGCTTGATCACCACCGACAATATGTAATGCCAGCGAGATCAGTGGGCCACGGAGTAACACTATGGTTAAGCCAATCAACAGCGCTAACAGCAACGGCTGCATAAAAGTACGCGCCAAGCGCTGTGGATCCCCTGCCCCTAACGCCTGTGCCGTTAACCCGGTGGTACTCATGCGCAAGAATAACAACAACATAAACAGGAAATTGGTCGCCATTGCACCAACCGCTACCCCACCAAGATAGATTGCGCTATCAAGATGGCCGATAACCGCTGTATCCACCAAACCAAGCAGAGGAACCGTGATATTGGAAAAGATCATTGGCAATGCCAGACGCCACAGTATTTTGTCAGCAGGGCTGGTGAAGGTAGCGAGTAAACGCATTGCGATCTATTCCGACGGCAGAAGTAGAGTTGTTGACATGGACAGAATATCGCCCCGCTATTGAGGAGGCGATATACCTATTTGATTAGATAACATGACAAAAAAGAGGTGTCAGAGCCAGTCACCGTTGCGGATCACGCCCACCGCCAAGCCTTCAATCGTGAAATTCTGATGCTTCAAATCCACCACTATCGGCTGAAACTCACTGTTTTCTGGCAATAACTCAACAATATTACCCTGTTTCTTCAGGCGCTTTACTGTCACTTCATCTTCAATACGAGCCACCACCACTTGGCCGTTACGCACATCCTGAGTTTTATGCACCGCCAGCAGATCGCCATCCAGAATACCGATATCGCGCATAGACATCCCACTGACGCGCAACAGGAAATCCGCACTAGGGTGAAATAAGCCCGGGTCAACTTTATAGTGCCCTTCAATATGTTGCTGAGCCAACAAGGGTTCACCCGCCGCCACCCGGCCAACCAAGGGTAACCCTTCTTCCTCTTCCATCAGCAAGCGGATACCGCGAGAAGCCCCGGAAACCACTTCAATAACACCTTTGCGGGCCAGAGCTTTCAGGTGCTCTTCTGCCGCATTTGGTGAGCGAAACCCCAGGCGCATTGCGATCTCGGCACGTGTTGGTGGCATGCCCGTTTGTGAAATATGATCGCGAATCAGATCATAGACCTCTTGCTGTCTGGTAGTTAGTGCTTTCATTCCGCCCCCTGTTTGTTTATACAGTCATGCTGTGAGTATATACAGGTAAACCAGGATTGGGAATCAATTCATAAATAAAAATCAGGGATTAGCGAGATTGATCGCACCCCATGACATCGGTTTACTCGTCAGGCAAAGTGATCCCAGAGCACCGAGATCCAGACAAACAGCGCCAACAAAATCGTCAGAAAAACCGCGGCTGAAGCCATGTCTTTCGATCGCCCGGAAAGCTCATGATATTCAGTTCCCACCCGATCAACGATCGCTTCAATCGCACTGTTGATAATTTCAATAATCACCACCAGCACCAGGGAGCCGATCAATAAAATGCGCGCTATCGCCCCCACATCAAGCCATATCGCCAGTACGATAGCCACCACGGCCACTACCAGTTCCTGGCGGAAAGCAGCCTCATTGCGCCAGGCTGCAATTAATCCTTTATATGAATAGCCAACAGCTTTAATAATACGTGTCATGCCAGTAATTTGATTTGCCATGTTTCATCTCACAAGGTAGGTCATCGTTTCAATACCACAGACCTGTTACACGGTTTCTGGTATGCTTTCAGCGCAATTGCTAACAAGAGGCTTCAGGTCGTTATGTCAGGTTGGCGTAAAATTTATTATAACCTATTGAATTTACCACTTAAATTTTTGGTAAAAAGTAAAATTATCCCTTCAGACCCCATTTCGGAGTTAGGGTTGGATCCGTCTAGGCCGATTTTGTATGTTTTGCCTTATAATTCCAAGTCAGATTTACTCACCCTGCGTACCCAGTGTCTGGCGCAGGATCTGCCCGACCCCCTTGAGCCACTTGAAATCGATGGCTCCGTGTTGCCCAGCCATGTGTTTATCCATGAAGGGCCACGCGTCTTTCGCTACTACACACCGAAAGAAGAGTCGGTCAAACTGTTCCATGATTATCTGGATCTTCACCGCAGTAATCCAGACCTTGATATCCAAATGTTACCGGTGTCAGTGATGTTTGGTCGTTCCCCTGGGCGTGAAGGGCAGGGAGCCCCCCACCTGCGCCTGCTAAACGGTGTGCAAAAATTCTTCGCCATACTCTGGTTGGGCCGCGATAGCTTTGTCCGCTTCTCCAACACCGTTTCTTTACGCCGTATGGCAACCGAACATGGTACAGATAAAACCATTGCACAAAAACTGGCGCGCGTGGCGCGGATGCATTTCTCTCGCCAACTCCTGGCCGCCGTTGGGCCAAGTCTGCCTGTTCGTCAGGATCTGTTCAATAAGCTGCTGGCCTCCAAGGCCATTGAGAAAGCAGTAGAAGATGAAGCTCGCAGCAAGAAGATCTCTTACGAAAAAGCCCAACAGAACGCTATTTCCTTAATGGAAGAGATCGCGGCTAATTTCTCTTATGAAGCGGTACGTCTCTCTGATCGCGTCCTGAGTTGGACCTGGAACCGCCTCTATCAGGGTATTAATGTCACCAAGGCCGAACGAGTCAGGCAATTGGCACAAGATGGTCATGAGATAGTCTATGTCCCCTGCCACCGCAGCCATATGGATTACCTCTTGCTTTCCTATGTGCTCTACCACCAAGGGCTGGTTCCCCCGCATATCGCCGCAGGGATTAACCTCAATTTCTGGCCTGCCGGGCCGATTTTCCGCCGTTTGGGGGCATTCTTTATCCGTCGTACCTTTAAAGGTAACAAACTTTATTCTACGGTTTTCCGTGAATACCTTGGTGAACTATTCACCCGTGGCTATTCGGTAGAATATTTTGTTGAGGGTGGGCGTTCTCGTACTGGCCGGTTACTGGAGCCGAAAACCGGCACTTTATCCATGACAATTCAAGCCATGTTACGGGGGGGTACCCGCCCGATTACCCTGGTCCCGGTTTATATCGGTTATGAGCATGTGATGGAGGTGGGTACCTACGCCAAAGAACTGCGTGGTGCCACCAAAGAAAAAGAGGGCCTGCTGCAGATGCTTCGTGGGCTGCGTAAGTTACGCAATCTAGGCCAAGGGTATGTAAACTTTGGCGAACCGATTCCATTGACCTCCTATCTCAATCAACAGGCGCCTCAATGGCGTGAATCCATCGATCCGATAGAGTCGCAGCGCCCAGTCTGGCTGACGCCGGTGGTAAACGGTCTGGCTAGCGAAATTATGGTAAGGATCAACAATGCCGCTGCGGCCAACGCCATGAACCTGTGTTGCACAGCGTTACTGGCTTCTCGCCAACGTTCGTTAGCCCGTGAACAGTTGCTTGAACAGTTGGAGTGCTATCTGCAATTGATGCGTAACGCGCCTTATGCGCCCGATGCCACCGCCCCTGCTCAAACTCCTGAGCAACTGCTGGACCACGCTTTAAGCATGAGCAAGTTTGAAGTAGAGCAGGACAATATTGGCGACATTATTATTCTGCCGCGTGAGCAAGCGGTGCTGATGACCTACTACCGCAATAACATTCATCATATGTTAGTGCTGCCTTCCCTGATTGCCACTATTGTGATGCATCACCGTCAAGTATCGCGTGTTGAGCTGTTACGCCAGGTGAGTCTGATCTACCCGATGTTAAAGGCGGAACTGTTCCTGCGTTACGACAAAGATCAACTGTCAGAGGTACTGCAACCGCTGATTGATGAGTTGACGCGTCAGCAATTGATTTGTGATAAAGGCGAGGAGCTGGTACTCAACCCTGCTCGAATCCGTCCATTGCAACTGTTAGCTGCCGGTGTCCGTGAAACACTGCAACGTTATGCCATCACCATGTCACTCCTTAGCGCCAACCCGAGTATCAACCGGGGTGCGTTGGAAAAAGAGAGCCGCATTATGGCCCAGCGTCTATCGGTTCTGCACGGTATCAATGCGCCGGAGTTCTTCGATAAAGCCGTATTCTCCACGTTAGTGGCGACATTACGTGAAGAGGGCTATATCAATGATAGTGGCGATGCTATTCGTGAGCACACACTAGAGGTCTACACCATACTGAGCGATTTGATTACTCCAGAAATCAAGTTGACCATCGAAAGCGTCAGTATGCTAGAAGAGACCAACACGCTAATGGCACCAGAAGAGCAAGAAGCAGCGCTAAAAGAAGAGTAATCAGCGCAGAAAGGCATCCCATGGATGCCTTTCTGCCTGCATCAGGTGGGCAAATTTATTAAACCACGACACCGATATAATTGAACACAATTCCGATAAACAACACCAAACCAACATAATTGTTATTCATAAATGCCCGGAAGCACGCCTCGCGGTTACGGTTAGCTATCTGTTGTTGTTGATAAATAAATAGCACCCCGGCCAATAACAGCGACCAGTAAAACACCCCGCTCAACTGCATCAAATAACCGACCCACAGCATCAGTAACAGCGTGGCGAACTGCAACAGACCAATAATCAACTTGTCATGGCGACCAAACAGTATTGCCGTGGATTTGATACCTATTTTTAAATCATCATCCCGATCAACCATGGCATACAAGGTATCGTAAGCCACCGTCCAGCAAATATTGGCCAAAAACAGCAACCAGCAGACCAATGGCAACGCTTCGCTCACTGCCGCATAGGCCATCGGAATTGACCAGCCAAACGCCGCACCGAGCACCACTTGCGGTAAACTGGTCACCCGCTTCATAAATGGGTAAATCCAAGCCAAAGCCAACGCGGCCAGCGACAACCAGATGGTCATGGCATTGAGTGTCAGTACCAGCAAAAAAGAGACCAACACCAGGGAGACAAACAGAATTTTGGCCTCCTTTTCACTGACTCGCCCACTGGGCAGCGGACGCCCTGCGGTACGTTTCACATGGCCATCAAACGCACGATCCGCATAATCATTCACCACACAACCAGCAGCACGCATCAAAAAGACACCAGAGACAAAAACCAGCAATATCGGCCATTGAGGAACACCCTCCCCAGCCAGCCACAGCGCCCAAAGCGTAGGCCACAACAGTAATAACGCGCCGATAGGTTTATCGATGCGCATCAGATGGCAATAAGCCTGCCATTTGTTTTGAATCACACTCACTTCCAACACTCATCTCCCCTTATTATGCTGGTGCACCCTGTTCCACTGCATACAATGGTGATGCGGGTAAAAAAAGCTCCGTCAGCAGCAACGGTTTTCCCGCCAAACACAGACGGGAACGCCGAGCCCACAGGTCCTGATACTGCCCAATATGGATATAATCACGGGTCAGGTTAGGGCTGTTGAACAGATAACGCCCCAGTGGCAACGTCCCCAAATCAACCAAAGCCTGATCCGGCCCAGTCAGAGTCTCTTGCGGGATCAGCGTTCGGCCCAGCAGCCAGGGCTGGTTGTCACCCAACAATAGGATTTCACGTAACCAGTAACGCTCACTGCAGGGTAAATGTGTTTTCTCTTCCGCCAATTGGTCAGCAGTGACAAAACATTCACGCTGAGGTTCAACCTGCACACGCGTGCAGTGACGTTCAAAACGGCGTGTCATGGACCCTAACTCCATCAACCAGTCATCAACCGCGGCAGGTATTGAAGAGGACTCAGGCAGCCACTCAATCGCCGGCAAGATAGAGTCCCTTGTGCCAAACATGATTATACTCCATGCCAGAAACTACATTAGGTGGCAGCGCTTTAGATGATAAGTATCGCTAATATTCCCGTCGTTATTCAAGTGACAGGAATTCAGGCATAAGTTGCCATTGTAACGCAGAAATTTGAAATCAACAGGCCGATTCGCCTGAGGCACGGTATCACTTGCCTACTTTCAATGTGAGATATCACCAAGAGAGTGCCTCGTCGCAATGGCCTGTTGTCGGGGAGGTGAAAATCGGTAGGGGAAAAGGATGGCAGACACAGCAGCCTACCATCCCCCTGGCATTACATTGTTTGGGTGAAAGTACGCGAAATGGCATCCTGCTGCTGATCGCTGAGTGTTCGAACAATGGCAAAAAACCTATGGACAGATTGCACGTTAGTCACCGTTGAATAAATTTAAAATTATTATAAAATTCAGTAATATAAAAAATTAAGGCAGGGCTTTTAGCGTATCGTTCAGCGTGGTAATCTTCATAGATGTCGTGGTCTTGAGTGGCCTTTTTCCTCAGAAAAATCTGCGTCACAACCACAGCGAAATTTTATTTTTTATTACTATCAATGCATTAAAAAAAGATCTCACCAATAAGGAAAGAGCACAAATGCCAAAAATGAAAAGCCAAGAAGCTCTGGTGCGCAAGCGTAAGCGCTGGGTGGTGCTAGCGATTCTGGTGATAATCATTGCTGGCTGTTACCAGTGGTGGAGGCAAGGGACACTGCGATACGAAGAGTGGAGCCCCAACCAGCAGTATGTGGTGCGCAATTATAAAATCTTCGAGTTTATTCCGCGCTTCACCATGCCTGGCGATGGCGGGCATTACTCCGGCTACATGCGGGTTTATGACCGCAACGGCAAGCTGCTCTACGAAGAGTATTCCAACCTGCTCGACTTTGTCGAAGGTCCATTCTGGGCAAAAGAAGGCGTCTATTGGATAGGTAACAACAATCAGGACATCGTTCCCCTACCCACCTCACCGCTAGGTTGAAGCTTGCGAAGAACGTAGCATGCCTTTGGCGTGAGCCCAGCAGCTCTGACGCATTGGCTTCTGTGCAGCGGTGTCAGTTTGGCAATAGAGGGTAGATAGCAGGATCTGAGGGATTGTCAGTGGCACTTAATATAAGTCGAAAATGGCATCAATACGAACCCAACTGTTAATTACAGATGATGAACCGGATCTTGTGCCTGATGGAGTACACCGATAACTTCTATGCCGTATGACGTTTCACGATAGTGAAGCATATGACTTTCACAGGGGAAGCTCTTAATTCCTGGCCCCAGTTCCTCGCGAGCAAAACCCGGAGAAGGATGGCGGTCAAGCGTTTGCGTCAAGATAGCGCGAATAGACCGTGCATACAGGTCGGCAACTTCTTTTCCCCATTGATGCTGTGAATAGGCGCGGATTTTACGAAACTGAACCTTGGCGTCGGTGGTAAACCTGACCGTCATCCCTGTCCCTCCGCCTGATTCAGTTCATCGGTTGTCAGGTCACTGAATACGTCATCAATGTCGTGTAATTGGCCGTTCTCCGCTTGGGCGATAGAGTTGGCCAGGACAATTTTCAGGTTATTCAGCTTCAGTTTCTCAATCGCATTAAAGTCTTCATAGGACATCACCACCACCTTCGGGCGACCATTCTTGGTAATGCAGACCGGTTCGCGTAGGGCTTTGCTGATGACCTCCCCAAACTGTATCTTGGCTTCACTGGCGGTAAAACTGTGCATATATCACCCCGAATATTGACTTTAATGGTACGAATCATACCGATTTATACCCATATTAGACTATGCAGAGAAGGAGCACCAACGAACCCCCATTATCAGCGGGAAAATGTCAGCGGAAAATTGTCAGGGAAAAGCGCCGCAACAGGATGATAAGAAATCCGGGGAGTAATAACGAAAAAAGGTGTGCCAGGGCACACCAATCATCAAGCCAACATCGGCAGTGTCGGGTATTACCCCTTGCCTTTCACACTACTGATAAACGTTTTACGTGCTGTGGTTGAGCCTAATTTTTCGGCTTCATTCATCAGTTTCAGTGCCTTATCTATATCCCCTGCCTTAACTGCCTGTTTGATACCATTATTGAAATAGGCTTCGGTATCGCTAAGCACTGGCTCTGCGGGTGCTTTGGTTACCGGGGCCGATGTGGTGGCAGCCGTTGGGGTATTAGAACCCACAACCACGGGTGCAGGGGCGTTAGAACTGGTCACCGGCAGCCCGATCATGACGCTCCCCATATTTTGCTCAGAGCGGACCTTCAGATGCAGTTCTCCAGTGGTGCCATGTTGAGCAATTGGGTCTGGAATATCAGGCACCGCATTACCTACCCCCATGGCATAAGCCTTGGCTGGATCAAGAAGCTTTGTGGTGGCGGCTAAATCCTGACGAGTGGTGTATACCAACAGGTAAATTTGCTTCTGCCCCAAAGAAGGGGTCAACTTGATGGTACCCTCCAAGCGGTCGCCCGACATCACACCAGCACGTTCATACGGAAAATAACTGCTGGGATAAAAAGCCGCAGGGCGCATTTGCTCATCCAAGACCAAAACGCTAGGTGCAAAAACGCTGCGATCATTAACCAAACTACTCAGCGTAATCTCAAGAGAACCACGGTCAGCAGGCAATGTAAATGCAGCCACCGAACCTTGTATATCCCCTTGGTTAATCTGTGGGTTTGCAGCAGTAATCTTAAAAGTTTCACTCGCGGGCGGCACAATCGGATGCCAAGGTAACTTTTGCAAAGCATCTTGGGAAATAGCAGGAGCAACAGACACATCAGCCGATGCATTAAACACGGCAGCTTGTGTCACAACTGGAAAAGTAGAACTGAAAAACAGTGACAGATAAAAAGCGAGTATCTTCTTTTTCATTATTATGGCCCTTTCAAAAAAGAGACAAAGAAGCTGACAGGCAACTGGCAAGAATAGCCATATCAGCTAAACAGACTTAATGACACTGGAGACAGCCGCCCTTCAGGGCGGCTGTTTAACCGATTACCACCAGGCTTCGAATTGCGCACCAAAGGTGACTTCATTATCTGTGCCACGGCCGCCATCATAAGTGGCTACGCCCTTGTCATAGCCCCACTTCTCATTCCAGTTGGCATAGGTCGCAAATACGCGCAATGCGGGACGCGACCAAATGCTGTCACCGGCCTGCCACTGTTGGGCTAAGGTCAACTTATACTGACCATTGCGATCATCTGTTCTCTGCGACTTAACGTTGTCATAGCCCGCTTCAAACAAGGTACTCATGATTGGGGTCCATTTGTACATCGGACGTACACCGACGCTATACCATGTCGTGCCATTGTTGTTGTCCAGATTAATGTTCTGGTACATGGCCACATACATCATTTCCCAATCTTCACCCATCTTAACGGCACCATGGTTCAACACGCGCAGCATATGGCCGTCGTTATTGACATTGCCACCTTGGCTGTGGCCGGTATTCCATGAAGTCATCGAGTCTGTGGCGTATTGCACCACAAACTTGTTAAAGCCACCGAACATACTCTGTGTATGCTGAGCCGTTGTCATCACACCGTTCTTCGACGCGCCAGGTTGCAAGTAAACACCGTCTCGGGTGCTGGCATTACCATAGTCAAAACCAAGCTCCAAGGTACCGCCTGGGTTGGTCTCCAGCCCCGCCAAACGCACATCATAGACATCGTTATATACATCAGCCCGATTTTCCACTTGGCGCGAAGCGATGTTACCACTGTCATTGATATACCACTGCGTGGTGCTGTTACCAAAAGCGGCTGACCCACCCGCTTCAGTATTACGCGTCACCGCAAACGACAACTTACCAAAACCGAGATCAACATTTTCCAGACCTGCACCTGGGCCCGAAATATCCCAGTAGTAGAAGTCGATCATATGGACATCGTGGCGCTGATAAAAACGCTTACCGGCCCAAATGTTGGCGCCAGGCAGTGCGGCAATCAGGTTTTTGCCTTGGACATTGATCTCACGGAAAGCAGGGTTAGTGGCTTCCCAATCATTGGCTTGGTCAACGCTATAAGCGACGTTTGAATCCAGATAAAAACTCTTATCGCCGTCTTTCCACAATTCCTGACCCAGCTTTAATTCCGCATAGGTATCACATTCGTTACCAAGACGGTACTTACTTTGTGCACCAGTTGCCTGGAAACACTGTTGCGTACCACCACTACCGGTCCAACCGATACCAGAACGTGCGTAACCGTGGAAATCCACCGCCATCGCCTGAGTGGATAAAATTCCGGTGGCGACAGCCAGTGCCAGAGGAAGTTTGCGCAGAGTAGTCATTATTGTTCTCCTGTTATTATTGCCTGTCGGCATCTGTGTCCCATCCCCGTCGCCATTCAAACTGCTGCGGTATTAGCGGTTGTCGTTCACCCCAGTCACATCGTTAGTTATGCTGCCAGGGCTTCACTCCATTGCCGCCTACCTGCAATTTGAATGACCTTGATTACATCCCCGAGGCTAAACGCCCAGCTCTTGATACAGGCGTCGACACGCAGTGCCGTCTTCACGGAACAGATGGCAGCGATAAAGTGGCAACCCAATTGCAAATGTTGCCCCCTCCTCCACCAATACGACGTCATTCTGGCGGTACACCAGGTTCTGACGGATTTCTGGAATTTGAATATGAATCTGGGTTTCGTTACCCAACTGCTCGACAACCTGCACCTCGCCCATCAGGGTACAGGCAGATTCTGAGCTTGGTAACAGATGTTCAGGACGGATGCCTAATGACAGGTTGGCCCCTACTTCAACGCCTTCGGATTCAACGGGTATCCACACCTGTTGACGATTGGGCATCGGCAGTTCAACCTGCACGTTATTGTGTTCAACTGCAGTGACTTTCACTGGCAGGAAATTCATTTTCGGTGAGCCAATAAAGCCCGCAACAAAGCGGTTAGCCGGGTAGTGATACAGTTCTAGTGGTTTGCCAATCTGGGCCACACGCCCGGCATCCAGCACCACAATTTTGTCCGCCAGCGTCATGGCCTCTACCTGATCATGGGTGACATAAATCATGGTGCGCTCTAGGCGTTTATGCAGGCGGGAGATCTCAATGCGCATCTGTACGCGCAATGCGGCATCCAGGTTGGACAGCGGTTCATCCAGCAGGAACACATCGGGCTCTGCCACCAAGGTTCGGCCAATCGCCACCCGCTGACGTTGTCCGCCAGAAAGAGCCTTTGGACGACGCTCCAGTAAATGGGCTAATTGCAACACTTCGGAAACCTGATTAACCCGCTGCGTGATTTCCGCTTTCTTGGTCCCGGCCAACTTCAGGCCAAATGACATGTTATCCGCCACCGACAGATGGGGGTACAGCGCATAAGACTGAAACACCATGCCGATACCACGTTCGGCAGGGGGCACATCGTTCATGCGCTTTTCGCCGATAAACAAGTCTCCTGAGCTAATATCTTCAAGCCCGGCGATCATACGTAGCAAGGTCGATTTGCCACAGCCAGATGGCCCAACAAACACGACAAACTCACCGTCATTAATCGTCAAATTGACATCTTTGGAAATTACAGCCTCGCCAAAGGCTTTATAAACGCTGCGCAGTGTGACGCTAGCCATGCGTTACTCCCCTGCTTTCGCAGTACATTGATCCTGATGGGTAATAGATAAAGGCAGTACCGCCATCATGTCTTGTACATCACCAACAGCATCATCCCTTCCGGCACAGAAACTAGCCGCTGGGTGCCGGTACAACATGAGGTGGGTAACGATCTGCATTAACGACATAAATCCAGCTTCCTGCTGCACTAGACGGAAAAAATTAATGTTGCTGATAGTGAGCTAACAACAAGAAAGGGTAATCATCCGTAACAGAATTTTTCATGGGGGAGGAGATAGGAGGATGAGAAAAACACATTGTATAACTTAAGTGGACGACACCCGAACACTATGTGATCTGCGTAGCAAAAATCATCGCTACTTTTTGTGCTGGTCACCACAGAACCCGCGACTTTGCTAGCGGGATCACACTACGTAAGCCAAGGGCGTAGAAGGGGGGAGGATGAGGAGTTGTCGCATTGTGTCTCACTATAAGCACCAAACCGCTCTCCTTAATTGCACATTGCAATCGTATTGCTCACAAAAGGATTGGACTATGAACTCAACCATGACAACAACGTTACGTACACTGACCCTTTCGGCCTTAACCACTCTGGTGCTCTCCGCCTCTGCGTTTGCCAAGATCGAAGAAGGCAAACTGGTTATCTGGATCAACGGCGATAAAGGCTATAACGGCCTGGCCGAGGTAGGTAAAAAGTTTGAGAAAGATACCGGCATCAAAGTCACCATTGAGCACCCGGACAAACTGGAAGAGAAATTCCCGCAGGTTGCCGCAACTGGTGACGGTCCAGACATTATCTTCTGGGCTCATGACCGTTTTGGTGGCTATGCGCAGTCAGGTTTATTGGCTGAGGTACACCCGTCCAAAGATTTCCAAGACAAGATCTATCCATTCACTTGGGATGCAGTTCGTTTTAACGGCAAGCTGATTGGTTATCCCATTGCAGTTGAAGCGCTGTCGTTAATCTATAACAAAGACCTGGTCAAAGAAGCCCCGAAAACCTGGGAAGAGATCCCGGCCTTGGACAAAGAGCTACGCACCAAAGGCAAGAGCGCCATCATGTGGAATCTGCAAGAACCCTACTTCACTTGGCCAATTATCTCTGCCAATGGCGGCTATGCCTTCAAATTTGCCGATGGCAAATTCGATATTAAAGATGTGGGCGTCGCTAATGCTGGCTCACAGGCAGGTTTGCAGTTTATCGTCGATCTGGTGAAGAATAAGCACATTAACGCCGACACTGATTACTCCATCGCCGAAGCCGCCTTCAACAAAGGCCAGACCGCCATGACCATTAATGGACCTTGGGCCTGGAACAACATTGAGCAGAGTAAAATCAATTATGGCGTCACTCTGTTACCAAGCTTCCAAGGTAAGCCATCTAAGCCATTCACCGGTGTGCTGACCGCAGGTATTAACAGCGCTAGTCCAAACAAAGAGTTGGCTACCGAGTTTTTGGAAAACTATCTGTTGACCGATGAAGGTCTGGCTAATGTTAACAAAGACAAACCGCTGGGTGCTGTAGCACTGAAATCCTTCCAGGAGCAATTAGCAAAAGACCCAAGGATCGCAGCAACCATGCAGAACGCGCAAAACGGCGAAATCATGCCAAACATCCCACAGATGAGCACCTTCTGGTATGCGATGCGTAGCGCCGTTATCAACGCCATTACTGGGCGCCAGACAGTGAAAGCCGCACTGGAAGACGCTCGCACCCGTATCATCAAGTAAGACTCTGGCAGCCGCGGGCCATGGTGCCCGCCGTTGCCTTGCTGTGTGGGGTGCCAGCGGTGCCCCGTCGTTATCTAGTTATCTAGTCATCTCCCTGACAAGGAACGCCCTATGCAATTCGCTCACGCTGGCTCGCCCGCGCGAAAAAAATCGAAGTGGTGGCAGAGTGAAAGTCTGAAATGGCTATTTGTTGGCCTGTTCAGTCTACTGACCTGTTATCTGATTGTGTTGATGTATGCGCAGGGGGAATACCTATTCGCTATTCTGACGCTGGTATTGATCAGTTCTGGGCTCTATGTCTTTGCCAATCGCCGAGCCTATGCCTGGCGTTACGTCTATCCGGGTGTCGCTGGTATGGGGTTGTTCGTCCTATTCCCGCTCATCTGTACCATCGCCATCGCGTTTACCAACTACAGCAGTAGCAACCAGTTAACCTTTGAGCGTGCACAATCGGTATTGCTACAGCGCCAATTCCAAACCGGTAAAACCTTTGGTTTTGAGCTCTACCCTGCTGCTGATCAACAGTGGCGACTGCGCCTCACGGCACCTGACAGTGAACAGCGGCTGATTTCCGACCCCTTCACTCTCGGTGGCAATCAACCGCAAACGCTCAAGCTGACCGTAGAAAACGAGCAACCCGCAGGTGAGCGTGCGACATTACGCATTATTACCCAAAACCGCGAAACACTCAGCCAGATTGTCGCCTCTCTACCGGATGGTGGCGAATTACGCATGAGTTCGCTACGCCAGTTCTCGGCGACCAGCCCGCTGTATACCTTGGGCAAAGATGGCGAGACACTGACGGATAATCAAACCCAGATTCAATATCGACCTAACTCGGAAATTGGCTTCTATCAGGCCATCGACGCCGATGGGCAGTGGGCCAGTGCCACCCTCAGCCCTGGTTATACCGTCACCATCGGTTGGAAAAATTTCCTACGCGTTCTCAACGATGAAGGGATCCAGAAACCGTTTGTCTCGATCTTTGTCTGGACCATTATTTTCTCGGTAATGACGGTCATCTTTACCGTTGCTGTTGGCATGGTGTTAGCCTGCGTGGTGCAGTGGGAAGCGCTGAAAGGCAAAGCTGCCTATCGAGTATTACTGATCCTGCCCTATGCGGTACCCTCATTTATTTCTATTTTGATTTTTAAGGGGTTGTTTAACCAGAGCTTCGGTGAAATCAACTTGATGCTCAATGCACTGTTTGGCATCAAACCTTCCTGGTTTACCGATCCCTTTACCGCTAAAAGCATGATTCTGATCGTCAATACCTGGCTGGGTTACCCCTATATGATGATCTTATGTATGGGGTTATTAAAAGCGATCCCCGATGACCTCTACGAGGCCTCGGCGATGGATGGTGCCACTCCCATGCAGAACTTTTTCCGCATCACCCTGCCATTGTTGATCAAGCCATTGACACCACTGATGATTGCTAGTTTTGCCTTCAACTTTAATAACTTTGTACTGATACAACTGTTGACTCGTGGCGGGCCAGATATGATCGGCACCACAACACCTGCTGGTTATACCGACCTGCTGGTAAGTTACACCTACCGTATCGCATTTGAAGGGGGAGGAGGACAGGACTTCGGTCTGGCGGCAGCCATCGCCACACTGATCTTCCTGTTAGTGGGTGCTCTGGCGCTGCTGAACTTGAAAGCCAGCAAAATGAACTTTGACTAAGGGAGAATAATCATGGCCATGGTACAACCCAAATCCCAGCGTGTACGCCTGTGGATCACCCATCTTCTGATGTTAAGTTTTATTGCTTTGATCATGTTCCCGTTGCTGATGGTGATAGCGATATCACTACGCTCTGGTAACTATGCAACGGGCAGCCTGATCCCGGATCAAATCTCTTGGGATCACTGGCGGCTGGCATTGGGCATGAGTGTCACCCAGGCCGATGGCAGCGTCACCCCACCGCCGTTCCCGGTGCTGCTGTGGCTATGGAACTCGGTGAAAATCGCCGTCATTACCGCCATAGGTATTGTGTCGCTCTCGACAACCTGCGCCTATGCCTTTGCTCGTATGCGTTTTCGCGGTAAGAGTACGCTGCTAAAAAGTATGCTCATTTTTCAGATGTTCCCGGCAGTTCTGTCGCTGGTGGCGTTATATGCTCTGTTTGATCGCTTGGGGCAATATCTGCCTTTTATCGGCCTCAATACCCATGGCGGGGTGATTTTTGCTTATATGGGGGGTATTGCACTCCACGTTTGGACCATTAAAGGCTACTTCGAAACCATTGATGGTTCATTGGAAGAGGCTGCCTCATTGGATGGCGCCACACCGTGGCAAGCGTTTCGCTTAGTGTTGCTACCGCTTTCGGTGCCGATTCTGGCGGTGGTGTTTATTCTGTCGTTTATCGCGGCGATAACTGAAGTGCCGGTTGCCTCGTTACTGTTGCGTGATGTGGACAGTTACACCCTGGCGGTAGGTATGCAGCAATATCTGAACCCACAAAACTACCTGTGGGGCGACTTCGCGGCGGCGGCGGTGTTATCAGCCATTCCTATTACTGCGGTATTCCTGTTAGCTCAGCGCTGGTTGGTGGGTGGCCTGACGGCTGGAGGGGTGAAAGGGTAATAACTGACGGGCTTGGCTAAGCCAAGCCTGATAGTTATTGTGTTTTGTGTCTACTGTAATTCGTTTGTTGTACTTTGCGGTTATACCAAAAGTAATTCGATTTGCTTGTAGCTTGTGGGTGGCAAAGACGAAAGTCCTCAGTCACATCATCTTTTATGTGACTGGTACGAGCGGATGTAGCCAGCAGCTAAGCAATTTGAAGTATGGCGGGTATATCTGATCCATACCTGTGTCTTGGGCGGCCAGCGCTGGGCCGCCATTTTTATGTTAACCATTTCAAACTGAACTCCCCCCAATAATTCAAGTTGCCTAAAACACTTGTTGAGGCTGAAATACCCGAGTATGCACACTCATCCTCATCGCATTGTACCCAAGCTCAATGAAGTTGCAGGACCACGCCTATTATTAGGGAAAGCGTATTGCACTGTTCCCCCACCTCTCTGCCTCCTTACCAAGGGAGGAGCTAAAGTGTGTGCTGAGCATAGACAGGGGTTATCTGATGCCTTTAAAGGGTCACGGGTAAATGCTCAAGTTCATTAGTGACAAGCATAGAGATTGGGGGATTAAACAATCCCCCAGTTTGGCAAGTAAACCGTAGTTAGCGGAAGCGAACATCCCGATCGGATGTCAGACCATACAATGAATATTTCCGATTCAACATCTGCCCACCATCGCGAGTAAGCGGAGTCCACCCAACCTTTGCACGGTTGCGGGAAGGTGATGTCGTCATCAACTCCAACGGAACAGAAATGTAGAAGCCCTTGGTAAATGAACCTTCACCATATTCTTCCCGTGTGGCGTCAGTGAACGTTGCATAAACGCCAGCCACAATACCGCTATCAAAACGTTTAGCCAGATCGAGGGTGACACCTTTATCTTTCGCCAGATACTGGCCCACACTCACCGACACCAATACATCATCTGCAAAAGGAGGTTTCCAGTAACCGGTGACATGCCCAGTAACAACATCATAATCAGTGAAACTCATCATATCGTCCCAATCACGCTGTTTCACCCAGTTGGCATTAACCCCTACGGCCCAATCCGTATCAAGTGGACGATATAATATTTCCGCACCGACACCGCCGAACATACTTTCCAAATAGCCGCCATAAACCTGACCATAGACCCCCTCCCCAAAGAATTGGAAATAATTGGCTTGGAGATCGTTAAGGTACACATCGTTTTGAACGTACTCGCGAATATGAGTACGAACTCGCGGTAGTAGGGAATCAGAAGGCGGTTCCGTGTAGTTGAATCTGCCGTAGTTGTTCGCCAAGTTAGCAAACACGCTGCCACTGGTTAATAGATGGTCTGTCGCCCACCAACTGGCACTACCCGTCACCCCAATCTGGTACAGATAGAATGATTCTGCACCGCCTATCGATTGAGTTAACGTCGGAGAAAGACCAAAACTTAGCCTTTCGTCATCAATACGATAGCCTTGCTCAGTATTTTCCGGTACTAACGGCTCAATACGTTTTTGTTGCAAGGTTTGTTCGTACCCCAGTGGATAACCTTCCAACTGTGCACGTAAACTGTTCACATCTGTCTTAGTTGTTACTTGGGGTAAATTATACCGGGTCTCAGTCACCGCCAGCGTATCAACACCTTCTGGCAGGTGATTCATCAGAATAATATTGGCGCGCTCAACCCCATCTTCGCTGTAACGATATTTGGACTGCGTCCCTGTCATATACAGCGTATGGTCTTTTAACTGAATATTCGGTGATGAAAAACCGGCATTATCTTCAAGTTCAGTTAACTGGTTCGACACCACATCCAGTTGCAACTCCCTGCCTTGAGGTTGAGGTTGATAGTCTGGTTTTGGCTGATCAAGGTGCGTAGGTTTTAATTCATTAAAGTTAGTACGTAAGGTAAACCCAGCCATAAAGGTATTACCACGTTCGTAACTGATATTCACATCAGCCCAGTCTGTAATGCGATAAACTGCGCCAAAATTGAATTTACTGTCCTGTCTGAGCCTACCGGCAAAATCGCCCTGATAATCGTTGCCTTCATATTCCAACTTTAGGCGCAGTGGTTGCCAAGGGGTTTGATATTCCACACCGCCAAAAATCGCAGCAGGCCCGCGGAAAGACTCACCGAGGTCGACTGTTCCCCCATTCGTCGTATGCACATCGTTACGCGTACAAAAACGGTCGCTAGCATCACAGAAGGGATTACGGACATTACCACTGTTACCCAAATAGCCCCATCCCATACCCAAAGTAAAATCCAGCGGTCCCCAGCCTTTACTACCTACTAGGTATTCACCATCAAACAACCCGGTGCCCCCAATATCACGTACGCCAACAGCCACCTCGGGTAACCAATATCCCTCTTCCCATAAACGTAATTTCACATCAAAAGACTTGTCTTTATAGGTTTGGTCGCCACTGAACGAAGGATCATTACTGTATTTGCGTGTACGTACATCGGTGTAACGAAGGGTGGTTTCTAACCAAGGCATCGGTTGAATGGAAATCGAATAAAAGCGGTATTGGTCATTATCACGGTAGTTAAAACTGAATTCCCCCTCTTTTGCCATGCGCGCAGTTGGGGTTTGCAACAAACCAGCACCACCGAAATCCGTCTGAGAGGGCCCCAAAGGGGCTGGATATGAAGCCGCCTGACACACGTTCGTGACAGAGAGCGCAACCAAGCTAAGTAAGTAACGTTTTTTCATCAGTCTGGGATCCGGTGCGTCAATAACGAAATGACTTGTTCGTTGATGTCTGTAAAATCGTCAGGCAATGCGGAAACAGCAATCCCTAAAAATAACAGACTGCCTGGCGTCAATTCATGATGTCGCTGGTTCCAGTACGCAATGGGGACAGACTGCACCTCACCCTGAGGAGTGATAATCCAGGCGATATTACGTTCAGCGCCGTCAAGAAGCTGAAAACCTGCCAAATACTCACTGACATCCTTTCCTGGTAAAAAATCACGTTTACCATGCGGAGCCAATGCGCCGAATAACCTTACTTTGTGTGGCTCTGCGACAATGTAAAGCTGATAGTCTCCCGACAAGCGGCGATCAAACTCTGGATTAAGCCGAATCACATCAGGATCGAGTGGAACCAACTGGCGGCCAACAACACTAAGCTCAGCAAGTTGTGAACGCACACTGTCCACTGTTGCCGCTAAGGAAGTATCATTCCTCTGCCGCAGAACTGAGCTCAGAGCCGCCAAACGAGCCAACAGTTGTTGTTGTTTTTGTTGTTGCCGTTGAGTCGCATTTTGTTCTGCGATCACTGCTCCTGGCCACCAAATGTTACCTTTCAGTGCTGGGTTATCGACCACCAAGCCATCTAGCGTGAGCACATTTTTGAGAATCACAGACTCCTTGTCAGGATAAAAAATGGTTATCCGACTTTCTGCATAAGCAGAGTTCAACAAGAGGATCATAATCCCCAAAAGCAGATTAAATTTTTTCATCATGCCTCTGCTTCAGTATTGTAATTTCAATCGGGAAATAATCCGCACCCATAAACTGCTCTGATTTCACAACCATGCCCGTTTGCGGATCCAGCCAAAAACGGTTCACCCAACTTTTCCCCAAATCATCAATACGTACCGTTTCTTCAATGAAATGGTAATGCTGGCGCTTACCGCCAATGACAAGAGGTTTATCTTCTAATCGATGAAATATGGACTCAGCATGACCAGAACGAACCTGATTTTCTTCAGTCCAAGTGAGCAGATATGACCAGCGAGCACCATCCACCAATCGCTGTGGGTCAGCCAAAGGGTCCAGATCCAAATTTGACACGCTGAGTAAATTATCCTTCCACCCTAGCGTTTTCACCACCCGCCCGTGCCTTAACACCATCAGTGTACGATCCTGACTCACCCATTTCTCTTCACCGTTTTCGAACGCTCCTAGTACCATCACAATCTGGAGTTCATTATCAATACGGACATAAGCACTGGGGGTGGTGAGGTTTTGAATTTCTTGGTCAGTTAATTCAACATCTGACGACTCAAACAATAAATGATAAATAGTATCATTAACGTCTTTTTGAGCTGACGAACAGCCCTGAAGGGATAGGAATAGGGGTATGATTAAAAAAGATAAATAGCGCAATTGAGCAATCTCAGCACGTAGATAAAAAAAGAATAACCGCACTATTCCACTGGTACCCGAAGCACCGGCAGATATATTGACTGATTTTAGGGGCTGCTCTTTAAAAAAGTACCATCAGAAAAATTGAAATCACTCTCTGAAGATTACTCCAAGCAAACCATGATATTAACCAACCCCTGGGACTCAACTGACTATCTGCCACAACAGGCACTGTGGCGATAGGCGGTTATTCTTTTACGATTTATTGAGTTCTGGTAGTAGTAGAAGTAGACGAACCCTCATTGTCATCATCGTCATGCAATGCAACTAGCTCAGCTGCTACCACGACGGCAACCACACCGGTCCCAACAGCAACCGCCTTACCCTTTGCCCCGAGGATAATAAAAGGAGCCCCCCAAGAATTAGAAGCCCCGAGCAAAGTAAGTGCGACTAATGCCGAACAGAAAATCTTTTTCATAAATAACCTCTTATAGTAAGTAATAAATCAAGTGATTAAACAACACTTTCTTAAACTTACAGTATCCCTTAGAACTTGTAACAATCATGACGAAGTAAAAACTCATCAATGAATCGCACAATTAATATCCTACAGCTTAAAAGGAAAAGCGTATAGCTGATAGACGCAAGTTTTCTATAGAAAAATAGACAATAAAATCAAATATCGCCAGGAAATCAAGAAAAAAGTAGAGTAATTGAGAATATTTTTTCTACCAAGATAGGGCTAATAAGCATAGGCACCCACACGGATTGGTCAAAAAACAGGCTAAAAATCCAGGTTAGCTCTTTGAGCTCATCCGCCGTGTAGGTGCTCATCACCTCCTGCATTTGCATAAACAGGTATAACCCAGCCAGCCGCGCCTTTGGCAGCTCGGCCGTCGTGTGCGCTTCCGATTTTCGTTGCTGAGCAAGCTGCGCTTCACCGACAAACAGAAACCCCTGCTTCCCCCTGATTGACACTAGGCCAATCAACCTCGTGGCCAGGCCGCGCGCGACTTGCCCCCCCCTTTTATGCTGTCCGTCGTACAGCAAAATACGTACAACTTGTGTAAATACCTATGCATATAGGTTACTTTTTCGCACGGAGTCATAGACTCGTCACCAATTAAGTTGTAGCACCATTGGCTACAGGTAGTGGCCTCTTCCCTGAGGCTCACTCTGCAGACCTGTAAAAGCGCTGTTACTGCAACTTCATTGAACCTGGGGCTACATCATGATCAACGCCACGCTTTAAAACGGTTGATCAGGCCATTGGTGGAACTATCGTGGCTGACAACCGCTTCGTTCCCGGCCAGTTCAGGCAGAATACGATTAGCCAGTTGTTTACCCAACTCCACACCCCATTGGTCAAAGGTAAAGATGTTGAGGATGATGCCTTGGGTGAAGATCTTGTGCTCATATAAAGCAATCAGACTACCCAGGCTGAATGGCGTGATCTCACGCAGCAGCAGGGAGTTGGTGGGGCGATTACCTTCAAAGACCTTGAATGGTGCAACATGCTTGACCTCTTCCGGCGTTTTACCCTGAGCGGCAAATTCTGCCTCAACCACTTCCAGAGACTTACCAAACGCCAGTGCTTCGGTTTGAGCAAAGAAGTTAGACAACAATTTAGCGTGGTGATCACTTAATGGATTATGGCTGATGGCCGGAGCGATAAAGTCACAAGGAACCAGTTTGGTGCCCTGATGGATCAACTGGTAGAAAGCATGCTGACCATTGGTGCCAGGCTCACCCCAAATAATCGGGCCAGTCTGGTAGCTGACCGGGTTACCGTTACGGTCAACATATTTGCCGTTCGACTCCATATTACCCTGTTGGAAATAGGCCGCAAAACGGTGCATATACTGGTCATAAGGCAGGATCGCTTCGGTTTCCGCACCAAAGAAGTTGTTGTACCAGATACCAATCAGTGCCAACAACACCGGCAGATTTGTCTCTGCGGGGGTTTGGGCAAAGTGTTGGTCCATTTCATGGGCACCCGTCAACAACTGTTCAAAATGGTCAAAACCCAGAGATAACGCGATAGGTAAACCGATCGCTGACCATAGAGAATAACGTCCGCCGACCCAGTCCCAAAATTCGAACATGTTATTGGTATCAATGCCAAACTCTGCGACCGCTTTACCGTTGGTGGACAGCGCCGCAAAGTGTTTAGCCACATGCTGCTGATCACCGGCACTATTCAGGAACCAGTCACGCGCACTATGGGCGTTGGTCATGGTTTCCTGGGTGGTGAAGGTTTTTGACGCCACCAGGAACAGCGTGGTTGCCGGGTCAAGGTGTTTAAGTGTTTCGGCAATATGGGTGCCATCCACATTGGAAACAAAATGCATATTCAGATGGTTTTTATACGGACGCAGCGCCTCCGTGACCATATAAGGGCCAAGGTCCGACCCACCAATACCGATGTTAACCACATCAGTTATCGGCTTACCGGTATAACCTTTCCAGTCACCGCCAATCACCCGCGCACAAAACTGCTTCATTTTGGCCAGCACCGCATTCACTTCTGGCATCACATCTTTGCCATCCACCAGAATTGGGGTATTGCTACGGTTGCGCAAGGCAATGTGCAACACGGCACGATTCTCGGTACGGTTGATTTTCTCACCCGCAAACATCGACTTGATCGCCCCTTGCAGGTCAGTTTCTTGCGCCAGTGCCTGCAGTTTTTCCAAGGTTTCGGCGGTGATGCGGTTCTTCGAGTAATCCACCAGCATCTGGTCCTTGAAGGTGGCAGAGAACTTGGCGAAACGCTCACTATCCTGAGCAAACAGGTCGCAGATCTGAACATCTTTCATTTGTTCAAAATGTTGCTGCAGGGCTTGCCAGGCAGCGGTTTGACTAGGATTGATATTTTTCATGGCAACGCTCTTATGCTTGAGAATAAATAGGAAATTATTGACCGATTGTAGCCTGTTCCCAAGGGATTATGATCTCTTTTCTTGCGATCAATGCCACTCTCCATTCCCCATGACTAACGTTTTTACCTTTCTGCAACATTCCTTGATATATGAACTAACCGGAACCAAAGCATTACTGGTTCAACTGTAGGGTTTGGGTTCTTTGGCGTTGCCACATCAAGCATTGAAGGACCAAGCTATCTGAAGGGACATTTGGCTGATCCGAGTATTATTCCCGGTGAAGGCTTTGGCCTTGAGGCATCGATTGTCGCGGCAACAATCTATCTGGCAGTTGGCATTTATTTGCTTTTTATGACAGAGAAATAATATATTGCTGACCTCTTGGCAGCTCACCCTGAGGAGACAAATTTTGGACTCAGATCTTCTAAAAATAATTCTGCCTGCAACAACGACTATTCTTACGCCGTTGATTATTTACATAATCTCAAGGTTTTCGAATCGCGAGAAAGACAAGATGAGCGCCTTCATCAGCCGTGCCGATTTTTTGAAAAAAATAATCGAGCTACAACAAAACTGTGAGGCTCTCGAAGAGACCATGGTGAAATCCATCATCCAGGCTGAGATCAATTTATTGTTCAGAGAAATTGATCCGGAGCTCCAAAGAATGGATGCAGAGTCGAATCTGATGGACGACGCCATCAATGCTTTTAAGCGAACACCTCGTTGGCGACGATTGATGTTTTTTTATAAACAAAATTCAGCCCTTGGCTGGGTCATAACGATAGTCCATAATTGCTTATTGCTGGTATTCCTTATGATTTTGACAGGGGGAACAGTCACCATGGACCCAGGCGAACAGTTTATTTTGATCGATTTGGTTGGCGTGGTGATGTTGATATTGAGCACCTTTCTTTTCCTGTTTTATATATTGCATTTTTTCTCCAGAAAGGTCTGGATTGCGACCTATATGAAAAACAACGAGCCCAGCGTTAATCAGGGTTCATAACATAAGTGCCGATAACTACAGCAGAAGAGATAACTGTCAACGCTGCTGTGGTTGTTTTTTATCTATTTCATAATTATTTTTATCAGGCTGCCTATCGTTACCGCCATTACTTTATGGGCAGTAATTTATATGTTTTTTATTGGTTCTCTATGTTGCCAGACAAAGAACTTTTAATGGCTATGTTAATTTAATTTTTATACTGTGATTTTTTAATAAACAGTTTAATGAGAAAATACACTTCAGGTTAAAACAGCGCTCACTATAAAAATGGCCGTGATGCAGATTGATTAATAATGGTAAATAGTGAGATACCAGCCGATGATTTTATCGTGATTAAGTCATCTTCGGTATGCTTCATTCGGTTGAACAGGGCCGTTACCGGCCCGGCTCGATTTTAAACACAAAATAGCAGTCAACCAGGTTGCCTCTACCCGTTGACAACAGCGCATAAACCCGTTATTCCTAATAGCCTACTTGCGCACCCGGTGTGCAAGCCAGAAGAGGCGCGTCGCCCAGGTAAAGTGTCTGAGGAGCCATCATCCGATGACGGCACTGGAGGGGGAGCGACGCCGAGGCGTGATGATATCCAGGTTTATCGGGTATAACGGCAACCATCACGTCGGCTACAGGGGCTGAATCCCCTGAGTTGTCACCGTGGGCCACCTTAATCAAGTGGTCAGCAAGGTGGAGCGCTTCTGGGTGTATCGTAGTTTTTACCTCTACGCCTGCTCCCTGTTTACCGCTCTTACCTTGTGCCAAGGCTATGGAAATAAGTTGCCAGCAATACCCATTCAGGAACCTGGGTATGAAATGGCATCCCTGACACGAGGTTTTAAATGAATCAACCTGTTTCGCAAAATGCAACTGTCGTAGCAAAATTCGGCGGTACCAGTGTGGCTGATTTCGACGCCATGAATCGCAGTGCCGACCTGGTATTGGCCAATCCTGATGTTCGTTTGGTGGTGCTTTCCGCCTCGGCTGGAATTACCAATCTGCTGGTAGCACTGGCGGAAGGCTGTGACACCGAAAAGCGTACCGGCAAACTCGATGAAATCCGCCGTATTCAGTACGCCATTCTTGAGCGTCTCGAAAACCCAGCGGTGATCCGCAGTGAAATTGATAACATGCTGGAAAACATCACCATGCTGTCAGAAGCCGCTGCGCTGGCAACCTCCCCGGCACTGACCGATGAATTGGTCAGTCACGGCGAATTGATGTCTACCCTGTTATTTGTTGAAATTCTGCGCAACCGCAAGGCCCAGGCTGAATGGTTTGATGTACGTAAAGTCATGCGTACCGATGACAATTTTGGTCGCGCGGCTCCCGATAGCACTGCACTGACCGAATTGGTACAAACCCAGTTAAGACCGCGTCTGCAACAAGCACTGGTAATCACCCAAGGTTTTATCGGCAGCGAAGCCAAAGGCCGAACCACTACCTTAGGCCGTGGCGGCAGTGACTACACGGCAGCCTTGTTGGGTGAAGCATTAAATGTTGCTCGGGTGGATATCTGGACCGATGTCCCCGGCATCTACACCACGGACCCTCGTGTGGTCCCCGCAGCCAAACGCATCGATAAAATCACCTTTGAAGAAGCGGCGGAAATGGCCACCTTCGGGGCAAAAATATTACATCCAGCGACTTTGCTCCCTGCGGTACGCAGCGATATTCCGGTATTTGTCGGCTCAAGCAAAGATCCCGCCGCCGGTGGTACTCTGGTCTGTAATACCACGGAAAACCCGCCGCTGTTTCGTGCGTTGGCATTACGCCGTAAGCAGACGCTACTGACACTCCACAGTCTGAATATGTTGCACGCCCGTGGGTTCCTGGCGGAGGTGTTCAATATTCTGGCCCGTCACAAAATCTCGGTCGACCTGATCACCACCTCTGAGGTGAGTGTGGCTTTAACCATGGATACCACCGGTTCCACCACCACCGGCGGCAGCCTGTTGACCACCTCTTTGCTCACTGAGCTTTCCTCGCTGTGCCGGGTGGAAGTCGAAGAGGATCTGGCACTGGTTGCCTTGATCGGCAACAAGCTTTCCCAAGCCTGTGGCGTGGGTAAAGAGGTATTCGGTGTACTGGAGCCGTTCAATATCCGTATGATCTGCTATGGTGCCAGCAGCTTTAACCTCTGTTTCCTGGTACCGGGTAACGATGCTGAACAGGTGGTCCGCACGCTGCATCATAATTTATTCGAGTAACAAACTAAGGATTTATTCGAGTAACAAACTAAGGGTTGATACCCGGTCTTATAGTCTCACTCATTCGAGTGGCAGGAAAACGCAGGGCATTTAGCCAGCGCTTCCTGCTACTTGAAGAGCGCGATACGCTGCCCCTTGCAGCTAGAAAGGCGATAGGTATATACCCTTCTTACTTCAAACTGCTTGGGTGTTAGCTGCGCTCTGTCACCCTAGTCACATAGTGGGCTATGCTCCTAGGGCTTCCATCGCTGGCTGCCTTCAAGCAATTCGAAGTATTTTGCGTATAGGCTGTTAATCCCTCGCTGAATATTAAGGACAATCCCAACCATGCTAACCAAGATCACTCGCCTATTCCCACTCTGGGCGGTACTGCTTTCGATTGCCGCCTACTACTCCCCGACAACCTTTACCGGTATCAGCCCCTATATCAGCCCGTTGCTGATGTTGATCATGTTTGCCATGGGGGTCACTTTGCGTCTGGACGATTTCAAACGTGTACTCTCTCGCCCTGGCCCGGTGGCGGCAGGGATCTTCCTGCACTATCTGATTATGCCGCTAGCCGCCTGGCTGCTGGCCATGCTGTTCCAGATGCCGCCAGACCTCTCTGCGGGCATGGTGCTGGTGGGTAGTGTCGCCAGTGGCACCGCCTCCAATGTGATGATCTATCTGTCCAAAGGTGATGTTGCCCTTTCTGTCACCATTTCGGCAGTGTCCACCCTGGTGGGTGTCTTTGCCACCCCATTGCTGACACGCTTGTATGTGGATGCCGCCATCACTGTCGATATTATGGGAATGCTGTTGAGTATCCTGCAAATTGTGGTGATCCCAATCGGATTGGGGCTGATTATTCACCATACTTGCGGCAAGATCGTCAAACGTGTTGAACCCTACCTCCCGGCTTTATCGATGGTCTGCATTGTGGCTATCATCAGCGCCGTTGTAGCGGGTAGCCAAAGCCATATCGCTTCTGTAGGGATGGTGGTGATTATCGCGGTGATCCTGCATAACGGCATCGGGCTATTGAGTGGTTATTGGGGTGGGAAATTGTTCGGATTCGACGAATCTACCTGCCGCACACTGGCCATTGAAGTGGGAATGCAAAACTCCGGCTTGGCGGCAACGCTGGGCAAGATATATTTCTCCCCACTGGCAGCACTGCCTGGCGCTCTCTTCTCGGTATGGCACAATCTTTCCGGTTCACTGCTGGCTGGCTACTGGTCAGGTCGCCCCATCAAGAAGAAAGATTAGTCATTCGGTAACCTCAGGCTGCCGCAGTCAGCAGCAGCCTTAACCCATCTGGCCGTCAGGCAACCAGCAACCGCGTAAAAACTGTGCAGAATCAATGAACGTCAGAGCGTTGATGTTATCCTCAGCGGTGCCCCTGTTCTGGAGAAAGCACATCCATGGAACATCCTGATTTTGATGTCATTATCGTTGGTGGTGGCATTGCTGGTTGCACCACCGCCCTGTGGCTGGCCCGCGCAGGCATTAATACCCTGTTGCTGGAACGTGGCACTCAAGCTGGCAGTAAAAACGTCAGCGGTGGCCGTTTGTATACCTATGCGTTAGCGCAGATGCTACCTGACTTTATTGCCACTGCACCATTAGAACGCTGCATCACCCAAGAAAAACTGTCCCTGCTGAATGGGGATAGCGCAGTAACGCTGGATTATCACCATAATTTACCTTGTTCTTACAGTGTATTACGCGCCCGCTTTGACCCTTGGTTGATGGCGCAAGCACAAGCGGCAGGCGCACAATGCCTGACCGGTACCCTGGTTGATCAACTGATTATGCAACAAAGCCAGGTGGTGGGCGTGATGGCCGCAGGTGAGGCACTTTATGCCAATACGGTGATCCTGGCGGAAGGGGCCAATACCCTACTCAGTGAACAGGCAGGGCTACAAGCCAAACCCGCCACCAGCACCCTAGCTATTGGGGTGAAAGAGGTACGGGCATTACCCCGTGCCCAGTTGGAAGAACGGTTTACGCTGGAAGATGACCAAGGTTGTGCCTGGTTATTCGCCGGGCAGCCGACGCAGGGCAAAGTGGGTGGCGGCTTTCTGTATACCAACCGCGACACGCTCTCTCTGGGGGTGGTATGTAATCTGTCCAGCCTGAGTAACAGCCGTATCGCTTTGCCGCACATGCTGCAGCAGTTCAAACAACACCCAGTAATACGCCCCTTGCTGAAAAATAGCGAACTATGCGAATACAGTGCTCACCTGATCCCCGAAGGGGGCCTGGACAGCATCCCGCCCCTGTGTGGCCCAGGCTATCTGGTGGTGGGTGATGCCGCACGCTTATGTATCAACACCGGTCATACTGTGCGTGGTATGGATCTGGCTATGCTATCAGCACAAGCCGCCGCAGAGACATTGATTGCCCACCAAGCCCTCCAGCATTACCCGCAGCGGTTACAGCAAAGTGCGCTTTGGGCATTAATTCGGCAATATCGCCGCCTGCCGGAACTGATGCTACGCTCCCCCCACTGGTTCAACCGCTATCCTCAGTTGGCTGCCGATGTGCTGCAAGAGATGTTTCAAGTCAATGGCCATGCCCCGACACCGTTGCACAAGTTATTGTGGCGTCATGCTCGCCGTATCGGCCTGAGGCAATTACTGAAAGATACCGTTAATGGGATGCGTAGTTTATGAATAAACCTGACTTAAGCCATAACTACTATCACCATAACTACAATCAAGTAGATAATGCAAATCCGCATATTGTTCTGGCGGATGCGCAACAGGGTGATATCTTGCGGCAGTTAGTGATCGCCTGCCCGGCTGGGTTGTACCAGCTCCAAGCGGACGGTAGCTTGTATTTCGACGTGCAGGGTTGCCTAGAGTGTGGAACCTGCCGCCTGCTGGGGGGTGCAGAGACCTTCGCCCATTGGCGCTATCCAACTGACGGTAAAGGCATCGAGTTCCGCTTCGGTTAAAGCTGCTTAGCCAATTCCTCCAACACCGCATTCATGTCGGCAACAATCCCCACATCAGCTTGGGCGAAAATCGCCGCCTGCGGATCCTGATTAATCGCCACGATCAACTTGCTGTGGCGAATGCCCATGGCAAATGCCGGTGCACCGGATACCCCTGCGGCAATGCAGACTTCTGGGGCGATAATGGCACCCGACATACCCAGCAATCGATCCATTTCGCACCAGGCATTCATCACCACCGGTCGGCTAGCCGCCAATTCAGCCCCCAAACGCGTCGCCAACTGCTGTAAATAAAGCACATTCTGAGCATTACCCACCCCCTCGCCGATCGCCAGGACATAACGAGCCTGGCTAAGCGGTGAAACTTCCGGAGCTGGGGAATCACTGGATGCCAATAGCCATGATGCATCACAGATGCCCGTAGGATGAAACTGTTCAGCCAATATTGGGGCTGGCACGCTCCCGATACTGACGTTAGCACCACGAGCCACGCTCAGGCACCAGGGTTGCTGCATCATCGCCAATTCAGCAGCAAGATGGTTGTTATAAACCGCTTTCATTACCCGACATTCAGTGTCAGTAATTTGTGCTTGCTCGATATTGCCACATGCCGCCCCCGTGGTTCGGTAAGCCAAGCGGGTTGCCAGTTCCTCCCCCTCATCACCGGCAAACAGCAATAATTGGGCGGTGAACGCCTGTTGCATCTGTTCCAGCACCATTAAACGTGCTTCCACCTGTCGCGGTGCCATGATCCAACGCACCTCTGTCACCTCCCCTGTCAGGCACGGTAAACTCTGTGGTGCCGTATGGCTAAATAACCACAATGCTACGGGTGAGGAGGACAGTTCGCTCAATTGCAGAAACTGATTGATTTGCGCCGCTTGCTGATAAAAATCAGGCGCGTCTGCATCTAACAGGATGGCGATTTTAATCATAATGACCACCGGTCAGTGAGATACTCCTGGCACAAGCGTTGTACCTTCTGCGCAACACTATCCCCCTCAATCACCACCCCGGCACGCCGATGTTCTATCGGTGTTAAACGGCATAGCTGCACATGACTTGTTGGTAATGCGGTTATCCCCAGTTCGCCTGGTGTTAAGCGACAAACCTGCCGTTTAGCCGCCGCCAGCTTCTGCTTCAGTGTCGGCACACGTAATGCGCTGGCCTGCTGCGCATTACCGACCACCAACACCATCGGTGGCATCACCGTCATCACTTCCATGCCATAGGCGGTTTGCCGGGTAACCTGTAACGCGCCAGCCTCAGTTGCCGGAGCCAAATGACAAACACCAGTGATACAAGGCCAGTTGAGGTGCTCAGCCAATAACAGCGGCGTTTGGCCATTTTGGCCTTCTATGCTTTGCTTCCCCATGACAATCACCGACTGCGTAGCAATCTGTTGCTGATAAGCGGCAATCAGTGCCGCCACCGCCATGGAATTGAAGCGTAGATCCCACTCTGCCGGGGGAGTAATACGTACAGCTTGCTGATATTCCAGCGCCAACAGTTGTTTCAGCACCGGGTCGACGGTGGCGTCGGCTATCGTCAAGACGCTCAAATTGAGCTCCATTACGTCACGCAGCATCAATACCATTTCGGCAGCACATTCGTCATAACCACTCAACAGCCGCCGGATAAAACGCGTGTCGATCTGTAACTGTTCATCAGGCAGCCAGTCATGAGGGGGCAACATGCCAAGGTCAGGGGCAATATTAATTGCCAACAGCAGGTTCATCCGCTTCTCCTGTTGTTCAGTGAGCATTTAACGTTTTGACCGAAGAGGCTCCTACCAAGGTCATATCTTTGGTTTCCGGTGCCCACAATATTGATACCACCGCCCCGAGTACCAATATCCCGGTTAGGATCAACATGGTCCCCTGTAACCCTAATGAGAGCATCGACATCGGCAACAACGCGGTGCCAATCGCTGAGCCAAGGCGACTCATTGAGGTAGCAAAACCGACGCCCAGTGAACGGATATCCGTCGGGAAGCTTTCTGCCGGGAACACGCCAACCAGGTTACTGACGGCCGAAATGGTCAAGGTAAACAAAGCAAACAGCAGTAACATGGCACTCTGCCCCTGCGGCATAAACGCCAATACCCCGAGGCTCAATGCCAGGAGCCAAAACGAACCAATCAGGAAGCGGCGACGTGGTAGCCATTGGGTGAGAGCGATCCCCAGCAATGCCCCCACCATTAGCAGACCATTCAGTAGCAGGTCGGTAGCGAAATTATGGCTCTGCCCTAACAGGGTGAGGATCGACGGTAAGAAGGTATAAATGGCAAAGTAAGGGATAACCAGGCAGACGAAGAACAGGCTGTTAAACGCCGTACGCCGCCAGTAGCGTGGCGAAAATAGCGTGTGGATATGGCGTGCCGTCTCTACTGGAATTTCATCATTCAGTATCACATGTGGGCCAAAACAGCGGAGCACCACTTGGTGGGCTTGCGTTATCCGCCCCTTGCGCATCAACCAGCGGGGGGATTCCGGTGTACCAATGCGTAACAGCATGATTAATAAAGCGGGAATCGCACTTGAGGCCAATAACCAACGCCAGGCATCTGGCCCCGGCTCAATCAAAAAATGGCTGACAAAGCCAGCAGCAACATAACCTAGCGTCCAGATCACACTAAATGACCCCAGCAAGATGCCGCGCTGTTTACGCGGAGCAAATTCCGCCAGCATGGTATGCCCCACGGCGTAATCCCCTCCCAGCCCCACCCCGACCAAGACTCGCAACCAGAACAGCTGTTCCGGCGTGGAGGCAAAAAACTGCATCACTGAAGCCAAGGTGATAATGACAAAGCTAAAGGTGAAAATCTTCTGGCGGCCAATATGATCAGAGATCCAGCCTAATATCAGGCTTCCCAGAAACAGACCTATCAGTGCCGAACTGCCAATCATACCTTCCCAAAACGGCGTTAAACCCATCTGCGGTTTAAGCTGGGCCAGCGCGAAGCCAATCACGCCCAGCACGTAGCCATCCGTAAGGTGAGCACCAAAAGTCAGCCCCGCTATTTTGCAATGAAAAGCGTTAAGCGGAATATCATCCATACGCACTTGTTGAGGTGGCCGTGGTGTCATCGTTCCCCCTATTCGAGCGCGAGAGGCCCGGCGAACCGGGCCCTAAAAGGATTTTTATTTTTCAATGGGATAGATAGTACCGGTATTCATAATACCATTAGGGTCGTACACCTCTTTCAGTGCCTTGAGGATGTAGTAAGCACTACCGTGTTCATCCTTGGTCCAGTGCACACGGTGTTTACCGATGCCATGGTGATGCACCATCGAACCGCCCAACTTGATAGTCTCTTCCACAATGATTTTATTCAGTGGATTATGGTACTTGTCGATCTCTTCTTCCGGCTTGCAGTCCACCACGTTGTAGTCATACACAAAGTACATATTGGTACCGTTGATATAACTGTGTGATGAGTGGCCCCCCAACATAGTGATATCGTCCGCATGCGGAAACTCTTCACGAATACGGCGGAGCACATTTTCATAAATAGTGTTAATGCTGCCCCAATCACCAGAGACCTCGGTGGTGAAGCCCATGTTATTGGTCTTCATGATCTGCACGCGTTCTGCAGCCACTTTATCCGGCCCCCAATTCAGGTTGTTAAACCAGGTTTCGATTAGCTTGCTGTCGACTTTTTTGCACTCAGGATAGCGTTTGACGATCTCTTCAATACCCGCCCCGGTGGCCTGCGCAATACCTTTTGCCCCTTCTGCCATAAAGATCAGAACACATTTGCCATCAGCAAAATGGGTAAAGTGCTGGGTACCATCTTCAGCGTCATACAGGCGAGCAATGGAAGGGCGATAACCTTCTACCATCACTTCACGTAATATATTGAAACCGGTCTGCATATTGTCGAGGACGTAACCGTAGAACAGGTTATTTTCTGGCATATATTTGAAGATTTTCACCGTGACTTCGGTGATAAAGCACAGCGCCCCTTCGTTACCGATAATCACATGGCGAATATCGGGCCCCGCCGCACGCCGTGGCACATTTTTAATCCGGGTAATGGTGCCATTCGGGAACACTGCTTCCAGCCCAACCACCATATCTTCAATTGCCCCATACAACGTGGAGAACTGACCAATACTGCGGGTCGCAACCAGCCCACCCATCTGAGCTAATGGCTTGGACTGTGGGGAGTGACCGGTGGTGTAACCCTGAGCTCGTAATTGATTTTCCAGCACTTCTAATGGAACACCACACTGCGCGGTGGCCTGCATATTACGGATATCAAGATTGATAACCTTATTCATCGCTGAGCCATCCAGCACTACCGTGTCTTTCACCACGGTTTCCAGCCCACCTTCGGTAGCCGAAGAACCGGTGCGAGGTATGCCGTTGATACCGTGTTTATTCATAAACGCCAGTACATCGGATACTTGCTGGGTATTGGCCAATTTAACCACGGCAGCAGGCAGTGGCTGGGTAAATACACCGTGAATATCGGCATATTTCCGGAAACGGTCCACGCTATTTTTCTGCAGTACCTTTTCATCCGTAATAACTCGATCCGGACCAACAATTTCTTTCAACTGGACAACAATTTCTTCGCGAGATAGAGACATAATTAACCCTTCCTAAATTAAGAATATAAACACCCAATTAAATAAGAACCACCCTTAAATTAACGTACCAAGTAACCACCATCGACAACCAATAAATGACCATTAACATAATCTGAAGCACGACTGGCTAAAAATACCATTGCCCCCATCAGGTCCTGCGTTTCCCCCCAACGATTGGCTGGAATATGATCAAGTACACGTTTATTGGTTTCAGGGTTTTTACGGGTTTCCGCTGTAATATCGGTTGCATAATATCCAGGTGCAATACCATTGACTTGAATATTATATTGACCTAATTCATCACAATAGGCCTTGGTGAAACCGGCTAGCGCATGTTTGGTCGCCGAATAGGCGGGTGACCACTGCCCCCCCAAGTAAGAGAACAGTGAGCAGATATTAATTATTTTCCCTTGTTTTCTTGGGATCATCACTTTTGCTGCTTCATAACTTAATTCAAATGCGGCAGTCAAGTTAATATCGATCATTGGATCCCAATCTTCACGGCCAAAATCCAATACTTTATTCAACTTACAGATACCTGCGTTATTTACCAGAATATCTACGGTGCCGAAGGTTTCCAGGCATTTGGCGATCACACGGGCAGGGGCACCTTTTTCCGTGATATCCACCTGCATGAACTCAACCTTAACACCTTGCTGTTCAATGAGTTCGCGGGTTTCGCCCTTATCCATGATAAAGCTGGGTATAAATAAATTGGCCCCGGCCTTGGCTAATGCCATGGCAAATGCCTGCCCCAAACCACTGTTGCCGCCAGTGACAATGGCGGTTTTACCTTTCAATGAAAAGAAATCTAATGAGAACTGATTTAAGGCGTTTAATGACATGATGTTGCCCCTTGGTCCGAAAAAAACGCAAAAAAAAGAGAAAAGCAAGCTCCCCTGCACTGGGCAGAGAAGTTACTTTTCTCATCGTCTCTAGTAACTGAGAAAAAATTAACACACCCTCTCACTATTATTCCGTGACACTAATCACAATTTCATTTTATTGCTAACATTACTTATATTAAGCAATAAGATACCTTGATTTTTTTGAGCGATGCGTCGATAAAAAAGCAAAAAAAATTAGATGAATAGATAATAGCCATGATCACATCCACTTCATCATAAACCTTGGCGGATAATGGGTATAACCACTGACTTTCATCAGATTAATCGGGTGGATTACTGAGCAGTAAGATTTAAATAAATTGGTCTCCTGTTGTTTTGTGATAATTCTCACAGATGAATGGAATGCCAATGTGCTATTTATGTCGGCAGTTACTGAAAGAGACGAAGAGAAAAGTAACTTCCTGCTTGGCGGGGAGCTTGCTTTTCTCTTTTTTTGTTTAATTCGATTTGCCCAGTGAATGTCAACATGCAGTATGAAGCGTATCAATGACAAAAATCAGGGTATATTGACGCGGAACTTTACGATGGAAAAATCTAATTCACACCGTTGGTTAACGCTGGCAATAATAAGTATCAGCGGTGGCGTAAGTTTCGGTCTGGCCTACTTGCGTTATATTTATCAAATCCCCATGGCTAAATTTATGGGGTTCTCCAGTAACGAAATGGGTCTCATCATGAGTACCTTTGGTATCACCGCGATTATTCTCTATGCCTCCAGCGGGGTGATTGCCGATAAATTCTCCCATCGAAAAATGATGACCTTTACCTGTTATGCCTCACGCGGGTTGTACTTTGCCTGTATCGGCGAGGCCAGAACACCGAAATACATTGTCGGTACCACCGTGGGTATCTGCTCGGTTATCGGCTTCCTGCCCGATGTGTTTGTTTACCCGGTCATCGGTCATTGGCAAGACACGCTGCCTGCCGCGGAGGCCTATCACAATATGTGGTTGATGGGATTGAGTACCACCTGTCTGGTGGTGGTGTTTACCTTCCTGCTGTTTAACAACATTAAGCGCGTCGATAACAAAAATACCGTGGAACAACCCGTGACCGAGTCGTTTTATCTATACCGGTCACCACAAGTTGCAGGCAGTCAGCCACCCCGTGATCCCCACAATGGGTGATTCACGCAGCTAACTCCTAACTTCATGCATCAAAGAATATCAAGGAGTTGTAACATGAAAAGCCAGTACCTAATGGGTGTAGACGTAGGCACCCAGAGTGCGAAAGTGGTTATTTTTGATCTGGATGGCAATGTCATCTGTGAAGGAAAGCAGCAACTACGCAAAATGGATATCCCCGCTCCCCTGTTAGCGGAGCACCCAGATGACGACTTGTGGGACTCGCTCAAGGTGGCATTCCGCCGCGCCATGCAGCGTTTTGGGGAACGGGGCGGCAAGCTGCAAGATATTCTGGCGATGGGGATCTGTATCGTCCGCTGTTGCCGCGTATTGCTGAAAGAAAACGGTGAATTGGCCTATCCGGTGATTAACTGGATGGATAAGCGCCTGAACAAACCTTATGAATATATTGATGCTTATCAGGGCGTGCGCTATGTGACCACCACTTCGGGTTATATTACCCATCGCCTGACCGGGGAGTTCAAAGATACCTGTGCCAACTACATTGGTTGGTGGCCGATGGATAACGATACGCTGGACTGGAGCACCGACCCTGCCGTCTGGCAAAGCTGTAATCTGGCCCGTGACCAGGTGCTGGATGTCGTGAAGCCCGGTGAAGTACTCGGTTATGTTACGGAACAAGTAGCACAACAGCTGGGTATCCCTGCGGGTATTCCGGTGGTTGCTACCGCCCATGATAAAGCGGTCGAAGCGCTTGGTGCCGGATCATTGGAGGAAGGGGTCGCGCTGATCTCCCTGGGTACCTATGTTGGTGCCATGGTACACGGCCACGCCAACGTGAAAGACGCACAGAACTTCTGGCCGTTCCAGGCATCAATCCCTGGCCGTTATCTGTATGAGTGTATGGGTGTACGGCGTGGCATGTGGACCATCAGTTGGTTCCGCGATCAGTTTGGCGCCGCCGCTCTGTCGGATGCTCATGATGCCGGGACCAGTATTGAGGAGTTGTTAAACCACGAAGCAGAACGGGTTCCCGCTGGTTGTGAAGGCTTAATCACCGTACATGACTGGGCTCCACCATCAGAAGCGGAATTCCGCAAAGGTGCCATGATTGGTTTTGATGGCCGTCATACCCGCGCCCATATGTACCGTTCCATGCTGGAAGGTATTGCCTTTACCATGAAAAATCATATGGATAAGATGGCACAAGAACTGAAAATACCATTCAAACGCCTGATTATTTCTGGCGGTGGTGCCAACAGTGATCTGTTTATGCAGATTTTTGCCGATGTGTTTGGCGTTCCCACCTGCCGGAATATCATGAAAGGGTCAGCCGCTGTGGGTTGCGCTATCAACGCCGGGATGGCGGTAAATGTGTTCGATGACTATCAACAAGCGGCCGAGAAATTGGTACGCATGGGGGACAGCTTTGAACCGAACAGGGATAACCACCAATTCTACAATCAGTTGAACCAGCAGGTATATCAGCAAGTGAACAAACATCTGGATCCCTTGCTACAGGCACTGAGTCCATTAGTGGATTAACAACTGAAATGAGGCTCATGGATGAGCCGTACAGCTCTTACGAGCTGCATAATAATGAACAGGGAAACGCCCATTATCAATAACACCTTACTTCCGTTATTTGAACTGCCCCTTTCACGGCAAATTTTTTCCATCATTAACGTCAACTCTATGGGGCCTTCGCCAGACGTCGCGCGGCCTCTACGACGGAAGCTCTCCGCCTGGCCTGTTCTTCCTTACTATCGGGCCCCGTTAACATACGCGCTACTTGTGGAACAGCAGACCACCATCCGGCCAGGGCTAACACCAAAAAAGCAAGATGATCAGCCTCAATGGCTTGGGTAACTCTTCCCGCACACTGCCCATCGGCCACAGCCTGAATCTTGTATCTGTAGTATTCACGTCGTTGTTCTTCGTCCGGCACCTCAGCATTGAAGGTCAAACCTTCCCAGCGCATGAGTCGACTCAGTTCCGGGTTCTCAAGGTGATAATCGTAGGCACGGCCAGCGTAATCGCCAATATCTTCGACCGCAAAGGACGTAATGGGCAACACCAATGCCACCTTAGCCAACTCACTACGTAACACGGCTGAGAACAGCGCCCGCTTGTCGCCAAAGTAATTATAAACACGCTCCTTGTTGACACCGGCCAACTTGGCAACCCGCTCAAGGGTGGTGCCATCGGGCCCGAGTCGGGCGAATTCGGTCATCGCCGCATCCAGAATTTTGCGTTTCGTCCCTTCGGTATCCCAAGCCATTTTTCTACTCTCTCATTTATGGGTTGTTGTTATCGCGTAATCATACTATATTAAATTCCAACTTAAACGTTGGAGTTGTAGTTTTACCTTATAATCGGAGTCTGAATTATGAAAAACACCATCGTCATCTGTGGCTATGGCCCAGGAATTTCCCAAGCAGTCGCTCGCCGTTTTGGTAAGGCGGGTCATCCCGTTGCCCTGATTGCGCGCAATGTTCAGCGTCTCACTGAGGCGGTAACGGAATTGAACGCCGAAGGTATCCAGGTTCAGGCTTTCCCGGCCGATCTGAGCGATGTTAAAGCGATTCGACATGTCTTTACGAACGTACATGGAATGATGGGACCTATAGGTATTCTGCACTGGAACGTCTTTCTCGATATCGAAGGTGACCTGCTCTCCACTCCCCCCGATGATCTGAGTAAGAGTTTCGATCTCCGCGTTGTTGGCTACATCACTGCGGTACAAGAGAGCAAGAACGACCTTATGGCATCAAAAGGTACCGTACTGGTGACCAGCGGCGTCATGGCACTTGATGACCCACAAATCAACGCATTCGCCGTCGATTATGCTGCGATTGCCATTGGCGTTGCTGCTCAACGTAAAACTACCCATATTTTGGCGCATACCTTCGCACCACATGGCATTCATGTCGGTGAGGTGATCGTCAACGGCTTCGTTGAGGGAACACCGGGCGCTATAGGTAAAAGTGATACCGTCGCACCGACAGACGTCGCTGACCAGTTCTGGGAACTACATACTACACGTCAGGTACATTCCGTCATCGTTGGGAAAGCCGTTCCCATAGAAGAAGCAGGGATCCATGGCTGAAAAAACGTAAGTCTCATGCTGGATCGATGCCACCGGACTTAAAGACAAAGAGGGGGTTAGATTCTGCGCGGCCATCAGGCAAAAGCGGAGCGCCAGATGGATGATTTGCACAGTTTTACGACAGAAATAACAGCAAACATCAAGCGGCCGGAGCAGCTTATGGAACGGGCCAGAAACGGCGAAACTCGGGAGTGTTTTTTTATCCAACAACACAGTACGGAGACAGCTATGCTGAAAAATAAAAATGCAGTGATAACCGGCGGCAGCGACGGCATTGGCCTGGGCATTGCCCGCGCCTTTGCGGCAAACGGGGCCAATGTATGCCTGATAGGCCGCACACAGGAAAAACTGGCAGGGGCGCAGGCATCTCTAGCGCACTATGGTGTGACGGTCACAACCATAGCCCACGACCTTGGCGTGCCTTCCAGCATGCAGTCCTTGGTCCGGCATATTACAGAGCAGCTTGGCACAGTGGATATTCTTGTCAACAATGCGGGCATAGGCAAATTTGTCCCCTTTGAGGCAACGGATGAAGCCCTGCTTGACAGGCACATCGACCTGAACATCAAAACTCCCTATCTGCTGACGCAGGCGCTGCTGTCTTTTATCGCGGCACAAAAGGGCAATGTGCTCAACATTTCCTCATATTTTGCCCAGCGGATGCTGCCTGGCAGAACAACAACCGCTTACTCCCTCACCAAAGGAGCGCTTAATTCCCTGACCCAGTCGCTGGCGTTTGAAGTGGGTAAACGGGGCGTGCGCGTCAACGCCATTGCCCCCGGCAGCGTGACTACCTCCCAACTGACAGACAACCTGGCCCTGCTGAGCGATGCCGAACAACAGCAGTTTGCGGACATGATACCCGTCCTTTACCCCCTGGGCGTGCTGGGCCATGTGGATGATGTGGGGGCTGCGGCAGTTTTTCTGGCTTCGGACAAGGCTAAATGGATCACCGGCACTGTCATGGCTGTTGACGGTGGCTTAACCACGAGCTGATAAGGAAAAAACATCATGGAAAGTAAAATGGCCCAATTAACTATGCCACTATCATGCCCCAGAAACTCACGAACCCGATGTAGAGCCCGCGTGCCCCTCAATGGTTTTATCCTGTTTATCGGTGCCAGCATCGGCCCGTTTATCGTGCCCTGGGTGCCCGATTTCGTCCCGGTATTGATGGGGCTTGCTGCGGCACTTTTACTGGCTACTGTCTGCGTTGCGAGCAGTGTATCGCTGGCTTTGTTCACGAGGAAACCATGAATTCTATCCATTCATCGATCTCTTCAGTCCTGACCACATGGTGGAACGCCCGCCGTTGGATCCTGGTGCTGCGCATCAGTCTTGGGTTTTCCGCTGCTCTGCCTGCATTCGTGTTGCAGGCGGCTGCCGGTGCGGTTGGAGATAACCCGATCGGCATCCCGGATACTCATCATCAAACCAGTCAGCGTTCAGTCACTCTGGATGGTCAGCCCGCAACCCTCAGCCGTTACGAGCGGCGCGATGGGCGCAATGCTTTCCTAGAGGGAGAACACTTTAGTACGGTGATCGCCACCGATGGCACACTTAAAGGTTTTGCCAACATCTCGCTCGACCTGGTGGGAAATCCTTTACCATCTCGTGAGCGCGCTGAGCAGATTGCGGCAGAGTTCCTGCGTAAGGCTACACCCGACTTGCTGACCAGCCTGAGGAGAGCATCTGTTACCCTTCATGATGAACCTATTCTCCTGTCACGCGCAGGCCATAACGAGACCGTTCAACTTACCGGTTTAAAATTCAAGGCACGCAGTCTGGCTGATGGGCGCTGGTTCTGGGTCATCGTCGGTAGCGATGAGAAACCGATGCTGTTCGAGCGCGATCTGGAATGGGCCACCCTACTCGCTCGCCGCAAAACGGAACAATGGCTGCATGACCGATGGATAAAGCTCCAGGATATCCCACAGGTCGATAAACCAAGCCGTTGGAGTCTACCATGGACTCATTAACTCAGATTGTTCTTGGCAGTAGTGTTGCTGCACTTGTTGTGCCCCCGAGTCATCGACGCCGGGCAATACTGGCGGGTGGAGTACTCGGTACCTTGCCCGATCTGGACGTGCTCTGGTTCAACGTCTTCGGCAGTGATGCGGTTACAGAAGTAACCTGGCACCGCGGCCCATCGCATTCACTTTTGGTGCTAACGGTGTTGGGATTATTGCTTTGGCGGTTACTCAAATCTCGCAGTAGCCTGATCCAGTCCTCCCCGTTGCAGTGGCTGTTGGCGATCTGGCTAGCCTTGATAACGCATCCGTTGCTGGACGCCTTTACCGTCTACGGCACTCAGCTGTTATGGCCCATGAAGATCCCACCCGTCATGTGGGCGACAATCTTCGTCATTGATCCGTTATATACCATGCCCTTGTTGATAGGGGTTGTTGCTACCTGCCGGCTTTCACCACACAAAACCGCGCAGCAAACGAGTGGCTCTGGCAGAGACAGAGCGGCACGCAATTGGTTGGTAGCAGGCTTGCTCGTGAGCTCGTCCTACCTGGTTTGGAGTGTTGCCGCCAAATCTCTGGTCGACCAAGTAGCATCGCAAAGTCTGGCCTTCCTGAACTTGCAGAATGCCCCGCGTTTTTCTACACCGCTTCCTTTCAACACGCTGGCTTGGCGGGTGATTGTGATGGTACCGAATGGTTACTGGTTCGGTGACCGGTCCCTTGTCGCGGATCGAGGAGCAATGCAATTTACTTATCACGCAAGCGACAACCAAGCGTTGTCGCAGTTGACCTCTGTACCATCGTTACAGCGTCTATTGTGGTTCACTCATGGGTTTGTTGGCGTTAACGTGCATCGCCGAGATAATGGCGAGCATCGGCTGATTCTTGCCGATCTGCGAATGGGGTTAGAGCCCGATTATTTTTTCCGCTATGACATTGCGGGCATAGATGAACGTGGTAGTTGGATTGCCGCCCCCGAAATAATCCAAATGTCTGAATCAGGCGACATCGTCAAGACACTAAGCTGGGTGTGGAAACGTATTTATACCCCTAACCAATGAAACTATAGGGCTATTGATTATGTTCATTTGCCTTGGTCACCGCGTTATCTATCCCCTTCATCAATCTTCGGGCCAGCACCTATACTGTTCAAATCGGTTGTTAACCGATTTGTCTCTCACTTTCTACCTGCAACTTAATCAAACTTGGGTACATCTCACCATTTTAGGTTGGACAACCCGACAGCAAAGATTAAGATAACTGCAACTTCCACACATCATGATTGGTCGTCGCGACCGCAATGGCCCCGGCAGTTAATGCCGTTCGTGCATCATCTTCATCACAGACCAGACCACCGGCAATAATCGGCAAATCAACTTTCTCGGCCACCCATCCCAACACTTTGGGCATACAACCTGGCAGGATCTCAATGCAATCCGGCGTCGATTGCGTCACCTGTTTATCGATATTGTGGAAAGAGATGGAGTCCATGATAAAGAGCCGATGAATGGTATAAAAACCGTGCTGACGCGCCGCTTTCACCATCGACGCTTTGGTACTGATAATGCCATCTGCGGCAGTGACAATTTTCAGGAAATTGATCACTATCTCCTTATTGGAACTCCCTTCCAGCAAATCGACATGCACAAAAGCATATTTACCGGCCTCTTTAATCTGCTGCACGATACGGCCAATATTACAGATATTGCCGTACAGTACCGAGATAATCTGGCAGTCCGACTTCACCGCAATCTGCAGACTTTCATTATCTTTTACCGCTGCAATCACTGGGTGCAGCGTTAACAGCTCAACAATAGACACAGTAGGCGTTCCCTTGGATAAAATCTGCTTTAGCATCTGCGTTACAGGCTTCCCTATCTTGCGGGAAAAGCAATAATCATACGCTCAAAAAGCCTGCAGCTTGAATGATGCCGGGTAAATACCCAAACTGATTCAAGTTGCAGGACAAGGTAAATCAGTTATCCGTATCATAACCCAAATTCGGGGCTAACCAGCGTTCAACCTCACTGAGCGTCATGCCTTTACGCTGCGCATAGTCCTCCACCTGGTCACGCTGAATTTGTGCCACCGCAAAATATTTACTCTGCGGATGGCTGAAATACCAGCCGGAAACCGCTGCCCCTGGCCACATGGCAAAGGATTCAGTTAACTTCATACCCGCATGATGATCCACATCCAGCAGTTGCCAGATCGCTGCCTTTTCGGTGTGTTCCGGGCAAGCAGGATAACCCGGCGCTGGGCGGATACCTTGATAGTTCTCACGAATTAACTCTTCGTTTGTTAAATTTTCATCCGCCGCAAAGCCCCAGTGCAGTTTACGCACTTGTTGATGCAAATACTCAGCAAAGGCTTCTGCCAAACGATCAGCCAAGGCTTTTACCATAATTTTGTTATAGTCATCATGTTGAGCCTCATAGGCCGCGGCCAGATCATCTTCCTCTAGCCCCCCCGTCACGGCAAAGGCACCGATATAGTCAGCCTTACCGCTACTTTTCGGCGCAACAAAATCCGCCAGACAGTAGTTCGGGAAATCGGTTTTCTCCGTTTGCTGACGTAGATGACGGCTGACCACCAGCACCTCTTCACGACTTTCATCACGGTAGACTTCCACATCATCACCCACGCGGTTAGCAGGGAACAGGCCAAAAACACCACGCGGATTGAGGCTGCCTTGAGCCGCCAGGCTATCCAGCAGTTGGTTGGCATCCTGATATAAGCGCTTGGCCTCCTCCCCGACAACATCATCTTGCAGAATACGCGGATATTTACCGGCCAGTGACCAAGTCATAAAGAATGGCGTCCAATCAATATAATCACGTAACGTATGAATATCCGCTTCTACAGGGAATACACCCAATTGATTGGGTACCGGTGGCTGGTAATTTTGCCAATCGAGCACCATGGCGTTATCGCGCGCATGCTGTAGGCTGACCGGTGGCGTATGCGATTTTTTACGCCCATGCTGGATACGAACCGTTTCATACTCTTTACGCGTACGGGCAACAAACTCCTCACGCTGGTTATCCGACAGCAACGCCGCTACCACCCCAACGGTACGTGAAGCATTCTGCACATAAGTTGTCGGGCCACTGTAGTTTTTTTCGATCTTCACCGCGGTATGGGCTTTAGAGGTGGTAGCCCCACCAATCAGCAATGGCAAGGTAAAACCCTGGCGTTCCATCTCTTTCGCCACATTGACCATCTCATCCAACGAGGGGGTAATCAGGCCGGACAGGCCAATAATATCCACCTGTTGTTCTCGGGCAGTTTTCAGGATTTTGTCCGTTGGTACCATCACACCCAGGTCGATAATTTCGTAGTTGTTGCATTGCAGCACCACACCAACGATGTTCTTGCCAATGTCGTGGACATCCCCCTTCACGGTTGCCAGCAGGATTTTCCCCGCTGTGGTCCCCTTCTGTTTGCTGGCCTCAATATAAGGTTCAAGGTATGCCACCGCTTGTTTCATCACACGGGCAGATTTAACCACCTGCGGCAGGAACATTTTCCCCTCACCAAACAGATCGCCCACCACGTTCATCCCAGCCATCAGTGGCCCTTCGATCACCTCAATCGGACGATCTGCTTGCTGACGTGCCTCTTCCGTGTCTGATTCAATAAATTCAGTGATTCCCTTGACCAAGGAGTACTCCAGCCTTTTACCCACCGGCCAGCCACGCCATTCCGCCTGCTGTATGGCGACTTCCTGGTCTTTTCCACCACGGTATTTTTCTGCCAGATTCAGTAAACGTTCAGTGCCATCTTGCCGACGGTTAAGCACCACATCTTCTACTGCGTCGCGCAGTTCTGCACTCAGATCGTCGTAAATCGCCAACTGGCCTGCGTTAACAATCCCCATATCCATGCCATTACGGATGGCGTGGTACAAGAACACCGCGTGGATCGCCTCACGCACCGGATCGTTGCCACGGAAAGAGAATGAGACGTTGGAGACACCACCGGAGATCATCGCGTGGGGCAGATGGGTTTTAATGTCGGCACAGGCTTCAATAAAATCGACGGCATAATTGTTATGCTCTTCAATCCCGGTGGCGACAGCAAAAATATTGGGGTCAAAAATAATATCTTCCGGCGGGAAGCCCACACGCTCGGTCAGGATCTGGTAAGCGCGGCGGCAAATCTCAAACTTGCGTTGACGGGTATCCGCTTGACCGACTTCGTCAAACGCCATCACCACCACCGCTGCCCCATAGCGACGCACCAACTTGGCGTGCTGGATAAAGGCATCCTCACCTTCTTTCATTGAGATCGAGTTAACAATCCCTTTGCCCTGAATACATTTCAGGCCTTTTTCGATCACACTCCATTTGGAAGAGTCGATCATAATCGGCACCCGAGCGATATCAGGTTCGCCGGCAATCAGGTTAAGGAAGCGCTGCATCGCCATTTCAGCATCGAGCATCCCTTCATCCATATTGATATCGATGATCTGAGCGCCGCTTTCCACCTGCTGGCGCGCCACATCCAGTGCCTCGTTGTATTTCTCTTCTTTAATCAAGCGTTTGAAACGTGCTGAACCGGTCACATTGGTCCGCTCCCCCACATTAACAAACAGCGAGTTAGCATCAATATTCAGCGGTTCCAGCCCAGACAAACGGCAAGCCACCGGTAATACAGGCAGTTGCCGTGGTGGCACATTTTCCACCGCTTTTACCATCGCCGCGATATGCGCAGGCGTGGTGCCGCAACAACCACCGATCATATTCAAAAAACCGGACTGAGCCCATTCACCAACCTGCTGAGCCATGGCGTCAGGATCAAGGTCGTATTCGCCAAAAGCATTGGGTAAACCCGCGTTTGGATGGGCTGTCACATAGCTTTCGCAGATACGCGCCAACTCCGCCACATACTGGCGCAGTTCATCGGGGCCGAGGGCACAGTTAAGGCCAAAGCTCAATGGGCGGACATGACGTAGCGAATTATAGAACGCCTCCGTCGTCTGGCCGGAAAGGGTGCGGCCAGACGCATCGGTGATAGTGCCGGAAATCATGATGGGTAAAGTCACCCCCAATGCTTCAAGCTCGGTTTCTACCGCAAAGGCCGCAGCTTTCGCATTCAGGGTATCGAAGATGGTTTCGATCATGATCAGATCGACGCCACCTTCCACCAGTGCGCGGGTTGACTCACGATAAGCCGCTACCAGTTGATCAAAAGAAACATTGCGATATGCCGGGTCATTCACATCGGGTGAAATAGACGCAGTGCGATTGGTCGGCCCCAATACACCGGCAACATAGCGCGGCTTCTCTGGGGTACGTGCACTCCATTCATCGGCACAAGCACGGGCCAACAACGCCGCTTGATAGTTAATCTCGGCAGACAGTGACGCCATGTGGTAGTCCGCCATGGCAATACTGGTGGCATTGAAGGTATTGGTTTCCAGGATGTCAGCCCCGGCGGCCAGATAATCATGGTGTATCGCCGCAATCAATTGCGGTTTGGTTAACACCAGCAGATCGTTATTGCCTTTCAAATCCGATTGCCAGTCAATAAAACGCTCGCCACGATAATCCTGCTCTTCCAGCCGATAACTCTGGATCATGGTCCCCATACCGCCATCCAACACTAAAATGCGCTGTGCTAACTGCTCACGCAGTTGTTCCACTCGATTTATCACTGTAGCCCCTTGATACCCGGTGATTCACCCAACTATTTATTCCCTTCATCAATCAAACTGCAAAGGCAGGGTTTGCCCCATTACAGCTTAAAAATGAAGGGTCTGACATCCTAGCACAGGTTTTGTTGGCAAAGATGCCAACAGATATTGAGAGTTTTTCAGGTTGGTCAGTCAACTGGACAAATAAGGGAATAAGAAGATTGCGGCTGAGGCATAAAATTTCATACTTCAAGAGGCGGTGGTGTTAGCTCCGCCCTGATACTCTGCTCTTCCTGAGCCCCCTTTGCGAACAACGGTCAAAACGCATAGGGTTTTGTCTAGTAACCCGAATTATTTTAACTATGCCCCTCACATCCCTCTAAGTAATCCCACCTGTTAGCGGTTTTCCTACTTTATCGGCAGGTAACCGCTGGCTGAATCGCCGCTTTTTACGATAGGCAAACACATCTTCAACATGGCCTTCCCTGATACGTTGCTGCAGCCTACGCCAGTAATCCGCAGTGAACAGATCACTATGCAGCTCCTCAAACACTTGGCGAATACCTGGGTCACCACAGAGGAAATAGCGGAACTCTTCAGGGAAAACATCGTTTGGGGCGATGCTATACCAGGGTTCACTCGCCAGCTCATCTTCCGGGTAGCGTGGTGGGGGGATATCACGGAAATTCACCTCAGTCATGTAACAAATTTCGTCATAGTCATAAAATACCACCCGTCCATGACGCGTCACACCAAAGTTCTTGAACAGCATATCCCCGGGGAAGATATTGGCCGCTGCCAGTTGTTTGATGGCATTGCCGTACTCTTCGATGGCATCATGCATCTGCTGCGCGTTGGCCTGCTCTAGATAGAGGTTCAGGGGCATCATCTTGCGTTCCATATATAAATGGTTAATCACCAAACGATCACCCAGATCTTGCAGTTTTTCTGGCACCTCACGCTGTAACTCCGCCAACAATTCTGGGCTGATACGGCGCTTATCGACCACAAAATTTTCATATTCCTGTGTATCAGCCATACGACCGACACGATCATGCTCCTTAACCAATTGGTAGCAGTCGCGGACACGCGCTTGTGTCACCTCTTTCTGTGGTGCAAATTGGTCTTTGATTACCTTGAATACCCGATCAAAGGTGGGCAATGTAAACACCAGCATCACCATGCCTTTCACCCCAGGGGCAATAATAAACGGCTCCTGAGACTGTGCCATAAACGTCAGATATTCACGATAGCATTCCGTTTTGCCATGCTTCTGGCAGCCAATCGCCATGTACAGTTCAGCGGTGGTTTTGCCCGGCAGAATTTCCCGTAACCACTCAACCATCGCCGCTGGCAACGGGGCATAAACCATAAAGTAGGAGCGAGCAAAACCAAATACGATACTGGCTTCCGTTTTGCTGGTCAGGCAGGTGTCAATAAACAGCGCACCAGAATCACTATGATGAATAGGTAACAGAAATGGATAGACCTCATCAGCCAATCGCAACTTACCCACCAGCCAGGCCGCTTTATTGCGATAAAAGAGTTCATTCGCTACCTGAAACGTCGCCCCAGCCAATTGCCGTGAATCGAAGGTTTGTAATAACGCTTGCGTAATAGCATGAATATCCCGAGGCAAGTCCTCCCAGGGTAAGCGCAGCGGCAAGTCAGTCAGTAGACTGTGCAGCATAGTGGGCAGATCGCCGTTGGGAATAAAATCGCGGGCAAGTGGCCTGGGGATATCGCGAAAACGCCTCTCAGGCTGTGAGCTGAAAATAAACAGTTTATCCGGTGTTAAATCCCGGTGTTTGAACAAGCGGCAGTAAACCGAGTTAAAAAAGCTCTCTGCAATCTCAAAACGTGGGTAATCGGGCAACAACTCGGTATAGACGGCTTTGATCCGGTGGAGTAAACCGACATCCTGCTGGTAATCACTTTTGCTCACCATGCATTGCAGTTGCTCCACCACCAGACCCACATGGTGATCATAAAGATGGATGCGTTGCTTCATGGCCTGTTGGATGGCGGGCCAGTCAGCCTGTTCAAAACGCTGCTGTGCGCCCGCGGTGACTTCAAGGAAGCGACCATATTGTGCATCAAAGCCCTGCAGGATAGTCTGTGCAATCAATCGTTCCGGTTTTGCTGCCATCTTGACCTCTGCCATCAACCCGTGGAACCGGGCCTGAGATACCAGGCCGTTGATCTAGCCAAATTCATTCAAGTTGCAGCCAATAGCGCCGCAACTCGAATTATTTTGGGCATAAACCGTCAGATAAATTAGAACTGCTGCTCCTCAGTAGAACCGGTCAATGCCGTCACCGAAGAAGCCCCGCCTTGAATAATGGTGGTCACTTTGTCGAAGTAGCCTGTCCCGACTTCCTGCTGATGTGAAGCAAACGTATAGCCACGCGCCACCGCCGCAAACTCTGGCTGTTGCACCTTCTCGACATAGTGTTTCATGCCTTCACCCTGTGCGTAGGCATGTGCCAAATCGAACATGTTGAACCACATGCTGTGAATACCAGCCAGCGTAATAAACTGATACTTATACCCCATCGCTGACAACTCATCCTGGAAGCGGGCAATCGTCTGGTCGTCGAGATTTTTCTGCCAGTTAAAGGATGGCGAACAGTTGTACGCCAACAATTTGCCAGGGAATTTGGCATGAATAGCATCAGCAAAACGTTTGGCAGCAACCAGGTCCGGCGTTGAGGTTTCGCACCACACCAGATCAGCATAAGGGGAATAAGCCAAACCACGGCTGATAGCCTGTTCAATCCCAGCGTGAGTCCGGAAGAAACCTTCCGCAGTACGCTCACCGGAGACAAAGGCGCGGTCATAGGGATCGCAATCTGAAGTCAGCAAATCTGCGGCATCAGCATCAGTACGCGCAATTAACAGTGTGGGTACACCGAGAACGTCAGCCGCCAGGCGCGCTGCAACCAGCTTTTGCACCGCTTCCTGTGTCGGAACCAGCACTTTGCCACCCATATGACCACACTTCTTCACAGCTGCCAGTTGGTCTTCAAAGTGTACACCTGCCGCCCCGGCCTCAATCATCGCCTTCATTAACTCAAAGGCATTCAGTACCCCACCAAACCCAGCTTCCGCATCCGCCACAATCGGCAGGAAATAATCGATATAGCCTTGGCTACCTGGCTCGATTTTATTCGACCACTGGATCTGATCAGCACGGCGGAAAGTATTATTGATACGCTCAACCACTGCCGGAACAGAATCCACCGGATACAGAGATTGATCCGGGTACATGGCAGAAGCGGTATTAGCATCTGCCGCTACTTGCCAGCCAGACAGATAAACCGCTTCCACGCCGGCTTTTGCCTGTTGTAACGCCTGACCACCGGTCAACGCCCCCAGGCTATTGACGTACCCTTTACGGGATTTGCCATGTAACAGCTCCCAGAGCTTAGCCGCGCCGTTTTGCGCCAAGGTATAGACCGGATTAACCGAACCGCGCAGATTAACCACATCTTCCGCGCTATAAGGGCGAGTAATGCCTTCCCAGCGTGCCGATTTCCATTCCTGTTCCAGTTGTTGAATCTGTTGGGTACGAGAAAGCGTCATAGGTTCATCCTCTAATTGTGCGGTGGGGTTCAACAAAGCAATTTACCGGTCACCATTCAAGCTATTGGAACTTCACTTCCCCCCTTTCAATGGTGACTTGAATGAGCCGGCATTATCAGCAGCATCAGTTTGCAGGATTGAGTACTGGAGAACATCGCACTCAACCCTCTCCAAAATGGCAGGCCGAATGACCGGTTTCAGGCCAGTAATTCGTAACCGGGTAGCGTCAAGAAATCGATCAATTCATCTTGTGTCGTAATTCGTTCCATTAAGCGGGCCGCCTCTTCAAAACGACCGGCGCTATAACGTGCTTCACCCACTTCCTGACGGACAACTAGCATCTCTTCTTCCAGCATTTGGCGGAACAGTGCCTTGGTCACCTGTTGGCCATTGCTGAGACTCTTCTGGTGGTGGATCCACTGCCAGATAGAAGTCCGAGAGATCTCGGCAGTCGCCGCATCCTCCATCAAACCATAAATCGGTACACAACCATTACCGGAGATCCAGGCTTCAATATATTGCACCGCGACACGAATATTGGCGCGCATCCCCGCTTCAGTACGTTCACCATCACAAGGTTGCAATAATTCAGCGGCGGTAATCGGGGCATCATTCTCACGCAGCACGTCCAATTGATTCTGACGTTCGCCCAGGATACGGTTAAAGACCTCCATCACCGTATCGGCCAACCCGGGATGAGCCACCCAGGTGCCATCATGGCCATTGTTGGCTTCCAGTTCTTTATCTGCTCGGACTTTACTTAAGATCATTTCATTTTGTGCTGGGTCTTTACTGGGGATAAACGCTGCCATCCCCCCCATCGCAAAAGCGCCGCGTTTATGGCAGGTCTTAATCAGCAAACGTGAATAAGCACTGAGGAAAGGTTTGTTCATGGTAACAGACTGCCGATCGGGCAAAACGCGATCACCATGATTCTTCAATGTTTTTATATAGCTAAATATATAATCCCAACGGCCGCAATTTAGCCCGACGATATGGTCACGTAAGTGATACAAGATCTCATCCATTTGAAATACCGCAGGCAGGGTTTCGATCAACACCGTGGCCTTGATGGTGCCGCGTGGTAACTTGAAACGATCTTCAGTAAAGCAGAAGATGTCACTCCACCAGGCAGCCTCTTGCCAGGTCTGGGTTTTCGGCAGGTAGAAATAGGGGCCACTCCCTTTGGCTAATAGCTGACGATAGTTATGGAAGAAATAGAGAGCAAAATCGAATATCCCCCCCGGAATTGCCTCCCCCTGCCACAACACATGTTTCTCTGGCAAATGTAAGCCACGCACACGGGCAATCAGTACCGCTGGGTTGGGTTTGAGTTGGTAACGTTTACCGTTTTCATTGGTATAGGAGATGGTGCCATTCACGGCATCACGCAAATTGATTTGCCCATCAATGACTTTTTCCCAGCTTGGGGCCAGAGAATCTTCAAAGTCGGCCATAAATACTTTGACGTTGGCGTTCAGGGCATTGATCACCATTTTACGTTCAACGGGGCCAGTAATTTCTACACGGCGATCAAGCAAATCACTGGGGACACCGCGGATTTTCCAGTCGCCATCACCATGAGCACTCATGTCTGGCATAAAATCTGGCAGCTCACCCTGATCAATCTTTTCCTGCCAACTGGCGCGCGCAGCCAACAATGGGTTACGTTGGGGAGTAAATTTCCTCACGAGCTCAGCCAAAAATTCAACGGCTTCATCGGTTAATATTTGTTGTTCTGCTGTCTTGAAGGGCTGGGTAAAAGTTAACTCTGAACCTACCATCTGTTGCGTCATTATATTTTCCTTACCTTCATTACACCCATCACTACTGGGCAGGTGAAGTTGGCGAAGTTAATGTTGTCGGAAATAGCGGCAATTTAAGGTGAAGAAATGGGCTTTTATTGGTTAGATATCATGCTAAGCATGTCAAGAATAACCAATAATGTTAAAAAAACAAAACTGATTTCATCTTTTTGTTAAGAATTTTATTAATCATTTGTTATTAAATGATTAAATTACCCATCGTGCGTAACATCTATAGACAGCGATAGTTTTATCGACAAATACTACTTATCAAATTGTTTTTTAATAATTTTTGTTAAGAATATTCGTATTGATGAACTGAGTAGAACAAGGTAGGCAAGCGCAGGAGTCCCCTCCTGCAACGTTAATGATAGCGGATATTGCAGAAAACAGGATTACTCAAGGGTAGGATTCATGTGACGCAGATCAAACGGTGTGATCTGGTAGACGCAATAGTTCAACCAGTTGCAAAACAGTAAATGACCATGGCTACGCCATGAGGCGATTGGGGGCAGTTGCGGGTTATCTTCAGGAAAATAGTTCCATGGTACCACTGGGTTGAGGCCAGCATTGAGATCTCGCAAATACTCGTCTGCCAGCGTTAATGGATCATATTCTGGGTGCCCGGTAACAAATGCCAGGCGCTTATCGGGGCTTGCAAACAGATAGGCACCAGCGAGCTCTGACTCAGCCAGAATATCCAGATCAGTATACTGGCGGATAATATGGGTAGGGAAATCAGCGTAGCGTGAATGCGGGGCTAGAAAAGTCTGATCAAATCCCCGGGTCAATAAGGCATGCGGTTGCAGCGTTTGGTGCTGATAAACACCAGAAAGCTTAACTTCTCGCGTTAGCTTCGGAATACCGTAGAGAATGTTCAATGCTGCTTGTACTGCCCAACAGACGAAAAGCGTAGAAGTGACGTGATCCTTAGCCCAGGCAATAATACGCGCAATCTGTGGCCAATAGGCAACATCACAGAAATCCACTAACCCTAAAGGCGCGCCTGTAACGATCAGGCCATCAAAGTTATCTTCCTGAATATCTTCAAAATTACAGTAAAAATTATTTAAATGCTCTGCCGGCGTATTCTTCGATTCGCGGCTATCAATGCGCAGCAGTTGAATATCGATTTGTAATGGGGAATTAGAGAGTAAACGCAGAAACTGATTTTCCGTTTCAATCTTTTTTGGCATCAAATTAAGGATTAACACCTTGAGTGGCCTGATTTCCTGTGTTCTTGCACGAGAAGATGTCATCACAAACACATTCTCATTACGCAAAAAATTAACTGCAGGTAGTTCATCAGGAACACGAATCGGCATTGCTTAATCTCCAGGCTCATCCGTTTATACGTTTAGACTTCTAGATGCCTGAAGATAGCGTTTTTTCTGCATCATGTCGAGTGTTCAACAGAAAGGTGAAAATGTTTCATCACCAGAGACGGGGTCACATCCCTATGCTCGGGTAGAAAAGCTATAACAAATAAAGCAAAAAACCCCATGCTTACGCACGGGGTTCTTTGCTTTATTTGATGCTTGGCAGTGTCCTACTCTCACATGGGGAGACCCCACACTACCATCGGCGCTACGGCGTTTCACTTCTGAGTTCGGCATGGGATCAGGTGGTACCACCGCGCTATTGCCGCCAAGCAAATTCTTTTAATTCTTGTTTGCCGAACTAACTTTACTAATAAAGTGGTGCTGATACCCAGAGTCGAACTGGGGACCTCACCCTTACCAAGGGTGCGCTCTACCAACTGAGCCATATCAGCACACAAATTGGATGCCTGGCAGTGTCCTACTCTCACATGGGGAGACCCCACACTACCATCGGCGCTACGGCGTTTCACTTCTGAGTTCGGCATGGGATCAGGTGGGACCACCGCGCTAAGGCCGCCAGGCAAATCAGGTTTCAGGTCACAGGAAACAGGTTTCAGTTAATCCACCTCACCCCTATGCACCTCAAAATCTTTGTTGCTCTCATCTTCAATCTGTAGAACAAGCTGATTATCGCTATCTCTCTACCCGATATCCTGGTATCAGGTCAAAACACCTTCGGTGTTGTAAGGTTAAGCCTCACGGTTCATTAGTACTGGTTAGCTCAATACATCGCTGCACTTACACACCCAGCCT